>NZ_WOCA01000001.1 GCF_009728145.1 Ornithinibacillus caprae | reverse complement strand
ACAGGGAATATAAATCAGACCCCAAATTGTGTGCAAGTTGCCCATTATTAGACCAATGTACAAGATCGAAGAACCATCAAAAAGTAATAACTCGGCATCTTTGGGAAGAATTCAAGGAAAAAGTTAGGTTGAATAGGTTATCACAATCTGGAAAAATGCTTTATAAATATAGAAAAGAAAAAGTTGAGCGGAGCTTCGCAGATTCGAAAGAACTGCATGGGCTTCGCTACTGCAGGTTAAGGGGATTGCACAATGCGAGTGAGCAAGTACTACTCACAGCAGCGTGCCAGAACATGAAGAAGATTGCCACACACCTAGCAAAGCTAGGCTAGGTGTGTGGGAGTTTATTTTCATTAAAAATTTCTTACTTAATGAAATAGTTATGACAGAATTAAAAAAGGCTGTAGAGAAAAAACACCTACTTTCTCTACAAGCTGACTAACAGGCATTTTGCCTGTTAGTTTACTTCTTTAAAATATTCTTTTCGAAACCCACCGATGCGGTTACTATTGTCTACAATGAAATAAAACTCATCTGTTTCATTTTTTACTTCATATGTTTTTCCAGGGGTTAATTTGTTGTTTACGATAAATTTCTTCGCATTTGCATGGACGCATTCAATATGCTTAATTGCTTCCTTGCTTTCCCATTTATAATGATTCAACTTCATATCCTCCTATTAGTTTACATAATTATATTATAGTAAACTTTACTAATCTTTAAATAAATATAAGTATTTGCCGTAGCCTTCTTCTTCCATTTCTTCTTTCGGAATAAAACGCATAGCAGCAGAATTCATACAATATCGTAATCCACCTTGATCAACTGGACCGTCTTCAAAAACATGACCTAAATGAGAATCTGCTGTTTTGCTACGTATTTCCGTACGAATCATACCATGCGAAGTATCCGTTTTTTCCTCTATTTCGTATTGGTCTATTGGCTTTGTAAAGCTTGGCCAACCACAACCTGCATCGTACTTATCTCGTGAAGAAAACAACGCTTTTCCAGAGACGATATCTACATATATTCCATCCTCTTCGTTGTCCCAGTAATTATTTTGGAATGGTTGTTCTGTTCCATTTTCTTGCGTTACATGGTATTGAATTGGTGTAAGTCGTTCCTTTAAATCACTTTTATTTTTATCCATTTGCCATGTCTTTTTAATAAAGTCCTCTCTACCAGAACCTTTTTTATATAAACGATAATGGAAAGATTGCTTTTTATAATAATCTTGATGGTTTTCCTCTGCTTCATAAAACGGTTTTGCTGGAAGGATCTTCGTTACAATGGGCTTGTTAAATTTTCCACTTGATGCTAATGCCTGTTTTGATTGTTCAGCAACCTGTTTTTGTTCCTTACTATGATAAAAAATAGCTGTTTGATAGGACTCCCCCCTATCATTAAATTGTCCACCTGGATCAGTTGGATCAATCTGTTGCCAGAATGTTTCAACCAACTGTTCATATGGCATAATGTCAGGGTTAAAAGTAATTTGTACTGCCTCTACATGCCCTGTTGTATTGGAACATACTTGTTCATAAGTTGGGTTTTCTAACGTTCCACCTGTGTATCCAGAAACGACTTTAATGATTCCAGGGCGTTGATCAAAAGGTTCGACCATACACCAAAAACATCCACCTGCAAAAGTTGCAACTTCAGTTGTAGTCATAACGCTACCTCCACTTAGAAAAGTTCTAACTCTATTTTTCCCGTTTTTGTAGTAAAAATCAAGTGGAGTGCATTTTTAAATAAACAGCTTTGGTGTTGACTGACCATTTCCACTTCTTTTTTTAACACGTTGTGAGCTTGAACTATTTGAACGAGTTCTACTTCTTGAGCTTCTAGAACTACTTGAACTACTGCTAGAGCTACTACTAGATTGGCTTTTACTTATCGATTCTTCCAAGCTCTCAAAAAAATCAGAGAAGCTTGAGCTTTCGTTTGATGCGCTTTCTTCTGTACTTGCTGTACTAGAATCATCCGTGCTTTCTATATCTTTTAATGCTTTCATCATTTTAAACATAGCAGGCAGATTTTTTACCATTGGACCATATTGCTGAACTAATGGTGCGGTTTGTTCAACCATTCTTAATATTTGCTGTACATTGTTTAATGTATTAGATAAACCTCCAACGCCTCCTCCTCCAACCCCTTGAGCAGCAGTCGCTCCAGGTTGTAAGAAACGCTGAATAATTCCCTGTAATCCTTTTTGTGGCATTTGATTCATAGCCTGTTGAGGAAACATAAAATTATTTGGTTGCATACCACTTTGAAAAAAATTACCAGGACGTTGTGGTGGAAATACCATAATTATCCCTCTCTCCTAATTTACATTCTAGATTATTATACGGTATAATTCAGTAATCGGTGTAGGCGAACATAATATTTTGTAAAACATCACCAATGTTTTACATGAAGGCTTCATTTAACATAGTTTGTTGATACTGATTTAAACTACACAGTAATAACTAATACTTTGAAATACGTTGGTTGAAATCTAAAAATCATTGCTTGTAACCAGCAAATTATAAGAAATCACTCAAGCTAATACCAAGGAAAAATACAGTTAATAAATGAACATATATTTCCCGGGTAACCGCAAGAAACAACATTTTATTTAACTAATACAAGGAATAAAGTCGAAATTGTTCGAAAAATAAAATTCCATGTTAGAGTTCATCTTCATATTTTTAAACAAACGTTTGATCAATCACACTATTTTCCATTGATAACGAACATATGTTTGTGTATACTAAAAATGGAGGTGTTAGGTGCATGGTAAATGATCGTGGTTCAATCAAGTGGACTTCCTTAATGCTCCCAGAACATGTACAAATTTTGAAGAACTTGGATCAAGAGGATAAAAAAATACAGAAACCAATTCTAGACGAACAAGAGTTTGAAATCATCAATCAACGTTTGATAGAAGCAGCTACTCAGGGAAATCATATTGAATTATCTGTATATGAAAATGGTGTAATCAATCGATATACTGGTTTGGTTCGTATAAATAAAGAGAGACAACAAATTTGTATAGCTGATTCTATATTTAATTTTAATAATATTATATCGGTTAACTAAACAAAAGGCTGTCCCCCCTCACTGGGAACAGCCTATATATTATTCAACTTCATTCATTTGATAGATTTCCCATAGTTGGTCAAAAATAGAAATCGCATTTGGAAAAGGACTGTATAATTCCAAGTAACTACTAACTTCATCATAAGAAGTAGAATGCTTTGGAAAATTATGTTCGTGAAACATCCAATCAGCTAGTCGACTTTGATCATCTGGCTTTTTTGTACCTCGAAATGCCATGGCAAAATGATAAAATGACCTCAATTACTTGTCCCCCTCCATCTTAAACAGAATCTTGTCGCATGAACTCTTCATGTTTTTGTTGTTTTTTACGGTAGACTACATTAGAAAAGTAAATGCTGATTTCATATAGAATAATTAATGGAATAGCAATTAAAATCGGTAAAATAAGATCCGGTGGTGTTAGCATTGTTCCAATAATAATTAATACAAAGTAAGCATACTTTCTTGTTTTACGCATAAAGTCTGGCGTTAGTATTCCTAAACTTGTTAAAAACATAGAAATAATTGGTATTTCAAATAGAATTGCAAATGGTATTGTTACTCGAAGAACGAATTTAAAGTATTTTTCCGTTGTAAACATTTCGTTAAACATACCTTCACTTAAACTTAATAAGAAAGGAAGGATTAAGTGAATAAACATAATATAACCAAATACTAATCCAGTAATAAACAGAAGAAATATTGCCGGGATATATGGTAATGATGCTTTACGTTCCTTAGGGGTTAGCCCTGGTTTAATAAATGCCCATACTTGATAAGCTAAAAGCGGAAGCGTGCCAACAATAGCAACTAAACCAGCAATCGTAAAGTAAAGCCAAATGGTCTCACCAGGACTAAGAATACTTAATTTAAAATCTAAATGAGCAGTAAAGAAATGATAAATTTCTTCGACATAAACAAAGCCAACAATAAAAAACAAGACAAAAAATATAATTGTTACAATTACCCGATTTCTTAACTCGGTTAAATGGTCAGTTAAGTTCATTTCTGTTTCGTTATTATGTATATCATTACTTGCCATTTTTCCACACTCCTACTCAACTAAAAGCATAAGCATCTAAGCGATAAACACAAAAGAAGATGCAAGGTATCACCCTTACACCTGTTTGCCATTACTTTTTAGTTGATGAATCATCATCAGACACAATATCTTTTGTTGCATTTTTGAATTCCTTCAAAGAGGATCCAAATGCCTTTCCAATTTCTGGCAATTTAGAGGGACCGAAAATGACTAATGCAACAACAAGAATTAAAATTAACCCTGGGACACCAATACTACTAAACATTTATATCACTCCCAAAGATCTATTTGCTTTCTTTACCATGCACAATATCTTTTGCTTCTTTTATTTCATCAGTTACGTCGCCTGTTAAATCCTTTGTAGATTTTTTAAATTCGCGCAACGTTTGTCCGGCTGCTTTACCGATCTCTGGTAATTTTTTTGGTCCGAAAATTACCAAGGCGATAATTAAAATCAATATTAATCCCGGAAATCCAATACTAGAAAACATTTTTTACACCTTCTTTGTATAATTAACTACATTATAATGTAATTTCAACGAATCATCTATGTAATAACCAAAAATACATATAATGTTCATATATTAACTAAACTCTACTTTTCATTCTAACATGTACATCCAATAATTCACAACACTTATAATGACTTCGCTGTTTCATAATCAGATGGATTATTCATATTGAAGAAATGTTTGTTTAATGTATCATAAGAAAGGTTACCAAACTCATCAATCATTTTTACATCAATATGATCGAAAAGCTTTCGAATGCTCAAACGATCATTTTCAAGCAACTTCTCTACATGAGGCAAAATAGTTCGTTTATAAATACCTGAGAGCGGATGAAGACGATTATTAAACACTGGCACAACTGCATCATGCTTCTCCATTTGATCTAATAAAAATTGATAAACACGAGCATCTATAAATGGTGTATCACAAGCAGAAACGATAAATCTATCTGCATCGACATGATGTAATGCAGCTTCCATTCCAGCTAACGGACCTTTATCACGGTAGCGATCATGAATTAATGGAACTTGAAGAAATTCATAATCAGGCTTATTATTCGTAATTACAACAACCTGATCACTAATTGTCCAAAGTTCTTCAATAATTAGCTCTATAACCATTCTATCCTTCAACATTAATAACGATTTGTTCATCCCCATCCTTGAAGATTTTCCGCCCGATAATACAACACTACATATGTTCATCCCCATCCCCCATCAATTTCTTATTTGCGATCATATTGTAAGAAATAATAGTCGTATGGATTTTTATCGTTTTTGTCACCTTTAACTTCGGACGTAAGAGTCCACTCATCCTCTGAAAAATTGGGGAAGAGTACGTCTCCGTCGAATGATTCATCAATTTTCGTAATATACATCCGATCAGCATATGGGAGTACTTGCTCAAATAATGCTCCTCCACCGATAACGAAATATTCCTCCTCCGGGTTATCTTTGTTCCATTCAATAATTGTATTTACATCACGAATAACTTCAACACCTTCTGGAAAGGACGTATGCTTTTGAGATAGGACAACATTTCTTCTATTTGGTAGTGCCCTCCCTATTGATTCAAATGTTTTTCTTCCCATTATAATGGTGTTTCCTGTTGTTACTTCCTTAAAAAATTTCAGGTCATTTGGGAGGTGCCACGGTAGATCATTATTTGCACCAATGACACGATTTCGATCCATAGCTAAAAGTAGTGATATCATAATAAGTCCCCTCTCTCCAACTGCTTATACAGCGATTGGTGCTTTGATTGTCGGATGTGGATTATAACCAATGATTTCAAAATCATTTAATTCAAAATCAAAGATCGAATCTTTTTCTTTATTAATTTTCAATTTAGGCATTGGCCGAATATCTCGTTCAAGCTGTATTTTTACTTGTTCAATGTGGTTAGCATATATATGAGTATCTCCAAATGTATGCACAAATTCTCCTACTTCTAACCCACATTCATGAGCAATTAAATACGTAAGTAATGCATAACTAGCAATATTAAAAGGTACTCCCAAAAACACATCCGCACTACGTTGGTATAATTGACAAGATAATTTACCATCCGCTACATAAAATTGGTATAACGTATGGCATGGAGGAAGTGCCATATTTGGAATGTCCTCTGGATTCCATGCAGAAACAATATGTCTACGTGAATCAGGATTCGTTCGAATAGATTTAATAACATCCTTTAATTGATCAATTGTAACATTTTGTGATGTCTTCCAATCGCGCCATTGTTTTCCATAAACAGAACCTAAATCACCGTATTTTTTAGCAAATGAATCATCCTCTAATACTTTTTGTTTAAAGATCTCCATTTGTTCATCATAGTCTTTCTTAAAGCTTTCATCCTGTAAACTTCGATTCCCAAAATCAGTCATATCTGGACCACTGTATTCTGAGCTTTCTACCCATTTTTTAAATGCCCACTCATTCCAAATGTTATTATTGTTTGCAAGTAAATAGCGGATATTAGTATTCCCTTTAATAAACCATAACAATTCACTGGCAACTAAACGGAATGGAACTTTTTTTGTTGTCAACAACGGAAACCCTTGCTGCAAGTCAAATCGCATTTGATGACCAAATATGGAATATGTACCTGTACCTGTACGGTCTTCTTTTTTCGTTCCGCTGTCTAAAATATATTTACATAAATCTAAGTATGCTTGTTCACCGGTAATCATATCATTTCCCCCAATAAAAATTTCATATCTATTGTTTCATTTATTGTAACATAAACGTAATTCATAAAAACATATTTTTAGCCATAAATCTAGTTTAGAAGAGTCAATAAAAGAAAGGGGATAAAAGCATGCTAAATGGTACTGTTGAACGCATTGCCAAACATACTTTCCTGTACGGTTATGTGGTTAGCCAGCCGTTCGCAGTTTATGCAGATGCCTATCCAGTCCTTCAAAACAAAATATTACTTGAAGAAGATCAATTACAATATGGAGATCATGGTGAATCAGTTAAAGTATTACAACAGAAATTAAATAAACTTTCTTACTACGAGGATGAAATTGATGGAGAACTTGGAATTCTAACGGAACACGCCTTGAAGAAATTCCAAAATGATCACAATATATCTATTACAGGTCAAGCCGATCGTGAGACCATTTATGCCCTTATTGAGGTAGAAATGAAGGAGCATATCAAAAAACTGGAACACTTGTCTGAATCGATATATCCAGGCATGCATAATAAGGATGTAAAAATTGTTCAGGAATCCTTACAATTTTTCGGTTATTACGAAGGTAAAATTGATGGGATTTACGGTCCGTTAACCAAGAAAGCATTAGAGATTGCAGAAGAAGAACATGATATTGAATTAACTACTGAAGTAACAGCTGAAGCTTTAACAACATTATATGAATCAGAACAACAAGAAGTTGAAGCAGAAATAAAAAGTACTCCTCCAAAGGAAGAAAAGAAAAAAGTACAGAAAGTTGAAGTAAAAAGCTCAAGTTATACGGATGCAATAGCTGCTGCACAATCTTTAGTAGGTACTCCTTACTCATGGGGAGGAACTTCACCTAGCGGATTTGATTGTAGTGGGTTCTTACAATATATTTACCAGCAAGAAAATATTTCACTTCCTAGAACAGTAAGTGATATTTGGAATTTTGGGTCTCATGTAGATTCTCCTTCTGTTGGTGATATCGTATTTTATGAAACATATAAGCCTGGTCCATCCCATGCTGGAATATATATAGGAAATGGGAAGTTTATTCATGCAGGTTCATCGACCGGTGTTACCGTTGCTGAAATGGACAGTTCATATTGGAAGCAAAGATACTTAGGTACAAAACGAATATATAAATAATTAATACCATTCCACACCTGAGGTAGACAGTTAAGGCCATGTAATTGCCTACCTCCTTTTAATTTGTATAAGTTTTTTTTAGCTGTACATACTAATCCTACTAACTATAAAGGTGGGATTTTAATGGTAGGATTATTTGTAAAACTGCTTGTTTGTCCTATAACTGTTATTATTGCTTCATTGATTTTTCCAAATGTAAACTTTGCGTATTGGTATCAACCTATTATTTTAGGTATTATTCTTGCTGTAGTTGGTCATTTGATGGAAGTGTTAATGTTACGAGAGGATACGAGATGGCTGAGTACCTTTATGGATTTCATAGCTTCCGCTGTCATCGTCTATTTTGGTGCAATGGTATTTGCTAATGCCGAAGTAACTTTCTGGGGAGCTGTGCTAACAGGTGCATTATTAGCCATTACTGAAATCTTTCAGCATAATTGGTTACTTGCCAGTGGTAGAGCAGAGAAAGAACCTCTCCATGATTAATACAAACGATAAAAGCAGTATGCGGTGAAAGCCACATACTGCTTTTTTTACCATTCGTTCATAAATTGATTTACATATTCTACTAAGATGTGTTGTCTTTCCTCAGCAATTTGTTTCGCAGAAGAGGTATTTATTAAGTCTTTTAGCTTGAACAATTTGTCATAAAAGTGCTGAACAGAAGTATTATCCGGTTCGTTGTCATGATAAATTAATTGACCATTTGCACCTCCATAGGCAAAGGTTCGAGCAATACCAATTGCACCGATCGCATCAATTCGGTCTGCATCCTGTACAATTTTCCCTTCCAGTGTTACTGGTATGTTTCCTTTGGTAAAGGAAACATCTTCCATTGCCTTACCTATTTCCTCTATTTGCTCGGAAGTAAGCCCAATAGATTGTAGAAATGTTACTAACTCTTCCCGTGCTTTATTTTTATTCGTAAATAATTTAGGATCTCCTACATCGTGAAGCCACGCCGCTGCTTCACAAATAAATTCATTAGCATTCTCTTGAATAGCAATTTCTTTTGCAAGTCGAGCAACCCGCTTCATATGAAAGAAATCATGCCCAGTAGGGTCATTAGCGAATAATTCATATACATATTTCTTTATTTTCTCTAATTGTACATGTTGTTCCATTAAAACAATCCTACGACCTTTCCATCTTCAGTAACATCCATGTTCAATGCTGCAGGTTTTTTTGGAAGTCCTGGCATTGTCATTACATCACCGGTTAAAACAACGATAAAACCAGCACCAACAGATGGACGTAACTCTCTAATAGTTATCATAAAGCCACTCGGTCTGCCTACTAAAGCAGGGTCATCTGACAATGAATATTGCGTTTTTGCCATACAAACCGGCATTTCTCCCCACCCATTTTTTTCATAGAGGGCAATTTGTTTTTTAGCTTTTGAAGAAAGCTCGATACCATCAGCACCATATACGTTTTGAGCAATTTTACGGATTTTATCTTCTATAGAATCACTTAAATCATATATACGTTGGAAACTTCTATCATCCGATTTGGTTTTTTGAATTACTTTTTCAGCTAATTCTACACCACCTTCTCCGCCTTTCGCCCAAACCTCTGTTAGAGCAACTTCAATATCTCGTGATTTACACCATGATTCAATCGTGGTTGTTTCAGCTTCTGTATCTGTAGGAAATTTATTGATTGCAATTACAAAAGGAAGTCCAAATGATTGAATGGTTTCAATGTGCTTCTCTAAGTTTTTCATTCCTTCTTTTAAAGCATCTACATTTTCTTCGGTTAGACGATCTTTTGAAACGCCACCATGCATTTTTAATGCTCTTACAGTTGCAACAATAACCACCGCATCAGGTTCGAAATCTCCAGCTCTTGTTTTTATATCTAAAAATTTCTCTGCACCTAAATCGGCTCCAAATCCAGCTTCCGTTACTACATAGTCACCTAGTTTTGCTGCTGTTTTCGTCGCGATTAGACTATTACACCCATGAGCAATATTGGCAAATGGACCACCATGTATGATAGCAGGAGTATTCTCTGTTGTCTGAACGAGATTTGGTTTAATAGCATCCTTTAACAATAATATTAATGCTCCTTCGACTTTAAGGTCTTTCACCGTAACTGGCTCTTCATCATATGTATATCCAATTACAATTTTTGAAATTCTCTCTTTTAAATCCTTTAGATCCTTTGCTAAACAAAGAATTGCCATAATTTCAGAAGCTACTGTAATATTAAAGCCGTCTTCTCTTGGAACGCCACGTAAAGGTCCACCTAACCCAACGACTATTTGTCTTAGTGCTCGGTCGTTCATGTCCATGACACGCTTCCATTCAATTCTTCTGGGGTCAATATTAAGTTCGTTACCACGGTGAATATGATTGTCGATCATTGCAGCAAGTGCATTGTTCGCACTTGTTATTGCATGAAGGTCACCTGTAAAATGTAAATTAATATCCTCCATTGGAAGAACTTGTGAGTAACCCCCACCAGCAGCCCCTCCCTTTAATCCCATGACTGGTCCTAAAGAAGGTTCTCGTAGTGCAATAATAGCTTTTTGACCGATTTTATTTAACGCTTGTCCTAACCCAACAGTAACAGTTGATTTTCCTTCACCTGCAGGAGTTGGATTAATGGAGGTAACCAATATTATTTTACCATCTGGTCGGTCAGCTAATTTTTCCACTAATTGATCAGATAGTTTAGCTTTTGTATGGCCATATGGTTCCCAATCTTGTTCAGATAGACCTAAATTCTCTGTAATTTCCCTTATTGGTTTTAATGTTGATTGTTGTGCGATTTCAATATCTGTTAGCATGAAAAATCCTCCCTTTTATTCAGATATCATTAGTTTAACGTATAATGTATAATTTGAACATATAATTGGCATACTTTTAATAAGCGCTTTCAATTGAAAGTAGCTTATTTAAAATGTTGTTAAGTTCATGATGAGATTATTCAGGCAATTTAGATGATAATTTCTTGACTGACAGAAAAAAATAAGCTATATTTAACACAAGCAAAGAGGATTTGGGTCATGAAAAAGTGGTAACTTCTATAGAAGTGGATGAAAGTTTGATCCAACCTTCTATTCAGATGTTGCCTTTTTTTATTTCTTTGATCTGATTTGTATTAACACGTTTTACGTGAAAGTTTTTAGGAGGATTATTTACATGGAAAACGGAGTAGTAAAATGGTTCAACGCAGAAAAAGGTTACGGATTTATTCAAGTTGAGGGTGGAAATGATGTATTCGTGCATTATTCAGCTATCCAAGGAGAAGGTTTCAAAACGCTTGAAGAAGGACAAGAAGTAACTTTTGAAATCGTTGAAGGTGAACGTGGTCCACAAGCAGCTAACGTTGAAAAGAAATAAATAAAAATATAAAAGATAGCGGTAATCTTGTTTGGATTACCGCTTTTTTTGGTTAGTACTGTGTAAGTAAAACTTAGGTATTTGCTAAGGCTAAGCAAAAACCTTAGTTTTTAACGTTATTTATGGTTTTGATAAAGTTGCTTTTGCTAAAGCCTTTTCTTCACTTGGAATTCGGATCTTTAATAATAGAATGTGAAGAACAGGGAAAATGAAAGCTGAAATATATGCACCAAAAAGCATTGGTATAATAAATAATTCGACTGCAACTATGATATAGTTTGGGTGCTTAACATATTTATATGGCCCTTTTTTAATCAATGCAACTCTTGGTAAGACAATTATTTTCGTGTTCCAAAACCTTCCTAACGTATAGATACACCATATTCTACATAATTGAGCTGCTATAAATATAAAGAAGAATGCATAGTTTAACTGATGGTTGGGCTTTCCATTAATCATTACCTCAACCATCACAGAAAGGAAAAAGAGACAATGTAAGTAGATAAACCATTTATAATGCTCCTCTCCCTTCTCAATTCCTCCCCTATCCTTCATCCACTTTTCATTACTTTTGGCAATTAATAGCTCAACGAGTCGTTGACAAATAATAAAAAAAATAAGTATCCACATCCATGTTGTCATATTCATCCATTCCATTCTACCAATAATAATTCGGAACTAAATCCCGGTCCTAATGCTGATATAATACTTTTTTCATTGTTTTGAATCGATGTTTGCATCCACTCATTTAGTACATAGATAACTGTTGGAGAAGACATATTTCCATGATTGGCTAACACTTCATGAGAGTAAAGCAGTTTGTCACTCGGTATCGCTAATGATTCTTCCATTGCTTCTAATACTTTTTTTCCACCAGGATGAGCAATATAGGAATAAACCTCTTGAGCAGTTAGTTGATTATCCTCTAGAAATCGTTTGATATGATCTTTCCAAACTGTTTGAACCTGTGCTGGTATACTTTTTGAAAATATTACTTCAAACCCTTGATCCGTTATTTTCCAACCCATAATAGAAATGCTATTTTTCTTCGTAATCGAACTAGTTTTAATAATTTTTGGCATCCTAGTTTTTTGATAGGAAAGTATGGAAGAATTTTCTCCAGCTAATAAGACAGCACTAATACCATCTCCGAATAATGCTGTCCCAACTAAATTGCTCTTCCTCATATCATCTTTTTGGAATGTTAAACTACATAGTTCACAACAGATTATCAATACCGTTTTACTAGGATTAGCTCTGATCCAATCATGGGCACGAGATAACCCAATTGCCCCACCAGCACAACCTAACCCCCATAATGGCATCCGGAAAATATCCTCTCGAAATGGTCGTTCATTTAGCAGATGTGCATCTATTGATGGAGTTGATATACCTGTACTAGAAACAAATATAATCATATCAATTTCTTCGTAGGCGATATCCTTGGTAAGATAATCCCTATTTTTTAAACAATTATCGATCGCTTCTAACGAATAGGAAATTGCGAATTTTGAATATAGATCATTCTTTTCTTCAAAGCGATGTGTTTTCGTAAACCATTCCTCTTCCACTACAAATTGTCTTTGTTTGATTTGAGCATGATCAAAAACTGGAAGTAATCGATCTACCTCTCGTTTTGAATATGTAAATATATTTTCAACTAATCCTTTTATTTTATTCTGCGCTAAATTAAATTTTGGAATGCCTAACCCAACTGAGCAAATATATGTCATTACCTCACCCAAACTCATGTTTTTGGGTTTATTTTGTGCTCGTTTTCGCAAAATATTACGTTTTTATTCACATTGTCTTCACAAACTTATTTAACAAAAAAGTTAGAAAAACCATAAAAACCGCTTGTATCAAGGGATTTGAACAATTTGTGAAACGTCAATCTAACGGATAACTTAGGTTTACAAATTGTGTATGATGAAAACAGATACAGATTTACAGCAAAAGGAGTTGAAAAAAATGAGTGGAATGGAAGAAAAAAAACTAGCAGAAGAAAAAAAGGAAAAAGAGACTCCTAGCTTAAAGGGTACGTTTATATCCGTAATGCTACTTGGATTATTTCTAGTTTTAAGCTGGGCAGGCGCATTTGCATTATTTATTTCAAGATGATGGAAAGAAGGAGTGAAAAAACATGCATTTACACAAATATGAAAAAATATGGCTTGTATTCGGAATTGGTTCGTTAATTGCTTTCTTACTTATACTAGGTTATGGAGCTTTTTGGCAAGGTACTCATCCTCAAAGTCATGGAGTTACTATTGACCCTAATAACATTGAAGCACATGAAGCTTTTCAAGAAGAAAATTTAGGTCTTACAAAAGTAGATGATGATAAATATATCGTTAACATCGTTGCTTCTGCATTTAATTATGATCTAGGTAAGGACGAGGAAGGAAATCCTGTAAAACATATTCGAATACCAAAAGGATCAACTGTTTTATTTCAAGTAACAACACCTGATGTAGTACATGGATTTAATGTTGCAGGTACAAATGTAAATATGATGGTAGAACCAGGATACATTAGTAGTCTTGAAACAGTAATGAATAAATCAGGTGAATATACGATTGTGTGTAATGAATATTGTGGGGTTGGGCATCACTTGATGTACGCAACTGTGGAGGTGTATGAATAATGGCAATTAAAAAGTTAAATGTATCATCGTCTACTCAAACAGAGAGTTTACCAATATCTAAGCCTGAGTCTAGACTGTATATGTCCTTTATCTATGTTGCATTTATTTCTTTATTCATTGGTGGATTAATGGGACTACTACAAGTATTCGTAAGATCTGGAAGATTCACGTTACCTTGGGGTATCGATTACTATCAAGTTCTAACCGTACATGGTGTTATTCTTGGGCTTGTATTAACAACCTACTTTATTATCGGATTTCACTTCTCTCTCATGGGAAAAACAGTTGGAATCTCCGACAAACAACGTAAAGTTGCTTGGCTAGCGTTTTGGGTGATGGTCATCGGAACCGTCATGACTGCAGTAACTATATTACTAGGAAAAGCAAGTGTATTATATACTTTCTATGCACCATTAAAAGCTCATCCAGTATTCTATATTGGTTTAGCATTAGTCGTTGTAGGTAGTTGGGTTGCAGGATTTGTTAACTGGCGTCAGGTATATCTATGGAAAAAAGCTCATCCTGGTGAAAAAACACCATTATTAGCTTTTATGGTCACAATTAATACATTATTATGGTTTATTGCTTCTCTTGGTGTGGCAGCTACCGTACTAATTCAATTTATTCCTTGGTCACTTGGTTATGCAGAAACCATTAATGTATTAGTAAGTAGAACGTTATTCTGGTATTTTGGACATCCACTAGTTTATTTCTGGTTATTACCAGCTTATATGGCGTGGTATGCAGTTATTCCAAAGATTATCGGTGGGAAGATCTTTAGTGATTCACTAGCAAGGATGTCTTTTGTTCTATTCTTATTCTTCTCT
This sequence comes from Ornithinibacillus caprae, assembly GCF_009728145.1. GTDB lineage: Bacteria > Bacillota > Bacilli > Bacillales > Amphibacillaceae > Ornithinibacillus > Ornithinibacillus caprae. The sequence continues at coordinate 519,569 of NZ_WOCA01000001.1, read as the reverse complement.
ATTCCGGTTGGTTTCCACCATCAATTAGTAGAGCCTGGAATTGATGCAACTTGGAAATTTATTCAAGTAGTTTTAACCTTTATGGTTGCTATACCAAGCTTAATGACAGCATTCTCTATGTTTGCTACATTTGAAATTACTGGTCGACGTAAAGGATTTGGTGGTTTATTCGGTTGGTTTAAACATCTTCCATGGAAAGATGTACGTTTCTTTGCACCATTTGTAGGTATGTTAGCATTTATTCCTGGAGGAGCTGGTGGTTTAATAAATGCATCTCACCAAATGAATGCGGTAATTCATAATACAATTTGGGTAACAGGTCATTTCCACCTTACCGTTGCAACAACCGTAATGTTAACGTTTTTTGGTATATCTTATTGGTTAATTCCACATCTTACAGGTAGAACGTTAACAAAAAAGATTAATAAATTAGGTATTATTCAAACTATCGTTTGGACAATAGGTATGACCATAATGTCTGGTGCCATGCATATTCAAGGTTTATTAGGTGCACCAAGACGCTCTTCTTATTCAGAGTATGGCGGTGGTGAGCAAGTAACAGAATGGATTGGATACCAGATGGCCCAAGCTATAGGTGGAACAATTCTATTTATAGGTATTATCTTAATGGTATATATCTTTGTTAAATTGGCTTTCTTTGCTCCAAAAGGAGAAGAAGAATTCCCAATTGCAGAGGAAGAAGAAGATGCAGAGCCAACACCAAAATGGTTCGAGAATTGGAAGCTATGGATTGGAATTACAGTGGCATTAATTCTATTTGCTTATACCATTCCATTTGTAGATATTATTCAAAATTCACCTCCAGGATCTGTACCGTTTGATTGGCCAATTGGAAATAATTAAAGAATAGGGCTATCCCAAACGTGTTCGTTGTGAGGTGTATAAAGCAAAATTCTATAAAAATTACATGATAAATTTAGTAGAAGCTTGGCATTCGCCAATCTTTCTGGCGAATGACTTGGCTTACCATATGAAGGATAGGAAAGGAGCTTGATTTCAAGCTCCTTTATCTTTTGTTGAAGAAGAACAAACATTCCTAATATCCATTCCAACCTTTCCCTTATAACAGCTATTTGTAAATGATTTGTTATCGTTCCAATAATGTTCAGTAGAAACCTCTCCTTCTAAACAAAAAACTCACACAGTGAATTCATATCCGAATTAATGTGTGAGTTTCTATACGAATTATAATGTTGTACTAATCTAAACATTACCAGTTAACTTATTCCTATTCTACATGTCTTTACAAGCTGTATATACTCGAATACTTCTCGGTTAAATATGCTACTAAATAATCTGGATTTAACTGTTCATTTGTAACATCTTCAATGATCTGTAACGGTTTTTTCATTTTTCCGTATTGATGTACGTTTTTAGTTAACCATTGTCTAATAGGAGCAAAGTCACCAGAAGCAATGATATCCTTTATGTTTAATTCTTTCTCCATGACATTTTTAAATTGCGCAGCATACATATAACCTAATGCATAAGAAGGGAAATAACCAAAATCTCCACCAGCCCAGTGGATATCTTGAAGGACGCCTTCACGATCTGTAGGTGGTTCAATCCCTAAATAATCTACCATCTTTTCATTCCACAATTTGGGTAAATCTTTGACCTCTATTTCACTATTGATCAATGCTTTTTCTAGCTCATAACGAATCATGATATGCAATGGATACGTTAACTCATCTGCTTCGATTCGAATAAAAGATGGTTTTACTTCGTTAACTGCTTGATAGAATTTATCTAATGAAACTTGTTCAAATTGTGTTGGTGCATAATTTTTAAATAATTCATAATGAGACTGCCAGAAATCTTTATTTCGACCAAGGAAATTCTCCCAGAATAATGATTGTGATTCATGAATGCCCATTGAAGTCCCAGTAGCTAACGGTGTGTTTGCTAATTTAGCATCAATGTTTTGTTCATATAACGCGTGTCCACCTTCATGTATCGTACCAAAAACAGCCATACGGAAATCTTCTTCATCATACCTAGTAGTAATACGCACATCATTTTGATTTAACGAGATAGCGAATGGGTGTATAGTATCATCTAGTCTTCCTGCCTCAAAGTCATATCCCATTTTTTTCAGTATTTCAATACTAAATGCTTCCTGATCCTGCTTTGGAAAGTGGCCTTGTAAGACAGATGGATCTGGTTTTACAGAACTCTGGTTAATTCTTTCTACGAGATCTGTTAACGACTTTCTAAGCTTCGGAAAAACTTCGTCTAGTGTTTTCGTTGTTACTCCTGGTTCATAATTATGTAATAACGCATCATAAATATTGTCCTCATATCCCCAGTAAGTAGCAAATTTCTTATTATAATCAACAAGCTTTTCTAAATAAGGTTGAAACAATGAGAAATCGGCTTTTTCCCTTGCTTCTTGCCAAATAGATTCTGATTTTGATTGTAGCATGACATATTGTTTAAATTCTTCATTCGGTATTTTCCGATTTCTTTCGTACGTTTCTAGACTTTCCTCTACGGCCCTTTTCATCACATCATCTGTAGGGGTACCATTTAATTCATCTAGCAATTCCTTAAAACGATCAGATGTTTCTAATTGATGTAATTTTTCTGCTAAAAATCCTACTACTTCAGAACGTTGTTCCACGCCTTTTTTCGGAATTTTAGTCCGCATATCCCAGTGTGTTAATGATATTGCTTCCTTATATGCAGTTTGTTCTTTTAACAATTCACGAAATTGTGTTTCTACTGATTGGTTTGACATCTATTACTCCCCCTCTACCTTTCTCCCGAAGTATTGATAGTAATCTGTTTTAATAAATCCATTAAATAACTTTCGTTTCTTTGTAGCTTTACTTCCATAAAATTTTTCAAACTCTTCAAATGCAGTCAGGATATATACGCTCCATGAAGGGTGTTTCTTCATAACCGTACCTAAATCACTATACATCTTACTTACTTCTTCTTTGTCACCTATCCGTTGACCATATGGTGGATTCCCTACTATATAACCATTATCCGTTTTTAATGATAAATCCTTCACTTGCATTTGTTTCCAGGTAATTAGATCAGCTAAACCAGCTTCTTTACCATTCTCACTAGCGATCTGAATCATTTTATGATCAATATCGGAACCAATAATATCTAAAGGTTGGTCATACTTAGCCTGATCTTCCGCCTCTTGAAATGCATCGTCCCAATGTTTTTGTTTCATGAATCCCCAATCCTCAGAACTGAATTCCCGATTAAAACCTGGAGCGATATTTTGTCCGATCATTGCTGCTTCAATAGCAATCGTACCGGATCCACAAAACGGATCAACTAAAGTATATTCTGGCTTCCAATTTGTAAGTAATATTAGTGCTGCAGCTAATGTTTCTTTTAATGGGGCCTCTCCTTGTCCTACCCGGTAGCCACGCTTATGTAATCCAGCTCCAGATGTATCCAATGTAAGCTGAACAATATCTTTCAAAAGAGATACTTCCACTTTATACAATGCTCCAGTTTCAGGCATGTTAGAGACTACACCATGTTTTAACTTCAATCGTTCTACAATTGCTTTTTTAACGATGGCTTGGCAATCAGGTACACTATATAAGGTGGATTTGACTGATTTTCCTGATACAGGAAACTTACCATCTTCCTCAATAAATCTCTCCCATGGGAGTGCTTTTGTTCCCTCAAAAAGGTCATCAAAGCTTGTTGCTTTAAATTCTCCAACAAGTATCTTTACGCGATCTGCAGTTCGAAGCCATAAATTACAGCGTGGAATAGCAGATGCAGGAGCATCAAAAATAACTTTTCCGTTATCTACTTTGACGTCATACCCAAGATTTCTTACCTCGTCTGCTACAACAGACTCTAGTCCCATTGCAGCTGTTGCAATTAATGTAATTGTTTGTGCCATGAATATGATCCCTTCTTTTAATGATATGCTTCTATTAGTTTACCATATAGACACAAAAAAAACCTTTTCATTAGCCTAAAAGCTAATGAAAAGGTTTTTTTACGACAGACCATTGAATACTCGATAAGCCATGTTCTGTACCGTTGTACTCCATACGGTGGTCAGCCTCGTACGCAGGTTGTAATCATCTATCTACAAGTAAAACTTGTCCCTTGTTCGGTTGATTTCCCTACTAAAGGATGCCCCTACCATTATTTGGGTTGCTCACTCGTGGGGTTTACCTCGTTCCACCTAAAGTGTTTCCACTCTAGCTACGTCACTGTGGCACTTTCAAGGATCGCGTTCCATATCCAATAGGACTTAGGAATTTCCCCTGCCGTTAACCATTAAGGTTACCTTGACTTATGAATTCGTCAAGCACGAACACTACAAACATCTCAGTTTGTGTGAGCATGGACTTTCCTCTGCTTGTATTACACAAACAGCGATTACATGAGTATTCAATAATTAACTCTAAAAATAATCTTACCATATTACACGAAACATGTCATTGGTAATTTTAGTAAATTTTATGATTCTGCGTTAGCAAATTTATTTCCGAAAACTGCTTTTTCTAAATTAGATAGACGTTTTAAGATATCATAGTTCACTTGATGATTCGTATTAGCTGATCTTGTTCTAGGTTGTTCAACTGTATGTTTTTTAAGCTGTTCATTTTCTTGCTTTAGTCGTTCAATTTCTTGCTGGAATGCTTCATAATCTTGAATGACTACATCTAAAAACTCATCTACCTCTTCTTGATTATACCCTCTCATTGCTGTTTTAAAATCTTTTTCTAAAATATCTTTTCCAGTTAACTGAACTCTACTTGGACTCATGACAATCATCACCTCATAATTATTGAAAATATATATTTGTTCTTGTTGTATCTAATTTTTGCAATGTTATTATACTATATGTACAAGCTCTATTTAATATTATATCAAAAAAATAAGAAGCTGAAAAATAGCTTCTTATTTTTATCGATATATTTATTTATTGTAAATCCGTTGGTTGAAAAGAGAAAGGTAATAAATCTTTCATTTTAACTGATTTCACATCATCTTTTAGGTTAGTTAAATGAATGAACATTTCACTGTTAAAAAACTCTGCCATTACTTGTCTACATGAGCCGCATGGTGGTACAGGTCTTTCAGTATTTGCAACTACAGCCATTTCTGTAAATTCTTTTTCGCCATCTGCAATTGCTTTAAAGATCGCAACACGCTCTGCACAACACGTAACTGGATAAGCTGCATTTTCTATATTACAACCAGTATATACCTTTCCTGATTTAGTAAGTAGCGCAGCTCCTACTGGGAATTTTGAGTATGGAACATATGCCTGTTCACGAATTTTTTTAGCTTCTTCTATTAATGTATTATAAGACATTTCCACGCCCCCTTTCCTATCTGTGGAATGTCATTATATACAAATAACAGGTAAATGTAAAGGATTACAACGCACTTATACTCTTCGCTATGATATTTCTCGCAAAAGCTGATCAAAAATATAATGGATGGATCGATTAAGTTCCATATATCTTTTTCTACGAACATCAATATAATAGCTATGCATTAATACAAGCTCCATATTTTCTCTAGTAGAAGTAATTTGATGAGGATGTACGTTTATTTTCTCCTCTTTTACAATCTTTAAGGCTTCTTCCTCCCATACCGCTAACAACTCATAAATAGGAGTTGTTTTTTCCTTTACATAGGAAAAAAAATCTTTATCATTGTTACTTTCTGGTGGGTCATTTTTATCATATACAGCCTTTAGTCGATCTAAATGTTCTTTGAGCTGCTGTGTTATAGTAGTTAAATCCATTTAACAAACCTGCCTTTTTTATTATTTCATTTACTACTGTATCAGATAATAATAAATAAGGCACAAAATTAAATTGTACTAGGAAAGTTTTCGATTAGAAGTGCTATATACCGGTAATGCGATACGTCTATGATACAGCTTCTTGTATAGATTTTCCGTTTTCTTTACGCGTTGCTGATGCTGTTCAAATTGATTACTAATTTCATGATCTATTTTTAAGGAAAGCTTTTGGTCAATTAATCGTGCCTGATCCGTTAATAATTGTAATTGGGTTTCAAAATCCTTTTTTAATACACCGTTTTTATTATATAATTCCATCCACATCATCTCCCAATTTATAATTGTTTTATATTCTAATTCAAGAACGATTTAGAAACTCCTTCCCTTTCGACAAAAGTAGTATCCATTGAACAAAACTAGTGCTTTAACTCATTTTTTCACGGAAATAAGACAAACTATAAAAAAAGGAGGTATTATAATGAAGAACAAGCAACAAAATAAAAGCAAAGAAGAATTGAATGGTAAATCACTAAAAAAAGGTGACAAAAAATTAAATGGACCTAATCGTCCATCTACTTGAATTTAGAAAGCTTTGCTTTTGCTAAATATAGCAAAGGGTTTAGTATGTTTATACTTTTTCTCTTCCAATAAAAGGATTTGCTATTTGCAAATCCTTTTATTAGTTGCATGTTTCTATAAGATTGTTTCTCCTAAGTCGCAATCTATACCTAAATACGACAAAAATGAACCTGTCATTTAAATAGTAACTTTATGTGGTAGTACGCAGAAAGCAAGTGGCGTTTCTTATAAAATATCTCCCCTATTTTTTTAGGTTCAGCTGTAACAGGTAGCACCCAGGACCTAGAAACACCCCCAAATTTATACCAATCTTTTCGAATTTTATCCTGATGTGTTATAACTGGAAATACCATACGTAAAAATGGGGAATTACTTGGATTAATATTCAAAAACCTTTCATAATCTATTCTAGAACCTGTATGTTCAACAAATGTGATAAAATCCATTAGCTTCGAGTAAACATCCTTTGAAAAAATAATGGAAGCAAGATTTTTTCCCAATTCGATACGTTTTGATATTTTCGTAAAATCATGTACAAACTTTCCATAAATAGATGGAGACCTAGTAGGAATTAAAACTGCATTCATCATTAAGAAATCCTGAAGTAAATATGGTAATCGTAAGAAGACATGGTGTTTAAAATAGCTTTGATTAATTACCGGTTCCTGAATAACGTTTTGTTCATTAATAATAAGAGCAATCATTAGGCGTTCTCTATCGCCTGTTTCCCAAAAATAAAACCATTCGTTAATCATATAACTAGACACATGATATTTTTTTAATAGATGGAATAAAGGCTGATGAAACTTTCTTGATAGCTTATAGATAAGTAATTGAGGAAAAGCGTCAGAGAATATTAGCCAGTTCGCACGTTCATACGTCATAAATAGCTGCTCTCTTTCTTTGGCACTTAGCATTTCTTTATATGACGGTAGACACAAATCTGTCATATTCCATCCAGCATTTCTTGAAACAACACTAGCAAGCAAAGCCCATTGAATCTCAGGGAAATGCATATAAAATTGTTGATAGGCTTTCGTCCGCGAAATGTTATCTAAATTATGCTTCTTAGTTAGTTTTGTTATATAATATAAATAGTCTTGTTTACTCCGACCTGTATACAATTAGATACCTACTTTCTGCAGTACACCAATAATTCAAGAATTACAATGTAGGTTTTTTCTGATATGATACTGTAATACGCTAGGAGGACAAAGAGTGAACTATCCAAATGGAAAGAAAAAAAGCATTCATCAGAGTTCAATCAAACATAATCAAGAATACAGCAATCGTGGAATGTCTTTAGAAGCAGATATTAATGTTACAAATACGTATTATTTAGATACAGATAAAGCAGTAATTCATAAAAAGCCTACACCAGTTCAAATTGTTAATGTAAAATATCCTAAACGAAGTGCTGCTGTTATTACAGAGGCATATTTTAAACAAGCTTCTACTACTGATTACAATGGTATCTACAAAAATAGGTATATCGATTTTGAAGCAAAAGAGACAAGAAATAAAACATTATTCCCTTTAGCTAATGTTCATGAACACCAAATCAGCCATATGGAATCAATCATAAGGCATGGAGGAATTTGTTTTTTTCTTATTCGCTTTTCTATATTTGATGAAACTTACTTTTTTCCAGCAGAAAAGTTAATCCCATACTGGTATGAAAAGCAAAAAGATGGTAGAAAATCTATACCATATCAACAAATCAAACAATCTGGGGTATTAATCCCTTTTCATTATCAAATAAGGGTTGACTATTTATCAATTATAGATAAGCTTTATTTTTAGAATGGAGGTAGTGAGCAATGGCAGAAAATAGCCAGTCTCGTACTGCACGACGAAAACAACGAAAAGCCAAAAAGAAACCAATTTGGAAAAAAATATTATTATCTGTACTCATATTTGTTTTAGCAATAGGTATAGGTGTAGCAACACTATTTACGTATTATATTGTCACAGCACCAGAAATTGATGCATCAAAGTTATCAGATCCATTATCTTCCAGCGTACTTGATAAAGATGGTGAAGTAATCGCTAAATTAGACGGTGGGGAAAAGCGAACGAAAATTGAATATGATGATCTACCTCAAGTGTTAATTGATGCTGTAACTGCTACGGAGGATGCAAGATTCTTTGAACACGCTGGAATTGATCTAAGACGAATTGGTGGTGCAGTAATTGGAAACCTTCGAAATGGCTTCGGTTCAGAAGGTGCAAGTACTATTACACAGCAGGTAGTAGAAAAATCATTTTTAACCCCAGATAAGAAAATAAGCATTAAAGTTCAAGAACAATGGTTAGCATTAAAATTAGAACGCGAATATTCGAAAGAAGAAATTATGGAAATGTATTTAAATAAGATTTTCTATGGAAGCGGTGCTTATGGAGTCGCTCAGGCTGCAGAAACTTATTTTGGAAAAACGGATTTAAATGAGCTTACGTTACCTGAAGCGGCTATATTAGCTGGTCTACCACAACGACCTACTGCTTATAATCCATTTGAAAATCCTGATTTAACAAAAACAAGAATGGAAACTGTTCTAAAGTTAATGGTTCGTCATGACAAGATTAGCCAAGAGGAAGCAGATGAAGCGTTAGAAGTCGATGTGACTTCCCTTCTAAGAGAGGATCGTCCTGATTCAACACCTTATGAAGCATTTCTACAACAAGTAAGAAAAGAAGTTAGAGAAAAGCTTGATGGTGCAGATATTTATACAGACGGATTAGAAATCCACACAACAATAGATACAGACATTCAAGAGTATGTTGAATTTTTATTAACTGATAGTGAAGAAAATCCAATTAAATATCCAGATGATGCATTTCAAGCAGGTCTTGTTGTTTTAGATACGAAAACTGGTGCGATTCGTGCGATTGGTGGAAGCAGAAATGGTACTGGTAATGATGGATGGAACTATGCTATTGATGGTGATGGTCGCCAACCAGGTTCTACAATTAAGCCAGTCGTCGTTTATGGGCCTGCCATTGAAAATAATAAATTATCAACATATCATCAAATAAATGATGATAAACCATATGAAATTGGAGATCATTCTGTTTATAATTTTGATGGTACTTTCCATGGATGGGTTTCTATGCGCACAGCACTAGCTTATTCTTATAATATTCCAGCATTGAAAACCTTGGAGGAAACAGGATTCGACGCTGCTGCACCTTTTTCTGAAGGTCTAGGTATTCCTCTTGAAACCAGACAAATTGGTGAAGCAATTGGTGGAACTTCTACCCAAGTCACTCCCCTTCAATTAGCAGGGGCTTACCGAGCATTTGGGAATGAAGGAATCTATAGCGATCCTTATGCTATTACAAAAGTTGTATTTGCGGATGGAGAAACAAGGGAATTTAAATCAGAACCAGAAGTTGCAATGTCTGATTTTACTGCTTTTATGATTACAGATATGCTTAAATCAGTTGTATCCAATGGTAGTGGAACGACTGCAAATGTGCCAGGACTGCATGTTGCAGGTAAAACTGGTACAACTAACCGTGAAGATGGAAAAGCGAAGGATTCTTGGTTCAGTGGTTATACGACGAATTATACTATGACGATTTGGACTGGGTATCCAGATAATTCAGCTATAGAGGGTAGTAAAACATATGCCCAACAATTGTTTAAGCACACCATGACTGAAATATCCAAAGATATCGAGACTCCAGATTTTGAAAGACCTGATTCAGTGGTTGAAGTTGCTATAGAAAAAGGATCAAATCCAGCTAAACTCCCTAGTGATTATACTCCTAGCTCGCAAATAGTAAAAGAGCTATTTGTAAAAGGTACAGAACCGAAGTCTACCTCTGAAAAGTATGATCAACTAGATCCTGTAAAAGATCTTAAAGCGACTTATAGTACAGGAAATGATTCAATAATGGTTGAATGGAAGTATGATTCGGATGAAGATGTATCCTTTGAAATTAGTGCTAGTATCGATGGTGGACAAATGCAAACATTATCAACAACAGAAGAAAAAGCTATCGAAATTTCCGAGCTTGCTGAAGGTACAGAGTATGAAATTCAAGTTGTTGCAGTAAGTAATGATGATGATTCTAACAGAAGTGAAGCTAGAACCACAAAGGTTACGGTTGAACGAGAAGATGAACCTGATGAAGGTAATATTCCTTCTGTCGATGGTTTGGATGCCTATTATGATGCAGATAAGAATATTATAGATGTATCATGGGGCTATAATGGACCTCCTGTAAGCTTTGAAGTCTTCGTTGAACCAAATAATCAAACACAAACGGTTGAGAGAAATGGTATTGAAATTAGTGGAGTTCAAGCAGGAACCACCTATACAATTACCATCACCCCAATTGGCAAGAATGGAGCAAACGAAAATGTTCCTGGTGAATCGCGAAGAGTAACCGTTGAAGTACCAGCAGCTGGTGCACCTGATGATGAGGAAGATGAACCAGTTGACGGTGACAATGGAGGAAACGAAGATGACGGTGACAATGGAGGAAACGAAGATGACGATGAGCATAACGATGAAGAAGACTCTTAATATTTTACAATCAAAGGCGGATATTCTTTCAAGAATATCCGCCTTTTGTTAGCTTGCATTTTCTTTTTTCATTCTCTTCTGCCCTTCCCTACACACTTCTAATAATGGGCATTCCGAACAATTTGGATTTTTTGCTTTGCAGTGATAACGGCCAAAGAAGATCATCCGATGATGCGTAACGCTCCATTCGTTCTTTGGTACTTTTTTCATTAGTGTTTTTTCTACTTCTAGTACTGAGTCTTTCCACCTGCAGATCCCCAAACGTTTGGAAACACGTTCAACATGTGTATCTACTGCAATGGCTGGTTCACCAAACGCTACTGAAGCAACTACATTAGCAGTTTTTCTTCCTACTCCTGCTAGTTTTTCTAATTCAGCCTTAGAACTTGGTACTTCTCCACCGTATTCATCAAGTAATACGTTGCATAGCTTTTGAATGTTCTTTGCTTTGTTGCGGTATAATCCAATGGAACGAATATCATTTTGAAGTTCTTCAAGCGATACATTTAAATAATCTTCTGGTGTTTTATATTTCTTAAATAAATCTTTTGTCACCTTATTCACTAAAACATCCGTACATTGTGCAGATAATAATACAGCGATTACAAGCTCAAATGGATTGGAATGGGTTAATTCACAATCTGCATTTGGAAACATTTTCTCCATTTCATCTAAACAAAATCGAATTTGTTTTTTATTTAGCATTTGTTACTCTTCCCCTTCTAGCCAGTTATAATAAAAGGAAGTATCTCTCTCCTTTTTAGTTTCTTGATTGTAGGATGGGTTCTTCCCATGAAAATTCTTACTAGCTTCTCGTGCTTGTTCTACGGTGTGGATTCCTTTTCTTTTCCATTCACGAAGGATACGATCAATATATTTAAAGTTTAATTTACTCATTAAAACTGATTCTCTAAGTCCAGCTTTTATCAATGCAGGAGATATTTCATCTTCATCTAGCCAGGTATTTATTGTTTCAATTTCAAAAGGTGATAATGGCCTTCCAAACTCCTGCTCAAATAGAATAAATAAGGTGCCTTCTAGCTGCTCTTCCTTTTTTTCTTCTTGTATAGAATAAAGCCTTTCCCAAAGTGGTTCTAATGAATAAGCTTCAGACAATTGGTTTTGCTCGTTTTCAAGCTGCTCAATCGTTAATATACTTTTTTGCATCAATTTCCTTAAAATTTTAGCGCAGTCTTTCTCCTCAATTGTTAAATAGGATGATAATTCACTTGGTGTTGGAAAAAAATTGTTTTGATTAATAAAGCGATATATTTGAATAATTACCATAAGCTCTGTCTCATTTAGGCCTAATTTATGATAAGACGTAATAAGTTTTTCTGGAATTGATAGTTGATTTAGCAATATTTGTTGAATTGGTATGGTTTTTGTCATATGCTTACACCTCCTCATTAGTATAGCATGTTCTACCTATTTATCGAACAATAAAATCCCTCGCATATTTCATTGCAAGGGATTTTATATGAAGTAGAAATAATAGCTTTCTGGACTATTTTTAAACTAGATGGTAACCAGATAAGTAACGTTTCTTACTTTTTATTAAGGATATAGACGGTTAAGTAGACGAGGAAATGGAATTGTTTCACGAACATGGTCAACTCCTGATAACCAAGCAACTGTTCTTTCTAATCCTAAACCAAATCCTGAATGTGGCACACTTCCATACTGTCTTAATTCTAGGTACCATTTATATGCGTCTCCACTGAGTCCATGTTGTTCATATCTTTCTTTCATTAACTCTAAATCATTAATCCGTTCCGACCCACCAATTATTTCACCATAGCCTTCCGGTGCAATAAGGTCAGCACATAAAACAACTTCTGGTCTTTCAGGATGTGGCTGCATATAGAATGCTTTAATGTCCGCTGGATAATTTGTAATAAATACTGGTTTATCAAAGCTCTCAGCAATTGCGGTTTCATGAGGAGCACCAAAATCTTCTCCCCACTCTATATCTGTAAATCCTTTTTCCTTTAATAATTCAATTGCATCATCATAGGAAATTCTCGGGAAAGGTGCTTTTATATTTTCTAGCTTCGATGTATCGCGACCTAATGTTTCTAATTCTAATTTACAATTCTCCAATACGGATTGAACGATAAAGCTTACATACTGTTCTTGAATTTCAAGACTTTCTGCATGTTCAACAAAAGCCATTTCAGGTTCAATCATCCAAAATTCAATTAAATGTCTACGTGTTTTTGACTTTTCTGCACGGAAGGTTGGACCAAAAGAGAACACCTTTCCTAGTGCCATTGCAGCAGCTTCCATGTACAACTGACCACTCTGTGATAAGTATGCTTCCTCTTCGAAATATTTCGTGTGGAACAATTCTGTTGTTCCTTCCGCGGATGACCCCGTTAAAATTGGTGGATCTACCTTTACATATCCGTTTTCATTGAAGAACTGATATGTTGCACGTATAATCTCATTACGAACTTTCATGATAGCATGCTGTCGTTTCGAACGAAGCCATAAGTGACGATGATCCATTAAAAACTCCGTACCGTGCTCCTTCGGTGTAATTGGGTAATCAACTGCTTCATGGATAAGTTCGATCGTTTCTACTTGCATTTCATAACCTAATGGTGAACGGGAATCTTCTACAATTTTCCCTGTTATGTACATGGATGATTCCTGAGTTATGTTTTTAGCAAGATTAAATATTTCTTCTTCAACGTCGTTTTTAACTACAACTCCTTGCATAAATCCAGTTCCATCACGTAGTTGTAAAAATGCTATTTTACCACTTGATCGTTTATTAGCAAGCCATGCACCAATTGTTACTGTTTGTCCTTCATATTCTGATACTTTAGCGATTGTCGTTTTCAAAAATATTACCTCCAAAATCAGTTATTCATTTTTAAATTAAGCTTGATGTTTTTCAACAAAACGTTTGATTCTTGCTGCTGCTTCAATTAGCTGCTCTTTTGAAGTTGCATAGGATAATCGGATATTATTTGGTGCACCAAATCCAGAACCAGGAACGATTGCCACCTTTTCTTCTTCCAATAATGCAGCAACCCAGTCATCTACTGTTTTAAATCCATTATTTTTAACAGCTTCAGTTACATTTGGGAACAGATAGAAAGCGCCTTTAGGTTTTAAGCAAGTAATTCCAGGAATTTCTTCTAATAAATCATATAATGTATTTAACCGATCTGTAAACACTTTTCTCATTTCAATCGTTGGATCTTTCTCTTCTTGATAGGCTGCTAAAGCTGCATACTGTGCAATAGATGTCGGATTAGAAGTTGAATGTGATGCTAAATTGGTCATTGCATTAATAATCATTTCTGGTCCCGCTGCATATCCAATACGCCACCCAGTCATCGCATGTGATTTAGATAAACCATTAATAACAACGGTTTGAGCCTTCAGTTCATTAGAAAGCTGTGCAATTGATATATGTGCATCATCTGTGTAAATTAACTTTTCATAAATTTCATCTGAAATAATTAAGACATCATGTTTTAAACACACTTCCCCTAATTGTCTTAATTCATCTTCACTATACATCATACCTGTTGGATTACTAGGTGAATTTATGATTAATGCCTTTGTTTTTTCAGTAATGGATGTCTCTAACTGACTCGGTGTTAATTTAAAATTATTTTCTTCCGTAGCTTCAAGGATTACAGGTTGACCTCCAGCCAACTTTACTTGCTCTGGGTAACTTACCCAATAAGGTGAAGGGACAATTACCTCATCTCCATCATTAAGTATAACCTGAAATAACGTATATAAAGCATGTTTAGCACCAGTCGTTACAATAACTTCCGTTGGCTTATACTCCAGTTGATTATCATTTGAAAATTTTTGAATGATTGCTTGTTTAAGATCGGCTACTCCACCTGCTGGAGTATATTTGGTTAATCCTTGGTCCATCGCATTTTTCGCTGCATGAAGTATGTACTCTGGTGTATTGAAGTCAGGTTCACCAGCACCTAGTCCAATAACATCATATCCCTCGAGTTTTAATTGTTTTGCCTTGGCAGTAATAGCTAAAGTTGTTGAAGGTGTTAAGGTTTTAACCCGATTTGAAATATGCATTATGATCTACCTCTCTCTATTTGAATGTTTTTCTTAAGCGTAGCTGTTCATACCGTGAACCATCGTGCATTGACACATAATCAATGACGTAACGGTCTGAATGGTCTTTATAAGTTAGTTCCCATAACGGAGAATCTTCTAAAACAGCAGGGGTGATTTTTATAAGATCACAATCTTTACAATCATTTTCCCATTTTGTTTTTATGGATTGATACGACATAATTTCATCTTGATCAAGAATAATCAATTCTTCTTCCTCATCAGATAAAGGAACAAAAATAATTTGTTCCATGTTTTCTTCCGTTAAACCCGAGACAACATGATAGGATGTTTCACCATGGAAACGATTTATAACCTCAATTTCAACAATATCAGTTGTTTGCAGTACCTTATTTCTTGTGTGGTCAAATCCCTCTGTTTTATTGTTAAGAATAGCTTGATAAAAGAATACACTATAAACAATAACAATGATAAGTAACAGTATAAGTACTAAAAAACTCCATTTAACCCATGACGGGGTTATACGACGTTCATATTTAAAATACTTAATCATGATTTAACCAATAACAGATGAGTATTATTGATGAGATCTTGAAGCTTTAAGCACTTAACATTTATTAAATATTGAACCATTATTTTACCCTCCACTAAAAGCTGTTTCTTTTATCATATATTGTTAATCATATAATGCAATTGTTCGTCCATACTAAAGATACGTTGAACAAAGTAAGATGAAATACACTAATAATATAGCCAGCATTAGAAGTATTTGGTCTTGTTTTTTACTTCAACAAAATTTCTCCTAATCCATACCATTCCATTTTACAATACTGATGCAATTACTGCATCAGTATTTTTTTCTTCAGAGCTTAACTAAAACCATTTTTTTGCTTGTTCCATTAATTTTGCCGTAGATTTATGTGCAATTGGAACATCTGGTATGGAATCAGTAAAATATTTTCCGTAACTTGCTTTTACTATACGTGCATCACATACAAAGACGATTCCTCTGTCTGTAGCCGAACGAATCAGCCTACCAAATCCTTGTTTAAATCGTATTACTGCATTTGGTAAAGCTAATTCATAAAAAGGATTTTTTTTATGTGCTTGTAAATAATTTGCCTTTGCTTCATAAACCGGATGGTGTGGTGGCTGAAATGGTAAGCGGACAATCATCAAACAAGACAGATCATCACCTGGAATATCAACACCTTCCCAAAATGAACTAGTTCCAAATAAGATAGCTTGATCAAAAGTTTGAAAATTTTTCTTTAATCGAGATCTGCTACCACTTGTTATTCCTTGAGCAATCAGTACATATTCATCGACTACCATCATTTCTCTAATTAGTTCATATGCTCGTTTTAACATATCATAAGATGTAAATAAGATCATCATTCTTCCATTTGTAATTTCTGCTAAAGACAATATAGCTTCACATGTAGCAAAAACAAAATCATCGATATTACTTGTTTTAATATCAGGAAAGTCGTTTGGTACCATCAATCTTACTTGATCTTGATATGAAAACGGCGATTGTATTTTTTTTGTAACTAAACGGTCTAGAGGTACGCCTAATCGCTGTTTGATGAAACTAAAAGAATTTTTCATTGTTAATGTTGCGCTGGTTAAAATAATGCTTTCTTTTTCCCGAAAAAATAATTTCTCCATTGTTTTAGAAATATCTCTAGGTTCACTGTAAACATAAACTGCATTTTTAGCACCATTTGCTTCTATTTCGATCCAATTAACAAAGTCCTCTGTAGAATTGTATATAAATAAATGTTGGAGCTGTTCGACTAAAGTTTGTAACTTTTTAATACTGCTGATCAGATCGGTATCATCTTCTTGTGCTTTTTCACCTATCTGAGTTAGAAAGCGAATTTGCTCTTTACAATAAAAAATAATTCTATTTGTCATTTCCTTAATAACATTCCATTTTTTATTGCCAAAATCTTCTTCAGTAAATCGATATTGAATCCGTCCAATGTCGCTATGCGCATGTTTATTTGCTTGATTTACTAGCACATATTTAAATAATGTTCGAAACAAATCATCTACTTCATATTTTGTTTTTGATAATAGGTCATTCCAACTTTCTAATGATAGCTTGTCCGTTATAGAAATCTCATCGATCCATTTATCCGCATTTATTGCACCGATCCGATTAAGGGTATGCTGTACATTCACATAATCTAATTTCAATCCATAATGACGAGAAGCGGTTTCTTCTAAATGATGCGCTTCATCAATAATGATTTTTTCATACGTTGGTAATAATTGATACTCATTAAAAATATCACTACATAATAATGCATGATTTGTAATTAGAATGTCTGCTACCTGTGCCTTCTTTCGTGCAAGATGGTAAAAAGAATATTTTGTTGTAGGTACGCTACCATTTTCTTTTATATCTGAGCTTATTTTTTCATAAAATAAATACCCACTTGATGGTAAATGTAGTTCATCAATATCCCCTGTGATCGTTTCTGTTAACCAAACTAATATCATAGCTTTTGTGAGTGTTACATCGTAGTTATCTTGTTGATTATCTCTTAATGTTTTTGCGAATTTATCTACATCGATATAGTGTTGTCTACCTTTTAATAGCGCGACATTTATCGGAAAAGAGATCAGTTTTTCGATCATGGGAATCTCTTCTTCTAATAGTTGAGCTTGAAGCTGCGTTGTATAAGTACTAATCATAATACGTTGATTCTTTTTCTTTGCTTCATAGACTGCTGGCAATAAATAAGCGACTGATTTCCCCGTTCCTGTTTCCGCTTCTATAATAGCATGTTTTCTCATCTGAAATGCATCATAGATGTATTCGGACATCTCGCGTTGACCTACTCTTTTTTCATAGTGATGTAATACTTTTTCCATTGTTCCATTTGGTTCATATATTTGATCTAGATATTCACCAAATGGTTCTACTGGTAATTCCTCTGGATCTACATCATAATCTATAGAACGAATCGCTAATCCTTTATATGATTCGAAAAAAGAATTCCCAGTTGTTGTAAACATTAAATGATCCTGTTGCTTCTGAAATAGTTCGAATACATCAGATTTTAATGTTTTTTCCAACTTTATCAAGTGTTTTATCGTCTCTAACGGGAGTGATTGAACCTTTTGCTTCAGTTTTAAAAACAAGTTTGCGGTAACATAAGCATCTGAAAGCGCTCGATGCGGATCCTCATGAGTAATCTTAAAATACTCCGCTAGCTGATTTAATTTATAACTAGGAGCTTGCGGAAATAATATACGAGTTAATTCTACGGTATCTAGAACCGGATTCTTTAATCTATTCATACCAAATAATTCTAACTCTGAATTGAGAAACCCTAGATCAAAAGGAACATTATGTGCAATTAAATAGCTATCTCTAAATAATTCGACAATGTCCCCTGCTACTTCCTCAAAAACTGGAGCGAATTCCACATCACTATCTGAAATACCAGTTAACTTAGAAATAAATGGTGGGATTGGTTTATTTGGTCGAAGTAATGTTGAATATTCATCGATAATGTTATTGCCTTCAATCACAACAATGCCTACTTCGATGATTTGATCATTATTTGTTATATTCCCTGTTGTTTCAAGATCTATGACCACATATCTATCCATTTCACCCCCACCTTTCACATATATTCTCTTTTTATTTTTAACATAATCAAAACTCTTATCAAAATTTTTGATAAGAGTAACTTACTATATACAATGCTATAGGTAAGTTATGATTATGCTAGACTTCATGGAACCAGTCAATCTCAGCAGAATATAATTTTTCAGTTGTTCCATCATTGTTTCTCACAAGTAAGGCACCGTCTTCAGCTATACCTGAAAAAATTGCTGTCCATTGACTTTTTAACGTGCTAATACGTATTGGTTCACCTATTTTAAAACTATAGCTTTCCCATTTTTTCTTTACATGTGTAAACCCATGCTCGATATATTCGTTATATTCCTTTTCAAAGGTCACTAATATTTGTTGAATGAAGTGTTTGATATCCCAATTCCTATTAGTTTCCATTAAAATGGAAGATGCTTTTGCTTGAATATCAGATGGTAGGTCATTATGATTATGGTTTACATTTATACCTATTCCAATAACAACATATTGTATTTGGTCTTGTTCAGCTTGCATTTCGGTTAGAATCCCAGCGATTTTTTTTCCATCCACTAAGATATCATTTGGCCACTTAATCTTTGGTATTAATTCCGATTGTTGACTAATCACATCAGCCAATACACAAGCAGATAATAAAGTTAACTGCGGAGCAAGGTAAGGAAGAATAGATGGTCGCAATATGATACTTAACCAAATTCCTTTATCACGTGATGAATACCAATGACGATTCATTCTTCCTTTCCCATTTGTTTGCTCATCAGCAATGATAACTGTTCCATGCTCCGTATTTTCTTGTGCGATCTGATGAGCAATATGTTGTGTAGATGTCACTACTTCTTTATGAATGATTGTTTTCCCTAACCAGTCTGTTTTTAATCCCCACTGTAACGCATTCTCACTTAAGCGGTCTGGAAAACCAACGATGCGGTAACCCTTTTTCGGAATACCTTCTATTTCGTATCCATCTTTTTGGAGCTCTTTCATATGTTTCCAAATGGCACTACGAGAGATATTTAATTTATCGGATAAAAATTGACCAGATATATATGTATCCTTATTTTCTTCTAACAGATGAATTAATTTATTTCGGGTGGATTCCACTTTATCCACTCCTTTAATATTATTTGATCATTTTCGAGATGACCTAATACAACTTCCTTTTCTAATCTGCTTAATGCTTTCTGAATCCACGGTCCTTTTTTTACATTTGGGAATAACTCAATTAATATGTTCCCGTCAATTTCTAATTCTTTTCTAGAGTGGATTGGAAGTTTTGAATCTAGGTTCTCCATATCTATCTGTGAAACACTGGATGGTGTGAAAATAGTATGAACTAATCTGGTAAATCCACCATAGAAATGATTTGGTAATTGATATACCAACCAAGGATCTAATCCATTGTCCTGAAAATATGCTAATGCCGTAATTAGATGCTGGGCCTCTGTTCTCTCTTTATTCGAACATTTCCATTCTTTTGTCCAAGTTTGTATACTAATCGAAGGCATTTTAAAGTGCAACAGTGCAAAAAATTCTGCTAAAGAACCTAGTGGTTGCAAATTCCTTGGAATTATATCTATGATTTCTGGGTGCTTTGACCA
The DNA here is from genome assembly GCF_009728145.1 of Ornithinibacillus caprae. Lineage (GTDB taxonomy): Bacteria > Bacillota > Bacilli > Bacillales > Amphibacillaceae > Ornithinibacillus > Ornithinibacillus caprae. The sequence continues at coordinate 499,379 of NZ_WOCA01000001.1, read as the reverse complement.
TACTGGTAAATAATTATATATTTTCGTCTCATTCAAATAATCAAGTCCTACCCGCACGTGATTTCCACTTAGAAATTTAGTCATTTCATTTGTAATTCGTTCCACAGCAAGATTATCAATTTGATCTTTTACTTGATGGATTGCTGCTAACGTTTCATCCTCAATAGAAAAACCTAATTGACTAGAAAAACGCAGTGCTCGTATAACTCGAAGCGGATCCTCCGTAAATCGTTCGACTCCACTCCCCACTGTTCGAATCACTTTTTTCTGTAAATCTTCAACACCATGAAATAAATCAGTTATTTTTCCATCCTTGTCCATTGCTAATGCATTAATCGTAAAATCTCGTCGTTCCAAATCTTTATCAAGCTGATCAATAAATTCAACTTGATCTGGATGCCTATGATCGGAATATTCACCTTCGACACGGAATGTTGTGACTTCATAAGATTCTTTATTATACCGAACAATAACAGTCCCATGCTCTATTCCAACTGGAATGACCTCTTTAAACAAATTCATTACAGTGTTTGGAGGTGCAGAAGTCGTAATATCAATATCACCTATTGGTCGATCAAGTAGTAGATCGCGAACACATCCACCAACAAAATAGGCTTGATGACCATTGCTTTCTATTATTTCTATCACATCTCGAGCATCCAAAAAGGGACCTTTTAACATGTAATCACCATTTTTCATTGCATTATAAAATTCTATTATATAAGTTTACATATTTATTAACAATAATAGAGGAATGAAAATTATTTTCTGCATATGCTGCAGCATTTTTTGAAAAACGTTCTAACAAACGTTCTTCTTTCAATAATTTCTCTGCGTAAAGAGCTGCCGATGTTGTATCTCCTAATTCCACGATAAAGCCCGTTTCATTATGTTTAATAACCTCTGGAATACCACCTACGTTTGTTCCAATACATGGTACTTCACAGTTCATTGCTTCTAATAAGACTAAACCAAAGCTTTCTTTTTCTGACATTAGTATCTTTAAATCAGAAATCGATAGTAGATCACTAATATTTTTTTGTTTACCTAAAAATAACACACGATCAGTTAATCCTAGTTCCTTCACTAAGTCACAAACATTAGAATACTCAGGACCATCACCGACAAGTAATAATTTTGCATCTACCTGTTGGTTTAGTTTGTAAAATGTGCGAACAACATCATCGACCCGTTTAACTTTACGAAAATTTGAAATATGAATAATTACCTTTTCTCCTGGTTGAATACCATATTGTTGTTTTAGATCGTTTAAATCTTTTTTGTAATATTCTTGCTCATTAACAAAGTTATGTATAACGTCAAGGTCCTTTTCTACACCAAGTCTTGCTTTTGTTTCTTCCACAAGACTATATGAAACAGCACTTACCGCGTCTGATTGTTCAATCCCATATTTAATCATCTTTTTAAATGTATCATCAATACCTAAAACGGTAATATCGGTACCATGTAATGTTGTAACAATCTTCACATCTCTTTTGGCGATGTCTTTTGCTAAAATAGCACAAATTGCATGTGGTATAGCATAATGGACATGAAGGATATCTAATTCTTCACGATCTATTACTTCTGCCATTTTACTTGCAAGTGCTAAATCATACGGAGGATATTGAAAAACCGGATAATGATTCACTTCCACTTCATGATAATAAATAGACGGATAAATACGATTCAGACGAAAAGGAAGACTAGATGTAATAAAATGTATTTCATGTCCTGCTTCAGCTAATAATTTCCCTAATTCTGTAGCAATGATGCCAGATCCACCCACTGTAGGATAGCATGTAATTCCTATTTTCATTTGTCACTTTCCTTTTGTTTATTTATCGTTTTCCGCCACTCAAAATCTCCTCGTTCTAATCCTCGAATGATAATTTCCGCAGCAGCGATATTTGTAGCAAGTGGTATTAAATGGACATCACAAAGTCTCATCAATGCACTGACATCTGGTTCATGTGGTTGTGCAGTCAGTGGATCGCGGAAAAATATAACGACATCCATTTCATTATTTGCAATCATGGCACCAATTTGTTGGTCTCCACCAAGTGGACCAGATTGAAATCGGTGAATAGGTAGATTTGTCTCTTCTGTTATTCTTTTACCAGTAGTACCTGTAGCATATAACTGATGATCCTTTAAAACATATTTATATGCGATAGCAAATTGAATGATTTCAGGCTTTTTCTTATCATGTGCAATTAACGCGATCCTCATATTACTCCCCCTTTTAAGCAATTATCAAGCTACGTTTAATATTAATTATCAAGGATATTTTCAAGTCCGTACACTAAGTCATCGATTTCCATGACCTTCTCCACGGCAAATTTAATTCCCGACATAAATGATTTCCGGTCAATGGAATCATGTTTAATGGAAAGCGTTTGTCCACTACCCCCAAAAATAACTTCTTGATGTGCCACTAGACCTGGAAGTCTTACACTATGTATATGTATACCCTCATCCGTTGCGCCTCTAGCACCTTGCATTGTTTCTTCTTCATTTGGATGGCCCTGTGTTTTAGGTTGTCTATTTTCTTTAATAAGCTCTAACGTTTTAACTGCAGTACCCGAAGGAGCGTCTAACTTTTGATCATGATGCTTTTCAATAATTTCTACATCTGGGAAATAGTTCGCTGCCATTTTAGCAAATAGCATCATTAATACTGCACCAATTGCAAAGTTAGGTGCAATAATACAACCAGTTTGATTATTTTTTGCTGTAATCGTTAGTTCTTCTATTTGATTATTCGTAAGGCCTGAAGTTCCTATAACCGTTCTAATTTTATTTTGTAGAGCCATTGTTGCATGGACAAAACATGCATCAGGGACAGTTAAATCTATGAACACGTCAGCTTCAACGGTATGAAAGCATTCCTCAGGATCTTCGAATACCGGTACCTTTAAATCAGATAAAGCTGGATAATTCCTTATCTTAGCATCCTCGATTTTCCGATCAATACATGCCACTAAATCAAAATTAGACTCATTAGCTACCATTTGTACTGCTTCCGTTCCCATTCTTCCTCTTGGCCCAGCTATTACTACCTTTACTGTCATTGATGTATTCCTCCTATTGTCGTATCATTCTTTTCTAGTCCATCTTTCTTTATCTCGCGTCTCAAATTTTGACATAGCAAGATGAAATGCTTCCGAGAGATCTATATTTAATGAATTTGCAAAACAGGTTAAGACAAAAATAATGTCACCTAGTTCTTCTTCCATTGTTTTTTCTTTTTCTGTAGATTTTTTGGGTTTTTCACCATAATAATGGTTCACTTCCCTAGCAAGTTCGCCGGTCTCTTCCGTTAATCTAGCCATTAAACTTAAAGGTGAAAAATATCCCTCTTTAAATTGAGAGATATAGTCATCTACTCGTTTTTGTATTTCTTCTGTAGTATATATTGGATGCGCGATGGTCATAAACTCCTTTATTAATATTTTATCTACCTTTATGTTAGCTAATAGGATTAATTTTGACAAATTATTTAAACTGAAAGAAACGATTACGAAGGTAAGACAATTCAATATTTAATTGTTCTTCCTAAATAAATTGATTATAATGGAAAAAGTGCAAGATGAGTTACGGGAAGACATGCAGAATTGGAGGGATTTAATATGTATTTTGGTTTGAAGATAAAAAATATCTTTTTCATTATAATAGGCGCTGCAATATTTTCATTTGGAATTGTTCACTTTAATATGCAAAATAATTTAGGTGAAGGTGGTTTTACTGGAATTACTTTACTACTTTATTTTGCTTTTCGTTGGGATCCTGCAATTACGAATATTATTTTAAATATACCAGTACTATTTATTGGATGGAAGTTTCTAGGAAGAAATACATTTATATATACGATTATCGGAACATTAGCTGTTTCGCTTTTCCTAAGTATATTTCAAATAAATCCCTTTCCTACTTATTTACAATCTGATATGACACTTGCTTCCCTATTTGCAGGGGTATTTATTGGTGTTGGTCTAGGTATTGTTTTCCGCTATGGTGGTACAACTGGTGGAGTTGATATCATCGCTAGAATTGTTCATAAGTACGTAGGCTGGAGTATGGGAAAAACAATGTTTTTATTTGATTTTGTCGTTATAGCTACATCGGTATTCACTATTTTAGAGTTAGTAGAAGGAATGTATACCTTAGTAGCAGTTTATATAGGGGCACGTGTAATTGATTTTATTCAGGAAGGTGCATATGCTGCAAGAGGAGCAACAATTATCTCTTCAGAGAGCGATCTAATCGCTGAAAGAATTTTAAAAGATATGGATCGAGGGGTCACGGTGTTAGATGGTAGAGGGAGCTTTACCGGTGAAAAAAGAGATGTATTATATTGTGTAATTGGAAGAAATGAGATTGTGCGTTTAAAAAGTATCATTAATTCTATTGATCCACATGCTTTTGTTGCCGTTAGTTCCGTACATGATGTAATTGGTGAAGGCTTTACATTAGATGAAAACAAAAATCCAATTGAAAAGTAAGGAGAAAACTTTGATTGAGGATATCGCACATAAGAAACAAAACGCTCCATTCCGGCTGGATCAAAATGAAAATCCGAACTAATTGTTCGGATTTCTTTTGATTGATACACACTTTTGTCTAGCTTCTTTATTTTAATCATTATTACTTGCAACAAACATTAAGATAAAGCGTAGTAGTTCAGCAACTGCTACTAATGCTGCCGCTACATATGTCATTGCAGCTGCATTTAATACTTTTTTCGTTTCACGTTCCTCATTATTCCTAATGATACCAGTAGACACCATTTGCGTCATTGCACGGTTCGATGCATCAAATTCCACTGGTAATGTTACTAATTGGAACAATACCGCTGCGCCCATGAAAATGATACCAAATAAAACCAAATTCATAGCACCCATAATAAATCCAGCTAGGATTAAGAAGAATGACAGATTTGATCCAAGACTAGCTACAGGAACTAACGCTGTACGAAAACGAAGGAAAGCATATGCTTGATCATCCTGTATAGCGTGTCCAACCTCATGTGCAGCAACTGCTGATGAAGCCATGGAATGGCCATGATAAATATCAGTTGACAATCTTACAACCTTTTTCCTTGGATCATAATGATCCGATAAAAGTCCTTTGGTTTCTTCGATTTGGACATCATATAATCCATTGTCATCCAAAATCTTACGAGCGACCTGCGCACCAGTCATCATAGACGATGTAGGAACTTTAGCGTATTTACGATACGTACTCTTTACTCTAGACTGCGCCCATAATGGAATAATTAATATCAATGCAATATAGATCAAATAACCACCTAAGCTACTAAACATCTGCAATTCCTCCATTTTATAAATGATCTATCTTAAGGTCAATTTTAGTCAAAAATGGTTAATTAGTCAATCATTTTATCTTTATTCTGCTTCTCTTCAGAGTCTTTTTTCTTCTCTGCTTTATATTTTCTCCAACTTACATAGGATAATGTAATCGCAATACACCCACCAACAATAAATAACATCCAATAAAAGGGAATCATATCTGCTGAACCTTTCGTACTTTCGCTTTCGGCTGATACAGAAGAAATATCAAATAGTAGAACCATACATATTATCCCTATGATTATAGATATAGAACGCATGTTAGACCATTTATGTATTTTTCTCATAGAGATCACCTCTCACCATGTGTTTATTACTAATGTATGTGAGAGTAAGGCTATATATAACAGTTCTATTTAATGGATTGAATGTCCCTATTGTTTCTAACAGTTAAGTAGTAAGCGATCCAAATGGATAAAATACTAAGCCAAAAGGTAAAATATCCAATTTGATTCATATATTCAGACAGGCTAGAATACCGGGGCATCATTCCGAAAACATAATCAATAACATCATTATGTAATGTCCAAACAGCCGCAACAGCAATATGTCTTAATTTAATCTTATAATACGGAGCATATAAAAGACCTTGAATTGCCATAGCTGCGTGAGATGCCATTAACATATACCCTGCAGGGCTAAGTGATCCATTCATTATAAGAGTCAAGAGATTCATTACTACAGCCCATATTCCATATTTAAATAATGTAATCATACCAAGCGCTTCTATGTAAGGTACATTTTTCTTAAAGATAAAAAACAATAAAAAGATTGTAAAGAAAAGACTAGCTGTCGGACTATCTGGAACAAATATTAGAAACTTAGGAGGTGTAACAGCTAATTGCGACTCATACCACATGTAGCCATAAATGGTTCCACATAAATTGATAATGAATAATAGAATGAGAAAACGTTTGTCTGTCAAAATGAACTTAAACATAATAAATCCTCTCTTTATAAAAACACCTTTACCATTGTTATATGGCAAAGGTGTTTTTTAACAAAGTTTATTAATTATTCTGCTTGCTCAATTACAGAAGTGATGAAGTCTACCAGTTGCTCTAATTCTTCATCAGAGCCTGTAAATTGATCAGCTGGCATCGAACCAATACCGTCTCTGGCAATCGTAGCGATTTCCTCAGCAGAGTGCTCTGTACCAATAAGCGGAGCACCTGCTGGAGAACCTTCTAACTCTCCACCATGACAAGTCATACAATTTTCTTCGTAAATAGCATAACCTTCATGTGATGTATCAATTTCCACATCACTTTCCGGAATTGGTTTATTCTGTTCGGCACGAGTTTCCCAATCAACATGTTCAGCAGATGTATATGTTAACCAAATAGTTGAAGCTAATGCTAAGATCATCATAATTACTGCAATCGGACGTTGATGTGGTCTACGTCCTGGCCCATTATCTAGAAACGGTGCTAATAGAAGCGCACCAAATGCAAGTCCAGGTATTACCAATATCCCAAATATTACATATGGTCCACTGGCAAATTCATATTTTAAAAGTTCATATAAGAACAAGAAGTACCAGTCTGGTAGAGGTATATAAGCTGCATTCGTTGGGTCAGCAACACCTTCAAGTGGTGATGGATGCGCTAACGTTAATGATAAGAATCCAACTAAGAATACAGAACCAGCCAACCACTCTTTTAATAAAAAGTTGGGCCAAAAAGCTTCTGTTCTACCAGGATACTCAGAATAGTCTTTTGGTATTTGAGATTTTCGCTCGGCAGACACACGAGAGTCGCCTACAAATTTCATTCCTTTACCCTTATGCACAGCTTTCCCTCCTTTTTATAGTGGTCCTGAAATACCTTGTCTACGTATTAGAATAAAGTGAGCAGCCATTAAACCAAACAATGCTGCTGGTAAGAAGAATACATGGATAGCAAAGAATCGAGTCAGTGTTTGAGCACCAACGATTTCAGCATCTCCAGCTAACAATGTTTTTAAATATTCTCCAATAAATGGAACTTGCTCTGCAATTTCAAGTCCAACTTGTGTTGCGAAATATGCTTTGTTATCCCATGGCAATAAATAACCAGTAAATCCTAGACCAAGCATTACAAAGAATATTAATACTCCGACCATCCAGTTTAATTCACGAGGTTTTTTATATGCGCCTTGGAAAAATACACGTAATGTATGTAGTAATAGCATAACAATTACAACACTGGCACCCCAGTGATGCATTCCTCTAACAATTTGACCATGAGCTACTTCAGTTTGTAAATAATAAACTGATTTCCATGCATTTTCTATGTCTGGAACGTAATACATGGTTAAAAACATTCCAGAAAGAATTTGAATCACAACAACGAAAAACGTTAAACCACCAAAACAATATACGAAAGCTGAGAAATGGTGTGCTGGGTTAACATGTTCTGGTACCTCATGATCTGCGATATCGCGCCAGATCGGCGTAATATCTATTCGTTCATCAATCCAGTCATAAATTTTTTGCAACATAAATAATTACGCCTCCCCTCTGACTTGTGCTTTACCAAGGTATAACATTCCATTTTCAACTTTATGGTCATATAAATCTAATGGTCTTGTAGGTGGTGTACCCGCAATGTTCGTACCATCTTTATAGTACCGTCCATCATGACACGGGCAGAAAAATTCATTTGGATGGTCCTCACTGCCTTCCCAAGAAACAACACAACCAAGGTGTGTACATGTAGGAGACAATGCCATAATTTCATCATTCTCATTTTTAAATACCCATGCAGATCTGTTAACTTTGGATTCATACCATCCATCTACCTGGTCAATCTTCCAATCGACACGCTGTGGCTCTGTTGTGATATCCTCAACAGCTAAGCCAACATTTGCATACTCACCAGCACTTGATGGTTTTAATACAGGATCAATAGCCATACGTATTGGTGAAATTAATAGTCCTGCTGCCATAAATCCACCTACACCTGTAAGAGTGTAATTTAGAAATTGTCGACGGGACACTTGTTGCTTTTCTTCACTCATGATTTTCCCCCCTCTTTACATTAATCACGGACAAATATTTTATTCAGATTACTAGGACATTACCATGATAGCGCAAACTATCTGCTTGGTCAATAAATAATATAAATTGTTACAAAAAGTTCTTATTTTGGCTGAAAAATGTGAATATGTATCTATTAGTTATTTACCAATAAGAACGAATTAATTCAACAATTTGTTGGACTTGTTGTCGAATAAGCTTTTGCATTTCTTCTGAATGCACATCACCGGACTGGATACCAGGTAACCATAATAAATTTCCATTTAAGTCTTTTTCATTTTTTTTCCAAGAAGAGTCAAATGAAACGTAAAAGATATGCTTAAATGGTTGTTTTTTCATATCTTCCACCCATGCATTTAGTCGTTTTACTTCTTGTTCTTTATCTGCTGATTTCAAATAATAATAACTTGGGGTTAATAGGATTCTTCCAGTTAATTCTTTTTCAATTTCATTCGAAAAGATTGTTAGTACTTCTGAAGCAAAAGCATCCTTTTTCGTATTAGCATCTTGAGAGAGTTGAAAAGGGAGTAATGGCAATATTATGGTATCAATGTACTCCTTAGCACCAACATAATTTTCAATATCCTGTTCATTCCATTTCATAAGAAGTCACCTTTCTATTATTGTTAACCAATATTGGTATAATATGAAACTCCTTTTAAATCTTATCTCATATAATCAAAAAAAATCAACCTATTGCTTTCACAATTAAGGTTGATTCGAACAATTCATGTCTATATTTTTAAGCTCTTTCACTAATTGATTAAATTTATCTTTGTTTCCTTCATCTAAAGCAAGATCTATTTCTTGTAATACATGCTGCTTTCGATAGCTTAGAAGAGAATGGTCCAAAAGCTTTTGAGCTAGGTCTTTATCTTTACGAGTAATAAAGTATTCATCAGGCACAAATGGATTATCCTCTAGAACCGCTGCATATAACGTACATTGATTTGAATTTTTAAAATTGAGTTGAATATATAATGGATCATCCTGATTCAGACGGATATCATGAAAGGATTTTTCCGGATCTGTTGTAACTAAATGATTTTTATAAAATCGAAATGGAACTTCTTTTGAACAGTGACTAGAAATAATAATACTCCGTGGACAAAATTTAGCATCACGTACAAAATGAACATTTGTTAAAATTTCATGATGGTTTATTAAATAATTTAATATCCAAACACTTTCTCTCTTTTTTAATTGATAATTATTCAAAAACCATTGGATAAAACTTTTCTTATCTTTGATGGAAATAGGAGTTTGCATTCTCGGACGATTACCTCCTTCATCATCCAGTATAGCTTGTGAAAATTAACGTTAAGTAATATTTATATTTGTCTTAACCGTTCAACATAATCACTAACATTTTCATCTAGAGGTTGTTGCACTAAGTACTTATCAAAAACTTCAACTGCTTCTTTTCTCCTCCCTTCCTCTGTAAGAAAATAACCATATTCTTTTAAGAAGTCACTATCATGTTGTAAGCTATTATATGCTTCCTGGTAGTGATTTAATGCATCATCAAACGATTCAATTTCTTTATAGGCACGAGCAATCTCCCATTCATAAATAGGGTCGTCTCCTCCAATATTTTTCGTTTCGATTAATAACTCCACGATTTCTTCATATTTATCTTTTTCTTTAAGCATTTGGATTAAAAATAAGATTGCCTCTTTATAATCAACATCTAGAGCTATTGATTCTCGAACATAGTTTTCACTTTCATGGTCATAACCTAATTTATGTGCCAACCTTCCAGTATATAAGTAAAGCTCTTTATTAAACTCATCGACTTGTATGCCCTTTTGTGCAGTTTCATATGCCTGTTTGATCATTTCTTCTTCCTCATATGCTTTTGCTAGCTGGAAATATGCTGTATGATAATAGGAATCCTCTTCAATTACCTTTTCCCATACATGTATCGCAATATCTTTTCGATTCGCCTGATATGCAGCTATACCATACTTAAACAGTGTGTCTACATTTTCATGTTCTTCTTTTTGATAAAAATTTACAGCCATCTCATATTCACCAATACCAGCATACGCTTCAGCTAAACGTTCATAAATAGAAATAGTTGCGATTTCATTGGTTTGTAGAGCAACCTTTTTATAATGGGTAATTGCTTTATTGCTCTCTCCAATAAAGAAATATAATTCACCGAGCGCAAAATCTATAATTATTTCATTAGGATTATGTTGTTTTGCTAATAATAGCTTTTGTTCAGCAACTTCATGCAAACCTTGCGCCTGGTAAAGATCTGCTAACTGAATTAATGCTTGGGTATAGGATTCATCATTTTCATCAATCTCACTTAGCAGATTAATAGCCTCAACATCATCCTCTTGTTCAATATATATATCAGCAAGCATGATTTTCAAATCATTTTCTTCTGGGTATTGTTGAAGTAAATCATTTAGTAGTTCTTTCGCCTCGTCTAGGAGTCCCCACTGGATGAAGAGCTCAGCAATTGCATATCGTTCTTCATCATTTGCTGTTGGTATATAGTTATTTAACATTTCTAAAGCAGCTTCATTTTGATTATTCTCCATTAAACTAATTGCTTTCATTAATATATCCATTTTTAAATTCCTTTCCTTACACGACTTTCAACTAAAGTTTAAATGTTCATGCTCCTGATGTAAAATAAGAGAACCTCCTCATGAGATTCTCTTACTCTTTAAGTAGTAATGATATGATTTAAATCAGAGAAAAAAGATGGATAGGATATGGAAACGGAACTTGTATCATCAATGAACACTTTTTCATTTGAAATTAAGGAAGCAATAACACTCATCATAGCAATACGATGATCACCGAATGATTTAACTTTTCCACCTGTTAGGTTCGTTCTTCCGTGAATGATCAATCCATCATCAGTTCCTTCAATCTTAGCTCCTAATGTTTGAAGTACATCTACAATCGCTTTTATTCGATCGGTTTCCTTAACCTTTAACTCTTCTGCATTACGTATAATTGTTGTACCCTCTGCTTGGGTAGCTAAAAGTGCAATAATTGGTATTTCATCAATTAATCTTGGAATGATCGTTCCTTCGATTATGGTACTACTTAGAGGAGCTTGACTTATTGAAACATCCCCTATTTTTTCTCCATGAACAACTCGTTCATTCTTTGTTTGAATCCTTGCTCCCATCCGTTCCAATATATCAATAATTCCAGTTCGGGTTTCATTTAACCCTACATTTCTAATTAAAAGACTACTTTTAGGTATAATGGCACAAGCAACCATAAAAAATGCAGCCGAAGAGATATCTCCCGGGACATATAGATTCAAAGGTTCTAAAGGCTGTTCTAATGGACTTAGAGTAATATTCCCGTCACGAGTTGTAATTGTTGCACCGAGTGCTTTCAGCATATTTTCGGTGTGATTTCTTGTTGGTGTATTCTCGATAATTGTAGTTGGCCCATTAGCAAATAATCCAGCTAATAACAATGCAGATTTAACCTGAGCACTTTTAACTGGTAACTCATAGGTAAAACCATGAAGTTGTTTTCCATCGATGGCTAATGGCAATAGTTTACCATTTGCTCGCCCATTAATTTCAGCCTTCATTAACTTTAATGGGTTGACCACTCGATCCATTGGACGAGTACTTAACGATTCATCGCCATAAACAGTTGTAAATATTGGTAAACTAGCTAGCAATCCAATCATTAATCTAGTAGTTGTGCCAGAATTCCCGAAATATAACGGGATGGAAGGCTCTTTAAGATTAGATGGACCTGTTCCTTCTACAATAAGTGTTGTCTTATTTTTAGAAATGGATACTCCCATTGCTTGAAAAGCATTAACTGTTCTCATACAGTCTTCACCATCTAAAAAATGGCTAATTTGTGATGTTCCTTCCGCTAATGAGGCAAATATTACAGCACGATGTGATATGGACTTATCACCTGGAACTTCTAATTCTCCATATAGAGGTTTATTCAGTGGCAGAGCGTATTCTTCCATTTATCTCACCCTTCTATTGTTCTATATTAACTTGTCATCCTGTCATTCAAATATGAAATAAATCCTGTTATGTACTGTTCCAATTTATAATTATCAAACTCCATTATTTGCGGTTCAGATATTTTTTTTAGTAGAATCATCTGGATCCTTTGCATAAGAGTCTTCTTATCCAATCTCATTCGGTCCAACAGTGCATTGACATCCATATTTTGAATATGTAATGGATATTGATTTCTATGAAACCAATGAAATACGTTCTCAAATGCTAAGTTATTAGAAAATTCTTTTTCACTAACATATAGTGCAAATAATAAACCAATTGCTACTGCTTCACCGTGGGTAATCGCTCCATATCCAAGTTCCGCTTCTAACCCATGGCCAAGTGTATGGCCAAGATTGAGATACTTTCGACTACCTGTTTCACGCTCATCCTGTTCTACAATTTTTGCTTTGATATGAATCCCTTTCTTTAAATGTTCAATTAGCTTACTATTTGATAGGGAGTCTAAATTTGTTTGTAGTATATCCTGAAACAATTCTTGGTCTGCCAATAATGCTTCTTTAATTAACTCTGCATAACCAGAACGTATTTCTTTTAAAGGTAACGTATGCAACGTAGTAACATCATATATTACAGACCTTGGTGAGTAGAAATTCCCAATTAAATTCTTACCTAATTCATGATTTATTGCAACCTTACCACCAACACTGCTATCATGTGCTAAAATAGTAGTAGGAACCTGGATGTAATCAATCCCTCGCATAAATGTAGCTGCAACAAATCCAGCCAAGTCCCCAATTACACCACCACCCAGCGCGATAATTAACGAATTACGATCTAATCCATATTCCATTGCTTTCGTATGAAGTGCATAGAATGATTGAATATTTTTTGATTGTTCGCCTGCAGGTATAACTACATGATGAATATTGTCTGATATACCTATCGATTGTTTCACATCATCTAAATACAAACCACCTACATTTTCATCCGTAATAATCAAAAAAGAAGAATAACTTTTCCGCACAAGATTTGACAAATTAAAACGAATATTTTCTCCGATATAAACAGGATAGGAATGTGAGCTTGATTTTATGGAAAGTTTTTTCATCAAAAACACCTTATTTCATTTCGATATGATTCTAATGCCTGCTTGAGCTTCGGAAATTGATCATGTGGGAATTGCTCTAATATAGCTTTCGCAAGCTCAAATGCTACTACATGCTCCATCACAACAGCAGCTGCTGGAACAGCACAGGAATCAGATCGCTCAATACTTGCATGAAATGGTTCTTTTGTTTCGATATCAACACTTTGTAATGGTTTATAAAGTGTTGGAATTGGTTTCATTATTCCTTTAATAATGAGAGGCATGCCAGTGGTCATGCCACCCTCAAATCCACCCAGACGATTAGTCTTTCGGTAATATCCATGGTCTTTGTCCCATAAAATTTCATCATGAACCTCACTTCCATTTTTTCGTGCAGCTTCAAAGCCAATTCCAAACTCAACACCCTTAAAGGCATTAATACTTACTACGGAACCAGCTATTCTACTATCTAATTTCCGATCATAGTGTACATATGATCCAATTCCAGCTGGCATGCCTTCCACACAGACTTCCGTCACTCCACCAATAGAGTCTCCGTCTTTTTTCGCTTGATCAATTGCATCCATCATCTGTTGTTCAACATTTTTATCTAATGTTCGTACAGGTGAAGCCTCTGAAACCCCTACCTTTTCTATCATTGTCATAGTAGGCTGATCAGTTGCTTTGATTCCTGCAATCTCTTTTACATAACCACAAATCTCTATGTCTAAGTGCCTTAAAAGCGTTTTTGCAACCGCACCTGCTGCAACACGTGCAGCAGTTTCTCGTGCCGAAGAACGCTCTAATACATTACGCATATCTCGGTGCCCATACTTTAATGCTCCATTTAAATCTGCATGACCAGGCCGAGGCTTCGTTACTATTCTTCGTAATTTGGTATCGTCTGAAATAGGGTCCTCTCCCATAATATCTGTCCAATGTTTAAAATCATCATTATGAATAACAAGTGAAACCGGTGAACCTAATGTATATCCATGTCTAACACCGCTCATAATCTCAACAAGGTCTTTTTCGATTTGCATTCTTTTGCCGCGCCCATATCCCTTTTGTCTTCGTAACAAAGATTCATTGATATCTTCTCGTAATAGAGGCATTTGTGCTGGTAGTCCTTCAATAATGGTAGTTAATTGCTTCCCGTGTGATTCGCCTGCAGTTAAATATCTCAATCGTTTTACCTCCTTGATATAATCTAGCTTTAACTATAGCACATTCTACTAATTATATTGAAATCATATTTTTACAAACTAAATTAGAAAAATAAAACACTCTTATCCGAAACAAGGATAAGAGTTAAGCAATTAATCTTTTTGATAAAAAAATGTGTCTAATAAATGCAATCCATATTTACTCGGTGAAAATATTTGTTCAGTACTCCCTACGAACAATACTCCATCGGATTGTAAAGCCTTTGAAAAATCAGTATATATTTTATCCTTCGCCTGATCAGTGAAGTAGATTAAAACATTTCTGCAAATAATTAAATCAACATTTTTAGGATAAGCGTCTTCTAGTAAATTATGTTTTTTGAATTGTACCATTTTTTTAATCGACTCATCGAGCTCGTAATACCCATTAACTAATTGAAAATACTTATCTCTCAATTCTAGCGGCAAATCCTTAAGTGCGGAGGATTGGTATTTACCCATTTTGGCTTTACTTATTACATTATCATCGATATCTGTTGCTATAAGCTTCAATGATAATTGTGGGAAATACTCACGCATAATAAGGGCTATGCTGTATGGTTCTTCCCCTGTCGAACAGGCAGCACTCCAAATTGTTAGACTTCGTTTTGTATTTGCTAACATCGGTATTACTTTTTGAATTAAAACATCCCAACGTTTAGGATTACGAAAAAATTCAGAAACATTAATCGTGATTCGATCAGCAAATTCTACTAATAAATCGTTATCTTGTTCCATTGCGTTATAATAATCATCAAAATTAGTGAAGCCTCGTTTATCTCTTAAGGAGGTGAGCCTGCGTTTCATTTGTGCTTCTTTGTACAACGTCAAATCAATACCTAATTTACATTTAATTCGTGCTATAAACTCTATATATTCATCTGTCATAATTCTTCCTCTTTACTTAGCATAAGTTATTGTAAATGAAAAGCCCCCGCTTCTAACGGAGGCGCTTTCTACTAATAAATCCAAGTACTTTCTTGTTTCGTATATGTTATAAGTTCGTTTGCGTCAAAGAAAAGGTTAATTTCTCTCTCAGCGCTTTCTGGTGAATCGGAACCGTGAATAATATTTTTACCTACTGTTACGCCAAAATCACCACGAACAGTTCCAGGTGCAGCTTCAGAAGGATTAGTTTTACCCATCATTTCACGTGCAGATTTAATCACATTCTCGCCTTCCCATACCATAGCAAATACTGGGCCTGAAGTTATAAAATCTACTAATTCGCCAAAGAAAGGTCTTTCTTTATGCTCTCCATAATGTTCCTTTGCTAACTCATCTGATATTTGCATTAGTTTTGCACCAACTAATGTAAAGCCCTTCTTTTCAAAACGATTAACTATTTCCCCTACTAGATTGCGCTGTACGCCATCAGGTTTAACCATTAAAAATGTTTTCTCCACAATTACACCTCATTTTTTATGTAGATTCTTTTTGTAACCGTTTTAAATTCTATCAAACTTTCCGAAAAATAACAATAAGCTTATGAAGTTCTTTTTCCTATAATTTTTGCTATATTTATTAACGTTTGTTTTGATTTACCCTCCGGTAATTTGTTTACATTATGAATAGCTTTGTTTAAATATATATCACTAATTTCATAAGACCTATCAATGGCATCGGTTTGTTTAAGAGCATTGATTATTACCACCATGTCATCATTAGAAACAGATGATTTCCCATCAAACGTTTTTAATAATAACTGATTAAAGGAAGCATCTTGCCGTGCGATCAATACTGGTAATGTAATATTCCCTTGTATTAAATCATTTCCAGCTGGTTTTCCTAATTTCTCAGGAGATGAAGTAAAGTCTAATATATCATCAATAATTTGATAGGACATGCCAATATTATAGCCATATTGGTAGAGATAATTTATTTCTTTGTCAGATAGCCCTGAAGTAATAGCTCCTAATTTACAACTAATCGCTATTAATAGTGCGGTTTTTCGCTTTATACGACGTAAATACGTACGGAAATTCTGATTCCAATTAAACTTATCCTTCATTTGCTCAATTTCGCCTAGACTAACTTCAACCAATGCTTTGGATAGCGTACGATGAATAGCGGAATCCTTTATGGAAGTTATATTTTCTAAAGCTCTTGCTAATATATAGTCTCCAGTATACATAGCTACTTGATTTCCATAGTTTTTCTTTACTGTTGGTTTTCCCCGTCGTAACTCTGCATCATCAATAACATCATCATGGACTAAAGTCGCCATATGAATTAGTTCTAACGAAATAGCAACCGTTTTAATCTTCTCTATATCAAACTTCTGACCAAATTGACCAGATAGCAAAACAAAAACAGGTCGAATTCGTTTTCCACCTGCCTTTAGCAATTGAGTAGAAGCTTCTCTTAATACAGGGTGCTCGGCTTGAATAACATCTGCCAATGCCTCTTCAATTATGTCTAAATCCTTTTTCAGATAACTGTATGTCTTAGCTAATTTCATGAATTTCACCTTTGAGTTTTAAAAATACTATTTTGTAATTATTTATGTCCCATATGCATGGCGGCTACTCCACCCGTATAACTTTTCACATCTACACGAGAAAAACCTGCTTCTAAAAACATGTTTTTCAATTCATTTTTATCCGGAAAATTCTTTGCTGACTCATGCAACCAAGCATATTCCTTATAACTTCTAGCAAATAACCTACCAAATAGAGGCATGATAAATCGAAAGTAAAGGTAATACAGTTGTCTGAAGCCAAAAAGTGTCGGCTGCGAAGTTTCTAGACATACAACCTTGCCATTTGGTTTAACTACCCGATACATTTCTTTTAAAACTGTCATATAATCTGGAACATTTCGTAATCCAAATCCAATTGTAACATAATCAAATGAATTATCTTCAAAAGGAAGATCCATTGCATTCCCATGAATAAATTCAAGGTGATCATATTGGAGATCCCTATTTTTGTCCTTGGCTACAGATAGCATGTTTTCGCTAAAATCTAAACCGATTACTTTGCCATCCTTCCATGTAACTTCTGCTAAAGCTATCGACCAGTCTCCTGTACCGCAGCAAACATCCAGTGCATCAGAACCTGGAGTAACATTCATTTGTTTCATAACATCTTTTCGCCAAGCCTTATGTCTTTGAAAAGATATAATCGAATTCATGGAATCGTATTTATGATATATTTTTTCAAATACATTGTGTACACGTTCTTCTTTTGATTGTCCAGACATCCTAATCATTCTCCCATGTCGTATTAGTGAATTCCTCCGTGATTTTTTCCATTACACAGTCCTTTATCACGTTATATTGATCAGGAATCTCTTCTATCATACGTTTAATGTTATCTACTTTCTCTGAAAGTAGTTGATCATCATCTATATGTTGAATGAACTTCCCTAGTATCTTGGTCGTACCATTCGTTAGCTTGTTTATTTCACAATAAAGCACATTCGTTATTATCCACTCTTCAGCAAACCTATTTAAGGACGTTTCATGAACATACTCTGCAACTTCTGTAATTAATAATGACTCAATTCGCTTCCTATTATTTAGATATTCCGTTAAAGAACCCGTGTCTAAATAATAGTTAATCATTTTAAGTTCATTAATTTTCTTTATAGCAGTAGCTAGAATCTGAATCATTTCAACATCGTCTAGTTCGGATAATAAAAAATAATATAGGCCACTATAATAATCCCCTGCTAATACATTTAATTGCCCCTGTATCATTTCAGTTGTACCTTCTTCAACATCAATTCTTTCAGGAACAAGCTCATGCGTATCAAGAGCAATTTGTACTAACATCGTAGTAATCAAATATCGTTCTTTTTTGTGAGAAGGGATGGAAGCATTAGATAAGATTGTATGTAAAAAAAGTATTTTTTGTTCATCAATAACGGGCTTTTGTATATACTTTTTAAGATATGAATGATTTATTTGCTTTTCAACCAAAATCTTAAGATGCTGTATTTCATTTCTAGTAGTATGCAACGTAATCACCTTAGCCCTTTCAAGCATTCCTTCTTGCATTTGTTATTATAGCATAATTTTATGTATGTAAGATAATTAATTCTAATAGATTTTTGGTGTACTAGTTATTCATTCCTTATTTCTCCATGGCTTGTTTTGATAATAGCCTTACCTCTAACCTTTACAGCAGAAGTATGCTCGGTGAATTGAGCGATCATAACCTCACCTTTGTCGAGTTTTTCTGAATGATGGAATCTTGTATCAGAACCCCTTGTAAGTCCAATAACATTTACGCCATTTTCAAGTGCCTTAATCACGAAGTAATCGTATTTATTTTCCATTATCCTTCCTCCTTATAGGTATCGTTTGTCAACACTAGGAATATCCTAAATATATTTACTAAAAGACTTTATGTAATGAAAAAAGGGTGCGAAAAAACGCACCCTTTTTTACCCTATGTACGTATTATTTTACGCTATCTTTAAGGGCTTTTCCTGGTTTAAAAGCAGGAACTTTACTTGCAGGAATTTCGATTTCTTCTCCAGTTTGTGGATTACGACCTTTACGTGCAGAACGCTCACGTACCTCGAAATTACCAAACCCGATTAACTGTACTTTTTCACCATTTTTAAGTGAATCCATGACAGCTTCGAATACTGCATCAACAGCTTTTGTTGCATCTTTTTTAGAAAGCTCGCTTTTTTCAGCAACTGCATTTACTAAATCTGTTTTGTTCATGACATTCACCTCCTCCCAAAAAGTTTCGGGTCGTATTGGAACAAATTATATCATCATTTGTTTACCAATTTACCATTATTTATACTATAAAGTCACTAATTTCAATAGTGACAACGCTAATATTAACCGAGATTGCTACAAAATTCAACAAAAAATCACTATTTTTTCGGATTTTGTTATAGTTTTCTACTTAAAAAATGTAACTTGTTTTTAAACTTAGTAGAATAATTATATGTTAATCCTATACCTATATTCGATGCTTAGTATAAGATTTCCTTCTAGTTTCACGTAATTTTTTACCGCTATTATGTGTAAAATGCACAATAACCCTAGCGTAGGTTTTAATTTTCTTCCGTCTTTCGAAACGATTGCTATAATACCGCTATGGCTGAATACTACGCTTTCCCTTCCAGCACAAGCCAACATTTCAAGTTACTCCGCATTCACATCTTTTACGCTCAGTATAATTTTTAAAAACAACAAAAAAGCAGCTGCGTTTAAACAGCCGCTACTCATTTTTGTTTTTCTATAAGATTATCGCTATCAACCCACCAGAACCTTCATTTATAATACGCTCTAGTGTGTCTTTTAGCTTGTATCTTGCATTTTCAGGCATCAAGGAAATTTTCGCTTGAATTCCTTCACGAACAATCGAACTTAATGATCTTCCGAAGATATCAGATTCCCATATAGATAAAGGATCTTCTTCAAAATCTTGCATTAAGTATCTAACAAGCTCTTCACTCTGTTTTTCAGTACCGATGATTGGGGCAAACTCGGATTCAACTTCAACCTTTATCATATGAATGGAAGGTGCAACTGCTTTCAAGCGAACTCCAAATCTTGAACCCTGACGAATGATTTCAGGTTCTTCTAATTCCATATCCTCTAACACAGGAGCAGCAATTCCATATCCAGTTTGCTTTACCATTTTCAACGCACTAGCTACTTGATCGTATTCACGCTTTGCATGTGCAAAATCCTGCATTAATTCAAGTAAGTGATCCTTTCCTCTTATCTCTTCACCAACAATTTCTTTGAGGATCTGGTCGTATAAATAATCTGGTGCATGTAGGTCAATCTCTGCAATACCTTCTCCCATTTCCATTCCAGCTAAATTAGCTTTGTCAATATAATCATAGTCTGCAAAATGTCCTACAATTTGATCAACATCACGTAAACGTTTAATGTCTTTTACAGTTGATTGGATAGCTTCTTGATAGTTTTCTCTTAACCAATGGTCCTCTCGAAGGACCATTACCCAGCTAGGAAGATTTACGTTAACTTCTAGTACTGGGAATTCATATAAAGCTTCTCTTAGTACATTATAGACATCATGCTCTGTCATGTGCTCTATACTCATGGAGAGTACTGGAATGTCATATTCTTCAGCTAGATCTTGTCTTAATAATTCTGTTTCTTGACTTGTAGGCTTGGCTGAATTAACTACCATAATGAATGGTTTACCTACTTCTTTTAATTCTTCCACGACACGAGCTTCTGCTTCTACATAATCATTTCGTGGTATTTCACCAATTGTTCCATCCGTTGTCACAACAACACCGATGGTTGAATGCTCTTGAATTACCTTCCTCGTACCGATTTCAGCAGCATCATGAAATGGAATAGGATCCTCATACCAAGGAGTATTAATCATTCGTGGGCCATTTTCATCCTCAAAACCTTTTGCCCCTTCCACTGCATATCCTACACAATCTACTAATCTAACATTGACATCTAATCCATCTTCAACATTAACACTTACAGCTTGATTTGGTATGAATTTAGGTTCCGTGGTCATAATTGTTTTTCCAGCAGCACTTTGAGGTAATTCATCGTGAGCGCGAACTCTTTCACTCTCATCTTCAATATTAGGCAGTACAACCAACTCCATGAATTTCTTAATAAAAGTTGATTTACCTGTACGGACAGCTCCTACAATCCCAAGATAAATATCTCCATCCGTCCGCTTTGAAATATCTTTAAAAATATCAACCTTTTCCAAACGATCCCCTCCCGATCTCACTAACAATATTAATAAACAAACTACGAATAATTGACATTACAAGTCTATGATGTTGTCCTATCAAAATATGACTTAATATGTGTAAAAGAAAATAATTAATGGTAAAAAATTATCATTCGTAGTTTATAATCTCTTCCAATTATTCCTGGGCACTAAAAAAACCCTTGCAACAATATATGTTTCAAGGGAGATTATATGATAAAAAAATATTATAGATTTTCTTGTACATTAGTTTACTCTTTCATAAATATCGGTTCACCATCTTGTAATGTATATGGAAGTGAGTATGCTGGAGCAAATGGGGTATTTTCAGCTAACAAATACCTGATATCATCGCCCTCTGAATAGTTATGTTCATACTCATCTAGCGCATTATTTAAATCTATCCGATAATCCACATAAAGTGTACCATTTGTATCCATTATTATGGGAAGGTTTTCCGCAGAATATGGACTTTTAATATATAATGGATCATCAAAACCTAATGCTTCATGGTCAATATGAAATAATCCATTAGCAATTTCCTCTCCAAAAGGAGGATATATATGTTTATTACGATACTGATCTAATTTTACATTAATCCTTCTAATTTCTTCTGTGATTCTTAAATCAATTAACTTTACTTCTGGGTTTTCCTCAGGATTAATCAGTGTATACTGATAGACTCCACCATTTTCATATGCATTTCCAGGAATTTCAGTAATCAGGTTCCTTTCTTTCAATGCAGTAAAGTCAATTAAGTATTTTTCAAAAATCGGTGTATCATTGTCCTTTGTTTTAATTGGGAGCAGCCCATTCGAACTTTCTTGATACTGTGTAACAGCATTCTGAACAGTTTCAAGCTGCGTTTCGTTTGGAACTTGATTCTTAGATAACTCACCATTTGGATATAGACAACCACTTAATAGTAAAAGCATGACAAACAACGTACAATACCTAATATATGTATATTTCATTTATTAGCCTCCTCTACGGTTAACCTGATGTTGGCCCACTAAAAACAATAATTAGTATAATAATTCCCCCTAGGAATAATGAAATATATGCAAGGAAAGCGACAATACCCGCTAATATCCCTTTCAATTTATACCTACTAAGTAATATAAGACCGATTGCAAGGATTAATAAACCCATACCTGCAAAGGAAATCCACATATTTAACATCGATTGAGACATGTTTTTTCACTCCTAACCAAACTGCTAAAACACTGCACATGGTATTATATCATATGTATTTGACAACAAGCATTAAAAAACGCGGAATTTAGACGTTATTTCTAGTTTTCACATAAAAATCCGAGATGAAGAGGGGCTATCTTCATCTCGGTTGACTAAATAATACCCACAGCAACCCTATCTATGAATGCTTGTGCGTTTCATTTTATGCGAGTAGACACGAGGATGCATCCTCACTTGCCCAGAAACGTCTATTTTTTAAATAACTGATTCAACGCGTTCATATCCATTGGTACTTTATTATTGGTAATAGATTGTACAATTTTGTCTTCCTTTTCCTTAGATACTGGTTTACCTGCCATTTTGGATAAATGACGAACCAATTTTCTAACGGTCTTCTCGTCGGAAAAATCCGCATTTTTCACGGAATCTGCTACCTTATAGATATCCTTAGGATCAATATTTGTGTCGTTCTGTATTTTGTCAAAGATATTCCTGTGTTTGTTACTCACACGCTCGCCTCCTTGCTATAGTAATTCAAAATAGTATATGCAAGAAAAGCGATTGTTGTTATCGAGTATAGCGATTACGTAATAATGTAGCAAGGTCGTCCATTTCTTCACGTTTATCACGATTCATTAATTGCTCAACAACCTCTTTTGGTTTTTGATTATTGAAAAGTATGCTATAAATCCCTGAAGTAATTGGCATCTCTACATTTTCTGCTGTTGCAAATTGATATGCTGCTTTAGCAGTACGTACTCCTTCAACTACCATACCCATTTGATCCAGTACTTCATCTAGATTCTTGCCTTTACCTAATAAGTTTCCAGCTCGCCAGTTTCTACTATGAACACTTGTACATGTAACGATCAAATCCCCTACACCAGGTAATCCAAGAAAACTTAATGGATTGGCTCCAAGTGAGGTGCCAAGTCTAGTAATTTCGGCTAGACCTCTAGTGATTAGGGCAGCCTTTGCATTATCACCATAGCCTAGGCCATCAGATATACCTGCTCCTAAGGCAATGATATTTTTTAAAGCTCCTCCTAGTTCAATGCCGATTACATCATTACTCGTGTAAACTCTAAATGATTCATTAAAAAATAACTCCTGTGCACTCTTTGCATAATCTTCATTAATGGATGCAACAGTTACTGTTGTTGGTTGGCGCATTGCGACCTCTTCCGCGTGACTAGGTCCTGATAAAACAACAACATCCTCGTAATTATAATTATCCATTTCTTCATCAATAAGTTGAGTTACTCTTTTTAAGGTTCCAGGTTCAATACCTTTAGAAGCATGGATAATGCGAATAGGCTTAGTGATTAAATTATTTAACTGTCCACAAACCTCTCTAATAGCCTTAGTTGGAACTACTAAAACAACGTCCGTAACATCATCCAATGCAGCTTCAAGATCATAATATGCTTTGATTTTTTCTGGAATCATGATCTCTAAATACTTTTCGTTTTTATGAGTAGAGTTAATTGTTTCAGCCTGTTCCTTTGAATGTGTCCATAATCGTACATCATGACCATTATCTGCTAAAACGATACTTAAAGCTGTCCCCCAGCTACCAGCACCTAATACAGCAACTTTAGACATAATATCTCCCCCTATTGACGTTTTCGAGCAAATATTTTTATAGGTGTTCCTACAAATCCAAATGCATCCCTAATTTTATTTTCTAAGAATCGTTGATATGAAAAGTGCATGAGTTCAGGCTCATTTACAAATACAACAAAACTAGGTGGCTTCACAGCAACCTGAGTTGCATAAAGCACTTTTAATCGTCTACCTTTAACCGTTGGTGTAGGATTCATAGCAATAGCATCCATAATGACGTCATTTAATACATTTGTCGGAATTCGTTTTGCATGATTTTCACTAGCTACTTTGATAGACGGTAGCAATGTGTGAAGCCTTTTTTTCGTTTTGGCTGATAAGAATACTATAGGTGCATAATCAAGGTATTGAAAATGAGCTCTTATCTTCTCTTCAAATTCCTTCATTGTTTTTTCATTGGTTTCTACGGTGTCCCACTTGTTGATTACGATTACAATTGCTCTTCCAGCATCATGTGCATATCCTGCAATCTTTTTATCCTGCTCACGAATACCAGTTTCTGCATCGATAAGTACTAACACAACATCGGAACGTTCAATTGCTCTTAAGGCACGTAGAACACTATATTTTTCCGTTGTTTCATATACCTTACCACGTTTACGCATTCCAGCAGTATCGATGATAATATAATCCTGGTCATCTTTATGTAATTTTGTATCGATGGCATCTCTAGTCGTACCTTCAATCTCACTTACGATGACACGTTCCTCATTTAAAAGTGCGTTAACTAATGAAGATTTTCCTACGTTCGGCCTACCAATCAAACTAAAGGAAATGGTTTCATCATCAATTTCTTCCTCTTCTGTTTGTGGGAAGTGTTTTACTACTTCATCTAATAAATCACCTAACCCTAAACCATGTGCACCGGAAACAGGGAAAGGTTGTCCAAAACCTAATGAATAATATTCATATACTTCATCGCGCATTTCAGGATTATCAATTTTATTAACCGCTAATACAACTGGTTTATTGGATTTAAATAAGAGTTTTGCGACTTCTTCATCCGCTGCAGTAATACCCTCTTTCCCATTCAATAGAAAAATAATAACGTCAGCTTCATCTATTGCAATTTCTGCTTGCTGACGCATTTGCACTAATAAAGGTTCATCGCCAATTTCTATTCCGCCAGTATCAATAATATTGAATGTCTTAGTTAACCATTCTGCTTGTGCATAAATTCGATCACGTGTTACACCTGGTATATCTTCTACGATTGATATTCTTTCTCCAACCAACCTATTAAAAATAGTTGATTTTCCTACATTCGGTCTCCCGACAATTGCAACTACAGATTTCCTCATGAAAGGAACATCCTTTCTCAATTACTTTTCTATGCTTATTTGATAGCATGCTTATAACTTTATTTATTCTAGCAAAAGTAAATGATATTAACAATTGTTTTAGTGTTTAACGATAATAAATAATTCATCACTCAGTGCATGTGCTATTCCGTCAGTAATCGCTTCCAAGTTTGCCGCCATTTTCTGTAACTCATCAGAACTGTCACAAATAAATATTGGGGCTCCACCTGAAATTCTTGATTGATTTGTTGTAATGACAGCCAGTATCGCTTTTTCAATTTCCATATACTATTTAGCCTCCTTATTATGAATCTTTGATTGGGAAGGCATCCTAATTGCATTTTCTAGTACTGGTACAGCACCTATAATTTTTTTAGCTTTTTCTATATCCTTTACTTGTGGAAGAATAAATATCCCGATTCGTCCATCATCTAAATCTCGCTTGATTAATGGAGTTAATGCTGGTGTTCCGGAATCCCGAATAACACCTAATGAAACTGAAATATCATGCAAAATTGCCTGTCTTTGCCCTAAATTCGCTATAGTTGTAATGGAATTCATATTTTTCGGAGTTAAGACAAATCCCATTCCATATTTTAAAATCTCTTCCTGTCTTTCTTTCAATCCGATATTCATAATATAGATGTTATCTACATATAAACCTGCACCTTCAAAATGTAGGGGATGATGATCGATCTCGACAATTTCTTTAATAGTAGAACCACTCTGAAATAACTTACTTATAATTAAGCTTAGGATAGCACCTATAATAGCAGCATATACATTCCAAAGAATATAGAATAACGTACTGACAAAACCAGTTAATATTACTAGATAATTTCTACTCTCAAAGGAAATAGCAATCCCTTCAATATAGGTTTTTCCTCTCGGTACTAATTCAAAATCATCAATTTCTGTAAGCGTATTTCTTTCCATATTCCTTACTTCTCTAAATTGTGTTGCAGCTACAGTTAAGAAAGTAACTGCTGTAAACTCCATTTCTAATATGGCTGGTACTGCTACTGCTCCCAATGCAGCCGCAATAAAGCCTAACGCTAAATGAATTACCTTCCCATGTAAATATGTGGGATATTGTCGATAATCTGTTCTCAACATTATCATTCTTGCTACAGTTCCTGCGATCACCCCAAATACAATAGGGTAAATATATTCGTTCATTTTGCCACCTCAATGTCTGTTTGTTTCTCATGTGTTCGTTTGTAATTTTGTACTATAGATACTAGGTTTTGTTTTAATGTTTGAATCGCTTCAATACAAATTAGCCCGAACAATATGATCAATAAAGTATCAAAGAATACCATCTCACCTATTACTTTAGAGATATAATAGTCAGATAGCATGTGACAATAGAGCAATTCTCCGCTACAAATACCAACCAATATAATTGCGATTCTTGGGTATAATCCTTTCGCTAATAAGCAGACCATTAGTATCGCAATCAATGGAATTAGGATATACCTTGGCATAAACAGCCATATTGGCGCTTGTCCTTCCCAAATTAAAATACTGGAATAACCTATCATCATTGTAAAAGCACAGAACAGATGATAAGTTGTTCTAGGTATATAAGAAAAAAGAAAAAAACCACCCATCAATATACTGACAAACGTCAATGACATATCATATTGATAGACTGTAACATATACATTTGAAGTAGTTATCGATAGTAAAATCCAACAAGAAATGAAGGTTCTTTTCTTTGTTTTATTCATGAAAAACGTAACTACTACCCAAATTATCCAACTGAACCAATAAAAATAAATTCCATCCATCAATGTCCCCACCTACCATTTTTAGTATTGCTAAACACCCTTGTTTTTAAACCTACTAGAGATGGGAAACTCTAACTTATTACTGAAACGAATCATGTGACTCTTTATTCAGTGGGGATTTTCTTTATCCACCACTAAACCTACTTTGCTGAAATGCATCAGTAGCGAGGACTATGGGATAAAAAAAGACTTATCACTATTCACAGACGAGTGAATGAATAGTGATAAGCCACTTTAGTTAATTATTACTGTTTAAACTTATTCAGTTTATCCCCAATTAAATCTCCAAATTGGAAGCTTGATTCTTCTTCTTTTTCATATTGCTTATATTCTTTAGCCTCTTGTTCTTGTTCAATCTCTTTTATACTTAACGACATACGCTCTTCTGCTTCATCCACATCAAGTACTTTCACTGTTACTGTTTGACCTACTTCAAGTACCTCCTGTGGAGTGCCAATATGACGATTTGCGATTTGAGAGATATGAACTAACCCCTCTACATTAGGTAATACCTCTACAAATGCACCAAAGTTAACCAAACGTTTAACCGTTCCCTCTATCACTTGACCTCTTTGAATTTTTTCCTGAATATTATACCATGGTCCTGGAAGTGCTTTTTTGCGAGATAATGATATACGCTCATTGTCACGATCAACTGAAAGTACTTGAACTTTAATTTTATCCCCTTCCGAAACAACGTCCGAAGCTTTTTCAACATGCTCATGAGCTAATTGTGAGATATGAACTAATCCATCAATTCCGCCAATATCAACAAATACACCGAAATTCGTTATACGTTGAACAGTTCCTTCAATAACCTGTCCTTCTTCAATCGATTGTAATACTTTTGATCGTTTTGCGGTTTCTTCCTCTTCTACCACTGCACGATGAGATAGAATCACTCGGTTCTTTTCTCTATCTAAATCTTCAATCTTTACCGTTAATTTCTTATTTACATAATTAGAAAAATCATCAACAAAGTAAGTTTCTACTAAGGAAGCGGGAATAAAGCCACGTACTCCAACATCAGCAACTAGTCCACCTTTTACAACTTCCTTTACTTCCGTTTCAAACACTTCATTGTTATTATACTTTTCCTGTAAGTTTTCCCATGCTTTGTCTGTATCTACAGCTTTTTTAGATAGAATAACTTCATCATCATTTATTTTCTTAATTACTAATGATAATTCGTCACCTTCTTTAACGACACTAGTGTCAATATGTAAGTTAGAAAGTTCGTTTCGAGGTACAATTCCTTCTGTCTTAAAACCAATATCGACAAGGACTTGGTCATCTTCTACCTTAACAACTTTCCCCTTTACAACATCACCAATTTTTAATTCAGGAAATTCATTTGTTGATTCACTCATACTGTTTCCTCCTTAGACTAAGACAAGTAAATTACTAATTAATATAATTGCTATACAATTCTATCAAATAAAACCCTCTTTTTATAACTTCTAATAATTACAATTATTTGTCAAGTAAATTTATTCTTTTTCATTAATTTCCCAATTTTCATCGTGATCAAATCTGCTGCTTCCTGAAGTGATTTTTTGTTTACTCGATATGAGAAATATGATTTGAACAAATGTTAACGGATCCTATTGTTGGGATATTATCCTGACCTACAACATTAATTCGGTATAAGGGATAAAAATAATATAGATGATCCATTTAGCGAATTTGTATAGAACTCATTTGCTCTTCCCTTTTATTATATTTTTTTAGATACCTCCGTTAAGATTTTTTGTGCAACTTCATCAATACTTAACGAAGTTGTATCAATCTCAATTGCATCTTCCGCTTTTAACAATGGAGCTACATCCCTTTTAGAATCAATCTGATCACGTTGCTTAATTTCCTTTTTTAGTTCCTCTAAATCTGAAGGAAATCCTTTTTGAATATTTTCTTCATAACGACGTTTTGCTCGTTCTTCAACAGAGGCGATCAGAAATATTTTGACTTCTGCATCTGGAAGAACATGTGTACCAATATCTCTTCCATCCATTACTACCCCTCTTTTACTTGCCAGTGATTGTTGTCTTGCAACCATTTCTTTACGGATAGCCGGATGCTTAGCAACATAGGAAACATTATTCGTTACATTTTGAGATCGGATATCTAAAGTAACATCCTCCCCATCTAATAATACACGCTGGCCATCATCACTTTGTTTTAGTTGGATGGAAGTTTCTCTTAATAATTCCGCTAAAGACGATTCATCATTTAATTCAACGTTGTTATTCGTTGCTTTTAATGTCAGTGCTCGATACATTGCTCCAGTATCTATATATATGTAAGATAATTTTCTAGCCACGATTTTTGCAACCGTACTTTTACCAGCCGCCGCAGGGCCATCAATAGCTATTGCAATATTTTTATTTTCCATAGCCTTTTTCAATCCTCTCAATGTCTATAGTCTCTCTTGAAAAAAACCTGGCAGCTTGGCCAAGTTAAAAAATACTCATCAATAATAACATATCCTAAAAATAATGGTCTAATCTACTTGAAAAAAATTCACATAGAGTTAGCTAAATGAATATTTTCTTATTGAAGCTCTTTTTGTCTTTGTTCCCTTTGTACTTCAAAGCAATACCTTATAATATGTTGTTGTGAAGGCTTTGTTATCGACGTATATTTTAATGAAGCTATATTTGCTGCGTTAGGGTTATTGATTACTCTTACAATTTCACCTTCTACACCAATATACTGATATTCGCCTGAATTCATATGTAATACGATCAATAGAGTAACTGTTTCTGTTTCTTCTAAGTTTACCCCTCTAGGAATGATAAATGAAAGGCCACCACCACTAATATCCGAAGATACAGTAGTAAATGGTGCAAATGTATTGTTTTTACTATGGACTGCCAAATCTACTGCCGTATCAATCCGTACATATTCCCTACGTTGGATCCGTTCAATCTCATCTTGTCCTGGAATTTGTAAGGAAAGTGCTGGTACATTTAATTTATGCTTACCCTTGACAACTGTCTTAAAGCGGTATACAGCATTATCCTCATCTACATACGAAGCAGTTAATATGGTGTCTTTTTTGAATACCCTCGTTTTTTTTGATTTTATATTAATCGGGTAATCAATGATTAAGTGTCTCTCATTTTTTTCTATGATCTTGCAGCGGAATTTTTCCTTATTATTTTCTTCTAACCTTAGTATTGTCCCAATCTTCATGATTTTCCCCCGTAGTCTAATCGTAGAATTCTATGTATATCTTTATTATTACAGAAAAATTAAAAAAGGGAAAGGTGTAGACCATTCCCTTTTTACATGCCTGCAAAATTTATTTCTTTTCCGTCCATTCGCTCGACTTTTTCTTCGGTACCATCCATCGCATTTATAAATATACGATACGTATCATTACCTAATGTACCTAGGAACTCATAAACTAAGACTTCCTCACCAATATCATTATCGATGACAGCCAAGAATTCTTCTTGAATCTCTACGTTTGGATTCACCATGTCCCTAGCTTCTTCTTCACTAATGCCAGGTTCAGGAATTTCACGATCTTTATGATTCATAAAGTAATTTCTAGCCGTCACCCCTAAAATATCACCATTGTCTAAGCCTACTTTTACTTCTATTGCATCTGAGTACACTCTCACACCATTTTGACTGTACAAGAATGAATATAAGCCAGTATTATTGTATTCGGTTGTTTCAAAAATTTCCATATTATCAAAATCATGATCCTTAACATATTGCTCAGCTATTTGTTGACCATCGTTAAGGCTTAATTGTTTTTCACTAATAGGTCGATCGACTAGTAATGAGAGGGGATGTCCACCTTGTTGCGACATATCCATATATGCATTTTTGTCGCCATCACGATAAGAGACACTGTATAGTGGAATGTCCGCCCCTTCTCCACTTTCGGTAATGGTAATGTTATTCTCATTTTTAACATTAAATAATTCTTTACTTATATTAACTGCTTCGTCTTGACTCACTTGATCGCCTGTTAAATTTTGAAATTTATGCTCGTTAGATGAAGTTCCGATTAAGGCGGTGTTCATATTACTTTCAGAGAATCCCTCGATCTTTTTCTCCACGGTTTCAAACCCATCGATAATCGTATTATCGGCTTGTTCATCTTGAGTTGCAAGAGCTAATTCTACATCCATCCATCTTAGGTTGTTCTCAATTACCTCATGTTGAACCTTACGCAGTTCATCTTTAATATCTGCAGATTGTTCATACAACTGTTGCAATGTTTCTGCTTCCTCGTCAGACAAAGGCTCATTTTCTAAGTCCCTTACAGCTGTCCTGTAAGTAAAATCACCAATGTTTGACAAAAATTCTTCGGTTTTATTAAAAGGCATTAATGTCAAAGGTAATTGCCCTACATCTGATAGTGCTTCAGATGTTAATCGCCAAATTTCTACAAATTGTGGTGATAGTCTTGTATCTGAGTTCATCGCTAACGCTGTTCCAATTTTATCATGCAGTAAATCTACATGATAGGAAAGATCATGGAATGAACGTTGATATGTGTTTTCTGCTTGAATTAGTATTGCGTTTTTCTCTTGGTGTTCTTGGTAACCCCAAACTGCCGTCCCTGCAACACCAATTGTTAATACAGCTATTAATATCCATCGAAACATGTCATCACACCTCTCTATTTACAGAAAATATGTTTACCAATACGTTTAATTTGAGGTCTACCCCAAATCCATCCAGATGTAGCTGTATCTGGGTTAAAATAATAGATAGCGTTACTAGAAGGATCCCATCCATTTATAGCGTCTAAAACAGCTTCTCTTGCTTTGTCATTTGGAGTTAACCATATTTGACCATCAGCAACTGCCGTAAATGCTCTAGGCTCAAATATCACACCGGATACTGTATTAGGAAATGTTGGACTTTCAACACGGTTTAATATAACTGCAGCAACCGCAACTTGTCCTTCATACGGTTCTCCTCTTGCTTCACCGTATACAGCATTTGCCATTAGATTGATATCATTTTGAGAAAAGCCTTGTGGAACATTAACAGCCGCTGTTGCTCGACCTTCATCCTCTTCTGCACCATCTGCTTCTTCTTGGGCATTTGTGTCAGGTTGTTCTTGCTGTTGCTGTTGTTCTTGCTGTTGCTGTTGTTCTTGCTGCTGTTGTTGTTCTTGCTGCTGTTGTTGTTCTTGTTGCTGTTGTTGTTCTTGTTGTTGTTGCTGTTGTTGTTCTTGTTGCTGCTGTTGTTCTTGTTGCTGTTGTTGTTGTTGCTGTTGTTGTTGCTGTTGTTGTTGCTGTTGTTGCTTTTTTCGTGGAGCACTCTGCTTTGCTTTATCCATCCCGCCATAATGGGTAAATCTATTTCCTTTTCTTATTTGTTCCTTCACAAACTGCTCATCATATTCCGTGGCCCTTTCTAACATTTGCTTCGTCTTAGCACCTGCTAGACCATCTACGTTTTTTAATCCAAATTCTTTCTGAAAGTTTCTTAGAGCCCAGTACGTTCCCCATCCAAATACACCGTCAATTTCCCCGTGATAAAAACCGATATACTGTAATCTAGCCTGTAATTCAATAACGTCATCTCCTACTGCTCCTCGTTGCATAACTTGTTCTGAGAATGCATCAACTTCTTTAGGTTCATAAATTGCTTGAAGTCCTATAGATAGAAAACATATAATTATTGATAAAAGGAACATCTTCTTAAAAGTCATAGTAATTCCTCCTGTTTAATCTTCATCTAGTAATATCTATTTTTAGATTAAATAGGCTTTTTATGCATTTTTTTATGTAACCAATTGAAATATATACGAGTAATAATAAGATGAACGTAAGAACTAGAGCCTCGTAACGCTTCTTAAAATAGATTAAAGTTAAAGTTCTTTTCGTATAGTATGTAATTGATTTCACAGGTGAAACTGCAGCAATCTTTTAGATAACTGCATGAATTACTATAATTTAGAGAATGAAAAAACACTTGAAACTTTTTCAAGTGTTTTCAGGCGTTTTTCTTTTCAAATTGTTGAAGTGGATCCAATTGCAATTGGTGTGCTGTACGTACCCTTCTTAATCCAATAAACCATAGTATAATCATAAACGGAACAATGAGAAACACCCAATTATTTGGAATGGCTTTTAAAATATAATTATAAGTTCCATGTAATAGTAAAGGAAATAAAAGGGCTAAAAATATATTCCATTTTACATATCGGTTGTTGGTTTTAGCTTTTCCAAAGTGATATCCCATAATAACACCAAATAGAGCATGAGAGGATACAGGAAACATAGCTCTAGAAAAAGCATATTGTATTCCATTGTTTAATAAATAGAGGATGTTTTCCACCGTTGCAAAACCTAGACTGATCGAAACAGCATATACAATACCATCGTAATGAGCATCAAATTGTGTATGATGATAAATTACATATAAAAATATAAACCATTTAAAAAATTCTTCAGATAATGCGATAATAATAAAGGATTGAATAAAATTATTATCAATTCCATTCGAAGTAAATGCATATTGAATAAACATAATTGGAAAAACAAGCAAACATCCAAAAACAAACGTTCGAACAATCAAGGAGAAAGGTTCAGTTATATGATCTTTTAAGTAAAAAAAAGACAGCAATGCTAGTCCCGGTGCAATACCTGCAGATAATATAGTTAACATATGCGGTTAGCCTCTTTCCAATTTGTTACATTCATCGTAACATTAATGTAACAAATTGAAAATACCAGGTATGGGTGTTTTCAGTTATGAAAAAATAAAATTTACAAAGCAAAGGTGAGTGCTTATATGAAAAATATTTTAATTATACATACAGGTGGAACTATTTCGATGCTAGAAAATAAGGATACTGGGGAAATACAGACTACCAATAAACACCCGTTAACGGATTTATCCTATCACTTTAAAAAATATGCTAGTATCGATGAAGAGATGGAATTCTCATTACCATCTCCCCAGATCACACCAAGACATATGTTAGAGTTAGCAAAGAAAATAAGTACAATTAGTGATAAATACGATGGGATAATTGTAACCCATGGAACAGATACATTAGAAGAAACTGCCTATTTCCTAGATTTAGTACTGAATCTAGAAAAGCCAGTTATCTTAACTGGAGCAATGCGCTCAAGTAATGAAATTGGATCTGATGCGTTATACAATCTTATTAGCTCTGTTCGAGTTGCTATCCATGAGCAATCGGCTTCTAAGGGAGTATTGGT
The DNA here is from genome assembly GCF_009728145.1 of Ornithinibacillus caprae. Lineage (GTDB taxonomy): Bacteria > Bacillota > Bacilli > Bacillales > Amphibacillaceae > Ornithinibacillus > Ornithinibacillus caprae. The sequence continues at coordinate 464,905 of NZ_WOCA01000001.1, read as the reverse complement.
CGTAATGAATGATGAGATTCATGCAGCAAGAAATGTTACAAAAACATCTACAAGTAATGTTGCGACATTTCAAAGTCCACCATTTGGGCCGATTGGGATTATTACGAAGGAATCAGTAATTTTTCATCATACGATCATTTCCCGTATCTCCTATCCTATTCAGGAAATAAGTAAAAATGTATTTTTATTAAAAGCATATGCAGGAATGGATGAACAAATTATAGATGCAATTCATATGGGTAAACCTGATGGTCTTGTAATTGAGGGGTTGGGACAAGGGAATTTGCCTAAAAATACACTACCTGCATTGAAAAGAATATTAAAGAATGATATTCCAATTATTCTGGTTTCAAGATGTTACCAGGGAGTTGTACAGCCAACATATGCCTACGAAGGTGGAGGAAAACAATTAAAAGAAATGGGGTTAATTTTTACTAATGGTTTAACTGGACCAAAAGCAAGAATTAAGCTACTTATAGCGCTAGAGTCAAATACAGTAGGGTCCCTTAGGGAAATATTTGAGGAAGAAGTATAAGATAGCAGAAATCCCTGCTATCTTAATTTTGATAAAAAGTATAAACTTTATATTCCCTATATAAGTTCAACAAGGTAACCATAAAGACTTGGCCTAGGCAAGTTATCTATTTAGGTTCTACTATAGCCTTTGCTATTTGCTGACCATGAAATCTACCATTTTCAATAAAGATCTTATTGTTATTAAATCCCGCAGCGATTACTCCGGCGATAAAGAGGTCTTTAATATTTGTTTCATACGTCTCTTCGTTAAACACTGCTTTCCCTGAAGTAGGGTCAACACGGATTCCAATTTCTTGTAAAAACTTAACATTAGGTCTATACCCTGTCATTGCAAATACAAAATCGTTTGTTATCTTCTTCTGTTCCCCATTCACTGTATAGTACACATGATGATCTGTAATTTTCTCCACATGCGCATTAAATTCCATTTGAATGATATCTTTTCTTACAAGCGAATCAAAATCTGGCAAGATCCATGGTTTTATACTTTTTGAATACTGATCACCACGATATAAAACCGTTATATTAGCTCCTGCCTTATTTAACTCTAGTGCAGCATCAATCGCTGAATTCTTACCACCAATAATGACAACTTCTTTATTATAATAAGGGTGCGCCTCTTTAAAATAATGCATAACTTTGGCTAATTCTTCACCTGGTACACCCATCCTATTTGGCTGATCATAGTAACCAGTAGCGATAATTACATGGTCTGCTTGATATTGCTTGCTTTGATTTGAGGATAATTCAGTTGTTAGGTAAAAAACACCTTTTTCTTTACGGATCTGTGTCACTTTTTCGAATGATCTAATCCTTAATTGCTTTCTATCTGCAACAGAACGATAATATGCCAGCGCTTGATTTCTAGTTGGCTTCTGCTTTTCTGTAATAAATGGAATTTCACCAATTTCTAATTTTTCACTTGAACTAAAAAAGGTTTGATGTGTAGGAAAATTATACAATGTGTTTACTATATTTTCTTTTTCTATAATAAGTGGATCAATCCCTTTTTTCTGCAATTCTATCGCACAGGACATTCCACACGGTCCTCCACCTACGATGATGACTTTCTCTCTCTCCATAAACAAGCACTTCCTTTGCTGAAAAATCATTAAGGCTATTTTTTAGAATATTTCTATACCAGAGCAATCAACTCTACGAAAAAGCCTAACATAAAAAAACTCTTATCTAAACTATACATGATAAGAGTTTTTTCGTCATATATTAAAAATCCTTTAATAAATTTATTAAACCCATCCACGGAAACGAGAAGCCTCAGCCATCTTTCTAACACCAACGATATATGCAGCTAAGCGCATATCGATTCTTCTTGTTTGAGCCGTATGATAGATTGTATCAAATGCTTTGGTCATTTTATCATGGAGTTTTTGATCAATTTCTTCTTCTGTCCAATAAAACCCTTGGTTATTCTGCACCCACTCAAAGTAAGAAACTGTTACTCCACCTGCAGAAGCTAATACATCTGGAACTAATAAAATTCCACGCTCACTAAGTATTTTGGTTGCTTCCATAGTTGTTGGACCATTTGCTGCTTCTACTACAATACTTGCTTTTATATTATGAGCATTCTCTTCTGTAATTTGATTTTCTACAGCTGCAGGAACAAGAATATCACAATCTAATTCAAGTAATTCCTTATTTGTAATGGTATTATTAAACAATTTTGTTACTGTACCAAAACTATCTCTTCGATCTAATAAATAATCGATGTCTAATCCTTCTGGATCATGCAATCCACCATAGGCATCTGAAATACCTACTACTTTTGCACCAGCATCATGTAAAAATTTAGATAGGAAACTTCCTGCATTTCCAAAACCTTGTACAACCACTCTTGCACCTTTTACATCAATGCCTTTTCTTTTTGCCGCTTCATTAATGGCAATTGTTACACCTTTTGCAGTTGCAGATTCTCTTCCATGTGAACCTCCAAGTACAATAGGTTTACCCGTAATAAATCCTGGACTATTAAATTCATCGATACGGCTATACTCATCCATCATCCAAGCCATAATTTGAGAATTTGTAAAAACATCTGGTGCTGGAATATCCTTCGTAGGGCCAACTATCTGACTAATAGCACGTACATACCCTCTACTTAATCCCTCAAGCTCGCGGAAAGACATTTCTCGTGGATCACAAACAATTCCACCCTTTCCTCCACCATATGGTAAGTCAACGATACCAGCTTTTAAACTCATCCAAATAGATAAAGCCTTTACTTCTTTTTCGGTTACATCCGGGTGAAATCTTACCCCACCCTTAGTAGGACCAACCGCATCATTATGCTGTGCACGATATCCAGTGAAGATTTTGATCGAACCATCATCCATTCTAACTGGAATTCTAACCGTCATCATTCGGACCGGTTCTTTTAATAAGTCAAAAACTTCATCAGGGTAACCCAACTTTTCTAACGCAGTTTTTACAACAGTTTGTGTGGATTTTAATACATCCATTTTTTCGTTTTTAATTTCGGTAGAATCTGCTGCTTTATCGGCTACCATGAATTTACCTCCTAAAATACCTTATAAATATTTTATTATTGCAGTACTCAGAGATTAGTATACACTTTCAATATAAATATGCAATAAAAATAGGACGAATTTTATATTATTTTTTAAAAAAATGTAAGCGGTTACTATAAATACACCTTTTTAAAAATTTTATACCCTGTCCATTACAGTTTCATACTAATAATAGTACAAGGATTGTACTATTTTTATTAGTATAACAACGTTTAAGTATTTAATTAAATGTACGCATAATTTGTTTTACTGCGTTTGTGTCCATAATTACCTTACCATATTCCATTAACCTGTACGACGTGACGATACTCGGTGAAGAAAACTCCGACATGATTGCAATTACATCTTCTTTATTGTTATTTTTTAATTCATTAGCCTGTAACAACATGTAATATCGATCGTTCATATAAAATAAGCGTCCACCGTCAATAGATAATGATGATAAATAAGCAGCGACTTGAATTACATTTTCAATGTCATCAAAAGAAAAGATTAATTCTTTACTTTCATTAAGCGTAACCTTCATTTCAATGAAATCCTCATCCCAATCTATATTATCAAATTTTTGTGTTACGGTAACGTGAAGACCTTGTGCCTGCATTAAATGGACGTTTACAAGCAGTCTCCCCTCTAATTCTAACCCTAATTCTGAACTAGCTTCATACATCATATCACTAAATAAATTACGGACACCTGTTGCATCATACCATAAATCCTCTTGTGTAAAACCACGTTCCACAAGATCATCAAACGTTAAAAAGATCGTAAATTGGTTATCGGACATTCTTTCAATACGCACAAAGCATCCTCCTTAGACTTGACCTTATGTTATATGAAACCTTGTTTCCTTATCCGCTTTTTATAACAAGATATAGCAATCACCTGAAATAGCTTCATACTTAGTTATAGTATATGCAATTCTACTAATTGTTGTTTAGTTATTTTTAAGAATATGATTCGTTTTTGCTATCCTTTATAAGTTATCTACTTTCTAATTACGATCTAAAGTTAAGACATGACATTCTGCTTTTGTTCCAAAGCGAAAAGGGAGTAATGTATATCCATAACCCTCACTTATTAAAATTTTAGTGGAACGATATTCCTTAAAGCTGCCTTTTTCATAAAACCCAATCGGACCAATACGAATTTGTCCCCCATGAGTATGGCCAGCAAGAACAAGATGAATATTATTTTGAGACATACTATCTAACAAATAGAAATCATCTGGTCGATGTGTTAGTAAAACAAGATAATCACCTTTTGACTCTATAGAGTTAATGTCGTAAGTTGTTTCCATATAAGGATTGTATTCAAGACCTATTAAACTAAGTATATGCCCTTCTTTTTGTATATGTACATAAGAGTTATTTAAAATTGTAACACCCTCGTCCTGGAGTAATTGCGACAATTTATCTGGTTGAACTTCAAAATCATTATTCCCCCAAACGAAATAAATAGGGGCACCCCATCTTTTTAGTTTTTTCACATTCTTCCTTGTTCTAGAAAAAGGAACTTTTTTCTCTGTAAGGTCTCCACCTATAATTACTACATTAATGTTTTGATTAATTTGATCAAGCGTTTCATTCTTAATTTTTCGTCGATGGATATCTGAAATAAAAAATATCTGAAACTGTTGAAACGGTTTAGGCAGTCGATCGTCTAAAATCGTTCGAAATTCAACTATATCATGATGAGCCTTATACATCATGTATAAAATCACCAATAATACTACAGTAAAAAGGAATATAATCATTTGGTTAATCTCCCTTTTGCGTTCAGCATATTCGAAAATTTGTCTTTTGCCTGGCCATTGTTGCAAATGGCTTAGTAGTACTTATACAGGATAGACGGCGTTCTTTTCTGAAAATAAAAAGCCACCTATGTGGCTTATGCATACATTAAACATATAAAAAATATATGCTAAACGTTAAAAAAATCTAAGATTTCTTTACTCCAGATGAACCATGAAACAAGACCAATTACGATTATGCATACAATTAACAACCGTATCAGAGGTCTGCCAATTTTAAAATGAAATTTACCCTTTTTGTCACCGTGAATTTCTTTTCGAGGTGGTAAATTTAAAATATCAATACTTTCTCTTTCCGTTGTCTCTGAACCATTATTAGTACTAAGTTCATCTATAGTTTCTTCAGCCTTATCTTCTTCCTTAACACCTGTAGTTTCATTAACTTCTTGGGCTTCTTTTGTAGTTTCATCAGTTTGTTGTTCAACTTCTGCAAAAAGGGTACGTAGCTGCTCAGCCTGGTCTTCCTTATCATTTATTGTTCTATTCATTTTATTCCTCCCCCCAGCCATTAAAACGAATAAATAATCCTAATAAAAAGTCAATGAAAAAATGACAGGTTATAGTAACGAGTAAATTACCTGTAATTTCAAATATATATCCGATATAAAAACTCAAAATCAATATAGAAATTAATAAAACAGGTCTCTTTAAATAACGAAAATGAACGAGAGCAAATATAGTACTTGCAATTAAATATCCAAACGTAGTCTGGATCACTCCCCTAAAGAGAAGCTCTTCCGCAACGGAAATAAGTAATGTAAAAAACAGGATTTCATTAAATGATGAGTTACTGAATAGTCGTTTATTAATTCCTCCATCATCATACATTCGACTCGGAAAAACACGAATGAGTATCAAATCAATGATGACCACAACTATACCAGATATGACACCATATAAAAGAATATCTCTACTATTCCATCTAAAATAGCTCGTCCAATCTGTAATATGTTCAAACAAAAATAAACTCAATCCTAAAGCAAGCAGAATAAACAATAGCTGAGATAAAATTAATGAGCGCTTTAGATCTTGATCAGATATTTGCTGAAGTAATTCACTTTGTTTCATTAGTTTCTCCAATTAAGAATAATTTTTTTAACTTTTCCTCCCAGTTCAGCCCCCTTTGCTCTACAGCAGTCGTTTGTTCCGGATTCCAATCATGAAAAGAAAAACCGCAATTACTACAGCACTGCTCTATAGGGGGGGAATAGCTAGTTTGGAAATTTCTATATAAATTTTCGCGTAAACAACCATTTGAATTCATCCAAGAAATCATTTCTCTTATTTTTCCTTCTTTAACCGTGATTCGCTCTCTCCGAAGCCAGTTTATTGTATGAAAAGCGTCTGTCCAACGCTCTTTTTCATAGAGAACAACATTATTTTTATCTATCATATCATGATTTTCCAATTGGTAGTAAAGAAATCTCCACTGTGTTTCGGTAAATTCTAGTTGTTCTGAAATATGTTCAAGATTTAACGGTTGATTGTTCTTTAATTTACTATTCTCAATTAGATTAAAAAATGAACGTAGCTGATCTTCAGAAGGAAGTTCTTGCTGGACCATATGCCAAGGTATATACTCATCACTTTTAGAATATAACAATAGGCTGATACTCGAACCCCCATCTCTTCCCGCTCTTCCAATCTCCTGAATATAAGATTCAATTTGGGAAGGAAAATGATAATGAATAACTAAACGAATATTATTTTTATTAATTCCCATGCCAAATGCACTCGTACAACAAATTACATCTAATTGATTATTCATAAATTGTTGCTGAATTGTAATTCGATCCATTTGTTCCATCCCACCATGATAGAATGCTACACGAAGATAGGGAAGCTTTTCCGAGAGGAACATTGAAAGTTGTTCAGTGGTCTGTCTACTAGAAAAGTAAATTAGTGTCGGAACTCTTCTATTTGATAAAATGTTTACTATTACTTCTTGCTTCTCTTGGTTATCCGACACTTCTTTAACCGCTAAAGTAATATTGTTCCGGTCCATTGGATGTATATGTTTGACTATATTTGGCCGATCCAACACATTAATAATGTCATCTTGAACCGTTTTAGTTGCAGTGGCACTAAGAGCTAGCAAGGTAGGATTCCCTAGTTCCCTTACAACATCCCTTAGCTTTAGGTAATCAGGACGGAACTCATGTCCCCACTGGGAAATACAATGTGCCTCATCAATTACAAATAGGCTGATATCACACTTCTTTAACTGTACGATTGTCTCATTTTGTTGCAAAAGTTCAGGTGAAACATAGATTAATTTATATTTATGCAGCTTCCGATAGATTTCTCTTCTTCTCTTAGGTTCCATGAAGCTATTTAGCGCTATTACTTCCTTAAAGCTAGTAGCCTTCAATTGCTTTACTTGATCTTCCATCAAAGATATTAACGGAGAAACGACGATCGTTATTCCTTCTAATAGCTTTGCAGTTAATTGATAACAAATAGACTTTCCTGAACCAGTAGGTAATACACCAAGAACATCCTTCTCGCTTAGTACATCCTGGATGATTTCTTTTTGTCCCGTTCGAAAAGAAGGGTAGTTAAAATATCGTTGCAATTCTACTTCAAGATCTATGTCTTTTATCATTTTATTTCACCCATTTTACTAAATATTTGAGATTGTGATAATACAAGACGGATTTGAAAATAGCTAATATCATCACTTACTGCGTCTTTAATATCCTTTAATTTCATCGAGTTTAAATTTGCAATTGCTGCTAAAATTTCCGATTCTGTTTGTTGGTCAACATACGTTCGAATTGGGAAGAAACGATCATATAAGGAGATTTCAACTAGATGATCATGAATGGTATTAATTTTTAACCCTCTTATCTCTGCAATCTGTTCGATACTATACTGCTTAAGTAATAATTGATGTGTTGCCTTTGCTGTATTCGTAATAAAATGTTGTGTAGATATGTCTTTTAAAAATACTGGTAGAATGCGAAATCTATTTTTATTCGTTTCTACTATTGTAAGGATACGATGAATGATTGCTTCAAATAATAGACGTACGTCTTCTACTGACATATCATACTTTTGTGTTAATTGCTCTATACTTAAACCATAATAATTATAGCTTGTTATTCGGTCTACAAAAAGTGATGCTTCGGTTGTTTTAAATTGATTTAATACATAGCTTAACTCATGATATAAATCTGATAAAATGATTTGTTCCGTAGCCTTTGTTTTTTTATAGATATATTTAACCCATTGAGTGATGGATTCTTTATCTACAATCGGAATAAAAGAAAAATTTTTCATTTTACTATTTGCAAATGTTTGGATAAAAAGTAGTAACCGTTCAAAGAAAACGTTACTTACACCATGATAGGTTAACCCCTTATAATACGTAAAAGGTATTTTTTCTTCTTGTTGTTCCAGCCATTTTCTTCCCATCTCGGTAACATAAAATAACTCTTTATGATTCGATTCAAGGACTATATAATTGCTTTTTATAAGTACTCTTATAGTTAGGTTAAATGAATCCTTACGTAAAGTAGGATGAATTCCATAAAAATTCTCGAGGTGAAATAATCTAGCATCATGAATCGTCTGGATTGATTTTTTACCTTTTAGCAAATGAAATATTCCTGACAATGTACGCTCACCTTGCATATGCAAGCCACTTTTTAAAATGAGACTATCAATATACAATTTACAAACTCCTCTACCATTATAACTAGCGTGCTTACGTTCTATTAATATCATACCATGATTTGGGCTATTGAAATGAATGAATAAGCGTTTTACAATAAATAAAGGGAAATGTTTTAAAAAATCATGGCATTCGCCAAGCCTTTATGGTGATCGCCTTAGTTGCATTTAAGCAAGATAGGAGGCTTTGTTCCTTGACGATTAAATATACAATTATTGATAAAGATACCTGTATCGCTTGTGGGGCATGTGGTGCAGCTGCTCCTGATATATATGATTATGATGATGAGGGTCTTGCCTTTGTCGCTTTAGATAATAACAAAGGCATAGCTAGTATACATGAGGATTTGGAGGACGATGTCTTAGATGCATTTGAAGGTTGCCCAAGTGACTCTGTCAAAGTATCCAATAAGCCATTTCATGGAGATCCACTAAGATTTGAAGATGATTAAATCTTATTAAAGAACCTAGTATAAAACTAAAGCACTCTACTCTACAGACGAATGTTCAGTGGAAGGTTTAGGGTGTTATATTTTACGGTTGAATCATGCTTACGCAATACTCAAAAATCCGAACTAATAGTTCGGATTTTTCATTGAATAATACACTATGATCTTAGCTTCTTTGTATGTTGAACCGATCTTTTGAGTATCTTTTTAAGAAATACGTAAATATTGGATAAAATAAAATAATAAATAATGCATTGCCAATAGCATGGTTCGTGTCAAATGCTAAACCAGCTAAATAGTAAGGGAGAAACTTCCCAGTAATTTGATATTGCGTTAATGAGATAATGAATCCATAAAAATATCCACTTATAATGGAAAAGATAACAATAATATATATCGGAATATTTCTAAAAAAATTCCCTAGTACACCACTTGCAATTCCAATTATAGACCATGAAACAATTTGCCATATAGTCCATATTCCCATACCAAGTAACATATTTGATAAAAAAGTAGTCAGTAAGGCTAATAATATGGCTGCTACTGGACCTAATAAGATTCCACAAATAATAATCATCGCTGTAACAGGTTGTATATTAGGTATAAATGATAAGGTGATCCTCCCAACAACTGCAATAGCTGCTAATAGAGCGATTAAGGTTAACTTATACGTATTCACCTAGATTACCACGCTTGAAAATCAAAGGTAATTTCTTCTCCTGGAGTTAATTCGTACTCATTCGCTCCAACAGATGACATCTCTCCATCTACAAAATACATCCAAGCCTTTTGCTCATTTTCTTCAGGAGCAATGCCTTCAATGGAGGTAATGAAGCCACCTTCTTCCTCAACATCAAAGTGTTCCTTCATGACATCAAGTAAAATGTCACCTTCATTAATTGATATTTCTTCTTCAGCGATAACTTCTTCCCCTTCATCCTTAGAAAGAACTATTACCACTGATTCTTCTACTTCAGATACATTATTTTCCTCATTCTTTGCTGAATCGGTAGTAGCATCGTCATCTGAACCATCTGCACCACAACCTGTTACAAGACCAATTATAATTAGTAATGCAAATAATTTTACATACCATTTACTCATGTAGCATCCTCCTATTTTTGTATATTTGAGGATTCTAGTACTAATAAAAAAACTAACTCAATGATAGAGTTAGTTTTTGGACAATCGACACAAATGCATAAAAATAAATTTTTATGTTGTTCGGTCGTCTCAATAGTCCTATCCTCGGGATCATTGACACATTTAGAAATTGGCAGGTCTACTGACTTGTGATCTTCACCTACTTTAAGCCCTTCCCGTATGAACACATACAGTGGCAATGCTTATTTCGTATATCACTTACAGTTGCGAGGACAGTTCCAGAATTTCACTGGATTCCCTATTATGAAAAACACCAATTCCTAATATTGTATTCAATCTTCTATTATATTATCATAAAATTACTAAATTACAACCTACTCTTGGTTGTTCGGAACGATAAAATTAAATGTGGTACCAATGTTAACTTTACTATTAACTGTTATCTTCCCTTTGTGAGCCTCAATAATATTTTTGACAATAGCAAGTCCTAGGCCAGTCCCCTTTTGCTTATCATTTCGAGTACGAGATTTATCAGCCTTATAAAATCTTTCAAACACAAATGGTAGATCTTCTTCTGGAATTCCACTACCACTATCTTCAATTGAAACGCTTAACTCAGCATTTTTATTCTCAACTATGACTTTAACATACCCACCCTTACTCGTATGACGGATGGCATTATCAATTAAATTCGTAAAGACTTGTTCGATACGATCTGGATCACAATTCACCGTAGGAAATATTAAATTTTTATCAATTTCTAGATTTACTTGATTTTCTTCTGCAACACCTTTGAATTTTCGAATAATGCGATTGATATATGGATCGACATCGATCGTTTCTTTATTTAATTGAATATGTCCTGCTTCCATCCGTGCAAGATCAAGTAATTCGTTCACTAACCGACTAAGTCTTAATGACTCCTCATATATTATTTGCGCTAATTCATTTTTCTCTTCTTTCGATTCTGCTATATCATCTACAATAGCTTCACTATAGCCCTGTAACATGGAAATTGGCGTTCTCAATTCATGAGAAACATTTGCAATAAAATCTTTTCGTAATTTATCTAAACGTCTTTCTTCTGTCATGTCCCGAATAACTGCTACTGCTCCGCGTACATACGATTGATCATATAGAGGAGTCATTATCATTACATAACTTCTTCCCTGTAAACTGATTTCCTCTAGTATTTCTTTTTCTCCTTGAATAACTTCCTGTAAAATACTATTTAGCTCACTAGGGAGTTTATGATCCTTGTCAGTTATTGGCGTATTGTTCTCAAAATACCAATCTTCCAAAAATCGTTCTGCTGGAGGATTTGTTACAATCATTTCTCCATTTCTACTCAAGGTTACAACACCATCAGCCATTGAACTAACAATACTAGATAATTGTTCTTTTTCCTGATGCAGTGCATTTATATGGAATTTCAATTGCCTACCCATTCGGTTAAAGGCCATTGCTAATTCACCAATTTCATCGTAGGTTAGAATCGGAACCTTTGTATTAAATTCTCCCCTTGTTAAATCTAAAGCTGCTTCTCTCATTTTGATTAATGGAGAAGTGATCCTAGTTGATAAAAAGAAAGCAAAGATTATTGTTAATACAGTAGCAATACCAGCTGCGAGTAGAATAATTTTAGTTGTTTCTGCCTTTGTTTGATCAACGACCTCTAAGGATTGATAAACAAATACAGCTGCTTGCTCATTTTCAATGGGTGTACCTACCACCATTGCCCCTTGCTCGTTCTCGGGAATATCAATTTGTTCACTAATACTATGGTTATTCGTTAATACCTGCTGCAAATATCCTTGTTCTTCGAGCCACTTCTCATTCATATAGCTTAATATAGGTTCGCTAGTATCAGAGAACCATATCAAATCATCCGGAAATGATATCACAACTTGACTAGCAGGATCCTTTACACGTTCCGTTGTTTCATATATTAATGATCGATCTTCATGATTTTCCACCATAACTGAAACTTTTGTAGCAGTTTGCATCATATCTTTTTCTGCTTCTTGAATATGAAAATTTTCAAAGAACTCTAGTAATAAAATCGTTAAAATAAATAATACAAAAGAAACTAGCAAAAATATGGTTATTGCTAGTTTCCCTACCACACTACGCCAGAACATTAGACATCATCTACCTCAAATTTATATCCAACTCCCCAGACCGTCACAATCATCTTGGCAGCTTCTTTAGAAACCGTATTTAGCTTTTCACGCAAACGTTTTACATGTGTATCTACTGTACGTAAATCACCAAAAAATTCATATTGCCACACTTCTTTTAATAGATGCTCCCGATTAAAGACCTTATCTGGAGCTTTTGCTAAAAAGCAAAGAAGCTCATATTCTTTTGGTGTTAAACTTACCTCTTTCCCATCAGCCGTAACACGATGCGCATCATGATCAATTGTTAAATGAGGAAATACAAGTAGGTTTTTGGTTTGTGCATCCGCTTCGTTAAAAGAGGCAGTAGTTGATCTTCTAAGAATTGCTTTAACTCGAAGAACAACTTCTCTTGGACTAAAAGGCTTTACAATGTAATCATCTGTTCCCACTTCAAATCCTTGAACACGATTAGCCTCTTCCCCCTTTGCTGTTAACATTACTACTGGAGTGTTTTTCTCTTTTCTAAGCTCTTGACAAACTTCGATTCCATCCATTTCGGGCATCATTATATCTAATAATATAACATCATAATCATTGTTTAACGCCATTTCTAAGGCATCAGTTCCATTATCTGCCTCTTCAATCGTAAAATCCTCTCGCTCTAAATACATTCGAATTAATCTACGGATTCTTTCTTCATCATCAACAACTAGTATTTTAGCATTTGCATCCATTTATATCCCCCTTTAACCATCATAACTATAGTATATACGATTCAATACGATAAGTATAAGAAAAACACGACATCTTAATTGTTAATGATGTCATGTTTTTACAGTATTTTATCCTGCACATTACTGGTGTATGCCCCACATTGATGGAAGATATCTTTATGCGTAGGAATGAAGTCCAGCTAAAATAAGATTTACCGCAATAAGGTTAAACATTATTATAGCAAAACCTCCAACTGCTAACCAAGCAGACTTCTCGCCATGCCATCCGCGAGAAAGTCGTAGGTGTAAAAATGCGGCATAGAAGAACCAAGTAATTAAAGCCCATACTTCTTTTGGATCCCAGCCCCAGAATCTACCCCAGGCTTCTTGTGCCCAGATAGCTGCAAATATTAATCCACCTAATGTAAATACCGGAAATCCGATAGCAACAGCACGATACGTTATTTCATCTAATAAGTCTAATTTGACGTTTTTAAGGAGTGGTTGAATAGCTGCACCAATACGTTTTCTTAGTATTAATAACACCAATCCATAGATAATTGTACCTGTTATAAAGGACCAAACTAGAGTATTAAATTTTTTCCCAGCATCTGCTCCGTGCATCCATGCTGGAGTTTCAAACCATGGTTCCATAACACCTTCTGTTAGTAAAATCCCTTCATTTGGACCTGCGAGTGCTGGTAAGTTGTATTCAGTTGTATATGTTTTAGAACCGTTCTTGTATTCAAATGACGCACTATAGTCCATTGTATTAAACGTTGTTGTAATAACAACAAACCCTATAAATAAAACTAATGAATATAGTACTGCTTCTAAACTAAAATTTCTCCAGTTTAATTGACTTTGATCAATATGTTTAATTAAATAGATGACACCTGTTACAAAACTGATAGCCAATATCCCTTGCCCCAGGGATACTGTTGTTACATGAATATATAGCCAGTGGCTTTGTAACGATGGTACTAATGGTGATACTTCTGTTGGAAACATACTTGCATAAGCAATAATAATTAAAGCTACCGGCAAAGCAAACAGTCCAAGTACAGTAAGTTTATAAATAAAATAGATAAAGATAAACGCCAGTACAATGGTCATGCCGAAAAACGTCATAAACTCGAATAGATTACTTACTGGTGCGTGTCCACTGGCAATCCATCTTGTAATAAAATACGTCAATTGAGCAATAAACCCAGCGATAGTTAAGCTAATTCCTATCTTGGCTGCTACGCCTTTGGAGCCTTTACTCGTTGATGTATGTTTATCCCTGATCGTAAAGCCAAAGAAGAAAGTAGCAATTAAATATAGTATAAACGCTGTGTAAAGCATTGTACTACTAAAGCTTATTAGATTACCCATATACATCCTCCTTATTCATCCAATTCCTGCTGGTCATCAACCATTTTAATATTCGTATTTTCAATGGAATTTTCGATTTCTTTTTTAATTCCAAACCAATTTTTATTTGTATGCGCAGCAAGCATTAGACCTTTTTCTGTAGGTCGAATCCAAACTCTACGATGTTGCCAATACATACCTTGAACGACACCGATCATAAAGATCAGTGCACCTACTCCAAAGAATGGAAGTGAGTGATCTTTACGTATGGATAGTCCACTTACACGATGAAAATCCATGTCTTGAATACTAATTTTATACTCATTTTCACCTGTAGCATCAAGATTCGTTGCAAACTGTCCTAATACTTCTCCCATAGGGTTAAGCTCTACCGCTTCGGTATTTATTCCCAAAGCTTCTGCAGCACTTATAACATCACCAACGAAACTTGTTTCTGATTCATCCGAGTTTGGAGGATATAACTTGAAAATAAACGTTGGATTTCTAGGAAATTGTGTTTCTGTTTTAGGACCTGTACTGTCTAAATAGAAGTCAGGGAAAAATTCATTAATCTCAACTTTAAAACCATTATCTAATTCATATTCCGCTTTTGGATCAGTGACATCAATGGTAAACTCTGCCAACGGTTCACCATCTTCATTTTCTATTTCCTGTATAGTAAATGTCATTTGATTTACTTCATTTAATTGGTAGCCAGATTGATAAATTTTATAACCTTCGAATTCAAGTGGGTGATTCATTCGAATTTCATCTTCGGTCACTTTTTCTAATTGAGCTTCTGCTCCAGTTACCACATCTTCTGATTGTTTATAGACAATCGCATTTGTCTGGAAATTACTCGGCACCATGGTTCCTTGTTTCTCAAGTGCAGCCTTAAAGCGATCGTCATTTTCATCATATAAATCTAAGATGAACCCTTTATTTTCAATAAAATATTCACTTTTTGTTCCAGGAATTACCTTTTGTTCGCCTTCACGAACCCATAAATATTCATTTGTATAAAATAACGGTGTTGAACGAAGTAATGCAGCTAATAAAATTATAATTAAGCCTATATGGTTTACATATGGACCCCAGCGTGAAAACCTTCCTTTTTCAGCTAGCACATGTCCATTTTCCTCATTTATTTTATACCGTTGAGCTTTCAAGCTATTAATCACTTTTTGTTTTTCTTCTTCTGTAACTTCTTCTGTTTCACTAAATAGACGTTGTCTGCTTAAAAAAGAATGATGTCGTTGTGGCTTTTGCTTTTTTAATGCTTTATATAGTGGGACGAACCTGTCCAAGCTACAAATTACTAAAGATACTCCAATTAGTGCTATTAATATCAAAAACCACCAGGAACTAAATAGATTATGAAATCCTAGTTGATAATAGATTTGCCCTAAAATCCCGTATGCGTCCTGATAATATACGGCAGGATCACGGGAAACGGCATCTATAGGTATGTACTGTTCTTGTGGAAAAATAGTACCAACAGCTGAAGCGACAAGCGCTATAACGATTAACCATACTCCAACTTTAACAGAGGAGAAAAAACTCCATATTTTATCTACAATGGACTTGTTATAGGTTTGTGAGCGTCTAGCTGTACCATCATAGCGCATATTTAATAATCTTTTATTATCATTGCCGTCAATATGTTGGTTTCCTTCTATTGGTTTCCCACATGATTCGCAAAGGACTGTCCCTTCCGGATTCACATGACCACAATCACACTTTATGTTCTTCATTAATATCCCTCACTGGTTTGTTTAATTGTTTCTAGGAGAACACTACTAACCGACCGCTTTTATGTTCAAAAGATCAATTCTTATTCTGGTAATATTTCTTGGAAATACCCCTCTAACTTTTCTAATGTTAAACCACCCTCAACCTTCTCTACAATTTCCCCGTCAGGGCTAATGAAGTAGGTTGTTGGCATTGGTCCAATCTTGTATAAATCGGATACGACTCCTTTGTTGTCAAAAGGAACTGGAAATGTAAGTTCGTACTTATCAATAAATTGCTTAACATTAAGTCTTGTATCATTTAAATCTACAGCAATAATTTCAATGCCTTTTTCTTTATATTTCGGGTAAAGTTCCTGCATATATGGCATTTCTGCTTCACAAGGTGGACACCAAGTTCCCCAAAAGTTAAGCATAACACCTTTTCCTTCATAATCACTTAGTCGAATCGTTTCTATTTCGTTATTATGATTAATTTGTTCCAATTGAAAATCTGGTGCTTGATCACCGACTCGATATATCGTATTATCCTTATCCATATTGGAAACTAGTGCATAGATAATAGCAACAAGCATAACAGCAAGGATGACCGTTCTAAAAATAAAACGATTTCGTTTTTTCTTTATCTTATTGGACTTTCTTTCATCCAGACTCATACACATCACTCCCTGCTCAAGTATACCACTTAGACACGATGTAAAATTTGTCTATTCTTCAACAATTTCATTTCGACGCCAAATTACGCATCTGATTAACTTCCTTAGGTGATAATGGTCGAATATCACCTGCAGTCATACCATCTAGTGTCAAAAGACCATAACGCTCCCGTTTAAGCTTTAAAACAGGATAACCTAATTGCTCCATCATTCTTCTCACATGTCGATTCTTTCCTTCTCTTAACGTTAACTCCAATATCATGGAATTTTTCTTTTTATCAGTAGAGAGTACTTTATAACGGATGACTTTTAATACATCATTTTTATCTTTAACACCTTTCAAGAGCTTTTTTAATTCCTCTTTACTTGGGATGCCTTTTATTTTTGCAACATATACTTTCTCTACCCCATGTTTAGGATGCATTAAAAGATTCGCAAATTCACCATCATTTGTTAATAGAAGGATTCCAGATGTATCATAGTCAAGTCTGCCTATTGGAAAAATCCTCTCAGGCACCTCTGGGAAAAAGTCTGTTACCACCTTTCTACCTTTATCATCACTAACACTTGAAATAACTCCACGAGGTTTATACAACATATAATATACAGGTAATTCCTTTTCTAATTGAACTCCCTCTACCTCTATCTTGTCATTGGGAGAAACCTTTGTCCCTAACTCTGTTACAACTTTATCGTTTACTTTTACTTTTCCATCTACAATTAACTGTTCCGCTTTTCTTCTTGAAGTTACTCCACTTTGAGCAATCACTTTTTGTAATCTTTCTAATGAATTAGTCATATTATCACCATACAATCTTTTATTTTTGCTATTATGTCTAAACACAATAATAGCGTTAACCTTATGTTAACGCTACTTTAACGTTTTATCCAAATACAATTGTAACAACTACGATTGATGCTATTATACCAACAATATCAGCTAATAGTCCAACCTTTAGCGCATAGCCCATTTTCCTAATTCCAACTGCGCCAAAATAAATGGTTAATATATACAATGTTGTATCCGTACTTCCTTGCATAGTTGATGCTAATCTTCCGATAAAAGAGTCTGGCCCATGTGTTTCAATTAATTCTGTAGTCATTCCAAGCGCAGCAGTACCTGAGATTGGCCTAACAAGTGCAAGTGGTATGATATCTGGCGGAATACCGAGCAGTGTAAGTATTGGGGATATTAAATTGATAAACGCCTCTAATGCACCAGAACTTCTTAAGATGGAAATGGACACGATCATACCTACTAAAAAAGGAAGTAAAGAGAATGCCATTTTCACACCCTCCTTTCCTCCTTCAACAAATAATTCGTAGGCTGGTATTTTCCTCCACGATGCAACAAGTAATACCAGCAAAATAAAACAAGGGATAAGCCATGTGCTAATCATTGTTATGATACCCATACTATTTCCTCCACTTACTCTTATAGTAAAAAAATCGATCTATTAATAAGGCACTAATTGAGGAAATGGTTGTAGCTATGATAGTAGTGCCGACAATCTCAGTAGGTGAAAGCGAATTGTATTGCATCCTAATTGCAATAACAGTAGTAGGAATAATTGTAAGACTAGAAGTGTTTAACGCTAAAAATGTAATCATTGATCTTGATGCCGTATCTGTTCCACTTAACTCCTTCATTTGTTCCATTGCTTTAATTCCCATAGGGGTAGCAGCATTTCCAAGTCCAAAGATATTTGCAGTAATGTTTGACAGGATATATCCAATTGCTGGATGATCTTTTGGTATTTCTGGAAAAATCTTTACAATAACTGGTCTAAATAATTTGGAAAGCACCCGTAAAATTCCTGCTTTTTCAGCGATTTTCATAATCCCAAGCCAAAATACCAATACACTGATTAGGCCAATGGATAAATTAACAGCATCATTCGCACTTTCGAAAATAGCTTCATTTACTTGATCCATTGTGCCGTTAATCATGGCATAAAAAATTCCAATGATTGCCATACAAGCCCAAATTATATTTACCATAGTTAACTCAACCTAATAAATCTTTTTAGTACAGATATAACATCATCAAAGATCGTTTCTTGTTCTTGACTTACCTCAACGTGAAAAATAGGTACTTCTGTTATTGGCTCGGAATCCAAGTAAACGATAGATTTTCCGATTATCTCTTCACCGGAATCTACTTTGTTTTCTACTAGAAAACGTTTTTTATCTAGCTTACCTTTTTCCTCTTCTGTTAATGGATACAACCTATCTGAATGAATATAACCTACAACAGGTTCATCTGATTCTTCTACCTTAAACTGTATTTCTCCTTCAGATGCAATCGATTCCATCTCATAATTGTCAAATCCCCAATCAAACATCTTCATATGATCACGCCAGTCATCAGGCGCATTAAATGTAACAGCAATTAATTCCATGCCATCCTTACTTGCACTAGAAACTAACGTTCTACCAGCTGCTTTCGTAAATCCTGTCTTTCCACCAGTACAATATTCATAGAACATCGTAAGTAACTTGTTTTTGTTTTGCCAGCTATATGATCTACTCTCGGATTTATAAGATGTAGTACTTGTGATCTTTTGAAAATGTTCATTGTTCATGGCCTGTCTCATGAGCAATGCCATATCATAGGCGGTAGAATAATGTTCTTCTCCATCTAAACCATGTGGATTTTCAAAGCTAGTATTCGTCATTCCTAGCCACTTTGCTTTTTCATTCATTAAATGAACAAAACCTTCTACACTACCTCCAATATGTTCACTTATTGCAACAGCAGCATCATTTCCTGATCTGAGCATTAAACCGTACACAAGGTCCTCTAATTTTATTTTTTCTCCCGGCTTTAAATAAATGGAAGAGCCCTCTGTATATACTGCACGCTCACTAACAGTAACTGTCTCATCAAGTTTTCCAGATTCTACAGCAAGAAGCGCTGTCATAATTTTAGTCGTACTAGCAATTAATTCTTTTTCATGTGCCTGCTTTTCGAAAAGTACTCTACCAGTATTCTTCTCTATTAATATCGCATTTTGAGCAGATACACTTGGACTTGCTTGTCCAATTACAGGGAACGAAAAAGTAAAGATTAACAGCGTAATCAAAATAGTTGCAAGGAACCGCATGTATTTTCCTCCTACAGTTTTTATGTATCTGAATATATTTTATGCTCGTCTACTGGTGATATGATTATTTTCCCCATTAAGCCAAATAAAAAAATCCGTTCCCACATATGTGATACGGATTTGTTAAAGGTAAATAGTGTTGCTTTTATCTTAATTTTGATTAGTTGAATCTGTTTCCATTTGATTAAAACGTTCGAAGAATAGGTCTGCTTCATGTTCTAATTCTTCTGTGTCTAAATTGTCTTGTAGTGGTGGTAGCTCATCTAAGGAGGTCAAGCCAAAGTACGTTAAGAAATCTTTAGTAGTTCCAAATAAAACTGGCCTACCCGCACCTTCTCTTCTCCCAACCTCTTCTATTAGGGATCTAGCAATTAAGGTTTGCACGGGGCGATCACTTTTCACACCTCTTATTTCTTCAATTTCAGTTCTGGTAATTGGTTGCTTATAAGCAATAATTGCCAGTGTCTCAAGTGCTGCCTGTGACATTCGGCTAGCCTGTGGCGTTTCTAATAACTTTTTAAAATACTCACTGTGTTCTGGCTTCGTCGTTAAATGATACACCTCATGTGATTTCATTATCATAATACCACGTGTAACATGCTCATAATCATACTTCAGTTCTTCAATTAAATGCTCTACTGCTTCTTCGGTAATATCCAAGATTTTAGATGTTTGCTTTACCGTAATGCCCTCATCACCGCTTGCAAATAATAGCCCTTCTAAAACTGCCTTCAGTTCCTTCATTTCCACGATTAATCCCCCACATAATATACAAATAATGAATCAAAATGATTCTTCTGTTTACAAGTAACTTCATTCTTTTTCATTAACTCTAATAAAGCTATAAATGTAACGACAATATGTGAACGGGTTTTATGAGTAAACATATCATCGAAATAAATCCCGTCGCGTGCTACTTTTACAAGATGTAAAATTTCAACCATTCTTTGTTCAATCGGAACCCCGCTACGTTGAACACTTGTTTCTAAAGGAGCCTTCCATTTTTTTCGTTCAAGCATTTTTCCTAAAGCACCTAACATATCATAAATAGAAATATCACCTTGTTCGATAACTGGAGCCTTCGAAAACTCCTCTGTATCAAAAGATAACGGTGCCCTCGTAAAAATTTGATTGGAATCAACTTCTTTTTCCTTCAACTGCTCTGCTGCCTGCTTATACTTTCGATATTCAATCAAACGTTGCATTAATTCCTCACGTGGATCTTCCTCATATTCATCAGATTCATCGGTTATTTCTTGCTTAGGTAGGAGCATTTGACTTTTAATAGCAAGAAGCGTTGCAGCCATTACTAAATACTCACTTGCTATATTTAACTCCAAGCGTTGCATGGTATGAATATATTCCATGTATTGTTCTGTAATCTGTGCAACAGGGATATCATAAATATCTATTTCATAACGATTGATCAGATGCAATAATAAATCAAGCGGCCCCTCAAACGTATCCAATTTAACTTTATATGCTTGATTCATTGTCATCTTCCTTTCCAAAAATCAACTTTAGAAAACTCTGCTTTTGCCAAACTTTTATAGAAAAAGCCTTAGTTGCATTTATGCAGCATAAGAAAGCTTAGACTTGCTTAGTAAAAAAATGATAAAAAAATTATCTTGTGTCATAAACGCCTATACACGATTTTAATTTTGACATAAGTTATTAACGAAAGATAAATGTTACCACAAAACATTTATCGGAAGAAAAAAAGGAGGAATTTAATCATGGGTGCAACTTATGGTTATGGTGGAGGCTTTGCGTTAATCGTAGTATTATTCATTCTTTTAATTATCGTTGGTGCTGCTTGGTTATAAGATAGTTAGATACAGTAGCTACGATTACAAAATGGCCATAAAAAGTAGAACAAAAATCAGCCCTATCCATATAGGGCTGGTTTTTGTTTACGGGTTTTCACTCTGATTTGTCTGTTCTCCACATTTATTGAAAAATTGTTCGGTCATATCGTCTCCGCAAACAGAATATTTACCTTCATAAATCTTTGTTGCTTCGTTTACCATTTTTTTACCGATACCTAAATTACGGTGTGATGGATTAACAGAAATATGCTGAATAACTGCAGTTATTTCATCTTCAATTCTAACTCCGATAGCACCTAGTACGTCATCTACTTCCTTCCAAAGGTAAAGATGCCAATCTGGATTAGTCTCGTATTCTTTTATCGTTTGTTGCAATTTCTTTACATCTTTTTCTTCCGGCATAAAAGACAGTAAACCCATTGCAATCTTTTCTAAATTCTTTTTATATCGTATCAACATAGATATCCCTCATTAAAAACTTATCTATCATAGAATATGTAACACAAACTCATTACGACACAACTGTAAGAGATTGTATATATATTTATGCCTTATTCTGTCCTATTTGTCAAACATGATTTTTTTACAGAACAATAAAAAACCAATAAACAAATCCCCATACCATACCAATGGTTAATAAGGTTAAAAATAAAATAAGATTTTTCTTTTTTTGTTTATTCAAGCATAATCATCCTTAATAAGTATAAACTAATTAACTTTAAAACATACGTTTTATTTACATTATTCATTTTTAAAAAGCTGTTTAAATATAATATACCCGTCTGATTCCTTGTTGTTTACTTTAAACGGAACCATATTAACAGTAGCTATCCAACCGTTTAAAAGCATTAATAGGAAAAAATACGAGTTTTCATGGACAAAGTTATGTAAGCCAGTAAATAGAATAAAGGATAGAATATTAAATAATGGACCACAAAACGTAATAAAAGCAACTTCCAATGAATTATAGGGTTTACTTCGTTCACTTTTTGTTAGTCCGGTTAGTAAAAAGCTGGGCTGAAATGAAATACGTATGTTGTCTTTACTGAAGGTATATGCATTTTTCCCTGTACCAATAGACAAGGTGATTTGGTCGGCCTTTACTATTGTGGCACCGACCAAATGACCTAATTCATGAATTATAGTACTAAACGGAGCAGCAATTAAAAATAAGTATAATAATAAGTAAATATCCATTTATTTACCTCAAATACTATTCATTTTACTCAGAAATTACTTTAACTTCCTTCATCATATCTCCATTTTTCATAGCCTTAACATGTTCCATGCCTGATGTAACCTGTCCAAACACGGTATGAACACCATCTAAATGTGGCTGTGGTTCATGAACAATAAAAAACTGACAGCTTCCTGTATCTTTTCCAGCATGAGCCATAGACAAACTACCTTCTACATGTCTATGAGGGTTGCCGTCTGTTTCACAGTTGATTGTGTATCCAGCTGAGCCTGTTCCATTTCCAACTGGACATCCACCCTGGCTAACAAACCCATCTATTACACGGTGGAAAGTTAACCCATCATAAAAGTCATCATTCGCAAGTTTTTCAAAATTTGCTACCGTATTCGGTGCTTCATTTGGATAAAGCTCAAATTCAATTTTATTTCCATTTTCCATTTCAAAATAACCTTTTTTTGTCATCTTTTTCAATCTCCTAACTAATTGTGTTCTAATAAGTTTACATTTATTTCATGTTATCATGGATGATTTAAATTTTAAAGACGGAAGTCAAATAGAATAATTACTCATAGGATAAATCGTTTCTTAAAATATCCTTATACGTCTCGCGTTTAACAATAAGCTTATCTACTTCATCTTCAACAAACACAACCGCTGCTTTGGAAAAACGATTATAATTATTTGCCATTGAATAACCATAAGCACCAGTTGAGAATACAGCAAGGATATCTCCATGATCAATTTCTGGAGTGGCCAAATCCCAAATAAGCATATCCCCAGATTCACAGCACTTTCCTGCAACAGATACTTCCTTTGTATTTGGTAGTCCCGCTTTATTAGCTATAACCCCATGATATTTCGCTTGATATAGTGCAGGTCGTAAATTATCAGTCATTCCACCATCCACCGCAATATAATTACGTACCCCGGGAATTTCCTTTGTCGAGCCAACTGTATACAATGTTATTCCAGCATTTCCAACAATAGATCTTCCAGGTTCAATCCAAATTTCAGGCATAGGCATGTTTAATTTTTGTATATGGAAAGTTATCGAGTTAACTAATTCTTCAACATATAGGTTTAATGGTATTGGAGAGTCTTCATTCGTATATTTAATTCCAAAGCCTCCACCAAAATTTAATACTTCTGGTGTATAGTTATATTGATTTTTCCATTCAGCTAATTCCTTAAATAAGATATCAACAGCCTTTATAAAACGGTCAGTTTCAAAGATTTGTGATCCGATATGGCAATGTAAGCCTTTAAAACGAATTCGATCATGATTTTGTAATTGTTGAAATGCTTTTTCTGCTTGACCATTGTGCATGTTAAAGCCAAATTTAGAGTCTTCATTTCCCGTCATAATATATTGATGTGTTTTGGAATTGATCCCTGGGGTAACACGTATCAATACATCGATTTCTTTGTTATGCTCAGCTAATAACTTCTCTAATAAATCAATTTCATAGAAGTTATCGACTACAATACACCCAATATCATTTTTGATTGCCAATGCTAGCTCATCAATACTTTTATTATTACCATGTAAATGGATCTTACCTGCAGGGATACCTGCTTGTAATGCGGTATACAGCTCACCTTCAGAAACAACGTCAACCGATAATCCTTCCTGTTTCATGACCTGTAAAATAGCAATAGAAGAAAATGCTTTACTAGCATAGGCTACCTGCGCACGCACTCCTAGTTCTTGAAACGTTTGGACAAATGCTCGGCAATTTTCACGAATCATAGAAACATCATAAACATATAGAGGTGTTCCATATTTTTCGGCTAACTCAATAGTATCCAATCCACCAATTTCTAAATGGCCTTTTTCATTAATTTGAAAAGGATGATCATCTATTTTCATTTCTTTAATCCTCCATCTTGTTAAAAACTTTCATTTATGAATTAACTATTACTAGTAAATACTCTATTCCCAATTATACAAGGGAAAAATGAAACTTTTTAAAGCATGCAAAATTTCTCGCATATTGTCTAAATCATACATACTTTATCATAACAAATAAGAAAACAAAAGAAAAAACCCCGTTTAATCACACTTGAACGAGGTTTTCGGTATAATATTTTCGGTGATTTCATTATTTATTAGCTGGTTGACGATAATTATTTTTCGGATGAACAATGCTTGGCCTGCTGTTTGTAAATGGTACTGGAACTCGAAATAGAATGTTAAATAATGCTGTGGCATTGAAGGGAATGAACGGCCATAAATATGGTGTCCTTATGGAACGTATACTTGCTAAGAACAAGATAAATACTGTAAAGCTAATGATGAAGCCTATTAGGCCAAATACTGCAGTGGCAATTACTAAAAATAGGTTGGCAATTTTATTAGCAACACTTAATTCATAACTTGGAGTAACATAAGAACCAATTGCACTTATTGAAATATATAAAATCACCTCGGGGCTGAACATTCCAACATCAATTGCTATTTGTCCAATCAAAACTGCAGCAATTAAACCCATAGCTGTTGATAATGCTGTAGGCGTATGAATTGCTGCCATCCTTAAGAACTCAATTCCAATCACGCCTAATATGATTTGAATTACTACTGGAACGTTTCCTTCTTCATTTGGCCCGATAAATGATAATGCCTTCGGTAATAAACTCGGATCCATAACAAACAAAAGCCATAATGGTAATAAAAACAAAGATGCAAAAATTGCCAAGAATCTAGTCCACCGAATAAACGTCCCTATCATTGGTACTTGTCGATGTTCCTCTGCATGTTGTACATGATGGAAATAAGTGGTTGGTAAAATAATGACACTCGGCGATGTATCAACCATTATTAATACATGACCTTCTAATAAATGGCTTGCAGCAACGTCAGGCCTTTCGGTATATCGCACTAATGGAAATGGATTCCAGTTGCGTTCCACGATATATTCTTCCAGTGTCTTTTCGGCCATTGAAATACCGTCGATTTCAATATCATTAATCTTATCTTTTATTAACTGAACAAGCCCTTCATCTGCAATATCCTTTACATAACTTATACAAACATCCGTCTTGGACCTTTCTCCAACTTTTAACATTTCATGTCGTAATCGTGTATCACGAATTCGACGTCTAGTTAAAGCGGTATTTTCCACAATGTTTTCTGTGAACCCGTCCCGAGAGCCACGTACTACCCTCTCTGTATCCGGTTCTTCGGGTGATCTACCTGGATAACTTCTTGTATCGATTACTTTCGCATAGCGTTCCCCATCAATAAATACAACGATAAGTCCTGATAAGATTTGATCTACTGCTTCATCCATAGTTTTAACTGTCTCTACTTGTTGATGGATGAGTCTATTTTCAATAATTTCTGGAACTTTTCGTTTATTAGTTTCGTGATCATTCATATTGACAAGTTCTTTAATCAATTCCTGAACAATCAAGCTATCAACTAACCCTGTAAGATAATATAATTGAATTCTCTTTTTTAATATAGTTACTTCTCGATAGCCAACGTCATAAGAGGTTTCGACGCCAACTCTTTCTTTCATATATGCCAATGTATCATCGATCTTCGCAGATATTGGACTTTTACTCAAATTCATTCACTCCAATTGTTCATACATTTTTGATACTGTATCCAGTTATTTTACTAGGACAAGCCATTGGAATAGTGATCCTGCTATTTTCCCAAAAACTACTGCCATTAATAACCATAATAAATACTGCTCAAGCCCAATCCGTTTTGTTATAATTGGGAAGACATTTAATACCTCAGTAAGAGCAGCAGCCAGCATACCGTTAAAAATCCCGTGAAATAATCCCCAAATAACAAGAAGGATGATCGGTTGATTCCATGATACCCCTGTAAACGACAAATAAGTCCCAAAGATGGAACCTCCTATTACACACCCAATTAATACCTTGATTAAATGATTCCCTTTCGCAATCTGAATTAATCTTGGAATAATCCCCAAGACGGTTAAAAAGGCAACAAACCCACTACCGACTGCAAGCCCTCCCGCAAACCCTATTAAAATTTGAATTATATTAACGAGTATGGTCTGGATCATTTAGCTTATTCTCATGATGACTAATATATTGATCGAGGGCTTGCTGGTAATTAAATATTTCCACTTCTAGAGGACTGGGTTCTTCATTAAAGCGTTTGTTAAACCAATGGTTAAAAAATAACAACATTCCTAATCCAAGTCCAATGGAGTATGGGATCTGTATCCATAATGGATACTCATTTTCTTCTCCAGTTAGTAAGAAATGTAGTTTTTGTTGGACTTCCTGCATGCTTACATCATAATGAAAGTTCATAATAGTCATCGCAGTGCCTATAAACAGTAGAATCCAAACGACACTAGCAATGAGTGTAGAAGGTAGTTTTTTTCTCCTATAGATTCTTACAATTGTATGAGTAGGTCCAATTAACTGAATTTCCAAGTTTGGATATAAGCGATTTAAGTGATCTATTACTAAAAAACTATCTATTACAACTAAGTCTTGGTCTTTTTCAGTTATACGATAAATTCGTGCATTTTCTAATTCTCTCTTTCGTTTAGATTGCGTTGTAATGAAGGCGATATGTTTTAACTGAAGCTCTTGCATACGGTCTAATTCAAGATTTTTTTTCATTCTTAAATAAACAATTTCAGCCACAGCGTATTCCACCTTTTCCCGTTCGATACTAATTAGTATCTGTAGAAAAGGAATAATTATAATAAAAAAATCACCACTCAATGTGGTGATTTTTTACATATCCATCTTATCCTTCATTTCATATAATATTTTCTTTTCTAATCGAGATACTTGGACTTGTGAAATACCTAACCTTTCAGCAACTTCCGATTGGGTTTTATCCTTGTAGTACCTCAAATACAATATTAATCTTTCTCTTTCATTTAAACCTCTAATTGCTTCCTGTAACGATAGCTTGTCAAACCAATTAGAGTCTTGATCGGCTATTTGATCCAGAAGCGTTATTGGATCCCCATCATTTTCAAATACTGTTTCATGAATAGAATGTGGAGCTTTTGCTGCCTCTTGAGCATGTACCACTTCCTCTGGTGTTATCTCTAGTGCTTCTGCTATTTCATTAACAGTTGGTGAGCGTCCATTTTGTTTGGTTAGTTCGTCTTTTTTCTTACGAATTTTATTTCCTATTTCCTTTAATGATCGACTTACTTTGACACTACCATCGTCACGTAAAAATCGTTGAATTTCACCAATGATCATTGGTACCGCATAGGTTGAAAATCGTACATCATAGGAAAGATCGAACTTATCAATAGATTTAATTAAGCCAATGCTTCCTATTTGGAAAAGGTCATCTGGGTCATACCCTCTATTCATAAATCGTTGAACAACAGACCAAACTAATCGAATATTTTTTTCAACTAGTATATCTCTCGCATGCTTATCACCTTGTTGACTTCTAGCAATATATTCTTTGACTTGCTCGTCTGTTAAGGATTCTTTCTGCTTATCATGCTTTACGTTTACATCCATAAGCAGCACATCCTAATTATAAACCGTTTTACTTTTAGTTAACTGCTTCTTCATATGAACGGTAGTACCCTGTTCTGGCTTTGATATAACTTCTACAGAATCCATAAAGTTTTCAATGATGGTAAAACCCATACCAGACCTTTCCAAATCAGGTTTAGACGTGTATAACGGTTGTCGAGCTTCATCAACATTTTCAATTCCTATTCCATAATCCCTAATTGTAATTTCAACTTCACCATCATAAAGTACACATGAAATAGATATTTTATGATTTGGCTCATTATTATAGCCATGAATAATGGCATTCGTTACCGCTTCAGATACTACTGTTTTAATTTCAGTTAATTCATCCATTGTTGGATCCAATTGTGTTACAAATGCTGCAACAGTTACTCTTGCGAATGATTCGTTTTGACTTACACTTGAAAACTCAATAGACATTTCATTTTTCATGAAGCCACCCCCAATGTTTCTAAAGCAAATTCCTCGCTCTCCTCTAAACGAACGATCTTAAACAGACCAGACATTTCAAACAAACGTTTGATTGAAGGAGGAACTTCGCATACAACCATTTCGCCTCCCAGTTGTAGAACTTCCTTATACCTTCCTAAAACGACACCTAAACCTGAACTGTCCATGAAGGAGACAGCTTCTAGATTTAAAATTACATGCTTAACTGAATTGGTATACATTGTTTCTTTCCATTTTTCTCGTAAGCTTTCAGATTCATGGTGATCTATTTCACCAGCTAATCGAACAATCAGCACATCTTCTCTTACGTCAAAAGTGTAACTTAAGCCCATTTATTTTCCTCCTTACAATTCCTTGTAAGTACTGATTCTTGATAATATGGGCAAATTCCTGCCTCTTGACAAAACTAGAAGAATTTCGTGGTATTCATTTCAAATCACCGATGTTTCGACAAGCTTTCTAAAGATCTCTTAAATAATGTCATAAATGATGCTCGATCAATATCTTTTTCAACAATTAACGGTGTCTCAGATAATATTTTATCCTCATTTTTGACAGTTAAGGTGCCAACCTGATCACCTTTTTTTAACGGTGCTTCTAAATCACTTTCTAAGTCCACAGTCGTAGTTATGTTTTCTACTGACTCACCTTTTTTGAAGATCGTACTTATCGATTGTGAAGCTACAATTTCAATATTTTTTTGTTCAGCCTTTAACAGTTGTAAGCTTGTGATTAATTCACCTTTATCAAATAATTTCTTGGTATCGTACGTATTAAAGGCATAATCTAACATCTTGGATACAGTTGCATTACGCTCTTTTGGTGAATCTACACCCATAACCACAGCGATAACACGCATATCATTTTTCTTTGCTGTTGCAGTTAAACAATATTTTGCATCATTTGTAAATCCTGTTTTTAATCCATCTACCCCAGGATAGAAACGAACTAATTTATTTGTGTTAACAAGCCAAAATTCATCCTTTTGACCTTTTCGTAAATAATCTTCATAGATCGATGTATACTCTGTAATCGATTCGTATTTCAAAAGTTCTTTTGCAATAACTGCCATATCATGGGAAGTACTATAGTGATCATCTGCTGGTAATCCCGTTACATTTTGAAATTTCGTATTCTTTAATTTTAGTTCTTTTACTTTTTGGTTCATTCTTTCGACAAATGCTTCTTCACTTCCTGCAATTCTTTCTGCTAATGCAACACTAGCATCATTTCCAGAAGCGATGGCAATGCCTTTTAGCAAGTCATTAACTGACATTTCTTCTCCAGCCTCTAAAAATATCTGCGAACCACCCATAGAAGCTGCGTTTTCACTAATTCTTATAACTTCATCTTTTTTCAAATTTCCTTTTTCAAACTCTTCCATAATTAATAAAAGAGTCATTACCTTCGTCATACTAGCGGGTGGCAATTTTTCGTTTGCATTTTTGTCATAAAGTATCTTGCCGGTATCCCGCTCCATTAATATAGCTGACTTAGCATCTGGTGCAAGATTTAAAGAGTCCTTACTCTCCGCTTCCTTATTTTCCTCAGCATAAACGGAAAGATTGATGAAAGACATCGCCAAAAATAAAACACTTATCATTAGAGCATATTTTTTCATACTTATACCTCCAGCAATCAATATAATTTTAGGATTGCCATGATACGTGTATTTTATAACAAAATATATGGAGAAAACTTGGCTTCAGCATACCTTTAAAGCAAAGCCATTAGTTCCACTTAGTACTGGGTAGAAATATTTCTTAGATACAATCAAAAAAAGCACATGAAGATTCATGTGCTTTATTACCATTACCCTGTGATTACATCATAAATTAGCGATGGAGCTTTTACCACTTCTTCTGTTATTTGTATACTTTCATATAACTTATTCATGACCGTATCCAAGTCATCGTTATTTGCATGAATAGTTAACAACGGCTCATCTTTTTCAACTTTATCGCCAATTTTCTTATGTAAAACTATTCCAACGGATAGGTCTATTTTCGATTCCTTCGTTGCCCTACCTGCTCCTAACATCATAGCAGCTGTACCAATTTGATCGGCTATAATAGAAGCTACTGTTCCAGATTGCTTAGCTGGTAAGCTTACTTGAACCGATGCTTTCGGTAGCAAGGAAGGGTCATCTGCAACACTAGTGTCTCCACCTTGAGAAGCAAGAAATAGTTTAAATTGCTCAAATGCTTTTCCATTGTGTAAATTTTCTTCCAATCTAGCTTTTGCTTCCTCTAGGCTATTCGCTTTATTTCCTACAACAGCCATCTGACTTCCTAGCGTTAGGCATAATTCGGTTAAATCTCTTGGACCTTTTCCTTGCAATGTATCAATCGCTTCTTTAACTTCTAGTGAGTTTCCAATTGCATTTCCTAATGGCTGGCTCATATCTGATATAACTGCCATTGTTTTTCGACCAACATGATTTCCAATAGAAACCATAGCTTTAGCAAGCTCTTTTGCATCGTCAAACTTTTTCATAAATGCGCCAGCACCTGTTTTAACGTCTAATACGATCGCATCAGCACCAGCAGCTATTTTTTTACTCATGATAGAGCTAGCTATAAGTGGGATCGAATTCACCGTTGCGGTTACATCCCTAAGACTATATAACTTTTTATCAGCAGGAGTTAAATTACCTGACTGTCCAATAACGGCCACTTTATTTTTGTTAACAAGATCAATAAATTCATCATTTGTTATTTCAACATGAAATCCAGGAACAGATTCTAATTTATCAATCGTTCCACCAGTATGACCAAGTCCTCTACCACTCATTTTTGCTACAGGGACTCCTAAAGATGCAACTAAAGGAGCTAGTATCAATGTTGTTGTGTCACCCACACCACCTGTAGAGTGTTTATCAACCTTAATTCCAGCAATAGCAGATAAATCAATTTGATCCCCTGACTCCACCATCGCTGTTGTTAATGTAGCTCTTTCTTTTTCGGTCATGTCTTGAAAGTAGATTGCCATCATTAGTGCACTTACTTGATAATCAGGAATTTCTCCTTTTGTATAACCATCTATAAAAAATGTAATCTCTTCCTCGGTTAATTCTTTTCCATCACGTTTTTTTTCAATGATGTCGTACATTCTCATGGGTATCACTCTCTTTTTTTAGTTTGGTAAGGTACTTATTATTTTCTTAACAAAGCGTAAAAAGTCTTCTCTTACTTTTTCAGTTGTTTCAATTACTTCATGATGCGTTAAAGGCTGGTCCAATATTCCTGCTGCCATATTAGAAATACATGAAATACCTAAAACGCGTATCCCCGCATGTCCAGCTACAACTACTTCAGGAACCGTAGACATACCAACCGCATCACCACCTAGCGTTCGTAACATTCTTACTTCAGCTGGTGTTTCATATACAGGACCTGTGTTCCCAACATATACCCCTTGTCGAATCGTCAGCCCTAGTTCTTTAGCACACTGGGAAGCATGTTGTACATATTCTGGATCATATACTTTAGACATGTCTGGGAATCGTGCACCAAGCTCTTCATTATTTGGTCCAATCAATGGATTGGTTCCCATATTATTAATATGATCGGTGATTACCATTAAATCTCCAGGTTCAAACCCTTCATTTATTCCTCCTGCAGCATTCGTTACGATAATCGACTCAATTCCTAAGTCCTTCATTACTCTTACTGGAAAGGTCACTTGTTGCATTGTGTAGCCTTCATAAAAATGAAATCTACCTTGCATTGCTATGACTTGCTTCCCTTCTAACGTTCCAATAACAAGCTGTCCTTTATGACCTGAAACAGTTGATTCAGGAAAATGCGGGATATCTGAATACGGAATTGTTGTTTGATTCTCTATTTCATCCCCTAAAACGCCCAACCCAGACCCAAGGATTAATCCTATTGTTGGTTTATGTGCTAATTTTTCTTGAATATAATTACTTGCTTCCTTAATTAAAGTTTGATCCATGTTTTGGTCACCTTCCTATTATTTAATTTCATTTAAAAAGCTTCTTCCGAACTCCGGTAGATCAACATTAAAGTTCTCAGCTACTGTCGCTCCAATGTCAGCAAATGTTTCTCTTAATGGTAGTTTCTTACCTTCCGTTATTCCTGTGTGATAAACAACTAAAGGAACGTATTCACGAGTGTGATCTGTACCATGATGAACTGGATCATTACCATGATCTGCAGTAATAATTAAGAGGTCATTCTCCTGAAGTTTATCTAAAACCTCTGGTAATCTTTTATCAAAGTTCTCTAACGCCTTGCCATAGCCTTGTGGGTCCCGGCGATGACCATATTTTGCATCAAAATCAACTAGGTTTAAAAAACTAATTCCATTAAAATTTTTATCCATTGATTCCACTAGCTTGGTCATGCCATCATCGTTATCTACTGTACGAATAGCCTTTGTCACACCCTCACCGTCATAAATATCTGATATTTTACCTATGGCAACAACATCATAATTTTGATCTTTTAAGGTATTCATCACTGTTCGACCAAAAGGCTTTAACGCATAATCATGTCGATTAGATGTTCGTTCAAACTCACCAGGCTTACCAATAAACGGTCTAGCGATTACACGTCCAACCATATATTTTTCATCTAATGTTATTTCCCTAGCAATTTCACAAATACGGTATTGCTCCTCGATCGGTATAATTTCCTCATGTGCAGCAATTTGTAATACGGAATCTGCAGATGTATATACAATAAGTGCACCAGTATCCATATGCTCTTTTCCTAATTCATCTAGAATAGCAGTACCGGAAGCAGGCTTATTTCCTATTATTTTTCTACCGGTTTTTTCCTCTAGTTCCTGAATAAGCTCTTTAGGAAATCCATCTGGAAACGTTCGGAATGGCTGTTCTATATGAAGACCCATAATTTCCCAATGTCCTGTCATTGTATCCTTCCCATTTGAAGCTTCCTGCATTTTCGTAAAGTGTGCCATTGGCTTTTCGGCTTTCTGAATCCCTTTAATTTCTCTTATATTACTAAGCCCTAATTTTCCCATGTTTGGCATTTCTAAGCCATTCATATGATCAGCAATATGCCCTAACGTATCAGCACCTTTATCGTTGAATTTTTCGGCATCAGGTGCTTCTCCAATCCCTACAGAATCCATTACAATTAGAAAAATTCGATCAAAGTTTTTCATTTTTAATACCTCCTGTTGATTATATTGTCTAATATGTACAAATATATGATTACTTTCTCATCATGTTGTATGATGTCAGACAACTATAATTAAAAAATAAATACTAAGCTCTTGGATGATATGTTTTATACATATCTTTTAATCTAGTTTTCGTTACATGTGTGTAAATTTGCGTCGTTGATATATCGGTGTGCCCCAGCATTTCTTGAACAGCACGTAAATCAGCCCCATTTTCTAATAAATGAGTAGCAAAAGAATGTCTTAGTGTATGAGGTGTTATTTCTTTTTGAATATCTGCTTCTTTTGCAATCGCTTTTAATATTTTCCAAAAACCTTGTCTTGTTAAAGGTTTTCCATGTTGGTTAACAAATAATATAGTTTCATCTTTATTTTTCTTTAACAGATTATTTCGTGCATGGTTAATATACTGGTCAACGGCATTATGTGCAACATCACCTAATGGAACAATTCTCTCTTTTGATCCCTTACCAAAACAACGTACAAATCCCATCGTTAAATGTAAATCATTCATTGTTAACGAGATTAATTCACTCACACGCAATCCTGTCGCATAAAGTAATTCTAGCATTGCCTTATTTCGCAGCTCTAAAGGGGTAGTAGCTTTCATATTTAGAAGGCTATCAACCTCTTGCATAGATAAAACATGAGGAAGTTTTCGTTCAATTTTAGGTGTTTCAATATGTAAACTAGCATCTTGATGAACTAATTCTTCGCGAATTAAAAACTGATGAAAAAGTCGAATGGATGATATTGTTCTCGCCATTGTTGCTGCAGATTTTCCGCTATCCTTTAATGTATGCAAAAATCCAATAATATCCGCTCTACTAACATGATCCCAATCATCTTTTTGGACTATTTTGTTAATATATTGTACGTACTTTTTCAAATCTCGTTTATAGGAGCTGATCGTATTATCAGATAATCCTCGCTCTATTTGTAAGTAGTGAAAAAAATCTTCGAATGCATACTTTAACATAAGGTTACTCTCCTAATCGAAAAAATAAATTCAAACGATCTAACAAACTTTGCTCTTCATTAAATACTTTAATTGACGGTCCTTCCGGTGGATCATAGCGATGATATTGTTCGTATTCAGCGTGCATGACTTGTAAACCAAAGTAGAATAAAAAAGTACATGCAACAAATATGACGAAAACTTTAATTGTATCCCATACCACTCGTTTCATCTGGCATTTCTCCTCTTTTAATAATAGTCATATTAAAAGATATGCCAAAAAAGATTAGGATTATACATATAACTATAATTCTAGTACATTTAAATTGACGAATAACATATACAATTCCTCTAGTTCAAAAATAACGCATTTACCTTTCTTTGTAAAATATTATTTTGATAAAACATCTCTAAAAAATTTAAAAATGCCTTTTCTCTATAAGAAAAAAGACATTCTACTCTAATTCGTACAATTTTATGATACTTCCACAGGAGCAGTTTTTTGGCACTTCTTGCAAAGACCATGAAATGTTAAACGATGGTCTTTTACTTTAAAGCCCCATTCTTTCTCAACGATTTTCTCTACATCTCCTAGTAAATCATCCATAATTTCTTCTACAGATCCACATTCAATACATACTAAGTGATGATGGAAATGCTCTGCACCTTCCTTACGCAAATCATATCTTGAAACCCCATCACCAAAATTTATTTTATCAACTATTTTTAATTCAGAAAGTAATTCTAATGTTCTATATACAGTAGCCAGACCAATTTCAGGTGCTTTCTCTTTAACAAGAAGATAAATGTCTTCAGCACTTAAATGGTCTTCTTCACGTTCTAATAAAACACGAACTGTCGCTTCTCTTTGTGGAGTTAGCTTGTAGCTTTGTGCATGGAGTTGTTTTTTTATACGATCAATGCGATGTTCCATAGCAGATCCCTCCCTCATATCCCACCTTTAATTATATGCACAGTTAAAAGTAGTGTAAAGTATAATGAGTATTATTTAAGTACATTTTCATTATTATTTTATAATTATTATTAATAATAACAGAAATTCTTCGTTTTAACTAGTTGAATAATAACTTTTTATTAGCGATTCTAGTGCACCATTTGCAACAAATGCTTCTAGTGATGCAGCTGCAAATGACAATAGGAGCAATATGCAAAACACACTAACATATCGGACAAAAGGCTGTGTTAATGAATGAGAGAACTTTCGTGAAAATAATTTATTTAATAAAGTTAACGAAAAAATCATCGATAAACTACCAGCAATAATATAGATTGGTATAATTACTATATTTTGTGGTGCGATTGAAAATGAAGCTAATAAAAAACCTTGCATACCAAGCTGGTTAACTAGAAAACCAACTGAAAATCCAACTACCAAACCTTTTATAAAAAGTAATATCCATACAATCGGCAAACCGATAACAGATAAACCTAATATAAATAATAAACCTAGATATTTCACATGATAAAAGAAGCTTTCTTTTAAAATATCTTTATTTTCAATCGTTTGTCCACTTGAAATTTGACCAAAAAAACGTTCTAAATAAAAGAATAAATCTTGCTTTTGGGGTATATTCATACTATTAACAATGATAGCACCGAATATTATTCCTGTTAGAAACAAGATTACCATAAATAAATATATCGTTGCGTATTCCCTCATATGATCTACTGCTTGCACACTTTTTTTGTACATAGGAATCCTCCATTCGAGATGCTCTTATAGTTAAAAACTATGAAGAATTCCTAATAAAAATACCAATTATTCTATCTTTTTATCAAATTAATTACTAGAACGGATGCTTCCATACTTTCCTCCCCCACCGGCTTTGATCTGTAATTTTCCTTCTCTCATATGAATAATAGACAAAGCTAATTTCTCAGGTACAATCTCTCGTAACTCTTCTAAGGAAGCATGGTGAATTACATTCATTTCTGTATGAAAATGTGATAATAACTTATCAAATGTTTTCGGACCTAATTTCGGTAAATATTCTAAAGGTACTTGGTATAAATAAGGTGGTCTTCCCTTATGTTTTTCTTTCGCATCTGCTAGTTCATTAATTCTATCAAAAACTCCCTTAATTATTTTCTTCGAACCACAACTCGGGCATTCACTAGTTCCCGGGCTTACTTGCTCCAAACAATGGTCGCAAACAGTAGTGTGATATTTACCTAATTTTGGATTCATACCAAAGTTTCGAGCTATTTTTCGGTCGCCTACGTCATGCAAGGACCATTCAAATTCTTTAAAAGAAGGTTCAGCCATTACAACCTCTTGATATTCACGGGCTATTTTAGCCAAGGAATGTGCATCCGAGTTCGTTACAAACGTATATCGGTGTAGCTCTTTTATCTGATCAGCCATTTCTGTATCTGAGCTAAGACCTAGCTCAATACCATCTATTAAATCAGGATCAAATACTTCTTCTAATGAACGTTTAACCCCTTTTCCATAAAGACTTTTAAAAGGTGTAAAAACATGTGCTGGAATAAAGATTCCACCTAATTCTTTAACTTTATATTGCAGTTCCTTTGCTGTTCCATAATATCGTTGTGAACTTAATGTGATATTTTTCATTTTCGTAACAAGCCATTTTGAAAAATGTTCTATCTTTTCTAATGTCGGAAAATAACATAATACATGAATAGGACCGTGACAATGTTCATCATATACTTCTATTTCAGACCCAAGAATTAATGTGACTTCCTCAAAACGAACTCCACCATCCTGTAATTCATGTGCTTGTCCTTGATTAATTAATGATTTGAGCTCTTGCTGAACTGCAGGAGCATGGCTATCGATGACACCGACCATATGTATTCCTTTATTTCTACTGGATTCTTTTAGTATATTTGTTAATGTTAAACTTTTTGAACCGGTGATTTTTACCGGCTTTCCATACATATCTCTTCCAATATGAATATGCATATCTGCAAAGTAAGAGTGAAGCAATTCGTTACATCCTTTCTAGCATTTCTAAATATAAAATAGCATAATTCGTCTTTGCATCATGAATTCGCTGTTGTTGAACATACTCTATTGCCTCATCCAACGTTAATTCGATGATCTCAACAAACTCATCTTCATCTGGTGATAATGGGTCTTTTACCTTTTCGATTTCCTTTGTTATGAATATGTACATAAGTTCATCTGCAAATCCAGGCGATGTATAAAAAGATGATACGAAATCAAGCTGATTGCTACGGTAACCTGTCTCCTCCTCTAATTCTCGAAGTGCTGTTTTTTCTGGTTTTTCTCCTGGTTCTAACTTACCTGCTGGTATTTCAATTAACGATTTTTCCAATGGTTTACGATATTGCTCTACAAACACAATTTTATTATCTTTGGTAATAGGAATAACTGCTACCGCTCCAGGATGTTTAATTAATTCACGCTTAGATGTTTTCCCATTCGGCAAACGTACCTCATCTACTTGGAGATTAACCACTTTTCCATTAAATATTTGCTCCGTATGAATTGTTTTCTCTTCAAATTTTTTCATCAACCGATCATTCCCTTATTTGTAATAGACAGTTCCATTTTAGCATATTTTCTTTTAGCTCAAATAGTTGTGTTTCACTCCATGTGTTTCTACAATGAAACTAGAACCAATAGGAGGTAATATTAGATGAATAAAAATCAACTAGGAAATTCAGATATCGAAATCTCAGAATTAACCTTTGGTTGTATGTCACTTGGTACAAATCAGAAACAAGCAACCTATATGATTGATTATGCACTTGATTCTGGTGTAAATCACCTAGACACTGCAGATTTATATGACTTTGGAAAAAATGAAGAAATTGTCGGTGAAGCTATTAAACATAAGAGACAGGAAGTAATTTTAACATCAAAAGTTGGAAATCATTTTTCAAAGGATACAAAAGATTGGTTTTGGGATCCGTCCAAAGAACATATCCTTAACGGCCTAAAAGATAGCTTGCGGCGATTACAAACTGATTATATCGATTTTTACATGCTTCATGGGGGCACAATCGAGGATCCAATTGATGAATCAATCGAAGCGTTTGAACAGTTAAAAAAAGAGGGATACATTCGTGCTTACGGGATTTCTTCCATTCGCCCAAATGTCATTCGAGAATACGTCAGCAATTCTACTATTGATGCTGTAATGATGCAGTACAGCCTACTTGACCGTCGTCCAGAGTCAGAGGTATTAGACCTTCTCCATAAACATAATATCAGTGTATTGGCGCGTGGACCTTTAGCTAAAGGGATGTTGAGCAATCGAGCAAAAGAACAAATTGATACAAAGGGACAGGAAGGTTATCTAGAATACACTTATAGTGAACTGAAAGAGATTTATAATAAGCTGTCAACTTTTACCGACCATGAGCAATCATTAAATGCAATTGCATTAAAATATGTTTTAAAACATCCTGCAGTTACGAGTGCTGTATTTGGAGCAAGTAACGTAGAACAACTCCGTGAAAATATTGATAAAGATCCATCTTCGGATATCAGTGATTCTTTTTATCAGGAATTGAAACAGATTACAAAAGCAATGAACTATAAGCAGCATCTATAAGCAGAGAAAATAAACGAAAACCCACTTTTTCTGAGTACGATGCAATGTTGTCGAAGCAATTCTTGGTCCTGAGATTACTCATTCTATATCAATACCTTCACACAAAAATGAACCTAAATACAAATTATGGCGGTGTATAGAATCATACACCGCCATATATAAATTAACTAACAACATTTGCTGGTGAAATAAACGGATTAAGAATCCCCTCGTTACTCACTAATCTAAAGGTTTCAGCAGAAAAATCTAACTTCATATATTTACCGAAGAACACTGCATGCTGCTCAGGGACAAAAACAGGTAGTAAATTACTAGAGATCCTTTTATACGTGCTCAATGAGTCGTTTATGATACGGAAAGTTGGTACCCCATTGACACCACACCCACAGCCTTCTGTATCATACCATAATAGAATACTCGGTTGCTCACTGCTTAAATCATTAATTTTTTCTATCGCTCGCGGTGTAATCATGAGTTCCATTAGGAAACCCTCCTGTTGTAGTGTCTATTTTTTATTAAACTGTCTTTTCAATACCATTTCCATCATACCAGGAAATAGATTATAAAGCTTACTCCCAACTTCCATCCAGCGTGGCATATTTATTTCCCGCCTACTAGTAAAAAGTACGGAGACTACCTTTTTAGCAACCTTATCAGGATCAAGCATATATCTTGCTACATTTTGTTGGTAGGTTCCATGTGGATCAGCCGTTTTAAAAAAGGCTGTACGAACTGGACCTAGATTAACTGCAGTAACAAAAATGTTTTCCTCTGAGAGTTCTAATCTTATTGCATTCGTAAAGCCTAATACCGCATGCTTTGTTGCTGCATATACGGAAGACTTAGGTGTAGCCATTTTTCCTGCCTGAGAAGCAATGTTAATAATATGACATGATCCCTTCTTATTTCTTAGAAAATGGGGCAATACCGTTTTTGTTCCTTTGATCAGCGCATAGACATTTAGTTGAAACATACGTTCAATATCCTGCCAGGATAAATCATTAGCAGACTCAAAAATACCTACTCCTGCATTATTAATAAGTCCGTGAACCTCAACATGTTCATCGATTATGGAATGAAAAGTAGCTGTCAACTGATTAGGATCTAACAAATCTATTTGGTACACA
Organism: Ornithinibacillus caprae; assembly: GCF_009728145.1. Taxonomy (GTDB): domain Bacteria; phylum Bacillota; class Bacilli; order Bacillales; family Amphibacillaceae; genus Ornithinibacillus; species Ornithinibacillus caprae. Next base: position 424,262 of record NZ_WOCA01000001.1, on the reverse strand, counting down.
AAACTAGTTGTGTCAAGTTCATTTTTCATGGCTGTTTGGAGTTGTTTAAGCTTGTCGATTGACCGAGCTACCATAATTGGAATTCCACCACTCTTTGCAATATGCCAAGCAATTTTTTCTCCTATACCACTTGATGCTCCAGTGATAATAATTTTTTTCTGTTTTACTTTATCACGCATGATAATATATAACTCCATCTTCATTTGTTTTACTAATTAGATTTTCATTTTCAAGGTAATCGAGTTGTCCAATCGTTTCTGACATAGTTAAATCGAGCTGTTTTTCATATTGTTTAGGAAAAATTTGTTGGCAAATCTGAAATGCGGTTTGAGAATATTCCCTTAATAGCGTGAGAACTTTTCTAGCCCGTTGTTCCTGCTTTACTAATCTAGCTGGAACCAAATCATTTATATTACTAAACATTTCTCCATGGCCCGGGTAAACCTTGGTAATACCAAGTGATAAACATTTTTGCAAATTATTACGATATTGTAGCATTGGTTTCGGCCGTGCTTGGCCAAAATGAAGCGGTGGTTCAAGCAATGGATTTGAGGAAATATGTGATAGTAAGTGGTCTCCTCCAATAAAGGAACCATCCTCTTCACGTATAAACGATAGATGACTTTGCGCATGTCCTTTTGTTTCAATTACTTTCCATTCATCATGTCCAGGTAATGCATCCCCTTCTGTGATTATATCTGTAAGTTTCCCTGTTCCTGCAAAAAGTAGTGGACGGCGTAGCTTATCTAAAAATCCGTGATACTCTTTAGGAACACCGGACATCTGAAAAAGCTCACGAAAAAATTGCTCATAATGATTAAAAAAGGATTCATCCCGTGTTAACCAAAGATCAACATTTTTATGTGCTATCATACGTTTGGCACGTGGAAAATTTTCTACTAATCCAATGTGATCCGGATGATGATGAGTTAAAATTATTTGTTCTATATCATTCGGATAATATCCTAATTCCTTTAATTGGATGGTAAATGCTTCCCAAGCCTCCGTAGTTTTAACACCTGCATCAATTAACGATAAGGTATCACCTTTTAAAATATAGACATGGGTATCTCCTACAGCAAACGGAGTTGGAACAGTAATCTGACTGATTGTTTTATCTAATACATTCATGAATTATCCCCCAAAATGAATGGTCATTCATTATTTTTCTTTATTTTACACCTTATTCTAGAAAAAGTCACATAAGATTAATTGACTTTTCAAAAAAACTACAACAAAATCTAGAGAAGAGGTGAATAAATTGGTAACAAAAGTGATCGCCCATCGAGGGGCAAGTAAATATGCACCAGAAAATACCATGTCAGCATTCGAACTTGCAGTAGAAATGGGGGCTGATGGAATCGAAACAGACGTACAACTAACCAAGGATCATATTCCTGTTTTAATCCATGATGAAAATGTTAAGCGTACGACAAATGGAACAGGTTTAATCAGCCAACTAACATTTAAGCAAGTAAAACAATTAGATGCAGGCGCTTGGTTCCACCCTTCCTTTTCTGGTGCTACGATTCTTTCCTTAGATGAATTTTTACAATGGTTCGCAAATAAGTCGTTATATTTAAATATTGAACTAAAAAATAATAAAATAGAATATAAGAATATCGAAGCTATTGTTTACGAAATGCTTGGACACCATAAACTACTAAATCGTAGCACAATTTCGACATTTAATCCAAATAGTATTAAACGAATGAAAAGCTATAGAAAAAATTTGGAGGTAGCTTTTTTAACATCAAAGAGATACCGAAATCTCGTTCAATTAACTAAAGAACTTGGTGGTAATGCCCTTCATATTAAATATCGATTATTAAATCGACCACTTGTTGAGCATATACACCAAGAAAATATGGCTGTTCGTGTCTATACGATCAATAAGACAAGTCGAATGTTAAATTGTTATCAACATGAATGCGATGGAATTTTTACTGATATACCAGACAAGGCAAAGCATGTTCGTAAACTAGTTTTTAACTAGGAGGAATTATTCATGGCAAAACTTTTTTCATCTATAGAATTTCAAGGGGTAACACTAAAAAACAGAATTGTAATGTCGCCAATGTGCATGTATTCATCTGTAAAAGAAGACGGGATGTTAACACCATTTCATATGACCCATTATATATCTCGTGCTGTAGGCCAAGTTGGCTTAATTATGGTAGAGGCAACCGCTGTTCAACCAGAAGGACGAATATCCCCTCAGGATTTGGGTATATGGAATGACAAACATATAGTAGGGTTTAAAGAATTGAACGATCAGTTACATAGTTATGGTGCAAAATCTGCCATCCAGCTAGCTCATGCAGGTAGAAAAGCAGAATTAGAATCATCTATTTTCGCACCTTCTGCCCTTTCTTTTAATGAGTCGTATAAAGAACCTGTCGAAATGACAGCAGCGGATATTGAAAAAACCGTTGATGCCTTTAAAAATGGAGCAAGACGTGCGAAAGAGGCAGACTTTGATATTATAGAGCTTCACGGAGCACATGGTTATTTGATCAACCAATTTCTATCTCCACTTACAAATAAACGTACTGATCAATATGGAGGGAATCGAGAAAATCGCTACAGATTCTTACGTGAAATTATTCATGCTGTTCAAACAGAATGGAATGGTCCAATATTTGTTCGGATCTCAACTGATGAATATCACGAAAATGGAAATACATTAGATGATTATTTCTATTTTACAAAAGAGATGAAACAACAAGGAATTCAATTAATTGATTGTAGTTCAGGAGGGGTTGTTCCTGCATCGATCCATACGTATCCTGGTTACCAAGTAAAACGTGCCGAGGCAATAAAACACGAAATTGACATAAGAACAGGAGCTGTAGGTTTAATCACAACAGGAATTCAGGCTGAAGAGATATTACAAAATGATCGTGCAGATCTCATTTTTCTTGCTAGAGCTCTACTAAAAAATCCATACTGGGCCAAACAAGCAGCAGATGAGCTAAAGTATGAACTTAAAGCTCCAAAGCAATATATCAGAGGTTGGAAATAAAGTAAATCTTACATGAAGTGGGGGTTACTACCCCCACTCATTTAAATTATATTTGCAGTAAATTGAGGGAATGTAGGGAGTTGTCTATATGGAATTAATGTTCCTAGGAACTGGATCAGGTGTACCATCAAAAGAAAGAAATGTATCAGCTATTGCATTAAAAATGCTACATGAAATTAATAGCATATGGTTGTTTGATTGTGGAGAAGCTACTCAACATCAAATCTTACATACAACAATAAAACCTAGGAAAATAAATAAAATTTTTATTACTCATTTGCATGGTGACCACATTTTTGGACTTCCGGGTCTTTTAAGTAGTCGTTCTTTCCAAGGTGGTGATGATTTATTAACCGTTTATGGACCAGTAGGTATTAAAGAATATGTTCATACTAGTTTAGATTTAAGTGGAACACAATTAACCTACCCTCTCTCCATTATAGAAATAAGTGAAGGTAAATTATTTAGTGATGAACATTTTACCGTATACTGCAAAAAACTAGAACACGGGATTCCTAGCTATGGATTTCGTATCGAAGAAAAGGATAAACCTGGTGAGTTATTGGTAGAAAAACTAAAAGAAAAAGGTATTCAACCAGGACCAATATATCAAGAAATTAAAGAAAATGATGTCGTAATTACAAATGATGGTATGCAGATTAATCGAGCCGACTATATTGGTCCTAGTAAAAAAGGTAGAATTGTTTCGATTCTAGGTGATACACGATCAACTGAAAAAAATTCATCCTTTGTAGAAGGATCTGATATTCTTGTGCATGAGGCTACATTTAACCAAGAAAAAGAGAATCTAGCAAGAAAGTATTATCACTCGACAACCATTCAGGCTGCTTTACTAGCAAAAAATAGTTCAGTGAAAAACCTAGTTTTAACACATATATCATCTCGTTTTCAACAAGATGATTGGCATGATTTATTACAGGAGGCACAAGAAATCTTTCCCAACACGGAAATTGCTAGTGATTTTTATCAAAAAGAAATTAAACTTGAGGTGTGAATGTATATGCAAGATATAACGATGCTTGTCGAACAGCAACGATCTTTTTTTTATAGTGGAAGCACATTAGACTATCGTTTTCGAACGAAACAACTTAAAGCGTTAAAACAGATGCTTCAGCGTTATGAGCAAGAAATTTATATAGCACTAAAGGAAGATTTAAATAAATCGAGCTATGAAGCATTAACAACGGAAATTGGCTTTCTGCACATGGAAATCGATTATACCATAAAACATCTAAAAGAATGGATGGAACTAGAGCAAGCTGATACACCAATTACGCATAAAGGTACAAAAAATTATATCCAAAAAGAACCTTATGGCGTGACCCTAGTAATCGCACCTTGGAATTATCCCTTACATTTAGCGATAGCTCCTACGATTGGAGCCATTGCTGCAGGGAATACTGTGGTAATGAAGCCATCAGAGTATACCACATCGACGTCTTCCCTTCTATCAAAAATGATTTATGACACGTTTGACACTAATTTTATTGCTGTTGTAGAAGGCGATGCAGAAGTCAGTAAAAAATTATTAGAGCAAAAATTTGATTATATCTTCTTTACTGGTAGTACAGCTGTTGGAAAAATAATAATGGAGCAGGCTAGTAAGCATCTGACTCCAGTTACACTTGAATTAGGTGGGAAAAGCCCGGTAATTGTAGATAAAGATGCCAATATTGATTTAGCAGCTAAACGGATTGTGTGGGGGAAATATACAAACGCTGGACAAACATGTGTCGCTCCTGATTATATTTATGTCCATGAAAAAGTTAAAGGAAGACTTTTAAAGGCCATGAAAAAGCATATTAAGGCTTTTTACGGAAAACAGCCAATTCAGAACAATGACTACGTTCGTATTGTAAGTAGTAACCATTTCAAGCGATTAGAAGCATTCCTAACAAATGGAACAATTGTAGTTGGTGGAGATACAGATAAAGAAACATTAATAATGGAACCAACCATTTTAGATAATATTACTTGGGAAGATCCAATTATGCAGGAAGAAATATTCGGACCACTTCTGCCCGTACTCACCTTTTCAACGTTAGAAGAGATTGTTGATAGACTAAAACGTATGGATAAATCTTTAGCTCTATACTATTTTGGGGAAAAAGAAAAAAATCAACACTATGTATTTAAACATATTTCCTTTGGTGGAGGCTGTATTAATGACACGTTATATCATTTAGCAAATCCTCATCTACCATTTGGAGGTGTTGGAACAAGTGGTATGGGAGCCTATCATGGCAAATATAGCTTTGAAACCTTTTCCCATCGAAAAAGCATCTTAAAACAAACTACCAAATTTGATATTCCCATCCGCTATCCAGGAGGGAAAATAGCCGAATCAATTCTAAAGAGAGTTATGAAATAAGGACAATTAAAAATAGAAGCTCATTCCATTGATAGAAGGGCTTCTATTTTCTATAATCATCTAAAAAATCCTTCTGAAAACTTGTTCGAGGTTGATCTTGTACTACTGTATTTCTTATTTGTTTAAATGGGTTTTTACCATATTTAGTTGTTAACTGATCAATTGCTGAATAGAGTTTCTCCTTACTAGCTTCTTTCTCATACGTAAATAAATCTAACTGCTCCGCTATATCTTGTTTATCATGAATATCCTGTATCGTAATCCCTAATAAGCGAATTGGTTCTTGATTCCAATGTTCCTGCCATAAATCTTGGGCTATATAAACAATATCTTTTTTATCCTCAATAAATGATTGTAGTTTTTTACTTCTTGTAATTGTCTTACGATCATGATAACAAATCATTAACTGAACAGTCTTACCCGCTACTTGTTTTCGTTTCATTCTTCGTTCAATATTATCAGCTAATGACAGCATTAACCCACGAATTTCAGCCTCATTAGTAGTATCTTGCGGTAACGTTTGTGAACTACCGATACTTTTAAATTCATTGACTGCATCAGGGTCTACAGGACTTAAATCAATTCCATTTGCTCTATTTTTTAGTCTTTCACCATTAACGCCTAATATCTGCTTCAATTGATATTCATCTTTACTGGCAAGATCCTTAATCGTATTAATATCAATTGCATGTAATTTTTCTGCTGTTTTCTCTCCTACTCCATACATTTCTTCAACAGGCAATGGCCATAGCTTTGTTGCAATCTCTCGTTTGCGTAAAATGGTAATTCCTAACGGTTTTTTCATATCTGAAGCCATTTTTGCCAAAAACTTATTTGGTGCAATACCGATACTACATGGCAAATCAAGATTGTCTAAAATTTGTTTTTGTAGATTTTCAGCTATTTCTATTGGTGTCCCTAAATGTTTGACATCCGTAACGTCCATATACCCTTCATCGATTGACACTGGTTGAACATAGGGAGTAATTTCTGCCATCATTTTAAAAATTTCACGTGAGGCACTTCGATACCGTTCGAAGTTAGGACGCATTACAATCAGATTTGGACATAGCTTTCGTGCTTGCCAAAGAGGCATCGTTGTTTTTACACCTTTTGCTCTTGCTTCATAACTACTAGTTACAATAATCCCCCTACGTTCCTCAGGGTTTCCTGCAATAGCTAAAGGTTTTCCCTTTAACGCTGGATTATATGCCGCTTCAACAGAAGCATAGAAGCAGTTCATATCAATGTGAAATATTATTCTTCTTTTATTAGACTCTTGTACCATGATTTTACATCCTTAAGAACAATTGTTTGTATATCCATTATATCATAAAGTGAATCTTCAATCAGAGGGGGCGCTTTATCTCCCCTTTGATTGTTAGATGAACGAATCGGGCATTTACGGGCAGTTGCCCCAGTTAAGCTCCTTGACTAACCGCCATGTTTTGGGGGATTACTGCCCGTTATATGCGGGATAAAGTGAATCTTCAATCAGAGGGGGGCGCTTTATCTCCCCTTTGATTGTTAGATGAACGAATCGGACATTTACGGGCAGTTGCCCCCCACTTAAGCTCCTTGACTTAACCGCCATGTTTTGGGCGGCTTACTGCCCGTTATATGCGGGATAAAGTGAATCTTCAATCAGAGTGCGCCTTTGCACCAGTTATAAAAGGAACATAAGAAAAGAACCTTTAGAATAGTTTCCAAAGGTTCTTCCAACTTATTTAGCAACTTCTTTAATAATCGCCTCTACTAATTCTGTTATTTTAACTAACTCGCTCACAGGAATTCTTTCATTTGTCGTATGAATTTCTTCATAACCAACAGCTAGATTAACCGTTGGAATTCCAAATCCGGCAATAACGTTCGCATCACTACCACCGCCACTCTTTAATAGTTTACTTTCACGTCCAATGGATTTGGCAGCATTTCTTGCGACTTCTACTACTTGGTCTCCTGCTTCTTGCTTATACCCTGGATACATGATTTTAATATCGACTACAGCTTCTCCACCAAATTCCTGTGCGGTAGTTTCGAAAGCTTCTTTCATTTTAGCAACTTGAGCTTCCATTTTCTCTGGCACTAAGGAACGTGCTTCTGCGAGGATTTCAACATGATCGACAACTATATTCGTTTGTTTTCCACCTTCAAAACGACCAATATTTGCAGTCGTCTCTTCATCAATACGGCCAAGTGGCATTTTAGAAATAGCTTTTGCAGCTAGCGTAATAGCAGAGACACCTTTTTCAGGAGCTACACCAGCATGAGCTGTTTTACCTTTAATAATAGCAAATACTTTAGCTTGAGTGGGTGCAGCAACAATGATGTCCCCTACATCCCCATTACTATCAATCGCATACCCAAATTTTGCATTAATTAATGAGCTATCTAATGCTTTAGCGCCAACTAATCCAGATTCTTCTCCTACGGTAATGACGAACTGAACATCACCATGTTCCTCATTATTTTCTTTTAATGAACGTATAGATTCTAAAATAGCAGCAAGTCCTGCCTTATCATCTGCCCCTAAAATTGTCGTTCCATCAGAAACGATATAATCATCATCCTTAATTGAAGGTTTTACACCTTTACCAGGTACTACCGTATCCATATGGGATGTAAAATAAATTGGGTCAACCCCTTGTTTATTTCCCTTTAGAGTACAAATTAAATTCCCCGCTCCATGGCCAGTTTTTTCTTTACTGTCATCTTCAACCACTTCTAATCCAAGTGATGAGAATTTATCTTTTAAAACTGCTGCAATTTCTGTCTCAAATTTTGTTTCAGAATCAATTTGGACAAGTTCCATAAATTCATTAATTAGTCGTTCCTTATTAATCGTTGTCATTGATGTAATCCTCCTATGTAAATAACTTTACAATGGGATATTCCCATGTTTTTTTTGTGGCCGGTGTTCTTGTTTATGTTGGAGCATTTCGATTGCTTGTATCAACTTGCCCCTTGTCTCTCGTGGATCAATAACATCATCAACCATTCCTAATCCTGCCGCAATGTATGGATTAGCAAATTTTTCTCGGTACGTATCAATCTTTTCTTGTCTTGTTTTATCAGGATCATCGCTTTCTGCAATTTCCTTAGCGAAAATAATGTTTGCAGCACCTTCTGGACCCATTACCGCAATTTCTGCATTTGGCCAAGCATAAACCAAGTCTGCCCCAATAGATTTACTGTTAAGGGCAACATATGCTCCACCATAGGCTTTTCTAGTAATAATTGTTATTTTAGGTACGGTAGCCTCCGAATATGCATATAGGATTTTAGCTCCATGACGTATAATACCACCATGCTCTTGCTTAATACCAGGAAAAAAACCTGTAACATCTTCAAACGTTATTAACGGGATATTAAACGAATCACAAAAACGGATAAATCTAGCTGCTTTGTCACTTGAATCAATATCAAGTCCACCTGCCAAATACTTAGGTTGGTTACAGACTAATCCAACTGCTTGTCCATTTACTTTTGCAAATCCAACAACAATATTTTTTGCAAAGTCTGGATGTATTTCATAAAAACTGTCTGGATCAACAACTTGCGAAATAACATTTTTTACATCATATGGTCTAGTGGAATCAAAAGGAACAATATCCGTTAACGCAGGACGAAGCTGTTCCTCTTCTTGAAAGGCTTCTACTTCTGGCTTTTCATTATAATTACTCGGAAGGTAGCTTAATAGCTTTTTAACCGCATCTAGTGCTTCATATTCCGTCTTTGTTTTTAAATGTGCATTTCCACTTTTGGAGTTATGAATATATGCTCCCCCTAGATCCTCGGAGGATATTTTTTCACCAGTAACCGTTTCAATAACCTTAGGGCCAGTAATAAACATTTGTGATGTCTTTTCTACCATAATAACAAAATCGGTAATTGCTGGAGAATAAACAGCCCCACCAGCACTAGGTCCCATAATTACAGAAATTTGCGGGATAACACCAGAATAGATCGAATTCCGATAAAACACATGTCCATATCCATCTAAAGAAGATACCCCTTCTTGAATCCTAGCACCACCAGAATCATTTAATCCAATAAAAGGCACTCCATTTTTAGCTGCTAAATCCATTACTGCAGCAATTTTTTTGCCATGCATTTCCCCTAATGCTCCACCGTACACTGTAAAATCCTGTGCAAATAAATATACGGGCTTCCCATTTATTTTACCATATCCAGTAACAACACCTTCACCTTTTGCATCTGTATTATTCATGCCAAAGTCCGTTCCACGATGTTCAATAAAAGTATTTAACTCAACAAATGTACCATCATCTAATAGATAGTCAATTCTTTCTCTCGCAGTGAGCTTCCCTTTTGCATGCTGTTTTTCAATGCGCTCATCTCCACCACCAAGCTCGGTTAGTCTTCGCTTATCATATAATTCATTTATTTTATCAAAAATATCCATCTAATTTTCCCTTCCTTTCTCTGGCTGACAAAGTTCGTAAAGGACACCATGAGAAGATTTTGGATGAAGAAAGGCGATTTGACTTTTATGAGCTCCTTCCTTTGGCTGATCATTAATAAAGGAAAAACCATTTTTCTTTAATTTTTCCATACGAGCATGAATATCCTCTACCTCAAGCGCAATATGATGGATACCTTCGCCTTTTTTCGCAATAAATTGCTGGATTGGAGAAGATTGGTCAACTGGTTCTAGTAATTCAATACGACTTTCACCGATTTTAAGGAAAGCTACTTTAACACCTTCTGACTCAACATCTTCTATATTCTCAATCTCTAAATCGAGTGAATCTGTATACAAAGAAAGAACGCTATCTATTGATTTAACCGCTATACCAATATGGGCAATTTTTTTTGGTGCTGGAATTGGATCAACGTTTGGTTGTACAAGTTGTTTAATATACTCTGCTAAGCTCTCTGTTGATGAACCACTTGTAAAAATCTTTTTAACTCCTTTTTCTAACAGAAAGGGTATATCCTCACTTGGGATAACTCCCCCTGCAACAACTGGTATATCTCCGGCATGTCGTTGTTCTAGAGCTTCGATCACTTTTGGAAATAATGCTTTATGTGCACCTGATAAAGAAGAAAGACCTATTACATCAACATCTTCTTGGATTGCAGCTTGTGCAATTTGTACAGGTGATTGTCGTAGTCCTGTATATATAACTTCCATTCCATGGTCTCGTAATGCTTGTGCTATAACCAATGCCCCTCGGTCATGACCATCTAATCCGGGTTTAGCAATTAATACACGAATTTTCCTCATCTGTCTCTCCCCTTTTCATCTTGTTCCCCTTGTCTTTAATCCGAAAATAGCCTTAGTTAGCCGGTGTATTCTCCAAATTCATCGCGTAATACGTTGCAAATTTCTCCTATTGTTGCATAATCTTTTACAGCTTTTAAAATATGTGGAATCAAGTTTTCGTCATCAGATTTTGCAGCAGTTCGAATTTGTTCTAGAGCTACCTTCACCTCTTGGTCGTCACGTTCATTACGAACTTGTTGAACTTGCTTTACTTGCTCCTTTTCTAATTCTTCATCTACTTTTAGTAGATCTGGATTAACTTCCTCATCTAATGTGTATTTATTTAACCCAACAATAATTTCTTCTTGAGTCTCGATTCTTTTTTGTGTTTCGTATGCATTGTGATGTATTTCGCGTTGCATATAACCTTCTTCAACTGCTTTAACAGCTCCACCGATTTCTTTAATCCGCTCTAGATATTTATTAATCTCTTCTTCAATTTGATCTGTCAGAGCTTCAACATAATAAGAACCACCTAATGGATCTATTGTATCTGCCACTCCACTTTCATTAGCAATGATTTGTTGTGTCCTTAGCGCAATTCGTGCCGAATCTTCCGTTGGTAATGACAATGCTTCATCACGAGAATTAGTGTGCAAGCTTTGGGTTCCACCTAATACAGCAGCAAGCGCTTGCATTGTAACACGCACAATATTATTATCTGGTTGTTGTGCGGTTAAAGTGGATCCACCAGTTTGAGTATGGAAACGAAGCTTCCAACTTTTTGGATTTTTAGCTTGATAATGTTCCTTCATGATCTTTGCCCATACTCGACGTGCAGCACGGAATTTTGCAACTTCTTCAAAGAAGTTATTATGTGCATTAAAGAAAAAAGCAAGTCGTGGTGCAAAATCATCAATTGCAAGTCCTGATTCGAGTGCTGCATCAACATATGCCATACCATTTGCAATGGTAAAAGCAGCCTCTTGTACAGCAGTTGAACCAGCCTCTCGTATATGATAACCCGATATACTAATCGTATTAAACTTAGGAACATTTTGCTGACAGTATTCAAAGATATTTGTGATTAATCTCATGGACGGCTTTGGTGGGTAAATATATGTTCCTCTAGCAATGTATTCTTTTAAAATATCATTTTGAATCGTACCCGTTAGTTTTTCCAACGGTACACCCTGTTTTTCACCAACCGCCATATACATACATAACAGAACTGAAGCTGGTGCATTAATTGTCATAGATGTACTTACTTGATCTAGTGGTATTTGATCAAAAAGCTTTTCCATATCTTTCAATGAATCTATTGCAACGCCTACTTTTCCAACTTCACCTTCTGACATAGGATCGTCCGAGTCATAACCAATTTGAGTAGGTAAATCAAAGGCAACCGATAGACCAGTTTGTCCTTGTTCTAATAAATATCGAAAACGCTTATTCGTTTCTTCAGCTGAGCCAAAACCAGCATATTGACGCATCGTCCAAAAGCGACTACGATACATCGTGGGTTGAATTCCTCTCGTGTACGGGTATTCCCCTGGATATCCAAGCTTCTCTTCATAATATTGATCATTACTAGAATCATAGATTCGATCAATTTCTACATTTGAGGAGGTTGTAAATGTATCTTTTCGTTCAGGAAAGCGCTTTAATGTTGAGTCGACAGAATTCATCCACCTTTGCTTAGAGCTACCTTTTATTTCATCCATTTTCTCATCTCCATTTCTAAGACAAAATGTGTGTAAAATTTAGAATTTACTTTATCTCTATTTTTAATTATTTTTTTCTACTTGTCCAATATTAATTTTAACGTTAAAATACAATTAGCAAAGGGATTATTAAGGAGGACATTTAAATGGCTACAAAACAAACGAACAAACCAATGCCAAGAAAAAAATCAAAACGCGAACGTAACGTAAAAATTATTGTCTGGATTATGATTATAGCAATGCTTCTTTCATCACTAACTGCAGGATTAGTGTTGTTCATATAATTCAATTAAAGTAAATCTCTTATGTACAGTAGCACTTTTATTATCTCTATCTGCAAACAAAAGACTGGTTAACTATTTTACGTAGTGCCAGTCTTTTTTATTTGCTTTTTTAAAACGTCACTCTGTTTATATTTACTTTTAATTAAAAGATAACTTTCTATTTCCAATAATAACCGAAACATATTAGCTCTTGTTTCAAATTCTTCACGTGTTTTAGGTAATTCGAATTGATTAAAATCATGTTTTAATTGGTGTAATTCCTCTAGGTATATAATTGCGGTATTGCCTGGATGTACGACATCTGCTAATTTTTCAAAAAAATTAGCTATTCTCAATGAGATCTGATCCGTTTTAGGTAACCTTGTTACAAGAGGTAACATTTTGCGAAGCAATTCCAATTGTTTGGAACGCATAATAAAATAGTCGTAGTATGGATGTTTAGACCGAAGCATGTGATTTTCTCTGTCTAACTTTACTAAGTCACTTGCTTCATCTAATATCTCCTCTGATTGTGCAATTTCTTTTCCATCCCATTTTGAATCGTTTTCCCTTATGTATAATGCAATTTCAAGTAAAATGACACGAAAGCAATGCTCCAATTTTTTTTGCTTTTCCTTCAGTTTGTTATCATAGCTAGGCATATATAAATTAACTAATAATCCAACCCCAAGACCAACTATGATCAGTAAGTATTGTTCCATTAAAAAGGAAAATGTAATATTTCCAGTGCTATACAGATTTAATGTTATGACAGAACTTGTTGCAATTCCGGGAGTAATTTTAAAAAATACGGTAATAGGAATAAACAATACTAACATTAACCCCAAAACTAGTGTATTATAACCAATAAACTCAAAGAATAAATAAGAAAGCACACTGGCTATTATACAAGCAAAAAACCGATGCCAGGCACTTAATACGGATCTCTTCCTTGAAGGCTGTATACTTAATATGGTTAAAATACCTGCAGATATAAAATTCGTTACCCCAAGTAGTTGCGCAATTAATACTGCAATCGGAGTTCCAATTGCTGTCTTTATTGTACGATAGCCGATTTTCACTAATTACTTACTCCTTCTTATGAAAAATAAGGCTGACCCAAGTGATGAGACAGCCTTATTTAAAATCCTATTAAACCTCTTGACAATGCTCATCAAAGATTTGTTGAAGTTTAGTCATAACATCCATAGCACTATGTCCTTCAATGTCATGGCGTTCTAGCATTGTTACGATTTTACCATCTTTTAAGAAAGCAAATGATGGTGATGAAGGTGGATATCCTTCAAAGTATTCTCTTGCTTTTTCCGTTGCTTCTGGGTCTTGACCAGCAAAAACAGTTACTAAATGATCTGGTCGCTTATCATAATGGATTGCGTTAGCAGCAGCTGGACGAGCTACACCACCAGCACAACCACAAGTAGAGTTAACCATTACTAAAGTTGTTCCTTTACGATTTAGAGCATCATCCACATCTTCCGGACTTTTAAGCTCTTGATAACCTGCCTCTGTTATATCCTTACGAGCAGCATCTACAACATCATTCATGAACATATTAAAATCCATGAGATACTCATCTCCTTACTATTCTAATTAATAAACTACTTCCAAGCTTATCAATTTCAACTATAAATTTCAATTTATATTACTTCTAGTAAATAGATGTGGTATCCTTGTTCATATTTTCTAATATTTCTTTTACACGTGCTAGGAATTGTCCACAAACAAGACCATCTAAAATACGGTGATCAAGGGATAACGATAGATTAACCATATCTCTAGCAGCGAACATATCGTTAATAATTACCGGGCGTTTTACAATCGACTCTACCTGTAAAATAGCTGCCTGCGGATAATTAATTACTCCCATCGAATGAATCGAACCAAATGAACCAGTATTATTAACTGTAAATGTACCACCTTGCATATCTTCAGATGTCAACTTACCAGAGCGAGCTTTGTTGGCTAAATCAGAAATATCACGTGCTATACCTTTAATCGTTTTCTCATCAGCATGTTTAATCACCGGTACAAATAATTCCTGATCTTTTGCTACTGCTATGGAAAGATTGATATCTTTCTTTTGTATAATCTTATCTCCAGCCCACATGCTATTTAATTGTGGATATTCTTTTAGAGCCTGAGCAACTGCTTTAACAAAGAATGCAAAGAAAGTTAGACTGTACCCTTCCGTTTTCTTAAACTCATCTTTCATTTGGTTACGGTACGTTACTAAATCCGTTACATCCACTTCTACCGTCATCCATGCGTGAGGGATTTCAGTTTTCGAACGAACCATATTTTGAGCAATTGCTTTACGAACACCTGTAACAGGTATTTCGATATCTCCCGCCTGCGCTACAGCTGGTTGTGACTGTACTTCTTTTCTAGGTGTAGTAGGCTCTGTATTTGGTTCATCAGCAACTGACTTAGTCTCAACAGGGGCTTCGGACTTCTGTGGAGTTGGAATATTACCACTAGCAATGATCTTTTCCATATCTTTACGAGTAATTCTTCCACCACGACCAGTTCCGTTAACTAGTTCTAAGTCAATGTTATTTTCTTGAGCCATACGTAAGACAGCTGGAGAGTATCGCTTCTTCATTGATTGGTCTTTTGGACCTTCTTCCACAGCTGAATCTTCTTCTTTTTCATTCGGAGTAGGTGATACCTCTGCTTCCGTTGCTCCACCTTCCGTATCGATATAACACATTAATTCTCCGACCGCTATCGTATCGCCTTCTTGGGCAACTAATTCTTTAATTGTACCTGTAAAGGATGAAGGTACTTCAGCATTTACCTTATCTGTCATAACTTCAGCAATTGGATCATATTTGTTTACATGGTCTCCAACACTAACTAGCCATGAACTAATGGTACCTTCAGTAACGCTCTCACCAAGTTGTGGCATATTTATTTTTTCTGTTGCCATCATTGTCCCTCCTTGATTAAAATTCCGCTAAATCTCGTATTGCTTTTTCCACTTTATCAGGATTAATCATAAAGAATTTCTCCATTGTTGGAGCATATGGCATCGCTGGAACATCAGGTCCTGCCAAACGTTGAATTGGAGCATCAAGATCGAACAAACAATTTTCTGAGATAATTGCTGCTACTTCACCTATAATGCTTCCTTCCTTATTATCCTCTGTGATTAATAAGACTTTTCCAGTTTTCTTAGCCGCTTCGATAATTGCTTCCTTATCAAGCGGATAAACTGTTCTTAAATCTAAAATATGTGCATCAATGCCTTCTTCAGCTAGTTTTTCAGCGGCTTGTAACGCAAAATGTACACATAATCCGTATGTAATAATCGTTACATCAGAACCTTCACGCTTTACATCTGCTTTACCAATAGGAAGTACATAATCATCTTCTGGAACTTCTCCTTTTAACAAGCGGTAAGCGCGTTTATGTTCAAAGAATAATACCGGATCATTGTCACGAATTGCTGCCTTAAGCAATCCTTTTACATCATAAGGAGTTGAAGGCATAACGATTTTTAAACCAGGTTGGTTAGCAAAAACCGCCTCAACCGATTGGGAATGATATAAAGCACCGTGAACTCCACCACCATATGGAGCACGAATCGTAATTGGGCAATTCCAGTCATTATTAGAACGATATCTCATTTTAGCAGCTTCTGATATAATTTGGTTTACTGCTGGCATAATAAAATCCGCAAATTGCATTTCAGCAACAGGGCGCATACCATACATTGCAGCACCAATTCCAACACCGGCGATCGCAGATTCAGCAAGTGGTGTATCTAATACGCGGTACTCTCCGAACTCATCATATAGACCGTCGGTAGCTCGGAAAACACCACCTTTTTTCCCTACATCTTCACCTAAAACAAATACTTTTTCATCTCGTTGCATTTCTTCTTTTAATGCACTTGTTACAGCTTGAATATATGACATTACTGGCATAACATTTCCCTCCCTACTCTTCGTATACGTATTTTAGCGCAGACTCTGGTTCGGCATATGGTGCATTTTCAGCGTAATCTGTCGCCTCGTTAACAATACGATCTATTTCACTAGTTATTTCCTTCTCTATTTCTTCTGTTAAAATTCCTTGATCTTTAAGATACGTAGCAAATGTAAAAACAGAATCTTTTTTCTTTGCTTCGTCTACTTCTTCTTTATTACGGTACGTACGATCATCGTCATCACTTGAATGAGCTGTTAAACGATAAGATACTGCCTCAATTAATGTTGGACCCTCACCTTTAATAGCACGTTCCCTAGCTTCCTTAACCACTTCATAGACCGCCAGTGGATCATTTCCATCTATTGTAAATCCAGGCATTCCATATCCAATTGCACGATCCGATACTTTCTCTGCTGCAATTTGCTTTTCAATCGGTACTGAAATGGCATACTTATTATTTTCAACCATTGTAATAACAGGCAATTTATGTACACCTGCAAAGTTAAGTCCTTCATGAAAATCTCCCTGGTTGGAGGAACCTTCTCCTAGTGTTACAAAGGATACAAAATCCTTTTTCTCCATCTTCGCTGCTAACGCTACTCCAACAGCATGAGGAAGCTGTGTTGTAACCGGTGATGAACCAGATAATATCCGATTTTTCTTTTGACCAAAGTGACTTGGCATTTGACGACCACCTGAATTTGGATCTTCTGCTTTAGCAAAGGCAGAAAGCATTAATTCCTTAGCTGTCATTCCAAATGCAAGTACGACACCCATATCACGATAATATGGGGCAACATAATCTCCAGTTCGGTCTAGTGCAAATGCTGCACCTACTTGGGCTGCCTCTTGTCCTTGACAGGAAATAACAAATGGTATTTTTCCAGCACGGTTTAATAGCCACATCCGTTCATCAATCTTTCTAGCTAAAAGCATCGTTTTGTACATATCAATTACTTGTTCGTCCGTTAAACCTAACGCTTCATGACGATTTGTAGACATGAAATGTCCCTCCCTTAATAATTATAATACTATTTTTAATTACAAGTTTATCCATGGATTTGTAAGCCATCAACAGCTAAAGCAGCTTCACCCATAATTTCAGATAATGTTGGATGTGGGTGAATACTTTGCGAAATCTCCCATGGTGTAGCATCTAGCACTTTCGCAAGTCCAGCTTCAGATATCATATCTGTTACATGTGGTCCAATCATGTGTACACCCAATAAATCCTCTGTTTGTTTATCAGCTATAATTTTAACAAAGCCGTCTGATTCTCCGTAAACTAAAGCTTTTCCGATTGCTTTGAACGGGAATTTCCCTACTTTTATATCAAACCCTTGTTCTTTGGCTTGTTTTTCTGTTAAGCCAACACTAGCAACTTCAGGGTTAGAATAGATACAAGTTGGGATCTGATCATAGTTTATTGGATGAGGATTATGGTTAGCCATATGTTCTACTGCAACAATTCCCTCATGAGAAGCAACATGTGCTAATTGCATCCCTCCAATTACATCTCCAATAGCGTATATATGTGATTCTTTAGTTTGATAAAATTTGTTTGTCTGAATGTATCCTTTTTCAACTACGATATCCGTATTTTCAAGCCCTATATTACTTGTATTAGCTTCACGACCAACAGATACTAGCATTTTCTCAGCCTGGAATGATTCTTTCTGACCATTTAATTCAGCCTGAACAGAGATTCCATTGTTAATTTGTAATGTTTCAGGTAATACTTTGGCACCCTTTACAAAGGTGACGCCTTTCTTTTTCAATAATTTCTCTACTTCTTTAGCGATCATATCATCTTCAGTTGGTAGAATTTGATCTAAATACTCAATTACTGTTACTTCCACACCAAAATCAGCTAGCATAGAAGCCCACTCAATACCAATTACTCCACCGCCAACGATTACGATGGAAGATGGTAATTGTTCCATTTCTAATGCTTCATCCGAACTCATTACGTAAACCCCATCAATTTCTAACCCAGGTAGGGATTTAGGTTTGGAACCAGTTGCTACTAGCACATTCTTCGGAACAATCATTGTGTTTTCTTCACCATTTTCATATTCGATTGAAATCGTTCCTGGCATTGGTGAAAAAATACTCGGCCCTAATATTCTACCGAATCCCTCAAAAACATCAATTTTTCCTTTTTTCATTAAACCTTGGACACCTTGATGAAGTGTATTGACTACATCCTGTTTACGGTCTTGAACCTTATCAAAATTTAATTTGATATTACTTGTTTCGATCCCAAATCGTTCCGCTTCTTTCGTCTGTTTAAACACTTCAGCACTTCGGAGCAATGCCTTAGATGGAATACATCCCTTGTGTAAGCAAGTACCACCTAGTTTACCCTTTTCTACTACCGCAACATTCATCCCCAATTGTGATGCTCTGATCGCAGCAACATATCCACCGGTTCCTCCTCCGAGCACGACTAGATCATATTCTTTTGTCATATTGTCATCTCCTTCCCTTCCGCTTGCGGATATATCTTTGGAACTTCTTCGTGACGCAATACACGAAGAGCTCCTTCAGCTAGAGCTTGTAATTCATTCTCACCAGGATATACCAAGATATCCGCAATCCAACTTACGTAATTAGAAATCATATCAATAAATGTTTTTCCGTATGCTAACCCACCTGTTAGTACAATCCCATCAACCTTGCCTTTTAACACGGTACTCATAGAACCTATTTCTTTAGCAATTTGATAAGCCATCGCTTCATATACACGTTTTGCTTCCAAATCTCCATTTTCAATACGTTCTTCCACGTCTCTAGCATCATTGGTTTGTAAATAGGCAACCAAGCCGCCACCGCCAACTAGCTTTTTCATTACTTCATCTCGATAGTATTCCCCTGAGAAGCATAATGAAACTAAATCACCAGCAGGTACTGTCCCTGCACGTTCAGGGGAAAACGGACCATCACCGTGTAAACCATTATTCACATCAATAACTCGTCCATACTGATGGGCACCAACAGTTATCCCACCACCCATATGAGTAACGATTAGTTTGATGTCATCATATGGTTTATTTAGATCTTTGGCTGCTCTTCTAGCCACTGCCTTTTGATTCAAGGCATGAAAAATACTTTTTCTAGGAATTTCTGGAACTCCAGAAAATCTTGCAATATCTTCTAATTCGTCTACTACAACAGGATCAACGATATAGGAAGGAATATTCAATCCACTAGCTATTTCGTGGGCAATAATCCCCCCCAAGTTAGATGCATGTTCCCCGTTATAGCCGATTTGCAGATCGTGAAGCATTGCATCATTTACTTCGTATGTTCCACCTTCAATGGGCCTTAGCAATCCACCTCTTCCACAAACAGCACTTAATTTAGAGACATTGATCCCTTCATAATCCAGCTGTTCAAGAATAACTTTTTTACGGAATTCATATTGATCAATTATTTGATTGAATTCTGCAATTTCCTTCGTTTCATGGCGAATTGTTTTTTCAAAAATACATACCTCGTTATCAAACACACCAATTTTCGTTGATGTTGATCCTGGGTTTATTACTAAAATGCGATACTGTTGTTGCACAATAGTGACCTCCGTTAGTAAAAACTATCTTCTGCTTAGGGTGTGATGTCCGTTTAGCAAGAACTGACTTCTTGAATTTCTTACGGATTCGATTCTTTCCTCCGCCATTCTGTCAGCAGCAGCATATGTTGGAATATTATCACGTTTAGAAATCTCAAATACTTTAAGAATGCTATCATAAATAGTATCTACTTTTTTCATGGCTCTAGTTGGATTATAGCCATTTAATTCATCAGCTACATTTATAACGCCACCTGCATTAATTAAATAATCAGGTGCATAAACAATTCCCTTTTCATGGATAATATCCCCATGCTTCGTTGTTTTTAATTGATTATTTGCAGAACCTGCAATTACCTTTGCTTTCAATCGTGGAATTGTTTCATCATTTATAGTTGCACCAAGCGCACATGGAGCATATATATCACAATCAACATCATAAATATCGTCTGGATCGACAGCTTTTGCTCCAAATGCATCAACAGCACGATCAACAGCAGCTTTATTGATATCTGTAACAACTAACTTTGCCCCTTCTTTATGCAGATATTCACAAAGTGTATATGCCACATTTCCTACACCTTGAACAGTGACTGTTTTACCTTCTAAGGAATCATCACCAAACGCTTCGAGAGCAGCAGCTTTCATGCCTTTATAAACTCCATACGCAGTTACAGGAGATGGATTTCCTGAAGAGCCAAATTCTGGTGAAATTCCAGTAACAAAATCAGTTTCCATGTGAATGGTATCCATATCCTCTACTGTAGTCCCAACATCTTCAGCAGTAATATAGCGACCATTTAACCCTTGAATGTAGCGTCCAAATGCACGGAACATTTCAGGATTCTTATCTTTTCTCGGGTCACCAATAATAACTGTTTTTCCTCCACCTAAATTCAATCCAGCTGCAGCATTTTTATACGTCATCCCTCTTGCTAAACGCAATGCATCTTCAATTGCTTCTTCTTCTGAATTATAGGTCCACATTCTAGTCCCACCAAGCGCAGGCCCTAACGTAGTATCATGAATAGCAATAATTGCTTTCAGTCCAGAATTTTTATCTTGACAAAATACTAATTGCTCATAATCATATTTCTCCATATAAGTGAAAATTTCCATATTGTATTCCTCCTAAAATGTTTTTGATGATACTAAAGCTAAAGATAAAGAATATAATTTACTCTCTGCTGAATCAGCACGAGAAGTTAAAACAATAGGTGCTTTTGCACCACTAACAATAGCGGCTACTTTTGCTTGCGAAAAATACATAAATGATTTATATAATGCATTTCCAACATCAATCGTTGGTACTAATAAGACATCTGCCTTACCAGCAACATCAGAAGTGATCCCCTTTTGTTTAGCTGCCTCAATTGATACTGCATTATCAAATGCTAATGGTCCATCAACAAGACACCCTTGAATTTGTCCACGCTTTTGCATTTGCGTTAAGATGGCAGCATCAATTGTAGATTGCATGGCTTCATTTACAACCTCTACAGGAGCTATTGAAGCAACTTTAGGCAAATCCAATCCAATTGCGCTAGCAACTTGAACCGTATTTTGTATGATCTCGACCTTTTCTTGAAGAGAAGGATCAATATTCATTGCAGCATCTGTCAAAAAGATCAATCTATCTTGTGATGGTACTTCAAATAAAGCCACATGCGACAACACACGCCCTGTACGCAAGCCGTATTCCTTGTGTAACACAGCTTTAAGAAGGGATTTAGTTGATACATTCCCTTTCATCAAAATCTGTGCTTGTTTATCATGAATTGCTTTGACTGCAGCAAGACTTACATCTGACGTTTCATGCTGTATTCTTATAGCTGATGAAGTTAAGTCTAATTCAACCTGTTTAGCAGCAGTTTTAATATCTGCTTCATTACCAACTAATAAAAAACTACATAGTTCTTCCGAAACAGCAGTTTTAACCGCTATAAGCACTTCAGTATCTGCAGCGTTTGCAACAGAAACAACTTGTTTCTGTTCTTGATGTACTTGGTTCTTTAAAGCTGCTAATGTTTTCATCTTGTTTTATACACCGCCTCATTTATTCCTTGCAAAAATCATGCCAACTCAATTATTTTGAAAGCGCTTTATTTTACTGTGTTTTAACTATGCAATTATTTGCATATTTGCAAGTTATTGCAGGTTTCTTTTTTCAATATTATATTTTTCTAGTTTGTAATATAAATTTCTAATTGAAATATCCAATTTTTTTGCTGTTTTAGTTTTGTTAAACCCACTTTGTTTATATACATTGGTTATTAATTCTTTTTCATATTGCTCTACCGCATCTTGAAGTGGTAGGTTCACTTCAAGTTCTTTGTCTTGTTGTAATGATTTAGGAATTGGCTGGAGATTAGGAATATGCTCCTGTTGAATAATCTCTTCATTCATTTCCATATAAATCATTGCTCGTCCAATAACATTTTCTAGTTCACGAACATTACCAGGCCAATGATAACCACTTAATAGTGATAAAGCTTCATCAGAAATAGCACGTACATTACGCCCATAATCCTGATTCATCTTTTGTATAATGTGATGCACTAAATCAGGTAAATCATTAATTCGCTCACGAAGAGATGGAATAAAAATTGGTAATTTATTCAATCTATAATACAAATCTTCCCGAAACGTCTTATTCATAATAGCTTTTTCTAGATTCACATTGGTTGCTGCAATAATTCGAACATCAATCATAAAGGGGTCCGTACCACCGACACGAACTATTTCGTTTTCCTGTAATACTCGCAATAGCTTTGCCTGCATATGTAATGATAATTCACCAATCTCATCTAAAAAGATACTACCCATGTTTGCTTCTTCAAATAACCCTTTTTTTCCGCCTCTTTTTGCGCCAGAAAATGCACCTTCCTCATATCCAAATAATTCACTTTCTAAAATGGACTCAGCGATTGCTGCACAGTTAACACGAATAAACTTATTATGTTTACGGTTGCTCTCATTATGTATCGCATGAGCAAACAGCTCTTTCCCAGTCCCTGATTCTCCTCTGAGTAATACGGTTGCTGGCGTCTTAGCTCCTACCTTAGCTTGTTCTAAAGCTAATTGCATTTCTGTCGATTTCCCAATGATGTCATCAAATGTGTATTTCGCTTCCAAATTACGAATGATCTGTCGTGCCCGTTTTAATTCGCTCGTTAAAGACTGAATCTCCGAAACGTCATGCAGCACTCCGACACTACCTTTAATTTTCCCATCAACAATTACAGGAGCAACATTAACTAACACTTCACGCTTCGCAGGTCCCACCCTCATTCGAACACCTCGAACTGGGCGACGGGTCTGCAACACCTTCATATGCATACTTTCTCCTTCAGAAATATCAACTGTTGCAGGCTCCCCAATAACATCGGATTCCTTTAACCCTGTTATTCTAGTGTAGGCTGGGTTGATCATTAATCCGATTCCATTTTCATCAACTACACTAATCGCTTCATCTGAAGACTGAATAATCGCTTCTAGCATTATTTTAATTTCCTTGAGGTCTGTATTCTCCTCAGCTAAGTTTAGTACCTCTGTAATATCCTTAAAAACTGCAAACGCACCAATCAGTTCATCATTAGCGTTAATTATTGGAAGCCTAGTAGTAATAACCATCTTCCCGTTTTCAAGTAATAATTTTTGATTAACCTCTTTCCTTCTACTCCGGAGAACCTGTGGTAACCTTGTATTAGGAATAACTTTTTCTATGTTTTTACCAACTAATTCGTCCTTTTTATAGCCAAGGATATGTTCAGCACTCTTATTTACAAATTGGAGTACTCCCATGTTGTTTATTACAATCATTCCATCTCTAATATTACTTAAAATTAGTTCTTGATTATTTGTTTGTTCGGTTAACTTATTAAGTAATGTTTCCTTTTCATCCAATAACTCTGCGACTACATAGGCAACCGTCCCGGGAATTACAACCGTTTCTTTCTTACGTCTATGTAGGATTTCTTGTAATACTTTCTCATTACCAGTTGCTTCTATAATGATGTCAACCTTCTCATAAACCCATTCCTTCCAGTTACTTCCAGTAGCAACATTATGATTAGCTGCTAACGTTAGTCCTTTTGCATTTGGATTATGATCGACAACTGCAATGACCTTCATCCTGTCCATTGGATATAACAGTTTAAATAATGCGCTTCCACCTTTGCCTGCCCCGACAATTAAAACACGCTTCATCTCATCCCACCTTGCAACATTCTGCATAATCACATCATACGTTAATCTGCACGATTTAGCAAATAATTTTAAAGTACCTATTTTCTTTATATTTTGATATACTTATTAAAGTTATAAATATGAGGAGAATTACACCATGTTTAGGTTAATAGCAGTATTATTTTTATTAATACCTGGGATCATTGCTGCATTCGGTATTAAACTGATGAGAGACACATTATTTAATGATTTTTACCCAATATTTTTCCATACTGGCATTCAATTTACAGTGGGACTAGTTCTATTTTTAGCTGGTTTATCATTTATTGCGGGATTCATCGTTTATAGAGACCGGAAGCGTCAACAAATTAAAGAAGATAAAACAAAACAAATATCACAAGATTAAACAACATTGGGGAGATCGTTATGAAAGTAGCAAAATTTGGAGGAAGTTCAGTAGCAAATGCAACTCAACTAAAAAAAGTAGGCGAAATTATAAAAAAAGATTCTGGACGAAAATTTATTGTTGTATCAGCACCAGGTAAAAGAAATAAACAAGATTTTAAGGTTACCGATATGTTAATTAATTTAGGTAATGCGTATGTCAACCATGAATCCTATGATGAGTTTTTATCTATTATTATCGGTCGTTTCCGTGAAATTACAACTGAACTTGGAGTTTCAGAATATATTCTAAAAGATATTGAACAAACCATCTATTCCGTATTAGAAAGAAATGAACCAAGTGATCAAAAGTTGGATGCGATCAAAGCGATTGGTGAAGATAGTAGCGCTAAAATTCTAAGTGAATATCTTAGAACAATTGGTTTAGAAGCAAGCTATTTAAATCCGAAAGATGCTGGAATAATCGTTAGTGATGAACCCGGTAATGCACAAATATTACCTCAAAGCTATTCGAAATTATATACACTTCGAAATCGACCTGAAATTTTAGTGATTCCTGGGTTTTTCGGATATACAATTGACGGAAAATTAATGACATTCTCTCGAGGTGGTTCAGATATAACCGGTTCAATCGTCGCTGCTGGTGTTCAAGCAAGTTTATATGAAAACTTTACGGATGTTGATTCTGTTTATACGGTTAATCCAAACATTGTTCATCAACCGAAAGAAATAACCTCACTTACGTACAAAGAAATGCGTGAGCTTTCCTATGCTGGATTCTCGGTCTTCCATGATGAAGCACTAATACCAGCGTTTAAAGAACGTATCCCAGTTTGCATCAAAAACACCAACAATCCCGATGCCCCAGGAACGTTTATTGTTGCAGAAAAAGAATCGAAAGAAAAATGTGTTGTTGGAATTGCTAGTGATACAGGATTTTCTACATTATTTGTAAGCAAATATTTAATGAACCGTGAACTTGGTTTTGGTCGTAAATTATTTGAAATTTTAGAGAGAGAAGATGTTTCATTTGAACATACACCATCAGGAATTGATGATTTATCTGTTATTATCCGTGATAATCAACTAACCCCTGAAAAAGAGTCTAAAATTATTTCTCGAATTAAAGAGGAATTAAAACCTGATACAGTAAAAGTTCATTATAATCTAGCAATGATTATGATTGTTGGTGAAGGCATGATGAATACGGTAGGAATTGCACAAAAAGCAACAACGGCATTAACAAAAGCAAATGTAAACATTAAAATGATTAACCAAGGTTCTTCCGATGTTTCCATGATGTTTGGAATTCAAGCTGATGATATTAACAAAGCAATTCAATCACTATACCACGTGTTTTTTGAAGATAATAAAAGATGAGATACAATATCCAAATTTTTAAAAGCGTATAAAAAAAGATTACTGTAAAATTACAGTAATCTTTTTTTATTTAACTTGCTTTATGATCTAGCCTTAACCTATCGGCTACCATTGCGATAAATTCACTATTGGTCGGTTTTGCCTTCGAAATACTAACTGTATAACCAAATAAAGCCGAAATAGAATCAATATTTCCTCTACTCCATGCAACCTCAATTGCATGACGAATTGCTCGTTCAACTCTAGAAGATGTTGTATTGTATTTTTTGGCAATGTCTGGATATAAAACCTTAGTAATCGAACCTAATAATTCAATATCATTGTACACCATTGTAATAGCTTCTCTTAAATACATATACCCTTTTATATGAGCTGGTACACCTATTTCATGAATAATATTAGTAATGCTTGCTTCTAAATCTTTTTTCCTTCTTTCCTTTTTATTACCAGTATTTCCTCTGCTCGATACAATTGGACTTCCTTTAACCTGACGAATTTGATCAGCCAAATTATCCAAATCAAATGGTTTAAGAACAAAATAAGATGCACCTAAATCAACTGCTTTTTTCATCACTTCTTCCTGTCCAAAAGCGGTTAACATAATAACGCTTGGATTATTCGTATCGCGACCCATATCACGAAGCTTATTAAGTACTGCTAAACCGTCCACATGAGGCATAATAATATCCAATATTAATACATCCGGGTTTAATTCGTTTAGCATAGCTAAACAATCTTTACCATTATAGGCCGTACCAATTACTTCAATGTCATCTTTTTCATCAAAATATTCTTCCATTAGTTGGACAAGTTCTTTATTATCGTCCACTAAACAAACCGATATCTTTTCCACGAAAGTTCCTCCTTTTATAATTCGAGCTTTTCCACTACTATGTATTCGACATAAGTTCGAAATATCCTTCTTTTATTTAAAAAACTTTGGATTTTTTTATTTTTTCTTTGATTTCCTTCGATTTACTATATATTTCGATGTGATTCGATTTTTTATGACAAATAATCAAGTTGCTTTGTCGAAAAATATTTTTGTTTATTATATCATGTAATTTACAATAATTCTTTAGATTTGATTAACTATTAGAAAACTTCTACTTTTTTATATTCAAAAAATAACTTGTAGTGTTTCCACTACAAGTTATTTTTAACTAGCTATATCATCTTTTTCTTGATAAATATCTACTCCTGCATCCTGTAACATCCATTCAATATGAACCCCATATCCTGATGTTGGATCATTAACAAATACATGAGTTACTGCACCAATTATTTTATCGTCCTGTATAATCGGGCTACCACTCATCCCTTGAACGATTCCACCTGTTGCTTCTAATAGCTTCGGATCTGTAATTTGAATGACCATCCCTTTTGTAGCTGGAGATTTTTGTGGAATACTACTTACTACTTCTACGTCAAATTCCTCCACTTTTTCTCCATCAATTACCGTTAATATTTTGGCCGGACCTTCTTTAACTTCATGTGATAATGCTATCGACATCGGTTTATCATAATTTCCGTTTGTAATTCCATTATCTAATTTACCGAAAATACCGAATGGGCTATTTTTAGTGATTGACCCTATCTTATTATCTTTCATCGAAAATTTAGCTTGTTTTTCACCAGGTGTTCCATTATTTCCCTTTTCAATAGAAGTAACGGAAGAACGAACGATTGTTCCATTATGAATTTCGATCGGCTTTTTCGTATCCATATCTGAAATCACATGTCCAAGTGCACCATATTTTTTTGATTCCGGTTCATAAAAGGTCATTGTTCCAATACCTGCTGCGGAATCACGAATATATAAACCAATTCGATATTCTTTTTCTTTTGGATCATAGACAGGCTTTAATTTGGTTTCAAATGTTTCTTCGCCTCTTTTGACTTTCAATGTTAAATCTTCACCATTATTGCCTGCTTCTTCTACTAATGGTTTTACATCTTTCATTTCCTTAATTTCATTGCCATTGATTTCTAAAATAACATCACCAACTTCAATTTTTGCATCTTCTCCAGGAGAAAGTGAACCATTTTCTCCGTTTACAATGTGATGACCAACAACAAGTACGCCTAGTGTATGAAGTTGAACACCAATAGATTGACCACCAGGGATAACCTTAATATCTTCAAGTACAGATACATCTACTTTCTTAATTGGAACTCCAGCAACTGAATACGTTAATTCACTTTCACCAGTATTTTCTGCGTAAAATTTTGTTGCATTAACTGCTTTAACATTATTAGATGCACTGACCTCAACTGAATCGCCTAATGTAGGTACATCAATAGGAGATTGGTTATTTACGGTTACAATTTCATTGGGGATCGAGATATATTTTTGAACTGGGGGCATAAAAGGAACTGCAAACAAAGCAATAAGGAGCACAACGCCCAATATCATTCGAATATTATTTGTCTTTTTCACGCAATTCACTCTCCTCGTTCCTAACCCATACCATTTTTATTTCTGTACTTCTAATTTTACCTTTTGGGCATTTTTTAAACTGGTGAGAGATTAGAAAAGATGGTAACATTTCCTGATTAATATTAAATCTTATCTATGAATAATGAATCGCATCATCAAAAACAGCTACATATATACTTCTCTTCTAAAAAAGCCAGATAAATCTGGCTCTTAAAGAATACTTATACATGTTGATTTTTAAAAGCAGAGGCTAAATCAAGTAATTCTTTTGCATGTTCTTTAGCTGTATCTGTTAGCTTTGTACCAGTTATCATCCTACTTAGCTCACTTATTTGCTCGTTTACAGTTAGTTCTGTTACCGTTGTAGAAGTTCGCTTATGATCATCATCTTTTACAATCAACTTATGTGTGTCTGCCATTGCTGCAACTTGAGGCAAATGTGTAATACAAAGGACTTGAGATTGCTTTGAAATTTGAAAGATCTTTTCTGCAATAGCCTGAGCAACTCGACCACTTACTCCTGTATCTACTTCGTCAAAAATAACACTTGTAACACCGTGGTGCTTTGCAAAAATCTTTTTAAGAACAAGCATAATACGAGAAAGTTCTCCACCAGAGGCTACTTTATTTAATTCTTTTAACGGTTCTCCTGTATTCGTTGAAATCATAAACTTTACGTGGTCAAATCCATTCTTATGTAATTGAACAGACGGATCCATTTCATCTTTTCGCAAATGTTGACTCTCTAGATCGGGATCAAAGGATATGGAAAATGAAGCCTTTTCTAAGTACAAGTCTTTTAACTCTACATGGACATCCTCTACTAATGACTTGGCTGCTTTCTTCCGTAAGTCGTGTAATTGGATTGCTTCTAAATAGGCATCGTATTCCAATTCTTTAATTTGTTCAGCTAAAATAGAAAGGTGAGAATCCTTATTTTTTAATTGCTCGATCTCTTCTTCTATCCTACCCATATAGGATAGTATTTCATTCACTGAACTTCCATATTTTTTTTTCAATCGATTAATTTCATTTAATCTAGACTCTATTTCATTTAGTCGGTTTGGATCGAATTCTAATGTCTCAAAAAAATTACGTAAATCCATGCTTATTTCTTCAATTAAATAATAATAATTAGATAATTCTTCAGCTTTTTTATCGATAGATTCATCATAGGAACAAACATCTTGTAACGACTGTTGCGCTAAATTTAACCAATCTATTCCCCTTTGTTCACCATATAATGCATAATATGCATCATGAACACCTTTGTAAATTCGTTCAAAGTTAGCTAATTGATCTCGTTCTTTTTCTAATTTAAGATCTTCATCCGGTGATAAATTTGCCTGTTCAATTTCATTATATTGAAATTCTAATAAATCCAATCTATGTGCCATTTCCTGCTCATTTTCATTTAAGTCTTTATACCGTTTTTTTAACGCCTGTAATTTATCAAATAAATATGTATACTCCTCTTTAACCTTCTCAATATGAACAGGATCATAAAGGTCCAGTAAATCAACATGAGCATCAGGGATCATAAGAGATTGGGTTTCATGCTGACTATGGATATCAATTAAAGTTTTTCCAAATTCCTTTAAAATAGCTAAGGTAACTAATCTCCCATTTACTCGGCAAATGCTTTTACCACTAGAAGTTATGATCCGCTGTAAGACCACTTGACCATCTTGGACTTCAATTCCAAATTGCTTTCCTACAGCATAAATCGGATGGTCGTGGGGATCGATAGAAAATAATCCTTCCATCTCAGCTTTTTCCTGTCCATGCCTTACATATTCTACGGATGCACGTCCGCCAGCTAATAATTGTACAGCATCTATAATAATTGATTTTCCAGCACCTGTTTCACCTGTTAAAACGGTAAGACCTTCATTGAACGTAATTGTTATTTGATCGATAATTGCAAAATTACGTATCGAAAGTTCTGTTAACATGTAATTTCACACCCCATCATATTAAGGATCATAGCATATGTAAAAAACGATCTTTAATATTTATTGTGTCTTCTTCTGTTCGGCAAATAATTAAGCACGTATCATCGCCACAGATTGTCCCCATTATTTCATTCCAATCAAGATTATCAATTAGAACACCAATAGCATGAGCATTACCTGGTAGAGTTTTAAGAACAATAAAATGACTAGTGTGCTCAATTTTAACAAAAGCGTCCATTATTAAACGCTTTAATTTATCTAATGGATTAAAACGTTGGTCTGCTGGCAAACTATATTTGTAATTACCACTAGGTGTAGGGACTTTCACTAAATGTAGTTCTTTAATATCACGTGAGACCGTCGCTTGTGTCACGTTATATCCGAGGTTCTTTAAACGATCAACAAGGTCATCCTGCGTTTCAATTTCATTTTCTGTAATTAATTCCCGTATTTTAATATGTCGTTGTATTTTACTCATAATAAACACCTCCATAGCCTTTATACTGTGTAATCTCCCAATAAAAGAAGGACTACAAAAGTTGCAGTCCATACTCATTTTTTCTCAGGTGATTTTAATGTACGATGAGCTTCTTCGACTACTAGGTCTATTTCGACATCGGACATCGAAATTCCTTCTTTTTCTTTTCTCCAACCAAAATAAGCTAAAAATTCAACATTACCTTCGCCACCTGTAATCGGTGAAAATGTCAATCCATACAATTCAAAACCTTCCTGAAAAGCAAAGCTAATAATGGTTTCTAGTACTTCTCGATGTACTTTTTTATCCCTTACAATTCCTTTTTTACCTACTTGGTCTCTTCCAGCCTCAAATTGTGGTTTAATTAATGCTATGACATCACTATCAACTACAAGTAATTGTTTTAGCACTGGTAAGATTAATTTTAAAGAGATAAACGAGACATCAATCGTTGCAAAATTTGGAAGTCCCTTTGTTAGCATATCCTTGGTTACATAACGAAAGTTTGTACGTTCCATCACAATTACACGCGGATCATTTCGTAATTTCCAATCCAATTGATTATAACCAACATCGATAGCATAGCATTGTTTCGCACCATTCTGTAATGCGCAGTCAGTAAAACCACCTGTCGATGATCCAACATCTACCATTATCTTATTCTCCACTTCAATAGGGAAGTGTTGTAAAGCCTTTTCAAGCTTAAGTCCACCTCTACCTACATAAGGAATTAAATTCCCTTTTACAGTGAGTGGAATATCTTCATCTATCTTCATTCCAGGCTTATCTAACCTAGTCTGTTCTGAATAAACAAGTCCAGCCATAACAACTCTTTTAGCTTTTTCTCTTGTTTCAATTAATTCTCTTTCTACTAATAAAACATCCAACCGTTTTTTACCCATAGTATTAATATCCTTTGTAAGATTAGAATTAACTATCTTTTTTTATTATCACCATTATTGGCAAATGAAAGTATTTTTATTTTTAAATTCTCTTCAATAAACGCAATTACTTTAGCTACGAAGAAGATAATAGTTGTTGAAGAATGAATTGCCAAAAATTTACCGACAGCTTTTCCACCTACGGTTAATGCTGCAACTAAGCTAGTCAATACAACACTTAACGTAATATGAATAGAAGATCCATCACCTTGTCCCATCAAGTTTGCTATTTGTAATACTACAATTGCAGAAGCTGTTCCACTAACAATTCCCGATATATCACCTATTACATCATTACAAAAACTGGCAAATTTGTCGGCATTACGAATAATATAGACAGCTTCTTTGGCACCTGGAACTTTTTCAGCAGCCATTGCATGAAATGGCACCTCATCTGCGGCGGTTGCAGCAATTCCAAGCATATCAAAAAATACACCTATAAAAACAATAAGTAAAACTATAAACAACCCTATTAACCACATTACTTGATTTAATAAGGAGGATGATACAACTGAAAAAATAGCCGCTAACACAAAAGTGATAACGGCAATCGTTAAACTAAATTTTATCGAACCTTTTATTTGTGATTTCATTCTTAACTCCATTAAGTTTATATTATTACTAATTATACATAGTATTATGTAAGAAGGAATGGTCAATTAAATGGTAAAAACTGTGGCTTAGGTCCAGTAGGTTTTCCCAAGTGAGTACCCCGTGTTGCCACGAGGGCGGTTCCCCTTTAAACCCACCTTAGCTTCGTCGCCGAATACTAGACTGGATTACCACTTAGTCCACACTATAATCCCATTTAATTGTCCATTGAACAGTCTAGGAGATTTCCTCAGCAGTCTTTAACCATTCCCTAGCCTCTTTTGCAGTACCGATTTCATAGAAATGTAATAGAAAATCTAGTGGCCACCTAGAAAGACTATTATTGCCTCTAATCCCCTCGAATACCACTCAAGGCAGGCTACGCTGCACGTTAGGTGTCCCTAACCACTTCATGCAGGTTCATACCCCATTCCATAATAGTTCCTAGGCTTAGCAACCACTACAGAGATGGGCCTCCGCGGTAATCGGGTCAACGCCCACATGCCTTTGTGGATCGCCCAAAAACCTTAACTCCCAGCATCGACCCAAGGCTGGGCGCCTCAAGCCAACACAAGGAACTTCATCGATGTGCCCTTTGGCGGATTTTTAGGCCCGCCTTCAGGAACGGAGGACTGACTAGAATACTGCACCATTCCTTTTGACTTTATTATAACACATTTTAGATAAAAAAGCATGTAGACTAGTGATCTCGTTGGCTAAAATAATCAGTTAATGCACTTAAAACTGATATATCTGCATCAGCCTTAGCTAATGCTTCTTTTGCACGATTAACATATTCATCTTTTCTACTTATTGCTCCATCTAAGCCTAAAAGCTTAGGGTACGTGCTTTTTAGGTTGTTTTCATCACTTCCTACCGCTTTCCCTATTTTATTCTCATCACCAATTACATCTAAGATATCATCTTGAACTTGGAAGATAAGACCAAGATAATAAGAAAATTCCTCTAAAGCAGTTAATTGTTTTTTGGTTGCATTACCTAAGAAAGCACCTGTCGTGATAGCAAACTTTAATAATTCTCCTGTTTTTAAATCATGTATAGTTTCCAATTCCTCTAAAGTAACCGCACGATCTTCAGCATCCATATCTAATATTTGGCCTGCTACCATCCCTTTAGGACCACTACTTTTGGAAAGCTTCTTAATGACTTCTACTTTTTCCGAATCACTTAGCAAGGGGTCATTGGAAATAATTTCAAAGCTATAAGTGAGTAACGCATCTCCAGCTAAAATTGCCGTAGCCTCATCAAAAGCTTTATGATTAGTTAACTTCCCTCTGCGATAGGTGTCGTCATCCATTGCGGGAAGATCGTCGTGAATTAAAGAGTAGGTATGTATCATTTCCAATGCTATTGCAGAAGATAAGGCTTTAGATACGTCATCTCCATAAGCTTCATAACTAGCCATCAATAAGATTGGTCTTAGTCTTTTGCCACCAGCCTCCATGGAATAGATCATGGATTCCTTTAGCTTTTGTGGAACTTCCAACTTATCGAAGTACGTCTTAATCTCCTCTTCTACCCTACTTTGTTTGGATGAAATATAATCGTTTAGTTTTACTTCCACAGTTAATTATCCCCCTGTAATTCAAATGGTTCTAGTTCTCCCTGTTCATTCATTATTTGGACCATTTTTTCTTGCACATTACTTAATTTATCGCTACATAATTTAGATAACTTCATACCCTCTTGATAGTAAGAAATTGCTTTTTCAAGAGGCACATCACCTTCTTCTAATTTTTCCACAATTGCTTCTAACTGTTCCATTGCTTCTTCAAAGGTTATCTCTTTCTCATTTTTTTCAGTCATTTCTACTCCCCTCCTCTATCTGTAAAACTTGACACTCTAACTTCCCGTCTTTCATCTCAATCGAAATTTTATCGTCAATAGAGACCTGGGTAGTTGTTTTGATAATATTTCCATCTGTATTATAAGGGATAGCAAATCCACGTTTCATAATTTCTAAAGGATTAAGTAAGCTTAATTTTTCCATCGATTGTTTGAGATTGATTGAATTCTTCTCAACGATTTGTGACATTCGACTTATGCTTTGCTTACGTAATTGAAGAAGATCCTTTTTAGCTTGTTCAAGTTGCTTCTTAGGGTGTTGATTGTGTAATCTAATACTCAGCTGTTTATATGCATCATGTAGTTGGCTTACATGATTTCTGCTGTACTTAAATAAGTTTTCTTGAAGTTTATCCAGCTGCTGCTCTCTTTGTTGAATCATTTGTTTAGGATAACGGAAAGCATAGGATTGCACCAGACGTTGTAGCATTTTATTATGATGATCTAGCTTTACGTTTAAAGCTCTAGTAAGTTGACGTTTTTGAGTTGTAACTTTATCTCTTAACTCAACGATAGAAGGAACTGCAAGCTCTGCTGCTCCTGTTGGGGTTGGCGCTCTTAAATCCGCAACATAATCACTTATCGTAGTATCCGTTTCATGACCAACCGCTGAAATAATTGGGATTTTAGAACGAAAAATTGCATCTGCAACCACCTCTTCGTTAAAACTCCATAATTCTTCAATCGATCCTCCACCACGTCCGATAATTAATACATCAAACACCACCTTTTCATTTGCCACCTCTATTGCATTCCGGATCGATTCAGCGGCACTAGATCCTTGAACTAAAACGGGAATTACCGTCGCCTGTACTACTGGATAACGTCTCTTTATCGTTGTAATGATATCTCGTACAGCAGCACCTGTTGGTGACGTAATAATCCCAATTGATTTCGGAAATAATGGAATTGCCTTTTTATGCACTTCTTCAAAATAACCTTGTTTACGTAACTTCTCCTTTAATTGTTCAAAAGCTAAATACAAGGAACCAATTCCATCCGGCTCCATTTGTTGTATGTAAAGCTGGTATTGACCATTCGATTCAAAAACACTGATTTCTCCTCGCAAAAGGACCTTCATCCCATTTTCTGGAGTGAATTTCAAGCGTCGATTATTTCCCGCAAACATGACAGCTTGGATTCGAGTTTGATCATCTTTAATCGTCAAATACATATGTCCTCTACTATGATGTTTAAAATTTGATATTTCACCTTTTAGCCAAACATCTCTTAAATGAGGATCCGTATCTATTTTTCGTTTTATATATTTTGTAAGAGCTGTAACCGTTAAATATTTTTCGCTCAATTACGTCAGTCCTTTTGCCGCTTTTATCGTATTATGTAATAACATTGCGATGGTCATCGGCCCTACTCCACGTGGCACAGGTGTAATATGTGAGGCTTTTTCTACAACACTATCAAAATCTACGTCACCTGTAAGTGATCCATCCTGCAATCTATTAATCCCGACATCAATTACAACAGAACCCTCTTTTACATGCTCTTCATTGATAACATTTGGCCGACCAACAGCAACAATCAATATATCAGCTTTTGTAGTAAATTCTTTTAAATTTTTTGTTTTGGAATGACAGTATGTTACCGTCGCATTTTCATTTAATAGTAGTTGTCCTATTGGTTTCCCAACGATATTACTACGGCCTATGATAACTGCATGCTTTCCTTCTATTGAAATATCTTTAGAGTGAAGCATCGTCATGATCCCAAAAGGGGTACAAGGAAGAAAGGTGTCTTGTCCAGTCATCATTCGACCAATATTCACTGGGTGGAAACCGTCTACATCCTTAGACGGAGAAATGGTCTCAATTACTTTCTGTTCTTGAATATGCTTAGGTAACGGAAGTTGAACTAAAATACCATGAACAGAATTGTTATCATTCAGCTCATTAATCAGCTGTAATAGCTCTTCTTCAGATACTGTACCAGGTAATTCAATCACTTTAGATTGGATACCTACTTCGGCTGAGGCTTTTTCTTTACCTTTTACATAAGATCTGGATGCTGGATTATCTCCAACTAGGACAACTGTTAAATGTGGAGTAACTCCATCTTTTTTTAACGCAATAACTTCATCTTTCATTTGATTTCTAAGTTCTTGTGCTAAATCTCTCCCATTGATTAACTCAGCAGACATTTCCATCTCCCCTTGTAATTTTTTATATGTTATTTATTGATAATTTTTGATAGAACGCCATTGACAAATTTCCCCGATTTTTCATCACCGTATCTATGAGCTAATTCGATCGCTTCATTGATTGAAACATTTGTGGGAACATCCTCTAGGAAGTTAATTTCATATGTTGCAATTCTTACGATCGTTCTTTCTACGGAGGCAAGTCTTTGGATAGTCCAATTTTCTAAATGATTGGATATCGTTTGATCTATATCATTTTTATGAGAAAAAACTCCCCTAACAAGCGACTGCAAAAACTCATCTTGTTCTTCCGCATCTAACAGTTCGTTAATTAATTCAGTTGGGTTCGTATCATTAATATCTAGTTGAAATAAAATTTGAAAAGCTTTTTCTCTTGCTGCGTGACGTTTCATCTACCATAACTCCTTTTATCTTATCTACCACAAATAATAACACGAAAATAATTGCAAAGCCACAAACAACCAATTTTATACACAATAAAATCAAGGTCAAAAGACAGTATGTCTTTTGACCTTGATTATTATTCGTTCGTATCTTCTGATTCTTCTTTTTCCATTTGAATTCCGACTACGTGAATATTAATTTCTGCAATCTCTAGTGCAGTCATCGTTTTTAATGTTTGTCTGATGTTTTCCTGTAGCTTTTGTGCTACCTCTGGGATTGAAACCCCAAAATCTAATACTACAAACAAGTCAATAACTATTCCGTTATCACCTAACTCAACCTTAACACCTTTACTATGTGTTTTCTTTCCAAATCGTTCTACAACACCCGTTGCAAAATTACCTCGCATCGAATATAAACCATCTACTTCTGATGCAGCAATACCAGTTATTACTTCAATTACTTCTGGAGCAATTTCTACTTTGCCTAATCCAGTATTTTCACTAACATTTACTAATGGTTGATCAGCCATTCTCTCACTCCTTATCTATTTTCACAAACATACAAACTCTTAGCATCTTATTCTTTTGCTGATTCGACAATTGGATGCTCTTCTAAAAAGTTTGTATTAAAATCCCCTTCAACAAATACATCATGATCCATAATGAGTTGATGAAAAGGAATTGTTGTGTGAACCCCTTCTACCACGAACTCACCTAGAGCTCTCTTCATACGATCAATCGCTTCTTCACGAGTAGGAGCATACGTAATTAATTTGGCAATCATGGAGTCATAAAAAGGTGGTATTTTATAACTAGGATATGCAGCAGAATCTACTCTTACCCCAAAACCACCTGGTGGTAAGTACATCTCTATTTTTCCTGGAGATGGCATGAAGTTTTTAAAAGGGTCCTCAGCATTTATTCTACACTCTATTGCCCAACCTTCAAATGTTACGTCTTCCTGATTAAAAGAAAGCGGTTCATTATTAGCAATTTTAATCTGTTCTTTTATTAAATCAATGCCTGTAACCATTTCAGTAACTGGATGTTCAACCTGGATTCTTGTATTCATTTCCATAAAGTAAAACTCTTTTGATTTTCGATCGAAAATAAATTCAATTGTACCTGCACCTCTATAATCTACAGCTTGGGCTGCTTTAACAGCTGCTTCTCCCATTTTTGCACGAATTTCTTCGGTTAATGCAGGTGAAGGGGTTTCTTCAACTAATTTTTGCAACCTTCGTTGAATCGTACAATCTCTTTCTCCTAAGTGGACAACATTTCCGTGGTTATCAGCGAGAATTTGAATCTCCACATGTCGGAAATCTTCAATGAATTTTTCAATGTATACACCTGGATTTCCAAAAGCTGTTTCGGCTTCTTGTTGGGTTACACGGATTCCTTTGATCAGTTCTTCCTCTGATCGAGCAACACGAATCCCCTTACCACCACCACCAGCAGTAGCTTTAATAATTACTGGATATCCAATATCATTAGCAATTTTAATTGCTTCTTCTTCATTTTTAATGATTCCTTCCGAACCTGGAACGATAGGGACATTCGCTTCCTTCATCGTTTCCCGAGCCACATCTTTTATCCCCATTTTTTGGATGGAATGTGGTGATGGACCAACAAAGGTGACATTACATGCTTTGCATATCTCTGCAAAATCAGCATTTTCCGCTAAAAATCCATAACCAGGATGAATTGCATCTACTTGGGTTAGTGTAGCTACACTCATAATGTTAGTAAAATTAAGGTAGCTATCTTTACTTAACGTTGGACCAATGCAATATGCTTCATCAGCTAACTGAACATGCAATGATTCTTTATCTGCTTCTGAATAGACGGCTACAGTCTCAATGTTCATTTCTTTACAAGCTCGTATTATTCGAACTGCAATTTCTCCTCTATTTGCTATTAACAGTTTTTTAATCATTACGCTCGTCCCCTTATTTGGTCTTTACTCTAAATAATGGTTGTCCGTATTCCACTAATTCACCATTCTCAACTAAAACTTCTACAATTTCACCTGAAACTTCTGCTTCAATTTCATTAAATAATTTCATTGCTTCAACAATACATACAACCGAATCTTTCGTTACATTACTTCCTACATTAACAAATGGATCACTTTCAGGGTTTTGTGCACGGTAAAGCGTTCCAACCATTGGTGAAGTGATTTCATAATCGTAGTCAACAGATTTCTGAGTAGGCTCTTCGTTTGATTCTGGTTTCACCTCAGGTGTAGTTGGAGCAGGAGCCTCCTGCGTCTGTACAGGCTGTTGTACTTGCTTCACTTCCTCTACTGGGTTTACTGGTGTTACTTGAACGGTATTTGTTTCCGTTGATTTTTTCATACTAACTGTAGTTCCATTTGTTTCATAAGTAAATTCATTAATAGTAGATTGATCTATTAATTTAATAAGTTCACGGATTTCTTGTACTTTTAACATATAGTTAGCACCCCTTTACTTTATACATTTATTATTAGGTCTTAATAACTCCTCTTAACATTTTACGATAAGTATGAGGTAAACATCAACAGTTAAGATAAAACTCTAAAGATTTCAATCGCTTACATTCTTATTATACCAATCTTGAATAGGCAGTGCGAATAGTTTTATAGTAGTTTCATTACGATTCATTCATAAGGACTCTTTTTGCAATGTTAAACTTCGTAGTTGATATAGAATGCGCAGTAACTTTCGCTTAAATTTAATTTCTTTCGTTCCTTACGAATCTAGTACTATAACACCGCTCCGGCAGAATACTTCGCTTTCCGCGGGCACATAAATAAAAGGCTGTCCCAGTTTTGAGATAGAGATCAAGATAAATGATCTTACTCCTTTGGGGCAGCCCTATTATTTCTTATTCATTAGCTTTCAGTAGTTGGTTGAAAATTTACATCTACAGGAATTTCACCAAACTCATCATATACCATACGCATGATCTGAACAGTTTCTTCTTTTGATAATTCATCTGCTTTTACATGAACGTGAACTACATCCCCATCATTTCTAACTAAAACATCCTGATATTCAGCATTTGCTAAAATAGATTCTTCAATAATTGTTTCCTTCGTAGTAATTTGATCAATGACATCCATGTCTTTTAAGGCTTGATTTTTTTCTTCTGTAGAAGCATTACTAGATGCTACAATTTCTTCTAATCGGCTTTTTTTCTCACTTCGCTCATCTTGCAAATCCATTCTAATAGTAGTAAATAATTCATCTCGACCAAGATTAGTCATGTCCCCTACTTCAGTATCATCCGTAGTTTCAGCAGTATCTGTGGAAGCTTCTTCCGTTCCATTCTCTGTAGCATCTTGTCCAGTGTCAATATAAGCTAGATCCTCATTATCAGGTGAAGTCATGTAATATACACTCAATACAATCATTAAGCTTAGCATTGTCAATAGCCATACTGTTTGTTTTTTTAACATCTTTCATCCTCCTTAATTTTTAGGCATTACGGAAACTCTATGTGTTGGAACATCCAATACTCTTGAAACAGCTTCGACGACCCATTGTTTTACAGTTGCATGGTCAACCCCTTTTGCTACAACCAATACGCCTCTTACCTCTGGTCGTTTCGTTTGTACAAGTAGTGGTGCTTCCTGATCTCCTTGCCTAATTGTAACCACTTGGGCTTCTTCGGTATTCTCCTCAATTTGTCTTGTTCCACCATTTTGGTCATTTTCATCAGTATGTTGCTGTCCAATAATTAGATTTTTCTCATAGACTTTAACATTTGTAGAATCAAGATTTACCATTACTTCTACTTCGGATACTCCACTAATCGCTTCTAGCATCATTTCTAGATCTTGTTTATAACTTCTTTCTAATTCATCTACATCAGCTGTAGCGGTATTTACTTCTGGATCAGAATCATTATCCTTTGCTGTTTGCTCTAATTTCATTTGCATTTCCTGATTTGTTGAATCTTCCTGGGATGAGGTACTAAATATATTTCCAACAAGAAGTAGTAGTAAGCTAACTAGACCAATTAAAATTAAATATGAAGTTTTCTTCGATGAACTAATCCTTGATTGAAAGAACTCTTGTAGTTTATTAATCAAGATGACCCTCCCTCCCAAAAAACGCTTAATTTCTTGTCTTTTAGTTCCCAAATCTCTTCTAAAAATCCTGAAATTTCCATTAGGTCTTCGTTATTCTCATCTACTACTGGATCTTTTGTATTAATTACTACATCATCAACTGCATATATTGCACCCTCCCCTTCTTCAGATTCTTGAATATAAACAATGACCTCTTCCAGATTTTCGAATGAGTAACTCGATTCAGCAGCAAACTTAAAATCAATATCTGAAATTTCTACCTGATGCTTTTCTATTAGTGGAGTATTCGCTAAATCTTTGAATTGGACAGCCATCTGTTCTAAAATATATGCATTCTGTGATGATTCTATTTCACTTTTTTGAATATCAATTAAATTTTCCATATTTTCTTCCCCATAATCATCTTCAAATATCTCCTGTAAAGACGTATTAAAAGCGTGTTGGAGGTCTATATTAAACAAGCTAAAAAATGGTTTTAAAAAAATTAATATTAGTAACAAACCAACCACAAACTTTATATATTTTTTCATAGATGATGCTGGTACTAAGAGGTCAATGATAGCTGCTAATATTATAAAAATGATAATTTGCGTAACCCATTCAATAAGTAAACTCATTTTTAATCATCCTATCGCAGTAGCAACGTAATATTACTTGCAATTACTATAATGGCAATAGCTAGAAAGAACATAAATGATACAGCCAACAAACAAGCTAACATATATATAATATATTTACTGATCGTATCCAGACATGTTATTAACGGTCCATCACCAATCGGTTGCATTGCTGCTGCTGCTATTTTATAGATTAATGCAATAGCAAATATCTTCAGGGCAGGAAATAGTGCGATAAAAATAATAATAGCTACCCCAACTATACCAACCGCATTTTTTAACAATAAGGAAGCACTTAAGACTGTATCAGCTGCATCGGTTATTGTTCTTCCAACTACTGGAATAAAGTTACCAGTAATAAACTTGGTGGTCTTCATAGCTACACCGTCTTGTATAGCGCTAGCAGCTCCTTGAACCGACATTACTCCTAAAAATATCGTTAGAAATGCTCCAAGTACTCCTAAGCTTACGGATTTAAATAGATCAGCTAATTGAGTAACTTTGTAATTTTCATTTAAACTACTTACGATAAGTAGTAACGCAGATAAAAATAGTAAAGGCAAAATAAAATTAGAAACGAGCACCCCGCTTAAATTAATTAGGAATATAATAATAGGGTGAAAAAAAGAAACGGATATAAAATTTCCAAACGTTGCCATCAACCCTAATACTAATGGGATCAACGCAATCATAAATCCACTCATCATGTCGATCGTTTCCTTCGTGTAGGACACGACAACATAAAAGCTATTTAACGCGATAAATATTAGTACGATATAGACTACAAAATAGGCAATCTTACTTACGGTACTTTGTTCAAATGCCGTATGCATGGTTTGCAGGAATACTGAAAAAAGTATAAGCAGTAACAACGTTCCGAGTAATTTACCATTTATCAATACTTCATGAAAAAGAAATTCCAATGCTCCTAATAATGTATTTTTAATAGAAAATGAATCTTTACTTTTAATAAATTCATATACATTTGTTTTTTGTAATTCCGGTAAGTAACCACCATAATCATTGACAAGGTCGTTCCAATACCGTTGCATGCCATCTAGAGAAATTTCTTCCATGATCATTTCCTCTAATGACTCTTCATCAAGTTCCTCTTCTGCTGAAACAACTGCTTGTACCAAAAAGAATAGCGGGATAACAAGAAGAATTATTCGACTATATCGTTTCATTCACTCCAATTACTCCCTTCCTTGAACACAAGCTTTATCAGCTGTTACGTAGATGGTATGAAATTTAATATTGCTTCAATTACTGCAGTTATAATCGGAATAGCTAATAAAAGAATAAAAACCTTACCAGCCAACTCAATCTTAGCTGCTACTGCTCCAAGCCCAGCATCCTTTGTAATGTTGGCACCTAGCTCAGTTATATAAGCAATACCTATAATTTTCAGAATGGTATTGATGTACATACCATTTATTGTCGCTCTTTGTCCGAGTGTTTCAATTAATTGAATAATTGCACCCAGTTGTTTGATGACAACCAGGAATATAACAATTCCTGTAACTAATATAATGAGAAAAGCAAAGGGGCCTTTTAAGTCTTTTAATACGATATAAAGGATGCTAGCGATAATTCCAAGCGTAACAATTTGTATAATATCCATATAGCACTACCCTTGGAATAAAAATACGGATCTGATCTGCTGAAATAAGTCAGAGAGTCCATTTATTACAATTACTAGCACAATAATAAAACCTACTAATGTTGCAAATTGCGCAATTTCCTCTTTACCCATTTGTTTTAAAATGGTGTGAATCAGTGCAACAATTATGCCTATTCCTGCTATTTGAAATAAAATGGATGCATCCATCTGCATAAAAATGCCCCTTCCCTTTTAGATAAGCAATAATACAATAAATAAACCACACAGAAATCCTAAACTCTTAGCCATTTTCCCATATCTATTTTGATCATCTATTGCATCCTCTAGCTCTCGTTCCAAATGACTAATTGTTAATTGAATATGTTTTTGCTGTTGCGAAAAGTCAT
Organism: Ornithinibacillus caprae; assembly: GCF_009728145.1. Lineage (GTDB taxonomy): Bacteria > Bacillota > Bacilli > Bacillales > Amphibacillaceae > Ornithinibacillus > Ornithinibacillus caprae. The sequence goes on along the minus strand of NZ_WOCA01000001.1, from coordinate 380,589 downwards.
GTTGGCCAAGTGTTCTTCCAAATTGATTTAATATTTCCTTTTCATTTGAAGATAAGGATGATGTTTCCATTAGATTTTTGACAGCATTTTCCCATGTTGCAAACAAATCAATTTCTCTTTTTTCCAAAGAAGCTGCTAAGTAGGAAAAAAAAGACTTACTTGGCTCGGGAATTTGTTTTGCTATCGTTGCAAATGCATCCTGTAACGGGAGCTGACTATATAAAATTTCAGCTTCTAATATTTGAAGCGCATTTTTAATTTGCCTTATCTGTTTTGGACGTTTGGTTAGATTTTGACTCCATTCAAAGCCAAACCACGTTGTAATTCCAATAAATAGAAGAGCACCAATCCATTTCATCTGGTTAGCACCCCAGTTTTCAGTAAAATATTTTCTTCTTTCTCGTTATATACTTTATGAACCATCCCAGGATTCCTATTGTTATCTAGTAGGATAATTCGCTTAAATACTCTGTGCTGTAGTAGAGGTTGTATAGACGGTCGCTTTTTAAGTTCATCTAATGATTGTCCATGAATTGTGCAAATAACAACTACACCTGCATTAATGGCTTCAAGTAATGCTTCTACATCTTTTTCACTACCAATTTCATCTACGACTAGAATTTCTGGGGACATGGAACGGACCATCATCATCATCCCTTCTGCTTTTGGACATGCGTCCATCACATCTGTACGAATACCTACATCATGCTGCGGGATTCCCTTAATGGAGGCAGCTATTTCTGACCTCTCATCAATTACTCCAACTTTTCTTGGAGAAACGTTTTTCCACCCTGATGCTATTATTCTTGTAATGTCACGAATTAAGGTAGTTTTACCTGATTGAGGTGCCCCAACAAACAACGTGCTTAAATATTTTCTCTCATATAGGTATGGAATAATAGACTTGGCTACCCCTATTTTTTGTTTTGCAATACGAATATTTAGAAACGAAATATGCTGAATTGCTTTAACGGATCCACCTAATGTATTTACCTTCCCAGATAATCCTACCCGGTGACCACCTTCTATAGTGATATATCCCTCTCGAAGCTCGTCCTCTAAGCGATATAACGAAAACTCACTTAATTGATTCACCATGTACATGCCATCTTTTCTACTAGGCTTAAACGTATGAAGCCATTCAACACCATCATCAAAGATGAATTCAATTGGTTGATTTAGACGTAAGCGAATTTCTTGTAGCTTGTCCCACCTGTTTTCGAGCTTTGTTTGTATTCCATACTGTATTTCATTGGGAAATAAGCGTAAGATCTCCTGCATATAACAGTCCTCACTTTTTTGTTGTTCCTTTATAGTAAAATGTATGTTTAGGAGTTAAATTTATGACATAGAAAAAAGATAGAATATAAAAAGCAGCCCTAGTTAGGACTGCTTTTTGAATTATATATATAATTATTTAGTTAGCTCTTGATACGTATTTTCCATCTGTAGTGCTAACAACTAATACATCACCCTGGTTAATAAAGAATGGTACCTGGATCGTAAGACCAGTTTCAAGAGTGGCAGGCTTTGTACCTCCACTAGCTGTATCACCTTTAATTCCTGGTTCAGTTTCAACTACCTCTAGTTCAACATTATTAGGTAACTCTACGCCAAGAATTTCACCTTCATAGGTCATAATAGAAACTTCCATATTTTCTTTAATATATTTTAATTCATGTTCAATTTGATTAGATTGTAATTCAATTTGTTCGTACGAGCTCGTGTCCATAAATGCATGTGAATCCCCTGAAGCATAAAGATATTGCATTTTTTTGTGTTCAACATGAGCTTTACTTACTTTTTCACCACCACGAAACGTTTTCTCTGAAATATTTCCATTACGTAAATTACGCAGTTTGGAACGAACAAACGCTGCACCTTTTCCTGGCTTTACGTGTTGAAAGTCCATTACCTGCCAAACATCATTATCCACTTCAATTGTTAATCCTGTTTTAAAATCGTTAACTGAAATCATTCATTTTCCTCCTTCTAACAAAAACCGTCACACTAATACTATAATTGAATTAATTCTTTTGGTGAAGTAGTTAATCGTTCATTACCGTTTTCTGTAATTACAATATCATCTTCAATTCTACAACCGCCAACATTTGGTACATAGATACCTGGTTCTACCGTAACTACCATACCTTGCTCTAGTTTTCCTTCGTTACGGTATGATAATCCTGGACCTTCATGCACTTCCATTCCTAATCCATGTCCAGTGGAATGTCCAAAGTATTCTCCATATCCTTTTTCCGTAATATAATCTCTAGTTAAAGCATCCGCTTCTTTACCAGACATTCCCGGTTTAATACCGTCCACTCCACGCAATTGTGCTTCAAGCACTGTATTATAAATGTTTCTTAATTCATCACTAATTTCTCCGACAGCAAATGTACGGGTGATATCTGAACAATATCCTTGATATAATGCCCCATAATCTAATGTAACTAGCTCACCAGATTGAATTTCCTTTGTGGATGCAACACCATGAGGCATAGCTGAGCGAAAACCAGAAGCAACGATAATATCGAAGCTTGAAGATGTAGCACCTTGTTTTCTCATGAAAAATTCAAGTTCATTCGATACATCAATCTCTTTAACTCCCGGCTTGATAAACCCTTGGATATGTTCAAATGCCTGATCCGCAATTTGAGCAGCTTTTTTCATGATGGATAACTCATCTTCGGTTTTGATTAACCTAATATTTTCAACTATCTCACTCGTTGGAACTAATTCTGCATCAATTACTTTCTTATAATTTTCATAAGTCGCATATGTCATATGGCTTTTTTCGAATCCTAAGCGCTTAACATTTAACTGCTTTAACTGATCCGCAATTTCTAACTCGATCAATTGTTTATGTTCGATTACGGTAAAATCTTTTGCTTGTTCAGTAGCTTGACCAGTATATCGAAAATCAGTTATAAAACGAGCATCGTCTTTGCTTACAATGGCAACCCCTGCTGTCCCCGTAAAACCTGTTACATACCTTCTATTAATAGGACTTGCGATTAATAGAGCATCTAAATCATTCTCTTGTAAAGCAGTTCTCAATTTAGTTAGTTTCTCCATCTTTTCATCCCTTTCCCTGTTTCTATTCCAATTCTCTATTGCGAATACCAAGTACTCCATTACTGTTCAGGCAATAGTGCTAATGCCGCTAAACGGTAACTTTGTTTTCCAAATCCAACAATCTGTCCATAACAGACCGAAGCCAGAAGTGATTGATGGCGAAAAGATTCACGACTATGGATATTTGAAATATGTACTTCTACTACTGGTGTTGATATTGCTTTAATAACATCGTGTAACGCAATGCTAGTATGGGTATATGCTGCGGGATTAAAAATAACCCCTTCGTACGTTCCATCTACACCTTGAAGAATATCAACTAATTCACCTTCATGATTTGATTGTTTACTGTCTAACTGATACCCAAATTTTTCAACTAGCTCACGTATTTCTGTTTCAATATCCGATAGTGTAAAATCCCCATACACTTCATTTTCACGTTTTCCTAATATGTTTATATTAGGTCCATTTAATAATAAGAGCCGCTTCAAGTACCATTCATCCCTTTATGATTTATAGTTGGACGTAATTAGTTTATCATAAACAGATTCATTTGGATAACCTTTTCGCCTGAAAATGTGTTACTTAGAGGCCTCTTTATCTGTATTTGTATGTTTCTTCATTACTGTATCACGATAGTCATAAGAAATAGAATACCCTATGAATGTTCCGTACAATATATATAAACAAATACATGAGACGATTGTATTTACATTTAAATCAACTAATCTTGGTATGTTGGGAAAAATCGGTTGAAATACATAAAATACGATTGCCCAAAGCACTAAACCATAAACTGCTCCAACCCAAATGGAATTGATCTTTCTAAATAACATATAATAAACTAATGCTACACCTATAGATATTAATCCCAATAATAAGATTGATACAACATCACCTAACCAGGTATCTGTCCATTCTGCTCTTAACCATGAGCGCAATAAAAATGATCTTGGTGATACCTCAGTAAAGCTAAAGTAATAATTAATCACACCAAATAGTCCCCATAGAAGGCCACCTACAAATCCTGTAATCAATGTTCGCCCAAGTAGTGTAGTTGATTGTTCTGGTTTATTTTGTTCCAGTCTTCTGTTATCACTCATTATATCAACCTCCATACTATAGTATGACCAATAGATATAAAACAACTCATGGATTTTTATCGAACTGTTTGAAAAATACTCTTTTCATAGACTAGTTATCAAGCAATATTTTTAGTAAAATGATAAATACAAGGGAATTTCGATCACTTTGAATAATATGGATAAAATAGGTAAGACTATACGTGATAGAGATCAACCAAAAAAATTACGTGTTAACCTCTTTAAATGGTCTAATACGTTTAGTTTTTCTTATACATAACATGTTTACCTTAGAAAGGAGACCCGTAAAAATGAATAAATTGTCTACGTTTATTTATATAATTATTGGTCTAGCAGCAATCGGCCTAATTTCGCAACTCTTTACAAATACTGTTGATTTTCTATTAAATATATTGATTATGGTAGGTTTTGGTGCTGCGATTTTTGCTGTAGTTTATTTTCTTTTTCTTAAAAAACGTGCTCCATCTACAGATATGAAAAAATATAAGCAGGCAGTTAGACAATCAAAAACAAAATATAAACAAAACACATCTATGAATATGAAGCCATCACAACATAGATCACAACAGGTTCCAATAAAGAAAAAAATTAAAAAACGCCCGAATCATTTACGGGTTATTGATGGAAATAAATCAAAACGAAAAAAGCGAGCTTCTAATTGAAGTTCGCTTTTTTAGGTTGACCAGTTCTTTAAAAATCCACTAGTTCTTTTCCTACCTTCATCGATTAGTTTCTTTTTCATTTCACTACTTATATTGAAATCAGTTGTTTCAATTTTCTTTACTGGAATAAATACAATATTTGCTTCCTCTGATTTAGATACATACCTAGCGTCATGTGCTTGCTTCATGGTTGAAAAAAGCGCATGTAGCATATCAAGTGCATTATGTATTTGTCTAGGTTGGATCATTTCTGTTGAATCACTTAGCTTAACTCCTAAAATTGGTCTTTTTCTTTTATTACGCTCTTGGTCAAATACCCATAATGGAAAGTTACTTAATAAACCGCCGTCAACAATAATACTCTTCTGTTTTGTTTTTCCAATAATCTTTTTAGGCATAAAAAAATAAGGAAATCCAGCGCTCATCCGTACTGCTTTAGAAACAAGAAACTGACTCGGATCAATTCCATATACCCGTTCTAAATCATCTGGTATGACTACTAGCTTTCCTAATGTTAAATCGCTGACAACAACTTTTAAATAACCAGGTTGAATGTCATTAAATGTGTATACATTCTTTTTAGCTAATTCATGATACAACCAGCTTTCAAATTTGTCTCCTCTATATATTCCGTTTTGAAAATATAATAACAACCATTTGCTACCTGGAATAAATTTGGTGAACGCTGGGGGATCGAAAAAAGTTTTTAAATCTAACTGGTCTAATGTATTTTTTATCTCCTTAACATTGTATCCGGCTGCTAGAAAAGAAGCTAATATAGCTCCCGCTGATGTCCCTGCAACTCTTTCTAACTTCAAGTTTCTTGCTTCCATACTTTCTAATGCGCCAATGAAAGCAAATGCTTTCACACCACCACCAGAGAAAACAGCATCTATTTTCATTTATTTTCCCCTTATATGCTTTTTTATAAATGTAAGCATTCACTGGGAAAAATAGAACCAATTATTGGTTATTCTAGTCAGAATCCTTCTGTATTTGTTTTAACTTTTGAATCCTAGATTCATCCGCTTTAAAATAATTTACCAAGTCGCCAATTCTGTCAATGGAATTCCAGCTTAAATGATGCTCAATTCCTTCTACATCGTTGTAGATATTCTCTTTTTCTACACCTATTATTTCAAGGAAATCTTCTAATAATTCATGACGAAACACTAATCGCTTTCCAATTTTATTCCCTTTATCCGTAAGTATAAATCCTCTGTATTTTTCATAATTCAAGTAATCATCTTTATCCAATTTCTGAACCATTTTCGTAACAGATGAGGGATGTACCATTAATGCCTCTGCAATATCCGAAACTCGAGCATACCCCTTTGTTTCAATTAAGTTATATATTTGTTCTATGTAATCTTCCATACTCGGTGTTGGCATGTAATCTCCTCTTTCGCAAAAAAAATTTATCTAGGGCAAAACTGTTTCTCTTTGAGGATACCGTAATTAAATATAATAAACAAGCTAAATCTTATAAAATGAATCTTCAATAGCTCCTTCCCCCTCATTATTGTTAGGTTCCGTGTTGGTGTGACCTAAGAGTCGCTACTCGAATCGGAAATACAGGATAAACTTGGTGTGAAAATCCTTAACGAATACCTAAGTTGGACCTATCTTGGTTAAAACAGTTAACGTTTTACCAAAAAAAGAAGAACTGATCGATTTTTATCAGTTCTTCTTAAGATTATTAGATTACAATCCACATTTCAGCTGTGCGCCACAGCTTGTGCATGTATTACATCCACCAATATCTTCAACGCTACCTTCTCTACAAACTGGACATGTATCTCCGACTTCTGAGCCGATCGTAACGTTTGTTTTGTCTAGTTCCTGAATTGTATCCATTAATACTACTTTTGGTTTCTCGGTTTCTTCATCAAATAATTCTGTTTGTTCTCCAAATGTATTTTCCTCTGCCTTTAGAGTTAATACTTGAGAGTCACGGCTTCCATCGACGTAAACCGTACCGCCTTTTGCTCCACCGTTATATAGCCTTTGGTATACTTGCTCAACTTGATTTACGGTATAACCTTTTGGTGCGTTAACTGTTTTGGATATAGAGCTATCTACCCAGCGTTGGATAACACATTGTGTATCAGCATGTGCTTCTGGATCTAGCTCCATCGCAGTCACGAACCAATTTGGAAGATTCTCTGGATCAGCATTTGGATTTCTATCGAGATATTCTTGAACAATATCCGCTTTTACTTCAATAAATTTACCTAGTCTTCCACTTCTGAAATAGGAGAAAGAGAAGTATGGTTCTAATCCTGTGGATACGCCAACCATTGTACCAGTGCTTCCAGTAGGTGCAACAGTTAGTAAATGGGAATTACGGATACCATATTTTAAAATATCATCTCGAATATCTTCTGGCATTTTCTTCATATAGCCAGTATTAATAAATGCTTCACGCAAGCTGTTTGTTTCTTCATCTGAATCCCCAACTAAAAATGGAAAGCTTCCTTTTTCTTTCGCTAGTTCAATAGATTCACGATATGCTGTTGTAGCAATCATCTCAAATATTTTATCAACTAACTGATTACCTTCTTCAGATCCATATTCTGTTTCACAATAAATCAATAAATCGTGAAGACCCATAACACCTAGTCCAATTCTTCTTTCACCTAGTGCTTGTTTTTTATTTTCTTCTAAGAAGTATGGTGTAGCATCAATAACATTGTCCTGCATTCTAACACCGATTCGTACAGTTTCTTTTAATTTTTCATAGTTAACGGTTTTTGACTCTTTATCAGCCATTTCTGCTAAGTTAACAGCGGCTAAGTTGCAGACACTGTATGGTGCGAGAGGTTGCTCGCCACACGGATTCGTAGCAACAACTTGATCACCATATGCTTTTGCATTCGTCATGTCATTTGCATTATCAATGAAAAAGATTCCTGGTTCTGCAGAATACGTTGCACAAACATTAATTAAATTCCAAAGCTCTTTTGCTTTTATTTTCCGATGTACACGTACACCATAGCCCATTTCTTCCCACTTACGAACATCACCAACATTGTGCCATTCTTCGTTATATGCCTTCATCTCTTCCGTTGTATAATTTTCTACATCAGGAAAACGTAGTTCATACATCCCATCGTTTTCAACAGCATCCATAAATTCTTTTGTGATACAAACAGAAATATTTGCACCTGTTAAGAATTCAGAATTTTGAACAGAGTACGTTCCGCCTGTTCTTAATTTTTCCTCTGCTTCTCGAATTGCAGCACTTGTAAAACCACCTTGACCAGGAATATTTTTGTAGTTAAGAATTCCTTGGTAAAGGTCTGTCTCAGTTTCTGTAAGGGGTGTGAATTTTAGTTTTTCTTGAGCTAAACGCTTAATTTGCTCATCCTCTGTGTTTTCAATTAGATAACGTAATATTCTAGGATTTTGCATTTTAGAAATAATGAATTCTATAATATCAGGATGAGAGTCCACTAACATTATCATTTGTGCCAAATGTTTCGCTGAATCGTTAATTCAGCTCTCTAAGTCACCTTAGAGTTCAGACCATATCTTACATCCTGTTTGGATGTCCTCGCGCTTCGGAATCACTTGATTCCTACTCTACTCACTTCCGCTTCATTAGCGTGCTTTCGATGGTCGTTGAACCTTCTCCATTTGAAAGGAGCTTGGCTGCTGATCGTCTTTATCCACTTGCTGTTTTTAAGCATTCACGCCTACCGTTTCCAGTTACGTTGTAGCCAGCAAGTCATGTATGATGCCTTTTATAAAATCAAAGTTATTTATGATATTATCTTCCCAAAATCGGACGATTCGAAATCCATTCCTTAGAGCAATCACATTTTTTTCAAAGTCAGTTTGTTTTCGTTTGACTTGCCAATCTGCTAGTTCTTTATAAAATTTAGGATTAGCATGCCAATAATCACCATCACACTCTATAATTCGTAAGAGCATTTTAAATCTTCTAGACGGTGAAAAATATTTTTTTAAGTATCTATCAAGTGATATGTCATGTTCCTTTAATAAATGTGATGTAAAACGACCTTGTTTATTAAGAGATATATTAAAATCACAAATTCTACAACTTTGACTTTCTTTAGCATCCTATAGTTTCATATGTTAATCATCCTAGAAATTATTTAATAGCGTGCACAATCTAGATGTATATAACATGTGTAAAACTAAAAAAGATTTTCCAGCAGTTCACGAGGTTTTTTTATAGACGAGGCACACTATGCTTCTTTACCACGTCTTGACCCACCCTGTTCCACTAAATGCGTTAGCTTTGCAATGTCATCTAACCATGATACAGATCCAGAAGACTTTCCATTAACACCTTTTGCTAACGTATTTCGAGGACGTAACGTTGATCCATTCGTACCAACACCGCCACCTCTACTCATAATTTCCATGACCTGTTTACGATGGTCGGAAATTCCTTCACGAGAATCCTTAATATAAGGCATTACATAACAATTGAAGTATGTAACATCTGTTTCAGCCCCTGCACCGTATAACACCCTACCAGCAGGAATGAAATTTAAGCTTGCTAATTCTTTGTTAAATTTTTCAACCCATTCTTGTTTCTTTTCTTCGGTTGTTTCAACACTTGCTAGCCCTGTTGCATTACGTTTAGCAATTTGCTCATAGAACACTTCTAAAGGCTTATCAATGACATCTAATCCTCGTTTCACCTCACCAGTAGTTGCCTCTTCACCATCCAAAACAGTTAGAAATTCTGGGTCAACCTTAATGATTGCTTCTTTGTTAATCCAATCAATAGATTTTACAAATCCATACCCACGTGCTGGAAATTTCGGATCTGCTTTTACAGTTAAAACGACGAAGTCACCTTCTTTTAACGTCTTTTTCTCTGTGTCTTTAAAAGCATAACGATCCAACATTACTAATCTCGATACACCTTTATGTGTTAATTTCATATCACCAGTAATTGGATGTACTTGTGGAAAAAGCTTGATATCCTCATTTAACATTTCCACATTAATACTATTCATTTTTTCAACAACCGCCGACATTACCTCACTCCTTACTAAATCTACTAACAATTGTTTTTAAATTATCATCTAAATATACCATATCATCTCAAACCAAATTACACAATATATTGTATCGTAAATTTTAAAAAACACTATATATTGTGTGCGGAACGAAATGATTCAATTTTGTCAACGATAGAAAATATATAAAATTAGAAGATAATCAAAGAGAAATAGAGTAAGAAGTGAATAATTACTATAAAAAAGAGAGTTTTGCTAGTTGATTTTTATTAAATCTTAGACATTATCTGAGTGTATTCGACAAACACTTCTATTTAGGGGATTTTTCATAGACCATCTTTCTTAAATAGAGCAAAAATTATTTTTCTCATAATGAGATAATAAAGTCTAACTAAAAAAACTTTGAAAAAATAAGAGAATCACCATATAATAGAACATGTACTAATGTGAAAGACGGGGGATAAAAATCATGGAATTTTTAATTATTGCACTCGTAATCCTTTTAGGTGTCGGCATATTTCGCTTTTTCAGGCAGCGTATGTATTTAAAAACATTAACGGAAGAACAATTTCGTGAAGGATATCGAAAAGCACAATTAATTGATGTTAGAGAACCACAAGAATTTGAAAGAGGCCATATCTTGGGTGCAAGAAATATTCCTGTAACCCAATTACGCCAGCGTTTAGTAGAATTACGAAAAGATAAGCCAGTTTACCTATACTGTCAAAGTGGGTCCCGTTCCGCACGAGCTGCACAGTTACTTCATAAAAAAGGTTATGAAGATATTAGTCAACTAAAAGGCGGATTCAAAAAATGGACTGGAAAAATTAAGACTAAATAATCAATCTAACTTATCTATAAAAACAACCTAAGGAGAAATAAAATTCACCTTAGGTTGTTTTTTTATTTTATATTCTACAATTCACGTAATATCGTACTGGATTATCACGTTCCACCTATTTATAATATCTTAAAACAGGTTTTCTCGCTGCAGTTGTTTCATCCATACGTTTAACTATCGTATTATGAGGAGCCTCTTGAACTAATTCTGGTTCCGATTTTGCTTCCTCAGAAATAGATAACATTGTATCGATAAAACCATCTAATGTTTCTTTTGACTCTGTTTCAGTTGGTTCAACCATTAACGCCTCTTCGACATTCAGTGGGAAATAAATAGTTGGTGGATGATAGCCATAATCTAACAGTCGTTTTGCGATATCTAGCGTACGAACCCCTAACTTTTTCTGTCTTCTACCTGATAACACAAATTCATGCTTACAATGTTGCGGATATGGCAAATCAAATTCTTGTTCTAATTTACGCATCATATAATTCGCATTTAACACAGCATACTCACTAACTCTCTTCAAACCTTCAGCACCCATTGTACGGATATAGGTATATGCTCGAAGGTTAATTCCAAAGTTACCATAATAAGGTTTTACTCTACCAATCGATTGTGGACGGTCATACTCAAATACATATTGATCCTCTTTTTTCGCTAAAATTGGTTTTGGTAAAAATGGCTCTAACTCCTTCGAAACCCCAACAGGACCAGAACCAGGTCCACCACCACCATGTGGGCCAGTGAATGTTTTATGAAGATTCAAGTGAACAACATCAAATCCCATATCACCTGGACGTGCATACCCCATAATAGCGTTTAAATTTGCACCATCATAGTATAGCTTTCCACCAGCTTGATGTACGATCTCTGCCATTTCCAAAATTTCTGTTTCAAAGAGTCCTAACGTATTAGGATTCGTTAACATTAACGCAGCTGTGTCATCGCCTACAACTTGTTTTAAATCATCCAAATCAACTAAGCCTTTTTCATTTGATTTCACCGTAACTGCTTCGAATCCAGCTACCGTAGCTGAAGCAGGATTTGTTCCATGTGCAGAATCTGGCACAATTACTTTTGTTCGGTTAAGATCACCATTTGCCTCATGAAAAGCACGGATCATCATAAGTCCTGTCCACTCACCATGCGCACCTGCTGCTGGCTGAAGGGAAACTTGATGCATACCCGTTATCTCACTCAATGAAGTTTGTAAATCATACATCATTTCCAATGCACCTTGGACTGTACTCGGATCCTGGTATGGATGTATATGACTAAATCCATCTAAACGAGCTACATCTTCATTAATCTTTGGATTATATTTCATCGTGCAAGAACCTAAAGGATAAAAACCAGAATCCACACCAAAGTTTCTGTTGGATAAACCAGTATAATGTCGCATAACCTCTAATTCACTTACCTCTGGTAGGTCTGGAGCAGTCTTTCGAATGTACGAATCCTCAAACTCTTCATCCAGATTTACTTCGGGTACATCTAGTTCTGGTAAGCTATAACTTGTTCTACCTTCTTTACTACGTTCAAATATTAAAGGAAAGTCTTTATTAGCCATGGATATCCCCCAATTCTTTTACAAAAGTATCGATTTCTTCTTTTGTACGAATTTCCGTTACAGCGACCAGCATATGATTTTCTAATTCTGGATAAACAAGCCCTAAATCATATCCTCCAATAATTCCTTTATCTAATAAACTATCATTTACTTCCTTCACAGGCATTGATAGTTTTACAATAAACTCATTAAAGATCGGTCCCTCTGATAATACTGTGAAACCAGCTTCTTCAAATTTCCTTTTGGCATAACGTGCTTTTTGCATATTTAATTCCGCCATTTTCTTCAAGCCATGCTTTCCAATGGAACTCATCGCTACCGAGCTAGCAAGTGCATTTAAAGCTTGATTTGAACAGATATTTGAAGTTGCTTTATCTCTGCGAATATGCTGTTCTCTAGCTTGTAATGTGAGCACAAACCCTCTTACTCCATTTTCATCCGTAGTTTGTCCAACTAACCTACCAGGTACTTTACGCATCAATTTAGTAGTCGTTGCAAAATACCCACAGTGCGGCCCTCCAAACTGTGCAGGGATTCCAAAGACTTGTGTGTCACCAACAACGATATCTGCACCAAACTCTCCTGGAGGAGTTAAATAACCTAAAGCCAGGGGATTACTAGATACGATTAACATCGTTTTCTTCTGTGTATCAATTATTTCTTTAACCTTTTCTAATGACTCGATTTGTCCAAAGAAATTTGGATATTGGATAACAACACTCGCAGTATTTTCATCCATCTCATTGGCTAACTGTTCTAGATCTGTAACCCCATTTTTATGATCGATTTCAACAATCTCCAAGTTCGGACCTTTACCATAAGATTCGATTACTGCTCTAGACTCAGGATGTACTGTCTTAGAAACTAAGATTTTCTTCCTTTTTGTTTGAGCAGCACTTAAATTTACTGCTTCTGCCAGAGCTGTCCCACCATCATACATAGAAGAGTTAGCTACAGGCATTCCGGTTAATTCTGATATCATCGTTTGGAATTCAAAGATAGCTTGGAGCTCCCCCTGTGAAATTTCCGGTTGATATGGAGTATAAGCGGTATAGAATTCAGATCTTGAGATGACATGATCAACTACAGACGGTATAAAATGATCATATACTCCAGCACCAAGAAATGAACTATTTTGTTTTAGGTTAGCATTTCTATTTGCCATCTCTGTTAGCTCTTTCTTAAGCTGATATTCATTCGCAGGCTTTTTCAGGTTTAATTCTCCATTAAAACGAACTTTCTTTGGGATATCCGAAAAAAGCTCATCCGTAGTTTGGACACCTATTGACTGTAACATGTCATTTTTATCTTCATTTGTCATTGGTAAATAACGAAATTCCATGTGTATACCCTCCCTTTTAGTTGTGTTTTAAAAATGATTTAGGAATCACTTTTGCTCTTAATGTACGTTTACGAACTTGTACAGAAAGTTCTGTACCTATTTCTGTAACATTTGCATTTACTAATACAAGTCCGATGTTTTTATTTAAAGTTGGAGATTGTGTTCCAGAAGTAACAAATCCAACCACTTGACCGTCATGGGTTACTTCATAACCGTGACGCGGTATACCTTTATCAATCATTTCAATTCCAACAATTTTTCTTGCTGGTCCATTTTCAAGTTGTTCCTTCAATCTTTCTTTACCTATAAAATCTACTGCCTTATCCATTTTTACGGCAAATTTCAGACCCGCTTCAATAGGTGTTATATCCTTTGATAGCTCCTGTCCATATAATGGCAGACTAGCCTCAAAACGTAATGTGTCTCTAGCACCTAGCCCAATCGGTTCAAGTCCTTTATCTTTTCCAACTTCCAATAATAGATCCCATAAATCACACCCACTAGCTGGATCTATATATATTTCAAATCCATCTTCACCTGTATAACCCGTGCGAGATACCAATGCACCGGATGGAATATTTGTAAAATGCACATTCTCTTCAAAACGGAAAAACTTAATCTGACTTAAATCAGTTTCTGTAATTGTTTGTAAAATTTCTTCTGCTAGTGGGCCTTGAAGAGCTAGTTGAACATAGTCTGATGAAACATTTATAATTGTAAGTTCTTGTTCACTATACGTGTTTTGTTCGACTAACCACTCGTAATCCTTGTCTGTATTCGCAGCATTAACAACTAATAAATAGTGGTCTTCTTCTAACATGTAAATCAAAAAGTCATCAACCGTTCCACCATTTTCGTAACACATAAGTGAATACTGTGCTTTCTTCGGTGTTAATTTTGATACATCATTTGTAACAACTTTCTGTAAGAATGCTAGACTTTCAGGTCCTTTTACGACTATTTCTCCCATATGGGATACGTCAAAGAGACCTGCTTTTGTTCTTGTTACCTCGTGTTCATGTTTAATACTTGAAAACTGAACTGGCAAATCCCATCCACCGAAATCAATTGTCTTTGCACCATATTTCTCATAAACAGGATACAAAGGGGTTCTCTTCAATTCACTCATATCACCACTCCTTTTTTGAAGATTAGCAAACATGGTTTTGCAAAGCCTTTCAACAATAGTGGTTGCTTTACAACACCATTTTTAAGCATAAAAAAATAGAGATTTTACTGTAATCAGAAAAATCTCTGTCCTTAAACCAGAAAGTTGCGTATCTACCGAATACCATCACTATAGAGGGATAGATACTTGCTTCGTGGGTGGTTTACATGAAGATGTAAACACTCTCCAGAGTTGCGTCCTACAAGAGTCTTTTTGCCTGAGAGATTCACGTGTTAACGCTTGCTCCTTCGGCGTTATTTATAGCTTTTAATACGTAGCTATAAATAATCTCTCCCCTTGTATTCATTCGCCTTTTATGAAAAATGATTATTTTGGTTATACTAACCTATGTATTGAATGTAAAACTCTATTTTTTAATCGCGTTCATTATACCATATAAACGCTTACCTGTGTCTTTTTTCTGAACATTATTTTCTATCTTTTTACTTGCATAAGTGAACAAAACAACTAGTGGGAATGAAATATTTCTACTGTTACCATTACACCTTATTAATTTTATTATAAAGGAAGTGTAGGATGAACAACATAACGATCAATTACGACTCAACATTTATTTCAAACCTACAAAATTCCCTTGAAAAAGATGGACCATTTTCATCTTGGGAACTTTTTAATATGGCTTATCAAGCAGAACAAACAACTATGACAAAAGAATTCTATGGCTTACGAGCATTAGAATTTCTTCCAAATATTGAGTTTTTACCTCACCAAATTGACACGGCAAAGCAGGCTATTGAGCTAATGAATGGTAGAGCGATTTTAGCTGACGAAGTTGGTCTTGGTAAAACAATTGAAGCTGGATTAATTTTAAAAGAATATATGATCCGTGGGTTAGTCAAGAAAGCATTAATTCTCGTACCGGCTTCATTAGTTAATCAATGGGTAAAGGAATTGAATGAAAAATTTTATATTCCAGCTGTTGCACATCGAAAGAACTACAATTGGGATCAATATGAAATTGTTGTTTCATCAATTGATACGGCAAAGCGAGATCCACATCGTGAAGCTATATTGGATATTGACTATGATTTTCTGTTAATCGATGAAGCACATAAACTAAAAAACCATAAAACAAAAAACTATGAATTCGTTCGTTCTTTAAAGAAAAAATACTGCCTACTATTAACAGCTACTCCAGTTCAAAATAAACTTATTGAAATCTTTAACTTAGTATCTATTCTAAAGCCTGGGCATTTAGGAAACTATGATTCATTCGTTCAACAATATGGAAAGGATCGTAAGAAAATAAATCAGGATATTTACTTAAAGCAACTCATACAAAAAGTAATGGTTCGTAATACAAGACACGGGACTTCGTTAAATAATGCTAAAAGACATATTGAAACCGTATGGGTTGATTTTTCTGAAGAAGAGCAAGAAGTATACCGACAATTAGATACGACCGTTCAACCTTTTTCAACCTTTTCAAAAATAACGTTTCTTCGAGAGATTTGTTCTTCAAGGGAAGCGTGTTATCTGTCTTTACAAAAACTAGCAAACAATGATAACCAAGACTATTTGAAACCAATTATAGAAAAGATTGAACAGCTACCACACCATGCAAAAGCGGAAAAAGTAGTAGAATTGATTAAACAGATTGGAGATGAAAAGGTAATAATATTTACGGAGTACCGTGCATCGCAGCTTTATTTACAATGGTATTTGCAACAACATGGCATTACTTCAGTTCCATTTAGAGGTGGATTTAAACGTAGGAAAAAGGATTGGATGAGACAACTGTTTAAAGATCGCGCTCAAGTCTTAATAGCTACAGAGGCTGGTGGCGAAGGTATTAATCTACAATTTTGTAACTATATGATTAATTATGATCTACCTTGGAACCCAATGAGGTTAGAACAACGTATTGGCCGAATTCATCGCTATGGACAGGAAAAAGATGTTCATATTTATAATTTTGCCATAAAGGGTACGGTTGAAGAGCATATTATGAAACTTCTTTATGAAAAAATAAATTTATTTGAGCAAGTAATTGGTCATTTGGATGATATTCTTGCAGAACTAGAAATTAAAGACCTTGAGACAGAGATTCAATCTATTTTTAATGACTCATCTTCCACTGGTGAAGCTAAAATAAAACTAGATAACTTAACTTCCATTATTAGTAACACTCACAATACTGAGCATGAGGAGCAACAACAATATGGCAATATCTAACTTAAATTCATTTTTAGAAGATTATTTTACTGCACATCATTGTAAAATCCTAAACAACGAGAATGGATTGTTACAAATACAATTAACAGAAGAAATGGACAAAGCTTTAATGAATCGTCCATTTTATTGGCATTACATTAAAAAAATGGGGCATCCAGGTGATCCCATGCAACTAACATTACGTACGAATCCAACTCACCCTGATCCAAAAGGGGAAAAAATTCACTTTGGCAGCCCTCGTCTACAGCAAATATTAAACCATTTAAAAAATAATGAACGTTTTACCAAACTTTTTCAACGTGTTCAAGCGACTACAAATACTGCCTTACATCCATGGCTGGTTACAAATATAAAAATAAGTTATATCGGGAAGCAGAAAAAGGATGAACTATTCTCCCTTGGATTAAACTTAGTAAACGGGGTAATGAAATCAGAGATGATGGAGCAATTAAACCAAATCGATTTGCAAGCAGCAATATCTGATTATTGCTATACCATCTCACCATTAATTAAAGTAGAGAGTGGATTCAACCGTATTAAAACTGTTTTAGATGACTATCTTCAAAACCAAGAACACCATTGGGCAACAGAATCATTAAAGGAACTAAAAAAAGAAATCGAATTACTAAAGCATTTTTATCATGACCAGACCGAACAAGAAGAAGTAAGAATTCAAAAGGAAATTGAAGAAATCACCGACAGATACCATCCCAAAATTGAAGTCTCTGTCATTAATGGTGGAATTTTTTACTTGAAACCTGAATTCCATCATATAGAAAAAAAATAGCAGGTCCATATTTGGGCCTGCTATCACTCTTTCTTAAAAGAAATTCTAATCGCTAAAGGTATAGCACCAAACCATCGATTCACTGGTTTATTTTGCTGCTTTTTAGCTTTATACGTTTCTCTTCTTTTTCTTTTTTCCTCTAAAGGTAAATCAATATAGGAAACGAATTTTTCCGTCATTGTTCTAATATAATCATTTGACATAGTAATCATCCTTTTAGAATTTCTTTCCTATATTTTTCACGATTTGGTTTGTAGTTATACGTATATTCATGAATGATTTCATGTGCAATTGCTTCGATGTCTTTTTGGGTAGTATCTATTACAAGATCTGCGTATTGTTCATACATAATAACTCGTTTAATATATAACTTTCTTCGATCGGCTAAACTCTTATCCCATAATGGTCTAAAGGAGTCTTTCTCCAATCGAGTAGTGATTTCATCAAAATTCGATTGTAAATAAATGATTACCCCATTTTTTTGCATCCATTTTACATTTTCATCCTTCTCTACAATGCCTCCTCCAGTCGATACGATCTCGGCTGTCACTGTATGTAAAATATCGGTCTCATATTTGCGAAAAGCATTTTCTCCTTCCTCTTTAAAAATCGCTGGTATTTTTTTTTGATACGTTTCCTCTATTAATGAATCCGTATCTATGTACGAAGTATTTAAAATTAGACTAAGCTTCTTTCCTACCGTTGATTTACCGCTTCCCATAAAGCCGATCAAAAAAAGTTTATCCATAATTTCACACCTTTTAAAAAAATTAATTAAAAAAGAAGGAATTTGCCAATTTATGTCGAATGGTTTTTTAAGTAAGTAAAATTCAATAAGGAGGTGCACTTCCATTGAACCCCACTGCAGTATTTGCAGAAAAGCTTCTATTATCCGCAATCTCCCATCAAGCATCAGACATTCATTTCTATCCATTCCCTAACAAAACAAATATCTATTTCCGTATTCATGGTAAACGAACAATTTACAAAACGATGCTAACATCACAATATGAACTACTGCTTACCTACTATAAGTTTACAGCAGGAATGGATATAGGTGAAGTTAGAAAACCTCAGGATGGTGCTATTTCGCATCAGGTTGACACCGAAAAATTCGCTCTTCGCCTATCAACCCTCCCCGTCAACCAATTGGAAAGCTTAGCAATACGAATCTTACCCCAAGAAGAAACTATTCCAATAAACCAACTTTTTCTATTCCCAAATCAACTATCTATATTAAAAAAATGGATAACTAACCCCTCAGGTCTCATTTTGCTCACTGGACCAACCGGGAGTGGAAAGACTACTACGTTATACGCTCTACTACAATCGCTTTTAGAAGAAAGCTCCTACCAGACCATAACACTCGAGGATCCTATTGAAAAGAAGCTGAATGATATTTTACAGGTGCAAATAAATGAAAAGGCAGGAATTACGTATCAATCAGGTTTAAAAGCAGCATTAAGACACGATCCAGATATTATCATGGTCGGAGAGATACGTGATCAGCATACAGCAAAATTTGCATTTGATGCCTCACTAACCGGTCACCTTGTACTAAGTACATTGCATGCTAAGAATACGATTGGTACTATTCATCGCCTGTTTGAATTGGGACTAAGCAATTCAGATTTAGCACAATCATTAATTGGAATAGCATCCATACAGCTGCTACCTATAAATATCAATCAGTCGGTACAAAGACGTGCAGCCATTTTAGAACTATTAGACGGTCCGTTGTTAGAAAATACATTAAAAGGATTACGTACCAGTCTAGAAGATCATCGACACTCGTTTAATTATTTACGAAAGAAGGCTTATGCTTATGGGTTTATCTCAGAAGATACGTATTACTCCTTTTAAGAAAAAAACGCTAAAAAGTGACCTTCAACTCCGATTTTTACACAGACTTGAACGATCATTATCAAGTGGTTATCCACTACTAGATGCATTGGAAACCATTAAATGGGATCAATCACTTGTAAAAGAAGCAGAACAAATGATCCTTATGCTAAAAAATGGAGAATCTATAGACAAAGCTTTTAGCCGCTTAGGATTTCATCATTCCATCACCTCTTTTTTATTATTTACTAGATCAAGCGGAAACTTATCAGAAAGCTTAGTAAAGTGCAAAGATATGTACCAAAAACGCATCACTTATACCAAAAAATTTGAACAAATAATTCGCTATCCCATCATCCTACTTATTATCTTTTCCCTCTTATTATTCTTCTTAAATCGTACTATTCTACCTTCATTTGAAAATATGTTCCACACCAATCCAGAGACAAATACAAGTATCCATTTATCCATGGAGATTATTGCTTTTATGAATCACTTCACCTTAGTTATTTTTGCACTAGTAGTTGGAACTGTTATCTTTTGGCTTCACAAAAAGAAAAGTATTCCTATAGAAAAACGCATTATCATTTATCAATCCATCCCTATATATAAAAGCTATTTAAGGATGCAAACCTCTTTTTTATTCGCAACTCATTTAAGCTCTCTATTAAAAACTGGAATGTCTTTAAAAGATATTTTTAATGCTTTAGAAAATCAGGAAAACTTACCTATTATCTCCCATTACGCTAAACATGTGAACAAAAACTTAGGTACAGGAGTTCATTTAACAAATGTAATAAAACAAATTCCACTATTAGATAAACAACTAACAATCATTTTTCAAAAAAACACCAATACGTTTAATTTAGAGAAGGATCTTAGCATTTATGCTGAATTATTACTGGAAGAAATTCACCAAAAGATACTTAAAATATTTACTTATATTCAGCCTATATTTTTTATCATATTAGCCACGTTTATTATTTTTATCTATCTATCATTAATGTGGCCAATGTTTCAATTAATGAATACCATATAAAAGGAGACGATTACATTATGTTAAAAAATAATAAAGGTTTTACTTTAATAGAAATGCTAATTGTATTAATGATTATTTCCGTATTAATCATCCTGTTTATCCCAAACTTAGGCGATAAATCAAAGTCAGTATCTGATAAAGGATGTGACGCTTTAGTTACTGTTGTACAAGCACAGGTTGATACCTACCTTCTCGATAATGGACATACTCCGGTGAATTTAGATGAATTAATAGATGAAGGATATCTTCTAGCCGATCAAACTACTTGCCCAAATGATGAGGATATCATTTATGAAAACGGTAAAGCATCTGTCCCAAATTAATGGTATTAAAGGCACCCCCTTTGGATTTACCCTAATAGAAGTATTGATGGTGCTTTCTATCTATTCTATACTGCTATTACTATGTACACCCATAGTACTTTCTGTTATTTCCAATCAACAAGAAAAACAATTTTTTGAAACCCTTCAATTCGATGTATTATATTTACAAAATATGTCTATTGGTTCCGATGACTACAATCGTATGGTATTAGATACTGAATACTATTCTATAATACTTGGAAATACACAAGAAGTCCGTACAACTCGGAAACTCCCTCCAGGCTGGTCGCTTGAAAAACGCACTTTAGATTTTATTTCATTTAATGCTAATGGTTCTATTCGAAAAGCTGGAACGATAGCAATCCATACAAAGACTGACACATATAAAATAATTTTCCCAATTGGAAAAGGACGAGGTTATATTGAGAAAGAATGATGGATTTAGTGTTACAGAGGTGCTTGTAGCAACAGCTATTGTCCTTTTGATTGTTGGTACAGTTGTTCCCATTAATTCCTTATTAGATAAAGAGCGATTAACGATCCGAGAACGCCGAATGATTACCTTAACTTTACATGATGAAATGCAGCCTCATTTGTGGAGTGATGATTATGAACTTCCTTATACAAAAGAAGAGGTATTAGGTAACAAGCAACTACTATTTCATTTTTCATTAGAGGAAGATCTCATTAAAGGATGTGTTGACTGGAAAAATGCCAAAAATAAACAAGAAACCATTTGTTTATATGGTTATCAGGAACAATGAAAAAGGGTTTACGATGTATTCTATGCTGTTTATACTTTTATTAATTTCCATAATCACCCCATTATTAGCCTATCTAGTTAAGACCATTGATTACGAATCTGACTACGAAGAAGTTTCCATACAACAATTTTTTCACATTATACAAAACGAGATGATCAAGGCTGTAAATGTCGAGGAAGTGACTACAGAATCGATCACTCTATTAATGCCTACTGGCGAAATTGCATCAATAAAAAAATATAACGATCTTATACGGAGACAGGTTAACAATCAAGGGCATGAAGTATATGTGAGAAATATAAAACAAATAAACTTTAAACAGCTTCATTATGGAATAGAAATAAAACTAACTACTATGCATGGTGATCAATATAAAAAGGAGCTTATTATTTATGAATAGTCAAAGAGGTTTCATCTTACCATCGGTTATGTTTATTTCTGTTTTTGTATTTATTATCGTATTAGCAAATACGTACACGTTTCAAAGTAGTGTACAGATAACTGACAAAGTGATCGAGAATATTAAAATTGAGACCCTATTTCAGATGGGGTTAGCGAGGTTTAAAAACGATTATGCAAATTTAGGTTATACTACAGAAGAACAAACGATTGAATATGAATTTCCAAATGGAAATACCCAAATAACATATTTATATATGAACGAAAATCAAATCCTCCTTAACCTCAACATAACAACAGAGAATCAATCTAAATATACACTCACAAAACAATTACATCTCAATTCAACTGAATAAATACCATCTTCTTTCAAATAATAATACCAAATTCAGTTGTGTACATTTTTCAACAAATTCTCTTAAATGATCACTTTATAACAGATATTTACTATAATTAAAGTAATAATTATAGTGAGGTGGTCATAATGGAGAACACATTAAAGGTTACAAACGTCTTAAGTGATCCAACAAGGTTTAATATTTATGAGTATATTATTAAACACCGAAAAGATGTTACTGTTATTGAAATCGCTGATGAATTTGATATCCACCCAAATGTAGCAAGATTGCATTTAACAAAGCTTGAAGATATTAATTTGCTTGTTTCTTTTTCACAGAAGACTGGGAAAGGTGGAAGACCAAGTAGGCTATATCGTCTCTCGGATGAAGTTGTGGAATTAAATTTTCCACATCGCGATTACAAAATGCTTTCTTCTATAGCTTTAGAAGCTTTTATCGAGTTAGGAGAGCCTGGTAAAAAAGCTCTCTTTAAGACAGGGAAAAAATATGGTTCCCAAGTTATGGAGCGATATCAAACTAGCTCGACTATACCACTATCAACTGAACAAAAAATTCAAATTCTAGAGGATGCTGGGATCATCTTAGGCATGTATCCTAATTTTACGTATCAACCAGGTAATAATACGATTACTTTTCAAGTAAATAATTGTCCTTTCAAAGAAGTAGCCTCCAAGGATCAATCAGTTGTGTGCCATATGCATCAAGCATTTCTAAAAGGAATGTTTGAAGCATTATTTACAAATGTAGAACTTGTTGAAACTGAAAATATATTTTCAGGTTGTGACCATTGCAGCTATCATGCAAAACTTGCAAATCTTTAATGTGATTCATTTACATTATTTGAATCCTCGTTTATAATAACAATGATGATGAAGACACCATAAAGGAGGGGAAAGCATGGATCGAATGTTTCGAGTGCTTGCCTTTTGGACGGGTATATTTACAGTTATGTTTTATGTAGGAGATATGCAGAAAACAGCACTACTCTTCCTAGTTCAAACGGCTTTTTTCCTAACAGTAAGTTACTTAAAACTATCTGAACGTATGTATATGTACTTGTTTGGAGCTTATTGTACTGTATTTATGATTGGATTTACTTGGTATTCAGAGTTTATTTTAATACCTGGCTTCCACTAAAAAGCAAAACAAAAACCCTGCTTACATAACTTAATCGCAGGGTTTTTGTTTTTTAAGTTATCCCTGTTGACATGATGTTAAATTACATTTATAGTTATAATTGTAGCTTAACTTTTATCCCTAACCAACAAAGAGCAGAGCACATCCCCCCTAAACCCCTTCTTTTAAGAAGGGGTTTAATTATGCCTTAATAAATGGATTATGTCGTTTTTCTGCTCCTATGCTTGTTTGTGGACCATGTCCTGGGTATACCTCAAAATGGTCTGGTAACGAATACAGCTGTTGCTTTATACTGTCCTCTAGTTGTTTGAAATCTCCGCCTGGTAAATCTGTTCTTCCAATGCCACTATGAAACAATGCATCACCGCTAACTACCAAGGAATCCTCCTCGAACACAATGCTAACACTACCTGGAGAGTGTCCTGGTGTATGTAATATTTCACATGAAAATTTAGCTATACTTAATGTACCAGGCTCAAAGAATTTATCTGGACCATTTGTCGATATTTCTTCACCAATAAAACTCCTTGAACCATTTAATGTGGGGTCTGTTAACCATTCCTTCTCTAATTCATGTAAATAAACGTCTAGTTGGTAATAATTCCGTAACTCCTCAACTGCACCTATATGATCAAAATGAGCATGAGTTAAGAGGATTGCTTTTGGTCTTAGTTGTTCACGATTCAAAAATGAAACGACTTGACTAGCATCACCACCTGGATCAACTATCAAGGCTTCTTGTTCTTTGTATAAAATAAAACAATTTGTTCCTAATGGTCCTAAGGGCATACTTTTGATTTTCATATTTTCTCCTCCGTCTTTGCAATGAAATGTTCACAAATTTGACTTATAATAACTCGACAAAATAAACAAATTATACTAAAATAAAGTATAAGTGTTGGTTAAATACATAATAATACAAATACAATTCCGATTTCAATCATTTCTAGGAAGTACATAAGGAGGATGTTATCATGTCACAACATATCGTTTTAGCAATTATGTTATTAATTGTGGCACTAGTTTCTGTAGTTTCAGTTGTTCGTCAACTAAAATTTAAAAACTTTTTTGCTTTAGGATTTTCAGCTATTTCTGCTTTGTCCTTTGGATTCTTTTCGATAGCAACGATTATTCAAGTAGTTAAAGATGCAATGTAATTTTAAAAGTGAACTGCCTTTTTGGCAGTTCGCTTTTATTTTCTAATAATACTGACGTAGCTTTCCTTGGACCTGCGATTACTCGGCCCACCGAAAATCTTTGTCCTGCTGGAGCAAAGGAATCGGTGAGACCCTACCTAGATTTCAATAGCGATAAACTATGCGAACAGAGCTAACAATAAAAAAACTGCTCGAAAGCAGCTTTTTTATTGTTCGTCAAAATCAACAAAGCGAAATAAATCGCCGTAAATTATATTATCCGATAACTTTAATTCGTTTTCTACTTTTTGCTTTACTGGTGAACATGCATTTTCTTCACCATCATTATTTAAACTATTACTTTCACTAGCAATTGGCTCCCCTGTTTGACGATCATAACAAACTCCACTCGTATAGATATAATCATCACTTACAAAGTCACCATTTCTCATTGCTATAAATCCTTTTCGATCATTATGGAATAGATCATTTCCAAAATATATATCTTGATCAGTATCAATACCTAACATGTGTAATAACGTTGGTTTAATGTCTATTTGACCTGCAATTTCTGATTTAATTTCGCCATTACCATGTCCAGGAATGTGTATAAATAACGGCACTCTTTGTAATTGTACATAGTCATATGGGGTAATTTCATCCATTTCTAAATACTGACTCATTGCCTTGTTGTGATTAGCACTAATTCCATTATGATCACCCATTATAATAATAATGGTATCTTCATATAAACCCGCTTCTTTCAATTGATCAAAGAATTGCTCAATCGCTTCATCCATATATCTTACTGTTGGAAAATAATTATTAAGTGTATTGGAATTAGAATCATATGGTTCAATTGATTTATCTTCTTGATCAAGTTCAAATGGAAAATGATTGGTTAATGTAATAAATCTAGTATAAAAAGGTTGCTCTAGAGTTTGTAAATACTTTATCGATTGCTCAAAATAAGCTTTATCTTTTAATCCCCAGCCGACTGAATTTTCATCCGAAACTTCATAGGATTCTTGATCGTAAAAATAGTCATAATTTAAACTTTCATACATTTGATCACGATTCCAAAAGCTTTTATTATTGGCATGAAAAACAGCGGAATAATAGTCATTCTCTTTTGCTATCTCAGGGATTGCATGATATTCATTTTGACCATGTGTAAAGAAAACAGCACCCCTTGATAATGGATATAAGGAATTATCTACTAAAAACTCCGAGTCTGAGGTTTTCCCTTGTTCGGTCTGATGATAGAAGTTCTCAAAATAATAGGTATCTTCATCATTAACTAATCTGTTCATAAAAGGAGTAATTTCCTGTCCATTCACTTCATTATTGATAACAAAGCTTTGGAGTGACTCAGCCCATATGGTAATTACATTCTTTCCTTCAGCAACACCAAACAGTTCTGATTGTTCATTACTTCTAACATGATCCTCAATATAGCCCTTAATTTCTGGAAGTTCATTTCCATCAGCTAAAACACGCTGTGACTTAACTTTCGATTGAAGAACAATATCGTAAATATGATAATTAAATAGTCCAATGTTTTTTACTAAATATTCTCGGTCAAATGCTCTCGTAAATAATTGTGGTCTTTCTAGCTCAGCGAGAAAGAAGTTACCTGCAAGTAATGCAAATGACATGGTCACCGCAAATACTTTTCCTCTCTTGTTAAAAATTATTTGCTCACTAGTTTGTTTTTTACGAGTGAAATACCAAATGATTATAACATCTAAGAACCATAACACATCATAGGCTTTTATTAATGTTAAAATACTAGAACCTAAATCGGCTGCATTACTACCTTGGAATAACTGTGGTAATGTAATGAAGTCTGTATAGGAACGATAGAATACTAGATTCGCAAAAATAATAAACGTACCAAATAGTGCTGCATATCTTATATATTTCATTTGTCGTGATTGTTTTTTAAACCAAACACTTATAGCAAATAAAATAAAAGCAGAAACAAATGGATTAATGAGCAAGATGAACTCCTGCATAACATTCTCTAATTCGATTGAAAACATAAAACGATAGACGATATACGTCTTCAAACCGAATAACAATGCTGCAATGACATACATTGGAATTCTTCCCCAGTTAATTTTCATTTCAGATCCTCCTACAAATTCTCCCCATCACGTAATCATATCTATGCTTGTTTTTATAAATCGTTACGGCAGTGTACAAGCGTCTAACGCGCGTATAATATATATGACGTGTATTTTCCCATAAAAGTTTCAATTTCCTTAATAAAAAATGACATTTTGGTGAAAAAGTGCAAACTAAAATGTAATATTATTTAATTTTTGTTTCACCAAATAAGCCGCTCCAATAATCCCCGCATCGTTACCTAATTGTGCAATTTTTATTTCACATGCTTCACTTATTCTAGGTAAAGCATATTTTACAAATGCATCATTTATTCCTGCTATTAATTGATTACCAGCTTTGGAAACACCACCACCTACTAATACTTTAGATGGGTTAATAATAGTCGCCATGTTTGCAATAGCAAATCCTAAAATATCTGTTGTTCGTTCGACAATATTAATACAAACTTGATCTCCTTGATTAGCAAGGTCAAATATATCCTTTGATGTGATAGCTCCCTTTTCTTGATATGTTTTATTTAATAGACTGGTAGGTTCTTTTTCTATTGCTTTCATTCCTTGGCGAACAATCCCTGTGGCAGAAGTAACTGTTTCAAGGCAACCTTTTCGCCCACAATTACATGTATAACCATCACGCTCTACTGTAATATGACCAATTTCACCTGCTGTTCCATTTTCCCCATTTAAGATCATTCCGTTAGCAATAATGCCCCCACCAACACCAGTACCAAGTGTAATGGCAATAACGTTTTTAGCCTGGTTTCCAGCACCTTTCCAGTTCTCTCCTAGGACTGCAATGTTTGCATCATTCTCAACAAATACAGGTAGGTCAGACAAAGCCGTTAAGTCGCTTGCAAGATTAAAATCTTTCCACCCTATATTAACCGCTTCATGAACTATACCATTTTTTCCATCAATAAAACCAGGAGCCCCTACACCAATTCCTTTAATATTAGCTTTAGTAATGTTGGATTTGGATAATTGGTCTTGAATGGAATCCCATAGATCTTGAACAATTGTCGCACCTTGACTCGATGTGTTTGTTGGAATTTCCCATTTATCAATAATTTTTCCATCCAAGTCGATAAAACCTAATTTTATGGTCGTGCCACCAATATCTACGCCAATCATTAACTCTTTCATGAAGATCGCCCTACTTTCATTTAAGTTGTGATTTTTCTCGTCTTATAATCATCATTGCAGTAGTATATTCCTCTACTTGAATTAATTTAGAGTTGTATAGCTCTTGTATCTCCATCTCCATCAACTCAAGGTCAGCTAATCGTTCTCCAACATAAATAATAATTCCAAATCGCTTTAATAATTGTTGTACGTCATAAAAATTTTTCATATTTTTTCACCAAAGTAATTATAGCAAGTTCTCCACAAAACAACAATCCAGATCTTCTTATCGATCTGGATCTTGTGGGTCTAATAATGTTGGTC
Organism: Ornithinibacillus caprae; assembly: GCF_009728145.1. Taxonomy (GTDB): domain Bacteria; phylum Bacillota; class Bacilli; order Bacillales; family Amphibacillaceae; genus Ornithinibacillus; species Ornithinibacillus caprae. Next base: position 352,262 of record NZ_WOCA01000001.1, on the reverse strand, counting down.
GCTTACTTTTTAGTGGAATAGGAGATCGAACTAATACATCACGAAATGCATGGAATGAGAAAGGCAAAAATGGCCATAGATATGGTGAATGGAAAGATTTCATGCGAGTTAAGTAAATAATCCATATAGTTATTCCTGCTATATAGCCTGGTACACCAAACATCGCAGTGGTAAGTAATAAAAATATCCTCACCAATCTATTCGCAAGACTCAATTCATAACTGGGGGTTGCGTATGTCCCAATTCCAGCTATCGCTAAGTATAAAATAACCTCGTATGAAAATAGCCCAACCTCAATGGCAACCTGTCCAATAAGTATTGCAGCAACCAATCCAATTGCTGTTGCTAGAGAAGTGGGTGTATGAATCGCAGCCATTCGCAGCATATCAATTCCTATTTCTGCAAGTAAAAATTGAGCTAATAGTGGAACGGCACCATAATCATTAGGTCCAATATACTCAAGTCCTCTAGGTAATAAATCAGGATTGATGGATAGTAAATAATATAACGGTAAAATAAATATTGACGCAATAACTGCAATAAAACGTACCATGCGTAAATAGGCACCTACCAACGGTTTTTGACGGTATTCTTCTGCATGCTGTAAATGATGCCAATAAGTCGATGGAGTGATCATAACACTAGGTGAACCATCAATAATAATCAATACATGGCCTTCATATAAATGGGTAGCCGCCGTATCTGGCCTTTCTGTGTAACGAACCGTTGGAAATGGATTCCAATGGCGACCACTTATAAATTCTTCTACCGTTTTCTCAGCCATCGGAAGTCCATCTGTATCGATCATCTTTAAACTCTCTTTCAATTCATCCACTCGATCTTGATCAGCAATATCTTTTATATAACATAGACAAAGGTCCGTTTGTGAGCGCCTACCGACCTGTAAATATTCCATACGTAATGACCGATCTCTTACTCTTCTTCTTGTTAATGCCGTATTAAAAACAATCGTCTCTACATAACCATCACGTGAACCTCTTACCACTCTTTCTAAATCCGGTTCCCCAGGAGATCGAACTGGATATGTTCTAGCATCGATAATGATAACTTTATCAATGCCTTCAACTAATAATGCTGTCGGTCCTCCTAAAACTAGATCTGCAGCTTGATTCAAGTCATCCACCATTTCCAATTCTACATATGGAAGATATGTCTTAATAAGTTTGGTAAGTGGATCTGGTTCTAAATCTTTAGGCTCTATTTTTGCAAGTAATTTCATAAGTAAATGCATGATATCATCTTTAACAAATCCATCTATAAAAAACATTGCCATATTTCTTCCCGCATACTCCACATCTAAATGGACAATGTCAAAACTTTCATCAATGCCTAGCCTATCATGAATATATGTAACGTTTTCTGTATATGAGGAAAATAGTTCCTGTTTATCTTTTTCCATATCATCACCAAACATTTCAATAAATTTATATCTTTAGTTTGGTCTTATCCCCGTATTCTATTCAGCGCTTTATATGGAATCATATAAGCTTGTCTTCCCTCATATATTGACTATAAAAGATCCTAGAGGGTGAAAAAGTATGCGTAAAAAATTAGTTCCGACCATCATTTTTTCCATGATTACAGCATTAGGTATTTTATATATATTATCTAATAACTCTGTTCAAGTAATCACCTATTTTCCACTTGATGAATTAACTTCATATGAAAATGCAGCTACTTCTTTGGATATTAATTCAGAAAACAAGAGTACCTATGCGATTGATTGGACAAGCCAATCCAAAAGTGAGCAAGAAATCTATTTACGACAAGATGTTTCTGTCTTATATGTAAATGGTAAATTAATAGGTATTCGTAGTAAGTGGGAGCAAAATACGGACACAATACGATTGAATCAGCAATTACAGTATAATGTGGATGCATATTGGGAAGCTATTTCGTATCACCACGGAGAAATTCACCATCCAGAAGATTCCATTAGAAGTATACAACAAATGACCTCTGATCAATTATATGTTTATAAAAGAGGTGATAATGGGGTTCAATCCTTTAGAATTCCAAAAACAAAACAAGAGGAGTTTAAAAAAGAGAAACTTGATAAAGAAAGGAAACAACAACTACTGAAACATTGGCAAGGATTAACTTCACATTTTTCCATTGATACAACACAATATGATATGATTCCATTAACCGAATTATATAAATACGAAGAAAGTTTACCTGGGTTATCTAAAGAAGCTTCCGCCAAAGTTATTGGCCAATTATGGGAAGGATTATATAAAAATTACATTATTCCCATCACTGACTCAGAGAATGTAACTAGTTATATACCATTACTATTAATGGATAAGGAAAAGACACATCTATATGTACTTTTTGAATTAAATGGAGAAAAAGAACAATTGATCCAAAAAATATCGACTAACTAAAGTGTGCGAGGAACACTTTAGTTAGTCCAGTTCCTCTCTATAATTTCCCTGTACAATTCTTGATATGCTTCATCATTCGGTCTAAGTTCGTATGCTTTTCTAATGATATCTCCAGCCCGTTCATCACCGTTATTAAAATACAGTAAGGCGAGGTTATAATAAGCTTCAGGTATTTCCTCCGATGCACGCTGTTGGAGGCTTATACTTCGTTCTAGATCCTCAATCGCCAAGTCGATTTTATTTAATCCTATATAGGCATAAGAACGTTGGAATAATAGTAGCGGTTCAAACTCATCTTTATTGTTTAGTCCTAACGTAGCATTATCTATAACTGATTCATATTCTTTTTCCTTTATCAGTTTTTCAATATATGCTAACTGAAACTCGGAGCTATTTTTATTATGTTGAATACCAAATAAGATCAATCCAACTAATAACACAATAAATATGATTATGAAAGCGAATGATTTCATTGTCTTTCTTTGTTTCGGTAACTGTACAATTGCTGCTCCAATAAACCCTGCAATTAGGCCACCTATATGGGCCCCTGCATCCACCTGAGGTACAACAAAACCAAACACTAGATTGATAGCTATGATTACCAACAACCCAGTTCCTATCGTTTGGAAGAAAATACGCTTATACATCAAACCAAAATATAGTAATGCACCAAACAACCCAAAAAGTGCTCCTGAAGCTCCTGCAGAGACATTAACGGTGAAGGCAAAACTAGTAATTCCTCCACCAACGCCAGCTAGAAAGTAGATCACTAAAAAGCGCCAAGATCCATAGATCTTTTCTACTAATGTACCTAAATAATAAACTGCTAACATATTCATAAACAAATGTAGGAACCCAATATGTAAAAACATCGAGCTAACAATCCGCCACCACTCACCATCAATAATAGCTGGATTGAACTTCGCACCATATTTTATTAACGTGTCAGTTGATGTACTTTCACCATTAATTTCAAGGAATAAAAACATAATAATGTTTATAGCTAATAATACATAAGCAAAAAATGGCTTTCCATAGGAATAAACGTCAGTAACTTCATTCCTTCTCTTTTGCAATGCTTGCTTTAATTGTACTTTATAATAGTCTATATATTGTTCCATTTCTATATCAGAAGGAAACTCCTGTGGATTAAGACTAAACGTATTATTTAGAGATGAGTGTAACCTCTTTAGTTCATCAGTTGTATTGTTTTCCGTTACATAATAAACGTTCATTTTAATTTTTTTTCTATCTTTTAATTGCATTGGTTTTTTTAACATTTCCCAATCATCAACAGGAGAATGTGTGGCAATGTATAGATTATGAATCTCAATATTGCCACGGAGTAATCGTTTCATTGCCTTAGCCTTTTGAAAAACTGTTGCAATGTCTGTTTTTAAGTGGTTTTTCCAGTCAAACTCTTTATGTATAATGCGAACAACTGTTGAAGTCTTATTTTCATATTTACTCAACCAAATTTCTTCCAAGTTTGTATCGATATGTAATACCTCAAATCGATCATTTTCAGTCAACTGATTGGCGAGCTTATGTAATATAAACCGTTCATGAACATACATGTAGCTACCTCCCCCCTCCTACCATACATACATCATACCAAAACAATTGATATTTATCTTTTTTTAGCACCCATTAGCAAACTAGGATTTTGCTATTCCTTTATAACAAAACCCTTAGTGCACTCATGTAACATAAGAAAGAAGTTGTTAAAGAACAACTTCTTTTACTGTGATGTATTTGTTGATTGATTAAATAAATTAGGTAATATTTTGTTACGTATATTAGGCATGTTCATGGACAAGGTAACTACTAGTTTACGTAAAAAACTAACTGCAAGTATTGTGTTCATCACACGATATCGCCATCTATAAAGCATGGAAATAACAGTAACAACACAAGTTAGAAAAACAACTATTCGCATCTAAACACCTTCTTTTTATGTTAGTGTTCTTAGTTATTTTCTTCTCTGCAAAAATTATTCATTTGATAAGTGATTCTTCAATCAGTGGGGCTATTACAGCCAGTTATACGGGGAACAAAACTCAACTAACTGTTTTTACCTTAGCAGTACGTATACCTGTTTCTGTAACTAAATGCTTGACCGGTAAATCAAATGTCTCTGTTGGCACTTCATGCACGAGTTGTACTTCACTTACTAAGGACACTGTCTCTCCTGTATAGTTTGCTAATAATCGATCATAATATCCTCCACCAAATCCAATCCGAAAACCATAACGATCGAATAATAAACCAGGTACTATTAATAAATCAATTTGATCAAATTCAATTTTATTTGTCTGTTTGGGATCTGGTTCCAATAAATTATAATAAACAACTTCTAATTGATTAAAATTTACTAACTGATAAAAGTCCAATTTCTTATCAGAAGGGATACACTTTGGTACTGATATAATTTTATCTGCTTTCCATCCTGCTTCAATAATTTTTTTGGTGTTCCATTCAAATCCTTGCGATACGGTGATCCCAATTGTATTAGCTTTATTCCATTGGTCCGAATGTAATAAATTATGTATTAGCTGCTCTTCAATCTTTTGCCTTTCCGCTATTGATAGATTTTTTAATTTTGAAATCGTAGCTTTTCTTAATTCTTTTTTCTCCAAAAGCTCCACCCCTCGCTCTATTTATTATAAAGTAACTTTACCATACCTTTTGTATATAAAAAATCCTTTAGGAACTATTCCTAAAGGATTTTTATTAACTATTATTTATTTAGTCTCACGGTGCAACGTGTGCTTTTTAAGACGCGGACAATATTTTTTAAGCTCAATACGCTCAGGATTTGTACGCTTGTTTTTTGTAGTAATATAGTTACGATCTCCTGTTTCTGTACAAGCTAATGTGATATTTACTCTCATGATTTTCCCTCCAAACTATAAAAACTTGCTTTATAGGCATCATTTGTTTCATCTCAGACTTATTTATAATAGCAGAAGTTTACTAATCAATCAAGTCGCTAATGGAAAAAATTAATGGTTTTCTCTTTCCAATTTCTATGGTATAACTAGTAATGTATATGAAATGGAGGTAAACAAATGATTTTTGCAGGAATGTCTATAATTATTGTTGCGATTGCATTATTTATTCTATCGTTCTTCCTAACTGATAAGTTTGAAAAACTAGAAAATGAAGTAGAACAGCTATCAATCTCTACTATGCAGGAAACATATCAACTTAAGAAAAAAGTAAAAATCTTGGAAGAGGAATTACTTGCAGAAGATATGTCGGCTGAAATTGCAGCAACAGAAGAACCACGTGATTTCTAAAAATATTTTTGTATAAGTAGGGTGAAAAATGATGAAACATACCATTCGAGCATTCGCGATAGGTTTATTTTCCGCTGGATTAAGTATGCTTATTGTCCATTACTTCGATGAAGGTACAAAACAAGACCTTTCAGAAATTCCAGTAGAAGATATTATTGATCAATTAAAAGAAGACGGCTATCGAGTATTAACAGAATCGGAATTCATTACGTTGACAGTTGGAAACAATGATAGTGACGAAGAAGTTTCTGAACAAAATGATGAAGAGAATAACGAAACGGAAGTAGCCAAGGCTGACGACGATAACAATGAAGAAGAAGCAAAAGAAGATACCGAAGATTCAGCTGAAAACGAAGAAAAGAATGATGAATCTAGGGAAGAGCAAGAATCCGTAAAATCTTATACTCTAACAATAGAGTCAGGAATGCCTTCTTCTGTAATCGGAACTGAGTTAGAGAAGAATGGAATTGTCGATGATGGTCGAGAATTAAATCAATATTTAGATGATGAAGGATACAGTCTTAGAGTTCAATTAGGTGAGTTTACCTTTACTAGTGATATGAGTTTTTATGAAATTGCAGAAAAATTAACAAGGTAGCCAAAAAGGAAGCAAAATTAGTTATTAAACTAACTTTACTTCCTTTTTCATTTTAATAATTTAAATTATAATTTTCACCTTTCACTAAAAACAAGATGCTCTCACCAATATTTGTAATATGATCTGCAAATCTCTCGATATATCTTGCACTAAAAGCAATTTGCATAATGTATTGGATTTGATCTGGGTTGGTTGCCGTATTATTTAGTAAATCCGTGACTACTTTTTTATATATTTTATCAACTTTATCATCCATGTCAGAAAGTTTTTGAGCTACAGAAATATCATCATATTGGAATGCTCGTAATGACGTTTGAAGCATATCCAAGGTAATATCTCGCATTACTTTTATTTCATTAGGTACCGTAGCCTTATAATCTTTTCCTAAATGAATAGTTGCCTTTGCAATATTTTTGGCATTATCTCCCATTCTTTCTATATCTGTGACAACCCGTAAAGCGATAATTAATCTACGTAAATCGGTAGCTACAGGCTGTTGTTTCGCAATCATTATAATAGCTGTATCATTAATTTCCATTTCTGCTCGGTCTATTTTTTTATCATTTTCAAGTACCTGATCTGCCAATTCAACATCCTGATTATACAACGCATCGACCGAACTCTTTAATGCATTTTCCGTTAGCTTAGCCATATTTATAATAGCTTTATTCAAATCTTCTAATTGCTTTTGAAACTGCTCTCTAACCACCATTATAATGCCCCCATTTCATATTATGCCCTAACTTTAACAAAGCACTTTAAAGTAGGTATAAAGTCAATGTAAATTTAATGTAAAAAGCCTAAGATTCCCTGTAGGAAATCTTAGGTCTTATTTATTCATCCGCTTCTTCTGTTTTATCTTGACCCTCTTCAACATCCTTGGCAGAAGTGTCTCCGTTTGCTCGCTCTTCCTGTAGTTCAAAATAGGAATCCATTATTCCTTCTGTGATTAATCTATTGATTGGATGGTTATTATTCAACCCAAGGTTAGGAACCACTACAGCAACAGCTATTTCGGGATTCTCAGAAGGGGCATAGGCAACCATTGTAAGGTTAATTGTTTCATATCTTTTTCCATCTTTATACAGGTCATTCTCTGCTGTACCTGTTTTACCAACAGGGTCATAATCTTTATTTCCAAATGTTGAATAAGCTGTTCCACCCTGTTCTTGAAATACCTGTCTGAAACCTTCTTGAACACGGTCGATATATGCTTCACTCATATCAATTCGATTTAGAACTTCCGTATTAACACTGCGATATACAGGTCCTAATTGCTCATCAGAAGCTTCTGGCATACGAATTTCTTTTAGGAAATGCGGTCGTACACGGTAGCCGTCATTAGCAATAGTTGCTACATATTGAGCTAATTGAATTGTTGTATAGGTGTCATACTGACCAATAGCATAGTCAAGTAATTGACCAGCTCTTGACTCACCCACATAACCTGTCGCTTCGTATGGAAAATCAATACCAGTCTTTACTCCAAGACCGAGTTGATAAAAATAATTTCTCATTCGTTGGAAGTAATCCCCTTGGAACACTAAAGGATCACCATTCTTAAAATTAAATTGTCCACCAATTCGCATAGCGGTATGGAACATGTAGACGTTTGATGAATATTTTAAAGCACCTCTATCATCTACTGTACCAATATTTTTATTTAGAGATGACTTAGGTGAGCTTCCCTTAATAACGACAGGGCTATCATAAATCGTGTACCCTGGTGAGATTGCACCAGATTCAAAACCAGCTAAGATCGTTGCTCCTTTTATGGTAGAACCTGGACGATGAGCATCATATAAAGTTCTAAAGGAAACATCCTGAAACTCTCTTTCATCGCGGTCATAACGTTGACCAGAAATGGCTAGTATTTCACCTGTTTGTGGGTCTAACACTACCGCAAGAGCATCTTCTAAATGCTGATTTTGTGAAGGTTGCTCTGAGATTGCTGTATTCAATTCCTTTCGAAGAATATCATCAACCCGTTGTTGAAATTCCATGTCTACGGTTAGAACCAGATCTTTCCCTCTCTCCCCTTGAACAACTGTTTCAACTCCTAAAACACTACCATTTTTACTAGTGGTATATTTAATTTGTTCTTTTCTACCTCTTAAGACCTCTTCATATTGTTCTTCTAGGCCACTTTGACCAACACGGTCATTTCTGCTATATCCTCTAGTTAGATAATATTGCTCTTTATCAGCTAGAATCCCTGTGTCTTGTGTTGTGATACTTCCGAGAATATTTTTAAACGTAACATCATATGGATATTCTCTATTCCAATCTGTTGAAGCATTGATTCCCGGTAGTTCATCTAGATGTTCTGCTACTTGAGCATATTCCTCAGGTGTTACATTTTCATTTTTTACAATTTGAGGTGTTAGAGAATAAGCTTTATCTAATTCCTTTTTAATTAAAATTACCTCTAGTTCCTCTTCTGTAAAATTACTAATTTCATCCTCTGTAATACGTTTTAATGTTTCATTATACGCATCTGAATTACTCATTTCTGCAGCTTCTTCCAGGGATAATCGACTATCTGCTTCTTCCTGATTTTTCAAATACCAATACTCTTTTTTATTTCGCTCGGTAATTGATTTTAGTTGTTTATCTCGGTTATATTCACAAGCCTCTAATTCAGAACTATCCTCTATCCCTTCACAATTATCTAACATAGAAATATATTGAGATAACTTTTCGGCAACATCAAGCTTATCTTTTGCTTGAACACCCTTTGGAGGGGTATAAGTAATTGCATAGAGCGGTTTATTATCAACGATAACATTTCCAAAACGATCATACATTTTCCCGCGAGGAACCGGTATCTTTGTTGTATCCTGTATCGTGCGATCGATCTCTTCTTGAAAGCTTTCCCCATTCAAAATTTGAACAACACCTAGCTGAAGGATCAATACGGAGAACAATAAAAATACAATAAAAAATAATATATTTAAACGAAAAGGTAACTGCGCTCGCTTCTTTTTAGTTTTCTTCATCCTTCTCCCCCATTAAAAACCATTCTAAACCTAACCTTTATTATAACATCATTTCCATGATATTCTAAGCTAATTAACGATTTTTTTCATCCGATATTTGATCCTTTATTAATACCTCTTTTTGGGGACTAGTTAAATAAATTTTTCTAAGCGAAATGTAGATGAACAAGTGTAGAGCACCAAATACAACTAACAGGATTGGAATAACTGTTTCAGGATCTACAAGTGAGACTGCTATTAAAAAGGTAATAATTGATGCAACCCGCCCAATATTTAAAAAGAACTCACGAACAACAATATATTCAATTCTTAATTCTTTAGCTTCCCTCGCTTTACCAATTACATCATAGGTTAATGATGCATATGGCACATTTATAATCGGATATGCAATACCAATCAAAATACCATAAATAATAAGCGTAACAAAGCTAGCATGAATTAAAATTATAAATAAGGAGGAATAAAGTAACAAACTACCAAAAAGAATTGCTTGCTTTCGCTTTGACTGCTTTATAAATTTAGTTGTTAAAAAGTAAAAAACAAAAGAAAAACCCGAGAAAAATAAATTAAACATTCCAAGTGACAATTCACTTTCAGTTACAATATAAATCCAAATAGAAATTACGAACATGAAAATGCCTTCGCGTAAGCCTTGAAATACATGTGCATTCAAGATACGTTTCCAATTCTTATTATGCTTCCGTTCTTGGATAATCTTTCTAAAATAAAAATTCCCCTCAGCAGATCGTCGCTTCAGAAACAAACTACTTACAACCGCTAGAATAAATAATATGAATGAGATTGTAAAAATTACAGTATATCCTACATTCTCTGTCATTCTAGAAATGATAAAACCTGCAGAAATTGGCGCAACCATTCCTCCAAAGGACTGAAGAACACCTAAAAATCCATTGAAAAAATCTCTTGTCTCTGGTTCGGTTATTTCAAATGTTAATACATTAAATGCCAACCAATAAAATCCATATCCGACGCCTAATAGACTCCCTAATAAGAAATTAAATGTCGCAGCATTTTCACCAATAAATAAAACACATAAAAAAAATAGGGATAAAAATATTACACCTAATCTTAATACAATAATTCGATCAACTTTTTTTGCAATCTTACCTGCAATTATAAATGTTACAGGTTGAAAAATAAAGATAGCTAAATTATAGACAGCAATCGTAATATAGTCTCCAGCCTGTTTCCATAAGTATATATTCACAAATGTATTCGAAAGGTAAATACCTAAAGAATATAGTCCACCTATTACTAGTAGTAAAATTAAGTCTCTATTAATTTCTGTTTTTCCGATAAGATGTTGGTATGTTCTATGCATAATAAATTGCCCCTTTTCCTTTCATCTATAGTTTGAGCAATTCATTATTGGATATTCACTTGCTTTTAAAAGCATAAAAAAACACGAGGGTTACCTCGTGTTTTTTAAAATTATTTTGCCTCGTTATAGTTTTTAGCAACTTCGTCCCAATTAACTACATTCCAGAATGCTTTAGCATAGTCTGGACGTTTGTTTTGATATTTTAAGTAATATGCATGTTCCCAAACATCAAGTCCTAATAATGGAGTTTTACCCTCCATTAATGGAGAATCTTGGTTAGGAGTGCTTGTTACTTCAAGTTCACCATTATTAAGTACTAACCAAGCCCAACCAGAACCGAAGCGAGTGGCAGCTGCATTTTCAAATTCCTCTTTAAATTTATCTAAGCTACCAAATTTTGCATTGATTTTTTCAGCAAGTTCTCCAGTAGGCTCTCCTCCACCGTTTGGTGACAGAACTTTCCAGAAAAGACTATGGTTTGCATGTCCACCACCATTGTTACGTACTGCAGTACGAATACTTTCAGGAACTGCATCTAGGTTACTTACAAGATCTTCAATAGATTTTTCTTGAAGTTCAGCGTGTCCCTCAAGTGCACCATTTAACTTAGTAACATACGTGTTATGATGCTTTGTATGATGGATGTTCATTGTTTCTTTGTCAATTGTTGGCTCTAATGCATCATATGCATAAGGCAATTCTGGTAATTCGAATTTTGCCATTGTAAAACTCCTCCTTTTAATTTAATCAAATGAAAGGAATGATTATCCTTTACTTGAAAGATTATCAGAGGTAACCATTTGTTGCAAATTATATGCACAGTTAACACTATACAGATAGTATAAATATTTCAAATATATAAAAAAACAAGCATCAAAGCTTGTTGGAGTAGTTTTATGAAATGGTGGCTCGGGACGGAATCGAACCGCCGACACAAGGATTTTCAGTCCTTTGCTCTACCGACTGAGCTACCGAGCCATGTATTGAACTTTTACTGAGTCTATTGCCCCTAATTATTGTTTGGCTAATGTGTCCCTGCATCTGCTAGCTATATTCAGAGAAGCTTTGTGCTTCGGGACAGTGCATATAGTTGATTATTCGAGATGTGTGCGGTCAGCTACCGAGCTAACAATATGTATGGAGGAGGTAGAGGGATTCGAACCCCCGCGCGGTTTGACCCGCCTGTCGGTTTTCAAGACCGATCCCTTCAGCCAGACTTGGGTATACCTCCGAATAATTAATGGTGGACCCTGCAGGACTCGAACCTGCGACCGATCGGTTATGAGCCGATAGCTCTAACCAACTGAGCTAAGGGTCCTTGATTAAAATATATGGGGCGACCGGTGGGAATCGAACCCACGAATGCCGGAGCCACAATCCGGTGCGTTAACCACTTCGCCACGACCGCCATAGATAAATATATTTATTTGGTGGCGGCGGAGGGGATCGAACCCCCGACCTCACGGGTATGAACCGTACGCTCTCGCCAGCTGAGCTACGCCGCCAAATGGCTCCACAGGTAGGATTCGAACCTACGACCGATCGGTTAACAGCCGATAGCTCTACCACTGAGCTACTGTGGAATAATTTTAAAAAGTTGCCTTCATTATGTTTTTGTTAGCTTAACCAATGAAGCTGGACCCCTACATCTTCTCGTTTATTCACCGATGTATGGTGCTTCGGGGTTATTCGTAGCTTTTTCGGTAGATGCTTTGCTCATCTCTACCACTGAGCTACTGTGGAATAATTTTAAAAAGTTGCCTTCATTATATTTTTGTTAGCTTAACCAATGAAGCTGGACCCCTACATCTTCTCGTTTATTCACGGGTGTATGGTGCTTCGGGGTTATTCGTAGCTTTTTCGGTAGATGCTTTGCTCATCTCTACCACTGAGCTACTGTGGAATAATTTTAAAAAGTTGTCTTCATTATAATTTTGTTAGCATAACCAATGAAGCTGGACCCCTACATCTTCTCGTTTATTCACCGATGTATGGTGCTTGCAGCACAACAGCTTGTTTCAATTTTTTTAAGGAACGAAATATAATTTATCATGATAATGCAAATATGTCAATATATATTTCTAATTCTTATAATGTCGATTAATATGTATGGTTGAGACGACAAGAATTAATATACCATCTTCTTGGTTAGATTTCAATAAAAGTTATACATATATTTAAAAAAATGTAGTATTTAGTCGTTCTTATTAGTTAACCAGCTATTCCTTAATAACGTATACATTAAAGGAATGAAAATCCGATACGAATAAAATGAATCCTCATTCCGTTATTCCCAAAACTTGAATTTATGTAACCTACAACAACAAAAATCACACAGTAAATTCAATAAATCGAATTACTGTGTGATTCAGTCTGTGATAAAAACTACTTTTCACCTAAAACAGCTTCAGCAATATTTACTGCGTGATCTCCAATACGTTCTAGGTTACTGATGATATCAACAAATACAATTCCTGCAGATGCACTACATAGCCCTTCATTCATTCGAATGATATGCTTTTTACGGAAAGCACGCTCCATCTTATCTATTTGATCTTCTTTCTGTACTACTGCAAGAGCTTCCTCTCGATTCGATTCGTCAAGAGATTTAATAGCTTGTTTTACTGTTAATATCGTTAAATCAAACATATTGTTAAGATCTTCAATAGCTTGATCTGTTAATTGAACTTTATTTGATATTTTATAGTCAATTAATTCGATAATATTTTCAAAATGGTCTCCCATTCGTTCAATATCACGTACAGAATCCATTAATGCAGTGTGTTTTGCACTTTCTAATTCGGACATCGATTCTCCAGACAATTCTATTAGATAATCAGTGATTTTCCTGTCTAGATTATTTAAAGCACCTTCAATCTGCATTGCCATTTCAGAGTGCTTTTGATGGTGGTTTGTTAAATACAAGTTTGTCTCTTCTAATCCCTTAGAAGCATACTCACCCATGCGAACAACTTCGGCCTTTGCTTGATCTAATGCTAATGTTGATGACTGTTGGATGAATATAGGATCCAGATGCTGTGGTTTGTATTCCACGATAACATCTTTACCTGGGACAATTCTTGTTACAATCCATGCAAGTGCACCGATAAATGGTAATTGAATGAGTGTGTTAACTACGTTAAAACTACCATGTGCAAATGCAATTGTCATTTCTTCATTTAAATTAAATTGTTCCTGTAATAACAATACATAATTAGTAAACGGAACTAATAATATAAGAACAATAGTAGTACCAATCAAGTTAAAAATAACATGTGTTAATGCCGCTCTTCTAGCTGCTACACTTGCTCCAATAGAAGCTAAGATTGCAGTAATTGTTGTTCCAATATTATCTCCAAATAATACAGGAAGTGCTGCCTGTAAGTGTATCGCACCTTCAGAAAATAATGATTGTAATATCCCAATTGTTGCACTGGAACTTTGAACAATTACTGTAAACACTGTACCAATTACTACACCCAATACTGGATGTGTACTCATCTCTACTGTCAGTTCTTGGAAGACATCTAATGTACGAAGGGGTTTTAAACCTCCACTCATCAATTCTAGACCAAAAAACAGTGCACCAAAGCCGAAAATAGTCTGTCCAATATTGTTGACTTTTGTATTTTTAAAGAAAAATAGTAGGAAACAGCCAATTGCAATTATCGGAAGTGCATATTCTCCAATATCTAGTCCAATAACAAACGCTGTGACTGTAGTACCGATGTTAGCACCCATAATAACACCGATAGCTTGTCTTAGAGTCATGAATCCTGCATTTACTAAACCAATAGTTAATACGGTTGTTCCTGAACTACTTTGAATAAGAATAGTAACGATAATTCCGGCTAAAACACCTAGTAATGGGTTGCTTGTAAAACGATCCAAAATATCACGTAATCGGTCACCCGCGGACTTTTGAAGCCCTTCCCCCATATACTTAATACCTAGTAGGAAAATCCCTAATCCTCCTATAAATTCAAACAGGAGTGTCTGTATATCGATATCCAATGAAATTCCTTCCCTTCAAAAAATCTTGTTGTTAGTAGACATGCCTTAATCATTATTGAAGATGACAAGCGTTTTGTAAAGTATGTTAAGTAAAAATTAACATTAAATTTACAAAACTAATTTCAATCTTTTACTTGTACCCCTATTATTTTCGTATAAAGGTTAATTATTCGGTTCTAAAATTAAGTTATCAAAAGATAAAAAAGCTCTCATCGAAATGCGTCTACATTATTCGATAAGAGCTTTTTATTAATTTGTTTTTTCAACTAGAATTTTCGTACCATCAACATTTACTACACAAACAGTACTATTTTTTGGGATCCATTGACCATTTGAAACCGCACTATAATCCTTATTATCAATTCGAATTGTCCCTACTGGTCGAAGATCATTTAGTGTAATTCCTTCTTGATTTACTAGTGCTTCATAGTCTTTATTCATTGAACTATAACCAGCCTCTTTTGTTAACCGATCTTTTAGAGCAATTTTTGTCCACATTTCTCTACGTTTAAATACCTTTAAGAAGAAAAATGAAGACCCTACACCAATTAGTACTCCAAGAACTGCATACAATCCAGCACCAAATGAGGGAGCAGGTAAAGCAACTGCCGTTAACATACTTGCAACACCTATTGTTGCTAATGTGCCATCATTTAATAATTTTCCATCTATTACGATTAGTAATAAACCAACAAAATAAATAATAAGCATAATGATAAGGGAGCTTGTTTCTAAGTAAACAGAAAAATATACTGTTATAAATCCAATTCCTAATAATGCAAAAAAACCACGCATATTAACAAGAATTTCTCCAATTAAAAATAAAGTAGCGAACCCAGTAATCACCATACCTATCCAATCATATGTGAATATTTCCAATACTTCCCCCTCCTTTTCTTTTAATTCATTATACGAATATACGTAGTGGAAAGTTTCATTAGAAAGTTTGGCTATAGTCATACTTTCATACAAAAACCCTTACCTGCTAAAAAAGGAGCTATTCGAAAATGAAAAAATTTCTGCTCTACTTACTCATTATACTATTTTTAATAAGTGTTTATAAAGACATTACCATCGGTACCGAGGTAAAAAGTAATGAGCAAGAAAAAAAGGTAGTGGTTGATACTGAACACAATATGTACCAAGCAGTAAAAGTAAAAGTATCACACGGAGAGACAGTTTTATCAGTGGTTGAGAGGTTAAACAATTTTGAATCAGCACAATTAGATGTTAATCGAATCTTAAGTGATTTTAAACAATTAAACCCCCACGTCGACCCATATAATATAAAATCAAATTCATTTTATTACTTTCCGATGTATAACGAGTGAGACTATACGAAAAGAGGCTGACCAAAAGTCAGCCTCTTCATTTAAAGAAATGGTCCTATAAAGAGCGCGAATACAATGGAAATTGCCCCTGCAACAATAGCAATATTACCTAACGTATCAGCGTTACGAGCTCTTGCCATAAAACCAACAATTACACCAGCGGCACCCAAGATAATTGGTAACCAGAAGAAGGATACAATAGATAATGCGATAGCTATCCACCCCATCGCAGTGTTAGCCTCTACACCTTCTTCTTCATCAACTCTAACAGGTTGGCGTTCATAATCATCTGCAGTCAACTCTGCAGCGGTTTCTTCATCACGATCACTATACGTAGCGATTGTTTCTGGTTTTTCAAAATTCCCAGGAGCTATTGGTCCTTCGTTAGTCGGGCCACCGTGATTTGGAGCATCTTCAATATTGTCATTGTCTCGACGATTGAATTCATCCATTAGTTAGACCTCCTTTTTAAGTTGAGGTGCATCTATAGTTTATGATTTGTTCGTCATAATATAATGTTACTTTATGGGAAAAGAAACAATTGCTTCTATAAAAAGCAAAATACTCGGAGACAAGTTGAGTTCACTCGCTCTTGTGCATATAGTAAAATAACAGTTAAATTTTAAAGGAGATTACGTATGTCCACATTTATTAAAGAACTAATCATTAATAAAATGAAACAACTTACACCTAATGAAATTCGTAATTATGCAAAAGAATACGGCTTTCATATTTCAAAAAATGAAGCAGAAGAAATAGCGAAATATATCAAAACGAAAAAAATAGACCCTTTCAATAAAAAGGATCATAAAAAAATGCTTCAAGAGCTTGCACGAATAACAGATACGGAAACAGCTAAAAAAGCTAATAAATTGTTCAATGAGATGGTTAAAGCTTATGGTCTTGAATCTTTATTTAAATAACTAAAGGTTGGACTAAAGAAATTCCCATTAGTTAGGGGTTTTACTGACCATTATATGCGAAATAAAAAAGGAATCTTGATCATACAACAAGATTCCTTTTTACTCATTACTGATTCATTATCATTTCTTTTAAATCAGGTACAAAATTTCCGTCCTTAATCATATTGATTTCAAATTTGTAAGGAGGTTTTTTATTCTTTTTATCTTCACCAACATATGGTGTTTCCAAGATTTTCGGTAAATCCTCTAGTTGAGGATGATGAATGACATAGTTTAATGCTTCAAAGCCAATATGACCAAAACCGATATTTTCATGTCTATCCTTATGCGCACCACGTTCATTTTTGCTATCGTTGACATGAACTACTTTTATACGATCAATACCGATAATCTTATCGAAGTCATTTAGTACTCCATCAAAGTCATTGACAATATCATAACCAGCATCATGAATATGACAGGTATCTAAGCATACAGATAGCTTCTCATTGTGTGTTACACCATCAATAATTTTAGCTATTTCATCAAACGTTCGACCTACCTCTGAGCCCTTACCAGCCATTGTTTCAAGTGCTATTTGTACATCCTTTTCCTTTTCTAAAACTTCATTTAGACCTTCTATAATTTTTTCTATACCCTTTTCGGCACCTGCACCTACATGCGCTCCAGGATGTAAAACAATTTGTTTAGCACCAAGCGCTTGAGTTCTCTCGATTTCACTTCGTAAAAAATTTACCCCTAATTCGAATGTTTCTGGTTTAGTTGTATTTCCAATATTAATAATATATGGTGCATGAACAACAATATTTGAAATGCCATTTGCTTCCATATGTTCTAGACCTTTTTCAATATTTAATTCTTCAATTGCTTTTCTTCTCGTATTTTGTGGTGCTCCTGTATAAATCATAAATGTATTTGCACCATAAGAAACTGCTTCTTCACTCGAAGCTAGAAGCATTTTTTTACCACTCATTGATACATGTGAACCTATTTTCAACAATGTGTACACCTCTCCCTATTACACTTACTTTTTATATTTTGTTCTTTTGGTTATCTGCTTTTTAATCGATTCTTGTTGCTTTTTCATTTTCTTTTTATAGCCTGGTTTAACTTTCTTTGGTTTACGTACCTTTTTCCAAGCTTCTTTTTCTACATTTGTTGTTACTTTCGTCCGAAGATTTCGCTCATTCCATGGCTTTGCTTCCATCCACTGGCCATTTTTAACATCAGTAAAAACAAAGTCCAATCCTTTTTGTTCTAATTTCTGGATAAGTTGTAAATCTTCCTCATGGTATAAACTTATTGCAGTTCCTTCCATCCCTGCTCTTGCTGTACGTCCTACTCGATGAATATAAAATTCTTCTTCTTTTGGTATTTGGGCATTGATCACATGGCTGACACCCTTTATATCGATTCCCCTAGCTGCTAAGTCTGTCGCTACGATATATTGATAACGTAAGTTTTGGATATCCTTTAGTACGCGTTTTCTTTCACGTGGTGTTAAACCACCGTGAATTAACCCAACATCTAATCCTCTGTCTAACAATTCATCAGCCAACTCATTAGCCTTATCCTTACCATTGGTAAAAATAATAGCTAAATAAGGGTGAATAGCTTTAGATATCTCATAAATAACATCTGCTTCCTTACGATGCTTGAGAGCAACTAAACGATGCTCCATCGTTTCAGGAGATAATTCGTTAGCAATTTTAACATGTAATGGATTCTCCAAATATTTTTTTAAGAAGTGCTCTAAACGTTGCGGTATAGTCGCAGAGTAAACTAGAAGTTGAATATCTGGATTGCTCCGAACGAGTAATTGATCAACTTCATTAATAAAGCCTAAATCCAACATTAAATCTGCTTCATCAATAACAAATGATTTTGCAGAATAAAGAGAGATTGCCTCTTCTTTAACCAAGTCTAAAATTCTACCCGGTGTACCTACAACAATATGTGGGGGTTCTTTTAGTTTTTCAACCATTTTCTGTTTATCCGTACCACCAACCAGTAATTTTGCAATCCATTTCTGTTCTTTATCGGCATACTTAATCATTTTTTTAACTTCATCAAATATTTGCATTGCTAACTCTCTAGTTGGTGCTGTAATTACAAACTGAATCTCTCTTTTGGTTGTATCCATTTGATTAAACAAAGGGATGAGGTAGGCATGTGTTTTACCAGATCCAGTGTGGGATTGCCCTATCACACTTTTCCCATTAAGGATAGCCGGTATCACCTTTTCTTGAATCTCTGTTGGTTGCTTAAAGCCTAATTGGTTTATTACATCCAACATAATTGGTTGTAATGAAAAATCATTAAATTTTTTTTCCATAATAATACTCCTTTTGATGATCACTATCATCTTAACACCATATCATTAATATGGTATACATATTCTTCACTATTAAACAAATTTAAAAGGATCGGTATCTACTGTAGAGGTAATAATCTCTATTTCCTTCAGTTTGTTTTCCAGATGTTTTTTTGTTCCAGTTTTCATGATGGATTCAATATAGTGACCAGCATCAACAACAGCAAGTCCCATTTGCCATGCTTCCTGAGCCATATGAAAGGTCATATCTCCAGTAACATAAACATCTGCACCTTTTCTTTTAGCCATATGAATATACTTTTCACCACTACCACCAAGAACAGCAACTTTTTTTACCTTTTTAGATAGATCTCCAGTCGCTCTTACATGAGAAACACCCATAGATCTCTTAAGACGTCCACAAAAAGCCTCTAGGTTCATGTGCTCTTTTAGCTCACCAATACGACCTATACCAAATGATTTGCCTTCGTTTTGTAATGGATAAATATCATAGGCAGGTTCTTCGTATGGGTGACTAGTAATCATTGCACGGACTACATCATGTAATTTACTTTCTTCAACTATCGTCTCAATTTTAACTTCATGTACATTTTCTATTTCATCTTCGCTACCAATATAAGGGGTAGAACCTTCAAGTGGTTTAAAAGTACCAGTGCCTTCTGTTTGAAATGAACAATGACTATAATTACCTATATGTCCTGCCCCTTGATTACTTAGTGCTTCAAGCACATCAGCTTTATGGGAAACAGGAACATAAATCGCAATTTTATAAAGGGATTCGTGATACGTATCAGCTAATACTTCCCTTTGTGTCAAATTCAATTGGTCACTTAACATGTCGTTTACACCGCCAACTGCAGCATCTAAGTTAGTATGTGAAGCATAAACGGTAATTTCATTCTCAATTAATTTTTTAACGATCCTGCCATGCGGACTATCCGTATTAACTTGATGTAACGGTTTAAATAGTAATGGGTGATGAGCAATAATAAGATCTACGTTTTGTTGGATTGCCTCATCAACTACTTCTTCCATAACATCAAGCGTGATCATTATTTTTTTAACGGTTTTATTATGAGAACCAACTTGAAGTCCAACATTATCCCAATCATAGGCTAACGATTTTGGTGCCCATTCTTCCATGACCTTAAAGACATCCGAATTAGTCAATGGTTTTTTCATCCATTAAAACCTCCTCGATCATTTTTAACTCATGTTCAAATTGATAAATCTTCTCTTTTGGCGGAATTTTTGCCTGATTTAATTGCTCAATTACCCGTAACCGTTTCTCTCGCTCCAACTTCCATTTCTGATAAAATTCACTAGGTTTACTTTTTAATAGTTCTGGTCCAAAAAGAATTTCCATTTCCGTTAATTGCTTCCCATTTTTGTAACGATCAGCAACAATAATCTCATAAATATGACCATTTTCTTCTGTTATTGCCTCATGTGAAATAACATAGTCATTCGTTGTGAGCCATGTACGAACATTTTTTTCGTCTACATTTGGTTGGGCAATGATTCTTTTGGCATTCTTTAAGTTATCAACACCTTCCTCTAAAATACTTTTTATTAATGCGCCTCCCATACCAGCAATTACCACTTGTTCTACTTCTCCTGGTGTTACAACTTCTAACCCATTACCTAAGCGAACATCTACTACATCATTTAATTGATAGTAATTAACTGTTTCTTTTGCACTCTCATATGGTCCTACATTAACTTCGCCAGCAATTGCACGCGCTTCATTATCATTCGAACATACAAAGCACGGGAGATAGGCGTGATCTGAGCCTATATCAGCAAATACTGCTCCTGACGGTAGATAAGATGCAACAATGGATAACCTCTTGGAAAGCTTGATTGATTCTTCCATAAGTACCTCCAATATGTAAATTAAATCTTCTTCTAGTAATGGATAATGTGAATCCTTCAATCAACAGGGATCTTACCGCCTGTTATATCGGGGATAAAAGAAAAGCTTTCTGTTTTTTCGCAGAAAGCTTCTTTCGTCAAGATTCAATTTGCTATTGCTTTTCACTTAACCATTCAACAAGAGATGATACTTCACCTTCTGAAAGATGTCCCTGAGCAGGCATATCACCTTGACCATTTACAATAATGTTAGAGATTTCATCAGCAGACAATTCCGCACCAACTTGAGTTAAGTCCGGACCCATTCCTCCAGTTAAATCTCCTCCGTGACACATCGCACAATTTGTTTCATATATTGCTTCTGGATCTGTAGTGGTTTCGCCCTCTTCATTTTGAGTAGCTTCTCCGTGTTCACCTTCAGCTAACTGATCACGTTGATTTACACCAATAAATGATAAAACAATTACAGTAAGTATTCCGATTACAGCTATCATTGCATATGGAATCACTGGGTTTTTTCTCATTGTATTTCCTCCTTATGTATCCCCATTATCTACTTTATTGTACAAAGCTATATTTATTTTACTCGAAAACTAGAATAGTTTAAAGAAAAAAGATGTGAAAAATTAAAGAACAATTTAAAATTAACCTTGAACAAAGTTTTCTCAAAGGACTTTAATGAAAAAAGAATCAAAAATACCTAGTTGCAAAAAGAGTTTAAATTGAGTAAAATAAATAACAAGAAATGAAAACGGTATCATGTTGTAAGAAGAAATACTTGGTCCAAGTATTTCTTCAACACTAAGAAAGAGGGAAACCTTTCTTTTTAATTCGAGTAATATTACAATAAAAAATAGCGTAGTCATTGTTCATAAGTAAAATGCACATGACCAATGACTAACTACTTAATCCATAAAATCTTTTAATCGTTTACTACGACTAGGATGTCTTAACTTACGGAGAGCCTTTGCTTCTATTTGGCGAATTCTTTCACGTGTTACTCCGAACACCTTCCCTACTTCTTCAAGTGTTCTAGTACGTCCATCATCCAGTCCGAAGCGTAAACGAAGAACATTTTCTTCTCGGTCAGTTAACGTATCCAACACATCTTCTAATTGCTCTTTTAACAGTTCGTATGCAGCATGGTCAGACGGTGACACAGCTTCGTGGTCTTCAATAAAATCTCCCAAGTGAGAATCATCTTCCTCACCTATTGGTGTCTCTAAAGATACAGGCTCCTGGGCAATTTTTAAGATATCACGTACTTTGTCTGGTGAAAGTTCCATTTCTTCTCCAATTTCTTCTGGAGTAGGTTCACGACCAAGATCTTGTAACAATTGTCTTTGTACACGAATTAATTTATTTATTGTTTCTACCATATGAACCGGTATCCTGATAGTACGAGCTTGGTCTGCAATTGCACGTGTAATTGCCTGGCGAATCCACCAAGTGGCATAGGTGCTAAACTTAAATCCTTTTCGATAATCAAACTTTTCAACTGCTTTAATTAACCCCATATTTCCTTCTTGGATCAAATCTAAGAATAGCATTCCTCGCCCAACATAACGCTTTGCGATACTTACTACCAAGCGCAGGTTCGCTTCCGCTAAGCGTCTTTTTGCCTCTTCTTCACCTTGCTCAATTCGAGTTGCAAGTTCAATCTCTTCTTCAGCAGATAATAAATCAACTCTGCCAATTTCTTTGAGGTACATCCTAACTGGGTCGTTAATTTTAATCCCAAGAGGTACGCTTAGATCGTTTAAATCAAATTCTTCTTCCTTTTCAATTTCTTTCATATTAGGATCATCTTCAGAATCACCTATAATCTCAACACCTTGTTCTCCTAAGAACTCATAAAATTCGTCCATTTGATCAGGTTCGATTACGAAATTAGATAAGCGATCTGCTATTTCTTCATATGCAAGTACTCCTCGCTTCTTACCAATTTCCAATAACTGATCTTTGGCTTGTTCAAGTGTTAACTCTGGCTCGTTTTCTTTTGTTTGTGAAGGTTTATTGTCGGCCATGAGTCCCCCTCCTTCTTAGACTACTTCAATCTTTTTTATTCATGCTTTACTTGCTTCTTTATGTTAAGGATTTGCATAGCGATCTGAGCTGCTTTAACTGGATCTTGTTGTTGTTCAGCTAAGCGTTGCTCATCCTTTAGTTGTTTTATATTAGCCATATCATTCGATTGTGTACGAATGATCCTAATATAATCATTAATTTCAGCTTCACTAATTTCTTCATATAATGGAAGCATTGCTAATTCAATTGTTAGTTGCTTCAATCGATCTTCTTGCAATCGTTCAACGAACAAACTGACATCTACTGGATTGTCTTCCTCATAGTAGGCATATAAATGGGTTGCTATAATTTTATGCTCATCTATATTAAAGGAAGCACCAATTTCCTCCTGTACTTTTTCAGTTATCGTTCTGTCTTGCAGCATATAAGCGATTAACTTTCGCTCTGCATTATGAAATGCAGGAAGTAACTTTCTTTTTTGATACGGTTTTTGTACCTTATTAGTATATCTGTCTTTTTCGCTCTTATCCTTAGGAGTATCTGATTTTTGCCGATATACTTGAATTTCTTCTAATAATGTATCCATCATTAAATCATATTCACTACTTAGCTCTTTTACATAAAATTCTCGTTCAATCGGACTATCAATTTTAGCAAGTTCTTTCAATACATTTTCTATATATTGAAGTCGATCTCCTTCTAGACTCAAGTTATAATCTTTTTTCAGATAGTTCATGTAAAAAGTCATGAACGTATCGCTTGCTTCAATTACCTCTGTCTTAAACGCTTCAGCACCAATCTCCTGAATAAAATTATCAGGATCCATACCATCCTTCATTTTAGCGATCTTAACTTGACAACCAACACTTTGAAGTAATGTTGCTGCTTTATAGCTAGCTTCTATACCAGCATTATCAGCATCGTAGCAAATTATAACATTATCCACATAGCGTCGTAATAATTTTGCTTGCATTTCTGTTAACGCAGTTCCCATCGTAGCTACAACATTTTTCACTCCAGCTTGATATGCAGAAATAACATCCATTTGCCCTTCAAATAATATTACTTCACTTTTCTTACGAATATGTTTTTTGGCTAGGTCAAAATTATAAAGAATTTTCCCTTTATGAAAAAGATCACTCTCTGAACTGTTTAAATACTTTGGTCCTTGGTCGGTTATTGTTCGCCCACCAAATGCTACCGTTTTGCCCAGATGATTTCGGATTGGATAAATAACTCTTCCTCTAAAGCGATCTGTAACTGTATCATCACTTTGTAAAGTTAGAATCCCCGCTTTTACAAGAAGTTGCTTATGAAATCCTTTTTTCTCTAGAAAAGTAGCTGTAAAGTCTTTAATGTTCGGTGCAAAACCAAGTTGGAATTCGTCAATGGTTTCATCGCTAATTCCTCTATCTCTGAAATACCGATATCCATCTTTTCCATCTTTTGTATACCTTAAAAGGTGGTGATATAATTTTGTTAACCATTCATACGCAGAAATAATATTTTGATTTTCTACGGAAAGAGAGTTTTCTCGATCAATAGCAGTTTCAGGTAATTTCACGCCACTTCTATTGGCCAAATGTTTAACTGCTTCAAAAAAAGAATAACTTTCTATTTCCATTATGAATGTAACTACGTTTCCGCCTTTTCCACAGCCAAAGCAATGAAAAATTTGTTTTTCCTGTGTAACAGAAAAGGAAGGAGTCTTTTCACCATGAAATGGACAAAGGCCAAAATAATTTCTTCCCTGTTTCTTTAGTTGTACATATTCACCAATAACATCAACAATATCATTGGACTTACGAATGTCTTCAATGACTTCTTCAGGTATTTGATTAGACACTTATACCACCATGCTTTACTTACTTATTCAAAAAGATCTTACTATCTTCTGAATCACCTCGTATAATAAAATTCGATACTGATTCATAAAACCCTTCATTTTTCGACATTTTTTTCATTATGTCGAAAAAAAGTTCCTTCTAGTTTTCGCAATTTCTCTTAGAAGGACTTGATTAATTTATTCTTGCTGTTACCATTTCACATTTTGCATAAAGAACAACCATTTGGTTTATCCTAATACTATAATTCTACATAAGGACTTAAGAATCCTTCTTAATTTCGAATGTTTTATTTTTCAGAAAATGTGAGTATACGTAGCAAATTGATTGTATATGTATACTATTTTTACACAAATATTAATTATAATACATTTTTAACGAAATTACTATACTAAATTTGAATTTTTTTATAAAAATTTGAGTAGCTGGAAGAATAATGAATTAGAAACAATCGGAACATTTCAAGCTACTTGAAATTCTATATCAAATATGTAACAAGATATTAAAAAATCCAAAAGAAAAATCCGAACTAATTGGAATTCTGTGGAAGAATTTTGATCATTGTTCGAATTTTTCTTAAGTGAATCATTTAGTTCATAGCTTCACATCTGTATATGATTCAATCATTTCTGTGCTAAACGGAGAATGCTATTAGCTGTTTCCTCTACAGCTTTGTTGGACACATCGACAACTGCACATCCAATTCTGTCAACAACTTTCTTAAAATAATCAAGCTCTTGGTGAATTCGCTCTATATTAGCATATGTCGCTTGATCACCTAAGCCTAAAGCTTTTAGTCTCTCTTTTCGAATATCATTTAGCTTTTCTGGACTTATACTTAATCCAATGCATTTTTCTGAATCGACCTCAAATAATTCCTCCGGTGGATCCACCTCAGGTACAATCGGAACATTTGCTACCTTTAATCTTTTTAATGCTAGGTATTGTGACAAAGGTGTCTTAGAAGTTCGAGAGACTCCAATTAGTACAATATCCGCACGTGAGATTCCTCTTGGATCGCGTCCATCATCATATTTAACAGCAAATTCTATTGCCTCAACTTTTTTAAAATAATCTTCATCCAGTTTATGAACTAGTCCTGGCTCAAGCCTTGGAGTTTTTTGAAAAACACGCTCCATTGCAGATAACATTGGTCCCATAATATCGATTGCTTCAATATTCATCTTAGTAGCTTCTGCATTTAAATATTTTCTTAATTCTGGATCAACTAAAGTAAACCCAATAATACCTTCTTCTTCTTTTGCTAATAATAAAGATTCATCTATTGTTTTTTTATCTTCAACATAAGGAATTCGATGTATTTTATATTCTCCATTATTGAATTGGCTTAACCCAGCTTTAATTACTAACTCAGCGGTTTCTCCAACAGAATCAGATAACACGTAAACAAGTGTTTTTCTACCCATGACTACAAACTCCTCTCACTATGTATTTTCCCTTGATCTTACACATGATCGTCTGTGATTAACTCTACAAATGCCTTGGTAATGGTAGTTTTCGTAACTCTCCCAATAACTTCCAAGCCTTTCTCTGTATCTTTAATAACTGGTATGCCATCTATTTGTTTGCTTATGAGCTGATTAGCAATATCTATTAACAAATCATCTTTTCTACATACAGTTATATTCGGCATTCTAGTCATAATAATATGAACAGGAACCGCATTTAAATCCTGTTTACCAATACTCGCTCGTAATAAATCCTTACGTGATAGTATTCCAGTTAAACATGATTTATCGTCTACTACAAATAATGTGCCAACATCCTCTAAAAACATCGTTGATATTGCATCGTAAACGGAAACACTCTCATGAACCACAATTGGAATAGATTGATAATCCTGAACTTTAAAATTTTTGACCTTTTCCGTTAACAACTCTGAGCCAGTTTTACCCGTATAAAAATATCCAACTCTTGGTCTTGCATCTAAAAATCCAGCCATGGTCAGAATCGCTAAATCTGGTCGGAGGGTAGCTCTAGTTAGATTTAATTTTTCTGCAATATTTTCTCCAGTAATCGGTCCGTTCTCTTTTACAATTTCAATTATCTTTTCCTGTCTGCTTGATAATTCCACTATTTCACCACCTAGCCAATATGACATACTACTAATAAAATATTATATCCTATATATAGTGGAAAGGAAATTATGAAAAACATAACTTCCAAACATGCTTTGCTATACTAACTAGCAAAGCATGTTGTTCTTACCATTAAAATTGTTGTTTCCATTCAATTGCGGTTAAATTAGCATATTCACTAATAAGATTTGCAATACTCTTTACTAAAGCAAGCCTATTTAATCGAAGTTGATCGTCCTTAGCCATAACCATGTTATTATCAAAGAATTCATGTATAGGTTGTGCTAGTTTACTTAATATATTTAAAGCGGACTCAGCATTACCATTTCTCTCTTCTTCGTAGAACTTATCTTTTACTTCATGATAAGCCTCATATAAATTTGCTTCAGAAGGTGTCTCAAAAATAGTTTTATTTATTTCTGTTCCCTCTGCCTTATCTGACAAGTTTAGTATACGTACTAAGGCTTCCTGTACAACTTTAAATGCTGGATCATTACGTTTTTCTGATAATATTTTAGCTTTCTCTACAGAATAAGTTAATACACCAACATTACGTTGCAGTACTGCTTCAATTACGTCCGTTTCTATATCTAACTCTTTTAGTAAGAATACAGCACGTTGTTTCATGAAATCCATAACTTCTATCTCGATTTGTTGTTCACCAATTTGTTCGATATCTAGTGATTCGTATAAATTAATAGGTATTTCTAATAAACTTTTTACGGATATATTCCATTTCACATTCTGTAGAATTCGTAAAATTCCAATTGCCTGTCGACGAAGTCCATATGGATCTTGTGAACCAGTAGGCTTTAATCCAACGTAGATACTACCAACAATTGTGTCAAGT
This sequence comes from Ornithinibacillus caprae, assembly GCF_009728145.1. Classification (GTDB taxonomy): domain Bacteria; phylum Bacillota; class Bacilli; order Bacillales; family Amphibacillaceae; genus Ornithinibacillus; species Ornithinibacillus caprae. The sequence continues at coordinate 324,314 of NZ_WOCA01000001.1, read as the reverse complement.
TTATCAGCAATACTAACCATAGCCCCCTCAACTGATTCAGGTAGTTTACCATTCGCAGCATTTGGTAAATATTGTTCTCGAACTGCTTGAGCAACTCTACTATCTTCACCAAATTTCATTGCATATTTTTCTCCAATAACACCTTGAAGTTCTGTAAATTCATTCACCATATTCGTCATTAAATCGAACTTGCTTATTTCAGAAGCACGAATCGAATGTTCTTTTGTAGTTTGGTCTACTTTTATAAGATTTGCAATAGCTTTGGTAATGTGTACTACACGATCAACCTTCTCACTAATTGTTCCTAGCTTTTCTTGGAACACTACATTTTCTAATTTACGTTGGTAATATTCAATTGGCTGCTTTAAATCTTCCTCATAAAAGAACTGAGCATCCGATAATCTAGCCCGAAGAACTTTTTCATTACCTTTTGTTACCGTATCAATTGCCTCTGAATTTCCGTTTCGAACTCCTACAAAATAAGGCAATAATTCTCCATTAGCTGATTTTACTGGAAAATATCGTTGATGCTCTTTCATAGAGGTAATTAACACTTCTGAAGGAAGATTTAAAAATTCCTTCTCATAGGATCCTACAAAGACAGTTGGAAATTCCACTAAATTTCGTACCTCATTTAATAATCCTTCATCAACCGGAATCTCAAAGCCCTCTTTTCGCTCAATTTCTTGGATCCCTTGTTTAATTAATTCTTCTCGTTTTGAAGCTTCTACCATTACAAAGTTTTTAGTTAATTCATCTTTATAAGACATTGGATTTTCTAAGACAATTTCCTTCCCTAGAAAACGATGTCCAAACGTAATATTATTCGTTTTTACTCCTGCTACTTCAAATGGAATCACTTCTTCACCATAAAGTGCAACTAACCATCGTATTGGTCTTGCATATCGCAGAGTTTGTTTACCCCAGCGCATATTCTTACCAAACTGAATTGACTCAATTATTTCTTTAAATGAAGGTAATAATTCCTTACTAGACTTTCCTTCGATATGCTTTTTCACAAATATATAAGAGGTGCCTTTAATTTCTTTTTCATAAATATCATCAGTAGTTTTACCTTGACCTTTTGTAAAGCCAATTGCAGCCTTCGTCCAATTACCATCCTCGTCTTTGGCAATTTTTACAGATGGGCCTTTAGCTTCTTCTTCTACTGTTGTTTGTTCCTCGGCCATATTTTGGATTAATACTGCCAATCTTCTTGGTGTTGAATAACCTGTAACAGAATCGAAGGAAATTCTTAAATCCTGTAACCATTTTGTTGTTTTTGCAATTACTTGTTTTTCTGCATCATCAATAAATCGTGCGGGAAGCTCTTCTAACCCTATTTCAAATAGCACATGTTTAGTCATTTTTTTCATCCTCCTCTTCTTCTAGCATTGGAAATCCTAACCGTTCTCTTTCTGCAACATATGCCTTCGCAATACTCCTTGCTAAATTTCTAATTCTAGATATATACCCTGTTCTTTCTGTAACAGATATCACTCCCCGTGCATCAAGTAAATTGAATGTATGGGAGCATTTTAAAACATAATCATATGCAGGAAATACAAGACCTTTTTCCATCGTAACTTTCGCTTCTTTTTCGTACATGGTAAACAGTTGGAATAACATCTCTGTATTGGATTCTTCGAATGTATATTTAGAATGCTCGAATTCAGGTTGTAAGAAAATGTCCTTTACTGTTACTCCATTTGTCCATTCTAAATCAAATACATTCTCCTTATCTTGAATATAAGATGCTAACCGCTCAATTCCGTAAGTTAACTCAACGGTCACTGGGTTAGCCTCTAATCCACCAATCTGTTGAAAATAAGTGAATTGGGTAATTTCCATTCCATCTAACCATACTTCCCAACCTAAACCAGCTGCACCTAGTGTAGGATTTTCCCAGTTATCTTCTACAAATCGAATATCATGCTTTAGTGGATCAATCCCTAATGCTTTTAATGATTCCAGGTATAACTCCTGAACATTTTCAGGAGAAGGTTTCATGATTACCTGGAATTGATGATGTTGATATAAACGATTTGGATTCTTTCCATAACGTCCATCAGCTGGTCTTCTTGAGGGCTCAACATAAGCTACATTCCAAGGCTCTGGACCTAAACTACGTAGTAAGGTCATAGGAGACATTGTACCTGCTCCTTTTTCCACATCGTAAGCCTGCATCAATATGCAATTTTGGTTTGACCAATATTTCTGAAGTGTTAATATCATTTCTTGGATATTCATCATAAACAATCCTCCGTAAATTAAATTATTAAAATATAAAAAAACCGCCTCTATGTCTCAAGGACATAGGGACGGTTTTAATCCGCGGTTCCACCCTACTTGCTCTACAGTAACAGAGCCACTTTATATCTAACTTGCTCAAGAGTGCCATTCCTTATGAACTATTTATCCAGCTCCCACCAACCTGGACTCGCTTAAAATAGTCTATCCATAAGTACTATTCTCCTTCAGCGCAATCACATGTTATAAATATGTAAAAATCATACTTTATTTTTTATCAACTTGTCAACTAAACAACTTAAATACTATTTTAGTTGATCTAATTGGTTTAAGAATCGCTTTGATTTTAAATAATAGCCACCATATTGATCATAGTAGGAGTCCAATAGTCTTCGTAACAATTGTTTGTTCTCTGGTTTAACAGAAATCTTCCCAACTTGTTCTAGTCCAATTTTAGCAAATATATGCATTAATTTCACAAGTGACTCACTTAGAGGAATAGCTTCCGTATCCTTATATAAACAACTTTTGCAAAGCAATCCACCTTCGTTAATAGAAAATGCTGCTAGAGATTCTCTCCTGTTACAATTGATGCACCGATCGACAACCGGAGCGAATCCACCTTTCGCATATAATTTTAATTCATACATCATGATAGGGATATCTACATCTTCATGCTCTGCTATCCATTCTACGGTTTGATGAAGCTGATCGTATAGATATCCATCTGGACTATGGTCTTCTACTAGTTTTTCTGTTAATTCGGTTATGTATGCAGTATATGCAGTTTTAATAATATCTTCCCTAATTGCACGATATGACTGAATAATTTCACCTTGCTGAATGGTACTTAGTCCTTTATTTACATAGACTAAAAATTCTCCATAAACGAATGGCTGCGTCACTGCAGCCATTCTACTTTTTGGCTTTTTAGCCCCTTTTGCTAAAGCGGAGAACTTGCCGATTTTTTTACTAAATATCGTAATAATTTTATGTGTTTCACCATAATCGATCGTCTTAATTACCATACCTTCAATTTTTTCTAGCACACACCTTCACCTATTTTCCTATATCTGTATGCTACATTTTTGTATCTATTGGCAACTCACTTGGTTCTATAGAATTATCACTTTCTGGTTGATTAGGATCATTTTCTAACTCTTTCAATAATAAATAGGTTTCAATATTTCCTGTTTGACTAAATAATTTCCAAGCAAAGTCGATCACAAGAAACCACACCTTTCTTTAAATACTTGTTCAAGTATATGTTTTAAGTTAGAACATCAAATGTAGCCCAATAAACAACAACGACTAATTTTATAACTTAAGGACTCGTTCGAACCCTATACTAATAGGATTACCACAGATAAAGAATCAATTAGTTTTAAAATTTTCCATGTCTAATATTCATCATTACGGAAACCAAACTCTTGCAACTGACTTTGCTTATTACGCCAATCTTTTTGGACTTTTACCCATAATTCAAGAAAAACCTTTGTTCCTAGTAATGCTTCAATATCCTTCCGAGCACCTTTACCTATATTTTTCAACATACTACCTTGTTTGCCAATCAAAATTCCTTTTTGTGTTTTTCTTTCCGTAACAATTGTTGCTTGAATAAACACGGCATCAGAATCTCTTTTCTCTATATTCTCAATCACTACTGCTATAGAGTGAGGAATTTCTTCTCTTGTTAACTGCAATACTTTTTCTCTAATTAATTCACTCATGATAAATCTTTCTGGATGATCGGTAACTTGGTCTGCTGGATAATATTGTGGTCCCTCTGGTAAGTGTTTTTTTAATATATCCAACAAATGATTGACATTATTCCCTTGCAATGCAGAAATTGGAATAATCTCTTCAAAATCGCATTTATCCTTATATAATTCAATAATTGGAAATAATTCATCTGGATGAATTAAATCAATTTTATTAATGATCAGGAATACGGGGTTTTTTACCTTTTGCAAAAGATCTAAAATATATTGATCCCCTTTTCCATAACCTTCTTCTGCATTAATCATAAATAAAATAGCATCCACTTCATTAAGTGTATTTTCGGCTAATTTTACCATGAAATCTCCTAAACGATGCTTTGGTTTATGGATGCCGGGTGTATCAATAAAAACATATTGTGCATCATCTTGCGTTAATACTCCTTGAATCTTGTTTCTAGTTGTTTGTGGCTTATCACTCATGATAGCAATCTTTTGCCCAATCACTCGGTTTAAAAATGTTGACTTCCCAACATTCGGTCTACCAATAATCGTAATAAAACCTGATTTGAAGTTATTTTCCATGATGTTTCCTCCGATAATTTTTTCACTATCTACTGTTTGTTAATTAATATAATACTACAAATAAAATCTAGTTTCATGTAATCGACAAAACCTTTAAAAACTTTATCAGTTTCGTCGTAATTAGACGAAAGGATCTTTTAGTCTGCTTAGAAAACTTTACTTTTGTGAATGGGATTCTTCAAAAGAGCTCTTCGTGTTTTAGAAGCCCTTATATGATACTCTTGAGTGCAAGTCTATATGGCGAAATCCTTCGCTTCACTGATACAGAAAAAAGCTTTCCTATCTGCCAAAAAAGGACCCTACTTTAGAGCCCCTTTAGAAATAATTTGAAATCTTAGGTAAAAATATAATTGTCCCTATTATAGCTGCTGTTATTGCCGCTATTAACACGGCACCAGCAGAAATATCTTTTATTACCTTTGCAGTAGGATGTATTTCGGGTTTAATATAATCCATTGCTTTTTCAATCGCACTATTTAATAATTCGGCCACTAAAACGATCCCAATACAAAAGAATATGAATGCCCACTCGATTGGTGATAATTGAAATAAAAGCCCAGCACTAATAACAATGATCGTTGAAATAATATGTAAGCGGAAATTAATTTCTGATTTAAACACTTCTTTTATCCCGTTACAGGCATAAGAAAAGCCAATTCTATGTTTACCTTTCAAGGTTAAATTCCCCTAAAATATTATCCTGTTTCTGAAACATTTCTTTTTCATCTTCTTCGTTCATATGATCATATCCTAATAGATGTAAAAAACCATGTACTGCTAGAAAACCTAATTCTCGTTCCAATGTATGGCCATAGTCATCAGCTTGTTCTTTCGCACGGTCAACAGAGATAACGATATCCCCAAGAACTAAAGGCAGATCCTCATCTATCACATCTAATTCACCTTCTACTGATTCTTGTAAAGCAAAGGAAATGACATCCGTTGGTTTATCAATCTGTCTATAGTTACGGTTTAGCTCTTGGATCTCCCTATTACTTACAAAACTTATAGATACCTCTGCTTGATCTGAAACCCCCTCTTTTTGAGCTGTGAATCGCACTAACCGGTGGATTAAATCGATATAATCAGAGTTTACCGAGTTTGTATTGTCATGGAAATCGATATGCATTATTTTGCCTCCTTTATTGGATATTGAATGCGTGAATGGAATATTCCTTTTAATGTTTCACAGATTATTTGATGAATGATTTTTACTTCTTTCAATGTTAGTGGGCATTCATCCAATTGCCCATCCATAAGTCTATCATTAACGATAGAGGATACAATTTCTTCAATTTTTTCTTCGGTAGGCTCTTTTAATGACCGTACAGCTGCTTCAACTGAATCACAGATACAGATAATTGCCGCTTCTTTCGTTTTCGGTTTTGGACCCGGATAACGATAATCCTCTTCTTTTACATTTTTATTTGTTTCCTTTTCTTTATAATAAAAATACTTTAAAAGTGTTGTTCCATGATGTTGCATTGCTATATCAATAATTTCCTTTGGTAATTTATGCTTCTTTAATAATTCTGCCCCATCATAAGGATGATTTATTATAATTTCTGCACTTTGTCTAGGAGACATTACATCATGAGGGTTCTTAATAGCTAATTGGTTCTCAATAAAGTAGTGTGGTCTAATCGTCTTTCCAATATCATGATAATATGCTCCTACTCGTGCTAACAAACCATTTGCACCAATTGCTTCACAAGCTGTTTCACTTAAGTTTGCAACCATTATTGAATGATGATATGTTCCTGGCGCTTCTGTTAAGATCTTTTTTAACAATGGTTGATTAGGACTCGACAATTGCAATAGCTTCACATCCGATAATATTCCTAATCCGGATTCAAAATAAGATAATAATCCAATTGTAAGTACTGCAGAAAGAAATGCAGAAGCTACACCATATCCAGAATAAATTAATAAATCAAGTAATGAATATTTTTCAAATGAAAGAAATACAAATAATAGTACGGTTAATATATTAGCTAAAGACATTCCTAAACCAGATTTTACAATAGCAAATCGATCCTTCACATTTCGAAGAAAAATAATACCAGCTATTTGAGAAAAGAAGAAATAAATCCCCGCTTCTACATTTAATGCACCAGGTATTTGACTATTGAAGATTATACTACCTATGATAGCATATAAAGTAGCCATAACAATGGCAAGACGTTCATTAATTAACAGTTTTAATAGTAATACTCCTGTTGCTACAGGAACAATAAAGAACAATTGATTTGTCTGTGTTGTGTATAAGCTAACCACTTTCATTAAGGAAACAACGATCATACTAACTAGTAGAATAGATAATACCTTACCTTTATCTAATTTATTTTTTTTATGTAGTATTTTCATTTCATAAGTAATCACACTTACAATCATAAATATTAATATGGCTAAACCAACTACAGGAAAAATATTTCGCTCATTGTTTAATAAGCCTACTAATTTGAGCTTTTCATATACTTCATTCGTAATAGTCTGTCCTTCACGTACAATGATTTCCCCAGCATTTATCAAGACTGGATCTACACTGTTGCCAGCCTCTTTTCGTGCCTCCATTGTTTTTTCAGCGTCATAAAAAGAATTTTCAACGATAGCGAATTCACTTAATTCTTCTAATGCATTAATTAGCTCCTGGTCAAGTGTCGTATACTTTACACTTTCTTTAACCACATTAATTCTGCTATTTTTATTTTCCGTACGAACACCGTTTTCTAATACATCAGTCATGGAAGCCAAAAAGACTTTTTTTCCTTCTTCTCTTTCTTCTACAGGGATTTCCATCAGTTTAAGAAATAAAGAATCATTAACATTCTCTACTATTTCTTGTGATAATATCTCTTTTAAGCGAATTAAATTATCCTGATTAGTTAAAGCAACAGGAGCTCCATCATTACTTGTTTCATCCGGATCAACTAATTCATTTTCTAATTTTTCTATTGCATCAAATATTTCTTCCACGTACCCTACTTGTTCATGTGTCACTTCTTCAGAAATGAGATACCGGTCCTCTACAGCTTGAACCGTTTCTCTAGTTTTACGCTCTGTTTCTTGTTCATTCTCAATCGTAATCGGTGAACGAATCGTTTGTTTTGCATTAGTAAAGCGTTCTATATCATATGTTTCAGTAAATACATTATTTAAGGTAATGCCAAAAAAGAATATGCCTAAAATAAGTGCTGGTAAAAAAATAGCAATCCATATTGTTCTAATCTTGAAAATTGCATCTAATAATTTTTGGAAATTAAGTTTCACTTGTATCCCCCCCAATTTTCAACATAAATATAGAAAATAAGACCCTCTTTATGGGGTCTTACTATTCATCTATAACTTACTTATTCTGTTCATATGCATTAATAATGCGTTGTACTAAAGGGTGCCTCACCACATCTGTTTGTGTTAGGTGGATAAAGGAAATTCCCTTTATATCAGAAAGCAATTCACTCGCCGCACGTAATCCTGAGCTTACTCCCTTTGGCAAGTCAACTTGCGTAATATCTCCTGTAATTACCATTTTTGAACCAAAGCCCAAACGTGTTAAAAACATTTTCATTTGTTCTGGAGTCGTATTTTGCGCCTCATCGAGAATGACAAACGCATCATCTAAAGTTCTCCCTCTCATGTATGCAAGTGGTGCAACTTCAATTGTTTCTCTTTCAATCAATCGTAATGTATGTTCAGCACCAAGAACATCATGAAGTGCATCATATAATGGTCTTAAATATGGATCTACCTTTTCTTTTAAATCACCAGGTAAAAACCCTAGGCTTTCTCCAGCCTCAACTGCTGGGCGGGTTAAAATAATTCGTTTCACTGCTCCATTTTTCAAGGCATGTACAGCCATCACAACTGCCAAATAAGTTTTACCGGTACCAGCTGGTCCAATTCCAAATACAAGATCATTTGATTTGATAGCTTGAATATAACTTTTTTGACCGAGTGTTTTAACTCGAATTGATTTACCTTTTACATTTTTAGTAATTTCATCTTCAAACAATGTCTCAAATTGGTCAATCTTACCTTGTTTTGCTAAATCAATAGCATAAACAATATCCCGTTCCGAAATCGTTAATCCTTTACGTACAACAGTTAGTAATGTTAATAGTATATCTTGAACCATTTTTATATCTTCATCACTACCAGAGACGCCTACTTTTTCGCCTCTAGAAACGATGGAAACATTTAAATTTTCTTCAATATGTTTTAAAAATTTATCATTGGTACCAAAGAGCTCTAGTGCCTCATTTGGACTAGATAGATGTAGATCAATCATATTTAGGTTTTCAGACATAATCAATCTCCTTGATTTATTGGTTGTGCTTTTGCAATATCTTCTTCTACTGTGAGATATAAGCTTAATTTTACTTTACCACTCTCTTCAGATTCATGCAAAACTTTTTCTGATGTTATAACAGCGTCTGGTCCTAATTGTAATTGTAATTCTTGTTTAGCTTGTTCGATACCTGCTTGAATAGCTTGCTCCTTCGTCCGTTCAATCTTATTATACGTTTTTTCACTCAATGTAGTTTCAATAAAACTAATTGGTAATTTCCACTTAAAGAAGTATAAGGAATTCTTGGTATCTTCGCGATGTATATCCTCATATTCTGGAGAACCAAATCCCCATATTGGTAGATGAAAGTCTCCAAACCCAATAAAGTATTTTTTTTCATGTTTTCCGGTAAGCAATTCATAATTTGCTTGAAGTGGAATGGTAACATTGGTTTCATACCAAGTATTAGCTATGATTTCACCTTCTGAAGCCACCAAGATTCTTTTTTCTTTTTCGTTAATCTCTTCCTCATCTTCTCCCTGCTCTTCCACTTCATTTAACGTACCAGATACTAATACATCTCCAGGTTCAACATAGTCGTTTATTTCTACTTTAGGGAGTCCTTTAGAAACATACATGTTCTTAATGACACCTTTTTTCGATGCGACTAAGTCCCGAGGTCCTTCAACTTCACCCTCTTCCACTATCGTTTTTTCAACACCCTCTAAGAAAAAGGTTGTCCCCTTTTTATGCACACCAACCCATAAAAGCTCTGGTACGTCTTCGGTTAAGTTTCTCTGAATTTCCCCAGGCTTGTCTAATGTAAAAGACCAAGCTCCCGGATGGACACCATAATCTCTTAGTTGCTTATCTATTTTTTCTTCAATATCTTTTGGTACACCTGTTATTTCGACCTTCCAGATAATATTCGATAAGAAGAAAATGAGAAGAATACTCAATGCCATTCCAATTACAATTTCTTTTCTTCTAAAAAACCGGGAAAGTATAAAAGGGTATCCTTTTTTGCGAGTAAAAGATACCTTATAATTTTTCCCTCTTCTCAAGGATTTTATTTTTCCGATATCTTTTAATTTTACATTCCCACTACAAGCGTTTGGGGCCTCCCTTTTTATTTCCCATACAGTAATACCGTTATTTATACAATCCTGAAAAAATAATTCGGGCATATTACCTTCTACCAAAACAGTTACATATCCAGTGATATACGATCCTTGTATTTGCTTCATGTTTGCCCCCCAAAAAAATCACTTATTATTCTAATTAGAGATAAACTTCACATCTGAAATTTTCCCCTCTAATAATATTTCTTCTGGCAACATCATCTTTAATACAAAAGATGAGCCTTTTATTTGTATGTACCCTTTTGTTGTTTTTAATTTTAGTTCATTATCAGTAAAGACTGCTAAACCTTTATGATTTTCAATATATACATGTAGTTGACCAATAATGGTAATTCTAGGTAGTTCTAGAATTACATCGGAAGGAAGTGCAAATTTTTTTATTAACCAAGGTCGAATTCGTTGATGCATTTTTTTCACAAATGCAGCCTCCTCTCATAAACATATTTATGTAAAAATATAGAGGATCAGAACTATAAAGTGAAACTTCAATCAGAGGGAATTTTTCTTCCTTCAGCGCTGATTATTCGTATCACAATGACTGGAACAAATTGGACATTTACTGAATGTTGCTCTCTACCTTTCTTCATTGTTATAACCAGCTATAGGAGGGATAAAGTGAACCTACATAAAAAAGCTATATGAGAGTAACTTATGCTACTCTCATATAGCTTTTGCTTTTACTTATTACGTTCGGATATAACACTACGATATGGCTTTCGTGCACGAGGTGCTCCCAATACTTCAGCCATAATCACACTGTTTACCAGCCCATCACGAGATAAGTTACCTTTTATTCGTTTTCGATAATCTTCTTCCTTAAGTGAGGTTGCTTCTTTTTTAGGTCGCTTAAGGGTCTCACCTAGGTCAGTCGTATTCGTTGAAAGATCTTCTATAGACTGCTCCATTTTCGTATTCATTCTACCTGCTAACTTTTCGAGTTGCTGCTTTTGTTGCTCCTCTACCGAGATAGACTGACTAGCCGTTGTATTCGTTTTTACGTCCCTTTGCGTATTCGCGCGTGAAGGGGATGTGGATGGTCTAGGATTCGTTTGTTGTCTTGGTCTGTTTTGTTGTGTTTTTCTTTGCTCTTCTTTATTTTGATTGGAATTTCCACTAAATAGCCTCAAAAGAGCTCCAATAACAATCACTAAGAAAAAAATATTACCAAGAAAAAAATCAATTAACTCTCCCAACCTAACCCCTCCTTCCAAATATAAGTTGATAATTATTTATCATTTTCATCATGATCATCTTTTGTTAACTTACCAATTGAATCACGCATATCTGTGTCAGCATCAATATTTTGGTAATTCATATAATCCATAACACCCATCTTACCTGAACGTAATGCTTCAGCAAGTGCCTGTGGTACTTCTGCTTCTGCCTCCACAACTTTAGCACGCATTTCTTGAACACGAGCAACCATTTCTTGTTCTTGGGCAACCGCCATTGCACGACGTTCTTCTGCTTTCGCTTGAGCAATGTTTTTATCTGCTTCAGCTTGGTCGGTTTGTAGAATAGCTCCAATGTTTTTGCCGATATCAACGTCAGCAATATCAATCGATAGGATTTCAAAAGCTGTACCTGCATCTAACCCTTTGCTGAGTACATTATGTGAAATAGAATCAGGATTTTCTAGTACTTGAGCATGAGTTTCTGAACTACCAATTGTACTTACAACACCTTCACCAACACGTGCGATAACCGTATCTTCTCCTGCACCCCCAACGAGTCGATCAATGTTGGCACGCACAGTAATTCTCGCCTTCGCTTTTACTTCAATACCATCCATAGCAATACCAGCAATAAATGGTGTTTCAATTACCTTTGGATTAACACTCATTTGCACAGCTTCTAATACGTCACGACCAGCTAAATCAATCGCTGCAGCACGTTCGAAGCTTAAATCTATATTTGCTCGGTGAGCTGCAATTAATGCATTGACAACTCGGTCTACATTACCACCTGCTAAATAGTGGCTTTCCAATTGTGGTGTAGATACATCTAATCCCGCTTTATGTGCCTTAATAAGTGGATTAATCACTCGGTTAGGCACAACTCGTCTTAAACGCATACCAATTAGTTGTAAAATACCAACTCGAACACCAGCAGCTAAAGCACTAATCCATAGTGCAACTGGTATAAATGTAAATAATATTGCAACTGCAATTAAGATCACCGCAATTAAAATTAACGGCATTAAATCTCCAAATTCCATCATACATTCCTCCTAATTTTTTCTATATATATCGGTGTTCTAATAGAACTCCGTATATTATAATTCTCGAACAACAACGCGAACTCCTTCTACTTTTACTACTTTTATCGGTTTATTCGCTGCAATAAAACTACCCTCAGAGACAACGTCTAGTCTTTCATCATCTAATATTGCTGTACCAGATGGTCTTAATGGGGTAACAGTAACTCCTTCTAGACCAATTAAATCTAATCGATTCTCCTTGGATACGTAGCCAAGTTCAGTAGTCGTACGATCTCTTAGAATGACGTGTCGGAACACACCTTTATCCAATCCAATACGTCTAAATAAAATAACAGAAGCAATAATTGCAACTAAAAATGCGATGGCAATACTCATCGACATATGTCCAAAATCTGCACCTGCCATGAATAAGGATCCAATAATAGAACCTATTCCAATCAAACCTAAAATCCCACCGGGAACAAAAAATTCTGCAATAATTAACCCAATACCTAATAGTAACAGGATAATTGCTTCCATTCCAGCTAAACCTGCAACAAAATGACCGTAGAAAAATAAGACTAATGCAACTAGACCCATTGTACCAGGAACACCAAATCCAGGCGAGTATAATTCCACAATTAATCCTAAACTTGCCAAAGATAAGAGAATTGGTACAACAACAGGATTAGTTAGGAACCTCGCTACACCTTCGGCAAAAGTTGGCTCAGATTCCACCACGTTTGCATTAGATAATCCTAATTCATAAAGCAACTCCGTTCGATGGGAAACAATTCCCTGTGCATATTCTACTTCAACTGCTTCTTGAGGAGTTAGAGTTAAGAATGATCCTTCAGGAGCATCGTATTCCGGTAGATCTATCGTTTCATCGGCCATTGCAGCAGCATATAACGGATCTCTACCTTTTGACTCTGCAGCACTTGTCATCGCTTTTAACCATGCAGATTGAGCTTTTTTATCTGCAGCATTACCATCTTGCGTAATTACTCCACTTGCTCCCATTGTTGCTTGTGGATTCATATAGATATTATCCGTATTTAAAGCAATATACGAACCAGCAGATAGTGCTCTTGAGGTTATATATGAAGTAGTTTCTATATTTAAATCTTGTAGGATTTTAGCAATATTTTCAGCTGCATCTACACGACCACCTGGTGTATCTATTTCAAAGATAATATGATCTGCACCTTCTTCTATAGCTTCAGTAGTCATCCTTGACATAAACGCCTCTAATCCACGTTCAACATCATCCTCTACCGGAATAACATAAACTAATTTACCAGCCCCATCTTCTGCCTTTAACATGGTTTCTTCACTAATAAAAAAACTAACCAATATGATAGCTGTGATTATGTATGTGACCACCCTTTTCCATTGCAAATGAAGTCACCTCCCTTTTGTCTATAGTATATACGATCTTAGCACTATTTACGTTTCATTTTTTTACAATTAAATTTTACCATAACAGCTGATTGGAAGATATTTTAAACTTGTCCCACTCCTTAGGACTAGTAATAAAGTAAATCTTCAATCAGTGGGTTAGATAAACGAATCGGACATCTACGGGCAGTTGATCCACGCTTAATCTCCTTGGTTTCTCCTCATAGGTTTGAAGTGGGGGTCTTACTGCTCGTTATATGCGGGATAAACGAAAAATTCACCTATATAAAAAATCCTTGTCAATTAGACAAGGATTTTTAGACCTTTATTGGGTAATTATTAGTTCAGATGCTTTAAAACTAGTTTGTTCACTGTAGCGCCTTCAGCTTTACCTTTTACTTTTGGCATAATTGCGCTCATCACTTTACCCATATCTGATTTTGAAGATGCACCAATTTCCTGAATCGTTTCCTGAACAATTGCCTCCAACTTTTCATCAGAAAGTTGCTTAGGCATATATTCTTGTAAAACATTGATTTCCGTTTCAAGTTTCTCAACGAGATCATCGCGTCCAGCTGATTTAAATTCTTGGAGGGAATCTTTTCTTTGTTTTAATTCTCTTGATAAAACCGTCAATTCTTCGTCTTCAGAAAGATCACTTTTACCAAGTTTAATCGATTCATTCTGTAATGAAGCTTTCACCATGCGAATAACACTAAGGGTATCTTTGTCTTTATTCTTCATTGCTTGCTTCATATCATTATTGAGTTGTGTTAATAGTGACATTTACAGCACCTTCTTTAGTATTTACGCTTTCTAGCAGCTTCAGATTTCTTTTTACGACGAACGCTAGGTTTTTCATAGTGTTCACGCTTGCGATATTCTTGTAGTGTACCACTTTTTGACACACTACGCTTAAAGCGACGAAGAGCATCCTCAAGAGACTCGTTTTTACGAACGCGAGTTGTATTTGACATGCTAATTTCCCTCCCTCCGAAGCATAAAACAGTTTGTAAAGGCATATGTATCATTCACATGCCTTTATTTATTATAATATATCCACAATTAATGTCAACTGATTATTTTTAATACATGACTTTTTATGGAAAATATTAATAATCAGATGTTCCTTTATTTCCGTGTACAATATCTACTCCAGCACTTGCTCCAATACGAGTTGCACCTGCATCAATCATAGCTTTTGTAGTCTCTAAATCACGTACACCACCTGATGCCTTGACACCTATGTCAGGACCTACCGTTTTTCGCATTAATGCAATATCCTCAACAGTTGCCCCACCACCGGAGAAACCAGTAGAAGTTTTAACAAAATCAGCACCTGCTTCTTTTGCTAATTTACATGCACGGACTTTTTCGTCTTCTGTTAATAATGAAGTTTCAATAATTACTTTCGTTAATGCTTTGCCTTTTGCTGCATCAACTACTGCTTTTATGTCTTCTTTAACAAAATCATCATTAGCAGATTTCAATTCGCCAACATTAATAACCATATCTACTTCAGTAGCACCGTTATCAATTGCATCTTTTGTTTCAAAAACTTTAGTTGCAGTAGTCGTTGCACCTAATGGGAAGCCGATAACCGTACAAACTTTTACATTTGTATCTTTCAAGCGATCATAACAATAGGAAACCCAATGTGGGTTGACACAAACGGAAGCAAATTCATACTCGATTGCTTCATCTACTATTTGTGAAATTTTGTCTTGTTTTGTTTCTGGTTTTAATTGTGTGTGGTCTATATATTTCGCTAGATCCTTACTCATGGATAACTCCCTTTCTCCTAGTTGTACGTACCTCATGCATATAATAGCATGTATAGTATAAAAAATCTAATTTAATAATAAAGGTTCTTTATAGTGCGATGTTTTTTAGAGTTCAGCGGAATGAGGATCCGCAACTCTGATTTCGATAAATTCTCGCTCCTTTATCTTACTTATACTACTTCTAATATTATCTCAAAAAGCAACAAATTATATTAGAAAACTTGGCATTCGCCCAGCCATTATGGTGAATGCCTTCGTTGCACTTGTAGGATAAGAAAGTTTATACTTTCCTATCTACCAAAAAAGCAATGGAAAAACCTAGTCATGTACATGACTAGGCATTCGCATTTACATAGGAATGTGTTGCATGATCCATAATACGCACAAACGTACCTTCATTAATTGGATAACCAGCTTTATTTATTTTAACTCGTACAATTTTACCAATCATATCAGGGGTTCCCTGGAATTGAACTTTTAAATAATTATCCGTATATCCAATTAGAAGATTTGGATCCTCTTGGTCTTGAACGTGCTCTTCAGGAATTACTTCAAGCACCTCGTTTTCATATTTAGAGGCATATTCCTTTGCCTGTTGATTCGATAACTCTATCAAACGATGAACACGGTCATTCTTCACATCATCCTCTACTTGATGATCCATACGTGCTGCAGGGGTACCAGTCCTTTTTGAGAATGGGAAAACGTGAAGTTCAGAATATCCAACTTTTTTAACAAAGTTATATGTTTCCATAAACTCTTCTTCTGTCTCACCAGGAAAACCAACAATAACGTCAGATGTTATTGCTAAGTCTGGTAATGCTTTTTTAATTTTTTCTACCTTTTCAAAATAAAAATCAGAAGAGTACTTTCTTCGCATTCTTTCTAATACCGTATCGGAACCAGATTGTAACGGAATATGCAAATGGCGTACAATTTTTTCTGATTGATCCAACACTTCTATTACTTCATCTGTAATTTGACTTGCTTCAATAGAAGAGATACGAATACGCATCAACCCGTCGACTTTAGATTCCAAGTCTTTTAAAAGCCTAGCAAAATTATAATCATTCATGTCTTCTCCATATCCAGCTGTATGGATTCCAGTTAAGACGATTTCTTTGTATCCCGCATCTACTAGTTTTTGTGCTTGATTGATAACACTTTCTGGATCTCTTGAACGTAATAATCCACGAGACCATGGAATAATACAGAATGTACAGAAGTTATTACATCCTTCTTGAATTTTTAATGATGCGCGCGTACGATCTGTAAATTCAGGAACATCCATTTCTTCAAACACACGATTTTTCATGATATTTGCTACACCATTAATAGGTTCACGTGTTTTTTGATGTTCTTCAATGTACTCAATCATTTTTTTTCGGTTTTGCGTACCAACAACGATATCTACTCCAGGTATTTCCATAATTTCACCCGGAGATGTTTGTGCGTAACATCCCGTTACACAAACTACCGCTTCAGGATTTTTTCGGATAGCACGTCGAATAACTTGTCTACTCTTTTTATCTCCTGTGTTGGTAACTGTACAAGTATTAATTACATAAATATCAGAATGATGTTCAAAATCTACTCTTTCATAACCTTGAGCTTTAAACATATTCCAAATACCTTCTGTTTCATAATGATTAACCTTACATCCTAATGTATGAAATGCAACTGTTGGCATTATCAGCACCCCAATTCTTCTGTATGATATGAAATACTTGCAAGTACGTATAGAGGAGCCGTTTCCGTACGTAAGATTCTAGGTCCTAAACGTACTGCCATAAAACCATGCGTTTTGAGCTTTTCAACTTCATCTAATGAAAACCCACCTTCAGGTCCAATACAAACTAACACTCGATCCTTTTTACTCAACTGGCTAACTATTTTACTAAAAGAGAGGTATTCAGAAACTTTAGCTTCTTCTTCATATGCGAATATCTTGACACTATAATGAGCGCTTTCTTCAATGAGCTCGGTAAGATTCATTGGGTTATAGACCACTGGAATTCTGTTCCGATGACTTTGTTCACTAGCTTCCTTAACTATCTTTGTAAACCTCTCCTGCTTCTTTTTTTCTTTCTTGTTATCCCATTTCACAACCGATCGATCTGCTTTAAAGGGTATAAAACCATATGCTCCTAACTCAGTTCCTTTTTGTAAAACTAAATCGAGTTTATCTCCTTTAGGTAATCCTTGAGCAATAGTTACTTGAACAGGTAACTCAACATTTTCATCCAACCACTTTTCAATGACTAAGTAGACTACACCATCTTCAATTTCAGTGATCCTGCATATTGCCGCGTTCGTGTCTGGATGATTACATATAATCTGATCATCTTTTTGATATCGCATTACACGAATAATATGATGAGCATCATCGCCACTAATAGTGACATACTGGTCCTGCCAGCCCTCAGCAGGAATAAAATATCTCTGCATATACGCACCTACTTTTTCTTAGCAATAATAGATACCCAATCCTCTTGTTCATTGATTTGCACAATTTCAAAACCTTGTTTCTCTATAGCTTCCATTACCATTTGTTTTTTTGTCTGTATAATACCTGAGGTAATAAAGAGACCATCTTGTTTTAAGTTATTCCAAGCATCTTCAATAAACCGTACAATAATCTCAGCTAAAATATTTGAAACGATAATATCGGCTTCTATATTAACATGGTTTAATAGATTGTTTTGTTTAATTTCTATTTTGTCGTCGACTTTATTAACTTTTGCATTTATTTTAGTACTTTTTACAGCAACCTCATCAAGATCATAAGCATATACTTTATCTGCACCTAATAATACAGAAGCAATACTTAAGACACCTGAGCCACACCCTACATCGATCACGGTATCTTTTTCATTAGTATAGGTCTCTAATGCTTGGATACTTAATATGGTTGTTGGATGTGTTCCAGTTCCAAAGGCCATTCCTGGGTCAAGTTCTATTACTAATTCATCTTCACTCTTTGGAGAATAGTCTTCCCATGTAGGAGTTATCGTAATCCGATCAGATATTTTAACAGGCTTATAATACTTTTTCCAAGCTGTAGCCCAGTCTTCCTCATGTACCTCACTTAATGTTATTTGATTATGACCTAGATCAATATCAAATGTGATTAGATGATTAATTGCTTGCTTAATTTCTTCGACCGTTTCTGCAAGAAAACTAGTTACTGGCATATAAGCTTTAATAAATACACCTTCGTCAGGATAATCCTCAGAACTAAGCTCAAACACTTCGCCGAAGCTATCATCTCGATCTACAATTAAATCTAAAGGGTCCTCAATTACAACACCACTAGCTCCGGTTTCATGGAGGATATTAGAGATTGGCTCAACTGCTTCATTTGTCGTATGAATACAGATTTCCGTCCATTTCAAATTAATCCACTCATTTCATTGAATTTAGAAACTTAGCAGTCACTAAGCCCTAGGAGACTGCCCTTGTCACATTTGTATTAATAAGAAGTTTACTAACTCGTATCTGTTAGAAAACTAAGGATTTTGCCAAGCCTTTAAGCAAAAGCCAGTTGCACTTATGCAGGATAGGAAAGTTTATACTTCCTTTCTGCTTAAAATATGTATACGGTGTTTTCAGAGAAAACACCGTTACTCACCCTTAAAGGCTTTTTTAAATCGTTGAAAAATAGAATTTTCTTGTTCATCAGTTGCTCCATTGCCACTAATTTCATTAAATTCTCGTAATAGTTCTTTTTGACGGTCAGTTAACTTAGTAGGGGTCATCACACGAACCTTAATATGCTGGTCTCCATAGCCATACCCGCGAACATTTGGAACGCCTTTCCCTTTTAATCGGAACGTTTTTCCATTCTGTGTTCCTGCTGGAATTTTGAGTTTCACCTTCCCATGGACAGTTGGAACTTCTACTTCATCTCCTAAGGCAGCTTGAACAAATGTTAAAGGTAGTTCACAGTAGATATGATCTCCTTCACGCTCGAAGAAGTCATGTTCCCGGATTTGGATTACGACATATAGGTCCCCTGCAGGTCCACCATTTACCCCTGGCTCACCTTTACCAGATACTCGAATTTGTTGCCCCTCATCAATACCCGCTGGAATAGAGATATGAATTTTCTTGTTCTTTTTCACTTTCCCAGATCCACCACAAGTGTTACATTTTTCAGGAATTATTTTTCCTGAACCGTTACAATGATGACAAACTCTTCTATTTACTACCCTACCAAATGGAGTATTTTGCTCCGTATTCAATTGTCCAGAGCCATTACAACGGGAACATGTATTTGTTTTTGTACCTGGTTTAGCTCCAGAACCATGGCATGTATCACAATTTTCTTCCTTGGGAATAGAAATGTCGGCTTCTTTTCCGAAGATCGCTTCTTCAAAATCCAATACCATCGTATATTGAAGATCTGCACCTTGTCTTGGAGCATTTGGATCTTGTCTTCGGCCACCACCGCCAAAGAACATATCAAAGATATCGCCAAAACCACCAAAGTCTTGTGCTCCACCTCCGAAGCCACCAAAACCTTGACCATCCATGCCAGCATGACCAAACTGATCATATTGTGCACGTTTTTGATCGTCGCTTAGAGTTTCATATGCTTCTTTTACTTCTTTAAATTTATCCGCAGCATCTGCTTCTTTATTTACATCTGGATGATATTTTCTCGCTAATTTTCTATAAGCTTTTTTTAGCTCATCTTTAGAAGCACCTTTTTCAACGCCAAGTACTTCATAATAGTCACGCTTACTCACTTGTAAATCACTCTCCCGCTACACTATTGCATAAGTTTTATCTTACCATCTTTCCTCTACTACTGGCAAATAAACGACAATTCTATTTAGAAACCGGCATACATCAAGCCTTTTTACGAATGCTACCAAGAAAAAAGTCAAAGCCAAGAAGGTCCTGACTTTGACTTTTTTATATAATCTTACTATTATTTTTTATTCTCTTCGTCATCAACTTCTTGGTAATCAGCATCTACAACATCATCATCTTGTTTTTGCCCCTCTTGACCTTGTGCAGCTTGTTGCTCTGCAGCCATTTGTTCGTAAAGCTTAACAGATAATTGTTGTACTTGTTCTTCCAACGCTTCTTTTTTAGCTTTGATTTCTTCTAGATCGTTAGACTCAAGCGCTTTTTTCAATTCTTCTTTTGCTGCTTCTGCTTTTTGTTTTTCATCATCAGAAACTTTGTCACCTAAGTCTTTGATAGTTTTATCGGTTGTAAAGACTAATTGATCCGCTTCATTACGAAGGTCTACTTCTTCACGACGCTTCTTATCAGCTTCAGCATTTTCCTCAGCTTCTTGAACCATTTTTTCTACTTCTTCATCTGAAAGGCCTGAAGAAGATTTAATCGTGATAGATTGCTCTTTATTTGTACCCATATCTTTCGCACGCACATTTACGATACCATTTGCATCAATATCAAATGATACTTCAATTTGTGGAACACCTCTTGGTGCTGGTGGAATATCAGTCAATTGGAAACGGCCAAGTGTTTTGTTGTCTTGAGCCATTTCTCTTTCACCTTGTAGAACATGAATATCTACAGCAGTTTGGTTATCAGCGGCAGTAGAGAATACCTGAGAATGACTAGTTGGAATCGTAGTATTACGTTCGATTAATTTAGTAAATACGCCACCCATTGTTTCAATACCTAATGAAAGAGGTGTAACATCTAGTAGTAATACATCTTTTACATCCCCTTGTAAAACTCCACCTTGAATTGCAGCACCTAGAGCAACTACTTCATCAGGGTTTACACCTTTAGAAGGGTCTTTTCCAGTTTCACGCTTAATTGCTTCTTGTACTGCTGGAATACGAGTTGAACCACCAACTAGAATAACTTTATGAATATCATTTGCACTTAAACCAGCATCAGATAATGCCTTACGAGTTGGAACCATTGTACGTTCTACAAGATCTGATGATAGTTCATCAAATTTAGCGCGAGTTAAGTTCATTTCTAAGTGTAATGGTCCAGCTTCACCTGCTGTAATAAATGGTAGAGAGATTTGTGTTTGAGTAACACCTGATAGATCTTTTTTAGCTTTTTCTGCAGCATCTTTAAGGCGTTGCATTGCCATTTTATCTTTTGATAAATCAATACCATTTTCTTTTTTAAATTCAGCAACCATGTGGTCAATTATCACTTGGTCAAAGTCATCTCCACCAAGACGGTTATCACCAGCAGTAGAAACAACTTCAAACGTACCATCACCAATATCTAAGATAGATACATCAAACGTACCTCCACCTAGGTCATATACTAAAATTGTTTGATCTTGGTCATCTTTATCAATTCCATAAGCTAATGCTGCAGCTGTAGGTTCGTTGATAATACGTTCTACTTCTAAGCCAGCGATTTTACCAGCATCTTTAGTAGCTTGACGCTCTGCATCATTGAAATAAGCCGGAACAGTAATTACTGCTTTTTCTACTTTTTCACCAATATAGTCTTCAGCATATGATTTGATGTATTGTAAAATAATCGCTGAAACCTCTTGTGGAGTATATTCTTTATCTTCAATTTTCACTTTATAATCTGTACCCATATGACGTTTAATAGATTGGATTGTGTTTGGGTTTGTGATAGCCTGACGTTTTGCAACTTCTCCAACCTGTCTTTCTCCATTTTTAAACGCTACAACAGATGGTGTTGTACGGTTTCCTTCTGGATTAGGAATAACAACCGCTTCGCCACCTTCCATAACTGATACACATGAGTTAGTTGTACCTAAGTCAATTCCAATTATTTTACTCATAATCTATTTCCTCCTACTACAAATTCCATTTATTTATTTACTTTAACCATTGCTGGTCGAATAACACGGTCTTTAAGGACGTATCCTTTTTGTAATTCTTCTACCACTGTATTTGGTTCATGGTTCTCATCTTCCACCTGCATAACTGCATGATGATAGGTTGGATCAAACTCTTTTCCAACCGTTTCAATTACTTCTACCCCCTGAGAGGTTAAAGCATCGATTAACTGTTTATAAACCATAGTAATTCCTTCAACAAATCCTTTGTTTTCCTCTGTCGTTTCAATTTGCAATGCTCTTTCAAAATTATCCAATGCAGGCAGTAATTCATTGACTAAATCCTGAGATTTGTATTTACGGTCAGCTTCTTTTTCTTTCTGGGTCCGTTTCTTAAAATTATCGAATTCAGCCTGATTTCGAAGCATGCGATTATAAATTTCATCTTTCTCTTTTTGCAAACGGTCAAGTTCTTTTTTAAGATCTTCTACCTCTTCGGTAGATGCATCGGTTTCCGTTGTTTCTACCGCTTCTTCTTCTTCAGAAGAATTTTGTTCAGTTTCAGTGTTTAATTCTTCCTCTGGGACTGTTTCTTTGTTTTCTTCCATAACTGCAACCTCCAATTAAATCATCGTACCAACATTTATTACCCGTTGTTTTTATACCATAAATACAAAGCTTCTGTCATTTCATTTGATAAAGCGTTGAGCAATGTAATTACTTTCCGGTATTCCATCCTAGTTGGTCCTAGTAAAGCGATTGTCCCCATTTGGTCATCACCTAAATGGTAAGAAGCAGTAATTAAACTAAAATCTTTAATTGCTTCTAATTTATTTTCATGACCAATCGTCACTTGTATACCATTTTGAGGATTTCTTAATAGATTTACGACTTCATTTTCGTTTTCCATCATGGAGTAGAAAGAACGAATTTTATCTACATCTTTAAATTCTGGTTGCATTAAAATATTTGTTTTGCCACCAATATATAATTTACTTGGCTGTTCATTAAAGAATGCAGATTTTAAGTAATCATATGCTTTTTCGAAGTCGTTCACATAAATCTTCATTAATGAAAGCACTTCTGAATTTAACACTTCTGGCAATCGTACCAACGAAACACCTTGTAATCTTTCATTTAAAATGTTCACCATCTTTTCCAAATCTGATGCATGTAATTCAGCTGGAATAGAAAATGATCGATGTTCAACATGACCTGTATCAGTAATTAATATCGCTACAGCAGTATGTTGGGATAATGGTACGATTTGTAATTGCTTAAGCTTCGTATCATATATCTCAGGACCCAGAATAATGGAGGTGTAACTTGTTAAGTCTGATAGCACTTCAGCAGACTTTTGAACAAGCTTTTCTAACTCCATAAACTCATCCTGTATAAGATGTTTCATTATATTTATTTTGCCGTTTTTTATAGTCGGGCCAATTACATGATCGACATAATAACGATAACCTTTTTCAGAAGGTACTCTTCCAGAAGAAGAATGTGTTTTTTCTAAGTATCCCATATCTTCTAAATCTGCCATGACATTCCGTATGGTTGCAGCACTATAGGAAATATCTTCCCTTTTGGATATAGCACGTGAACCAACTGGATGAGCAGATTCGATGAAATCATCAATAATGACTTGTAATACTAACAATTGCCTATTTGATAACATGATGATCACCTCTGTTAGCACTCTTGATACTTGAGTGCTAATACTATTAATAAATTATCAAATCCTATTTTTTTTGTCAACGAACATGTTCTAATTCGCCATCTTCTAAAAGAAAATATTCAAAAACATTATTTCCTAATAATACACCTTCATCGGTAAGCCTTAGGTAATCTCCTTCTTCTTGTATCCATCCCTTATGACATAAAAGGTCGATTTGTTGTCGATAAAGCTTGTCATATGAAAAACCATATTTCTGTTTAAACTTTGATCTACTTACACCTTCTAATTTACGTAATCCTAAAAACAGTTCCTCTTCCACCTGTTCTTTTAAGGATATGTCATCTACATGCAGTACTGGCTTACCAGTAGTCAGCGCTTCTTTCACATAGGCAGGAAGTGGTCGGATATTAATCGTACGTTGACCAGGTAAATAACCACTTGCTCCAGCACCAAAACCATAATAATAGTCGTTATTCCAATAGGTTAAATTATGCTTACTTTCATAACCTTTCTGAGCAAAGTTACTAATTTCGTATTGATTTAAGCCACTCTTTTTCATCGAATTCTTTAAAACCTCATACATTTGTACCTCCTCTTCTTGAGCAGGTCGGTGAAGTTTTCCCTTTTTAAATCGATTGTAAAAAATGGTCTTCTTCTCAATTTGTAATGAATACGATGAATAATGAGGTAATTGAAAGGTTAACGCTTCATCAACGGTTTTCTGAAAATGTTCTACTGTTTGATTAGGGAGGGAATATATTAAATCAATACTAATATTTTCAAACCCATGCTGTTTTAATAAGTCTATTGTTTGATAAACATCTTTTACTTTGTGTAATCTTCCTAACTCTTCTAACATATGATCATCAAATACCTGGACACCTAAAGAAACACGATTTACCCCATAACTCTTCAATAGCTTGATCTTGTCTTCATCAAAGTCTCCCGGATTTGCTTCAATGGTATATTCTTCACAATTAGCAACATCAAACTTTTCTTGAACCGTTTCAAGCAGCGTGCGTAACTGTTGCATATTTAATGCTGTAGGTGTACCTCCTCCAATAAAGATGGTACGTACTTTATTATGTTTGCCACTTACATTTGTATTTATTTCATTCTTTAAACCTTCCATGTACTCATTAGCTAATTGTTCATTATAGAAAAACTTCGTAAAGTCACAGTAATGGCATATTTGCTGACAAAACGGTATATGGATGTATACAGATTGAATCATTTTATTTCCTCCCTACTTAAGTAAAAGCTTTTTGAGTAACTGTGTGCCAAGTAAAAAGAAAAGGAAAAACTTTGAACCCAAAGTTCTCCCATTCTCATGAATTAATCGTCATTCATTTGTAGTACAGCCATGAATGCTTCTTGTGGTACTTCAACCGAACCAACCATCTTCATTCGTTTTTTACCTTCTTTTTGTTTTTCTAGAAGTTTTCGTTTACGGGATATGTCTCCTCCATAACATTTTGCCAAGACATTTTTACGCATTGCTTTAATCGTTGAACGTGCCACAATTTTATTTCCAATTGCAGCCTGCACAGGAACCTCGAATTGTTGTCTAGGAATCAATTCTTTTAGCTTATCAACAATTTGTTTTCCACGTTCATACGCAAAATCGCGATGCACAATAAATGACAGTGCATCAATTGTCTCTCCATTGAGTAAAATATCCATTTTCGTAAGCTTGGATTCTCGATAACCAATTAAATCATAATCAAAGGAAGCATACCCTTTTGTTTGTGATTTTAATTGATCGAAAAAGTCATAAACTATTTCAGATAATGGAATATGATAGATGACATTTACTCGAATATCATCCAAATACTCCATATCTATAAATTGACCACGTTTTTTCTGAGCAATTTCCATTACCGCTCCAACATAGTCATTAGGTACCATAATTGTCGCTTTAACAAATGGTTCACGAATTTCCTGAATTTGCTGTGGATCTGGCATAAAGGATGGATTATCAATATTAATAACTTCCCCATCCGTCTGTTCCACCTCATAAATTACACTTGGAGCAGTTGTAATAAGGTCAATATTAAATTCACGTTCGATTCGTTCTTGGATAATTTCCATATGGAGCAATCCTAAAAATCCGCAACGGAATCCAAAACCTAATGCTTGTGATGTCTCTGCTTCATATTGCAACGAGGAATCATTCAATTCTAATCTCTCTAACGCTTCGCGTAAATCATTATATTTGTTTGCATCTACTGGATAAAGTCCACAGAATACCATTGGATTAAGTCGTTTATAACCAGGTAATGCAGATTCTGCTTGATTATTTGCTAGGGTAATCGTATCCCCTACACGGGTATCACCTACATTTTTAATTGATGCTGTTAAATAACCAACATCCCCAACAGTAAGCTCATTCTTACTTACAGGTTTCGGATTAAACACACCAACTTCATTTACTTCAAATTCTTTACCCGTTGCCATCATTTTTATTTTGTCGCCAACCTTAACAGATCCTTCTTTTATACAAACATAAGCGATAACCCCACGGTATGGATCATATAAGGAATCAAATATAAGTGCTTTTAATGGTTCTTCTGGATCTCCAACTGGTGCAGGAATTGCTTCAGTAATTCGTTCTAAAATTTCTTCAATTCCGATATTCGCTTTAGCAGATGCCAAGATAACATCATCTGGATCTATTCCAATAACTTCTTCTAATTCTTTTTTTACTCTATCTGGATCCGCACTAGGTAAATCAATTTTATTAATTACTGGAATGATTTCTAAATCATTATCCAAAGCTAAATAAACATTAGCAAGTGTTTGTGCTTCAATCCCTTGAGCTGCATCTACAACAAGAATTGCCCCTTCACAAGCAGCGAGACTTCTCGATACTTCATATGTAAAATCAACATGTCCTGGTGTATCTATTAAATGGAATGTATAATCTTCACCACTATTACTTGTATATTGTAACTGAACAGCATTTAATTTGATGGTGATCCCACGTTCTCGTTCTAAATCCATCGCATCCAAAAATTGCTCTTTCATTTCTCGTTGTGTTAATGCCTTTGTTTGCTCTAATATTCGATCAGCTAATGTTGATTTACCATGATCAATATGAGCAATAATTGAAAAGTTACGTACATTTTCTTGTCTTCTAGTCATACGTAATGCCAACTCCTACACGTCTTTTACCGTACGATGATAAAAGGATAAATTTTCTCTTTATATATGTTACTTTTTAGGTCGATAACTAGGATGATTATAGCAATAGAAAGCAATACTTTCAAGAAGCATCATTTAACTAGAGAATTAAATGAAAAATCCCTTAGCTCAATCAGCCAAGGGATTGTATAATTATTTAATAAAAAAGTTGTGAGATTTGATATAAAATGTGTACAACCGCATCATAAAATACTTTTACACCGGCTTCCAAAAAAGATGCTGTTTTTTGGGTGAAATTAACTGGTTCTTCCATATTCATTACATATGTTGTATCCACCTCTTCAACAACATTTTCAACTAATTCTTCAGGCTTCTGTTCCTCTGGTTCATCCCCTACTTCTACCTCAATAGATTGAACCTGTTCATCCTTATCACTTCCAATTAGAGCCAAATCTCCACGATTGATTCCGAACAACGTGCCAGCTAAAAAGAAAACGACTAATAACAACAGAACTACAATACTTCTCATTTTCACACCCTCCTATTCCGCATTCACTGGCTCTGCTTGCTCCCAGTAGAATTCACTAAACACTTCGGCTAATGCATCTGCTGAACGATATAATTCATCGAGATTATTATGAACCCCACCTATTTCTAATAAGATTGCATTTTCATGTAAATCTTGGTTATATACCCCATTATTACCTGCTCCACCTTGTGGCTTTACACCTCTACTTAAGCCTGGATATTTTTCCTCCATTAAGTTATGAAGTTGATTAGCAAGTGTAAGATTCTTCTCATTAGATTCATAATTTGTGCCAACTAAAAAATAGATTCGAGCATAAGGTTCTCCGTTAATTTCTTTTGTGGTTATACTTCTATCGAGCGCATCACGATGGATATCAAAAACATATTGTATTCCCTTATTAGCAGCAAATGCTTCTTGAACTATATCTCTTGATGACTGATAGGATTGCCAATATTCCCAGCCCTTTTTATCAAGCAATTTCATATTATCTGTTTTATCTACATAGGTTCCTATACCATAGCTCTGTAATGATTGTGCCAACCGATCACTTACTTTCGTGATATTTACCTCGTTATGATGGGCAGAATCTGGATCTGTTACATCAGGTAAATGTGGCAAAAATGATTCGTAGTTATGTGTATTATAAAGAAAAACAACATCTTCCTCCGTCACTTGAGAAGGCTCTTCTCCTTCTGGTTTGTCATCCTCATCCTCTTCATCTATTATTGCATGTCGGTCCTCTAATACATCCTCCAGTGGTGGGGAAGATTCAACAGGCATATTGGTATAATCTGATCCTTCTCCAGCTATCAATATTTTTGTATCGAAAATCGAAAACCCCGGTAATTCATTCCCTAATAAACTTCTTGGATCCTGAGGCTTTATACTGGTAGCTACCTGCAATAAAGTGGAAGAAATATTTGGCATACTATAATCATCCGGGTAACTTTCCGTAAAAGCTCTATTTTCCATACCTAGTAAATATAAAAAGGTAGAACTATCTATCTCACTTGTCCATCTAGCCAACGTATCTGAAGAAAAACGATACGCTGGTGATAACGTTGTTAATATCCCGATAGAGACAAATAATATAACGATACTTAATAGGTACATCCCACTTTTTTTTAACATTGGATGAAATCTATTTTTAGTGTAACCATTATTTCCTGAAAACATTATTCCACCCTCTCTGAAGTCCTGTTTATATTAAACTCTATGACAGAACATAGTAAGGTAGAACATAATCTTTTAATTTCAAAAAAATAATAGAGGAAAAAATATTCCTCTATTATGATGACCTAGTATAAGATGCGAAATTATCTACATTAACCGCACCATGTAAAGCAGCATTAATTCCATTTGCAATAACATGTGACATATCGACCATAAATCCATCAACTTCTTTTGGGGTTACCATTAAATTATGACCGATAGGGGTTAGAACTTCCTTAATCAAGGATCGCTTTTCCTCCTCCGATAATCCACCTACAATTCCGAGAAATGTTTTACGTTTTTCTTCATCCGGTAAGTCCTCTTCGGTTAACTCCTTACCACCAAAAGTCATCCCAGCTGGAGCCAATGATTTAGAAGGGCGGTCCTTTTCTTTAAACTCTCTTCCGAAATGCTTTAATAGAAAATCAATCGTATCACTAGTAATAGTAACTGCATCTACCACGGTAGGTACACCAATTGCGATGACTGGAACTCCGAGCGTTTCCTGACTTAATTCCTTTCGCTTGTTTCCAACTCCTGAACCAGGGTGAATACCGGAATCTGATAATTGGATCGTTTCATTTACTCGTTCAATAGACCGGGATGCTAATGCATCAATTGCAATAATAAAGTCCGGTTGGAATTTTTCTACAATACCAAAAATGATGTTACTTGTTTCAATACCTGTAACCCCCATCACTCCTGGCGTCACCGAAGCAACTGGACGGTATCCTTCTGATACAGATTCATGTTCTAATTGGAACAAATGACTGGTAACTAATACTTTTTCAGCAGTCATTGGCCCTAATGCATCTGGCGTAACATTCCAGTTTCCTAGCCCTACAATTAATCCAGTCCCATTATCTGGAATTTTGTTTTTCTTTAATAATTGCTCCAACTCACGTGCCAATATTTTTGCAGCATTTTCTTGTCGTGTAGTATCCTGACGCTTTACTCCATCCGCATAAATAGTTACATACGAGCCTGGTTTTTTCCCTAATAATTCTGCTCCTTGCGCATCAATATCTACATAGTTTATTTTAATATCATTTTCATGTTGTTCTTTTACATTAACACCTTGTATCTGTTCTTCCTTTTGCTCCTCTTTCTCTACGTACATGTCCTTGGCTTCGACTGCCAGATCCGTGCGAACTTCATATAGTTGTTCAGTCTGTTCGTTATTTTCCATGAAAAAATACCCTCCTAAATAAGATAAGTTGGCTATTATAATAGGATTCACATTTTCACCAAAAACATACAAATTATGAAGGTAGCTAATATTTTTATTGAAAACATGTACAACCTCTGATAAAATGACTCTTGTCCATATAAGGGAGAAAGAACCCTTTTAGGAGGTGAAACAAACTATGGCTAACATTAAATCAGCAATTAAACGTGTAGATGTGAATAATAAAAAACGCGCACAAAACCAAGCAACTAAATCTGATATGCGTTCACAAATAAAGCAAGTAGAAAAATTTGTTGAAGCAAAAGACGTTGACAATGCAAAATCTGCATTACGTGCAACAACACAAAAAATTGACAAAGCGGTACAAAAAGGTCTTATCCATAAAAACGCTGGTAATCGTCAAAAAGCTCGTCTAACAAAGAAGGTTAACGGATTAGGCGCGTAAATCACACGATGTATCTTCTCTATAAGGAAAGATACACAAAAAACGATCCCTATTACATATGGATCGTTTTTTTATGCTCATTTTTATGATTAAGCTGCCTGAATTAAATCATATAACAACAACTCAAATGCAAGTTCTTTTTCCATTTTCCCCTGTTTCATGACCGCATCTGCAGTTGCTAATCGATCAATGATAAATTGTAGTTTTTCCGTTGTAAATTTCGCTTCTCTACTCAGTGCGACTTTAATTACATAGGGATGTGCTCCAATTTGCTTCTGCATTTGGAATTGAGTATATCCCTTTTGTTTTAATAATTTGACCCGAAAAATGGTACGAAACTGAAATGCTAATAAACCAATCATCGCAATCGGTTCTTCCTTCATCTTCTCTAAATCTTTATAAATAGATATCGCTTTTTGTAAATTACCCTCAATAACTGTATCCACTAACCTTAATGAAGAACTAGTGACGGTGTGTGAAATCATTTCCTCGGCAATTTCTTTCGTTACTGTTCCTTGCTCCCCAACATATAATGCCAATTTTTCTATTTCATTTTCTAATAAGTTCAGATTAGTTGAAAGCTCGGACTCAATAGTCTCAAATGCATCCTCAGCGATTACAATATGATATTGATCAGCTATATTTTTAATCCATTTGGATAACTCAAATTCCTTTACAGGATTACATTCCGCTACTAATCCATTCTTTTTCAATGTTTTCGTGACTTTTTTCCGTTCATCGATTTTCTCATAAGGGGCTATAAAAACAATTACCGAATAATCGACTGGTGTTTCCAAATATTGCTGTAATACATCTATATCATGTTCAAAGGTTAATTTATCTGGCTTAGCCTTTAAAAAAACAGGATTGTTCGCAATAATAATCTTCTTTTCTCCAAAAAAAGGGTATGTTTCCGCATCCCCTACTACCTCTTGAATAGGAATTTCACTTAGATCATATGTAGATATATTATCTTCATCAAAGTTTTTTAACACCATATCTTTTATTTTTTGGATAAAATATACTTCTGTTCCGTATAATAATAAAATATTAGGTAAAGGCTTCTTTTTAAGTAGCCCCATTGCTTCTAGATAACTCATGCTATTCACTCCATTACTGTATATATATAATGGTAATCCGATCCCTTAGGAATAGCAAGAAATATCTTGAGAGGGAAACTGTGGTGGAATTTCCCTCTCTAATCTATGTGAACGTTTAAAACCCAGCCCTAGGAACTGACTTTTAAACGATGTTTTTCTGTATTTATAGCCTTTCCGATATAAGTAAAAGTATAGTTAGTAACTCTTTCTAATTATGGTGACTTTTAAATTTCTGTGTCTTTTTAAGATCTCTGTGGATTTTTTTAGGCAATTGATTTATACTATAGTTGATATAGGAGGGGTAGAAATGAACGAATTCGAAAAAAACGTACAATCAAAAAACAATGATGTAGTGGATTCCATTAAAGGTTTTGCATTCTCATTTATTTTCTTTGTTCTTATTTTTACAATCGGTGTAGTAATTAGCGTAATTGGGTCATAATTTACATAGGAATACAAAAGTATAGACGATAATAAAGAGACTGATTTTATAACAGTCTCTTTTTTATATGTGCAAGCAAAAGGCCTACCTGTAGTTCTTCTACAGACTCTCCGATATTTCCTTATCTACTTGTATCATATGGTACGTATTTATAAAATGTTCCACGAACATGGTTAAAATGAAAAAATACTGCTCCATCTTGATCCGTACGTAAAATGGTCACACCTGCCTCTTCTAAGGTTTGAATAACTTCCTGTTTGGGATGGCCATAAAGATTGTTTCTCCCAACTGAAATTAATCCGAAAGAGGCATTAATATGCTCCACAAAATCTCTAGCTGTTGATGTATTACTCCCATGATGAGCAATTTTTAATACATCAATCGTTAATTCGGGAAATGATGAAATGATCTCTCTTTCCGTTTCTATACCAATATCCCCTGTGAAAAGCCAATTCAAATTACCAAATTCTGAAAGAATAACCAGTGAGTTTTCATTCGTTGAGTTCATATTTTTTAAAGGACTCATGATATAGAAAGAGTGATCTCCTATCACGATTTCTTCATTACTGCGAACTTTGCTTATTTTTACATTATGATTTTTCCATTCATTCATAAGCTCTGAATTTAAATGAAAGTATTCGCTTATAATAATATTTTTCACTTTAAATTCATCTATAATGTACGGAACACTCCCGGTGTGATCAATATCTTCGTGTGTAAGAAAAATAGCATCCAACTTTACAATCCCTTTTGAATGTAGGAAGGGTTTAATAATTTGCGTATATATCTTTTCCCCCGCTTCTGTTTCATCAAACATAAAATTAGCTCCTGCATCAATTAAAATTACTCCCTCTCGATACGGAAGCTCAATAACAAAAGCATCTCCTTGCCCTATATCCAACATCGTTATTGATCCATATGGTGAAACATAAGGTTTTAATAAGACTAAAATAAGTAATACGGTAATTGCTACTCCACTTTGAAATGCATAAAGCAATTTTTTCTCCTGAATGTATTTCATTACAAGCATAAGTATTCCATAATATACGACTGCTAATATCACCGGAAAATCCCCTGTTATCCATGGAAAATACATATACTCATCTATCCATTCAAGGATTGGGATGAAGGCACGATCATGCATGAGGACGAATAAATTATCAAACACATCACGAATCATGGGAAGGAGGGAAAAGAATACGAGAATAAACATAAGCGGAATGACAATCAAGGAAAAATAAGGAACAACGATCACATTCAATAAAACAGATAGTGGCTGTACATTATAGAAATATACAAACTGTAGTGGGATAATCATCAACTGCGATACAAAACTTATACTTAGCACTTGAAAAAACATAGAATTACTTTCCGATAACCACTTTCTGGATAAAATAATTCCAATGGTAACTATAAATGATAATTGAAATCCTATTTGATAAACAATATATTTATCAAATAACATCAAGATTATAAATACCATGCTTAATATATCAGTGGGGTTAGTGGCAAGTTTAAATTTTGATAATAATAGGACCAATAAAACCATTGAACTCGCCCGTAAAACAGAGGGTTCACCTCCTGCCAGTAGCGCATACAACGGTAAAAAACAAAGCATAATCCATTGCGCTTTCTCCTTGGTAACTATATTACATTGAATGAGGAAAAAATAGATGAATGCTACTATGAGTCCAATATGTAGGCCCGAAATAGCTAGTAAATGAGATAAGCTCCACCTCTGAAACATATGTATGGTTTCGTCAGATAAATCCTCATCACTCCCTAACACAAGCGCACTAATCCATGCATACGTATCCCTACTGTAAACACGTTTCAAATGACCTTTAAGGTCTTCCTTCCACTTTAATACCTTGCTCACAAGGAAAGAAGAGCCTTCACAATCTAAATCATCTAATGATTCGATAACCATTTGATAGGTTATCCCTTGCTTTGCTAAATAATTTCTATAATTAAACTCACCTGGATTGGTATTCCTTTTAGGAAGTTGCAAGGTTCCTTGTATCGTACAGGTTGCTCCATGATTTATATCATACAATCTAAGAGTTGGAATTGCATGATTAGGAAAGTAAACTATTTGAATGGTTTCTCTAGTGGAGATTTCTTGGATCGTAAAGCTCATATAATTATCTGAATGAAGAACGGAACTATTTATTTTACCCTTTTTTTCTATCGTGGTTGGAATTATTTCAGGGGGGGTATGATCTATTTGAGGAATAAAGAAGATGAAGAACAGAGAGAAGGTTAAGGAAATAAGGATTGGTAATTTCCCTAACCGTCTAACATAATAGAGGTATAATAACCAAATAAAAATACCGATAAAAAACAACATATGGAATTGAACCGCTACTAAACTAATGGAAATGCACAGTGCTACAATATACCATTTACCTTTCATGAATGGTCACCTAACATGATTAAATTTTAAATAATTCTTCTGCTTTATGAATAAGTGATTTTACTTCTTTATGATCATCAGATAAGTCCTGAATTTTGTCTAATAAATCTTTTACGTACATTTCTTTTTCCTTGTAATTCGTATCCACTGCTAAATAATTTAATTCTACTTTCTTCGTCTGTACCCCAGCTTCTTTAAATAATTGAATTGCATATGGATGATTTTTATAATCCTCTGCATAGTAGACTGTTCTAATCCCACTTTGTATCAGCTGTTTACTACATTGCAAGCACGGAAAATGGGTAACATATATATCTGCATTTTCAGTTGGTACCCCGAACTTAGCACATTGTAATAATGCATTTGCTTCTGCATGAACCGTACGAACGCAATGCCCATCTATGACATAGCAACCTTCGTCCACACAGTGTACACTTCCAGATACACTACCATTATATCCGCCAGCGATTATTCGCTTATCCCTTACGATCGTAGCCCCAACCATAAGTCGTGTACATGTACTTCTTAATGACAACAAATGACTTTGCGCCATAAAATATTGATCCCAAGATATTCGTTGCATGGATAAAACTCCTTTTACGTATGTAATAATATATAGTTTACAGCTATACCTTTATAATCGTCAATGAACTACGGAACTTGTATATCATCACGAATATTTTCTAATGTCTTCTCTCCTATTCCAGAAACGTTTAATAAGTCTTCTACATGATTAAAAAAACCATGCTCTTCCCGATATGCAATGATAGCATTCGCCTTTGATGGACCAATTCCATTTAACATTTGAATTTCTTCTACCGTTGCATAGTTTATTCTTACTTTCGCTTGATGTGCCTCATTAGAAGATAGAACTGCCGCTTCGTTCACACTAGGTACAACAATAATCATTTCATCATGAACTTTTTGCGCAAGATTGATCACCGTTTGATCAGCTTCATTCGTAAAACCACCAGCTTGTTTAACCACATCTTCTATGCGGGAATCATTGGACATTTCGTATACTCCTGGAGTAATAATTTCCCCTTTTATATCTACTAATATTGGATAATTTTGATCATGCTGTTCTATAGGGGAGTTTGTTTCAGGTGATAGGTCAGTTGAAATTGGAATAAATTCATTATCAGCTGTCTGAGAAGAGCGATTTGTGAGGAAAAGAATAATAACCATCATCAAAACTATGGCAATTAAAAAAGAGGACTTTTTTATATACTCAACCAATGTGGCCACACCCTTTACAAGAGGATAAAAATAGAGGATCGTTCCCACATAAATTATATATGCTTTTGCACAAGTTGTCTAATTGCTCTGAATAATTAAAGATCGAGAAAATTAAAATTATCTCGATCTTTTTTCTGCAGTTATAAAAATTCGCTCTGTAGCTTCATGTAAATCTTTATTTTCTAAAGTAAAATCACCATAAAAATTAATGTTAATAAAACCTGATTTTTCTAGAAGTTCTTCATATACTGGTATAGGATAAGACCTTTGATGATGGGTTTCGTCAAAGCGACTATATTTATTATCATGATCCAATGCAAAAAAAGTTAGATCATGATACATCTCTCCAGGATGATCGCCTTCTGAACAATACCAAATATAAGAGCTTTCATCCGTGACATCAGCAAATGTATGATTAATTAAATGTTGCTCAATATGATGTAAAGAATGAATATCAAAAATAAAAATCCCGCCGTCTTTTAATGATTGAAACACATTTTGAAATACTTTTTCCAAATCATTTTCTTCGGTTATATAATTGATGACATCGCAATAACTAATAGCTGCATCGAATTGTTCTAATCCTTCTATTTCTCTTAAATCTTGATGTAACCATTGTACAGCTAAATTTTGTTTACTTGCTTTTTGCTCAGCAATGGTAAGCATGTCCACAGAAAAATCAACGCCAATCATTTGATAGCCCCTTTTGGCCAAACGCGTAGTAATTTCACCCGTTCCACAGCCTAAATCAACGATTGTAGAAACGTTTACACCGAAATTATCAAATACCTTTTCTGTAAATACCTGCCATGAATCATAAGGAGCATCCTCCATTAATTGGTCATACAAAGCAGCCATTTTTTGATACGACATAATTATTCTTATTCTATAGCCAAAGATACTTGTGCAGCATCTCCCCATAGCCTTTCTAAATTATAATACGTACGTTCATCTTTATGGAAAATGTGGCAAACGATATCACCTAAATCAACTAAAACCCATCTCGCTTGTTCTAAGCCTTCTAAACGTTTAACAGGAATATCATGTTCATCCATCTTTTCCTTCACTGCGCGAGCAATTGCCTGAACTTGACGTTCATTCGTTCCATGACAAATCAAAAAATATTCAGCAACTAATGAAACCTGATCCATATCTAATGCCACGATGTTTTCCGCTCGTTTATCATTGCATGCTTCCGCAGCTAATTGTAATACTTCCTTTATTTCCATCAATTAATTACCTCCGTATAATTGTTTCGTTAAGTCATTATATGCATGAAATGTATCTGGATAAATACTAGTTTGTTTATGAATTAAATAATTTATTGTATTACGTGAAACCATCCAAGCTGTTTTTAACAAATCTTTCTCTGCCATATCTCTTACTTCGTTTAGTCCCGGAAAATCCCTTCCAGGTTCTATATAATCGGCAACAAAGACAATCATATCTAACTTAGACATATTCGCCTTACCTGTTGTATGGCAATATACAGCACTTTTAATTTCCTCGTCTTTGATTCCATGTTCCTGGTCTATTAATAAAGATCCTACCGGTCCATGCCATAGTTCATGGTGATAAGAAAGTAAGTCCTTTGGCAAATAACTTGTTGTAATCCATCTTTCCATTTCATCTAACGGTCTATATTTCGCATAATCATGAAATATAGATGCGATTTCTACCTTTTTTTGTGATTCTCCATAAAGCCCAGCTAAGGTAAGTGCAGTGTCTGCCACTCGTACTGTATGTTCAAACCTTTCTTTTGTTAAATGGGGTTCCACAATGGATAGTGCTTCGCTTCTATTCATACAACTTATTCTCCTTAATAAAAGTGTAAACAGGGTCAGGAACGAAATACCTGATTGATTCTTTTTTGGATAACCGCTCTCTAAGGAAGGATGAGGATATGTCGATCAATGGGATATCCACTTCTTTGATATTATATGGTGTATCCAATGAATGTCCAGGTCTTTTTACACCAACAAAGCTGATCATGTCCTGGAGCTCATCAATTTTATACCAATGTGGAAGATACTCCACCATATCCCCACCAATAATAAAGTAGAACTCCGTATCCTTATGCATTTGGGTTAATGCTTTCATTGTATCAAAGGTATATGATTTTCCTAAGCGATCTATTTCAATTGTATTGATATGAAACGAAGAATTAGCTTCAATAGCTTTTCGAAGCATCGCTAATCGCATATTTACCTTCATTGCTGCCTTTTCCTTATGTGGAGGTTCATATGTTGGAATGAACCATATCTCTTCTAAATTCAGTGCATTCCGAACTTCCTCTGCAATGATTAGATGTCCAATATGTGGTGGGTCAAATGTTCCGCCTAAAATACCGATTCGTCTCATAAAGTACTCCCCCACAGGAAATCAAGGTAATTGAATCTGCTTATTTTCTTCTGATTCTTTATATAATACGATATTATTACCGATGATCTGTACGATTTCACTTCCTGTTCCTTGTTGTAATTGTTCCGCAACTGTATCTTTATCTTCTAAACAATTTTGCAAAATACTTACCTTAATTAATTCTCGCTTTTCTAATGCCTCATTGACTTGTGTAATCATGTTATCATTCACACCAATTTTTCCTACTTGAAAAATCGGTTTTAAATGATGTGCCTCTGAACGTAAAAATCGTTTTTGTTTACCTGTCAGCATGTTGCTTTCCCTCCAAAATAGTTTGTAATTTTTCTTCCATGTCTCCTATACGAACCTTCGTATGTGTCCAAATTTCAAAAGCTGCTTGTGCTTGGTATAACAGCATAGAATGTCCACAATGAACTGAATTCCCTAGTTCTTTCGCTTGTATTAAAAATTCAGTCATGATTGGTTGATATACAATATCACTGATAATCGCTGAATCCTTACGATTCTTTAAATCGATAAGTTGTGCTTTTTCATTCATACCAACATTTGTTGTTTGTATGATTAGTTCGTAATGACCTAGATTTTCTTCTGCTTCTTTTAATGATAGAATCTCCGTAGTTGTTATGTGGTTTCCTAATGCTTTTATCTCTCTAGCCTTCTTTAATGATCGGTTAGCAATATCAATATACCGAAACCCTTCACTTGAAAGTGCAGAGAAAATTCCTCTGGCTGCACCTCCGGCACCAAGAAGGATAATTCGGATATCTTTATCTCTAAATAACGAAGGATACGTTGCCTTTAGTGAATAGATATAGCCTATTCCATCGGTATTATACCCTATCCATTTCCCATCTTTATTAGCAACGGTGTTAACCGCACCAATTTGAGCCGCGTAATCATCTAACTCATCAAGATAGGGAATTATTTCTTGTTTATACGGTGTCGTTACATTAAACCCGTCTATGTCACTCTCCATCAATTCATGAATTTTATTCGCAAACTCATCCTGTTCAATTTCAACTAATGAATAAGATCCATTATGATTAGTTTTTTCAAGAAATTGATTATGTATCCACGGAGAGAGTGAATGCCCAATAGGATATCCAATCAGTCCTAAATGAAAATTCATCTGTCCCCACTCCTAAATTAATGATTTCCTTATGGTTACATTTACTCCTCTAGGACTGTGTGTTACCACAGTTATACTACCTTCCACACTCACCCAACCTAGTCCGGGAAAAACAATATCCGTTTTCTCCCCATGGATGCGGAAAGTAGTTGTCGTTAATTCTGGTAGCTTTGCTAATGATTCCTCATTTGGAGGTGTAAGCATTTCACCAATATGGTCTTCATATAAAGCATCGGCTTTCTCTAATTTTGTTCGGTGAATTGATAATTGATTAGAAAAATAACAAACAAAGGATTGTCGTTCACCCTTTATAAAGTCCAATCGTGCTAATCCACCAAAAAAGAGTGTTTGTTGATCATTTAATTGATAGATTCGTGGTTTTATTTCCTTATTAGGTGTAATAACCTTTAGATCTTTATCTGAAATATAATGAGCGATTTGTTGTTTATTTACAATTCCAGGCGTATCAATTAAAGCAGTCTTATCATCTAAAGGAATTTCAATAAATCCTAGAGTTGTACCAGGAAAATAAGACGTAGTAATTACTTCATTTTCTCCAATTGATTGCTTGATCAACCGATTAATAAAAGTGGATTTTCCGACATTTGTCGTCCCTACAATATAGACATCTTTATTTTCTCGATAATATTCGATACGATCAGTCAAATCATCCATTCCATGACCTTTGATGGATGAAATTAAGAATACATCCTTTACTTTAAAGCCAGCTTCCTTAGCCGAAGATTGCAGCCATTGTTTAAGTTTACGTTGATTTGTAGATTTTGGCAATAAATCCATTTTGTTTCCTACTAATAGGATTGGGTTGTTCCCTACGATTCTTGGTAAACTCTGGATCATCGAGCCATTAACATCAAAGATGTCAATAACATGAACAACCAATGCATCTCTATTGCGTATGGAGCTTACCATTTTTAAAAAATCATCATCTGTCATCGAGACATCTTGAATTTCATTATAATGCTTTAGCCTAAAACAACGCTTGCAAAGTACATTTTCTCGCTCCAGTGAAGATTTCGGTGTGTACCCTAATTCGTGGGGATCGTTTGTTTGAACAAGAACCCCACAACCTTGACAATGTATTTGTTCCATTATTTATCCTCCCAAGTAATTTTGCCTTTTTTACGGAAATAATTTAAAATCCTTCGTTCAATTGTCCTATTAATACGAGTAATTTTTTCATCAGTCTGTACAATTGGAACGACAAGTATCGTATGTAATCCAGCAGAATTCCCACCTAAAACATCGGTTAATAATTGATCACCAATTACAACTATTTCTTCTCTTTCTAACCCCATTTCTTTAGCAGCGACCTTAAATGCTCTTCGCAAGGGTTTTCGAGCACTAAATACATACGGTGCATTTAAAGGCTCGGAGAAAAACTTAACTCGTTCTTCCTTATTATTCGAAATGATCGTAACTTTAATGCCATGATCTTTCATCTGTTTAAACCAATTGACCACCTCAGGAGTGGCTTCTCTTACATCCCATGCAACAAGTGTATTATCTAGGTCTGTTATGATTCCCTTAATACCTTTGTCTTTTAACTCATTTGGTTGTATTTCAAAGATACTTTTAACATGTTCATTAGGTAAAAATCGTTTTAACAAATCGTACACCTCAATTAACTATTTGATTTTCTTATGTATGTTTAATTTTAAACAACATGTGTAATTATACATTATAAATACTATCCTATAATAACTTTTTTTCTATATCAAAAATAGTAATTATATGCTCGAACTTATAGAGAAATTTGCAGATTCACTAAAAAATTTGTAAAATCGTTCGACAAATTGTACCATTTTTCGCATTGTGGATAACTTTATTAACATTATCCACATTGATTTAACAGGTTTTATTCATTTATTAACCCCCTTATTCACAAGTTATCTACAGGATGATGTAGATAACTGGCGGGTTGTACAAGGCTACGAATCATGGTACTTTATTATTACCTTATTTTAAAAAACTTTGTAAAAATATTTAGGAGGGCTGCATTTATGGAGCATTTGTCAGATGAATTATTACTCGAATCTTATCACAAAGCAAATGAATTAAATTTAAGCCCTGATTTTGTTTCACTGATAAAAGAGGAAATTTATCGTCGCGGTTTATTACATAAAATTAAATTTTCATCATAAAGTATTTGTTCTGCCTCTTAAAAATATGTTTGTTTTTTTTACGAATATATTATATAGGAAGAAACTGAAAATCCCTTATCATTCTTTATATGATAAGGGATTTTATATTTTTGTATTCAACAATATTATGGTATTCTATTTCTTAAAGTGGTAACCCAACAACCAGAACAAATGTTACTTAGCATACGTACATGATCCGTTTATTCAATTCAAAAATTGGACACCAATCAATAACGATAGAAACCTTGGCTTTTGTAAAAGGAATTTCTCAAAAGAGTTCTTTGCTTTTTAAAATCCCATATACACTTGAGTGTAAATCTTACTATGTCGAACATCTTATTTGCAAGACTAGGATAAGGAAGATTAATCTTCTTTCTGTCAATAAAGCAATTTCAATAACTACCCTGCCCAACATATTTTTTTAGCATTATTATAATATTAAAGTATAGGCTAATCTTATTAAGGAGGATTACCATTAGATGATATTTGCAGTATTAATTCCACTTATTTTTGCTATTTTTGTACCGATGCTTAGCAAAATAAAACATAAGATACATACAGGCATTTTTGTATTTTTCATCCCCTTTAGTATATTTCTTTATTTCATTAGATTTGTCGGCAATGATTTTAGTCCCGTACGACATGAGTATAGTTGGATTCCTTCACTTGGGATAAACTTTGACTTTTATCTAGATGGTTTAAGTTTATTATTTGTTTTACTTATTAGTGGAATTGGATCACTCGTAGTTCTCTACTCTGTATACTATCTTCATGTATCGGAACGGTTAGGTTCGTTTTATGTGTATTTGTTGATGTTTATGACAGCAATGTTAGGTGTAGTTTTATCTGATAATTTATTTGTTCTTTATACATTTTGGGAATTAACATCGATTTCATCCTTCTTGCTAATTGGTTATTGGCATTGGCGTGAGCGTTCAAGATATGGCGCACAAAAATCAATGCTAATCACTGTATTTGGTGGATTAAGCATGTTAGGTGGATTCGTTCTACTTACTGTTGTAACTGGTACAACTAGTATTCAAGCAATAATTTCACAAATAGATGTTATTTTAGAAAGCAATTACTTACCACTGATCATGGGACTAATTCTTTTAGGTGCATTTACAAAATCTGCTCAGTTTCCATTCCACATTTGGTTGCCAGACGCGATGGAAGCACCAACACCAGTTAGTGCTTATCTACATTCAGCAACAATGGTTAAAGCTGGAATCTATTTAGTTGCACGATTCTCTCCTGTTTTCGCAACGTATGAATGGTTCTTTATCGTAGTGAGTATTGTGGGAATCGTAACATTATGTTGGGCATCATATATGGCTGTAAGACAAACTGACCTAAAAGGAATATTGGCTTTTTCAACTATTAGTCAATTAGGTATGATTATGGCTATGCTTGGGTTTGGAACTAAAGTAGCAGTTTTTGCTGCCATGTTCCATATTTTAAACCACGCCACTTTCAAAGGTAGCTTATTCATGGTTGCAGGTATAATTGATCATGAAACAGGAACAAGAGATATTCGTAGACTTGGTGGCTTATTAACAATTATGCCAATCACAGCTACACTAGCCCTATTTGGTACATTCTCCATGGCTGGTATACCGCTTCCTTTTTTAAATGGTTTTTATAGTAAGGAACTATTTTTCGATTCTACCTTGCACTTGAACGAAGTTATTAATCCAGTAGCTAATGTTCTTATTCCAATTATTCCATATCTAGCAGTGTTTG
The DNA here is from genome assembly GCF_009728145.1 of Ornithinibacillus caprae. Lineage (GTDB taxonomy): Bacteria > Bacillota > Bacilli > Bacillales > Amphibacillaceae > Ornithinibacillus > Ornithinibacillus caprae. Next base: position 281,370 of record NZ_WOCA01000001.1, on the reverse strand, counting down.
GAAGTATATTTACATTTGTATACTCTATGTATTTCTTCTTTGGTGTTTTTACTGGTCCGAAGCAATTCGATAAGTTAAAGATCAAGCCACATGAAGCTCCAATTGGGATGCTAATATCCCCTATCATATTGGTGCTAGGAGTAATCTTGATTGGTCTATTCCCAAATATGGTGAATGGTACATTTTTAATTCATGCTGCTGAGGCAGTAAACAGTGCTGTTGAATATAAAAAAGTATACTTTTGGCATGGTTTTGTTCCAGAACTCTATATGTCCTTAGCTGTTGTTGGTATTGGAACAGTTCTTTATATAACTCGTAAAAAATGGAGCAATGTATATCATGTACTCCCAGGAAAAATGAGCTTTAATAAGTTATATGATGCTTTAGTGAAAAACGTAGATATTGTCTCTGCTAAAATAACGAATACGTATATGACTGGATCGTTGAAATTGTATATGACTATTATTTTAGCAGCTATCGTAGTTGTTACGTTTATTGTAATGTTCGTAACGAATGGATTCCAAATGGAGTACAGTAATTTAGCGGAAGTTACGTTTATTGAAGTTGCAGTTGTTGCCATAATTATCATTGCAGCATTGGCAACAATCTTTACAACATCCAAACTAGGGGCAATACTAATTACTGGTGTTGTTGGATATGGAGTTGCTACATTATTTGTTATTTACCGGGCTCCAGATCTTGCATTAACTCAACTAGTGATTGAAACAGTATCTGTAGCACTATTTTTGCTTTGCTTCTATCATTTACCGAAGCTACAAAAGCGAAAGGAATCTACTCGTTCGAAAGTACAAAATGGGATCATTTCCATAGGATTTGGTGCTTTAATGACGATGATTGCCATTTCAGCCCATAGCACAGATTGGTTCGATCCGATTTCTGATTACTTTCTTGAAACAGCGTACAAACTTGGCGGCGGGCATAATGTAGTTAACGTTATCTTAGTTGATATGCGTGGACTAGATACATTATTTGAAATTGCCGTATTAGGTATAGCTGCGCTAGCAATCTTTAGCCTCATAAAACTTCGCAACAACAAGGAGGCGGAATAAATGGAAATACTTATAGCAATTTTAGCTGGTGTACTCATGACTACAGGAGTATATAACTTATTACAAAAGCAAATTCTTCGTATTGTTATTGGTACGGTATTATTATCGCATGGCGCTCACTTATTTATATTAACGATGGGAAAACTAAAACGTGGACAGCCTCCTATTTTAATGGACGGAATTGAAAATTATGCTGACCCACTCCCACAGGCCTTAATCCTTACTTCTATAGTTATTAGTTTTGGGATTACGAGTTTGTTACTAGTACTTGCATATCGTACTGCAAGAGAAAATAATACAGATAATATGGAAAAATTAAGGGGTACCGAAAATGAGTAACTTAGCAGTATTACCAATTATTATCCCGTTAATAGCAGGGATTATCGTTGCTCTATTTAATTCTAGAGTAACGATAACACGTACATTAACCAAACTTCTATCTATCGTTAGTTTAGGGGTTGTCTCTTATGTCACATTGGTTGTATTTACCAAGGGTTCCATTGTCTTAGAAACTGGTGGATGGGTTGCACCATATGGAATAGCATTGGTGGCTGACCCTTTAGCTGCAATCCTCGTTTTAACGACTAATATAGTTGCCGTTGCCTGCGCTTTTTACGCACCGTATTCCTTATCATTAAGACAGGAACAACATTATTTCTATGCTTTTTATTTCTTCTTAATATCTGGAGTATCAGGCGCATTTCTAACTGGAGACTTATTTAACCTTTTCGTATTCTTTGAAGTATTATTAATGGCATCTTACGCCCTAATTGTTTTAGGAGGAGAAAAAATACAGTTAAGAGAATCAATCAAATATGTATTAATTAACTTATTCTCTTCTATCTTGTTTGTTACTGCAGTTGCATTTATCTATGGAGCTGTAGGAACTGTAAATATGGCTCAAATTGCTGAGCGTGTACAAGACGTGGAACAAGGTGGTATCTTAACAACTGTTGCTATTCTGTTATTTTTTGTATTTGCTACAAAAGCAGCATTGTTCCCACTTTACTACTGGATGCCTAACTCATACATTGTACCTAATCCTGTCGTATCAGCATTATTTGCGGCATTATTAACGAAAGTAGGTATCTATTCCATCCTACGTGTATTCTCGTTAATATTCATTCATGATACAAATCTAACCCATCAATTCTTCATCTGGGTTGCAGGACTATCTATGATATTCGGAGTGATCGGAGCTTTATCTACGAACAATATTAAGTTGATTATTGCTTATAACATTATCCCAGCAATTGGGTTTATAATTATGGGTATTGGTGTATTTAATCAGGATGCATTAAGTGGCTCTATTTACTATTTGATTCACGATATGATTATTAAAACGGTACTATTCTTAATTGTAAGTGTGATTGCATATGTAGCCGGAACTTCAGATCTGCGTAAAATGGGCGGTTTAATTCATTACTATCCTCTACTAGGATGGCTATTATTTATCTCGGCATTTGTTTTAGCCGGTATTCCCCCATTCAGTGGATTTATCGGTAAGTTTCTTTTATTAAAAGGTGCACTTACCAATAGTGAAGTAGCAATTGTTATCATTACACTTCTATCCAGCCTATTGATTCTATACTCTGTCATGAAAATCTTTATTCGTGGATTTTGGGGTGAAAAAGATGAGTCAGGTAAATATGAAAAGAAATCAATAAAAGGATTTATCGGACCAATTGTGCTCCTATTAGCATTTTCCGTCTTTTTAGGTGTCGGAGCTGAATTTATTTATCCTTCTATCGAATCTATTTCAGCATATTTACTTGATCCACAGCTTTATATTGATTCTGTATTAAAGGAGTAGCTAATTATGGCCTTTCAGATTGTTATCAATTTAGTGATCGCTTTTATGTGGATGTTTCTAAGTGAATCCTATACGGCACCCAGTTTTATTGCAGGTTACCTATGGGGGATTCTCTTATTACTCCTATTAAATAGATTTATTCCAGGAACATTCTATTTAAGACGGGTTGGCAAAATCCTACGATTAATTTTCTTATTTATAAAAGAGTTAGTACTATCTAACTTTGATATTGTTAAAATCGTCTATAAGCCAAAACCAAATGTTGAACCTGGTATTTTCGCATTTCCAACGGAACTAAAAGGAAACTGGGAAATCACTTTATTGGCAAATTTAATATCTTTAACACCAGGTACCCTTTCCGTTGCAATTTCTGAGGATAATTCTCAAATATTTATTCATTCCATACACATTGATGATGTTGAAGAATCCATTCAATCCATCAAAAATACGTTTGAAAGAGCAATTATGGAGGTGACAAGATGACAGACACATTATACCAAGCATCAGAAGCTTTACTTGAAATTACGGTATTTATTTGTTTTATTGCTATCTCCATTTCGCTCCTTTTATTACTGTACCGGATGATTGATGGACCTACTAGCCCTGACCGTGCAGTTGCGTTAGATACGATTGGAATTAATTTAATGGGTGTTGCAGCACTAGTAGCTATATACTTAGTAACACCGAATTTAAATGACGTCATCTTGCTAATTGCAGTCCTTGCTTTCTTAGGTACGGTAGCTATTGCAAAATACTTGGAAAAGGGTGTTATTATTGATCGAGACATGGATTAATATTCTAGTAAATATTGTTATTGTCATCTGTTTACTTTTGGGTACGTTCTTTGTGTTATCTGGTTCCATCGGTATTGCTCGATTCCCAGATATTTATACAAGATTACATGCTGCAACAAAGGCATCGACATTAGGATTATCAGGAATATTAATCGGCGCATTTTTGTTTCTGTATATTGAGCATAATATTGTGAGCGGAAAATTATTACTGGCTATAGTCTTCATTTTATTAACTGCGCCTGTCTCCGCTCATATGATATCAAGGGCAGCACACAAAGTTGGTGTAAAGCCGATTACCAAAAACAGAAGAGATGAATATGAAGAAGCAATAAGGGAAAATAGTTAACATTAACGGTGTTCATTCGAACACCGTTTTTTTATAAGAATAACTATTTTCAAGAGTTCTTCATGTATAGTTGAAGTAGAATGCGCAGTGACTTCTTTTAAAATTTCAGCTTACAGCCGCTCCTTCGAAACATTGCTAATACCGCTACGCAGAATACTTCGCTATTGATGGCGACTCCCCTAGAATATATCCTTATGTAACTACCTACGCAATATACAATTGGAAAAAGAGACTTAGGGATAAATTATTTTAAAAAATTGCTCGTATAAGTTTTGATGGACAGACACAAATGCATTTTTTGCTTCATAGGGTGGATATATAGGCATAAGCCCAACCGACGCTTTAGGAGGTGTAGTGTTTGTCCGGAATCTTAAGTGTCCTCGCATTGTTAATAAAAGAAGCGCTATTTTTTGTTTCATATGTAAAGAATCATGCTTTTCCACAGCCTCTTTCATCAGAAGAAGAAGCCAAATATATTGAGGAAATGCAAAATGGTAGTGAAACAGCCAGAAATAAACTTATTGAACATAACTTACGGTTGGTTGCCCATATTGTTAAGAAATTTGAAAATACCGGTGAAGATATGGAGGATCTAATTTCTATCGGTACCATTGGATTAATTAAGGGGATTGAGAGCTTCTCTGTAGGAAAAGGAACAAAGCTTGCAACCTACGCGGCAAGGTGTATCGAAAACGAAATTCTTATGCATTTACGAGCGCTTAAAAAGGTTAAAAAGGATGTTTCCCTTCATGACCCAATTGGTCAAGACAAAGAAGGAAACGAAATCAGCCTAATCGATATACTCGAGGCAGAAAATGAAAATGTCATTGAGTATATCCAATTAAATATGGAAATTGAAAAAATGCAGGACTATTTTTCCATTCTAGATAAACGTGAAAAAGAAGTAATTGTCTACAGATATGGATTAAATGATCAAAAAGAGATGACACAAAGGGAAATCGCCAAAAAATTAAATATCTCCAGAAGCTATGTATCTCGTATTGAGAAAAGAGCACTAATGAAAGTCTTTCATGAATATTTTCGAAATGAACGTAGAGGGTGATAAAAAAATGAGCGTATACTATTAAGTACGCTCATTTTTTTCTAATTTCTTCTTTAATTTAACGTATTCAAACGAAATGGCTATACCAACGGCGAGTAATATAACAGATAAGACAAAGAGCTCTACGCCATGATCTGTTTTAGGTTGGATAAATACATTCATTAGTCCACCTAAATACATATACGTACTTACTAAGATCAATGTTGCAATAAACCGTCGATAGTCTTTTAGTTTTAATTCAAGTTGTTTATGATTATCCACCTTACACTCCCCTTCCCTATATCGCATGATAACACACTCTTTTAGGGATTCAGGGAGGGAATTGATGGTAACTTACATATTATTAATCATTGAAATAATTATTTGTGATGCATTTCGTGCTGCAGTCTCCAAGAATTCATCAAACGAAACAGATGATTGTTTACCTGCAATATCAGACAATGCTCGAATGACAACAAAAGGAATATCATATTGATGACAAACCTGAGCAACAGCAGCAGCCTCCATTTCAGCTGCAATCATGCTAGGAAATTTGCTTCTTACAAATGCTACTCGAGCAGCATCCTCCATAAATGAATCTCCTGTCGCAATAATTCCTTCTTCAGCTTCCACATCTAATTCAGCTACAGCTTGCATTGCTTTTGTGATTAGCTCTTTATTTGCGGTAAATCCCTCTGGCATTCCAGGGACCTGTCCATAGGCGTAATCAAAAGCGGTAACATCTACATCATGATGTACGACTTGATCTGAAATGACAATGTCACCAACCTCTAATTTAGACGAAAACCCACCTGCAGAACCAGTATTAATGATATGTGTAGGTGAATAGCGTTCTAATAATATAGTTGTAGCCATAGCAGCATTTACTTTACCAATTCCGGATTTAAGTAATACTATTTCCTTACCCAATAATTTTCCCTGCATAAATAAACAGTTAGCAATAGATTCTTCTTTTACTTCTGTCATTTTTTCTTTAAGTATTGCAACTTCCTCGTCCATTGCTCCTATAATTCCGATTGTCATGTTGTAGTACCTCCTGAGTCCAATTAATCTATATCATTTTCCTTTAATACCTCTACGAGCGTAGGTTGCCATCCTTCATTATCTACCCAGCTAATATACACGCGATAAAATTCGGTGTGAGAACTATTTGATACGGTTCCGATTGCTTTCTGGTCTCCACCATTACCAAGCCATAACGTAATCATATCGTCTTCTGAAAGACCAGTTGCTAGCCGAATTGCCATTAGCATCTCTTTCCAATCTTGAGAATCTGGATCAAATTGAGTAGTATGTGGACCTTCCTGCTCTGTTCCTACTGGTTGCCAGTTTGCTGTGTAGGCTTCAATTACATTGTCATCATCTGAAACGGATTCAGCTGGTTGAGTTTCAATATTCTCTTCACTACTATTATTATCTTCTTCATTTGTTTCTTCATCAGTAGTTTCAGCTTCCTCTGTAACTGTACCATCCTCTACCGAATCATTTAGATCTTCGTTGTCATCTTCCTCGTCATCAGTATCTTCCTCTAACTCAATACCATCCGTTTCATCGGGATCAGTAGAGGAGCCATCCGTAGCTTCATCGTCATTGCCACCAAATACCCATATGCCTAACAGTAAAATGATTAATAGGCCACCTACTACTAAAAGTGCAGTAATGGCTTTTGTATTTTTTCTACGTTTTTCAAATTTATTTACTCTAGTATATCTATCGAAATCACTCACTATTTCTCCCTCCCTATCTATACTTTATTATAGTACCATATTTTATATGCAAACAAATATATTACTTTTTATCGATTTAGATAGTTTTAAATAACTTGTAACAAATTGAAAAGACATGGTAACATAAACTAAATTACCATGTCTTTTCAGAGTAGATACTTCTATTTAGCTAGTTCATCTAAGTCCTGCTCTAATTCTTCTATCCTTTCCTCCCTTTCATCTTCATCAAGCTCTTCGTTAGATTCTAATAATTCAATCTGTTTTTCTAAACCTGCAATTTGAATGGAAACGTCATTTATCTCTTCCCCTAACTGCATAGCCTCATCTGGTTCATTGAGTTCGAGATAGCTACGTGCAGCCAATAGTTTAGCTCTATTATTTTCAGGTATTTCTAAATAGAAATCAACAACTTCTTCATATTGCTGATTTAACCAGGACTTTTCTATAGCTACTTGAGGTACACTTGATTCTAAAAGCAAAATTAGTTCATTTGCTTCTTCCGAGTTAATAGCTACTAATTTTTCAACAATTGTTGGATGATATTCTTTACTAACCTCTGCAGCTTTCGATAAGTGTTCAAGAGAATCAGATTCTAAATATTGTGAGACTAATAATTGTTGTTCATTCGTTTGTAGACTGTCTATTGACTCTAGAATCCGGATTGCTTCTTCTGTCTCTTCATTTAAAATATAATCGTACGCTTCAATTATGGATTCATAATACTCGATCGACTCCTGTAACTTCATGTTTTCTGCTTCTGTAGACTCTTGTTCTGCTTCCAAAGTTGATTCAAAATTTGAAGCAGTCTTACTAAGAGGTATCACTTGTGTTACATATAACACGCTTAAACCACATAAGAAGCCGATTAATATGCCAGACAATAATGATATATTTTGTTTAGGTTTTTCTTTCGATTCTTTCTTGTTAGTGTCCTTAGTAAGAGAAGAGTTAGTACTTTGGGTTTTTGAGCTTGGATTATACTGAAGGACAATTTCGTGTAATTCTTTTAATGTACTTGCTTGATTAATTTGTTTAGTAAACGAAGTAATAGAGCTTTCTTTATCATTAGTCCACTCAGAGGACCATTTACCAGTAAATATCAAAACGATGAGTTCTTTCATCTCTTTCACCAATTGCTTAGAAGTAAATTCAGTAGGTGGTAATACATGCCGTATTCCACGATGTACGAATTTAATACTCCCTTCGTTATTTACATAGATATTATCTGGATGAATCATCGTGGTATACTGAGTTCCTACTAATCTATTAACCTCTAATATGTTTTGAACGATTATTTTTTTCATATCTAAAGATGTATTTATGTAATTATGTAAAGGATTATAGTTTTTATCTCGCTTATAATAAATCTTTACCCATTCACCGTCTACAATAGTATGTTGACAAGGGAAAAATAAATCGTCATACCTTTTTAGCTCATCTAACTGTTCTGCTTCCTTTAATTTGGTTTGTTGATTAGATATTTCGTAAACTATCACTTCCTCATTATCCGTTAAACGACCATACTCTAATCCTTGTTGCTCATGCATATCTTAATAACCTCCTGTCATAGGGAAAGTAATTGGCAGACTCTAGGGTATCATTACATTAGTATAAATGAAGAAAGGAAACCAACCATGAATACTAGGATAGCCATTCCGACAGTAAGCGTGACATAGATTGAAATACCTTTACGGTTAGTCTCATTCAAAGCCTTGACTAATAGCTTTTTAGCATCACTTGCATGCTGCAAACGTTTATTGGGCTCTAATTCAACTAATTGATTTATACACTTAATTAAGCTCTTTGGTAATTTGTTCGAATAATGGGATATTGGCTTTTGAGCAATATACACGTATTTTCCTTGGGAGAGTATATAATAGAGTAGGGCTCCCATAGAAAATAAATCTGTACGTTGATCTGTTTGCTTTTGTTCAAATTGTTCTGGAGCCGCAAAACCAACCGTACCAATTTTTACAGTATCTCTTAACTTTTCTTCACGAAACTTTCTTGAGATACCAAAATCAATTAACTTCATTTCACCATTTTTTTTCATAATAATATTTCCTGGCTTAATATCTCGGTAAATAATGGGTTCTGATCGATTATGTAAGTATTCTAATATATCGCACAATTGAATACCTAATTCAATTACAGCAGTTAATGGAAGTTTATAATCATTTTCATTTAAATATTCAGTTAACACTTCACCCGCAGCATATTCCATTACAAGAAAGATATAGTCTTCCGTGGAGAAAAAATCAATGATTCTAGGTATATTGGGATGCTCTAATTCACTAAGGATTTTTGTCTCATCTATTAACTTCTGCGACAGCTTATTATCCTTATTGGCAACCTTTACTGCCCACCGCTGTGGATTATGTTTATCTACTTCTTCAACAAGATATACCTCAGACATTCCTCCAGAAGCAATGTGATCTAATACCTTATATTTTTCTTCTAAAACATCCTCACTTTTGATCAGAATGCCGTGTTTACTCATTTTTTTCTCCCTTTTCCATTCAATTATTCCCTAATATCGGTAACCAAGTCTTACTTCTTTTAGACTGTACATGTTCAACACGTACGTGTCTTACAAGCATCAACGTAATATTGTCATGAGCATTTGAGAAGTTAGAGAAGTTAATTAAATAATCACAAATAGATTGTAGGTTACCATACTCTTTTTCTAAACTTAACAACATATTTTTAATTTCCTCATTCGGGAATAAGCTATAAAATCCATCACTACACAATAAAAATATGTCATCAGTATGGTATTTTCCAGTTTTGGTATAAGGTTCAATCTGTTTTTCAATACCTAAACATTGAAGAAGAACATTGCGTTTGGGGTGATTTCTTGCTTCTTCACGAGAAAGATTTCCTTTCTTTACCTGTTTTTCAACCCAAGAATGGTCCTCTGTCAACTGAAGCAACTCAGGCTCCATTTCAAGAATTTGCGTTTGTTGGTGGTAAAGCATATCTTCTGATACCTGTTGAAGGTATGGAACTAACTCCTGATTCAATCCCTTCATCTGATACACTCTACTATCACCGATATGGATAACCCCATAATGCCCCATATACATTACTAGCAAGGTAACGGTTGTCCCCATTTTTTTACCAGTATGATTACTCACGGTTATAATTGCTTTATTGATTTTAGAAAGGACTTTTTCTGCTTCTTTTACAAACTGTTCAATGACATTTTTCTTCTTTAAAATTCGACCAATACGCTTATTCCACCACTTATCTAGTGTTTCAATGGCAAGACAGCTAGCGGTATCACCAACTTGATAACCACCCATGCCATCTGCAACTACAAACATTGCGATTTCATTGTCTTTGGTGTCTTTAGAAAATCTTGTTAAAAAGGAGTCTTCGTTTCTTTCTTTTTTGGTACCTTGATGTGTTGCTATCCCTGTATGCCAGTTATTATTCATTCAGATGAACTCCATTTGAAAATGTAGTTTGCCTTTCCTAATACAATTTCATCATTTTCATTTAATGCATACACCTTATAAGGTACCAAAGGGTTTCCGTTTAATTTCGTTCCATTTTTTGAACCCAAATCTTTTAGACCATAACTTGTCGCGTCAATTTTAATAATCTCAGCATGAATTCTAGAAACTCCCGTTGCATCTTCGGCAAAATGAACAGAATCTGCATTTCTACCAATTAAAAAATTATTACTATTAATTACAACCGTGTTCATTTTTCCATCATCACTAGTTCGTTGGAGCAATGGGATGACCCCTTGATCATCGGCTTGCTGTATATCTAAATTTGCTTCATCCTCTAACAAAACTGTATCATCATTTTGTAATGTTAATGATGTTGTGTCTATTGATGAGGCTGCAATGGACTGATGAGCTGAAAATCCTTGATGAACATTAGGTACAAATGTAGGTTGTTCTTGTTTTGGTTGCAATGGATTATTTACGTTTGTTCTTACTCCCGAATTAAATTGTGGAGCTTGTTTTGGATGTTGTTGTCTTTGCATCTGATTTTGTTTTTCCTCTTCTACACTTTCTTCCTCAACAGGAATTTCAACTGCAGGTGTACCAGGTCTCCAGAACTTAGCATAAACTATTAAACAAAAAAGGATGAGAATGGATATAACAGTACAAACACCAAGAATGGCAGGTGTAGAATATACATCATACATCTTCCATGTAAGTCCAATAGCTAATAATGCACCAGCAAACATATAAACTTTCTCTCTTGAGGTTAATGCAGGTAACTGCTTTTTAGCTTTTTTATTTTTTTTCTTCTGACTTTTTGGAACTACTTCGTCAATCTCTGTTGTAGGGGGTCTTTGTCCTACTGCGTTTTGGGATTTTGAAGCAGAATTGTTTTGAACACCTGGGTCTCCTTCAAAGTTAGGCGTTCCATAATTATCATATGGTTGAAACTGATTAACATTAGATCTTAGGGATATCAATTCTAAAAATAGCTTTTTTAATCCTGCAAGACTAAAGGAAGGATTTTTAATATAGTTTAGAATACTTTTAAACTCATTGCCTTGTAAACCTTCTACTTCTCCAGCAATATCAGTCAATAACTGTTTTATATCTTCAGTCACAGAAGAATCTTTTTTTATCCCCTTTACTGGCAAGTATGCAAGGTAGATATCACTTGCATGTTCTCCAACAAAGATAAAGTCTGAGCGTAGGATGAAATTTTGCTGATTAAGCATATAAGAACTACAATCCTCCAGCGCCTTAATAATAGATAAAAACAGTTGGTAGTAATCATTCATTGACGTACTGTTATTTCGAAAGTAAGATGATACTCTATTTTTTGAATTAATATTGAAATGTAGCTTAGTTTTAAGATCAATATTTTCAACGGACAATGCAAGCATATGTGGTATCCGATTGGATTGCATCATCTTCAATTGAACGGAATGTAAATCATTAACAGATAGACTTTGACCATCTTTTTCTTTAAATACAATAGATTGACCGTTTTGGTGTACATAATCGTATCCTAAGTTATAAATAGTCCCCATTTTTTACCTCCATAGTTATAATATTTAACTACCTAATGTAGTTAGTAAGCAAAATAAACATAATAATAAGTCAAGATAACGGCTGGTATTACCGCATACATAAATGGAAAACGCGTACTCTTTGTCGTCTTAAACTCTTCTAAACTAGTTAAATCTTTTGAGAGTACTGAACCTAAAATGTGAAAAAAAGCGCTCGTCATTTTTTGTAAGAGGGTTTTAGTAAATAATAAGATAATGATTGCAATTAACCCTGCAACAATAATAGAGTACATCATCATATACAAAACCATTTGTACGCCCACAATCGCACCAATTGCCGCAAACAGTTTCACATCCCCAGCCCCAAGTGCTTTAAAAACATAAAGTATAAGAAATATACCACCTGCAACTAATAACCCTAAAAAGGAGAATATTAATCCATCAATTCCTCCGTATATAAGATGAAACAATATCCCTACAACCATTCCACCAGCAGTTAACCAATTTGGTATTTTATGTGATCGAACATCAATAATAAATGCAATGATCAAAAATAAAAATAAAATATAATCATGTAGTTGGAGCATTCTAATCCCTCCATTCTAGTTCATCCTCTCACTAGATTGCTTATGATCCATTCCAAATTCTTTCATAGGATGTTTTCTTTAGCACAATTTTTTCGTTTACAAAAGGGAGGGAAAGATCAAATGTATACTGAACATTAATTTCTAAATAATCATCACTACCTCCAACAAGACTTGGAATTTCAACATTCGTAACTTCTAAATTTTCTTCATTAAAAAAGTTCCATCCACCAGTAGCTTCTTTAAACTTATTCTGAATAGTAGGTTCAATAATACCTTGTAAGCTATCTTCAAATAAACTTTCAATCGAACCCTGTATATCGATTCCAAAGAAATCTAACCCTTGCTTTGTCCACTCGATAGCCCCTGTTATATCCACATCCCTTTCGTCCTCAATCGACTTAATCTTATCATTGATGAAATTAGTAGCACCATCTCTCGTTACAGCAACTGGATATGCATAAGCTACAACTAGTTCACTAGTTTCAGAAGCAGCTTTATATAAAGCCATATCGGCAACTGCTAGTCGTATAATCATTGTTAAAAATAATATAAAGAACAGGAAGAATGGGAGGATCATAGCTGCTTCTAAGGTTATACTCCCATTTTCCTTTCTTATGAGATGTTTAATTCTAATCACCTCTTTCCAATTCACATTATTGGACTAATTTGCTTCACCTGCATCGAAATGCCACGTTAATTTATTTCGATACTCCATATCATATCCAAAGTAAATAATATAACTATCGGAACGATGATCGGCTGCGATGAGGACATCGCCCGTTCTTTCATCACCAGGCTCTAATGGCCCCACTTCATTGAAGGAGCTTTCAAACTGTGTAATTCGATCTCCTATTCCAAGTAAATCACTACGATGTGTTACCGCATCATTCTTGATCTTCCCTAAATCTGATCCGTTCACAAGAACTGGATATTCAATTCCTTGAGTTGAAATCCCTATTTCTCCATGGTTTTTTGCTGTAAAATTAGCGATCACATATACTCGCTCAGGGTCTTTTTCAGATGCAGCTTCTTTTCCGTTTATTTCATCCGCTATTTCAACTGAATTTAAAGTAAATTCAAGAATATTTCTGTTTCTCCTATCAACTGTAAAACCACTTTCTCCAATTTTTAACTCGTATTGGTCTTTTATTTCAATTGGGTCAGAGTCCGCGTTTTCAATGAGTTCATCTGGCACGGGTCCTCCACCACTACATGCTATTAGTAAACAAGAGACAATTAGAAACATATTAAAAATTGAAACTTTTCTCTTCATAGATATCTAAATCCCTTCACGTTATTACAAATTCGATATGTATATGCTGTATGCCATTTGGCAATTAACCATACAGCTTAAATTATTTCATTAACTTATAGCACTAAAATCCACTTATCTTATCTAGCTTCATCTGCTTTAATTGTCCAAATTACTTGGTTACTACTTCCAGCGGCTATGTTACCTGGGTCTTTTCTAAAGTAATATTCTTCTGATTCATAAACAAATGTTATAAACTTACCTTCCATTTCTTCATTTGGCTCTAATGGTCCAGATAACTTTTCAAAACCATCAAAAAACTCTGCACCATCCGGAAAACCACTACCTTCAAGGTTGTGAGTAACTTCTAACGAATAAATAATATCTTCAACATTTTGAGTTTCACTACTTGTATTCTTCACAAGAAAATCTAGAATAATAAACCCATCCAACTCAGACTTTTCTCCATTTATTTCCTCTTCTAATTTAGCAGAGACAAGTGTAACATCATAAGTTCCTAACGTTGTATCAAATGTCCCAGTATCCCCAAGACCTAAATCAAGTTGATCCTCGGTTTTAACTTCAAATTTTCCACTACTAGAATTATTACTATCCTCATCAGAATCGTTTTCTAATTCTGTGTCAAATTTGGTTATTATCCTCTTCTAGCGACTGCGATTGATCATTTTTATTAGTATCAGTTTCTTCATCACTACATGCTACCAACCAAAGTGAGATTGAGAAAGCGATCATAATTATGATTATTTTTTTCAATAAAACACACTCCCGATGATAATTTACTTATCTAGCCTCGTCTGTATTTATCTTCCATATCACTTGATTACTACTTCCGCCTGCAACGTTTCCTGGATTTTTTCTAAAGAAATATTCATCTGAATCATAGGATTCAGTAATAAATTGACCTGCTACTGTCTCGCCGGGTTCAATAGTTCCTGTTATCTCTTCAATACTGTCAAATATTCCAGAAGAATCCGTATAACCAGCCATATCTAGGTTATCAGTTGCTTCCATGGATACCATTAAATCATCTAAATCTAATACTTGCTCACTAATGTTCTTAATTGTTATATCAAGTAAAATAAAGTTATCGAATTTTGGTGATATTCCATCTATTTCGCTATTCGTTACCTCTGCTGAATCGACTGTCATTTCATAAGTTCCTAAAGTAGTATCAAATACACCAGTATCTCCAACCTGTAAATCAAGTTGATCCTCTACATCACTATCTAATGCGGAACTGCTGGTATCAGTCTCTTCTTTATTTGATTCCTCAATATTTTCATTATCCTCATTTTCATTTACATCTTGTTCTTCTTCTGTATTAGGGTTTTCTGTATTATTTTGTATCTTATCTGGTTCTTGTTTATCATTACAACCCACTAAAATTGAACAACTAATTACTATTACTGATAAGGTATATAATATGTCTTTCATTTCTTTCACCCTCGTTTAGTAATTGTTCTTTAATTTGAAAATTTAATTTCTTTTTCAATGAAAATCTATTTCCTTCAACTCTGCCATTTATCATATTTTTGTTATCAATGATATCGATAATTTGAGGCAGAAACCATAAATTCACAGTAAAAGTCGCTTGGGCGCTTATATAAGTTGAACTTTCATTTAAATATTGACCTATTTCATCATCAAGAATAGCCATCAATCTATCAAACTTCCATCCTCCCGGGTGTGCGAACAAAAATAGCCTCAAATGATCTTATTGTCCATTGTAAACATTTCATCAGCATTCCCCCTAAAAGGGAATATCACTATTTAACTTCCAGCTATTATACTTTCCATATCAATGGCAATATAAGTAAATGCAAACCCTCGTGCATAAGCCCAAACAAACGTTCCAAAGCCTCTTGCTTTAAGTCTCATAAATCTTGCTGCTAAATTAATAGTAAATCGAACTGCAAATATTTCAGATAAAGCAGTAAAGTAATTCATTCCGTGAAGTTCTTTCTCATAAATAATGTATTCTATTTGGTTATTTTCGAATGCATTAGCCTCAAAACCGCTTTTATCAAGATTATGACTATTAAACCGCAATAAGATATTTTCGTCGCTTATATATACCTCATCTCTTGCAGTTAGTAGTCAACTTACCCAAGTTTTTAAACGATGTATCAATAAATGACATTGCCTCACCTGCCGTGTCGTCACGGTCCTCCATTGAAAATTTCGGTTATTCGTTTCAATAGCTTCACCATAAACATTTACAATTTGTTTCAGTTCAGCTAGTTTCTGGTTTTCACCTGCCGAACTAGTTGCATCGGTATTATCTTTTCTTAAGTTACATTATCTGTATCATTTTAATCACTGCAAGCCACCAAAAATAAACTTATGAATACAATAGAAATTATTAAACTGATTTTTTTATCATGATACCTCTTAATTAAAATTGTAATAATATCAATATGAAAATATTTCTATAGTATTAGACTACAATTAAGTTCATCTCCACAAGCTCTCTACCCAACTAGTAAACAAAAGATAATTTTTAAAATATTCTCTTCAAGATATCGTATACTGATATGGTTAAGCTATATTGCCATTTGTCACATGACAATATAGCTCGATTTTCTCATTAACTTACAGCCTAAAATCTATTTATCTAACCTCGTCTGCTTTAATTGTCCAAATTACTTGGTTACTACTTCCAGCGGCTATGTTACCGGAATCTTTTTTGAAGTAATATTCATCTGCAGAGTAAACATCTGTAATTAATTTTCCTGTTTTCTCTTCACCTGGTGCAATGTCACCCTCAAACTTTTCAATGCTTTCAAAATCCTCTGCTCCATCATAAGAATTGGAACCTTCTAAATCACTTGAAACACCCATGGACTCCATTAATTCTTCAATTTTCATATTGCTATCACTCACATTTTTAATAGTAATTTCAAGCAAGATCAATTCATCCAATAGTGTTTCTTCACCATCCAATTCAGTTCCTAATAATTCTGCACTATTTAAAGTCATTTCATATTTCCCTAACGTTGTATCAAAAATACCAGTGTCTCCAATTCCAAGATCCAATTGATCTTCTACTTCAACTTCAAATTTTCCACCAGAAGACTCTTCATCTTCTTTTTTAACTTTATCTTGTTTCTCATCATCTTCTATATCATTTTCATCTTGTTGTTGATCATTATTTTCATTATCAGATTTGATCTCATCAATATTATCGTCATTTGCATCATCATTACTACACGCAACTAATCCCAAAAAAGAAATAAACACCATAATGGTAATCATCATTATTTTCTTCATAAGTAACCACCTCTGTATAAAATTAATATGAAAAGTTAACATCTTTTTCAATGAAAAATTTATTTCCTTCTACTCTTCCATTGATAATGTTTGTTGAATCTATTAAATCAATAATTTGTGGTAGGAACCATAATCTCATAGAAGCTGTTGCTTCAGCTGAAACATAAGAGGATCGCTCTCTAAGATCTTCACCGGTTTCATCATCTAAAACCGCCATTAATCTATCAAACTTCCCCCCTTCTGGATGAGCAAATAAAAATAACCTTAAGTGATCTCTATAATTCATTCTCGGACTTCTCTTTCCTGGATAAAGTGAAATAGAACGGCCACTAGTTAAATCAACCATATTATCAGCTGTTTGCCCAAAAGAATATGCCATTGCATAAGCCCAAATAAACGGTCCAAACCCTCTTGCTTCAGGTCTCATAAATCCTGCCGCTAAATTAATAGCAAATCGAACCGCAAATATTTCGGATAGAGCAGCAAAGTAATTCATTCCGTGAAGTTCTTTCCCATAAATAATGTATTCTACTTGGTTATTTTCGAATTTATTAGCTTCAAAACCGCTTTTATCAAAATCATGGCTATTAAACCGCATTAAGATATATTCGTTTATATATACCTCATCTCTTGCAGTTAGTAGCACGTTACCTAAGTTTTTAAACAATGTATCGATAAAAGACATTGCCTCATCTGCCGTGTCGTCTCTGTCCTCCATTGAAAATTCTTGATTATTCGCTTCAATAGCTTCACCATAATCATTTGCTTTTTGTCCCATTTCGGCTAGTTTTTGATTGTCTCCTGCTGCACCAGCAGCATTATTGATAGCATCTTCTATTTCCTCTAGTTGATCTTTACTCTCATCCATCCCTTCATCTGCTTCATTTTCTTTTTCTGTGATTTCATCCTCTGCATCCTTATATTCAGCCCGACCATTTTCTAAAATATCTATAGCTTCTTCAACTTTATTTGTTGTGTTAGTGTGATATTCTCTTGAAAAATCGATATCCCTAATAATGCTACCTTTATTACGTTCAAAGTCTGTTTCGATAGCTGGCCGAAAGTCATTCTCTAATTTCGTTATTAAAGCATCTGTTCTTGGACCACTCTCAACCCTTAACGATTGAATTGCATTTTCAACGGTGTCCTTTAAGTTCGTAAATAATTCTTCATCATATACATAATCGTCTAAACTACCCTCCGTGTTATCACCCACGGTACTTTCATTTAATTCTTCGCTAACATCTTTAGCATTATCATAATCACCACTTGAACCGCTATTGGTATGATCTTCTAATTTATCTAACATATCTGAATTGATTCCTTCAGCTTCTTCGATTAATTCCAATGCATCCTCTAATTTCTCTACAGCATTACGAGAAGTTGCTATTATGTCGTCTAGTAGGCTCAACGATTGATTTTTAAATGTACGTGTACGTTCCTTAAGTTCTTCTACATCTATTTCTTCAGCTTCATCTCCTTCAGATTCCCCTTCTTCAGAACCTTCATCCTCTTCTTGTTCAGCATTCTCTATATCATCCAGATCATCAGTGTATTTCACATGATGTCTACGAATATCCTCAATAACTTGAACATTCGGATAAGTGGAAGAAGAGGGATTGTGTATTTCCCCATGAATACTATCTAATAAATCTTTTGCTTCCTGAATCAATTCTTCTGCATCATCTAATAACTCTTCTCGTTCTTTAGCATCATCGTTTAATTCTTTTGCAATTTTAGCATAGTCTGAAGCTTCTTCTACTTGTTCCGAAACAGATAAAAAGTCCTTTATTAAGGATAATCCAACTTCTACTGGAGCCTTATATTTCATTTCCTCCAAAATTTGATATTTAAGAATATCCTTATTTGCTAGGCTTCTTTCTAAGTGTATATCTAGAGAGATTTCATCCTCTACTGGGCGTAATCCCAAGAAATTAAATTGTTCCCCTTCACCTGTAGAGAGATTTTTTTGAAATACTTCCCTAAATATATTTTCAGCTTCCCCTTGTTTTCCGTTAAATGCAAACAATCCTTTATTTTGCAATGAGGTGTTGTACGATGACATTGTTGACCGCAAAGCTGTTTTAGCTGCTTCTTCCGTTTGACGTTCAGCCACTAATATTCGAGCATAGTCAATTAAGACGGCATTAAATAATAATAGAAGTAACGCTACAACTATTAAATAAATGGAAACTGCACCATGCTCATTGATGAAAAATTTATGCCAAATCTTTTTAAAAAATCGTCTCAAACATACCTCCCCCTTCCCATTTTCAAAGAATCATTAACTCTCATCATCTCTATTGAAAAAAGGAATATATTTAGCTGCATACTCTTTGAATAAATCAAACCCATATAGCATAAAGTCAGTGTTACGAATTATTTCCGTTTGATCTACTACGGGATGTTTTGCAGTTGCACCAACTTTACTAACTCCAAAAATATCCGATATTACACTGGGAAGGGCAAGGTTTTTATCGAGTGATACTACAATTTCCTGGACAAACAATCCATTATCAAACGTAACATTTCCAGCATATTGGCCAACTCTATCTTTCTTTTTGGATACCACACCATTATCACTTAAATTTAATCCAAACTTGTTAAACCCATTATTTGAAGTGATTCGCCAATACAAACCATCCCCATTGTTAATAATATAATCGGACTTATTGAGTTCCCCTGTTTCAATATTCATTGTACTACTGCCCCAGGTATGTGCCATCCTAGTTGCAATTTGATTTGCTTTGTATTGTAAGGTTACCTTTTCATAGATTACTAGACTAAAAAATACAAATAACAGGACTAAAATGAGAAGGATTGGAAAAATTAGAGTTGCTTCTAAAGTAAAGCTACCTCTAGTATCATGCTTGAACTGATCCATTATTTTTCTCATACAAATACCTTCCTATTTTGGTAATTGCTAATTCCCTGGATTAAAGTCATCGATATTGTCATTACCAAAGCCAATTAATTTGTTTACCCAACCAATTATGGTTTCCCTAAATAACAACGCGATGAAGACAACAACTGCAATGATCAATAAAATCTCCAGTGTTTGTAGTCCCTCTTCATCATTCCAAAACCTTGACATAAAATCCTTTAATTTCCCCATTCGTTTTTCCTCCCAAAATATTAAATTCTATATTTTTTTATGATAAACCTGCTGCTACATAATCGTAATTGCAGGATAACCAACTATAATCATTACTGCCACAAATATTAATATTAGTGGAAAAACCAATTTAGAAGATGCCTCTTCCCCTTTGGTTTTAGAAATATTTTTTCTCTTTTCCCATAACTCCCTGGAAAGATCTCTTAGTGCGATAATTAAATCATTTCCACCTTTTCTATAGTTAAGTAAAATAGTAGTGGTAAAAATAGATATTTCTTGAATTCCACATTTTTTACTAAAATCATTGAGCACTTGATGGAAAGGTTCATTACTCACCATTTTATTAACAGCTTCTGTTAACTCCACGATTAATGGTGAGTTTGGATTATTAGCTGTTGTTACACATCGAACTAGTGCCTGTTGAACAGTTTCACCTGCGTTGATTAACAATATTAATTTATTTACTACTTCTGGAAGCTCAATAAGTATTTTGTCTTTACGCTCCTTTTCTTGACTAGAAAGTTTATTAACCATTGCATAAGGCATTATCAAAGTGAAAAATAAACCTACTATTAAAATGGCCACATCACCTTCTGCTAATGCTGTAAAAAGTAGCGTCGCAACCAAACAAATTAGTATAATAGAAATAAGTTGAGCCAAGTACATTCTAGTATGCTGTAACGCTGTTCTGTTTCCATATAAGCTAATCATCTTTTGCTGAACTTTAACGATCTGTCCATAGAGTCGTTCCATTATCTTATACTGATCAATCAAATACAGCGATACTGGTGCCATGAATAAAAAAGGATATTGTCCTTTGAATTGTTCAATTACAATTTCATATCGTTTACCAACACGTAAAGATATAACAAAAATAATACATATTATGACTAACGCTGGAACCAAATAAAAGACCATTACTTGCTCACACCTTAATATTCATTATTTTTTGACTTAACCAGTATGCAAATAATAATATAGCTAAACAAACTGTCATAATAATGGGACCACTACTTGACCATTCATACATGGGTGCTAAGTAATCGCCAGCACTATATTTAAGGAGTAAAATCATCCCTAATGGAGCAACACTTAGAATTCTTGATTCAAATCTTTTTTGTGCAATCATGACGGAAACTTCCTGCTGAATGTCAATCTTTTCACTAATAATATCTGAGGTTCTCCGAATAACTTCTACTAAGTTGCCTCCAGTTCGTTTACATGTAATAAATACATTTGCAAAATTTATAATATCCTCTATGTCAGAGCGTACGCTAAAGTCACGTATAGCATTTTCAACTGTTTCACCATTTTCAATCCTTCGGTTTATAATTTCAAATTCACGAATAATATATGTGTTAGGATCTGGATAGAGTAAATATAAATCTGCTACAACCTCCTTGAAACTATTCTCAATGGATCTTCCTGCAGCTAATGATGAAGATAATGATGCAATTGCTTCCTTGAACTGAACCTTAAGTTTTTCCTTACGTTGTTCAAGTAATTTTTTCTTTTGTATTTTAGGATAAAAGAAGCCTAAACCCGCAAGAATAAAAGAAACAATAAAGCTTTCGTAAAATAAATAGCCAATAAAAAAGAACACAATTGCAGCTAAAATAGCATAGAAGAAATATTCTTTTATGGTTAACCTATAAACAGAATAGTCAACTAGATGAGCTTCAATTTCCCTGTTCGATTTTTCCTTTACTTTCTCCATAAAATGTTGTTTTTTTAGTAGCTCTAGCTCAGTATCTGGTTTTAACTTTTCAATAACTGCGGGCTCCATTTGCATTTCCTTCTCTTTCTTTTTCCGTTTAACAACTACATAGATATAGGTAATGATTAGCCCAATTAATATAATTAAAATAACCAAATCTGTCATTTTTTCACCCACCTATCCACTACTTCCAACTGTAATTCCTGCCAATTGTGCTTTTGACTTATTTAAAATGTGATTACCTGTAGATCTGAGCTCACCAATTACTTTTCCTTCCTCTGTTTCTCCTTCTTCAACAAATTCATATATGGGGTTGAGAACAACTTCTCCATTCTCAATATCAACTACTTCACTAATGGCAACAACTTTTCTAGTATTATCTCGTAGTCTCATTAAGTGAATCATAATGTCAATGGCTGAACTAATTTGTTTTCGAATTACACTTACAGGGAGTTCTGCACCGTTTAACACCATTGTCTCTAATCTGCTCAACATATCTTTTGTTGAGTTTGCATGTCCTGTAGATAGAGATCCATCGTGACCAGTGTTCATGGCTTGTAGCATATCAAGAGCTTCAGCTCCACGAACCTCCCCAACAATAATACGGTCTGGCCTCATACGTAAGGATGTTCGGATTAAATCACGAATGGTTATTTCTCCTTTTCCTTCTGTGTTAGCATTTCTCGTTTCCATACTAACTAAGTTAGGAACACTTTTAATTTGTAATTCCGCTGAATCTTCTATTGTTATAATCCGTTCATCCTTTGGAATGAAATTAGATAATACGTTTAAAAATGTTGTTTTTCCTGAACCAGTACCCCCACTAATAAAAATATTGTATTTAGAAACAACTAACTTTTGTAAGAAATCTGCCGCTTCTCTTGTAATGGATCTATAGGCTATTAAATCTTCAATTGTTAATGGATTGGCAGGGAATTTACGAATAGTCATAACTGGCCCTTTTAAGGCAATTGGAGGTAATACAACATTTACCCTAGAACCATCACTTAGTCTCGCATCAACAATTGGTGATGATTCATTTACAACACGATTCACTCTAGATACTATAGCCTGTATAATATCCTCAAGTTTTTGCTCACTCTCAAACTGAACATCGACCTGGGTTGTCACTCCATTTCTTTCTATAAAAACTTCCTTATGATTATTTACCATGATCTCCGTTATAGATTTATCATCAATTAAAGGTTGTAAAACATCGTAACCTCTGAAAGCATTAAATATCCTCTCTACCAAATATTTAATTTCATTAGATTTTAATTTCTCCTCTTTTGCATAATCAAAAACCGCAGCTTCAACGTATTCAATTAGTTCCTCATTAGAGATGGAGTGCATTAAATCAAGCGTTTCACGTAATTGCTTAATTAACGTCTTTACAATCTTGTCATCATCCACTATTGACTACTCCTTCCCCATCATTAACTATAATTTTTCTAATAATCGTTTGTAATTCTTGATTAAATTCATCATTCCCTAATAAATCTACTTTTGATTGGTGATGGATCCAATTTTGTATGAATGGTAAATAACCATCAATAGTTAATTCAACTTCACTGAAATCTCCAATTAAATTTCCATTAAACTTATTTAGAATAAGCGACATCTTGTCTTTGACAAGATTTTCTCTCCCAAATAACTTCTCTTCTTCATCTAATAATGATTTAGTTTTGAGCACTCCAGTTAAATCATTAGCTACAACCCAAAATAAAATATCACATTCTTTAATTGCTGTAATATTTCTTTCATGTAAAGAGCTGTCAAGATCTAAAACAATATAATCATATGTATTTGTTTCTAACAGACCTTTTATTAACCGATTAATAGTTTCATCAGTTAACTCAAGCATTTCTTCTGCATTAATTTGGATATCAAAATAATTTACCATAGAATACGGATCATACTTTTTTAAAGTTTCAATCTTTGAAAGTAATTGATTAGAATTCGTTTTAGCGTAATAAAAAATTTGTAAAGAAGGATTCTCTTCTTCATCATCAGACAGAAATAACTTTGTCGAATTAAAAGTTTCAAGATTTAAATAAAATACCTTTGCATCATTAATTGCCAGCTGTTTACAGAGATTTACGGCAACTGTTGTTTTTCCTGTTCCACCATTTGGGGAATAAACGGAAATAATCTTAGTTTGATTCGTTCGAACCAATAGCTTTCCAGCTTCTTCATTATTTTCATAATACTGACCTAGAATATTAGCAACGAGCTGGTCTAATCTTTGATATCTATAAATCGTTGGATGTGACTTTACAGAACGAGCTAAGGCATCATCCTCCAATAAAATAACCAAGGTGTCTTTAGATGTTTGTATATCTGATCGATTCATCTCAGGACTTATTAGTAAAATGTCAATGATTTCCCCTTGATGAATATATTTCTGTAATGATTCAAAATTTGAAAAATACGTGACAATAAATTGTTTACTGTTACTTGATGTACGCATATAAGCACCAAGTGATTCTAAATAATCTTTATTTGTATCTGCAATTACGATCCGAATCTTCTTCAACAAGAAACACCACCATTAATTGTTATATATACTTTATAAATTTTACTAAAATTACAATTAAATTAAATAGTATTACCTAAAAACAGGAAATTATACCCATTTTATTTGTGTAAATATACTTAATTAAAGATACAAGAATTAAATATTTCTTCTAACTCCTCTAAAACCGAACAATATTACAATTATTTTAAAAACTCGTACGCATATAACATATATTACCAACTGAGAAGTATCGAAAAATGTCGAATTGGAATTTTCGTAGAAATACAAAAAAGAGATGAAATAATATAAAAGAAATAACAAGTACTTTTTGTCTAGTTCTTAGGGATTATAATTGGGTGATTTTAATAATTACGTAATAATTTTGTAATATAATTGAAATATAATTAATCCGTTAGTTACCTAATTCATACTTTTTCAGATTCATTGATAATTCATATTACTTAATCTATAAATCAATCTTTTTTAAATAGTGAAAAAGTTGCATAATTTTTATTCCTACATATGGTATGATTTAATGTAGAAGTGGAGATTAGGGGTGAGAACTATTGAAATTGAAATGTATTAGTTGTGGCCATGATTTAGCTACAGACATTCAGTACTGTCCTGAATGTGGCAATAAGATAGAAAAACAACCTAAGAGAAAATTCTCTAAAAAGCTGATCACATTATTGTCACTTGGACTATTACTAGTAGTATCATTTATCGTCTTTTATTTAGTAGGAAATTCTCAACATAATCCAATACATAAAATTAATTCATTCGAAGAAGCAGTTTTAACAGAGAATCAAGAAGAACTTACTAACTTATTAGTTGCTTACGAGGATTCATTTACAATTACTGAAGACAACATAGCAACATTATTAAGCTTTTTCCAAGAAAATCCAGATTCTTTTGAAACCATTATAAACAAGTTAAAGGAAGAAGCAGAATCCTATCAGAACGGTGATGTTCCTTCTACATCAGAAACTTACGCAACCATAACTCTCGAAAAAAATGGATCAAGATGGTTATTCTTCGATGATTACAAATTAGTGGTTATACCTGCTTTCATTGAGGTATTTACCACGGATAATAGTGTAGAACTTTTTATTGATGAAGAGAAAATAGATACAACAGTTGAAGAAGGCGTTCATGAAAAAAAATACGGACCTTTTATGCCAGGTACGCATGTTTTAAAAGCCCTCTTTGATAACTCTTATGCTTCTACCGAAGAAGAGATAGAAATTAACTTGTTTAACATGGATTCAAACTCAACTAGACAAGAGATAGAAGTAAATGTAGGGAATTTTAATATTGTTTCAACCTTTGAAGACGAAGCAACCTTATTCGTAAACGATCAAGAAACCGATATCATAATTAACAAGGGAAGCCAAGTCGTAGGACCATTTCCACTAAGTGAAAATATAGAAATACACCTTCAAAAAGAAATGCCTTGGGAAACAATCATTAGTCAATCTGAAATCATTAATGATGATGTACAAGAAATTCGAATTAGTAAGGTACCTACTATTTCAGATTCAGAAGAGGAAAAAATAATCCAAATTATAAATGACGTATTCTTAACTTATACAGAAGCATTAAATGCTCGAGACGTATCCCTACTACAAGATCACATAACAGAGAATATGATACAAACTCTCGAAGAACAAATAGAATATATTGAAGAAGAGATACCTGAATACGAAGGAACCTTACGTAAAGCGCAGTATCGAGTAGACTGGTATCAAGACCCGGAATATGATGAAGAGGTAGAAGCCTATGTATTTGATATTGATGTCATGTTCACTTATTATGAACCGAATGGTAATCTTGGAAGGTTATTTAAAGGAGAAAATGATCACGAATATGAACGTGGAGTTAAAGTATTCTTACTTTATGATGAACAGGAAGCAGAATGGAAAATTGATCAATTTGATAATAGGCATTTCTTTGTATTTGAGGAAGACCCTGTTTATGAATTAGAGTAAAAAAGGTTATGCCTTAGCATAACCTTTTTTACTCTCTATTCAACTTTTAAAATTTTAACTTGAATATCTCCACCTGGTGTAGCAACCTTAAGCTCTTCACCAACAGTATGGCCTAATAAGCTTTTTGCCATAGGTGAATCGTTAGAGATTTTACCTTCAAATGGATCTGCTTCTGCACTACCTACAATCGTATATGTTTCTTCGTCGCCATCAGGTAACTCTTGAAATGTAACCGATTTACCTAAGGATACCATATCGGGATTATCATTATCATTTTCAATAATAACAGCATTACGAATCATTTTTTCTACCTGAGCAATTCTTGATTCCACAAATGCTTGCTCATCTTTAGCAGAATCATACTCTGAGTTCTCTGAAAGATCTCCGAAATCGCGGGCTACTTTAATACGTTCTACAACTTCTTGTCTTCTTTCTGTTTTTAAGTACAATAATTCCTTTTCTAATTTCTCTTTCCCCTCTTGTGTCATATAATAATTTTTCTCTACTGCCATTTAAAAAACACTCCTTTTTTATCTAATCGCGAGATCGCGGGATCCATAATAATTGAATGAACAGTATAAATTGTATGATACTATTTATACTAATTAGTCTCAAGCATTATATTAAAAAAGTTCACTTTTCATTACTATGGCAGATTTTCTTTTTATTCGCAATAGTTTCTGCTTAATAATTCGTTTGATACTTCTTCAAAATTTGTTCAATTTTTGTAGCCATTAAATCAATAGCTACATGATTTTGACCACCTTCTGGAATAATTATATCAGCATACCGCTTTGTAGGTTCCACAAATTGCAAATGCATTGGTCTAACTGCATTTAAGTATTGGTCAATAACAGAATCTAACGTTCTCCCTCGCTCCTTGATATCTCTTAACAGACGTCTAATAATTCGTAAATCAGCATCTGTATCTACAAATACTTTAATATCCATTAAATCCACTAATCTAGGGTCTTCAAGGATTAATATACCTTCAAGAATAATTACATCTTTTGGTTCTACGTCAATAACTTCCTTAGAACGAGTGTGTAACTTATAGTCATATACTGGTTTTTCAATTGGCTGATGATTTAACAATGCGTGGATGTGCTCAATTAATAAATCATTATCAAATGCCAGTGGGTGATCGTAGTTAGTATTTAATCTTTCTTCAAAAGGTAAATGACTTTGATCTTTATAATAATAGTCTTGTTCAATGACTAATATTGTTTTATCTGAAAATCGATTATAAATGGACCTGGTGACAGATGTTTTACCACTTCCGCTTCCACCTGCAACTCCAATTACTACTGGTTTATCTCGCATGCCAACATTTGGCCCCTTTCTCTTACTTTTTATAGCTAACGGCTACACCGTCTCCAATTGGTAAAATCGTTGTAACATAATCTGGATGATTCATGAGCCATTGATTAAATGCCCTTATTTTCTCTACCATTTTTTTATATCTTGGATGTTCAAAATCAGGGTTGGCAACATAACCTCTAAATAATACATTATCTGTAATAATAAATCCATTATCTTGTAGTAATGGGCTAGATAATTCGAAAAATCGCTTATATTGTCCTTTTGCAGCATCAATGAAAATACATTGGAATTTTTCCTTTTGACTTACTAGCTTTTCAATCTCTTCTAGTGCATCCCCGTGAATGACTTGTACATTAGTATGCTTATTATGTTTGGTTATATTTTCAATTGCTTGTTTGTACCGGTTTTCATCCTTCTCTATTGTTACAATTTCACTTTCGGGATTTACATGATGCATTCGCAAAGCAGAATAACCTATTGCGGTACCGACTTCCAATATCCGTTTTGGTTTATTCAATCGAATTAATTGTAGAAGAAATTCAATCCCGCTTGATTCCATGATTGGAACACGGTCAGCGGTAGCTTGTTGTTTTAATTCTTTAATCCACTCTTCATCTGGAGGTGTGATTTCCGATATATAGTTCATGATCTCTTCATTCATGGGA
This sequence comes from Ornithinibacillus caprae, assembly GCF_009728145.1. Taxonomy (GTDB): domain Bacteria; phylum Bacillota; class Bacilli; order Bacillales; family Amphibacillaceae; genus Ornithinibacillus; species Ornithinibacillus caprae. The sequence continues at coordinate 253,111 of NZ_WOCA01000001.1, read as the reverse complement.
AAACCTCTTTGTTATTTAGATTTTAGATAACACAACATACGTTTATAACAAATTACTTTGTCCTCTTATACTTTCTTATCTCTTAAAAAACTTGGCATTCGCCAAGCCTTTATGGTGAATGCCTTAGTTGCACTTATGCAGGATAGGAAAGTTTAAACTTTTCTATCTGCCAAAAAAACGGGAAATGTGAATTAAATTCACACTTCCACTTCATTTATTGTATATATTTTCTTCTATTTTCATTATGCTCATCATTCGTTTCTGCATAATGAATATTACCTTCATCATCATGCAAGAAATATAGATAATCCGTCTCTTCTGGATATAATGTTGACTCTAATGCACTTTGTGAGAAATTTGATATTGGACCGATTGGCAAAGCGTCAATAACATACGTATTATACGGTGACTTAATTTCTAAATCGGATAATAAAACCTTCCCTTTATGGGTTCCAATAGCATATAGAACTGTTGGGTCTGTTTGGAGACGCATTCCCTCATCCATTCGATTATAAAAGATACCTGCTATTGTTTTACGCTGTTCTTCGGTTACTGCTTCTTTTTCCACTAATGATGCCATCGTAATCGCTTCATGGATGGAAAATTCTGTTTCATTTATTCCATCAATATATTCATATACAACTTCCCTCGTCTTATCCAACATATTAGTTATTAAAACTTCAACTGGTGGATCAGCTTCGTATATATCATAAGTTGCAGCAAATAAATATCCTTCTAAAGGTGTTTTAATGTCTTCATGTAAAATTTCCTCAGATAATATGGAAGGATACTCTTCCATTAATTCCTCAATATAATCCATATCATTCACTTTATCTAAGAACTCATCCTTTGTAATTGGTAACGTATCCGCATATACTTCAGCAATCTGCTCAACTGTATATCCTTCTGGAATAGTAATACGGTAAACAGGATCCTTAATAATTCTTCCACTTTTTAATGACTCAATTATTTCATCAAAGGTCATAGACTTTGTAAACGTATATTCACCAGCTTGAAATCCAGATTCATTCTTGAATTTTATGTAAAATCTAAAGATACGCGAATCTTTAATGATACCATTTTCTTCAAGTACTGAAGCGATTGTTGATGAAGATGAGCCTAATGGTATTTCTACTTCAACACCTTGTTCATTATCCGGGTCAACTGGCTGTAAACCAGATTTAATATAATTATACCCAGATATCCCACCTACTACTAAAATTAATAGTAAAGAAATAATAATAATTGCTACAATCTTACGAACAGTTCTAGCTTCTTCACCTCGTGCAATAAGATTATCTCTATATTTACCTGTCTTCTTTTTATCAGACATTCAACATACCCCTCTCATCCGGTATATTATACTAAAAAAATATAATATACGCTAGACTTAGATGATAGTCTACATTGTATTACCTTGGTTAATTTTCACATAAAAGTAGCTGATGTCAGCATGACATCAGCTACTAGAAATTTGTATACTAATTATTGATTTAACTCTTCTTCATCTGCTAATGTGTTTAGCATTTCTTCAACCATTTCCCACTCTTCATCTGATTCGATAGGAAATAGAGATAAATCATTATCATCTTTTTCTTTTTCCTCATAGCGGAACGCATAAACTTCTACTTCATCATCATCTTTTTGTTCTACTGGTACAACAGCAATATATGATTGGTTTGTCTCATCTACATCAAATGTAAACAACACTTCAAATAAGTGCTCTTCACCATTTTCATCTGGGATGATAATACGCTCTTTTTCTTCTAAAGCCATACAATACTCTCCTTTGTTATTTTTGATCAAGATAGCCCTGTAAAATCATTACGGCAGCCATTTTGTCGATAACTTTCTTGCGTTTTTTTCTACTCATGTCTGCCTCTAGTAAGACTCTTTCAGCAGCCATTGTTGTCAATCGTTCGTCCCATAAAACGGTTGGTATGTTATGCGTTTCCTCCACATGCTTAGCAAATGCTTGTGAGGCCTCACCACGTTCACCAATGGTACCGTTCATATTTTTTGGTAACCCAATAATAGCTTTCCCAATATCATATTTCGTTATAATCTCTTTTAATTCTTCATCCGCAGACGATATTTCATTTTCATCCCATTTAATAGTTGTTACACCTTGAGCAGTCCATCCTAACTCATCACTAACGGCAACACCTATAGTTTTGGAACCTACATCTAGACCCATTAATTTCATTTATTTATCCTTTTGTTGTTGCTCTAAGTAGTATTTAACTAATTCCTCAATCACTTCATCGCGTTCAACTTTGCGGATTAAATTTCTAGCATCTTTATAGCGTGGGATATAAGCCGGATCACCAGACAATAAGTAACCAACAATTTGATTGATTGGGTTATATCCTTTTTCCTGCAAAGCCTCATGTACTGTCATAAGAATCTCTTTTATGTCTTGGTCAAATGGTTCTTCTGAAAAATTAAACTTCATCGTTTTGTCAATCGAGCTCATCGTGACACCTCATTCCATATATTACCCTTCTTCCATTATTTTAACATGTTTAAAAGATTAAATATATCTTTTTTACATGATCAAAGTAGGGCTGATTATTTATTATCCAAATTATTCGTCACGTATTCTTTTACATGTGAGAGGGCTTCATTAATTTTACTAGGATCTTTTCCACCAGCTTGTGCCATATCGGGGCGTCCACCACCGCCACCGCCACAAATTTGTGCAACCTCTTTGATCAGATTACCTGCATGCAGTCCTCTCTCAATTAAATCTTTGGATACTCCTACTGTTAATTGTACTTTTTGATTATTTTCTGCTGCTAATAATATAATTCCCGACCCAATTTTTTGTTTTAATTCATCAACCATATTACGTAGCTGGTTCATGTCCTTAACATTTACTTTTTGAGCTAATATATTTATATCGTTAACTGTTTCTACTTGATCTAAAATATTAGAAGCTTCCAAATTTGATAACTTAGCATGTAGGGATTCATTTTCTTTTTGAACAGCTTTTATTTCTTGGAATAACCCTTCAATTCGTTCTGGTAGTTTTTCTTCGCTAGTCTTCACTAATTGTGCAGATTGCTGTAATAAGTCTAATTTTCCTGTTAAGTAGTTGTATGCCTCTTTACTTGTAACAGCTTCAATTCTTCTAGTTCCAGCACCTATTCCACCTTCAGAGACCAATTTAAACAAGCCAATTTCTGAAGTATTTCGAACATGACATCCACCACATAATTCGATACTATAATCACCTATTTGAACAACGCGAACAACATCTCCGTATTTTTCACCAAATAAAGCCATTGCTCCCATTTCTTTTGCTTCTGCTAGCTTTTTATTATCAATGACCACAGGAATCGAATTCCAAACCTTTTCATTTACGATTTTCTCTATTTGTTGTAATTCTTCCTTAGTTACTGCACTAAAATGTGAGAAGTCAAATCGTAATCGATCAGGAGTCACTAAAGAACCAGCTTGATTTACATGTGTTCCTAAGACATCTTTTAATGCTTGATGTAATAAATGAGTCGCCGTATGATTTTTAATGATGGATGTTCGGAATTGGTTATCAACCATTGCTTTCACTTGATCTCCTACTTTAAGCTCGCCATCTTTTACACGAACTTTATGAATATGATCGCCTTTAGGAGATTTTTGCACATCTTCTACATATGCAGAAGCACTATCCGTATAGATCCATCCCTTGTCTGCAACTTGACCGCCGCTTTCAGCATAAAATGGTGTTTCTTGTAAAAACACATAAACCTCTTCACCAGCACTTACAGATTCTATCGTTTCTTTTCCACTTATAATGGTCTGAACGGTCGTTTGAGATTCTAGTGAATCATACCCAACAAAATCACTTTGTACGTCTATCTTACTTAGTATATCATCTTGAACTTTCATAGAATCTACCTTTTGTCGAGCATTTCTAGCACGCTCACGCTGTTTTTCCATTTCTTTATTAAATGCTTCTTCGTCTATTGTAAACCCTTGTTGCTCAACATACTCTTCTGTTAGTTCTTTAGGGAAGCCATACGTATCGTAAAGGCGAAACACCTCTTCGCCTGGAAACACCTTACTACCCTTTTCCTTCTCTTTTTCAATAATTGACGTTAGGATGTCTAATCCATCATTTAATGTTTCATGGAATCGCTCTTCTTCTACCTTAATAATGTTTTGAATGAAATCTTTTTGTTTCAATACTTCTGCATAGAAATCCTTCATGATTTCGCCTACTGTTGGAACTAGTTCATACATAAATGGTCGATCAATACCAAGCTCTTTTGCAAATCGTACAGCACGGCGTAATAATCTTCGTAATACATATCCTCTTCCCTCATTTGAAGGAAGTGCACCATCACTAACGGCAAAGCTAACGGTTCGAATATGGTCAGCAATAACTTTATAAGCTGTATCGCTTTCCTTTTGCTTTCCATACGGTGTTTGCGTTAATTTTTCTGTTTTCTGAATGATTGGCATGAATAAATCTGTTTCGAAGTTAGTTGGTACATCTTGAATAACAGACACCATTCTCTCAAGTCCCATACCAGTATCAATATTTTTCTTCGGTAGTGGTGTATATGTGTCGTCAGGATTATGATTGAATTGAGAAAATACAAGATTCCAAATCTCTAAATAACGATCATTTTCTCCACCTGGGTAAAGCTCTGGATCATTTGGATCATTCCCATATTTCTCTCCTCGGTCATAAAAAATTTCTGTGTTTGGCCCACTTGGCCCTTCTCCAATATCCCAAAAATTCTCTTCAAGACGAATGATTCTTTCTTTAGGTATCTTCATATCGTTTAACCATATGTCATATGCTTCGTCATCTTCAGGATGAACAGTTACCGATAATCGTTCTGGATTAAATCCTATCCACTTATCGCTTGTTAAAAACTCCCAAGCCCATTCAATTGCTTCCTTTTTAAAATAATCGCCAATCGAAAAATTGCCTAACATCTCGAAAAATGTATGATGTCTTGCTGTATATCCTACATTTTCAATGTCATTCGTACGAATAGATTTCTGTGCATTAACGATGCGTGGGTTATCTGGTATCACACGACCGTCAAAGTATTTCTTTAATGTCGCTACCCCACTATTGATCCATAGTAGGGTTGGATCATCCTTCGGTACAAGTGATGCACTTGGTTCGATGCGATGTCCCTTTTCTTTGAAAAAGTCTAAAAACATTTGCCTAACTTGTGCAGAAGTTAACTGTTTCATTTTTATTACCTCCGAAAATTTGTTTTTTACAAAAGTTGTTCTAAAAGATGCTATTAAAACATAAAAAAATCTCCTCTCTGCTTAATTGCAGGGACGAGATATATCGCGGTACCACCCTAATTATGAACAACATATTATATTGCTCATCACTTGATCATGGTAACGGTTTGAAACCGACGGGGATTGGCCGCACTCCAGTTTAGCTTTCCATGGCTCTTAATTAGGATTTTTTTCAGCCCAGCGAAAATCCCTCTCTGAAAATTTGAGTTCCATGTACTCTTCACCTTCAACATATTATCAATATAACGTTATGCGATATTATAGAAAACTTTTACTAAAAAGTCAACGCTCACGACCTATGGTAATGACATGTTTTGTAATTACGTTGAAAATTGTCAGCAATGGTACAGCGAGTATCATTCCAAGTACTCCGCCCACTTTTCCCCCTAGTAGCAATGCAAAGATAATAGCTACCGGATGAATGGAAACACTTTTTCCTACAATATATGGCTGCAGTAAATTACTTTCTATTAATTGAATCACAAAAATAGAAATAATTACAAACAAAACTAGCTTTCCTGACATGGTTAATGCAATTCCAATAGCAGGAATCGCACCAATTATTGGACCAAAATAGGGGATAAAGTTTGTTATTCCCATTATGATAGCAAGTAGCAATGCATATTTTAACCCTAGAAAATAGAAAATCACGTATGAAGTGAGACTGACAAATAGACAAACGATCAATTGTCCACGAATATAATTCCCCAGACTTTCATCGATTGCATGTATTAATTTACTTGCTTGTGGCTGATATTTCTGTGGAATAAACCCTTTCATATACCCTCTTATTTTGGTATAGTCTTTTAAAAAATAAAAAACAAGAACGGGAATGACTGTAATTATAACAATCATATCGAATATTCGTGTGAAACCACCCATTACATTTCCGATTAAACGTTCCATGTATGTTTCAACATTGCCTATGATATCATCAATCTTGTCATGAACAGCCTCTGGAAGAAAAGAAGTTGATTCATAAATTTGATAAATTAGGTCTTGATATAATTTGACCAGTTGTGGCAAATACTCATTCAAATCCCGTAACTGGTGTACTACCGCTGGATAAATGCGGTATATTAAATAACCAACACCACCAAAAAATAAAAGATAAATGATTAATACTGCGATGCTTCTTGGGATGTTATAATGATGTATTTTGTTAACGATCGGATAAAGAAGATATGCTATTAAGCAAGCAATTAAAAAAGGTGTAAAAAGCTGTAATAAAAATGCAAAAAATGCTTGATAAAATGGAAATAACGTAACAAGTAAATAAATAAATAAAAATAATAATATACCTGTTATAATCCAATAAAGGAAGTTTAATGGTTTCTTGTGCATAAACATAGATGACCTCTCCTTAGTATAAAAATAGGGTTACATATTACACTAAGGGTTACCATTTTAGCTTCCTTTCATCATCAGTAAATAAATCATTTAACGAGCTTAACGAACCATCTGCTTCGACTTGATGAACGGTTAGTTCATCCCCGGTGACAGACATCTCAATAAAGCAATTCCAGCAATAGAATTGCTGAGACCCAATTTTACCTATATCCTTTCCATTACAGTTTGGGCATTGCATAAACATAATATCTCCCCTATTATTGCTAAGATATTATGTTATGCTAACCGAAATTTAGTAAATTATACCTTCGTTACATAAAATCATATGGAGAGATATCCTCTGCCTCTATCGTTACTGTTGAATTCAAGTCGTCATCTTTCCTACTACTCTCTAATCGTTCTGATAGATGTTCCTTTAGTGATGTATATCTTTTATTGGTATCAAGTGTTTGAATACCTCTCAATAGCGCATTTGTTTCCCCACAAATAATTAATGATTGTTTTCCTCTTGTAATCGCCGTATAAATTAAGTTCTTACGTAACATACGATGATATGCTGAAACGATAGGTAAAATTACAATAGGAAACTCACTACCCTGGGATTTATGGATGGAGACACAGTAGGCATGCATAAGATTTGTATAGTCTTTCCGTACATAAACGACCTCTTTCTCATCAAATAAAACAACCATTTGTTCAACATGATCTACGTTTTCATCTTCTTCAAAAATAGCTACTACTTCACCTATGTCCCCATTGAAAACACCATCTTCAGGTTGATTCACCAGTTGAATTACTTTATCCCCTATACGAAAAATCGAATCATTCACTTTTACTTCACGTTTCTTGGAAGTTTTCGGATTCACTAGCTGCTGTAATGCTTTATTAATCATGGTGATCCCTGCTTGATTACGATACATTGGTGCTAGCACTTGAATATCTCGGACATCTATACCTTTATCGACAGCTCGTTTAAACACTTTTGTGATCACATCAACTACTTGATGCTCACGACAATTTATAAAGCTAAAATCTTTATCATTGTGCAACAAATCGGTTTGAAAGGAATCATTTTTTATAGCGTGTGCTAACTGAATAATTTTCGATCCTTCTTTTTGTCGATATACTTCATGTAAACTAACAGTTGAAATAATGGCACTTTCTAATAAATCGGTAAGTACTTGCCCTGGACCAACAGAAGGCAATTGGTCCTCATCACCAACTAACAAGACTTGCATATCATCTGGAATTGCTTTAAATAAATGATTTGCAAGCCAAATATCTACCATAGAAAACTCATCTACAATTAATACTTTTCCAGATAATTGTTCATGTTCATTCTTTTCAAATCCATCATTACCATTCCAACCAAGTAATCGATGAATCGTTACAGCAGGTAGACCGGTAGATTCATTTAGTCGTTTAGCGGCACGGCCTGTTGGTGCAGTTAAAACAAATGGAAAATCAGATTTATTTTCATAGTCCATCGGATCGATGGATAAGCTATGAATGGCACCATACGCCTTAATAATTCCTTTAATAACCGTTGTTTTTCCAGTACCTGGACCACCTGTTAAAATCATAAGTTTCGAGTGCAGCGCTTGATTAATTGCATTAAATTGTTCTTTTCCATAGCTTAAAACTTCATCTTCTTCTATATCGCCAATAATTTTCATCAACTCTGCCATCGTTGTATCAAATTCGAGTTCTTTTTCTAGTAGTCGTTTAACATGAGAGGCAAATCCATCTTCTGCATAATAAAGGGATGGCAAATAGACATTACCATTTTGTAAAATAACTGTTTTTGCTTTATTTAATTCTTCAAGCTGTTTGGTAATAATAGATTCATCTAGAGACTGTTCTGGGTTTATTAGCAATTGAAGAACTTGTTGTATACAATCTTTGATAGGCAAAAACACATGTCCTTCTTGAACGCTCTTTTGTAATACAAAAATACAACCTGCACCAATTCTATTAGGATGTGTTAACGATAACCCATTTCGTTTAGCAATTTCATCAGCAGTTTGAAACCCAAACCCTTCGATATCAAAAACATATCGGTAGGGATCTTCTTGCAAAATATCAATTGCATCTTCTTTATAGACTTGGTAGATCTTTTGTGCCATTTTCAACCCAATATTGTACTTAGAAAGATTCACAACAACATGTTCAAACCCTTGATGTTCTCGCAAACGTTTAGCTAATTCTTCTGCATTCTCTTTCTTTAAACCTGGTACAGATGAGAGTGCATTCTCATCATTGAGAATCTTAGACACTGCCGTTTCACCTAAATGACTAACAATTTTCTTAGCAGTTTTCTTGCCTATACCATAAAACAGGTCACTAGATAAATAGGCTATTAGGCCGTCTGTTGTATCTGGAATAAAGGTCTGGTAGGAACTCACATGGTACTGTGTCCCATATCTAGGATGATTTTCAAATTCCCCATAAAAATAATAAATATTACCTTCTTGGAGACTGGAAAAATACCCCTTAGCTACAATTTCCTTTTCACGATAGCTAGTATTTGTGTCGTGGATTTTTATTTTAACAATTGAAAAATGCTCTGCATCATTTTTAAATATCGTATAAAGAAGTTCACCTTTGATATATTCTTTTTCCCCAGAACCTATTTCCATCAACATAACCCCACTGTCTTACTGATCTTTTTCCGCTAATAATTCTTCCAGCTTACTTTTCCCATTTGCTGCTAACACATGATCTGGTTGAATGACTAGTGCTTGATTAAAATGGCTAAGTGCCTCTTCAGCCTGATCTTGAAATAATTCTATTACTCCCAAATTATAATGAGCATCACTATGTTCGTTATCTTTTGCTAATACCTGTTGGAAGACTTCTTTTGCATCTTCAATCAGATTACTTTGCGCAAGAGCTAGTCCATATTGAAAAAGAAGTTCTACATCATCTGGATTTAATTCTGTTGCACGTAATAAATATGGTAATGCTAATTTATAATGCTCTTGATGTTGAAACGTCATTCCAAGCATAAAATAAACATCCGCTTCTTCTAGACCTAGTTCAATTGCTTTTTGATAATACTCTTGTGCTTTATGATAATCAGCTTGTTCAAAAAATAAATTTCCTAACCCATAGTAAGCAATTGCAGCTTTATCATCTAATTCAATTGCTTTTTCAAAAAATCGTTTCGCACGTTCTTCATCCTTTACATGTAATAAAAGATTTCCGAAATTTATATAGCCAAGAGGTTCTTCCGGATTTTCTTGAATAACTTCATTAAAGATACTCGCTGCTTCTTCAAACTTATTTTCCTTCATTAATTGAATTGCTTTTGCATTTTTATCCATATGTAATTCTCCTTACATGTTAAAACGGATCACGCACATGTGAATTTTATTCATTTAGAGCGTGATCCTGCTTATTTAACCTACATAATCTAAAGCTATCTCATTTTTAATTACTTCATCAATCGTTCCGCCACCAAGACAGACATCCCCATTATAGAAAACAACAGCCTGTCCTGGAGTAATTGCACGTTGCTTTTCATCAAATACTACCTTTACATTACCATCTTCCAATACATGAACAGTAACCCCACAATCTTCTTGACGATAGCGGAATTTTGCTGTGCAGCTAAATGTACGTTCTATATCATCAGGGTTAATCCAATTTACATCGGTAGCAAGTAAAGAATCCGAATATAATTTTTCATTATGATAACCTTGCTCTACATACAAAATATTTTCTTTTAAATTCTTTCCAACCACAAACCAAGGATCACCAGCTCCACCAATTCCCAACCCTTGTCGTTGTCCTATCGTGTAATACATCAAGCCATCATGCTTACCCTTTACAATCCCGTCTAAGGTTTGCATTTCTCCAGGTTGTGCAGGTAAATATTCACTAAGAAACTCTTTGAAATTACGTTCACCAATAAAGCAAATTCCAGTACTATCCTTTTTGGTTGCTGTTACAAGTCCATAGTCCTTAGCAATTTCTCTGACTTTAGATTTCGGTAAATGACCTAATGGAAACATTACCTTTTGTAGAACATCTTCTGATAGTTGATTTAAGAAGTATGTTTGGTCTTTATTATCATCAACACCCCGTAGCATTTCATATTTCCCATTATTTTCGCGAACCTGTGCATAGTGACCAGTTGCCAAATAATCTGCTCCAAGGGACAAGGCATGATCTAAAAATGCCTTGAATTTAATTTCTTTATTACACATAACATCTGGATTAGGAGTTCTTCCTGCTTTATATTCATCCAAGAAGTACGTAAACACTTTATCCCAATACTGCTTTTCAAAGTTTACTGCATAATATGGTATATCTAATTGATTACAAACACGAACTACATCATCAAAATCTTCGGTAGCTGTACATACTCCGAATTCATCGGTGTCATCCCAATTTTTCATAAAGATACCGACCACGTCATACCCTTGTTCTTTTAACAGAAGTGCTGCAACGGATGAATCCACTCCACCACTCATTCCAACTACAACTCGTGTGTTTTGATTGTCACTCATGTTGTTCACCACCCTTTTACTTTGTTAATCGTTTAATAATTGTAGCAACCCTACTTGCTGCTTCTGTCACATTCTCTTTTGTGTTAAATATACCGAAGCTAAAACGAATCGAGTTAGTTGTACATTCATTATTTTCACCGTATATCGCAGACAATACGTGCGAAGGCTCTACAGATCCAGCAGTACATGCACTCCCGCTTGATGCTGCAATACCTGCTAAATCAAAATTAGTTAATAAAGTCTCTACATTTGTACCAGGAAAGCTAATATTAACTATTGCAGGTACCGTATTCTCCTGTCTTCCGTTCAAATCAAACGTAATTCCTTCTTCTTTTAATACAGAAAGGAATAAATCTTTAAATTGATGATACTCTTGTCTTCGAGATACCCTATTTTCCATGGCCAACTCAACAGCTTTTTGAAAGCCTACTGCACCAACTACATTTTCCGTTCCCGGACGACGTTTGCGTTCTTGTTCCCCACCATATTGAAGTGATTGAAGTTTTACATCTTCACCAGCATAAAGAAACCCTATTCCTTTTGGTCCATTGATTTTATGTGCAGAAACCGTTAATAAATCTATTCCCATTTCCTTTACATCAATATCTAACAATCCATATGCTTGAACAGCATCTGTATGGAAGTATGCTTGATGATCACGTAGTAATGACGCTACTTCTTCGATTGGCTGTATGACTCCCGTTTCATTATTAACATACATAACGGAAACAAGAATTGTTTGATCTGTTAGTGCTGCTTTCAAATCCTCAACACGGATCACTCCATCCTCCGTTACAGGTAAATACGTTACTTCAAAGCCCTCTTTTTCCAAATATTCGGCAGTGTGGAGTGTCGCATGGTGTTCCTGTATTGTCGTAATAATATGGTTCCCTTTATCTTTATTTGCATTAGCTGTTCCTATTATTGCTAAGTTATCTGCTTCGGTGCCTCCACTAGTGAAGATAATTTCTTTCTCATTTGCATGAATACTATTAGCTAGTACCCTTCTTGATTCATCTAATAGTTGTCTAGCTTTTCTACCAAATGAGTGAACACTAGATGGATTACCAAAAACCTCATTAAAAATAGGATACATTGCATCAACTACACGTTTATCCATTGGGGTTGTTGCTGCATGGTCCAAATATATGTGTTCCATGTTGGTCTTCCCTTCCTTCCATTAAATATAGAACATATATGCATCCTGTACTAATTCATCTTCATCATAATTGATTAAGTCTTGTAATGTTGTTGTATCTAATACATCTTTAACAGCATCTCGAATTCGTAACCAAAGCTGTTGTTTTGCTGGCTCTTCATCTTCAATCCCTTCTACCGGTGTAATTGGACCTTCTAATACACGGATAATATCCCCAGCACTAATTTCTCTAGGCTCCTTCGGTAACATATACCCTCCGTAAGCACCTCGAACACTTTTGATCAACCCAGCATTTCTTAATGGTGTTGCAAGCTGCTCTAAATAATGCTCTGATAAATCATTTTCTCTAGCAATGACTTTTAAAGGTGTTGGTCCATCACCGTATTTCTTAGCTAACTCGATCATTATTGTTAAACCGTAACGGCCTTTTGTAGAAATTTTCATAATAACATACTCCCCTAATAACCTTTATCCATACAAATATAACATATTGTGAACAAAGATTTGAATACATGGTATTATAGCACGAAATATTAGTCTCTTGCATTTTATCGAATTCAGGCTTAGTGTTAAATTAGAAAATTATTATTAAAAAGGACGAGTACCATGAAACAACAACCATTAGCTTATCGAATGAGACCATCTCATATTTCAGAAATAATTGGACAAGAACATTTAGTTGGTGAAGGAAAAATAATACATCGAATGATTAAAGCAGAACGATTAGCGTCTATGATCCTCTTCGGACCACCTGGTACTGGTAAGACGTCAATGGCTGTCGCATTAGCCAAAAGTTTGAACTTACCTGTTAGACTATTAAATGCTGTAGTTGATAAAAAGAAAGATATAGAAATAGTTGTAGAGGAAGCAAAAATGTCTGGACAGATAGTCTTGATATTAGATGAAGTACATCGATTAGATAAAGCAAAACAAGATTTCTTGCTTCCTCATTTAGAGAGTAATTTAATTACATTGATCGGTTGTACTACTAGTAATCCCTATCATGCAATTAACCCAGCTATTAGAAGTAGATGTCATCTTTTTGAACTTAAAGCACTAACTGTAGAAGAAGTTAAAGTTGCATTACAAAGAGCGATTATTGACGATGAAAAAGGGCTAGGCAACTTCCATATTGATATTACAGACGATGCTCTTGAACATTTAGCAGGTAGTTCGAATGGCGATATGCGTTCTGCTTTAAATGGATTGGAGTTAGCCGTTTCTTCTACACCTAAAAATGAAAGTAATCAGGTTTTCATTAATCTAAATACTGCGGAAGAATGTATGCAGAAAAAGAGTTTTTCACATGACAAAGATGGGGATGCCCATTATGATGTGCTTTCAGCATTTCAAAAGTCCATCAGAGGCAGTGACGTTGACGCTGCACTTCACTATTTAGGAAGATTAATTGAAGCTGGTGACTTAGATAGTATTGCAAGAAGAATGATTGTAATTGCTTATGAAGATATTGGGCTTGCGAACCCACAGGCAGGACCACGAGCAGTTGCAGCTGTTGAAGCAGCTGAGCGTCTAGGCTTTCCTGAAGCTCGAATCCCTTTATCCGTTGCAATAGTTGAACTCTGTCTATCACCTAAATCCAATACTGCATACAAAGCACTTGATTCTGCATTAGCTGATATTCGTAGTGGAAAATCTGGTGAAATACCAATTCATCTTAAAGATTCTCATTATCAAGGCGCGAAAAAATTAGGAAGAGGAGTAGAGTATAAGTATCCTCATAATTATGAAAATGGATGGGTAAGCCAGCAATATCTACCTGATTCAATAAAAAACAAACAATATTATCATCCGAAAAGTACAGGAAAATTTGAACAAGCTATGAAACAAGTTTACGAAAAAATACGTTTAGATAAAAAGAACAGTAATTAATACGTATAAATCCTTTTCCAAACGGTCAAACTAATAAAAAATAAACTATGTGTTCAAAAAGCCATTCAATCTAATTAAACTTTGTATCTATATACTGAAGGGACTTTTTGAGAGAAATTAATAGTTATAAAATCTATTGTTTATGAATCAACGCTGTGATTTGGAAAAGGAGATGAAATAAAAATGGTTAAAGTTAGACAAGATGCTTGGTCACATGAAGATGATCTATTATTAGCAGAAACCGTCTTGCGCCATATTAGAGAAGGCAGTACACAATTAAATGCATTTGAGGAAGTTGGAGATAAGTTAAATCGAACTTCAGCAGCGTGTGGGTTTCGTTGGAACGCAGAGATAAGGCAAAAATATGAAGATGCTATTGATCTTGCAAAAAGACAACGAAAAGAGAAAAAGCGTGCTTTGGAACGGTCCAAATCCAGGACCAAAAAGCCTGTCGTTGCGCTACAACAAGAGTATAATAGTGAAGAAATATCACAAAATGAAGTTACTAGTGAATCTACGATAACGTTAGATACTGTTATCCAATTTCTCAAACAAATGAAAAAAGACTATTATGCTTCTAATCAATCAAAGCTAACACTAGATCAAACACAAAAAGAAAATGAAATGCTAAAACAAAAGATTAGTAAATTAGAAAAACAATTAGTTCAAACTGAGGAACAATTAAATACAATTCAAGAAGATTATCAAGTATTTGTCCAAATTATGGATCGTGCTAGAAAAATGACAGTCTTAGATGACCATGGTTCATCCATGAAAGCACCAGCATTCCGAATGGATAAAAACGGTAACCTAGAGCAATTGGCTCAAGGTTCAAATTAATCATCTGTTTACCTCCCATATTTCAATTAATATTTATATGGGAGGTTTTAATGTATAAAAACGGCATGAAATCATCCCAGTGATGAATTT
Source organism: Ornithinibacillus caprae (assembly GCF_009728145.1). Taxonomy (GTDB): domain Bacteria; phylum Bacillota; class Bacilli; order Bacillales; family Amphibacillaceae; genus Ornithinibacillus; species Ornithinibacillus caprae. The sequence goes on along the minus strand of NZ_WOCA01000001.1, from coordinate 237,991 downwards.
CATGCCGTTTACATATTATGTATTCGTCAATCCCAATAGTGCCGTCTATTTGATAGTTTTGATCCCGCTCGCAGCAGGTGGGTGCCCTGTTTTATATGTGTTGTACTTCCTCTGTGTATGAGGCATGCACGCAATATAAAAACGATTAGGCTCCCAATCATTTAAATGTTCGGTCAAAACATTTTACCTAGACGTACACATCAGGATTGATAACAATTTCTATTTGTAAAAATATATTAACATATTGACTCTGTTTTTTCAATAAAGCCCCGTATGAATTATTCATTACAAATGTTACAACTTATAAACAAATCTCTAAATTACTCATATTTACTATTTACTTGGATAGCTAGTTCAGTCAGTTGTGCGTCACTAACTTCATCCGGTGCGTTTGTGAGTAAGTCAGAAGCAGATGCAGTTTTAGGGAATAAAATGGTATCACGTAAATTCGATCTTCCTGCTAGTAACATAACAATTCGATCCAACCCTAAAGCTATTCCTCCATGTGGTGGTGCACCATATTCTAATGCATCCAATAAGAAACCAAACTGCTCTTCTGCCTGTTCCTTCGAAAATCCTAACACTTCAAACATTTTATCTTGTTGCTCTCGTTTATAGATCCGTAATGATCCACCACCAAGCTCATACCCATTTAAGACAAGATCATAGGCAATAGCACGAACACTTCCTGGATCAGTTGATAATTTTTCTACATCTTCTTCTACTGGCATGGTAAACGGATGATGTGCAGCTGTATAACGACCTAACGATTCATCATATTCTAGTAACGGCCAGTCTGTAACCCATAGGAAATTAAATTTAGATTCATCAATTAAATTCAAATCTTTTCCTAATTTTAGTCGGAGAGCACCTAAACTATCGTATACAATCGATGTTTTATCTGCTCCAAATAATAATAAGTCACCATCTTTAGCATTTGCTCTTTCCATTAATCCAGCTTTTTCTTCGTCAGTAATGAACTTAGCAATAGGTCCCTTTAAGTCATCACCTTCCACCTTAAGCCAAGCTAATCCCTTTGCACCATACACTTTTACAAAATCAGTTAACTTATCAATATCCTTACGAGAGTAATTATTTGCCTGCCCTTCTACATTCAACAGACAAACCGTTCCGCCAGATTCGAGTGCGCCTTGGAAAACTTTAAAAGTAGAATTAACAACAATATCAGAAACATGTATTAGTTCTAAACCAAATCTAGTATCGGGTTTATCTGATCCATATCGTTCCATTGCTTCCTTATAAGGCATTCGTTGTAATGGCAATTCTAAATCGATACCTTTTACTTCTTTCATCACTCGTTCCATCATCTTTTCAGTCATTTCCATGATTTCATCACTAGACAAAAACGATGTTTCAATATCGATTTGAGTAAATTCTGGCTGCCGATCTGCTCGTAAGTCTTCATCACGGAAACAGCGAGCTATTTGATAATACTTTTCAAAGCCACCCATCATGATTAATTGCTTAAACAATTGTGGTGACTGTGGTAATGCATAAAATTCACCTGGATGTACTCGACTAGGAACAAGGTAATCACGTGCACCTTCTGGAGTACTTTTCGTTAAAATTGGTGTTTCCATTTCTAAGTAGCCATCTTCATTTAGAAAATTACGTACAGATTGAGTTATCTGATGACGCATTTTAAATGTATGTTGTAAAGGACTCCTTCGTAAATCCATGTAACGATATTTTAGTCTTAAATCCTCTGCTACATCAGACTCATCCTGGATCAGGAACGGAGGGTTTTTGGCTTTATTTAGTACACTTACCTCTGAAGCAAATACTTCAATATTCCCTGTTTCCATAGAAGGATTAACTGTGCTCTCATCCCTTTTGACAACCTTTCCTTTAACTTCAAGGACATATTCACTACGTACAGATTCTGCAATTTCCAAAGCATCCCTCGAAAAATCAGGATTAAAAACAATTTGAACAATTCCTGATCGATCTCGTAAATCAATAAAGATTAATCCACCTAGATCTCGGCGTTTTTGCACCCAGCCTTTTAGCAATACTGTAGATTCTATGTCTGTTTCTCGAATAGTACCAGCTAACTTTCGTTTATTCATGTCCTTTTCCTCCTAGAAGCTTTTTCTGCATTGCTTCACCAATATCATGTAAAGAAACTTCAGATTGCTCGCCCGTTTCCATTTCTTTCATATTTATAACTTGTTTTTGTAGCTCGTCCTCACCAAGTATGAGGACATATTTTGAGCGATAACGATCAGCTGCTTTAAATTGTGCCTTCATTTTTCGACCTTGGTAGTCCATATCAATCTGTATACCACTATTACGTAATTCATGGACAAGTTTTACTGCTTGTTCCTTTGTTTCGTCTCCTACTGCAACCAAGTACACATCTAATTGCTCATCTATGTTTAATTCCTTGTCTTCGGCTTCGAGAGCCATAAGTAACCGTTCAATTCCCATTCCAAACCCAATTCCTGGAGTGTCTGGCCCACCAATCTCTTCAACCAGGCCATTATATCTTCCACCACCAGCTAGCGTTGTTATCGCTCCAAATCCTTCTGCCTCACTCATAATTTCAAAGGCAGTATGATTGTAGTAATCTAGACCACGAACTAAATTAGGATCAACTTCAAATTCAAGGCCCATCGTTGTCAAATATGCCTTGACTCGCTCAAAATAACTGCTTGATTCGTCATTTAAATAATCCAAAATAGATGGTGCTGTACTCATGGAAGGATGTTCTCTATCCTTTTTACAATCCAGAATTCGCATTGGATTTTGGTTTAATCTACTCTGACAATCATGACAAAGCTCTTCTTTGTGTGGTGTAAAATGTTTAACTAAAGCCTCACGATAATTAGTACGACTCTCCTGATCCCCTAATGAGTTAATAACTAATTTTAATGAATTTAAACCCAATTCTTTATATACAGTCATTGCAAGGTCAATTACTTCTGCATCAACTGCTGGATCTGCACTACCTAGAACCTCTACACCAAATTGGTTTAGCTGTCGCATTCTCCCTTGCTGCGGGCGTTCGTAACGAAACATTTGCATGAAATAAAATAACTTAACAGGTTGATTTGCATCCCCATATAATTTATTTTGCACAAATGCTCGTGCAACAGATGCTGTTCCTTCAGGACGGAGTGTTAAGCTTCTCCCACCTCTGTCTTCAAATGTATACATTTCCTTTTGAACGATATCTGTTGAATCACCAACTCCTCGTTGGAATAGTTCCGTATGTTCAAATAATGGTGTACGAATTTCATTATAATGATATCGATCGCAAATATTCTTAATTCTATTCTCTACATACTGCCATTTCTTTGCCTCACCAGGTAAAACATCTGCTGTACCTCTTGGAGCTTTTATATTCATTGCTCTAACCCCCACTTTTTAATATATGTACCTGAAAATATAAAAAACTCCCGTCCCCTAAATAATAAGGGACGAGAGTTACCCGCGTTGCCACCCTAGTTGATGCATCTATGCATCCGCTCTTCACAGTTAACGCCTGCAAAACGTCCATATCTACTTAAGGTTCAATACGGATCCTCAGGAGTGTCTTTCATTAGAGCATCATGTAAAATGTTTTCAGCCAATGACATTTTTTCTCTTTCCAGATGACATCTAACTACTTTTTCCTTCATTGGTTCATCTATATTATCCGATTTAATACATTTGAATGACTATTATCTTAATGTTTCTAGGATTGATTGTCAAGTACGATTTATTTTTTTCTTTAAAGATTTCACTTCCCCTAATGATATCCCCAATTCTTGAGCAATTTCCATATGATTGGAAGACTCTTCTAACTCTACAAAACGGTGAAAATTTACACCGAAAATATCTTTATTATTTTTTGAAGACCATTGCTTTTCATTAAATCGCACGTCAATTCCTCCTTCTAATGATAATAGTTTTGCCTAATTGGAATTTTTTTATTAAAATAAAAAGAGAATTTGATGCGAAAATATTACCAAGTGACATCGAAAGTGAGAACAGGAGGAACTCTATTGCAACGTAAAATTAAATTGCTCATAGCAATGGGTGTGATATTATTCATACTTCCCATTAATCAAATTGTTTACGCAAATGAAGCAATCATTAATGTAGATAATTTAAATGTTCGAAGTGGACCAGGAACAAACTTTGGGGTTGTAGGTCAAATACATACTGATGAAACGTATAAAATTATTCAAATAGACGATGAATGGGTTGAAATTCAATTAGAAACTGGCACTGGTTGGGTAAGTAGAGAATTTATAACCACCAAAGGCGATCAAGAAGAAACCTCTCCATCAATTCCGATAGAAGGAGAGAAATCAATAGAAATCGTATTTGAAAATACACAAATTCGTAATGGACCGTCTACCGATTACGATATTATTGATTTTGTTAATAAGGGAACAAAATTAAATGTTGTAGCAGAAACTGAAGATTGGTATCAAATTGAGAATGATTCAGTAGAAGGTTATGTCCTTAAAAAACTGGTGGACAAGCAGGATGTTATATCAAGTGGCTTCGAGGATAAAACCATTGTGATTGATGCTGGACATGGTGGAAGAGATGTTGGAGCTATTGGTGTAAACGAAACGTATGAGAAGAATTTAACTTATAAAACAGCTCAGGAATTAGCTCAAGAACTTACCCAGTTAGGGGCAGAAGTAATTTTAACTAGAAGTGCAGATGAATATATATTTTTGAGTAGTAGATCTGCTATATCAAATAATTTAAGTACGGATGCTTTTATTAGCATTCATTATGACAGTATACCAGAGTTACCAAGCGTTTCAGGGATCTCTACGTATTACTATCACGATCAAAACGAAGAGCTTGCAAAATACATTCAGCAGGGGGTTATAAAAGAAACTGGAGCAAATGATCGTAAAGCAAGTCATGGAGACTACCAAGTTCTTCGCCAAAATTATAAACCTGCCGTATTAATGGAGTTAGGGTTCATGTCTAACTCTGAGGAAGAGCTTCTCTTATTAACGAACGCATATCAAAAGAAGATCGTGTCTGGGATTATCGAGGGATTAGGAAAATACTTCGCTAATAATTAACTGTTAGTGAGCAAATAAAAATTTGAAAAATCCATAGTCTTGCTTCAATCTAGGGATTTTTTGAAAATAACGGAATGAGGATTCATTAAAACCAGTGAAGTGGATCCCTATTCCGTTATTAAAATAGCTCCCTTACTGGTACCTTGCACGTGGCAAAGTAGACACTGTAAAAAAGACAATATGGAGCATCGAACAGATGTCGCCCTTGTACTGGAAGTTAAAGCGACTGACCGCAGCCTTGCTATTACTTTATCTATAAGAATAACTTAAAGAAATGAAAGCAAATAAAAAACGGTGTCCAAATAAAATGGACACCGTTTTTTATTTATCTTGGCTATCTATTATGAGCGTAACAGGTCCATCATTAGTTAATTGAACATCCATCATAGCTCCAAATTCGCCAGTTTCAACATGAATTCCCTCATTTGCTACAAGTTCATTAAATTTTTCATATAAATCATTTGCGATTTTAGGTTTTGCAGCTTGAAGGAAATTAGGTCTTCTTCCTTTACGAGTATCACCATATAACGTAAATTGCGATATCGATAGTACACTACCACCAACATCTTTTAATGATAAATTCATTTTTTCATTTTCATCTTCAAACACTCGTAAATGTACTAGTTTATTTGCGATATATTTTGCATCTTCAATTGTATCTTCATGTGTTACACCTAGTAGAACAACAAAACCATGTTCTACTTGTCCAACTACTTGACCTTCAACAGTAACACTAGCATCTCTCGCTCGTTGTATAACTGCTTTCATTACGTAAAACTCCTTTATTGCACCGTACGTGTTACGGAGTAAATATCTTTTATCTGTTTAATTCGTTCAACAATTTTTCGTAAATGATCTGTATTGTGGATTAAAATAGTAATTTGAATTACAGCCATCTTATTACGATCCGACCGCCCATTAACATGGGTAATATTGGTTTTCGTCTCATTTACAGCTTGTAACACTTCATTTAGTAATCCTCTTCGATCATATCCTGATATTTCTAAATCAACATGATATTGTTTTTGTGTTTGATGTTTTTCCCATTCTACATGTAAATGTCTTTGTTTTGCTTCCTCTGTTTGGATATTTGGACAATCCTCCCGGTGAACAGAAACACCTCGTCCTTTTGTAATGTACCCTACAATTTCATCTCCGGGTACAGGACTACAGCATTTGGAGAGTCTAACTAATAAATTATCGACACCCTCAACTTTAACACCAGAATCCTTTTTATGTGCCTTCTTCTCTTTTGCATCGTTATTAACTTCCTCGATCGTTTGAGCAAGATCCTGTTCCTTTTGTCTTGTTTGTCGAATTTTATCCGTTAAGCGCGTAGCAATAAGTGCTGCAGTAATCCCTTGATAACCAACCGCTGCGTACATATCTTCTGCATTTACAAAATTGAATCTTTCATATACTCGTTTTAAATTCTCTTCTGTCATAACATCCTTAGGTTCAATCCCTAAAGCACGAATCTCTTTATCAACAAGCTCTTTTCCTTTACTTATGTTCTCTTCTCTACGTTGCTTTTTAAAGAACTGTCTAATTTTATTTTTAGCTTGTGATGTTTGTGTAATCTTCAACCAATCCTGTGACGGTCCATAGGAATGCTTCGAAGTCATCACTTCAACAATATCGCCATTCTTCAACTCATAATCTAGTGGCTCCATTTTCCCATTCACCTTAGCACCTATGGTTTGATTCCCTATTTCTGTATGAATTCGGTAAGCAAAATCAAGAGGTACTGAACCAGAAGGAAGTTCAATCACATCACCCTTTGGTGTAAATACATAAACCATATCGGAAAATAAATCAATTTTTAGCGATTCAATAAATTCTTCAGCATCGTGAGTTTCCGTTTGCCATTCCAAGATTTCGCGGAACCACGTAAGCTTTTCTTCAAACGATTTTTTTCCTGTCTGAATCTGTTTTCCTTCTTTATATGCCCAATGGGCGGCAATTCCGTATTCAGCAATTTCATGCATTTCCTTGGTCCGAATTTGTACTTCTAAAGGATCCCCTTTCGGACCTATTACGGTTGTGTGTAAGGATTGATAAAGATTAGGTTTTGGCATTGCTATATAATCTTTGAATCTGCCAGGCATTGGTTTCCAACACGTATGAATGATACCTAGAACTGCATAGCAATCTTTAATACTATCGACAATTACTCGAACAGCTAATAAATCATAAATTTCGTTAAATTGCTTGTTTTGTTCCGACATTTTACGATAAATACTATATAAGTGCTTTGGTCTGCCAGATAATTCTGCCTTTATATTTACATCTTCTAATTGTTTTGTTACCTCTTCTATTACTTCCTCAATATTCGTTTCACGTTCATTTCTCTTTTGCTTCATCAATTGAACGATCCTGTAATACTGTTGTGGGTTTAAATAACGTAAGGCAGTGTCTTCAAGTTCCCATTTAATCGTGGAAATACCCAATCGATGAGCTAGAGGAGCAAATATCTCCAACGTCTCATTGGCTTTAATCCGTTGCTTTTCAGGAGGTAGATGCTTTAACGTACGCATGTTATGCAGGCGATCGGCAAGCTTAATTAATATGACTCGAATATCCTTTGCCATAGCAACAAACATCTTCCGATGATTTTCAGCCTGTTGTGCTTCTTTTGACTTATACTTTATTTTCCCTAGCTTCGTAACACCATCTACGAGCATAGCCACTTCTTTACTAAATTCTTCTTCTAAATCTTCTAACGTTACTTCTGTATCTTCAACAACATCATGCAAAAAACCACTTGCAATGGTTACAGGGTCCATTTTTAATTCGACTAAAATACCAGCAACTTGTACAGGATGGATGATATAGGCTTCACCTGATTTACGATACTGGTCCTTATGTGCTTGCTTTGCAAACTCATATGCACGCTGAATAAAAGCAATGTCATCTGCTGAGAGATACTTACTAGCTTTTTCTATTAAATTTTCAATTGTCATCACGCCATCTTTTGCCATATAATCACCTTTATCCTGCATGTTACTTAATAGTATCGAAAAATTTTAATAAAATGTAAAGAGAAAAACATTAAAATACAGATTATATTATCTATTAGAATAGGTCTGGTGAATATTTTCCACCAGACCTTTAGGACATTTAGTATTTCATTAATGTTAGTACATCATATCCTTCAAGTTTATCTCGTCCATCTAAATAAGTAAGTTCAATCAAGAATGCACAACCCACAACGACTCCACCAAGTTCCTCTACTAGTTTAATGGTTGCTTCAATCGTACCTCCTGTTGCTAATAAATCATCTGTTATAAGCACGCGTTGCCCAGGCTTAATAGCATCTTTATGAATTGTTAAAACATTTTTACCATATTCTAAACCATAATCCACTTTTATTACCTCACGTGGAAGTTTACCTTCCTTACGTACTGGAGCAAAACCAACCTCTAATGCATACGAAACTGGACATCCAATAATAAAACCCCGCGCCTCAGGTCCTACTACAATATCAATATCCTTTTCTTTGGCATATTGTACAATTTCATCAACTGCTGATTTAAAGGCCTTACCATTATCCATTAAAGGGGTAATATCTTTAAATTGTATACCTTCTTTTGGCCAATCTTCAACAATTTTAATATATTTTTTATAATCCATACGTGAGTTCCTCCTTAAGACGTTCACTATCCATATAGGTAATCGTGCTTTGGAACCAATTATATAATTCCTGATAGGTTGAATAGTATAAAGTCTTTTCAATATGTGCTTTATTAATCCGTTCTTGATATAAGTTTGATTCCTGTAGATCTTTTTTTACAGGTGCTGAATTCAGTTGAATAACTCCATTCTCTATCTTAACAAATTCCAACTCAAAAAACACTTTCGAAATAAATACTACCTGATCTTTTTTCCAGCCCTTAGCATCCATGATTAATTGTAACTCTGTATTTAAATCGATTTGCTTTCGTTTATAAAGCAAAGCATAGAACCATTTAAAATCATCACGAGTTGGCATAGGAGATAAATAAGAGCTATTTTCCACATAGAAACAAACATGAATGTTTACTGGTTGAACCTGATTAATAATTTCTTTTAAGTGAGCAAGATTTGTTGGGAGATCATAAATATATAATACGTCTGCCCGTTCAATAGTTTCTAGTGGTGTATGATAAGTAATCTGTTTCATTGTTTCTGATACATTCTTTTCTTCTATTTCTTTGTTACTTAATAAAACATGACGCTCATGATTACTAAAATAAGGAGCAGCATCAAATTGTTTTTTTCCTCTGTGATCAAATAATTGCCACTCATTTATACTCATATCTTGTAATACTAGCTGTGGTTTTTTTATTCCATTCCATTCATTAATTCCTAATTCTCCAACTACAGATACTTCTGTTTGCGGAGAAATACGGTGGTATAAGTCTCCCATTCCAAATCCAATTCCTTCGATTACCTTATCATTCTCTTTAAAATGAATCTTCAGGTGGTTCTTCATGGAACCTAGTTGACGAATGTCACTCGGTGTATGTTTCAAATGGAAAATGGGTTTTGGATTAGCCATACCGAATGGTGCTAACTGATCTATTTCAGAAACTAATTCTTCATTTATTTCTGGTACACAAATAGTTTTACTAATAGCAATCTCTTGTTTAAAATCATCAGCAGTCAACTGATCTTTTATCAGTTGATTTAATTCTTGTTCTATCTTCCCTACATGATCTAATGGTAATGTCATACCAGCAGCCTGTGAATGACCTCCAAAATGTGTAAAGTATGATCTCATTTTCATACAGTTTTGAAATAGGTCAAAAGCTGGAATACTTCGGGCAGAACCTTTAGCAGTTTGTTTTTCCTCATTGATAGCTAATACAATTGCTGGACGATCGTATTTTTTTACTAGTCTAGAGGCAACAATGCCTAGTACGCCTTCATTCCATCCCGACTTAGCAACGACAATGACTGAATGGTGGTCTTGTAAATCTACCATGGCTTCTGCTTCTTTTACAATCGATGCTACGATTTGTTGGCGCTCCTGGTTCAATTCATTAACTACCTCTGCCAACTCCTCTGCTTCAGCCTGATCCTCAGTCAACAATAATTGAACAGCTAAATCTGCGTCCTGTAATCTCCCAACAGCATTTAGTCTTGGACCGATTAGAAAACCAATATCCTGCTCATTAATGGCTCCTTCAATTTTACATTGACTCATTAATGCTTTTAAGCCAAGCCGCTTCGTGTCTGATAATTTTCGCAATCCATAATACGTTAGAATTCGATTTTCATCAATTAATGGTACCAAATCCGCTACCGTCCCAATTGCTACTAAATCCAACAAGTGTTCAGGAAAATATCCTAACAGGTGTTGAGAGAATTTAAATGCAACACCTACCCCAGCAAGTTCTTTAAAGGGATATTCAGGTGATAACTTAGGATGTAAAATTGCGTATGCATCTGGCAATTCTTCCTGGGGCTCATGGTGGTCCGTAATAATAAGGTCAATCCCTAATTGTTTAGCCACTTCTGCTTCATATACAGAAGCTATCCCAGTATCTACCGTTATTATAACCGAATAACCATCTTCAAATGCTTGTTGAAAAGCAGCTTCATTTGGTCCATAGCCTTCCGTAAATCGATTCGGAATATAGTAATCACAATTTGCACCAAGCTCTCGTAGGGTCTTTAGTAAAACCGTAGTAGAGCTTACACCGTCAGCATCATAATCACCATAAACAAGTATTTTTTCTTGCTGTTCAATAGCTGTATGTACACGTGTACTAGCTTTTTCTATGGCTTGAAACGAACGTGGGTCAAATAAGTTTTCTAGTTTTGGAGATATAAAATCCTGAGCTTCCTGTATAGTAGAAATACCTCTTTGTATAAGTAATTCCTTCATCACGGGGGATAAATTACTAGAATCATCCATCCATTGTGTTGTCTCATTTGATATCGTCTTAAATTTCCAATTAGACTTACTTTGTAACATAAATTCACCCCTGACTAATCTATTATACCGAATAGAGTCAGGGGTAGCAATGTGAAAACAATTATTTTAATTATCTAATTCATCTAAGTCTATCGATGTTTCCTCATCTTTTTCAAAAGGAGATAATCCATTTTCCTTTAAAATATTGTTCATTTTTTCATTCTGTAGCTTTAACTTTTTCAATTCACGCTGCATCCGAAACATTTTCACCATACCAACAGCAGCAGTAATTACCCCTCCCATTAATACAGAAAATAAAATAACTAAAATTAGTGGGGATTCACCTGACCAAAATAAATAATTCACTTCAACAGGTGCAACATTCGTTACAGCAAAAACAGCAACAATAATAACAAATATTATAGCTAAAATGACATACGATTGTCCTCTCATTCTAAAACTCCTTTTCTCTTAAAAATAGCCTGTCTATAATCTACCCGTAATTAGATTTAAGTAATCATATTAGAAAAACTTGGCTTTTGCTGAAGGGATTCTTGAAAAGAGTTCATTGATTTTTTAGTAACCCTGATACTTTTTGAGTACAAACCTTTATAGCAAATGCCTTAGTCACACTTATGTAGCATCGGAAAGCTTATAATTGCACATCTGTAAAAAGAGGCTACCCAAAAAATCCTAGGGTAACCCTCTTTCCTATTTAAACCTGTGGTCCCTCAACTCTTTTCTTCTTCCTAAAATCAACAGGTTTGTCTTTTAGCATTTTTCCACGCCATACTAACCAAATTTGTGTAGCCAGGAATAATGATGAATAGGTTCCAGCCATAAGTCCAACTGCTAAAGCAATTGCAAATCCTGTGATTGGTTCTGCTCCTAAGAATAAGAAGGCTAGTACAGCAATCAATGTTGTTATCGTTGTATTAACCGTTCTAGTCATGGTTTGTACAATACTCTTATTCACAATAGAGGAGAGTTCCTTAAATGACTTAACCGCCTTTTTCCTACGTTGAATATTCTCACGGATTCGATCAAAGGTTACAATCGTTGCATTAATCGAGTATCCGATAATGGTAAGAATTGCAGCAACAATTGTTACATCAAACTCTATTCTAGTGATACTGAATACAGCTAGTGTAATAAACACATCATGCAATAATGCAATAATCGTTGTAATTGCAAAGAAAAACTCAAATCTTAGTGCAACATAAATGATCATCCCAATCGAGGCAATTCCAAGTGCATATAATGCATTTTTTACTAGTTCTTGTCCAACGATTGGTGAAACAACACTAACATTTGGATCATGTCCATACTTTTCATTGAAATAACGATTCAATTCATTAATTTTTTCGTCTTCAATCTCTACATCATAGCGAACTACTGCAAGCTCATTATTTTCACCAGACAAGACTACGGATCTTGGTTCAAGACCAATCTCTGTAAGCCCCTCTTCAATCTCTTCCGTAGTTAAGCTAGTGTCTGCCATGATTTCTACTCTTGAACCACTTGTGAAATCAATACCTGGGTTTAATTTCAACACGATAAATGAAAGTGTACCTAAAATAACAAGGATCGATGTTACTACAAAAAACTTTTTACGATACTGTACAATATTAAATTCTCGATTAAGAAATTTCGGCTCAATTTCTGTATCATCACTTATATCTTTAATATCTTCTTTCTTAACACCAAACCATGTTGGTCGTTCTTTTAAGAACTTCACTCTAATCCACAATTGTAGGAGTAATCTCGTACCATAAACTGCAGTTATGAAACTGATTACTATACTAAGAATTAACATCGTTGCAAACCCTTTTACAGAGCTTGTTCCAAATATAAATAGTACAGATGCAGCTAATAAGGTCGTAATATTTGCATCAACAATAGCACGTAAGGAATTACTTGTACCTGCCTTAAACGCAGCAAATAACGATTTGCCTTCTCGTAGTTCTTCCTTAATACGTTCAAACGTAATAACATTCGCGTCGACCGCCATACCTACACCCAATATTAAGGCAGCAATACCTGGCAATGTTAATACACCATTCATCAATTTAAACACTACTAAAACCAAGAATATATAGATACTTAAGTTAACAACTGAAATGGCACCTGGAAAACGGTAGACCACAATCATAAAGATAAAGATAAATCCAATTCCGACAAAAGCAGCAAATACCGTTTGGTTTAATGCTTGCTCACCAAACTGTGCACCAACTGAAGTCGAGAATATTTCATTCATATGTACTGGTAAGGAACCAGAATTAATTATATCTGCTAGATATTGAGCAGACTCAACGGTGAAATTCCCCGAAATTTGAACATTGGTAGTCATTAATGGTTCTTCTACACCTGGAGCTGACACAAATTTTGGATCTTCTTTTTGAACTTCTTCTGCAAAAGAATCTCCTTCTTGGTAATCCATCCAAATAACAAGAAGATCCTCTCTATCAGGATATGGTGCTAATGGATCAAATTTTTCAGCTAGATCCGTTGTTATCTCACCAAATTTAGATGCATCCTTTAATTGTAAGGTAACAATAGGACTATTGTTATTTGGATCGAAATCTTGCTTAGCACTACCTTCCTTTACATCTGAACCATCTAATAATTCATTATCATTTACATCACGAAATGAAAGTCTTGCAGATGTAGCTAACATTTCTCTTGCTTCTGATTGATTCTCTATACCAGCTAATTGAACTCGTATACGGTCTTCCCCTTCAATATCAATAGTTGCTTCACTAATTCCTAATCGATTCACTCGATCATTCAGGGTCTGTACGGTTGATTCTAATAAATCTCTCGTTACATCCTGTGATTCGTCAACAGGCTCTACCTCATATAACACTTCAAATCCGCCTTGAAGGTCCAAGCCTAAATTAATATCCTTTGCTATTCCTGTCACCGTTGATCCAATTGTAACAGCAAATGCTATTACAATTACAAAAAAGGCAACGATTCTGCCTCTATTCTTCATGTACTAGTTCCTCCTTTTTATCTCTATCTCTATCGAACCACTTTATTTTTAATTGTTGTTTTCACCTTTCGTCAGAGCAGCGATTGACGCCATTAAATCATCATCTTGATAGGCATTAACAGTTATGTAACTCATATAAATATTAGAGCCAAGGTGTAGAACATCTTGGACAACCTCGTGGATTCGTTTACTAGGATTCCCTTTCCATACCTTCTTTACTAAGCAATCCCATATATCTTCATTTGTTGCTTTTGAATAACCCATCATTTGAAATTCTAGTGCTTTACTCTCCAATACTGGATAAAGCAGCGACTTCCACTCTTCAACACTTTTTACAAGTTCCAAGATTATCCCCCCAATATACCTACAGCTTATTTTTGGTTAACTTGTCATGCTTGGCCCACTTCATTGCATATATATCATTGTATATGAAATTTTATTTTTTGAGAAGGCAGGTTGTCTATCTTGTCCAAACAAACTTTTTTACAAGGAACACTTATTTTAATTTTAGCAGGAATGATTACACGATTCCTCGGTTTTATTAATCGATTAGTAGTTGCGAGATTAATGGGTGAAGAGGGTGTTGGCCTATATATGATGGCTCTACCTACCCTTTTTTTAGTCATGACAATCACACAACTTGGACTACCTGTAGCGATTTCAAAGCGCGTTGCCGAAGCTGAAGCAAAAAATAATCCTGCAAAAGTGAAACAAATATTAATTGTATCTCTCATCATAACGGGTGTATCGAGTGTCTTCTTTACTTCAATTATGATATTTGCAGGGCCTTTTATTGCTACTACATTATTGACGGATGAGCGCACATTATACCCTCTTATAGCGATCAGTCCTATTATTCCAATTGTAGCAATTTCCTCGGTTTTGAGAGGATACTTTCAAGGCAAGCAAAATATGAAGCCACAGAGCTATGCACAAGTTCTAGAACAAATTATTAGAATTAGCTGTGTTGCATTGTTTGTGAATTGGCTACTTCCGTATGGTGTAGAATTTGCAGCTGCCGGGGCAATGTTTAGTGTGATTCTTGGTGAATTCGTTTCCCTTTGTTATATGATCTATCTCTTCAAACGAAAGAAAACGATTCGAATTAGATACCGGTTTTTTGCTTATTTGAAGTCTAGTAAAAATACTGTAAAGGAATTATTTTCTATAGCTCTACCAAGTACAGGAAGTCGAATGATTGGTTCCATATCTAATTTCTTGGAACCTATACTAGTTGCACAAAGTCTTGCTATTGCCGGAATATCTACCACTGTAGCTACAAAGCAGTACGGGGAGTTAACTGGTTATGTATTACCATTATTATTTTTACCAACATTCATTACAAATTCGTTATCGATTGCATTAGTCCCTTCTATCTCCGAAGCGGAGGCAAATTTAAATAAAAAATTAATCCATCACCGTATTCACCAATCGATACGAATTTCATTTGCATCTGGTGCAATCGCAACCATTGTTTTAACACTTTTTTCTGAACCAATTCTAACTTTCATGTATGGTTCAGCAAATGCTAGTAAATATTTAGTTCTTATGGCTCCATTATTTATATTACTTTATATACAAGCGCCTTTACAAGCGGCTTTACAGGCTTTAGATTTTGCTCGACCTGCTATGCGGAATAGTCTAATAGGAGCTGTTTGTAAACTAACTCTTCTATTCTTACTAGCTTCAAATGCGAATTTTGGAATGATGGGTGTTGCTATAGCAATGTCAGTTGGAGTTATTCTTGTAACGTTATTACATTTAGGTACCTTACAAAAATTAATTCAATTCTACATTCCAATAAAAGATATTACTAAAATGATTGTACTCTTATTTTTAACCTGGATTGTTGGAACCTTTCTCAAAAATATCTATCTATCAATGAATGCTAATATTTTAATGTTCCTTATCATTCTTATAATTTTACTGATTATTTATATTTTCTTCTTATTAATTTTAAAGTTTATTACGAAAGAAGAGTTAAAGCAAATCCCAATTATTCAAAAATGGGTCTAATATGTATATGTTCTTAGAAGAATAGTAGTATAAAATTCCCCACTCCTACACATAAGGTAATGGTTAAAAAGATTTGCAAATCCTAGTTTTTCGTCGCAATTTGTATAAACTCCGTAACAAATAATGGTTTTAGAATACATTTTATTGGCCAAGTAACTGCAAGGAGCTTGAACAGATGTCGCCCTTGTGCTGGAAGTGAAAGCGAAATGTGTTTACGAAGCGAGCAAAAGCTCTAATTCATCCATTTAAGTTACTTCACATTCCACATCAATTACTCACTAAGATTCATTATTTTCTAAAAAAACTCGTCTATTTTTATATGGACATGAATAAAATGACAGTAAATGGACAAACAGGAGGGAATACCTATGCAAAGCAAACAATTTGTTGCCTTAATGTATGGATGGATTGTCATATTTGGCTTAATCCTGGTCGCAAGCTTTTCGTTGGCATTATTGCTTCGCTTTTCTTCATTCAGCCAACCTGCACTTGATTGGGTTACATTAGTTGTTGGATTAATAACATTATTTCTTGGTGGACTCATCGCTGGTATGAAAGGAAAAGCTAAAGGTTGGATGATTGGAGCAATAACTGGAGCAGGGTTTACATTGTTTACATTTTTAGTTCAATACTTAGGTTATCAGCAGGCATTTTCTATAGAACAAATGATTCATCATATATTCTATATCTTAGCTGCTTTATTCGGCGGGGTTATCGGTGTAAATACCGTTACGGATGAAAATAATAATTAAAAGTAAAATGAGGCTTTCCATCGCTAATGGAAGCCTCATTTTGTTATTCAGATTTAACTTCTCTTACTGCTGAACGGTCATATGTAAGTTTTGTACCGTCGCCTGCTTGTAGAACGATCGTGCTTTCATCGATTGCATGAATGACACCGTGAAATCCACCGATAGTTACTACAGAATCACCTTTTTGAAGATTAGCTTGCATTTGGTTAACTTGCTTTTGACGTTTTTGCTGTGGACGTATTAGCAAGAAGTAAAAAATAACAAACATTAGTACAAGCATAATAATTGGGCTCATTGCTTCCATTTATTTTCACCTCTTTCATTAAAAGTTTTTGGCATTCGGTTGATTCAATCCATATTGTTCAAAGAATGCTTCTCGAAAGTCCCCAAGTCGATCTTCACGAATTGCATTTCGGACTTGCTCCATTAATTTTAACAGAAAATGCAGGTTATGATAAGTAGTAAGTCTAAATCCAAACGTTTCATTACATTTTATGAGGTGTCGGATATATGCGCGTGTATAATTTTTACAAACATGACAATCACAATTTTCGTCGATAGGTCGAAAATCTCTTGCATATTTTGCATTACGGACAACTAACCTTCCTTTTGATGTCATACATGTCCCGTTTCTCGCAATCCTAGTTGGTAAGACACAATCGAACATATCGATACCTCGTATTGCTCCGTCGATTAGAGAATCTGGAGAACCTACTCCCATTAAGTAGCGTGGCTTATCTGATGGCATTAATGGTGTCGTAAATTCTAGTACTCGATTCATTACATCCTTTGGTTCCCCTACGGATAGTCCACCAACCGCATAACCAGGAAAATCAAGAGAAGTTAAATCTTGCGCACTTTGCTTACGTAGATCTTGATATTCACCGCCTTGAATGATACCAAAAAGACCCTGAACATCCTTTCTTTCATGTGCAGCAAGACATCTTTCTGCCCACCGAGATGTTCGTTCGACAGATGCTTTCATATACTCCCTTGTTGCTGGATAAGGCGGGCATTCATCAAATGCCATCATAATGTCTGAACCAAGCGCATTTTGTATTTTCATTGCCTTTTCTGGTGATAAGAATAGTTTTTCTCCACTTAAATGATTTCGGAAATGAACTCCTTCTTCCTTTATTTCTCGCATGTCACTTAGACTAAAAACTTGGAAGCCCCCAGAGTCCGTTAATATTGCACCATCCCAATTCATAAACTTATGTAAGCCACCAGCTTCACGTATAATATCCTCCCCTGGACGAAGCCAAAGGTGATATGTATTCGATAAAATAATATTTGCGTTCATTTCCTTAAGTTCTTCAGGACTCATCGTCTTAACTGTTGCAAGCGTTCCTACAGGCATGAAAGTTGGTGTGTCAAAACTACCATGTGGTGTATGCACACGCCCAAGTCTTGCACCAGTTTGTTTACATGTTTTAATAAACTCATATCTTATTGGTGTTGTCATATAATCCCGTTCCTTTATTAAATTAGTAGCATTGCATCTCCAAAGCTGAAAAAGCGATACCTCTCTTTAACCGCTTCTTCATAAGCTGATAATATAGTTTCCTTATCTACAAAAGCACTAACAAGCATGATTAGAGTAGACTTTGGAAGGTGAAAATTGGTAATTAATCCATCAATTGCCTTAAATTGATAAGGTGGATAGATGAATATATCTGTCCAGCCACTTGCTTCGACAAATTTTCCATTATGATCTCTAGCAATGGTTTCTAATGTTCTTGTAGAGGTAGTCCCAACAGAAATAATTCGCCCTCCATCATTTTTTATCTTTGTTAGTGTGTTAGCTGTTTCCTGAGACATATGGTAAAATTCAGCATGCATTTCGTGTTCATTAATATCTTCTACACTGACCGGTCTAAAGGTACCTAATCCCACATGCAATGTAATAAAAGCAATTGTTACACCCATTGCTTTTATCTCTTCTAGTAATTCCTTTGTGAAATGGAGACCAGCTGTTGGAGCCGCAGCAGAACCTTCTTCCTTTGCATAAACTGTTTGATACCTCTCCTTTTCAGGAAGCTGCTCTTTAATATATGGTGGTAGAGGCATTTCCCCAAGCTGGTCTAGAACCTCATAAAATATTCCTTCATACGAAAACGTAAAAATCCGTCCACCATGATCCTTTTCTTCAATACAAGTAGCTTTAAGTTTCCCATTTCCAAACACAATAGTTGTACCAAGCTTAACTTTTTTGGCAGGCTTAGTCAGTACTTCCCAAGTATCCCCCTCTTGTTGATGCAGTAGAAGGACTTCTATTTTAGCACCTGTGTCTTCCTTTACCCCATACAGCCGAGCAGGTAATACACGAGTGTCATTTAGCACAAGGCAGTCGCCTTCTCTTAAGTAATTTTTTATATCTTTAAAACGTTTATGTTCGACAGCTTTTGTTTTGCGATTTAACACAAGTAATCGTGAAGCTGTACGATCTTTCAATGGTGTTTGTGCTATTAGTTCCTCTGGTAAATGAAAGTCAAAATCCTCTATTTTCATACTGTAACTCCTATTCTGTCTACTTTAATCTTCCTACGATGAATAATATTAGTGATAAGATAATACTTACAACGATGGATGTCATAATTGGAAAATGAAAAGAGAAATTACCTTTTTTAAAGCTAATATCTCCTGGAAGTCTTCCGACAAATGTCCAAAGAAGACCAATAATTAGAAACACTACACCTAATAAGATGAATAACTTTCCAACATTCACTCCGCATCATTCGCCTTCAACCCAAAATGTTCATAAGCCTTTTCTGTTACTAATCTTCCTCTAGGCGTACGTTGAATAAACCCAATTTGTAATAAATATGGTTCATATACATCCTCAATGGTCTGTGACTCTTCCCCAATTGTAGCTGCTATCGTTTCCAGTCCAACTGGACCACCTTGAAAACCATCAATAATTCCTATTAAAAGCTTATGATCGATATGGTCAAGACCTACATCGTCAACTTGTAACATTTTTAAGGCTTTTTCCGTCGTTTCTAAACTAATTTCCTTTTCCCCTTTTACTTGGGAAATATCACGTATTCTTCTTAATAAGCGATTAGCAATTCGTGGTGTTCCTCTTGATCTTCTTGCTACTTCAACAGCCGCTTCTTTAGAAATAAACGTTTCAAAAATATCTGCTGTTCGTTCCACAATTGAGCATAAATCCTTTGTTTCATAATATTCCAGCCTACTTAAGACACCAAAACGATCTCTAAGAGGGGCAGATAATAATCCTGCTCTCGTTGTAGCACCAACTAATGTAAAAGGCGGTAAGTCAATCCGTACTGACCTTGCACTAGGACCGGTTCCGATAACTATATCAATAAAAAAATCCTCCATTGCAGAATATAATACTTCCTCAACAGATCTCGGCAGGCGATGTACTTCGTCAATGAATAATACATCACCTACTTCTAGCGATGATAAAATAGCTGCCAAGTCACCTGCACGATCAATCGCTGGTCCAGAAGTCGATCGAAATTGAACACCCATTTCATTTGCTATAATGGCTGCTAAAGTGGTTTTGCCTAATCCTGGTGGTCCATACAGTAAAACATGATCAAGTGGTTCATTACGCATTTTAGCTGCTTGAATAAAGATACTTAAATTCTCTTTTACTTTTGCTTGACCAATATATTGATTCAAAGTTGTAGGGCGAAGACTTAGTTCAACAGTCGAATCTTCGGATTGTAATTCACCTGTTACCATTCGTTCTTCCATTATGTTTTCCCCCTATCAATTTTTCATTAGTAAAGCTAATGCTTTTCGAATAATTTCATCTGTACTTTCAAGGTTTTCTTTCTGAAGTTGTGGAATAATTGATTTAACTTCTCTATCGGTATAACCTAATGCTTTTAACGCTTCTTTAGCTTCGTTTAAATCTTGTACATTTTCTTGAGTAGAGTTTGATTCGATTTCTTTAGTAGTAATGGAAATCATCGATGTAAGTTTTCCTTTTAAATCTAGAATCATTTGTCTTGCTGTTTTCTTTCCTACTCCTGGAAAGCTAGTTAGAAACTTATCATCTTCTTGTTCTATTCCACGAATAAATTCTGGTATATCAACACTACCTAATATTGCTAAAGCACCCTTAGGACCAATTCCAGACACTGAAATTAATTTCGTAAATAAATACTTTTGATCTTCATTTTTAAATCCATATAATACTTGTGAATCTTCTCTAACATAATGGTACGTAAAAATGTGTACTTCATTATTTATGGATGGTTGAAAGATATACGGGTTTGGACATACTAACTCATATCCTACCCCATGAACATCAACAATTACAGACTCTTCATTTATGTATGCTAACTTTCCTTTTATATAAGCAATCATTTAATCTCCCCCAGTTACCCTTCCTATTTTAACATAAATATATCTTATACTTATATTAGAACAATTGTATTTTGCAAACCCTTTATGGCGATATTCGTTGATAGTCGATAATTTCTTATCTTCCATGAAAAACTTCCATCCCCAAGTCAGAATGGAAGTTTACTCATTAACTCTTAAATTATGGTAAATATCTTGTACGTCTTCGTTTTCTTCAAGCGTATCCATTAACAGGTGTAGCTTAGCTTCGTCATCTTCAGATACAGACTGGTAATTGTGAGGTATTAAAGCGAGTTCTTGTTCTTCCAGTTCATATCCAATTGTACGTAAATGGTTACAAACTGCCTCAAAATCATCTGGGGTTGTATAAATCTCAAAAGCACCATCTTGGGTAATAATATCTTCCGCTCCAGCTTCAATGGCTTCTAACGTCATATCGTCTTCAGAAATACTTTTGTCCTCATTTAGGATTAGGATATACCCTTTCCGATCGAACATAAAAGTAACACTACCATTTTCCCCTAAATTGCCACCATTTTTCTTAAACGCATGACGAATTTCTGCTGCTGTTCTATTTCGGTTGTCAGTCAAAACATGTACAATTACAGCGATACCACCTGGACCATAGCCTTCATAGGTGATTTCTTCATAGCTTGCGCCATCTAATGCTCCGGTAGCTTTTTTTATTGCTCGATCAATGTTATCATTTGGCATATTGTCTGCTTTGGCTTTATCTATAGCTGCCCGTAAAGCAGCATTTGTTGACGGATCTCCGCCACCTTGCTTTGCAGCTATATAAAGATCCTTAGCATGACGCATAAATATTTTTCCTTTTTTAGCATCCTGGGCATTTTTTCTTTTTTGAATATTTTTCCATTTAGAATGTCCAGCCATAAGAGATTCTCCTCTCCACCAAATCCTTTACTACTATAACAAAAATGAAGGTGTATATGAAGTGAAGCCTTTTGAAACATTACTATTCATTATCTGTGTTGAAGAAGTCTTCTAGGAATTGGTCGATATTTTCATCTATACTAATTTGATTAGAATTTAAATTCCTCATCCGATTCCAGTATATATTGTCTGTATAGACAACAATTTCTTTGTCACGCCCAAATTTTTTAACTTCTTGTTTAATTTGTTGCGCTCGATCATCAGCATCTCCTAATGAAGTTTGATCTGAATGGTTGTTTAAAATTGCTGCTACAACTATACGATCATTCGTCTCAGATACTTGAGCCTGTTTGATATATCTAAGTTCAGAAAGATATTGAGAAATTTCCATTGTCTTCTCATTTGTATATCGATCTCTATTCCGGTCATCCGTATCACCGGCATTTAACCCCTCTAATTCACTTTGTGGATACCCACCTCGTTCTCCAATTGATCGGGGTTGTCCTTCTCTTTCTCTTTGCTGCTCAGGCGTTTCGTAGTGTATAGGTTGTAGATTATTTTCCGAGTTATTTGCATGTCTTCCCTCTTCTTGGGTTGCACAACCAGTAATAACAAAAACACTCATCCCTAAAAGAATATATTTTTTCATAGTAAAACCTCCCTTACACCTATTTTGTATAAGAGAGGTTTATTTACACATGGTAATTTTTTAATTACTACGTGTAAATTGAGCTAATGGATTTCGTTTATGTGCAGAATTTTTATGCATTCTTTCAATGATTTCCTTATCCGCATCAGGGATCGATTCACCTTTTAAAAATGCATCTATTTTGTCATACGTAATACCCATTTCACTTTCATCCGTTTGACCTTCCCAAAGGTCAGCACTTGGTTGTTTATCAATAACTTCTTGTGGTACACCTAATTGTTTAGCTAGCTCACGAACTTCCCCTTTCGTGAAATCTACAAGTGGTAATATATCTACGCCACCATCACCATACTTTGTAAAGTATCCAGTATACCATTCAGCGGCATTATCTGTGCCCACAACTAAGTAATTATAATTCGTAGCTATCGTATATAATGTGCTCATACGAAGTCTAGCTCGAAGATTGGCATCAGCTAGTTTTCCATTTAATTCATTATACTCATCTTTTAACTGGTTTTTAATTTGGTTAAACATAACTTCATGTGTTTCAGCTAAATCTACTGTCATACCTTTAATTCCACAAGCTTCTATGACTTTTGACGCGTGTTCCATCCCTTTAGGATCACTATTTAACGGCATTATAACTCCTAATGAGTTCTCAGGGCATGCTCGTTTAATTAAATTTGCCACAACAGCGGAATCAATTCCACCACTTACCCCAACAACTAGGCCATCTACTCCTGCTTCTTTTACCTGGTTTTGTAGCCATTCAACAACTTGTTCAACTACCTTTTCCAACACAATCGCTCCTTTTTCTATATCTAAACATTATGTGTATTGTTTTATTTTAGCATTTTTTTGGTCATTTTCATAAAATTTTGTCGTTTGATCCAATTTTTTTCCATTTCTTCTAAGTATTCCTTGATAGCATAACCTGAGCGATGTTGATATAAATAATGTAACCATTCTCTTAATACATCACTAGGAATTGCAATTGATAATAGCCAGATTGGAATATAACGATCATCTATCATCTTATAAGATTCTAACTGATCTATATCCCATCGTATATATGGTAAAAAGCGTTGTCCCAATTGAATATAATCATATAATTGGGTGGTACAAGCTAATAAATCAAAGTCAATTAAATAAATACGATTATATCGAATAAAATTATGAGAGGCAACATCCCCATGAACCCATAATCCCTGTTCTTCAGCATAACGTTGTTCTCTTTTCCATGGAAATCTTGAAACTAATTGAATGTATTGTTCCGTTATTTTAACAATATCTTTATATAAATTCTCATAACCATATTTCACAAAAAAGTATTCTGTTTTTTGAAATGTTTTTAACCGATCATACCAACGTAAGTAAAATAACCCCTTTTGCACCTGGTTCTGAACATAGATAGAACTTGCTTTATCATGAAATTTCTTTAATGCTAGTACTGCTTCTTTCCGATCTGTCTGGCTACGATAGTTTAGTTTAATCCCTGGAATATATGGTGTCAACGTCCATATATTATGATTTCCATCAGTAATGATTTTTCTTCCATTTGGATACCTTACAAAAGGAGCAATGGATTTCATTTTTATTTGCGAAAAAAAATCCCATTGTTGTTTAACATTATTTATATTTTTATGTCGCTTAAATATGTAACCTTCTCCAGTGTTATCCTTAATAAGAAATACATTATCTTTAATACGATTTATATCCTTGGTTTCTAGACTGCCCTCCCAGTATAAAAAAGAAGAGAGACGATCGTAATTATTATCGTCTCTGTGCTTATTATTACTCATTAGATGACTCTTCCTGTTCCCTGAACGGTGGATAACCTGGAGGGGTTGGATATGCAGGTTGATTAAAGTCAGACATTGGTGGGTATTGTGTTGGATTAACAAATGGTTGTTGAATTGGTTGCATTGGTTGCATTTGGTATGGTTGGTGTGCTTGATCATAACCATATGGTGGTTGCATATATCCCATTTGTTGTGTCGGTGTTGCGCTTCCTTTACAACCACAATCTCCGCCAGCCACCGGTTGTACCGGCATTTCAAAACTAGATGATTCTACATCATTATATTCAGCTCCTAGCACACCAGGATAAGGCATCGGTTGAAATGGCATAGGTCCATGTGGATGACAAGGTACTGGTGGACATGGATAATGTATTACCGGATAACAAGGCACCATATGAACTGGGTGGTGTACTGGCTCCATCATTGGTTGGTGGATCGGTTTTTGCTCAACTGGTTCCTGTACTGGAATTTCCTTTTTTACTTCCTTCGGTTTTTCTTTCTTTATTTCTTTAGGCTTTTCAGGCATCTTAGGAAAGTTAATCGTAAAATCTTGTTGAAATTCTTGGCTCATAATTGGCATTTGCATCATAGGCTGCAATGGCATCTGCGGCATCTGTGGCATTGGCATTTCTGGAGTGACTTCTTTTACTGGTTTCTTATCATCTTCTTTGATTACTGGTAATGGTTTTGGAGAAATATCTTTGTAAGGTTTTTTAGTTACTGGTGCTTCTTTTTTAGGCATTTCCTTTTTCACAGTTTTTGCAGTAGTTGGTATTTTAATTTTCATACCAGGCATGATCATGTCTGGACTTGATAGCTGTGAGTTAAGCTGTTTAAGTTCTTCAAAATCAACACCATATTGCTTGGCGATTTCCCACAATGTGTCTCCTTTTTTTACAACGTGAATCTTCAAGTTAACTCGAACTCCTTTCGTTTCTGAAGCTGGGCTAATTACTCTATACCAACATATGCAAAGAAACGAAAAAAGTTGAACCATAAGAAGGAAATAATATTAGAAAACTTGACCTTTGCAGGAACACGATAGAATTTTAAATTCATTTATGCAGGTTGGGAAAGGTAATGCTAAGAAAAGCCGCATCTTTAAGATACGACTTTTGTCTTAAGCTTCAAACACCAGAGCTTAGGATGGAGACTTGTTCCACAAACTCCAACTGCTTTAAATTATGAATTAATTTATCAATATGTTCATCTATTTGAGATATATCCAGTGATAACGTAACGTTAGCCTTTCCCTGTATAGGTATCGTTTGATGAATTGTTAAAACGTTACAACCTGCAGTAGCAACTATATTTAATAATTTTGATAATGTTCCAGTACGATCTTCTAAATGAAAAAATAAGGTTATAATTTTCTCCTTAACCATTGCCTGGAAAGGAAATACTGCGTCCTTATATTTATAGTATGCACTCCTAGATAAATCTACTTGTTTGGTAGCTTCATTAATTGTTTTTACTTTACCTCGTTCAAGCATATTTTTTATTTCTATCGTTTTTTTGATCGATTCAGGTAAAACATCACTTCGGACAAGGTAAAATTGCTCCCGACCTTTCATACCGCATCCCCATTCATTTGTTGACTACTCTACAAACTCAAATTCAAAGTCCAATAACCGAATTGTATCTCCATCTTCGGCACCTCTTTCTCGAAGTTCCTCGTCGACTCCCATCGTACGTAATTGTCTTGCGAATCGTTGGACAGCTTCATCTCTATTAAAATCTGTCATCTTAAATAACTTCTCAATCTTTATGCCAGAAAGAACAAATGCCCCGTCATCATCCCGAGTTATTTTAAATCCTTTATCTTCTTTTTCGTAACGATAAACAACCTTCTCTTCAGTTTCCTCCAGTTTAGGTGCAAATTTTGGTATTGTATCTAATAGATCTGCCACAGCAAATAAAATATCCCTTAATCCCTCTTTTGTTAGTGCAGAGATTGGATAGACCGATACATCTTCACCTAACTGCTTTTTAAAATCGGCTAAATTTTCCTCAGCGCCTGGCATGTCCATTTTATTAGCAGCGATAACTTGTGGTCGATCCATTAGTTTTGCATCATATTCTTTCAATTCTTGATTTATTTTCACATAATCCTCGTAAGGATCTCTACCTTCAGTGCCTGCCATATCAATTACATGGATAATAACCCTTGTACGTTCAACATGACGTAAAAATTGATGGCCAAGCCCCACTCCTTCGTGTGCACCTTCTATTAGACCTGGTAAATCTGCTAATACGAAGCTACGTTGATCTCCTGTTTCAACCACCCCTAAATTTGGGGCTAATGTTGTAAAGTGATAGTCAGCGATTTTTGGTCGAGCTGCACTAACAACAGATAAAAAGGTTGATTTCCCCACACTTGGAAACCCAACAAGCCCTACATCGGCAATAAGCTTCAACTCAACTTTAATATTCCGTTCTTGTCCCGGTTCTCCATTTTCAGCAAAATCTGGAGCTGGGTTTCGAGGGGAAGCAAATCGTGTATTCCCACGTCCTCCTCTTCCACCTTTAACAATAATTGCTTCTTGATCGTGCGTAGTTAGATCAGCGATTACTTGATCGGTATCCTCATCTATCACGGTTGTACCAGGTGGGACTGGAACAATTAAAGGCTCGGCATTTTTACCATGCTGCCCTTTACTCATTCCATTTTCACCACGTTTCGCTTTAAAATGGCGATTATAGCGAAAATCCATTAATGTATTTAATCCTTCGTCAACTTTAAAGATGACGTCTCCACCATTACCGCCATCCCCACCAGCGGGTCCACCTTTAGGTACATATTTTTCACGACGATAAGCAACTAATCCATTACCACCGTCTCCAGCTTTCACATAAACACTAACTTGATCTACAAACATTAAAACTCACCTCATCTAGTCATATGGAATAGAAACTGTACAAGATATATAATCAGGTTCTAAATCCATTACATCTATCGTTATTCCTTCATCAATACATTTAATACTTTCTATAAACATATCCTTATCCAAAAACGTTCCCCAAATTGTATATTTTATATCAATGAAACCATTGTTATTATCAGTAGTAAGCTCTACTTTCATTTCATATAACTCCGTATCATCTCCAGATCGGAGTATAGCTTCACTGATTACTTCGCTAGTATTCTTTAACTGTTCATCGATAAGAGTCAAATCATTACATTCCGTATGTATTTCATATGATAAACGAATATTACTATAAACTGAATTAAATTGAATAACCCAAATGGTAAATTCCGGAGCATTTAAGTTCATTAGCTTACGCTCAGCATGAAATTCCTCTATCAATGCTTGAAGTTTCTCCCCAACTTTTTCCGTTTTCCCCATACTTAGATAACCTTGAAGTATTTGCATATGATTCATTAAATCGTGTCGTTGACGACGGAGTAATTCGATAACATCTATAGTCTCCACATTTCTCCCCCCATTATGACGAAAAATTACCGAAATCTTCAATTTCGCGTTTCTCTATTTCATTGTATACTTTTTTAGTGTTTAAAAAAACTCCAACCTTTGATGGCTGGAGTTTTAATCATAATTTATTAAAATTAAGCTTCTTGTGCAACTGGATATACACTTACTTTTTTACGATCACGACCATAGCGTTCAAATTTTACAACACCGTCGATTTTTGCAAAAAGTGTGTCATCTCCACCACGGCCTACGTTTTCACCTGGATAGATTTTTGTACCGCGTTGACGGTAAAGAATGGATCCACCAGATACCATTTGACCATCAGCACGTTTTGCACCTAAACGTTTAGCCTCAGAGTCACGACCGTTCTTAGTACTACCTTGACCTTTTTTCGTAGCGAAAAATTGTAAATCTAGACGTAGCATTATGCTGCACCTCCTTATTTACGATGAATTTTAACGAATTGACTATATTCACGTTCAATCGTTTCTAATGATACAATCATACCTTCAAGCAAAGTCTGTGTTTTTTCCATTATCTCTTCATTCAAAGAGTGTGGAAATTGAACACGAAGGTATCCACCTTCTTCTCCTTGCTCAATATCAAGATCAATGTTACATAATGCAATAACTGCATTTACAGCTCCAAATGTTACAGCCGAAACACCTGCACAAACTAAGTCATAGCCATATGGACCACTTTCCGCATGTCCAGAGAGTTCAAATTCTGTTATTTGGTTATTATCAGTTAATACAGTTACATTTATCATGATATAGATCCCTTATTGGTTAATCTTTTCAATTACTAATTTTGTATAAGGTTGACGATGACCTTGTTTACGATGGTAGTTTTTCTTAGGTTTGTATTTGAATACAGTAACCTTTTTCTGACGACCATGCTTTTCAACTTTAGCAGTCACTGTAGCACCTTCAACATATGGAGAACCAACTTTTACATCATCCCCACCTACGAAAAGTACTTTATCAAAAGTAACCGTTTCGTTCGCATCAGCTGTAACTTTTTCTACGTAAATTTCTTGGCCTTCTTCTACCTTAACTTGTTTACCACCAGTTTCGATAATTGCGTACATAACTATGCACCTCCTTAATAAACTCAGACTCGCCATACAGGTACTCAGGAAAGAGTTTAACAACCTGTTCTGTGCGGTTGTAGCACGGGTGCTACGATGAATAACATACTGATGTTATCATGTAATCTATCTACTTGTCAAGCATGCAAAAGAACATTTACAATATTTCCATTGCAACGTCACCAATTGTTTTAGCATATTGTTTCTCGTAAAAATATCGATACAAACAATCATTTTCATCTACAGCAACTCTTTGTTTACTAGGGAGTTTAATATAGATGGTGTGTTTTTTATCGCGCTGAAAAAGCGCGAACACCTCCATCAATGATAATTGATGTGGTACCACGATCGAACGAACTCCTTTATGATTAAAGTTACCCTCGTATCTTTGCAATAAAAATCGCATGAAAACATAGTATCGTTGTTTCCATTCTGATCGATTCTCCATAAAAAGAAAAATCATGATTAAAAATGTACTTAATGTAAATGGATAAAACACCAATTGTCCAATCAATAAGACAACACTTACAATCATCGAAAAGACAATAATCACATGATAGGATTTTTTATATGGAAAATATGAAGATAATAGCAAAAATAATAGCTTTCCTCCGTCTAGCGGCCAAATAGGCAGTAAATTAAAAAACAGGATGACCGTATTATAAAATAAAATTAATTCAATAAGTGAAGGTGGAACAACCTGATATACGGGCAATAACGAAACAATCAAATAAATGATGATATGTTGAAATGGACCTGCAATGGTAACGAGAGCTTCTTCATGTATCGGTCTGTTACCGTGTTCATCCGTATCCATTGTACCACCGAATACCCATAAAACAATACTCCGAATTCTCCACTTAAATAGTTTTGCCACTACATAATGCCCTAATTCATGAATAAATACAATAGATAGAATAATCATTAATTCAACAAATGTACCCGTTAAAAATGCAATAATAATAAAAATTAAAAGAATTGGATGTAAATGTATCGGAGGCAAGTTCTTACGGATTGTCGTCAACTTTTATCACCTGAACTGGATCAATATACTGATTATCTTTTTCAATAGAAAAATACACTGTTTGGTTTTCAGTTGTCGGAGAAAACTGTCCAATTCTTTGGTTGGTAGCAACATATTGATATAAATGAACATCAATATCACTTAAGTATCCATAAGTAGACTTACTTCCATCTGCATGTTGAACGACTACAGTTTTATTGGTTGTACGATCGTTACCCGAGAAAATCACGATTCCTTCGCTTAATGCAGAAACATTCGTTGTTTCTCCAGGTGCGATCATTATACCTTTTCCATTAGCTTGAAATGTTTCGGTTACATTTCCATTAACAGGATAAGCCAATGGCGCAACACCTTCAGATACAAGATTTTGTGAAGGTGAAAATGCTAGAGGATTTCCAAATGTATCTTGATACCATTTATATACATTTGCAAATGGAAATTCATCTGTTAATGCACTACTTGTCCATTCTTTAGGCTGAGAAAGCATTTCTAAATCTGATTCCCATAATAGAGCTACACCAAAAAATAACATAACTGAAAGAATACCTTTTAAGACGAATCCAGATATTAGCCTACTTTTTTGTGTGCTTTCACCTGAACTTTCGAAAAAGCTGGGGTAATAACCATGTTTTTCTTCATCCTGTGGCAATGGAATACCTTGCTTTGTTGTAACCCCCTTAGAATCTGTTGAAATCCCTCTCTTTTTCTTGCGTTCAATAATTGACTTCCTTACTTGTTTTACTCCCTTATTCATAATCTCTCATTCCTTCATCATCTTTTGTACAAGTGTATGAAAGAACCTTAGAAGTTATGATATATCAAGATTAAATTAAAAAAGATGAAATGAAAGAGAAAATCTTCCATCCCACCTTCTAAAATCTATTATTATTGCTTTCTCTAATTGAATGTCACATTAACATAGAAAATACGAGTAACTTAAATTTATGGATTTGCATGAAAATATTATTATTAATTACCTCTCATACCAAAAAAACGCTTCACTTTTTGGAACATACCAGATTCATCTTCTAATGATTGTAACGGAACCGTTTCACCCAAAATCCTTCTTGCTATATTACGGTATGCAATAGAAGCTTTTGGTTTTGACTGAAGTGCAATTGGTTCTCCATGGTTAGACGCTTTTATAACTTCATCATCATCCAATACAACACCAATTAGGTTTATAGAAAGGATTTGGACGATTTCATCAATATCTAACATATCCCCACTCTTCATCATATGATTTCGGATTCTATTAACTACCAAACTAGGAGGTTCGATATCCTCTTTTTCTAGTAAACCGATGATACGATCTGCATCCCTAACACTAGATTTTTCAGGAGTAGTTACAACAATTGCGCGATCCGCACCAGCAATAGCATTTTGAAATCCTTGTTCAATTCCTGCAGGACAATCAATAATAATATAGTCGTATTCCTGCTTTAATTCTTTTATAATCTTTTTCATCCCATCAGGAGTAACCGCGGTTTTATCACTCGTTTGGGCAGCAGGTAATAAGGATAAATAGTCAAATCGCTTATCTTTAATTAATGCTTGTTTCAGTTTACAACGCTCTTGGATAACATCGACAATATCATAGATGATACGATTTTCTAACCCCATAACAACATCAAGATTCCTTAGACCAATATCCGTATCTATCAAACAAACTTTTTTCTCCATTAACGCTAAAGCCGTACCGATATTGGCAGTTGTTGTAGTTTTACCAACTCCGCCTTTTCCAGAAGTAATTACTATTGCCTCACCCATTATTTATTCTCCTTTCGAATCTATTTATACTTTTTCGTCTATGTGCTAGAACTTGTAGTCGATCAATAATTATTTTATCTTGTTCTTCATCAATAAGACCACATTCCATGTAAACACCATCAGATTCATAATCTGGAGCACGGCTAATATATTCTGCTATTCTGAGTTGGCTAGGGTTCATATATGAAGCTGCAATAATCGCACTACGATCACCTTTTACTCCTGCATGTGCAACACCATGCAAGCTACCCATTATGTATATATTACCTGTAGAAATCACACTTCCCCCAGGATTAACATCACCAATTAATAGTAAGTCGCCAGTAACCTCTAGCACTTGACCAGACCGAACGATACGATTAATCGTCTTAACTTCACTATCCTCCATTAACGAAAGTGCTTCACTTTTTGCAATTACTTCCGATTCAATAGATTGGATTGTAAAGCGATTTTCTTCTTTAATTAAATTACTAAGAGAATCTTTTTCTTCCTCCCGTAAAAATCTATTTCCTAATTTGATCGTTACCGGTACACAGGGTTCTTTTTTTTGTGGTTGATTCGCTAGTAATTTTTCTCTAAGCTCTTTAAAAGCTTCGTCAAATGAACATGTATCATCAATAAATAATGTCAATCCATCTCGAGTACCTTTTATTGTTATTAATTGCTTCGTGTCATGCAATACGTTCACCTCGTTAGTATAACCTTATCATTATATATGTTTGATCCACAAGTTTATATGTTGGATCATACTGCATGAACATTCTATGTAGTTCCATTTAATTGTTCATGCTTCCAGTTAACAAGTCGCTTCGCTATAAACGGATATAACAGAAGCAGGAATACTATATTAGCAAGTACAGTTGGTATTAACCGACTTCCAACATATACACTCCATGCGAAATCTGTTATCCCTACAACCATATAGATAACAAATATAGCCAAATCCGCAAGAGCAACGCCTATAATTCCCGCTAACACTGTAACATAGAAATTACTATGTAGCACCTTCATTAAGCTATGGATGACATAAGTTACAATAGCATACGTAAACATATACACGCCCAATGTTCCTGTATACACAATATCAATTAATAACCCAAATATTAAAGCATATACAACCGAGTGATAGGTGTCTTCTAAATCATAAAAAATAGTAATGTATATGAGCAAAATTAATACCCAATGTGGAATAATTAAAAAATCTCCAACTAAATTATTTGGTAGTAATTCAATTGCTACACCTTCAAACACCAAAAAGATAAATAAGAGGAGAGGAAGGAATAAACGTTTCATTGTTCTCCCTCCTCCTCTTCTTCACCTGGTAGGATCCGGTCTACTACAATCACATTATCTATTTCATATAGGTCTGCTGCAGGTTCTACTAATGCGGTACGTGTTAAACCATATTGATCTGGTATAACTTCTTTTACCTTCCCAATTACTAACCCTGCCGGAAACACACCACCCATACCTGATGATACAACAAGTTCTCCTTCTTCCAAATCTTGCTCAGATTCTTCAATGATTTTAAATAAAAGTGAATCACTTTCTTTATCATATTCTTCAATCAAACCAAAAATATCATTTCCATCCTCACGAGAGACCGTAGCAGAAATTCGATTAAATTGATCAAAACCTGTCAGTAATTGGACCGTGGAAGTAAATTGTGAAGTGCTTTGTATTTTACCAACCATTCCATCAGCAGTAATAACAGCCATATTTACCTTAACTCCTGCTTGTGACCCTTTATTAATCGTTACTTGCTCCACCCATCTCTCAGGTGACCTTGCTGTAACTGTCGCATGAATTGGATTGTAGTCTCTAATTGAGTCCATTTTATCTACAATTTCTCTTAATTCCTCATTCTCTTCTTTAATTTCTTGCACTTCATATATAAGACTTTTATACTCTGCTAATTTTTCTCGTAATAGCTGATTTTCGCTATACGTATTTCTCATATCATCTATATTACTGAATATAGTTGAAATATAGTTTATTGGAGTATGAATGGCTCTTTGCGCCCACCCCACTGTATCATTGATGAATTGCTCTGCAGTACTCAATTCCTCTCGGTCTCTTAACGAGTATCCAATAAGAGCAACTAGTACAATAATTCCTATTAATAATAAAAATAATCTTTTTTTGCGAAAAAAAGCCATCTAAACACCTACTTATTCTACAGTTGGACGACTTGATACATTGGGATTAGAACGGAAATGCTGAATGTAATCTAAGGATTTCCCTGTACCAATTGCAACACTGTCTAATGGGTTATCTGTTACAAATACAGGCATTTTTGTTTCCTCACTAATTACATTATCTAGTTGTTTTAGTAATGCTCCTCCTCCTGAAAGGACAATGCCTCGGTCCATAATATCTGCAGAAAGCTCA
Source organism: Ornithinibacillus caprae (assembly GCF_009728145.1). Classification (GTDB taxonomy): domain Bacteria; phylum Bacillota; class Bacilli; order Bacillales; family Amphibacillaceae; genus Ornithinibacillus; species Ornithinibacillus caprae. Next base: position 203,868 of record NZ_WOCA01000001.1, on the reverse strand, counting down.
GGTGGAGTCTTTTCCAATGTGTTCTTTACAGCATCAACAATTGCATCTACCGTATCTTGTAATGCTTCTGAAATCTCTTTTGCTGTAATCGTAATTGTTTTTGGTAAACCCGTCAATAAATCTCGCCCACGAATGTCCATTTCTATATTTTCAGTAACTTCTCCTGCTGTACCTATGTCTATTTTAATAGATTCTGCTGTTCTTTCTCCAATCATTAGATTATAATTTTTTCGTATAAAATTAATAATTGCTTCATCCATATCGTCTCCAGCAGTACGAATCGACATACTAGTAACAATACCACCTAACGAAATAACAGCTACTTCCGTTGTACCTCCACCAATATCAATGATCATACTTCCCGTTGGCTCCCATACAGGTAATCCGGCTCCAATTGCAGCTGCAAATGGTTCAGCAATTGGAAAGGCATCCTTTGCCCCAGCTTGTTTAGAGGCATCGATTACTGCACGTTCTTCAACCATTGTAATTCCTGAAGGAACACAAACCATTACATTTGGCTTTTTAGCAAAATAAGATCTACTTCGCATTGCTTTTTTTATATAATATTTCATCATAATTGCAGTTGTATCATAATCAGCAATTACACCATCTTTCATCGGGCGGATAACTGTAATGTTTCCAGGTGTTCTCCCAATCATATTTCTAGCGGAACTTCCTACCGCTTCAATCTCACCAGTTTCAATATTCTTTGCAACTACGGATGGTTCCCGTAATACCACACCTTTTCCTTTTACGAAAACAAGTGTATTTGCTGTTCCTAAATCAATTCCAAGATCTTGTGAAAAACTAAATCTTCCCAAAAAAATCTCCCTTTCCCAATAGCTTTATCTGTAGCTTTACTATATCGATTAATTTTATGTAGTGCAATCAAAGGTCTATTACAGAAAGTTAACCAGATACTTTATAAAATCATGAACTTTAAGAAGCGCCACCTTCAATAAATGAAAAATGGCGCCAATTTTTAGCTGTCTATACAATTATATTAGAAAACTTGACTTTCGCCAAGCTTTTCTGTGAAAGACTTAGTTGCTTCTGTAGGTTAAGAAAATTTTATCCTTTCCGTTTGCTAAAAAATCATGCTATAAATACCCTTTTTCTTTCAGAGATACAAATTTTCGATCACCAATTACTAAATGATCGAGCAATTCAATTCCGATCATTTTTCCAGATTCCACTAATCTTCTTGTTACATGGATATCTTCTTGTGATGGAGTTGGATCACCTGAAGGATGGTTGTGTGCAACGATAATGGAGGCCGCAGAGCGCTTGACCGCTTCACGAAATACTTCACGCGGATGAACAATAGAGGCATTTAAACTTCCGATAAATATAGTTTGTCTATGAATAATTTGATTTTTTGTATTTAGAAACAATACGACGAAATGCTCTTGCTTTAAACTTCTCAACTCTTCCATAATATAATCTGCACCGTCTTCAGGAGAACGAATAACATACCTTTCCAGTGGTTTATATTCATTCATACGTTTACCAATTTCAATAGCTGATAAAATTAGTACACCTTTAGCACTACCTATACCTTTTATTGCGGTTAGTTCTTCAATTGTGGCATCTTTTAATAACTTTAACCCTTCAAAATGCATTAACACACGATTGGCAAGGGCCATAACCGATTCTTCCTTCGTACCACTCCCTAATAATATAGCCAGTATCTCCTGGTTAGATAGATGACTTGCACCGAGTTTTAACAAACGCTCCCTTGGCCGATCCTCTTTTGGTACATCTTTAATCATTATGGTTGATGTACTCATGCTAATACCTCCTTAACGTAAAGATATATTGAGGATAGCCTAATCCATTTTTTTACACAACTAAAGAAAAGTACATAATCATACTTAAAAACAATGGAAAATCAAAAAATTACTATATAAAAAAATAGAATTTATACTATATTTTGTAGGGAAAAATACAAAAACAGGCATTATTGTAAATACCTGTTCGAAAAAAATATATTAGTGAGCCAGCGCTTCTAATTCGTACCACATACCTAATAGAATATATTGCAATTCCTGATTGCTTGCATCCTGTAATTTACTTGTATATGGTTCAATTGAAGCTAAAAATTGATCAACCGTATTGGAATTTGGTGGTGAATTCTCGAATATAGAATTCCAATCTGTTAAAACAATACTGTCTTGTGTGCTAATGGAAGCTAACGATTGATCCCATTGACTTTGGAATGATTGAAACCACTTATATTCTTCCTCTGATAACTCCATTTCCAATTCTCCGCTATTCCAATCCTTTACAAAAACCTCCAAATCTAAATCCATCAGTGATTCAGCATTACTTTTTGCATGTTCTTGGGTATTACTTAATCCGACTAATAAATAATACTGATTATCCCTATTCCAAATTACTGGTTGGAATCCTTCTTCCTCAAAATCTCTTCCCACTTCAGTAGCATTCGTTTCCTCGGAAAACACTCCACCCTGTAGTACAAACCCATCCATAGTACCTAGTGTTTTCGTAGACATATTTTCTCCATCATTTCCAGTATTGTTATTTGTTTGTTCTTCTCGTTCATCGGTGTCTATAGATGTAACTGGCGTTGGGTTCATAGGGTTGGTTATATCATCAATATTTACAAACATATTTAATAAAATTATTCCTAAAATACTTCCAATTACGACCGCAGAAATACTAGCAAAGACAAGAGGTCTTATTTTACGGAAGTTGGATGGATTAACTTTTCGTTTGGAATGCACAAATTGATCACTATATTGTCTAGCAAAAGGTTGAACTTCCTCATTCCTTGCTTCGTCAGTAGTAGCTGCTTGCTCAACATTACCTTTATGAAAGGAAAATGTCTCTGGATTCGGAAAATCCTTTTTCTTTTTTTGTAATTCCACCTTTTTTTGATCTATCTTTACAGAGATTGTTTTCTTTTCGCCCATAAATAGAATCGCCCTCACTTAGCTAGAATCCTTTTTTCAACTCTAGCATACTAAATGTAAAAAGTAAGGCGAATATTGTCATTCTATTAATTTTTCTTTCTACAAATTAAACATTTAAACAATTTCATGTGATTTTTGATCGTTGTATATGGCTACCTTATTCCTTCCTTTGCGTTTTGCCCCTATATACATTGCTCGATCTGCATAACGTATCAATTCAATTGGAGTTTCACAGTGTGTTGGATAAGATGCTACTCCAACACTAGCTGTTACAGAAACTTCGACAAAGTTATCATTATTTAGTATATGATTAGTTAATGTAAAAGCATTGCTTGCAATGTTCTTTCGCACAATTTCAGCGATTTCCATCGCTTCAGTTAGTTCGATGTCAGGAAGAAAAATGGTAAACTCTTCTCCTCCATATCTAGCTATCAATCCCTTTTCCCCAATTAATCTTTTTAGCCTACTAGCAAGTATACGAAGAATTTCATTTCCTGCCTCATGACCATATGTATCATTAATCATTTTAAAGTGATCTAAATCCAATATAATCATGGAACAATGAGCTTTTCTACTTCCATGATTTTCAAAGAAATTGTTTAACGTATTCTCTAAATAACGATAATTATATAGCTTTGTTAACCCATCTTTTTCGCTATCAGCTTTCGTCAGTTCATAATGTTTAGCATTTTTTATTGCTACACCTAAATAACTTGTTAATATATTTAATATTCGGTGATGTATTTTTTCAAACATTCTTTTCTCTGAGGATATAACGGTTACTACTCCTATAACCTGATCGCCATATTCGATTGGTAATGATAGTACACTCTCAATAGATAATGGAGTCTCTATATGATGGAAGGATGACCAATCTTTTTTACTTTTGTAAAATAGCGGTAATTTAGAAGTCAAAACACTTTCGCTAAAAGGTTCGCGCCATTTAATTTTTTTCCTTGTTGTACTATTTTCCACATCCTCCGAGCGAACTAATGTTAATTTTCCATCTTCAGTAGTTTGATAGACATAAGCATAATCAACTGGCAATAAATTTACCAATTCACGCATAAATACATTGTACACTTCTTTAACCTCTAGATTCTGCGCTAATTGATGCCCAACTTCTCCAGTACGCTTTAGAAAACGATTAATTTCTTGATAGGAATATAGAAGTTTTAAAATAACAGATATACTAATGAAAGGAACACTTAAATAGAAGATCGCTGCTCTACCAATCTCAGAAAATAGTAAATACAATACAAAACCTACAGGGATAATTAATAGTGAGGAGGTCAATTCCCAGCGCAAACCTTTATCAAAGAATTTACTTTTTTGTCCCATTAACAACCGTTGGACCATTTTTATTGTCAATTGATTTACAATAAAAATAGATATGGCATACCCAAATATAGCTACAATTTCGATAGTATTACCATATATATTTTCACTGTGTGTACCACCAATCCACTTGTAAATCTCCGCGCTAATAACGGAAACAATGGAAAACATAAGCATATTAAGGGGAATACGATATAATTCCTTTCTCTTCAATCCAGATCTAAATAATACAATTCCAACAGCTAGCAACGTAAGGATAATTTCTACAAACAAACCAAACGATAAAAATACAGCTATACTAATTCCATTTACGAAAAAAATTGGCGCATCCTGGATGGTTAAAGGGAAAAATGCGACGATTCCCATAAAAATACCGAAAAGAAAAATATCAACCCAATTTCCATCTATATTTATATAGTAATAATGGTATGATAGCCAGAGGATCATTGGCCAAGCAACAACTGTTATTAACCACAGTATATTCATTTTCCATTTAGGTATCATAGATAAAATCCGTCCCTCTAATTAATTTCCACATATAACAAAACATGACTATTTTCTCATTTTTTAAAAACTTTCTGATAAATCGATTATAGCATAAGAATTGTTGTAATTAAAACTCGAATTAAGAAAGATAACCCTGTTAACCATAGATAAGGACTGATTTATATTTGCTTTCTATTTCAAATCTTCTTTTTTGTGAAGAACTTTCTCACCATAGTAATAAAATGTAAAGAGCCGGTTACATAATAGTCCACCTCATCTAATTCTGTTACCTTATGCATGAAACTTTTCCAATGTGGTTCTACTGTAACCTTTCGTGAATTTACAAATGACAACATTTCTGAGACAGAAGCAGCTCTAGGATGTTGAAATGATGTTAATGTAATCGAATCAAAATATGGTAAGCATTGATTGACCATAGTCTGTAAATCTTTATCTTTGAAACCAGCAAAAATTAAATGCTTTTGCTTGCCAGTTTCTTGTACAGAGACAGTTTGTAAAAATGTTTGAATTCCTGCAGTATTATGTGCTCCATCAATTATAACCATTGGATGATTATAAACTACTTCGAACCTTCCAGGAACAGTGGAAGTTTTTATTGCCTCTATAGCATGTGATACATCTAATCTAAACCCTTTTTCTTTCATTAAAGTTAATGCCATAATGGCCAATGAGGAATTCTTTACTTGATGTTCTCCCTGCATTTTTAGATTTATGAATAGATTATTACCGGTCTTATCATTCCAATAAAATTGTTGCAAATTACCCTTAATTGATAAATTATTATAATAAAAATCTTTATTGATACAATAGATCGGAACTTTTTTGAGTCGTGCTTCCGCTTCAATAATTTTAAAACTACTATCCTTTACTTCTCCAACTACCACAGGAGCACCTTCTTTGATAATTCCAGCTTTATGATAGGTTATTTGTTCGATCGTATCTCCTAAAAAAGCAGTATGATCTTTATCTACATTTGTTATAATGGACAAAATAGGAATAAAACAATTTGTTGTATCTTCTCTCCCACCCATCCCCGCTTCAATTATGGCAATATCTACATTGGAAGAGAAATACATAATTGCTAATACTGTGATGATTTCAAATTCAGATGGTTGCATACCTTCCTTGTCTAATTGGTTGATAGACGGATATAAGGCATTAATCAACTCAAGAAACACTTCTTTACTTATCGGATGATTATTATCTAAAATATGACCTTCTAGTCCATCCATACTTGGGGAAGTAAATACACCAACCCGATAATCATTCGCCATTAAGGCATTGTTTATATATTGAATCGTTGAGCCTTTACCATTGGTACCAGCAACATGAATTGCTTTTAATTTGTTCTCTGGATTGCCTTGTAAGTATAATAATTTTTGGATTCGCTCTAAACCTGGTTTAATGCCTAGTTTATTCCTACTTTGAAAAAAAGCGTTAACCTGTACCATATTCTTAAACATAAATTACAACACCAACTTCTTAGTAAGTTAAAAAAAGTATAGCATATAAGAGAGGACATACGGTATATGAATAAAACTGGATGGATTATTTATAACGGAAATTTGCAGAGTGAAAAATTCATAGATTTTGCTCAAATGCTACAAGAAGCAGCAACAAGAAAAAGTAGTAAAACAACTATTTACCGGAACAATGATTTATTAACATTCTTAAGTTCTGACCAACTGACAATTAAGAATAACAAAGACAAGGAATTACCTGATTATGTACTATTTACAGATAAAGATCTATATTTAGCGAAGCAATTTGAATTATTAGGTATTCCTGTTTTTAATAGTTCATCCGCTATTGAAATTAGTGATGATAAAATTGCAACTTATCAACAGCTAGCAAAACATCAGCTACCAATACCAAGGACAATTATTGCCCCAAAGATTTTTGTTCGTAACGATCAAAATCCAGCTTATCCTAAGCTAGATTCTATAATAGAAACCTTAGATTTTCCAATGATTATTAAAGAGGCATTTGGTTCTTTCGGTGAACAAGTCTATTTAATTCATAACGAAGGTCAATTGAAGCAAAAAATAGACGAATTACAAGGTAAAGCTTATATCTTTCAAGAATTTATAAGCTCTAGTTTTGGGAAGGATTTGCGGTTACAGGTAGTTGGAGACAAAGTTGTTGCTGCAATGAAACGATTTTCATCTAATGATTTTCGAGCAAATGTTACTGCAGGAGGAACGATGGAAGCGTATGAACCTACTGATATAGAAAAAAAACTAGCTATACAAGCAACCAAGGCAATTGGAGCAGATTTTGCTGGTGTTGATTTATTGTTGGATCCACACGATAAACCACTAATTTGTGAAGTGAATTCAAATGCACATATTAGAAATCTATTAGAATGCACTAGTATTAATGCAGCAGACGACATCATTGAATATATCCTATTGCAATTAAACGAGGTAGATCCAAATGAATAAAGGTTGGATAATTTATAGTGAGCAAGATGCATATGAAAATAAAGCATATATTAACTGGTTTATTCACGAAACAAAAGAGCAAAACTTAGACCTTACGTTAATATTACGTGAGCAGTTACAAGTAGGACTTCTTCAAAATCAACCAACAATCCTAGTGGATCATTCAATGGTAGAACTACCTGTATTTGCTGTTGTCCGAACTCCTGAGCCACTATTAAATCTCCTCCTTGAGGAGATGGGAATAGCTGTATTTAACTCATCTCATGTTGCAAGAATATGTAATCACAAAGCTTTAACTCATTTTGAAGTAAGTAAACTCCAAATCCCTATGGTTGATACTCTATTTATGAAAAAGATAAACCTCCGTACAACTCCCCCAATGTCCTTTCCCTTTGTTGTAAAGGAAGCTACTGGTAGAGGGGGAAAACAAGTATTTTTTATCAATAACCAGATCCAATGGGAAGATTGTATGAACCAGATACAATCAAATGATGTTATTATCCAAACAACCAATGTACAAATAGGTAAGGATATCAGGATTTTCGTAGTAGGTAAAGAAATAGTTGGGGCTGTATTACGGGAAAGTAATTCAGATTTCAGAGCAAACTATAAGCTTGGTGGAACTGCTACATGGTTTGAGCTAAGTAGCAATCAAATTAACATGGTTCATAAAATTATGAATCACTTTGATTTTGGGATGGTTGGAATTGATTTTCTAATCGATCATGATGGTAACTTACTGTTTAATGAAATTGAAGACGTTGTTGGTTCTAGAACATTAAGTGCTGTTAGTGATTTGAATATTCTTCAAAAATACACATCGTATATAAAAAGCAAAATAAGCGGGATGCACAGTTAATCTGCACATCCCGCTATTTTCTTATCCTTTTAATTCGGTTAATCTTGTTTTTACTTTTGCTTGCTTTTCTAGATAGTCTTGTTCTTTACGTTTCTCCTCATCAACTACAGCTTGAGGTGCCTTATTAACAAACCCTTGATTTGCTAATTTTTTCTGAACGCGCTCTACTTCATTTGTCCACTTATCCAATTCTTTTTCTAAGCGTTCAATCTCTTTATCAAAATCAATCAGACCTTCAAGTGGAAGAAATAACTCAGCACCCGTTATTACTGCTGACATCGCTTTTTCGGGTACATCAACCTCAGTGCTTATGATAAGTTCACTTGGATTACAGAACCGTTCTACATACGCTCTATTGTTCTCTAGTTCATCTGCTATATCTTGATTTTCTGTCTGAATATATAAACTAACCTGTTTAGACATTGGTGTATCTACTTCAGAACGTATATTTCTAACCGACTTAATAATTGAAACTAATCGTTTCATTTCATTTGATGCTTTTTCATCATGGAATTCACTACGAACCTCCGGCCATCTAGCTACTGTAATTGACTCTCCTTGATGTGGAAGCTTCTGCCAAATTTCCTCTGTAATAAATGGCATAAACGGATGTAGTAAACGCATCGTCTGATCTAATACATACGCTAAAACAGATTGTGTCATGGTTTTCTCATTTTCATTATCACCATATAGTGGTAGTTTCGCCATCTCGATATACCAATCACATAACTCATCCCAAATGAAATTATAAAGATGACGTCCTGCTTCACCAAATTCATACTTATTGGTATTTTTCGTAACTTGCTCAATGGTTTCATTTAAGCGAGTTAGAATCCATTTATCAGCAAGTGATTTTTCTCCTGACAGGTCAATATCATCATATGTGAAACCTTCTAAATTCATTAAGGAGAATCGAGAAGCATTCCATACCTTATTGGCAAAATTCCAAGTTGATTCGACTTTTTCCCAATAGAAACGAAGATCTTGACCAGGAGTTGAACCTGTTAATAAGAAATAGCGCAATGAGTCCGCACCATATTTTTCAATAACATCCATCGGATCTACACCATTACCAAGTGACTTACTCATTTTACGACCCTCTGAATCACGAATTAATCCGTGCATTAATACATCTTTAAATGGTTTTTTCCCGGTAAATTCTTTAGATTGGAAAATCATTCGTGCAACCCAGAAGAATATAATGTCATAACCAGTTACTAATACGTCTGTTGGGAAGAAACGTTTAAAATCCTCCGCTTCTTCATCTGGCCATCCCATTGTAGAAAATGGCCATAGCGCACTAGAGAACCATGTATCAAGTACATCCTCATCCTGCACCCAATTTGCAATATCAGCTGGAGCTTCCTTGCCTACATAAACTTCTTTCGTTTCCTTATGGTACCAAGCTGGAATTCTATGACCCCACCATAATTGACGAGAAATACACCAGTCCCGAATATTATCCATCCAATTCAAATACGTTCTTTCAAAGCGCGGTGGATAAAAATTCACCTTATCATCTGTATCTTGCATTTCTACTACTGCATCGGCAAGTGGCTGCATTTTAACAAACCATTGTGTTGATAAATAAGGTTCTACAACTGCTCCACTTCGTTCTGAATGCCCTACTTGGTGTGTATGTTCTTCAATTTTAAATAGTACACCTTGATCCTGTAGGTCTTTTACAATTTGTTTTCGACAATCAAAGCGGTCTAGACCTTCATATTTACCTGCATTTTCATTCATTGTTCCATCTTCATTCATCACAAGAACTCGTTCTAAATTGTGACGATTTCCAATTTCAAAATCATTCGGATCATGTGCAGGTGTAATTTTAACCGCTCCTGAACCAAACTCCATATCGACATAATCATCAGCTACAATTTGAATTTCGCGACCGACAATTGGTAATACAACTGTTTTGCCAACTAGATGCTTATATCGTTCATCTTCAGGATGTACTGCTATTGCCGTATCACCTAACATTGTTTCTGGCCTAGTTGTAGCAATTTCAATCGTTTCATCACTATCCTTTATTGGATATTTCATATGATAAAACTTACCTTGTACTTCCTCATAAATTACTTCAATATCAGATAATGCTGTTTTGGTTTGTGGATCCCAGTTAATTATATACTCCCCACGATAAATTAATCCTTTTTCATATAACGTAACAAACACTTCTTTTACTGCATTAGATAAGCCTTCATCTAATGTGAAACGCTCACGGGAATAATCTACACCTAACCCTAATTTTTCCCATTGAGCACGGATAAATTGAGCATATTCTTCCTTCCACTCCCAGGCCGTATCTAAAAACTTTTCGCGGCCTAATTCATAACGGCTTTTACCTTGTTCTTTTAATTTAGCTTCTACTTTCGCTTGAGTAGCAATACCTGCATGATCCATTCCTGGTAACCATAAAACATCATATCCTTGCATCCGCTTCATGCGAGAGATTGTATCCTGCATAGTAGTATCCCAGGCATGACCTAAATGTAGCTTTCCAGTTACATTTGGTGGTGGAATAACAATTGAAAAAGGTTCCTTTTCTGGATCTCCTGTTGCCTCAAAAAATTTACCATCAATCCAAAACTTATACCGATTCTTTTCTACCGATTGTCGATCATACTTAGACGGTAGTGATGTTTCCTTTTCACTCATACTCTTGACCTCCTAAAGTTAATAAATCGACTTTATTCAAAAAATTATTGCTTTTTCAAGTAATGAAACATAACGTGTATTAGCAACAATCTAAGCGAAAAAAGCCTATTAAAAAACCCTTTCCATCCTAATAAAAGGACGAAAAGGGTATATTTCCGTGGTACCACCTTTGTTTACAAGTAATGATTTCTTGTACACTCGAATTGATAACGGTCAATAACCGGCTTCTCCTACTTATCGTTCAAAGAAGCAGCATCAAGGGCGACCTTCCAAAACATCATCCTAGGAAACTTCCAGCTCATGGTTTCCCTCTCTGAAGGCGATAAATTTTGTACTCTTCCCTCTCAAAGCCTTTATTACAATTTCTGCAACATAATTATTTATATATTGTAGCCAAATTCTTTTATAAAATCAACTATTATAATAAGAATTGCACAAATTTACTACATTTATACATATAGTATATCAGAATGACTGATTAGGTGAGTACTTAAAAAGGAGTGATCGTATGGCAAGGTATTATCGCTACCGTCTACCACCATGGGCCAGAAAGTGTATTATCGTTGCTGAAAACGTTACATTACCGTTGTTAATCTTTCAATTAATTCGTACCATTTTAATACCAACAACCTTTGACGTATTATTATTATTAATCTTAGCTGGGATATTTATTTGCTTTTATATGAAGTGGATCTAACTTTCGAGATCATCTAGTGAAATACTTTCATATTCAGACTCCACATAATCAGAAAATTTTAATGCGAATACCATTTGTCTAAAGACGTGCTGTATTCGCTTTATTTGTTGTACCATAGATAGGTTAGATGAGTCTTGATAGGAACGAATATAATCCATATAAGTTGTTGGATCTAATAGGTAAATAGACAATAAATATAATTCACTGTTTTGCAGTTTATTTTCATCGGTATATTGTCCAAAGTGTTCGATAAAAGATTCAATTGGTGCATCATAATGGATTACTTCTTCTTTAAAAAAGGTTGCTAAATCTAAAATTGGATTATCAAAAAACGTTTTTTCCCAATTGATCAGATAGGTTTGATTATCATTAACAACGTGATCATAGCTTAAGTTACCGTGACATAAACTTATACTCCATGTCTCTTCATCCTCCAATTCACTTATGAGCTGTTCAATACGACGTTGAATGGTTACAAATACACGTTCAAGTACATGATAATGTGTACAAACTAATAATTCGAACGGTGACATGTATTTTTTTTGCTCGAATTGTTCCACACATGTTAATAGAGAATTCCGATTGGTTTCACAGTATTTTTGATAACGATTAAATGATGAAATAAAAGACCTACTGGAAATAGTCTGTTTCTTTTTCGTACTCCCATGGATATAACCAATGGACCTATAAAGCTTTTCGATTGTTATAGCTTCTTTCCTATTTTCAAGCCAAGGTGTCACATAAAACACTTCTTCATTAACGGTTTCATAAAGACTACCTTGTCTCGTAAGATAAACCGGAATTACATTTAATAACTTATTGGAATTAGCAATATGGAAAACACTTTCCCATTTTCTAATACTTTCTTTAGAAAGTGAACTTTTCTTTAAGGCATAACATTGGTTACTGTGGTCTGTAATTCGATACAAGCGACTAGTAATTGGTTCAATCTCTACCGGCGTAATTCCATAACTACGTAAAATAGTTCGGATTTTTTCCAACAAATTCACCACCAGTTTCAAAACTCCTAAAATAATTATACCCCTTAGCTAATTCTAGCAAGGGGTATTAATGTATTAATCTTTCTTCTTTGAAGGGATATACAATAACTGACCTTCTGTGACATGATCATCAGTCAGACGGTTTTGATTAACGATTTGAATCGACGTAGTGTCATAACGTTCTGCGATCGATTCAAGTGTATCTTTTTCTTGTACAATACATAGTCGCATTTTCGTATAGGATTCTTCTTCATTTCTAAACATATCAGATAGATACCGTAAGTCTGCTTTTTCTTTAGAGCTACTTTCTCCACTTTCCCTGCTTAAATCACTGCTTTCAAATGGACTAGGAGATTCCTCAAAATCCAAATAACCCGATGAAACATCTGGAGATTCAGCTACTAGTTCTACAGACTCTGGTGAATCACTAGAGTCTGGATCCTCTTTGTTAAAAAATTCTGCAAAAGACTGAGTCTGTTTTTTATATTTCCACCTCCCACCTTCTGGGTCCTCATCATCTCCTTGAATAGATGTGGATAATGTTGGTGTATTCGTTAAATCTTCACTCTCAACTACATCTGGAGATTCCTCTTTCTCTTTTTTAATTTCAAATTCAAAGGCATCCTCCGCTTCTCTTTCCTCAGGTTCTATCTCATTATCATCAGTAACTTCGACAGAGTAATCCTCATTACGGGATTCTTCTACTTGATCATTAATTCCATGAATCTCTATAGTAGATTTTAATTGTAATTGATTAGGTTCTGGTAATTCATAGTCGAATGAGGTAATCATAACCGTAACATCATCAAGATCCTCTACTCGATAGGTTGGAACAGAAATCTCAACTGGAAAACGGTGCAAAAACTCTGCACTTCCTTGGTCAGTATCGACTACTCTTTCCATATAGCGTTTCGAATGGTAACCTTCTGTGAAATAATCTTCTTCATTTTCTCCCTGCTCATGATCTGCTTTTAAATATGATCCTTGTAACTCTACTACCCCGCGTATTGAAATATACTCATTGAATGGTTGAATTGAAATTTCAGGTTCTAAGGATATCCCCATAATTTCTCCAACTTCCTGTCCTCTTTCAAAATAAAGAGACTCGTTCAACTCAAAACTAAACACGGATTGATCGTTTGACAAGTGACTTCCTCCCTTCAGCATAAATCCATATACTTACATGTCTTAATTATCTATATGAAAGCTCATATAAGGATATGCTTCACAAAGGGAAAAAAGCTACCCATGGAGAGTAGCTTTTTTACGATTTACTTATTAATTTTAGAAAAAGCATTTCTTACTGCTTGAATAGTCTTTTCTATATCTTCGTCCGAATGTGCTGTTGATAAAAATAATCCTTCAAATTGAGAAGGAGGTAAAAATACACCTTCCTCAATCATTGCTCGATAGTATTGAGCAAAATAATCAAGATTAGACTTCTGTGCAGTTTCATAGTTTATAACTGGTTCATCCGTGAAGAAAACCCCAACCATTGATCCTGCTCGATTAATTTGTAGTGGGATATCAAATTCTTCAGAAGCTTTTCTAAAGCCTTCCATTAAACTTTCAACTTTTTGATTAATATCTTCATAGGAAGACTCTGATAAAGCATTTAAAGTTTCATATCCTGCTGTCATAGCTAACGGATTACCTGACAGTGTACCCGCTTGATAAATCGAGCCAACCGGAGCAACTTTTTCCATTATTTCTCGTTTTCCACCGTATGCTCCAACTGGTAGTCCCCCACCAATTACTTTTCCTAGGCAAGTTAAATCCGGTGTAACGTCAAAATGACCTTGTGCACAATTGTAACCTACTCGGAAACCAGTCATTACCTCATCAAAAATAAGTACGGTTCCGTTTTCTTCCGTAATGTTTCGCAACTCTTGTAGGAAGTTATCTTTAGGAGGAACTACTCCCATATTACCTGATACTGGTTCAACAATAACTGCAGCTAAATCATCACCAAAGTTATCAAACGCGTACCTTACACTTTCTAAATCATTATAGGGTACTGTTATCGTATTTTGGGCAATAGATTCAGGCACTCCTGGGCTATCTGGTAACCCTAAAGTAGCGACACCGGATCCTGCTTTAATTAGTAAAGAATCTCCATGCCCATGATAATTTCCTTCAAATTTCAAGATTTTATCTCGCCCGGTGTAACCTCTTGCAAGACGTAAGGCACTCATGGTTGCCTCAGTTCCTGAATTAACCATCCGTACCATTTCAATAGACGGTACACGATCAATAACTAGTTGAGCTAATTTATTCTCTAACGTAGTAGGGGCACCAAAGCTTGTTCCTCTAGCCACCACATCTTGTAATTTCTCTACTACTCGGTCATCTGCATGCCCAAGAATAAGTGGCCCCCAACTTAAAACATAGTCAATGTACTCATTTCCGTCTATATCATAAATTTTAGAACCCTTTCCATGCTCCATGAAAATGGGTGACATTCCAACTGATTTAAATGCTCGTACAGGTGAATTAACACCTCCTGGCATTAAATCAACCGCCTCTTTGTAGGCATCCACTGAATTTTGAAAGTTTTTCATACTACCACCTCACAATTTTTATTCACTTAGCCATTTAGCAACATCTTTAGCAAAGTAAGTAATGATTAAATCTGCTCCCGCTCTCTTCATCGCAGTGAGCTTCTCTAGAACCAATTCTTTTTCATTAACCCAACCGTTAAGCGCTGCAGCTTTAACCATTGAATATTCCCCGCTTACATTATAAGCTACGACAGGTAAATTAAAGTTATCTTTAACTTCCCTAACTATATCTAGATAAGACATAGCTGGTTTGACGATTAAGAAATCTGCACCTTCTTGTACATCAGATTCCGCTTCACGTAAAGCTTCGATTCGATTAGCAGGATCCATTTGATAGGTTTTTCTATCGCCGAATTGTGGAGTACTATCTGCTGCATCTCGGAACGGACCGTAAAATGCTGACGCATATTTAACGGCATATGACATAATAGGTATATTGTGATATCCTGCATCATCCAATGCTTTACGAATGACTGCTACAAAACCATCCATCATATTAGATGGTGCAATAATATCTGCCCCTGCCTCTGCTTGAGAAACAGCTGTTTTTGCTAATAGCTTTAATGATTCGTCATTATCTACATCATGATTATGAATCACACCGCAATGACCATGTGAAGTGTATTCACATAAGCATGTATCAGCGACTACCAGCATATCAGGAAATTCTTTCTTAACAAGTCGGGTTGCTTCCTGGATCATCCCATCTTCTACATAAGCACCTGTACCAACTTCATCTTTCTCATTTGGTACACCGAACAAGATGATAGACTTAATCCCTAACTGATAAACTTCCTCTACTTCACCTTTTAATAAATCTAAGGAAACTTGGAAAACACCTGGCATGGAAGGAACTTCATTCTTTATATTTTCTCCTTCAATAACAAACATTGGATAAATGAAATCTTCCGTTCGCAAATGATTCTCCCTTACCATTGCCCGCATTGCATGTGAAGAACGTAGACGGCGATGTCTTTTAAATTCTGGAGTTTGTCCCATTTTCATTATCCTCTCTCTTTAAAATTACTCATACATTCAATCATTCCATCAATTGTGTATTCAGTAGGAACAACCGTATTTATAAAGCCGAGTTTTCGAGCACGCTGTTCCGTAGTTGTACCAATACATACACATATCGTGTTGAAAGCTTTGGTTTTAAGCTCACCCGCTTGGATCATTTGAACAAAAGCTTCAACAGTGGATGGGCTCGTAAAGGTAATAAAGTTAAACGTATTTTCCTCTAAAACCCTATTTAAACGATCTTGAATTCCTTCATCAAAGATGGTTTCATAAACTTCTATTGTATCAAATTTTATTTCTAGTTGATTAAACTTTTCAGGTAAAACTTCTCTTGAAAGATTCCCGCGAATAAGTAGAATTGGTTCACGTTCTGGCACAGATGACAGAAATTCTTTTGCCATTCTTTCAGCATTATAAATAGTCGGCTTAAAACTCGGAGTTAACCCATATTCTTTTACAGCATTGCCTGTTTTGTTCCCAACAACAGCTATATTAATTGTTTGTATTTGGTTTACGTTAATATGATATCTTTTCAATAGCTGAAAAAAACAATGAACACCATTTGAGCTTGTAAAAAATAGCCACTTATAACGAAATAATCTACTTAGTATTTCTTCGGTGTTACGATCTTTCTTACATGAAATTTTTAATAGAGGTACCTCGATTGGAATACCACCATATTCTAATATTTTCTCGGAAAATTGTTTGGCTTGCATTTTTTCCCGAGTCACCAGTATTTTCTTTTCATGTAATGACCTGGACATTAGTTGTCCAGCTCCTCTTTTACTCTTTCAACAATTTCCTTTGCACCTTGGTCAATTAGTTTATTCGCAGCTATTTGACCTACCTCTTTAGGGTCTGTGCCTCGTACAACTTCTTTGATAATCGTTTTCCCATCAGGTGTTCCTACTAAAGCCGTTAATACAACCTCATCTCCATCTAAATATGCGTAACCACCAATTGGAACTTGACAGCCGCCTTCTAATAAATGTAAGAACGTTCTTTCAGCAGTAACTGTACGTGTTGTATGCTCGTCATTAATCTTAGCTAATAAATCTCTTACTTCCGTATCATCTTCCCTACATTCAATCGCTAAAGCACCTTGTCCAACAGCAGGAACACAAACTTCTGGATCTAAGTATTCCGTGATAAGGTCCTCACTTAAGCCAACACGTTTCAAGCCTGATACGGCTAATATAATAGCATCATAATCTTCCTCTTGTAATTTACGAATTCGAGTTTCAATATTTCCACGAATCCATTTTATAGAGACATCTGGCCTTTCGGCTAATATTTGTGCAGCACGACGCAAACTACTTGTTCCAACTATAGCACCTTTTGGAAGTTCTTGTAGTGAAACGTTATTTTTAGAAATAAATGCGTCACGGTGATCTTCACGAACAGGGATGGTTGAGATAGTTAACCCTTCCGGCAGTGAAGCAGGCATGTCCTTCATACTATGTACAGCAAAATCAATCTCTTTATCGTACATCGCCTGTTCAATTTCCTTAACAAACAATCCTTTTCCTCCAACTTTTGAGAGGGTGACATCGAGGATTCGATCACCTTTAGTTACGATTTTTTTAATTTCAAACTCATTTGGAATACCCGCTTCCTTCAATTGATTAATTACCCATTCTGTTTGTGTTAAAGCTAAATTACTTTTTCGTGAACCAACTACTATCTTACGCATATTTCTTCCTCCTTAAGGTCATTAAAAATGAAAATTTGACAGTATACTAAACAAAAAGAAGTTAATAAGTAATATTAAAAATGCAGCTATATTGTATGTTGCGATCGTTTTACCTGTATACCCTGAAACGATTCGTAAAAGTAAATAACAACTATAGACGATTAACACTAGTATCGACCCAATTGTTTTCAAATCAAACCAATAAAATTCAGCTTGTGATACAAATGCCCAAACAAACCCCAAAATAATTCCAATTAATAAGACCGGAACACCGATTGTTACAGATCTAAAGGAGTATGTATCGAGCAATTCCAAGTCTCCAAATCTCCACATCCATTTTAACCCTTTTTTCTTTTTTAAAAAAAGATATTGCATAATGTACATGACCGAAAATAGAAACGATAAGGTAAAAAATCCATAGGAAACGATCGCAAACGTAATATGTGTAATCAAAATCTCATGAACCAATCGTATCCCACTGTCTTGCATACTCTCCTGAGCACGAGTTAGAATAAATAATAATAAAATAAAAAACCCAAATAGATTTGTGAAAAACACTATAAAATGCACATTAAACAACCGGTTTATAATGAGTGAAAATGTAACTAAAATCCAGCTATAAAAAAATAGACTATCGGTTAATGTTGCGATCGGAAAGCTTTGTGCAATAAATATCTGAATAAATAAAAAAACGGTTTGTAATATCCAAACCATACTAAGTAACCAGAAGGCTAGTCGATTCGCCTTCCGGTTTTGTTGTATAAAATCAATAAAGTATCCAATTAGACTTAATACATATACGAATAATATAATTTCATATAGCCATTTTGCCTCAACCATCCAAGAAATCCTTTCTTATCGACTAGCCAATTTTTCAATTAAAGGAAAGGATACTTTATGATCCATTGTTGCTTTCATTACCGTGTCATTTTTTTTTGCTTGGTTTGCAATTTCTTCTTTTACTTCTTTTTCAATTCCAAAAATATCGATAAACAATTCTAGTGCATCTTCTGCCTGGTCACTAGCTGCTAATTCTTTTGCTTGTGTGATCGGTTCTTTTAATAACTGATTAATAATGCTCTTCGTATGTTTGTTTAGAACTTTTCTTTCTCGCTCAGTTAAATCAGGCATCTTTCTTTCAATGCTCTTCATCGTCTCAGCTTGAATTGCTAAAGCTTTTTCCCTTAATGCAGAGATTACCGGAACTACGCCTAATGTTTTTAACCACTCATTAAAGGATACAATTTCTTCTTCTAACATTAGCTCAATTTTCTCAGCAGCTTTTTTTCTTGCCTCTAGATTCTGATCGACAATATGCTGTAAATCATCGATATCATATAGGAATACATTATCTAGACTGCTTAGGGCTGGATCAAGATCCCTTGGAACAGCAATATCAACTAAGAATAATGCTCTACCTTTTCGCTGTTTTTGAATTGGAGCTAATGACTCTTTTGTTAAAACAATATCATTAGATCCAGTTGAGCTAATTAAAATATCAGCAGTTAATAAAACATCATGTAAGCGATCAAGTTGTTCTGCTTTTGCTTGGAATTTTTCAGCAAGCTGTTCTGCTTTAGAATAGGTACGATTCACAACCGTGATACGAGACGCTCCAGACCCTTGTAAATTTTTAGCAGCAAGCTCACCCATTTTTCCTGCACCTAATATCACTACATGCTTATCATTCAAATGGCCAAAGATTTTCTTAGCCAATTCCACCGCAGCATAACTAACAGAAACTGCATGTTCTCCAATAGCAGTTTCTTTTTGAGTACGCTTAGCAAATGTAATTGCCTGCTTAAATAATTCATTAAATATAGTGCCTGTTGCTTGTATTTTTTGAGAGGTTAAAAAAGACTGCTTAACTTGTCCAAGAATTTGCGTCTCACCTAACACCATCGAATCCAGACCTGTTGACACTCGAAATAAATGCTCTAAGGCTCCATCATCTTCAGTAATACGTAAGTATGAAGTAAATTCCTCTTTATCGATGTTAAACCAATCTGCTAAAAATTGTTTAATATAATATCGGCCAGTGTGTAGCTGGTCTACCACTGCATAAATCTCTGTACGATTACAAGTAGAGACAATAACATTTTCTAGAATGCTCTTCTGTTTTTTCAATTCATTCATTGCTTCATGAAGTGACTCTTCAGAAAATGTAAGTTTTTCTCTTATTTCTACAGGAGCACTTTTGTAATTAAATCCAACTTTAAGTATATGCACCTTATCTCTCCTCCATTAAAACAAGAGGTTCAAAAGATTAAATTTGAACTCACGCTTATAGTATGCTTATTTTATTATAGCATAGGTAAATGTACACATTTTTTTATTTTGTGAACATAATTTGAAACAATATGATAGGATATTACGTATATTATGTTAGACTCGATTGTACTCTATCACAACAACATAGAAGAAGCAAGAATTCAAACTGTATTCAACAATAAAGAGGTGATCGACCTGAAAAAATCAAACAGTTTTTTTGCCTATATTTTAATCGGAATAGGCGTCTATTTTCTTTTAAGGCAATTAAAAGTCCCAATTATAACAGATTTTTATTCATGGCCAACGTTATTCATTATAGTTGGTGGTGCCTTATTAATTCATAGTTACAGAGCGAGAGACTACCATCATTTATTTACAGGAACTTTAATCTTAGGGTTAGGGATACATTTTCACGGAAAAGAGCATTATACCTTTTGGATTGATCATTGGGCTATGTACCCTTTAATTGTTGGGATTGCTTTTTTAATTCGCTACTTAAAAACAAAAAATGGATTACTTTATAGTGTTATTTTGATCGGATTTTCATTAATTATGATTTTTTCTGTTTCCTTACCGGAGACTTTTCATTGGATTTATCCTATCATTAGCTTTTTTGAAAGTTATTGGCCAATTGCACTTATTATTATTGGAATCTATTTATTAAGAAAAAAGAAGTAATCTAGCCAATTGATGGCTAAATTACTTCTTTTTCATTAATGGGCACTTTCGTATTTATTGTTGGTTTATATCTAAATTAGTTGATTTGGAATCCGTAGTAGCCTATTGTCCAGAAAACACTCGGGAGAAGGCCAAGTAACAGCAACGTGATCGCCACTGCGGGCAGTTACTTTCACTTCTAGCTCGACGACAGCTATTCACGCACCTTTTAGTCGCTATCACAGTGTCTACTTTGCCACTGGCACGGTTTCAGCCAGGGAGTATCTGGAATATGCTTCATTGCCTTTGCGAAGTACACTCTATTCCGCATGTAACGGGACTAGACTCCAAACAACCATCTCTAGAGTAACTTTTTAAACATTTAACGGAACGAGGATTCATTCATATTATTTTGACGGATCCTCATTCCGTTATTAACTTTTTCTACTATCACTTTTTTTATAAACAACAGCTAAAATACCGTCTTTTTTAATTATAGGATTGAACTTAAAAACGCCTTGGTTCTTTCTTCTTTTGGATTATCAAACAATTCATTTGGATGTCCATATTCTACGATTTTACCATCATGCATATAGAAAACCCAATCACCTACTTCACGAGCAAAGCCCATCTCATGGGTCACAACTACCATCGTCATTCCTTCATCAGCAAGTTCTTTCATCGTTGCTAATACTTCTCCAACTAATTCGGGATCTAATGCTGAGGTTGGTTCATCAAACAACATTACGTCTGGTTTCATAGCAAGGGCTCTAGCAATCGCCACACGCTGTTTTTGCCCACCTGATAATGTTGAAGGGTAAACATCGTACTTGTCTCCTAACCCTACTTTATCTAGAAGCTCTTTCCCTTCTTTAATTGCTTGAGATTTTTTAATACCTTTCACCTGTGTTGGGGCTTCAATTACGTTTTCAATCACGGTTTTATGAGGGAATAAATTGAAGTGTTGAAAAACCATCCCTACTTTTTCACGAATCTTATTTAGGTCATGGGTTTTCGTCTCGATTTGTTCACCATCTATAATTATTTTGCCGTCATTTTTTATTTCTAAGAAATTTAAACAACGAAGTAACGTACTTTTTCCTGATCCACTAGCACCAACAAGTACTACAACATCACTTTCTTTTACAGTTAGATCGATATCCTTTAGTACATGTAGATCCCCGAAAGACTTATTCAACTTTTCTACTCGAATCATTTCATTATTTCCACTCATACGAAACCTCCTTCCTAATCACTTTTAGCCATTCTTTTTTCAATATGATTTACAATTAATGTTAAAGCAAGAACAATAATTAAATAATAAATCGCTGCAATAAAGTAATAGGTGAAGTAATCGAAGTTGTTCGAACCTCCAGAACTTGCAACTCCAAATATTTCTTGCAGCCCGATAAATGAAACTAGTGAAGAATCTTTAATACCAATAATAAATTGGTTACCTAACGAAGGAACAGCTCTTCGGAATGCCTGTGGCAAGATAATTCGTTTCATAGTTTGTCCTTTAGTCATTCCTAGCGATCTTCCAGCTTCTGTTTGACCTTTATCAATGGATTGAATTGCTCCACGAATAATTTCCGCAATATACGCTCCACTATGAAATGCTAGACCAATTGCTCCAGCCCAAAACATCGGAATAAGAACAATTTCTACTAGACCATAATAAAGAACAAATATTTGAACGATTAACGGAGTTCCTCGCACAAGCCAAATATAAGCATCAGCAATCCATTCTAAAACTTTAAAATTAGATATTTTTAAGATAGCAAAAAATAAACCAATAAAAAATGCAATTAATAACGAAGCTGCTGATAATTGTAATGTAATCCATAGACCATGTAAAAATAGGTCATATGTGTCAATAAAAACTTCAATTAAATGAGACAACTAATTCAACTCCTTTAATGAGGACAAATGTGCGCATGTTAACTGCGCACATTTGAAATAACCTTTATTCTAACTCTTCTGGTTCCTGGGTAATGTCAACACCAATCCATTCTTCAGCTAGTGCTGCAAGCTCCCCACTTTCTTTCAATTCTTGTAATGCTTCGTTAATTGCTTCCAATAAGGCTTCATTTTCTTTTGCTACTGCTACAGCTTGTTCACTTACGCCTAATTGACCACGATTTTCAATTTCTAAGCCATTTTCAATCGCAGTTTGACCAGTAATATCGTCTGTAATTACTGCATCGTGATGTCCAGAAGCAAGTGATTGTAATGCTACAACATCACTATCTACTTTCGGAATATTATCTGTATATTCCTCTGCCATCTCTACATAAGTGGAACCTCTTGATACAGAAATTTCTTTCCCCTGTAAATCATCAACTGATTCTATATCACTATCTGGCCTCGTATAAATAACTGGTCCTGAATAGTAATACGGTTCAGAGAAGTCAACTTCCTCTAATCGTTCTTCTGTTACCGTATGACTTGCAACTGCAATATCATAACGCCCTTGCTTTACACCAGTTACTATACCGTCAAATTTCGCTTTCTGTTGCACAACTTCCAGACCTAGTTTTTCAGCAATAGCTTCTGCGACAGCAATATCATATCCTACCATTTCATTACCTTCCATATAGCTAAACGGTTTAAACTCACCTGAAGCAGCGAATGTAAGTTTACCATCTTCAACCAAATCAAAATCGGATCCAGCATCCACATTATTTCCCTCTGATGAACTATCTGAACCACAAGCAGCTAGAACAAAAATAATCATAGCGAAAAATAATGAAATTTTCAGTTTTCTCATCTCGTGTAAACATCCCTCTCCTTGATTTTTTGTGCGTATGTATCAATAAGAATACGGAATATTATTAACACTCGCACTGTTTCATTAAAATTATATCAATAATAAATTGAAACAACCAATTGCATATTCATCTATATATGTATATTTGTATAGATTTCAAATTATTATTATTAAATAACTGCCTATACCTTATTTATACTTTATGATTCTGTTAATAACTCTAGAATGCTAAGAGTTTTCTGAATTCACTAATGAAAACATTGCATTTAACAAGCCTTATTACAATAAAAAAACTCCTTTCATAAATAGAAAGGAGCCTCTTGCACATTATAAATATTTTTTTAATATCCCCCAAGCCTCATCTTTACCTTCACCTGTTTCAGCTGAAAATGGAAGCACAATATCATCTTGTTCTACCTGCAAAGTCTGAATAGTTCGCTTCAAATGCTTTGTTCGTTTTCCTTTAGGGATTTTATCTAGTTTCGTAGCAACTACTACTACAGGTAAATCAAAATGTTTAAGAAATTCGTACATTTGAATATCATCTCTAGTAGGTTCATGACGAATATCCGTTATTAAGAAAACAGCTTTAAGGGTTTCTCGAGTCTGAAAATATTCTTCCATCATGACGCCCCATTTTTCTCTTTCTTTTTTGGAGACCTTCGCATAACCATATCCAGGCACATCAACAAAATAGAACGCATCGTTAATACGGTAAAAATTCAATGTTTGTGTTTTCCCAGGTTTTGATGAAGTCCTAGCTAAATTTTTTCTATTAATTAGTTTATTAATAAAGGATGATTTTCCCACATTAGAACGGCCTGCTAACGCAATCTCTGGTAGCTGGTCATTTGGATATTGCTTTTGACTAACAGCACTGATAACAATTTCTGCATTAGTTACTTTCATGTTTCTCCTCCACAAGAGCATGTTTTAACACTTGATCTAAATGATTTACCGGAATAAAGGTTAATTCCTCCCGAACACTTTTAGGAATGTCATCTAAATCCTTTTTATTATCCTCTGGCATAATAATCGTTGTGATTCCAGCACGATGAGCACTCAATGATTTTTCTTTTAAGCCACCGATTGGCAAAACTCTTCCTCTTAAAGTAATTTCCCCTGTCATTCCAACTTCTTTTTTAACCGAGCGACCTGACAATGCTGATACAAGAGCTGTTGCCATCGTAATACCTGCAGATGGTCCATCTTTAGGTGTAGCACCTTCTGGAACATGAATATGAATATCATATTTCTCGTGAAAATCAGGATCGATTTGTAATTCATGTGCCCGTGAACGAATATAGCTAAATGCCGCCTGTGCAGATTCTCGCATTACTTCCCCTAATTTACCAGTTAAGGTAAGCTTTCCTTTACCAGGATAGTGCGATACCTCAATAGAGAGTGTATCTCCACCTGCAGCAGTATATGCTAACCCTGTAGCTGCACCTATCTGGTCTTCCTGCTCCATTTGGCCATAACGGAACATTGGTTTACCTAATAGTTCTTCTAGGCTTTTTTCCGTAATGACTACACGTTTTTTCTCTTCAGAGATAATAATTTTAGCTGCCTTTCTGCACAATTTGGCAATTTGACGTTCTAATCCACGTACTCCTGCTTCTCTCGTATACATACGGATTAATTTTAAAAGTGCATCTTCACGTATTTGTAAGTTGCTTTTGTTTAAGCCATTTTCTTTTAATTGTTTATTAATTAGATGTTCTTTCGCTATATGCAGTTTCTCTACCTCTGTGTAGCCTGAAATAGGTATAAGTTCCATCCGATCTAATAATGGACCTGGAATATTATTTACATAGTTTGCGGTTGCAATAAATAGCACGTTAGATAAATCATACGTCTCTTCAATAAAATGATCACTAAATGTACTATTTTGCTCGGGGTCTAACACTTCCAGCATTGCTGAAGATGGATCACCACGGAAATCGTTAGACATTTTGTCAATTTCATCTAATAAAAAGACAGGATTAATCGTTTTTGCTTTTTTCATACCTTGAATAATCCTTCCGGGCATTGCACCAATATACGTACGTCGATGCCCTCGAATCTCCGCCTCATCACGTACCCCACCTAATGAAACACGTACAAAATTGCGATTAATGGACTGAGCAATTGATTTTGCTAACGAAGTTTTTCCAACTCCAGGAGGTCCTACCAAACATAGGATTGGTCCTTTGATAGATTGAGTTAGCTTTTGTACAGCTAAATATTCAAGTACACGTTCTTTTACCTTTTCTAACCCATAATGGTCTTTGTCTAGTATTTCTTTCGCATGGTTTATTTCGATTGTATCTTGTGTTTTTTCTGTCCATGGTAGAGAAAGTAACCATTCTAAATAATTGCGAATTACTGAGCTTTCTGCTGAACTCTGTGGTACTGTTTCATAACGATTTAGTTCCTTCATTGCCACTTCTCTAATACGGTCAGGCATATCAGATTGTTCAAGCTTCTCTCTTAGCTGACCAACTTCTCCCGTTTTTCCATCTTTATCTCCAAGCTCTTTTTGAATCGCCTTTAGTTGCTCACGAAGATAATATTCCTTTTGGGTTTTTTCCATGGAATTTTTTACACGTTGACCGATTTTCTTTTCTAAATCTAATACCTTTTGTTCATTAGAAATCAATTTTATTAAATACTGTAATCTCTTTTGAACATTAACAATTTCAAGCAACTGTTGCTTGTCTCGGATTTTTAATGATAAATGAGATGTGATAATATCTGCTAACCTTCCTGGTTCATCAATATCAGTTACCGTTGCCAATGTTTCCTGGGTAATTTTTTTAGATATTTTAATATATTGTTCAAATTGCCCTAATAAAGAGCGCTTGAGAGCTTCTTCCTCCGTTTTATCCCCAGTGACTTCTTCAAGTTTGTTAACTTCTACGATAAATTCTTCATCTTCTTCAACATAACGGATGATTTCAGCTCTATATAGACCTTCTACAAGTACTCGAACCGTTCCGTTTGGAAGTTTTAACATTTGATTTACCCTTGCCACAGTACCAATATGATAAATTTCATTTGTTTTCGGATCGTCCAAACTTACTTTTTTCTGTGCTGCTAAACAAATCGTTTGATCGTCCATCATAGCTTTTTCTAAAGCAGCTACAGATTTATCTCTACCAACATCCAGATGAAGTACCATTGTTGGAAATACTAATAAACCTCGTAAAGGTAGGAGGGGTAGTTGTTTATAATCATTTGTCATTATTATGTACCTCCATTGTTGTTTAAATAATAACTAGCTTTTCTTATGTATACATGTTTCTTTAAAGTTTATATAAATTTATTCCTCTTGTAAAATTATTGCTACCTAATATTAATTCATTTCATTATAGTTATTCCCTTTATAACAAATCATCATCCACATAAAAAGTGAATCTTGAAGTGGATGTCTTCCTCCAATAGTTACGGGATAATCCTACACAAAAAGTAAGAGACTGACAAAGCAGTTAGTTTGCCCTTTTAGAATAATCAAAGGACCTAATAGCTAAGTCAGTCTCCACTTGAAAACAGGTTGCCTAATTATTACGCACTTTCTCTTGGTAGAGTTTCGCTACCTTCTTTAATTGTTCCATCTGTAAAGATTAGTTTAGGACTTCCATTTTCATTAACAACTGTATCTTTTGTAATCACACATTTTTCAATATCCTCACGTGAAGGTAATTCAAACATTACATCTAACATAATGCTTTCTATTATGGATCGAAGACCACGAGCTCCTGTTTTACGTTCAATTGCTTTCTTAGCAATTTCAACAAGTGCTTCTTCTTCAAATTCTAATTCCACATTATCCATATCAAATAGTTTTACATATTGCTTTACTAGAGCATTTTTAGGCTTAGTTAGGATCTCCACCAATGCTTCTTCATCCAGTGGTTCTAAGCTTCCGATGACTGGGAGTCTTCCGATGAATTCAGGAATTAGTCCATAACGTAAGAGATCTTCAGGTAATACTTTTGATAGTAGTTGCCCCTTATCCAAGTCTTCTTGTTTTTCGTTGGAACCAAATCCAATTACCTTTTTACCAAGACGACGTTTGATTACTTGGTCTATTCCATCAAATGCTCCACCACAAATAAATAAAATATTTGTTGTATCAATTTGTATAAACTCTTGATGAGGATGTTTACGCCCTCCTTGAGGCGGTACACTTGCTACTGTTCCTTCAAGAATTTTTAATAACGCTTGCTGAACTCCCTCACCAGATACATCACGAGTAATGGAAGGATTTTCAGATTTACGAGCTACTTTATCAATTTCATCGATATAGATAATCCCTTTCTCGGCTTTCTCTACATCGTAATCAGCTGATTGGATCAGCTTTAAAAGAATATTTTCTACATCCTCTCCAACATACCCTGCTTCTGTTAAAGAAGTAGCATCAGCCATTGCAAATGGTACATTTAAGATTCTAGCTAATGTTTGGGCAAGTAATGTTTTACCACTACCTGTTGGACCGATCATTGCGATGTTACTTTTAGACAGTTCTACATCGTCAGTACTTTTCGTTGAATTAATTCTTTTATAATGATTATATACCGCAACAGAAAGATTTTTCTTTGCTTTCTCTTGTCCAATTACATAATCATCAAGAATGTCACAGATCTCTTTCGGTTTTGGAATTTCCTTATATTCTGTTTCTTCTTCCGTACCAAGCTCTTCTTCTACAATTTCGGTACATAGGTCAATACATTCGTCACATATATAAACGCCTGGGCCAGCAACTAGCTTACGGACTTGTTCTTGACTTTTTCCACAAAAGGAACACTTTAATTGCCCTTTTTCTTCATTAAATTTAAACATTAAATTTCACCCCTAAAAGTTTGGATCTACTTCTAAGCTATACGATTTTTTGTTTCAACTGTCATAGTAATCATATCAGAAGAAAATTAGAAAACAAAACAATATACTCTTTTATGTTTATTCCGCTGATCTACAAAGGGTATTCTGAGAAAGCAATATCGCATTAAATTAGGCTTGCAGCGTTTATCGGCAGTTCAAAAAGTATGGTTCTTGCTATCCTGCATACGTGCAACTAAGGATTTTCCATAAAGATTGTACTAAAGAGTATAAGGGCTTCTAAAAAAGCTAAGAACTCATTTCAAGAATCCCTTTAACAAAAGCCAAGTTCTCTAATAGTATATGATACAACCTATGAATTACATGATCTTTTTGTTGATAATTTATTTAGCAGCTAAGAAAGTATATGCTTTCCTATGCTGTATAAGTGCAACGAAGGCTTTTGCCATAAAGACTTGTACTTAACAATATCTGCTAAAAAAGCTGAGAACCCTTGTTCAGGAGTCTCTTTAACAAAACCAAGTTTTTTGACTTATCCTTGAAAAGATACGTATATAGTGTAAAACAAGGTGCGAAGATCCGCACCTTGTTTTATTCTGTATGTTTAATTCTGGTAAAGCAATTATATTAAACTGCTTTACTATTCTCAACTAAAAAGTCAATTGCTTTTCTAAATTTCAAATCTTCTTTAATGGCATCTGCGTTACCACCAAGCATTTGCTTAAGTTGCTCAACATCTGTACCATACATCGTTGCCATATTTTCAAGTTCTGCTTGAACATCTTCATCAGATGCTTCAAGTTCCTCAGCATTAGCAATTGCTTCAAGTGTTAGATTTGTTTTTACTCGTTTACCTGCATCTTCTTTCATTTGCTCTTTCAATGCAGATTCATCTTGACCAGAGAATTGGAAATACATTTCCATTGTCATACCTTGCATTTGTAAACGTTGTTCAAACTCTTTCACCATACGATCTAACTCTGTATCAACCATTGCTTCTGGAATATCTACCTCAGCATTTTCTGAAGCTTTTTCAATTAACGTTTCACGTTTTTGATTATCTGCATCCTGTTTCTTTTGAGATTCGAGCTCTTCTTTTTTCTTATTCTTTAATTCTTCTAGCGTTTCAACTTCTTCATCAACATCTTTGGCAAATTCGTCGTCAAGCTCTGGTAATTCTTTTGTTTTAATTTCATGGACTTTCACTTTAAATTGTGCTTTTTTACCAGCTAGCTCTTCTGCATGATAATCCTCTGGGAAAGTAACTTCAATTTCAGTTTCTTCTCCAGCTTCCTTACCTACTAATTGCTCTTCAAAACCAGGAATAAATTGTCCAGAACCGATTTCTAAGGAATGGTTTTCACCTTTTCCTCCATCAAAAGCTTCTCCATCAAGGAAACCTTCAAAGTCCATAACAACTGTGTCACCATTCTCAACTTTACCGTCTTCTTTTACGATAAGCTCTGCATGACGCTCTCTTAATTGTTCTAATTCATTGTCAACGTCTTCGTCTGTAACAGTAGTATCTTGCTCTTCCACTTCTAGACCTTTATAGTCACCTAATTTCACCTCTGGTTTCACAGTAACCTGCGCTGTAAAAACAAGATCTTTTCCTTTTTCAATTTCTTCAATATCAATTGAAGGTTGATCAATTGGCTCAATTCCTGCTTCTTCGATCGCTTTCATGTATGCATCAGGTAATACGATATCTACAGCGTCTTGATATAAAGATTCTACACCAAATCGTTTTTCAAAAATACCACGTGGAACTTTACCTTTACGGAAACCTGGAATTTGAACAGTTTTTACTACTTTTTTAAAAGCTTTATCTAAAGCAGTATCAAATTCCTCAGCAGTTACTCCGAAGGTTAATACCCCTTCGTTACCTTCTTGTTTTTCCCATTTTGTTGACATATAATTCCCTCCAAAATCTATTATTTCCATTGATTATTTCTATCAATTTTAAAATGTCAAATGCGTCCCATCATAATTACAAACGAGATAATATGTATGGAAGCTATGTTGAATCTCAAATTTACAACCACCTAATTATACCATAATTATTATGCCTTTCAAGCAATTAAGGCAATGAGTTTTCCTTAGTCTTCTATAATACTTAAATACAACTGTTCACACACTTGTATTTCATTGATATAATATTTTTGTTTATCTGTCAGTTCTTCCCTATTTCCATTATGTATATTCAACATTTCTTCCCCGATATAGAGTAAAGCTTCAGCAAGATCCGTTACATCCTCACTAGTTGGTAATAAAGGATACCTTACGTAGGCATAACGGTTTAATAATTGGGTCAGTAATTGGTATAGTGATGGGTTCTTTTGCTCTAATTCATTTATTAGTACCATGGTTTGTTTAATGGTTGTATGTGATTGTAAATCCACCATATCTGAAGGATTCACATGTAGTTGAAAGCCAAGCTTTTGGACATCAACTATTTCCGATATTTCGTTATCCTGTAACCAAAGAAATATTGCTGTCTTTATAACAGGATGTACATGTTCATTTTTCAATAACTGAATAACTTTCCTATCTGGGTTGGATTTAAATTTTCGTAAACTCTCAATAAGACGCCATTGTTTTAAATGGTCTTGTTGTTCAACCGCTTCTTGTAATTCCAGTAGATATTCTGTTGTTTCCTCATTTTTTGCATCTTTAATCATCTTTGAGCTTACATCATAAAGTTGTTTAAACTGTTCACGTATCATATATGGTATATCCTGAGTCTCAAGTTCATAATCAACCTGATCCATCAACAGACTGTATTGATTCGTTTGAAACAGGATGGTTAGATAAATATGTACATAGTGATAATAATCTTCATCCTTTACACTCATTACCTCTTCACAAAGCTCTTGAGCTTCTTGGTGTCTACCTAATTCCATCAAGCAAATCAATTTTCCTATGATAATTTCATGATTATGTATCTGAAAACTTATAAGTTGATTTAACTTTGATAATGCTTCTTCATATCTTTTCGCTTTCAAAGCTTCTAAGCTTTCTTCCTCCAATGCCTTTCTCCATTTAGGAAAAAGTATGATCTTCTCATTTTCACTTTCCATATATTCCCTCCTTTTATGCAAATTTGGATTTACTTAATAGTATATATAAATTTTCCTAAAAAATTAAATCTAACGTAAACAAGTTAACCCTATTTAAGAATAAACTATCTCCTGATCACCCTTATTTACAATAGTCTCGCCTTATTGATACCCAAACGTCATTTTTTTATTGATAATACAGTGGTCAATCAAAGAAATAAACAAAACCTAATCCCTTATATAACAAAGGATTAGGTTTTATTTTAGGTTACGTCCCAGGCAGGATTCGAACCTGCGACCCACAGCTTAGAAGGCTGTTGCTCTATCCAGCTGAGCTACTGGGACATATGTATGGAGCGGGTGAAGGGAATTGAACCCTCGACATCAGCTTGGAAGGCTGAGGTTTTACCACTAAACTACACCCGCATAAAGGTTTATAAATAATTCATTGGTTTCACGCACATCATTTGGGCAAGCTATGCCTCTACATCTGCAAGTTTATTCAATGATGATTGGTGCTTCAAGGCAACTCGAAGCTTTTTCGATGGATGTTATGCTCGTAACTACATCCGCGTAAAGCCATATAAATATGTGTTTCATTTTTGGTCACAAGATTTATTATATGGATTATACCTGTCATTGTCAACACTTTTTTTTTAAAAAATAACATGCTTTTCAAAGGTTAATGAAACCCTTTGAAAAGCATGTTAGAAAACTTGGCTATTGTTAAAGAGATTCTTGAAAAGAGTTCTTTACTTTTTTGAAGCCCTTATACTCCCTGAGTACAAGCATTTATGGCAAAAGCCTTCGATGCACTTATGCAGGATAGGGAAGTTTATGCTTTCCTATCTGCTAAAAACAAATTTATTCAGTAAGACTTGTTTTGTATGACATATCTGGAACTAATTCACCCTCTACGGTGTAAAAATCAACTTTAATATCACTTATCGTTTCCCACTCCACAATGGCATACGTTCTTTCCACCCTATTTCTAGGGAGTCGAATGCTTCCTGGATTAATGAATAATTGTTTTCCAATTTTTTCAGCACCAGCTATATGAGTATGACCGAAACAAACAACATTTGTCCCTAGTTCTTCTGCTCTATACGAAATTGTCATCATATTCATTTTAACTTGATGTAGATGACCATGCGTCACAAAAAACCTAAGATTTCCTATGTCGGTAACCTGTTCTTCAGGATAACGGGGATCAAAATCACAATTGCCTGCAACTTTTATAAAGCCTTCCAACTCTGGTTTATCTATTTCTAGCTCTGAATCTCCACAATGAAACATGTATGTACAATCATGTCGACTTTTTATTTTTTCTAATTCGTTTGTTAGTCCATGGCTATCACTTACTAATAACACGCGATTCATAAGCTCACCTCTTCTGATAAAGTAGTTACATGGTTTTTAGCCAATCCTCTAATTGAATAATTGCATTTTTGCGGTGACTTATGCTATTTTTCTCTTCAGGTTCTAGCTCGGCCATAGTCAATTCATATCCATTTGGAATAAAAATAGGATCATAACCGAAGCCATTATCTCCTTTTTGTTCTGTATTTATTTCTCCTTCACAGTAACCAGTGCGAAAAATGGTTTCTTCTCCTGGAATTGCAATTGCTAATACACATACAAAACGCGCGGACCGACCTTTTTCAGGAACTTCTTTTAGTTCTTTCAAGACTTTGTCTATATTTGCCTGATCATCTTTTTGTTCGCCTGCATATCTAGCAGAAAATATCCCTGGTCTACCATCCAATGCATCGATTTCTAACCCCGAATCATCAGCTAATACTGGTGTATTTAACAGATTAGCTATTTCTTCCGCCTTTAATGCAGCATTTTCTTGAAATGTAGTTCCTGTTTCCTCAACATCTGGTACTTCTTTTTCTAACTCTAACAAAGAGATTGCTTCAATATTATATTTTTTAAATAATGATTTAAACTCCAAAGCTTTTCCTTTATTTTTTGTAGCAATAACTACTTTTTTCATCATTTATCACCATCTTTAATTGTCTCGCCAATACGAACTGCTAAATCACCTAACGTCTCTTTCTGGATATCAATGATTTGCTTCAAACCTTCATTTGCCAAATTAAGCATCATTTGCAACTGAGTAAATGAAAAGGTAGCCTCTTCTCCTGTACCTTGTATTTCTACAAACTCCTCAGCACCTGTCATAACTATATTCATATCCACTGCAGCCTTTGAATCTTCCTCATAATTCAAATCCAGTATCTCCGTTCCATCTGCTAACACGCCAACCGATGTAGCAGCTAAAAAATCTGTAACTGGCATTTTATTCATTTTTTTCTGTTCTAGCATTTTTCCAAAGGCTAATACAACAGCAACAAAAGCTCCCGTTATGGAAGCAGTCCTTGTTCCACCATCTGCTTGAATAACATCACAATCCACCCAAACCGTTCTTTCTCCAATTACGTTTAGATCGACTACGGAACGAAGCGCCCGTCCGATCAACCGTTGAATTTCCATCGTTCTCCCGCTAACTTTCCCTTTAGATGATTCTCGTATGTTTCGCTCTTGTGTTGCTCTTGGGAGCATTGAATATTCGGCGGTAATCCATCCCTTTCCTTGACCGCGCATAAAAGGAGGAACTCTATCTTCAATGCTTGCATTACATATTACTTTTGTTTCTCCTACTTGAATTAGCACAGAGCCTTCTGGATGTTTTACAAAATTAGGTATCATAGTAATTGGTCTTAATTGGTTCGTATTTCTTAGATCTTCTCTCATGAAAAAACTCCTCCTCTTTCCAACATTAGCTTAACATATTTTGTACAAAAGCATGTATTAAAAAACAAAAAACACACTAACATTTGTTAGCATGTTTTAACAATAGACTAGCAGCTTTTCTAACTAGAATTTTTCCGATGGTAAAAACGTTTCTTTCGTCACTGGCTCCGAATATGCTTCACCATTTTCATTAACAAGCTGTTCGACATTTTCAACCCTTACATTAACAGCTTCAACGTCTTGTTGTTCCGTTAATGTTCTAACTAATGTCTCCATAACTTCATCAGAAATCACAGAATTATCCATATCCTGTAATACATTTTCATTAAATACCAAATCTAAAACACCGTTTTGTAGATTTGGAGTTTCTACCAATTGTGCACCTGCATTAAATACATGCATTAGATTTGTCACATACCCAGGTCCATCAACCAATGAATCTACGATCGCTTGAAGCGCATCTCCATTTTCCGCTTTTACATGTTGTGTCACAGGAACAAAATATTGATTATCATCATGTTCTGCAGGAAAATACATCGTTACAGCCTTGCTATTAATAAGGTCAATATTATCTGATTCCGTTACATTAATACCATTAGCTCTAGAATAGCCGTCACCAATTGGAGTTCCATTAACAGGCATTACTTCTTGTTCATGTCCATTAACCCACAATTTTACTTGTTCTACATTTTCAAATTGTGTTAGTGTATATGTCATTGCTTCAAGAATTTTAATTTCTTCTTTTGCATCATATTCGGTAAACTCCTCTGATAAATCAACAATAAGTGTACCATCTTCTTCTAATTCAAGGCCTAAAACTTCTGTATCAGCTGGCAGTACTGCTTGAAAGCCATTTGGTAGCATTTGCGTTACTGGACCATCTTTCACTAAATACTCTAATACTTGTGTTGCAACCTCTTTCGATTCTGGAATTGGTAATTCTAATGTTTGCGATGCAACCATTCCATTTGAATCAATTAAATACAGTTCTCTTTCTACGGTTTTTTCTTCAGCTGTCTCTTCACTCTCAGTTACCTCTTCATTTTCCCCTTCACTATCTTCTGATTGAATGCTAGAAGTTAAATCATTATCTACTGCTTCTGCATCCTGAGGTGGATCCATTTCTTCAAGTGATTGTTCTCCTTGGAAACAGCCTGTCAATATAATCGAGATACTGATAGCCATTATTAATAATAATCGGTGCTTTCGCATGTGATTCCCTCCTACGATGGTTTGTACTATTATATATACGAGCCTATTCAAAAATTAGACCAACGTTTATTATTTCTAGCACAAAAAAATTAGGGTCCTTTATATAAAGAACCCTAATTTCTCGCAATCACAGCTTTTTCAATCGTAACAGCTTGTAAATTATCAATGGAACTATTAAAAATACTCTTCGTGATTTCCGTAAAAATTTCCAATTCACCAGTCGTATAAAATTGATGATTTGTTTGCTCGTTTCCTGTATTTAATAATTGATGAAACTCTAATATTGCGCTTGTTTCTCTTGCTGTTTCTTCACTAGATGAAATTAATGTAACTTGGGGACCAAGTACTTTTTGGATAACTTCTCTTATTAAAGGATAGTGAGTACACCCTAATATTAACGAATCCATATCATCTTTATATCTCATAAGAGGTTGAAGTGACTCTTTTACAATTTCTTCAGCCTGTAGACCGCTTAATATCCCTTGTTCAACCATAGGTACAAAAAGTGGACAAGCTAAAGCATTTATGTCTAAATCAGACTTAATATATTGTAGAGCTTCTATATAGGCATTACTTCGAATTGTTCCCTCCGTACCTATAATACCTACATGGTTATTTTTCGTATTCTTTATTGCTGCACGTGCACCAGGTTGGATAACTCCAACAACAGGAATACTCAAATGATCTTGTAATTCCTTTAATGTATATGCAGTTGCTGTATTACAAGCGACAACAATCATTTTCACGTCTTTTTCCAACAAGAACTCTACCATATCCCATGTAAACTGAACTACTTCATGTTCTGGTCTCGGTCCATAGGGACATCTAAGTGTATCACCTAAATAAATCAGTTTTTCTTTTGGTAGCTGTCTCATAAGCTCATGTACTACCGTTAGGCCACCGACACCAGAGTCAATGACACCAATTGGTTTATTCAAACATATCGCCTCTACTTCTTTGCTGTTATTTTTCATTTACGCTTTTCATTTTATCATGTAATTGATCCAATAACTCTATAAGAGTTGCAGTTTGCTCTTCTGAAAAATTTTCCAGTACTTCTCCTAAAAAGTCTTGTCGTTTTAAAATAACTTCCTTAATTATTCGTTTCCCTTTATCTAACACATGTATACGGACTACTCGGCGATCACTTTGATCACGAACTCGTTCAACTAATTCATTTTTCTCCATTCGATCCACAAGGTCGGTAGTTGTGCTAAAAGCCAATCCGTTTTTTGTAGATAATTCACCAATGGTTAAATCTCCTTCTTCCAGTAACCATTGTAATGCGATAAATTGAGGTGAGGTGATGGGATAATTATTTAATATTTTCCGACCGTTCTGCTTAATAGCACCTGATATATGGCGTAGTCGTTTTTCTAATTTTTCTATTGCATCTCTTTGTAATTCGTTTTCCAAGATGTAACCTCCCGTGAAATTCCCATTATATAGTCATATTTTATCATAAAAACACTAAAAATCTTATATTTATCTGTAAAACCTTAACGAAAATAAATCTGTAACATTTTTTTAATAGTAATATATTCTTCGCACAGGAAATGTGCGCACCGTTTATGTATCTCTTCATAAGCTAATAGTGACTAAATAATTGCCCTTCGTACCGCAGCTCTATGACAGCAAGGAGGGGTTAACATTTGAAGGACAACGACTACAAACCGAAGCAATTATTGACTAAACGTGAAAAAGAAGTTTTCGAACTTTTAGTACAGGACAAAACAACTAAAGAAATTGCCCAGGAATTGTTTATATCTGAGAAAACTGTCCGTAACCACATTTCAAATGCTATGCAAAAATTAGGAGTCAAGGGGCGTTCTCAAGCTGTAGTAGAGCTTATTCGCATGGGTGAATTAAAGCTCTAAGTAAAACCGACTTTCCTCTTTCGGAAGTCGGTTTTATTTCAAGTTATCTAGACAATAATTTTTCTTTCATACCATCACTTAGTGAAACAGGTTTTCCTGTTACTGGGTTAATGTATACCATTCGACCTCGACCTGTTATGCATAGCTCCTCTTCTGTGTTTAAAGCCATATAATGTACATCAAAAGAACTATTGCCTACGTCGTTTACTTTAACATAAAGTCTAATACTTTCTCCAAAAAACATTTGTCTGTGATAATCACATTGAAGGTCTGCTACTATTGGTATCCCTTCTTCTCCTTCAGTCTCTCCAAATAGACCAAGAGACTTCAAGAATTCAATACGGGCTTCTTCAAAATATATGAATGGTGAAACATTATTAACATGTCCAAACATATCTGTTTCAGAAAAACGAATATTGATCGGAATAGAAAATGAAAACTCTGATCTCCATTCTTTCATGTCTTCTATATAACTAATATTTTTCATGTCTAATTTCTCCTCTTTCTGTCTTCTGCATTAGAAAAATAACCCCTACCATAATAAGGTAAGGGTTCATGTTGATAAAAGAAAAATTATTATTAATGTGCGTTATCGCTACCAAAGAAATTCTTAAATGATTGAATAGTTGTTGCACGATTCATTGCTGCAATTGAAGTCGTCAAAGGGATACCTTTAGGACATACCTGTACACAGTTTTGTGCATTTCCACACCCTTCAATTCCACCATCTTCCATTAAACCTTCTAATCTCTCACTCTTATTCATCTCTCCAGTTGGATGTGAATTGAATAAACGAGCCTGAGAAATTGCAGCAGGTCCAATAAAGTCAGATTTATCATTAACATTTGGACAAGCCTCTAAACATACACCACAAGTCATACATTTGGATAACTCATATGCCCATTGACGTTTCTTCTCAGGCATACGCGGTCCAGGACCTAAATCATGTGTACCGTCAATCGGAATCCAAGCTTTTACTTGTTTAAGTGCGTCAAACATACGTTCACGATCAATAATTAAGTCACGTACAACTGGGAATGTTGACATTGGTTCCAATCTAATTGGCTGTTCTAATTCGTCGACTAGTGCTGCACAAGATTGTCTTGCAGTACCATTAATTACCATAGAACAAGCACCACAAACTTCCTCTAAACAGTTCATATCCCACTGTACAGGAGTTGTCTTTTCCCCATTTGCAGTTACCGGATTTTTACGGATTTCCATTAACCCAGAGATAACATTCATGTTTTTACGATATGGAACATCAAATGCTTCTTCATAAGGAGCAGATTCTGGGCTGTCTTGTCTAGTTATAATAAATCTAACTGTCTGTTGTTCAGCCATTATGATTTACTCCCTTCGCTTTTTTTGGTGTAATCACGTTTACGAGGCTTGATTAAAGATACATCCACTTCCTCATAAGAGAAAACAGGTGAATTTGTTTCTTTATCAAATTCAGCAATCGTAGTCTTTAACCACTCTTCATCATTACGCTCAGGGAATTCAGGTTTATAATGAGCACCACGACTCTCGTTACGATTATATGCACCAATAGTAATTACACGTGCAAGATGTAACATATTTTTTAATTGACGTGTAAACATAACACCATGGTTACTCCATCTTGCTGTATCATTTACGTTAATATTTTCCCAACGTTCGAGCAACTCTTGAATTTTTTCATCAGTCTTAAGTAATTTTTCATTGTCACGAACAACGGTAACATTATCTGTCATCCATTCACCAAGCTCTTGGTGTAACTGATAAGCATTTTCGTTACCATCCATCTTCATCATTGCTTCAAATTTTTCTTCTTCTTCTTTAACTCTATTATCAAATATACTTGATGGTAGATCGTCAACATGCTTTTCAAGACCATCAATGTATTCAATTGCTTTCGGTCCAGCAACCATTCCACCATATATCGCAGAAAGTAATGAGTTAGCACCTAAGCGATTTCCTCCATGCTGAGAATAATCACATTCACCAGCTGCGAAGATACCAGGAATATTTGTCATTTGATTATAGTCAACCCAAAGTCCGCCCATAGAATAGTGAACAGCTGGGAAGATTTTCATCGGAACCTTACGTGGATCTTCTCCAACAAATTTTTCGTAAATCTCAATAATACCACCAAGTTTTACATCTAATTCTTTTGGATCCTTATGAGAAAGGTCAAGGTAAACCATATTCTCTCCATTTATTCCTAGTTTTTGGTTTACGCAAACATCAAATATCTCGCGCGTTGCTATATCGCGAGGTACAAGATTACCATATGCAGGATATTTCTCTTCTAGGAAATACCAAGGTTCACCATCTTTATAGGTCCAAACTCGACCACCTTCACCACGTGCAGATTCACTCATTAAACGAAGTTTATCGTCTCCTGGAATTGCTGTTGGGTGAATTTGAATGAATTCACCGTTTGCATACTTCGCGCCATGCTGATATAAAGCACTAGCTGCAGAACCTGTATTAATCATAGAGTTGGTTGACTTACCAAAGATAATACCAGGACCTCCAGTAGCCATTATTGTCGCATCAGATGGGAAAGACTTGATCTCATGTGTTTTAATATCCTGAGCTACTATACCTCTACCGACTCCTTCATCATCGGTGACGATACCTACAAATTCCCAGCTTTCAAATTTAGTTACTAATCCTTCTACTTCATAACGACGAACTTGTTCATCTAAAGCATATAATAATTGTTGACCTGTAGTTGCTCCAGCATATGCTGTGCGGTGATGTTGAGTACCACCAAAACGTCTAAAGTCCAAAAGTCCTTCAGGAGTGCGGTTAAACATAACTCCCATACGGTCCAACATATGAATGATACTTGGCGCTGCTTCACACATTGCCTTTACTGGTGGTTGGTTTGCCAAGAAATCCCCACCATAGACCGTATCATCAAAGTGAATCATTGGAGAATCGCCTTCTCCTTTTGTATTAACAGCCCCATTTATTCCGCCTTGGGCACATACAGAGTGAGAGCGTTTTACAGGTACTACAGAAAATAAGTCAACGCTTACACCAGCTTCAGCAGCTTTTATAGTTGCCATAAGTCCAGCTAAACCTCCGCCAACTACAGCGACTTTACGATTACTCATATTGATTACTCACTCCCTTTTTCTTATACTCCATAAGCAAATCTAATTAGTGAACGAACACCAATGTAACTAACAGCTAAGAACACAACTAGTGTTCCATATGTAACAATTTTTTGAGATCTTGGTGATTGAGCAAAGCCCCAAGAAACTAAGAATCCCCATAAACCATTCGAGAAATGGAATACAGTTGAAATTACACCAATAATATAGAACCAAAACATTACAGGATTAGCTAATATCCCTTCCATTAAGCTGTAATCCAAATCAGCATTACCTAGTCCAATTTGTACTCGCGTTTCCCAAACATGCCATGAAATGAATATTAATGTAACGATTCCAGTAAAACGTTGTAAGTAGAACAACCAATTACGGAAGAACCCATACCTTTTTACATTGTTTTTTGCAGTAAACACAATGTAAACCCCTAAAATAGCATGGAATAAAATCGGTAGGAAAATAATGAAAGTCTCAAGCAAGATTCTAAAAGGAAGATCATGCATAAATGCAGCAGCCTTATTGAAACTTTCTTCCCCATACACAGCAAAATGATTCACCACTAAATGCTGAATCAAGAAAATCCCGATTGGAACTACGCCTAATAGTGAGTGTAATCTTCTGTAAAAAAACTCGCGATGTTCTGCCATGTGTTACCCCCCTTAGTTCATCTATGATTTTTTATAAAAGTTGACATTTCAGACAATAAAAGTAAATTCTTTATTGTTCTTAAAATGTACATATTTGCAACATATTTATTGTACTTCTATCTACAATAAGCGTCAAGGAAAGGAATCTTTATTTTTCCTAAATTATAAATTTCAATAGTAATCACTCTTCCCTTGCACAATAATAAGAATGCATAGATAATATTACTAGTTATCGTTTATTATCGCTAATTTATACAAAGAAAGGGATACATATATGGCTAAAAAACACGAACAATTGTCGTTATCTGTTCTTGAGCAATTGGATAATTCTGGAGCAGGTTATGATATCATTCGGTACATAAGTTTACCTGACTTATTAGGGTCAGAAACAGACACGTTACTTTATTTTATGGGGAAGAATTTAGCTCGAAAATTTGAAATCAGTTCATTAGGGGACATCATCTACTTTTTCGAAAAATCCGGATGGGGTAAATTAGAACTTATTAAGGAAAAGAAACATGAACTTATTTTTCATTTACTATCAGATGCGGTAGTACAGCGACTTCAAGCACCTATTGATGCTACTTTTCGTCTTGAAGCAGGTTTTCTCGCTGAAGCAATATATTCATTAAAAGGAATGGAATGTGAATGTATCGAAGAAATACACAAGAAAATTCATCAAATAGAATTTAAAATTTTATTTACAAATTAATTTTAGAAGAGTATTGAAGTACAGAAAATAATACAAAATCAAATGAGGAATTTATAGTAAATAACGGAATGAGATTCACTAAATCAGTGAATGCTCATTCCGTGAATAAGGTGCTTCTTTTATTCTTCTTTTTTTTCATTTAAATGGGTTAATATTTCCTCGGCTATATTCGTTGGTATACCTAGCTTTGTTAGATCTTGTATAGAAGCACTCTTTATTTCGGATACAGATTTAAAATGAGTTAAAAGTAGTTTGCGCCTTTTTTCACCAACACCTGGAACCTTATCCAACTCTGATTGAAATAGACTTTTCCCTCGCAATTGTCGATGAAAGGAAATAGCAAAACGATGGACTTCATCTTGAATGCGTTGCACTAAATAAAATTCCTGTGATTTTCTCGACAGCGGAATAACCATAGGAGGATCTCCATAGAGTAATTCACTTGTCTTATGTTTATCGTCTTTAGCTAGACCGCACAATGGAATATATACACCTAGTTCATTTTCTAATACATCTAATGCAGCTCCCATTTGACCTTTCCCACCATCAATAACAATTAAATCGGGTAATGGTAATGACTCCTTTAATACCCTTGTGTAACGCCTACGAATAACTTCACGCATTGTTTCATAATCATCTGGACCTTCCACATCTCTAATTTTATATTTTCGATATTCCTTTTTATTTGGTTTTCCATCTGTAAATACTACCATTGCTGATACAGGGTCTGTACCTTGGATATTAGAATTATCAAAAGCTTCTATTCGATGTGGGGTTTCGATATTCAACGCTTCACCTAGCTTTTCAACTGCCACAATTGTCCGTTCTTCATCCCGTTCAATAATAGAGAATTTCTCTTTTAAGGATGCTTTTGCATTTTCCATAGCAAGTTCA
This sequence comes from Ornithinibacillus caprae, assembly GCF_009728145.1. Classification (GTDB taxonomy): domain Bacteria; phylum Bacillota; class Bacilli; order Bacillales; family Amphibacillaceae; genus Ornithinibacillus; species Ornithinibacillus caprae. The sequence continues at coordinate 161,361 of NZ_WOCA01000001.1, read as the reverse complement.
ACTAATTCTTTCTTCCGCCCACGATACGGAGTATGAACATCTATCTCCAATAGTTCTTTTAATAGTTCTGTATCCATTCCAATTGGTACAAATATTTGCTTTGGCTTTGGATGATGCTGATGTAGGTAAAATCGACCTATGTAGCTAGTGAAAGTGTCTTCCGGATCATCGAAAAATGGGAAAACAGCTACATCTCTTTCAATTAATTTTCCCTGACGAATAAAGAACACTTGCACACACATCCAGCCTTTATCATAGCTATACCCAAATACATCCCGATCCACATTGTCATTAAGAGTCATTTTTTGCTGTTCCATGACAACTTCAATATGTTGGATTTGGTCTCTTAATTCCTGTGCTCGTTCAAAATTAAGCTGTTCACTTGCTTCATACATTTTTGCTTGCAAGTCTTTTTTGATCTCTTTAAATCCGCCGTGCAGAAATGACGTAATACTCTGAACGATTCGGTCATATTCCATTTTAGAAGCTGGTTCCTCACTACACGCTAAACATTGACCCATATGATAGTATAAGCAGTATCTACCTGGAGGGTTGTTACATTTTCTTAAAGGATATAAACGATCTAATAACTTTTTAGTCTCTCTAGCTGCAGACACATTAGGGTATGGTCCAAAGTATTTTCCTTTATCCCTTTTTACTTTTCGAGTGATCAATAAACGAGGGTGTCGCTCCGAAGTGATTTTTAAGTATGGATAGGATTTATCATCTTTCAACATTACGTTATACTTAGGATCATATTTTTTGATTAAATTCATCTCTAATATAAGTGCTTCAATTTCCGAAGTAGTTATAATATATTCAAAATCATTAATCTCTTGAACTAAACGTTGCGTTTTCTGATCGTTAGCCCCAGTAAAATATGACCGGACTCTGTTTTTTAGCATCTTCGATTTTCCTACATAAATAACCGTGTTATTTTTATCTTTCATAAGATAACAACCAGGTTGTGCAGGGAGTACTGCTAACTTTTCTTTTATTGTTTGGTTCATTACCAACTACATCCCTTAACTAAAAACTTTTCAACTAAAGATAATCCCTTGTCACAGTTGGCAACAAGGGATTTCTCTTTATTACTTCGTGTATTATTCGCATTTACTTATGCGTGCTTGTTTATTAATTCAACAAGTGCTTCTTTTGGTTGGAAACCAATAACTTGATCTACAACATTTCCGTCTTTGAATAATAATAGTGTCGGAATACTCATTACTCCAAATTTACCTGCTGTTTCTTGATTCTCATCAACATCAAGTTTAACAATTTGCACTTTATCTGACATTTCGCCATCGATTTCTTCAAGAACCGGAGCAATCATTTTACATGGACCACACCAAGGTGCCCAAAAATCAGCTAGCACTAATCCTTCAGCTGTTTCACTAGCGAAGGTTTGATCAGTTACATTCACAATTGCCATATTTAATCCTCCTCAAACTTTACTCGTTATCGAGTATATCATCAATAATATTTGCTTACTAATAGTTTGCTTAAACCGTTAATAATTATCAACAAAATATAAAAGACCTAACCATGTGGTTAGATCTTTCGGATATCCTATGCTTTAATCTTTTTAATCTCTTCAATCAGCATAGGAACAACTTCAAATAGATCACCAACAATTCCATAGTCAGCAACATTAAAGATATTTGCTTCGGGATCTTTGTTGATAGCCACGATAACTTTTGAGTTTGACATACCAGCTAAATGCTGAATAGCACCAGAAATACCAACTGCAATGTATAAATCAGGTGTAACTACCTTACCGGTTTGACCGATTTGTAAGGAGTAATCACAATAATCCGCATCACAAGCACCCCTTGAAGCACCAACAGCTCCACCTAATACATCCGCTAATTCGTATAAAGGCTTAAACCCATCTGCACTTTTTACCCCACGACCACCAGCTACGATGACGTTGGCTTCAGATAAATCTACTCCTTCTGATGCTTTGCGAATAACATCTTTAATCACCATTCTTAAATCTGTAACGTCAACGTCTTTTGCTTGGATATCACCAGATCGAGAACCATCACGATCAAGTGCAGGTATATTATTTGGGCGAATCGTAACGAATACTAATCCACTAGTAATTGTCTTCTTCTCAAATGCTTTTCCTGAATAGATTGGTCTAGTAAATACAACTTCATCACCATCAACTTCAATATCTGTAGCATCCGAAATTAATCCCGACTCTAATTTAGCAGCAATTTTAGGTGTTAAGTCTTTTCCAACAGCAGTATGCCCCATTACTATACCATATGGCGATTCTTCATCAATAACAGACATTACCGCCTGACCAAAACCGTCTGAAGTATACGTTTTCAAAGTGGAGTTTTTTAACGTTACTACACGATCTGCACCATAATATATCATTTCTTGACCTTGTTTTTCTAATTCATCTTCCCCACATAAAACTCCAACAATCTCACCATCGGGTTTTATTTTTTTAGCCGCGGCGATTGCTTCAAATGTTACGTTTCGTAAAACACCATCTCTTGTTTCTCCAATAACTAATAATTTATCGCTCATGAGAACTTCTCCCTTCTGTATAGAAAACTTTGCTTATCTTCATGCCATCGTTGCACAATGTGAGACCGAAAAAGTAAAAAGATTATAATACCTTAGATTCGTTTTTAAGTAATGAAACTAGCTCTTGCACTTGCTCGTTAATCTCTCCCTCTAATACTCTACCAGCTTCTTTTTCAGGAGGTAAGAAGATATCAACTGTCTTCGTTTTAGGTTCAAGCTCATCTTCATCTAAATCAAGGTCATCAATTTCCAGTTCTTCTAATGGTTTCTTTTTCGCTTTCATGATCCCTGGTAACGATGGGTATCTTGGTTCATTTAAACCCTGTTGACATGTAACAAGAACAGGTAAACTTGTTTCTACTTTTTCTACGTCACCTTCAACATCCTTATCAATTTTTACTGTATCTCCATCAATCTCAAGATTAGTTATTGTCGTAACATAAGGGATTCCCAATCGCTCTGCCAATCTTGGCCCAACTTGACCACTAGCTTCATCAATAGCGACATTACCTGCTAAAATTAAATCAACTTCTTTATCTTCAAAAAATGCTTCTAATATTTTAGCAGTTGTGAATTGATCACCATCCTCTAAATCTTCCTCTGTATTAATTAAGACAGCTTTATCTGCACCCATTGCCAATGCTGTTCGCAATTGTTTTTCAGAATCTTCATCACCAATAGTAACAACGGTAACTTCTCCACCATGTTCATCACGTTGTTTAATTGCTTCCTCAACCGCATATTCGTCATAAGGGTTAATGATAAATTCTACACCTTCATCTTCAATACGACCATCTGTCACAGCAATTTTTTCCTCTGTATCAAATGTCTTTTTCAATAAAACATAAATATTCATATGTTATCCTCCTTTTTATTCGCAAATAATTATAGCGAATACCCTAGTTGTACTTATCCGATCATGGAAAGGCTTTCACTTTCCATGCTACAAAAATATGATAATAGATGAAGATAGATCTATTTATCCTGGAAGTTTGGTTTTCGCTTTTCAATAAAGGCTTTCACACCTTCTTTTGCATCTTCAGAGCCAAAGACCTCGCCAAAAGCTTTTGCTTCTGCTCTAACTCCCTCAGCAAACTGAGAAGTATTTGCAAAAGGGATTAATTGCATGACTTGGTTAATTGTAGGCTTACTTTTCGCAGTTATTTTTGATGCTAGTTTCATAGCTTCATCAAAGACTTCATTATCTGCAACAGCCTGATTTGCTAACCCTAAATCCTTCGCTTCTACACCACTAATTGGTTCACCGCTTAAAATTAACTCATATGCTTTCGATGTACCTACATATCTTGGTAACCGCTGTGTGCCAGCAAATCCTGGTATGATTCCTAGATTTAATTCTGGTAGTCCTAGTTTGGCATTTTCTGCAACGATACGAATATGGCAAGCCATCGCTAATTCTAAACCGCCACCTAATGCTGCACCATGTATAGCAGCTATAATTGGTACAGAAAAATTCTCCATACGATCAAATAATCGTTGACCTTCTTCTGATAATGATTGGTAATCAGAGGAATGTTGAAATGAAGTAAATTCTTTGATGTCTGCCCCTGCTGAGAAAAATTTACCTTCTCCCTTCATAACAATTGCTTTTACGGATGGTTCTGATTCAATTAAATCTAATTTTTCAGAAAGATCGCGTAATAGATTACTAGATAATGCATTAGCTGGTGGACTTTGAATCGTTAATACAGCTACATGTTTCTGTAAATCATATGCTAATGTCCCCATTTTTCCCCTCCTCTATTCTATCTTAACAAAATCTAATTACTTTATCATGCCTTACTTAGGTCTCCTTGAACAAAAGAGACCTAATTATTCTACTTTACTGTGAGACCATTTGTAATCAAAGCATGAACGGATGGTGCAAGACCCACCAAATCGTACTTTTCTTCTTTCATTACCCAGTTTGTTACGGTTTCATCTAATGTACCAAATATCATTTGCCGTACAAGTTTACGATTTAAATCGTCTCGAAACAGCTTTTGTTCTATCCCCTCTTGGATAATGGAATCAATAAGGGATAAGTAAGGTTTTAGTACTTTATTAATCTGAAGACGCAAATCAATATTCGACTGTCTTAATTCTAACTGTGTAACAATTGCAAGATGGTGATCTTCGGCAAGCTGACTAAAATGCATTTGTATAAGCGTTAATAACTTCTCATTCGCATTTTCTTTTTGATTGATTGCTGTAATAATTTGGTCGATAAATTGCCCCATCTTTTCGTCAAATACCGAGACAAGTATATCTTCTTTATTCTTAAAATATAAGTATATGGTTCCATCTGCTACGCCTGCTTTTTTAGCGATTTTCGACACTTGTGAAGCATGGTATCCATTTTCTGCAATAACTTCAACAGCTGCGTCAATGATCAATTTGTACTTTGGTTTGTTTTTCTTCATAAAATTCTCCTTCAAACTACCTTCATGCTGAAAATGAATGAATACTCATTCATAAAATATTATACGTTTACTAAATGGAGATGTCAATGATATTTATTAGCTTGTACAAAAAAGGGTAAAAAAGAGCATATAGCTCAATTTGAGTTACTTTCTTCTAATTCCTTACTTTCTATCTTTTCACTTTCTACCAACTGTCTTCTTAATATTTTCCCAACTGCTGTTTTAGGTAATTCATCACGAAATTCATATAATCTTGGAACTTTGTAAGCAGCAAGATGTTTTCTACAATACGTATTTAATTCATCTTCCGTAAGTATATATCCATTTTTGGCTACAACATAGGCTTTGACCGTTTCACCACGGTATGGATCCGGAATACCCGCTACCGCTACTTCTAAAACACCTTCATGCTCATATAATACTTCCTCTATTTCTCTTGGATATATATTATATCCCCCTGCAATAATCATATCTTTTTTACGATCAACAATATAGAAATATCCATTTTCGTCCATGTACCCCATATCACCAGTGAATAACCAACCATCCTTTAACACGTTATCGGTTTCTTCTTGGTTATTCCAATAGCCCTTCATGACTTGAGGTCCTTTGACAGCAACTTCTCCAACTTCCCCAATTTCAGCCTCTTCTAATGTTTCCATATCTAGAATTTTGGCATCTGTATCTGGCCAAGGTATACCAATACTACCATTAATTCGTTTTTCCCACACAAAATTTGCATGTGTAACTGGAGAAGACTCTGTTAGACCATATCCTTCTACTAACCGTCCACCAGTTACTTTTTCAAATTGCTCTTGTACTTCTATAGGTAGTGGCGCTGATCCGCTTATACAAGCCTCTATCGAGGATAAGTCGTACTTTTCCAAATCTGGATGATTTAGTAAACCTACATAAATAGTAGGAGCACCTGGAAATAATGTAGGTCTCTGTTTATGAATTGTCTTAAGTACATCCCCAGCATCAAACTTAGGCATTAATATCATTTTTTGCCCTGCCATGATCGACATGTTCATTACGGTTGTCATACCATAAACATGGAAAAATGGTAAAACACCTAGAACAACTTCTTCTCCCTGTTTCGTTTTATAAAGCCAAGCATCACACATTTGGACATTAGAAACGAGGTTAAAATGAGTTAACATAACTCCTTTAGGAAACCCTGTCGTTCCTCCAGTGTACTGTAATAATGCCAAATCTTCCTTCGGATTGACGTCTACCGTTTGATAATTAGGTGTTGTTTGTTCAAGTATTTTCATCCATACATGCGTGTCTCCACGATGTTCAACTTTTACTACAAGATTATATTGCTTTTTTTGAATAAACGGGTAGATCAAATTTTTAGGGAATGGCAAATAATCTTTAATACCCGTTACAATCATATGCTTTAATGACGTGTTTTCTTTTACATTTTTAACACGTGGTACCAATATATCCAAGCATATAATAAATGTTGCTGCAGAATCGTTTAGTTGGTATTCTAACTCTCTTTCCGTATAAAGAGGGTTGGTTTGAACAACAATAGCTCCAGCCATTAGTGCCCCATAGTAACTGACGACAGCTTGAGGACAGTTTGGTAACATGATGGCAACTCGATCGCCTTTCGTTAATCCTAATTGCTGAAAGTAGTTTGCCATTCGCTTTGCTTGCGAATAGAGTTCAGAAAATGACATCTCCTTCCCCATAAAATGAAGCGCTTTCTTTTCTCCGTAACGTTTAGAAGCCTCTTCCAAAAAGACATGTAATGGCTTCTCGTCGTAGTCAATCGTAGTTGGAATTTCCCCTGGATATTTTGCATGCCATAACTTTTCTTCCACATCAATTCCTCCTTTATAACTATATTTATATTACATTATACCGACTAATTGATATTTTTTGAAATTTTATTTAACTTTTTTTTATGAAATATATAAATAGTTCAATGAGCCGGCATAATTAATTGGAATTAATGGATGAATTAGATCAAATAAAATACCCCTATAATTACAAAAATGATCGCTACTACAATTAAGATTCTTGCTAAAACTTGCAATGTATCCAATTATTTTCTCTCCCTAAACAATATTTGCCCCTATTACAAAAGCTAAGCTAATCGAAATAGTCATGGATATAAAACCAACTGCAATATTTCCTTTTCCAATCTCTTCATCAACTTTAATCGTTGGTGTTAGAAACTCAAATATAAAATAAGCAATAATTAATAGAAAAAACCCAATGGCTCCCCATCCAATACTCGTTAATAACGTATCATTATGCTCTATGGAATACCTAAAAATCGTAGCAATACCAAAAATTTTACCTCCAGTTGCCATTGCTACTGAAATATTCCCCTTTTTTATTTCTTCCCAATTTTTATAAGATGTTACCAGCTCAAATACTGCCAGAAAAACAATTGTACATAAGATTACAACACTATATCTTGCAGCAGTTTCAACAATTATGTTCTCCCAAAAAGTGTCCATATACTCTCCTCCCCATATTTACTATTTAAATTCTATTACTGTAACTCCACTACCGCCTTCACCGGCTGATCCAGGGCGACCTGACGATATTTGTGGGTGTTTTTTAACAAATTCCTGAACCCCTTTTCTCAATGCGCCTGTACCCTTTCCATGTATGATATATACTTTCGGGTAACCAGCTAACAGTGCGTCATCTACATATTTTTCTAGTTGAAGCAACGCATCCTCAAAGCGTTCTCCCCGTATATCTAATTCTGTTTTAACATGGTAATTAGATCCTTTAATTGTAGCTAATGGTTTTACCATCGCCTCTTTTTTCTTGCCAGCCTTTTGTAGATCATTTCGTTTTGCCTTCACCTTCATAATACCTACTTGTACTAGATATTCTTTATCACTAATTTTTTCTAATACGGTACCATTTTGATTAGCCGTTAAGAGTTTAATTTCATCTCCAGGCTGCAATTCTACTTGTGCTCTATTAGAAGTCTGTTCTTCTACTTTTTCATTCTTTCGAAGGGTTGGTTGAGCTTCCTCTAGCATTTTTTTCGCTTCAATCCATTCATGTTCTTTTAATTCAGTATTTGTTTTCATTTTACGAATTTGTTCTACGATAGCTTCTGCTTCTTCTTTAGCCTTTTGTAAAGCTTTTTCAGCTTTTTCCTCAGCCTTTTTGAATATAGCATCCCTTTTCTGTTCTAATTGGGACCATTCCTTCTCTATATCCTTACGTAGCTGTTCACTCTCTAAAAGGATGTGGTGCGCCTCTTCATACTCTTTTTCCGCTTGTATCTGGGAGTTCTCTAAAGAAGCTATCATATTTTCTACATTTTTCGAATCAACACCAATATGACTTTTGGCATGATCGATAATATCCTCACTTAGTCCTAATCGCCTTGAAATATCAAATGCATTACTTCTTCCTGGAACACCAATTAATAACCGGTACGTAGGTTGCAACGTTTCCACATCAAATTCTACAGAAGCATTAATAACATCTTTACGATTATAACCATATGCCTTTAACTCGGGGTAATGAGTTGTCGCAATAACACGCGCATTCCTGGAAACAACCTCGTCTAAAATAGACATTGCTAATGCAGCACCTTCCTGTGGATCAGTGCCAGCACCAAGTTCGTCAAATAATACTAAAGTCTTATCATTCACATGCTGTAAAATATCCACAATGTTTGTCATATGAGAAGAAAATGTACTAAGGTTTTGCTCAATGGATTGTTCGTCTCCAATATCAGCAAACACTTCTTCAAACACTGCTAACTCACAACCATCAAATGCTGGAATTTGTAAACCAGATTGAGCCATTAATGTACATAGTCCAATCATTTTTAAGGTTACTGTTTTACCACCAGTATTCGGTCCAGTAATGACAATAGCTGTAAAATCCTCGCCAATTTCTACATCATTAGCAACTACTTCATCTATTGGAATTAACGGATGTCGAGCTTGCTGCATCTTTATAATTCCTTGATCGTTCATTTTAGGCATTGCAGCTTTCATTTCTTGTGCTAATCTTGCTCTTGAGAAGATAAAGTCAATCTTTGCTAATATGGAAACATTTTCTGCTAAAAAACCTTCTTGATTAGCAATTTCTAGACTCAATTCCTTTAAAATACGTTCCATTTCTTGCTTTTCTTTTATGGTAGCTTCTTGTAGTTGATTATTTAATTCTACAACTGCTTTTGGTTCCATAAATAATGTTTGGCCCGAAGCAGACTGATCATGAACAATACCACCGATTGCTCCTCGATATTCCTGTTTAACAGGTAATACATAACGATCATTTCTAATTGTAATAATGGCATCTGAAAGCATATTACTTTGAGTTTTCATATAGTTATCCAGCTTATCACGTACCCTGCTTTCATACGTGCGAATGGATGATCGAATACTACGAAGTTTATCAGAAGCACTATCCATCATATGACCATGGTCATCAATACAGCTTTTTATTTGTCGTTCTAGTTCTCGTAGAGGTGTTATTCCTTCTACTAAACCTTTCAAGATAGGTATTTCCTCTTCAAGCTTTTCTATGAAATCTTTTACTTGACGGCCTCCATATATTGTATTGGCTACATCAAGACACTCATTTGTACTTAGCACTCCACCAATAACGCTTCGCTTTATGCTTTCACGAATATCAAATATTCCTCCTAGTGGAACAGAGGCATTTAATCGTAAAATTTGTACCGCTTCATCTGTCTCCTTTTGAATTTCGATCACATCATCTAGATTCGTTGAAGGCATCAATTTGGACGCTAAGTCTTTACCAAGCGATGTCGCAGCATGGTTTGTTAAACGTTCAATGACTTTATTAAATTCCAATACGCGGAGAATTCGTTCGTTCATTTGCTTACTCCTTTTCTAGTTGATCATCCCTACTTATTTCTTATTACGGTTAAAATAAGCCAAAAGTTTCTCCATTGGCCAAGTATTTATTACAGTATCCTTCTCAATCCAACCTTTTCTTGCCACACTAACACCATATTTCATATGGTCTAGCATTGGATAGCTGTGGGCATCTGTATTAATGGCAATATTCACACCAGCTTCTTGAGCAACACGAACCCATTCAGCAGATAAATCAAACCGATTTGGATTCGCATTAATCTCTAATGCAGTGTTCGTCTTTTTTGCCCTCTCAATTAACTTTTCCAAGTTAACTTTATACCCATCACGTCTCCCAATTAGCCGACCAGTTGGATGGGCAATCATTGAAATATAAGGGTTGTCCAGTGCAGCATATAACCGATCCATAATTTGTTCCTCCGACTGATTAAAGCTTGAGTGAATAGCCCCAATCACAAAATCCATTTCCATAAGGAATTCATTAGAGAAATCTAATGTTCCATCTGGAAGGATATCCATTTCGACTCCAGCAAAAATATGAATATCATCATATTTATCATTTAATTGTTGAATTTCTTCACGTTGTTTTAATAACCTTGTTTCATCAAGTCCATTTGCTACCCGCAGATATTTTGAATGGTCTGTAATGGCCATGTACGTATATCCTTTACTTCGTGCCTGCAGAACCATCTCTTCTAAAGATTGTGCACCGTCACTCCACGTTGTGTGCATGTGTAAATCTCCACGAATATCCGTGAGTTTAATTAATGGTACTTGTTCGCGAAAAGCGTCTATCTCACCACTATCTTCTCTAATTTCAGGCGGTATATAAGTTAATCCAAAGTGATTAAAGAATTCTTCTTCTGACTTAAATGTTAACAATTCGTTTGTTTCTTCTTTTTCAATTCCATATTCACTAATCTTTTCCCCACGGGATTTGGCTAACTGCCTCAGAGCAACATTATGATCTTTGGATCCCGTGAAATGATGCAGTGTTGTTACAAACTCATCTTCGGTTACTAATCTAAAATCAATATTAATATCGTACACATCATCGAGTGTAATAGAAACCTTGGTATCACCTTTTGCAATGACCTCTTTTAAGTTTTCTATCGTTAGTAAAGTCTCACGAACCTTTTCTGGCTGATCAGTGGCAATAATAAAATCAATATCTTTAATGGTTTCTTTCATTCTCCGAATACTACCTGCCCTGGAAAACCGCTTGATTTCAGAGATATTTGACAGAAAAGCTTCGATTTTTTCTGTTATTGGAAGCATTAGGGCAATAGGTAATCGTTCTGGCCGTGAACCAGCTTCCTCAAGCGAAGCTAATATTTTCTCGGCAGATTTTTTACCAAAACCCGCCAAGCTTTCAACCTTGCCGTTTTTTAATGCATCCTTTAGTGAATCGGCATCCACAACTTCCAGTTCCTGATATAATTTGGCCAATTTTTTACCTCCAAGACCTGGTACGTCTAGAAGTGGGATTAAACCACCAGGTACTTCTTTCTCTAACTGTGATAGTGTTACAGAAGTTTCGTTATCTATATATTCCTCGATTACTTGACTAGTTCCCTTTCCGATTCCTTTTATCTTTGTAAAGTCATCGATATCCGCTAACGATCGATCATCTCGTTCTAGTGCTTGAGCAGCTTTACGGTATGCTGATATTTTAAAAGGATTCTCTCCTTTTAGCTCCAAATATATGGAAATCTTTTCTAATAGTTTAATCACATCTTTTTTATTCAATGACAATTCTAATCACCTGCTTTTTTAAATCTCTCAACATAAAGAGAGACTAATTCATTATAGGATTATACTTATTGTACATGACCATACAACATAAGCCCTAATACTTTGAATTAGTCTCCATATTTATGTCTATTAAATATATTGGTCAATGGACCATAACGTCTTTATTTTCTCTGAAAAATATGGTGTGTTTTCAACAATAAACATTGCAACCGAAGAGTCATTAATCCACTCTTGTATCCCAGTTAACGGAGTTAATGCCAAAATGTATAATATAATAAATATAATGAGGTAAATCTCTAAAAATCCTAATATAGCACCTAAAATTTTATTAATAGAATTCAATATAGGTAAAGAAGCTACAAAATCTAGCATAGACGCTATTATTTGAAGTAGTATTTTAACTGCAAAAAATATTATTGCAAATGAAATGGCATTATAAAAAGCATTTTCTAATGGCAAAGCCTGAATAAAATCCGCCCATAAACTTTCATCTGGTAATTCTGGATAAGGAATCCATAAAGATAGCTTTGATGCTAGATCATCATAATATGTGGCAGCAACAATAAACGAAACGATGTAACCAATTAAATGAACTGCTTGTAAGATTAATCCTCGCTTTAACCCTATTAAAAAGCCAAAAACCAAAAGTAATAGTAGTATTAAATCTATCATGCCTATTTATTCCTCTTTCTTTTTTAATGACCCTAGCAATGTTGCATAGTCTTCTTTTAACTTTAAGTAATCATTCATGGAATTAACAGCAGTTAAAACAGCAAGACTTGCTGTGTCCAGCTGAGGGTTATTCTCTTGTATTTCTCGCATCTTTTGATCGACTAAACTTGCAACCATCCGAACATGGCTTGCAGATTCAGTTCCAACAATGGTATAAGATCTATTATGTATATCAACGGTTAATCGTGTTTTATCATCCTGGGTCACGCAGATAGCCTCCCATAAAAATTCTTCACTTCATCTTAACACGAAGATACGCATTAAGGAAACTGTTCTTATTTAAAATTATAACATTTCATTTATTTTGACTAGTTTGCTATAGTCTATATATACAAATGATTGGAGAGATAAGATGCCACAAACTGTTTACAAATTATCCACCGAAACAATAGAAGCTATGAAACAATATTATCATAAATCATTAACGAACGTACCACAAGGTGCAATATTCCGGGCAAAAACTACAAATGCAGTTATAACTGCTTATAAATCCGGAAAAGTACTATTTCAAGGAAGTTCACCAGAAGTAGAAGCGATAAAATGGGTAGAAGATCAGGTTAAAAGTAACAAATCTATAGCACCAGTGAAAACTAATTCGGCCTACTCCCCACCTCAATCATTGTTTACAAACTCTCACATTGGTTCTGATGAAGCTGGAACTGGGGATTATTTCGGACCAATTACAGTAGCTTGTGCATATGTAAAAGCTGAGGATATACCATTGCTTAAACAATTAGGTGTTAAAGACTCTAAAAACTTAACAGATGATACAATTACTGAGTTATCGAAGGAAATCGTGAAACGAAAAATTCCATATTCCCTGCTTGTCCTTCATAATGAAAAATATAATACACTTCAAAAAAAAGGCTGGTCTCAAGGGAAAATGAAAGCAATGTTACATCACCATGCCATTTCTAACCTCTTAAAAAAGATTGGCAACGAACAGTTGGACGGGATCCTAATTGATCAATTTTGTGATCCAAGTGTATATAAAAAACATATTGCAACCGAACGACAATCCTTACACGATCAAACCTATTTCATGACAAAGGCAGAAAGCTATTCTATCGCAGTTGCTACAGGATCCATTATAGCTAGAGCAAGTTTTGTTAATGAAATGGATAAACTATCTGAAAAGATTGGTATACCTTTGAAAAAGGGTGCTTCAAAGCTTGTAGACAAAACCATTGCAAAAATTATTAAAGAACAAGGAGAATCGGTACTGCAGCATTGTGCGAAAATACACTTTGCCAATACCAATAAAGCAAAAGCCTATTTATAAGAGCAATTACGAAAAAAGCATTTAAAATTACTAAAGGTAAATTTAAATGCTTTTTTATAATCGATTAAGATTAACAAAGCTATTATGTAGATTACGTCCTGCTTCTTTTCTCGATTTGGCTTTATGTCTAATATAGCCAAATCTTCCATTCGAATCAAACCGACACCGTTCGTTTGAGCGACACTTACAATTTGACGATGCACTTTCTCATCAACGTCGTCGTAGATTCTACTTTTAGTTCTTTCACATCAAAAGAGATAGAACCCTTTATCCCGTTTTTTATATACATTGGTTGTCCTTGTTTGATTTTTCTCTCTAATACTTTTTCGATGGGCTTTTGTGGAGCTCATAACTCTGTTGAGTTACCATTTTGGGTTTCTTGATGAGCTTTTGGGCACTCATAACGACTATGAGTTACCGTTTTGGGTTTTCCGATGAGCTTTTGGGCACTCATAACGACTATGAGTTACCGTTTTGGGTTTTCCGATGAGCTTTTGGGCACTCATAACGACTATGAGTTACCGTTTTGGGTTTTCCGATGAGCTTTTGGGCACTCATAACGACTATGAGTTACCGTTTTGGGTTTTTCGATTTTTGGTCATTTTCATTAATTCTAACCGTTAACATATGTCCCGATCCCCTTTTTTGACTTTAAATACCAAAAAAGGGCGATTCATCTCACATCTAAAGAAATGGGCTTTCTCGCTCTTAAAATCTATAATAAGAAGCATGAAGAAACTCGCTATATCCTAAAACCTTTTTCATAGTGGCTAATTAAAAGAGAGGAAATAGCGAGTGAATCTTATACTAATTTCTACTAAGATTTAGTTGTTGTATTCGTCTGTAAGATAACTCCAGTACGTTTAATGGCTTCATTACGAGTATTAATTTTTATTCGATTCGTTCTGTGCACTTTATATTAATACATGATGCAAACGCTCTTTAAATTAATAGTTTAAGACATCGGAACTTGCGGTACAACTTTTCCTTCTATTCGTTCAAAGATATCATCCAAATCATGTCCTGTAATTGTTAAACCATGATTTTTCAACCCAATGACTGCTCTTGAAGGATCAGGTGAATTTCGAACTAAATCTGACACGTTCTCGGCTAGTTGAATGGTACCACAGGGATAATTAATCTCTGTTGCCTCAATGCCGTCCATCCAAGCATGTATATGAACAATCGCCCCTACGTCTGGATGTTCCTTATAAATCATCCAATGTTCAATAGCGTCCACTGATGCTCTTTTAGGTGTTATTTCAGGTGGTACACTGATCTTCATCGCATTGCTTCCCTCATTAAACCCAGTTATATAAAGGATATCTTGTCCAATTTTCCGCATATTTGCTTTGTTGACACCACTTGCGCTCATCCAGAAATTTTTCTCATCTTCTCTGCTACTCATATTTCCGTAACTCAAACCACCAATACCATATAACTTTTTCAACTGCCTCATATCACGGGAAGTCAAATAATTTTCCAATGGAAATGGTGCAGGAAGTAAATTCATTTCATCCAGCCTCTTGCCGGATAAGTACATTTTTTCTGTTAGATGATTTCCACTCCATAATTTTTTAGGTAAATCATCGGTAAATTCATTATTGATAATTAGCTGAGAAGAAGCAACCGGCTCTAATCTATTGAATACTTTTTCGAAGAAAGAATCCGTTTCCCCTTCTTCATACTCTAGTTTATAAAAACCTTGTTCCGGTGTAACAAAATATAGATAGGTTTGATCTCGATTATGTAAAATATAAATTAAATGATTGGACAAGGATCTTATTAAATAAGGATAAGCGGATTCAAAGGTATTGGCAGGATTCTTCACCCCTTTCTCCAAATTTCTCTCAATTATCGATACAACAAAGGTTGCTTGTGCTTTTCGGCGAAATGGACGTGGTTTCTCCTGATCAAGAATGTTAAATACCACTCTAATATTATCAACAGGCTCCTCGCAATATTCATATCCTTCATCCGAGAATTTTCCCTTTAAACCTTCGGTAAACCATGATAGAAAAGAAGTTTTTATGTCTCCTGTTACTGTGAAATTTTGCAAAATTCATTCCTCCTTTGCTTTAAGTGTTCACTAAGTTATGGTTGAAAAACTACTTTCATTGCTGCTCGCGATCCCTTATTTGCTGCTGTTTGTAATGCTGTTTTAAAATCCTCCAATGCGTACCTGTGTGTAATCAATGGGGATAGGTCAACTTTTCCAAGACGCATTAGCTCGATTGCAATATCAAACGTTCTTACCCTTTTTCCTTGATAATCCTCGGTGCTGTAAGCAAAGCTTCCCTTAATGTCTAATTCATTAAGCCATACCATCGACCAGTCAATTCCATCAATGATTCCAGCAAGTCCTACCAGTACAACCCTCCCGCCAGTCCGGGAAAAACGTATTCCATCATTTATGCTTTGTTTTCTTCCTACACATTCGTAAACAATATTTGCCCCACCTTGTATTACTTCCGGACCAAATATTGGCTTTAGAACTTTTCCTCCCAGGGACTTGGCCAATTCCTGTGTATACGCTTCATTCCTCAAAAAAATAATCTCATCCGCACCAAAATCTGATGCAAAACGGCCCTGAACTTCATGTTTAACTAAGGCAACAATCTTACAATCTAAATCAAGCGCACGCATAGCTGCTATAACACAAATCCCGATAACCCCTCCGCCAATTACTAAAACCGTATCATCCCTAGAAGGTGGATTCTGCAAAACACTATGCAAAGCACAGCTAAATGGTTCGACCATTGCTCCATTTAAATCTTCTACTTTATCTGGAAGTTTTAACACCTGACTTTTATGGGCAACCACATAGGAACTCCATCCACCGCCAGTATCACGGCATGATCCGATTAATAAACCTGGTGCAATCGACCCTTCAGTCTTATGTAGACACAAGCTAAAGTTTCCTTGACGACAAGCAGGACATAGCTCGGAAAATCCTCTTGGTTCACAAGAAAGAATCGGATCAATTACTACACGTTCACCTGTATAAAACCCATTCACTTTTTTTCCCGTTTCCGAAATTTCACCTACAATTTCATGTCCGATTGTAAAAGGAAATGAAGCATAGGTAGAAATGGCTGGGCTATCATGGAGGAATATTAGATTTAAGTCGCTTCCGCAAATACCTCCATATTTAACTTTTACCTTTATCCAGTCCTCATTGGGGAGTTCTGGTTCAGGACCTTCTCTAAACCTCAGGCAAGACAGGTTAGAATTCCAATATTGTGAACGCATAAATCTTCCTGCAGCTTTACTAAAGACATAGCGTGGCAGCTTATAATCGAATTGTAATTCTTTCAATCTATAACACCTATCCCTTTATATTATTTAGAAACCATCCTATCCAAATGAGCTTCTAATTATTCATCATGTATTTGTAAATATGCAGAAAAGAGAAAACGCCTTCATAATTAATCATTGATGTATGGGTGTTCTTCATTATAAAAAGCGGAATCACCTTGTTCTGTTTCTTTAGCTTCTTCTTTTAGGGCCTCTTCATAATCAAATTCAACTAACGCTTCAATCAATTGAACCATACTGCTTACAATACCCTTAAATAATGGAATCATATGTATAAAATTCTCCTTTCTGAACACTCAGTAATTAAAATTCACAAAAATGGTTAATAATATACCAGTGAGATTTCAATTCTTTTACAATTTGTGGAATCTCCTCCAATGGAAGAAGGTCTAGAAATGGAGAAATCATTAAACCTTTAATTATAGGACCAGAAATCAATGTAAGTCATTTACATACATCCTCTACCTACTCCTCCCTAATCACATGAGTCGAATCAGGGACTCGGAACAAAAATAGAGGCATAATAGATACAATGAAGAGGTATTAATATGGGAAAACTAGCTTTAATGATTTACAATCCCGTTTCAGGAAAAAAGAGAAATCATAAATATACTGAAATTCTATTAGTAAAACTGAAAGAAATCGGTTATAAAGTTACCGTTAACTCTTCCAACGAATGGAAGGAAAATGAAGAAGCCATTCAAGAAGCATGTAAAGACCATTGGGATGCCATCTTTATTGCTGGCGGAGATGGTACTATAAAAAGTACACTTCAGTGTTTGGCAGAACAGAATTATAGACCAACTTTAGGAATTTTCCCATTTGGTACAAGTAATGAATTCGCTAAATTTATCGGAATGCCATCTAACCTGATGGAAGTATTATCCATTATTAAAAAAGGAAAAACGAAGAAAGTAGATATCGGAAAATTTGGCAATCGTTATTTTGCAAATATTGCTGCCGGGGGCTGGTTAACGGATATAACCTATAAAACTCCTACCGTTTTAAAAACTTATTTTGGTGAATTTGCTTATTGCCTTTACTTTATAAAAGCTATATTACATGGAAAACAATCCAACAAGATATCCATTCGTGTTACACCCAAGAAGGAACTATCGGATCTTTCTAATTTTATTATTATGAATGGGAATTCTGTTGGACCATTAGAAAGCCTAATTACTAATACAACACCTTTGGATAACGGCTATTTCCACCTTCTAACGTGCAAAAAAACGAATCGAATACGTTTGTTTTTTGCTTTATTTGCTAAAATGCTTCACCTTACGGAAACGGTTGCACCATTAAACTATTACAAGATTAAATCAGGGTCTTTTTCCACTTCTGAAAACGTAATTGTAAATCTAGATGGTGATCAAGTTGATGTAGACAATATGGAATTTGTAGTTCTACCGCATCACATTCAAGTTTTTGTGCCTTAAAAATATAGATTAAAAAATATTGTATATTTATACGAATAGAAGGTTATATTTGTTATAAATTTATCAAAATGGGTGATGAAATTGTATTATTTTATTGTCAATAAATATTCAGGCAGTGGCAGGGCTTTGAAAATCTGGCGCCGCGTTGCAAAACTCCTTCAGGAAAAACATATTGATTATGATGTAAGTATAACGGAACACCCACATCATGCATCGGAATTAGTAAAGGATATCATGAAAAAAAATAATGTAAAAGCAATTATAGCGGTTGGCGGGGATGGTACAGTACACGAAATCATAAATGGACTAATCGGTTCTAAGATCCCACTAGGAATTATTCCTGCGGGTTCAGGAAATGATTTCTGTCGTGGCATGAGAATCCCCCTTAAATATGATCAAGCATTGGAACGTATCTTAAAAGGAGACAAAAAAACCATTGACGTTGGCCATATTAATAATAAGTTCTTTGCAACCATTGTGGGAATTGGATTCGATGGCCAGGTCGCTCAAAAAACCAATCAATCTCAAAACAAGAAAATCTTAAATTTAGCAGGAATGGGAAGCCTCTCCTACATTATTAATGTACTGAAAGTTTTATTTTACTATAAGCCAACAAATGTTGACTTACACATTGATCAGGAACCTATTAAACATCAAAATGTATGGTTAATCGCCATTGCAAATTCACCATTTTATGCCGGTGGAATGATGATATGCCCAAACGCCAAAAACGATGATCAACTTTTTGACGTCTGTATTGTGAAGGAAATATCAAGGTGGCAGCTTTTACGAATATTTCCATCCGTTTTCAAAGGAAAACATGTAAACCACTCAGCAGTTACGATATTTAAAGCAAAAGAATTAGAGATTCTTTCCAAAAGACCGATGACAGCACATGGAGATGGAGAAATCATAGGAGAAACCCCGTTAAAAATTATGATCTCTCCATCTACTCTATCTGTTCTTTAGCATACCAGAGACTGTTTTTCTACTTTTTGAAGACCTTTTACATCCGTTCTACTGCTTTTATGTACACGCTGATCAAAATCCAGCAGATATACAAGGATAAGTTTGTTCTTATTATGGAATTCTTGGAAGAAAATATTTAGAACGTGGAAAATTGCTCGTAACGGCAAATGTTAGGATCATTGTAGGATATAGTTAATCATCCTATGGTGTATGAGATACTAAACATCTTTATGTATGATGCATTTTCTTCCACCATAATGATCCGATTCTGGTTAACAAATTAATGAAACGCTAATGGTACTTTTTAAAAAGCTCATTCTTTGACATCATGAGATACATCGGAGTTGGAATTTCTCTTTTAACATTTAAGGTAGCGATAAGGTGAATCGGTAATAAGGCAAATTGCTTAAACCATTTATAATATTTGTTTCGGAAGGGATATACTTCAAATCCTAGCTTTTTACACCCTTTGTGTAATGTCGTAATACCAATAAGTCCTTTAATTTTATTATTGTATCCATGTGATTCAATGTAATTGACCAGCGTCGGTAGAGATTCCTCCACAATTTTATAAATCATTAATGCTCTCCTAATGTCACTATCATAGGTTTGAACTTCTTTCATTAACTTGACATTATGCAAATGAATTTTTAATAGGATATCATTTTTATGAATAACCGTCCCATCCATTAACTTTATACTTCTACCCTTGTACTTAGTTAGACGTACACGGATAATGGTACGGTTCCCCCATTCATTTTCTACATATTCTAGCCTTGTCAAAGAATAATAAATTGGGTCCCATACACTCCATACTCGTAGACAGGTTTTCCTAATATCCATTCGCATCTGTACCCCTTACAATTAAAGTGAAAATTATTCAGTGAGGGCTCTTATCCTCACTAATGTTAGTTGAACGAATCAGGTTTTTAATGGCAATTATACCTTTTTACATCTTTGATTTCGAAGTCTTGAGCTCGATTTTAATGCCTGTTAGAAAATAATAAAATATACTTTTATTTTGTATTAGTTTGCGGATACTATTACAGAAATTTTAAAAGACAGCAGTTATCCAATTACAATATGACCTCGTAGGTTTGAAGTGGGGGCTTACTGCACATTATATGCAGGATAAAAAAAATTACTCTGCCTTTTGAAAGGGACGGGGTAAGTGGTTTAAAAGCCTTAGAAAAAAACATCTGGTATGCAGTCATACCAGATGTTTTTACTAGGCAGATAGGAAAGTTTAAACTTTCCCATCCTGTATAAGTGTAACGAAGGTATTCACCATAAAGGCTTAGCGAATGCCAATTTTTACTAAGATCGTACGTAAGCGTTAAAGATGTCGTTAACCGTATTAATTATTTTTTGGAAGGATTCTTCTACTTCATCATCCTTCAATGTTTTTTCTGGGTCCTGATACAATAAATTATACGCTACTGATTTTTTACCCTCTGGTAAATTCTCACCTTTATACAGATCAAAGATATTTACCTGTTTAACGAGTGGAGCACCAGTTGATTCAATTATCTCTTTAACGTCTCCCGCTTTTACTTCTTCATCTAAAATAAAAGCGATATCTCTCGCAATCGATGGATACTTAGGAATCTGATAATACGTTGGAATATTTTCGTATGCACCAAGAACAGAATCCATATTAATATCAAATACATACGTTTCTTTTAAACTCATTTTCTTTTCTAAGCTTGGATGTAACTGACCAACAAAACCAATAACCTCACCATGAATAGAAAGTGTAGCGCATCTACCAGGATGCATATTAGGAATAATTGCTTGATCAAAATCTAACGCAACATGTAATTTATTAAATAACTCCTCAACAATTCCTTTTACGACATAGAAGTCAACATTTTTTACTTCTTGCTGCCATGGATGTTCAAGCCATCTCCCCGTTAAAGCACCTGAAAGACGTAACTGTTCATTGGGCTGTTCCGTTAATTGTTTTTCTTTTGATAAGAATACAGAACCCATTTCATAATAGGCTATACTAGACTGATTACGAGCACGATTATATGCCACAGTTTGAAGTAATTCAGGTAATATACTTAAACGTAAATATTTATGATCTTCACTCATTGGCATAGCTAGTTTAATTGGTTCAGGATTAATTTCTTTCACTTCTGGACTAATTAACGTTCCGATAAGATTATCATTTGTTAGAGAATAAGTTGTAGTTTCCATTAACCCTGCACCTTGAAGAAAGGATTTTACTTTACGCTTTAATTGTTGGCGCTCCGTTAGCCCACCTGCTTGAGATGCTCCAATTGGTAATGTATACGGAAGGTTATCGTAACCATAAATTCTGGCAACCTCTTCTAGCATATCTTCAAAAATTGTAATATCTCCACGTCTTGTTGGCACATTTATTGTAAAGTTATCTTGATCAACTTCAAAATCAAAATGTAATTTATTTAAAATTTTCCCCATGTCATCCGAAGATATATTGGTTCCTAAACGTTTATTTATCTCATTAGCATCCATTGAAACAACTTTTTCTTCCTTATCAAGTTGATCAAACTCAACGACACCATGTAATACGTTTCCACCGGCATATTGTTGAAGTAATTTAGCAGCTCGCATCCCAGCTCTTTTAACTCTATTTGGGTCAATTCCTTTTTCGAATCTTGTGCTTGATTCACTTCGTAACCCAGTTTGTTTCACTGTTCCCCTGACAGACTTAGAATTAAAGTAAGCCGCTTCAAGTAGTACAGTAGTTGTTTCGTCAGTTACTTCTGAATTAGCACCACCCATAACACCAGCAATTGCAACAGGGTTAGTTCCATTCGTTATGACAAGGTTATCCTCTGTTAAGGTTCTCTCCACATCGTCTAACGTAACAATTTTTTCCTCATTTTTTGCACGTCGAACCACAATCTTGTCTGAATTTAAGCGATTATAATCAAAAGCATGAAGTGGTTGGCCATACTCTAACAATACATAATTGGTAATATCAACCACGTTATTGATTGGGCGAATACCGGCAGCCATTAAATAATTTCGCATCCATAACGGGGATGGCTTTACCTCTATATCTTTAATAACCAAAGCACCATAATACGGACTAAGTTCAGCGTCTTCTACATCCACTGAAATATAGTCAGTAGCTGGCTCTTCACCTGTCTCAAGTGTTTCATCAGGAAGTGTAATTGGCTTATCTAAAATTGCTGCAACTTCATAAGCAACACCTAACATACTTAAACAATCGGCACGGTTAGGAGTTAAATCAAATTCCAACACAGCATCATTTAAATTTAATAATGGTTCTACATTTTCCCCTACTGTTACATCATTTGGAAAGACAAAAATTCCTTCTGCTATATCCTTCGGAACATATTTTTCTTCAATACCTAGCTCTTGTGGGGAACAGATCATTCCGTTAGATTCTACACCACGTAGTTTTACTTTTTTTATTTTGAAATTCCCTGGTAAAACGGCTCCTGGTTTTGCCACAGCAACCTTCTGACCTTGAGCAACATTTGGAGCACCGCAAATAATTTGCAGTTTCTCGTCTCCAACATTCACTTGGCATAAGTTTAACTTGTCTGCATTTGGGTGTTTTTCACAAGATTCAACATAACCTACAACAACATTACTGCTCTTTTCAGCAATGTACTCAATACCATCGACTTCAATACCTGTTTTGGTTATTTTCTCTGCAAGTTCTTCAGGACTAATATCATCTATATCAACATAATTTTTCAACCAATTTAATGAAACTAACATGATTCAACCTCCTTAAGCATTATGAAATTGTTTTAAGAAACGAACATCATTTGTATAGAATTGACGAATATCATTAATTCCGTATTTTAGCATCGCAATTCGCTCAGGTCCCATTCCAAAAGCAAATCCTGAATATACCTTAGGGTCGTAGCCTGCCATTGATAATACATTTGGATGTACCATACCAGCACCTAGTATTTCAATCCATCCAGTTCTTTTACAAACAGAACATCCTTCTCCATGACATACCTTACAAGAAATATCCATTTCTACAGACGGTTCCGTAAATGGGAAAAAGCTAGGACGTAAGCGTATTTCACGGTCCTCCCCAAAAAGGCGTTTTGCAAAGGTATCTAGAACTCCTTTTAAATCACTCATTTTTACGTCTTTATCAACATATAACCCTTCAATTTGCGTGAATTGATGGGAATGTGTCGCATCGTCTGTATCGCGTCGATAGACTTTTCCTGGACAGATCATTTTAACGCTTTTTGAATCTTCATATGCTTGCATTGTCCGCGCCTGTACAGGTGATGTATGCGTTCTAAGTAATAATTCATTTGTAATATAAAATGTATCCTGCATATCTCTTGCAGGGTGATCCTTTGGTAAGTTTAATGCCTCAAAATTAAAGTAATCTGTTTCTACTTCAGGACCTTCACGAACCTCGAACCCCATGCTTATGAAAAGATCTTCAATTTCCTCAACAATTTTAGTTAAAAGATGTGGTCCACCTGTTTGAACAGGTCTGCCTGGCAATGTAACATCAATAGCCTCTGATTTTAGTTTTTCTTCTAATGCTACATGCTCAAGATTTTCATTCTTTTCATCTATAGCTGTTGCTATTGCCTCTCGTACACGGTTCGCAAGCTCACCAATAACAGGACGTTCTTCTTTCGAAAGCTTCCCCATTCCTCTTAGAACTCCAGTTAGTGAACCTTTCTTTCCTAAATAATCCACTTTTATAGATTGAAGCTCTTTCATATCTGTCGACTTTTCAATTTTTTCAATTGCTTCTTTTTCAAGCAACTCCAATTGTTCCTTCATAAAATGACCTCCTATTTCTGTATATTTTCATTAAATTCCATAATAAAAAGCCTACATCCCTTCAATAAAGGGACGAGGCTTTCGTCGCGGTACCACCCTTGTTGACACTAATTATGTGCCCAACTTAATTTAATAACGGATAGATCCGGAACACCTTTACTTAAAAAAATCAAGGTCCAAGTGTCAGCTCCAGAGTGAACTATTAACAATAGTTACGGTAGAAATGCTCACAGTCTAAGACATTTCCTCCCTTAACCGTCACATATCATCGCTAATATGCTCTTTCACAGCTTTTCAATATTAAAATCTAAGTTTGATTATAGATAAAATATAAAGATTTTGCAAGATTAACCTTTTACATGATACATTAATATGCCTGCAGCTACACTAACATTTAACGATTCAGCATTTCCATAAATCGGGATAGTTACAATCGTATCAGCTAATTGAAGGATATCTTCCTTAATACCTGCTCCTTCATTCCCAAGTAATAAAGCAATTTTTTCTTGTTTCACTACCTTATGATACGGTACAGCATTTGTTAATGCTGTTGCCCATATAGAAAAACCATTTTCTTTCAGGTTTGGGATCTGTTCTAATAAATTTTGTTGTATGATTGGAACATGAAAAATCGAACCTTGGGTTGCGCGAATAACTTTATCATTGTATACATCTACTGTTCCATCACCTAATATAATCGTATCAAAACCTGCTGCATCAGCGGTTCGAATAATTGTACCTAAATTACCTGGGTCTTGGACCGCATCAATCAGCAAAACATGGTTTCCTAGCTTTGCCGGTTGATTTTGAAAAGAAACTACTGCAGCAATGCCTTGTGGAGTTTGCGTTTCGGATAAATATTGAAACACATTTTCTCCCACTTCAGTAACTTGGTATGATTCACACCAATTTGGGACATCAATATCTTCTTGCACGATAATTTCATTGATATCCCAATTACTTTTCTTGGCCTCTTCTACCAAGTGAAAGCCTTCAATTAAAAAGCTCCCTGTCTTTTTTCGCTCTTTTCTTTTATGTAGTTTTTTCCAATTCTTCACTTTATCATTTTGTACAGATGTAATCATTCATGATCATTCCCATTCATTAATTCTTTCACTATCATACATATTTAAAGATGGAGTGGTCAAACTATCTATAGCTTTATTTTACAAAAGGAGTGATAAATTTGGATTTAAACTTACGAAAAGCGATTTTATCAAACATCTCCGATAATGATCAAACACAATTGCAGGCAACAATCGTTGATGCTGTTAATGGTGAAGAAAAAATGCTTCCTGGGCTAGGTGTATTGTTTGAGTTAATATGGACTCAATCCAGTGAAGAAGAAAAACAAGAGATGCTTGATGCATTAGAACAAGGTGTTAAGCAGGCAACAAGCTCGTAATATAAGACAGAAGGTACCGATTATGGTATCTTCTTTTTTCTCTTTCAAAAACCTAGTTGTTGCCAATCATTATACATATTTACCTTATACCCATTAGAAAAATGAAAAATTTCTTATCTTTTAAAAATAATCCCTTAGACCTAATTCTAAATAGGTATTATAATATAACCATAAGTCGTATTTAGAATACATTTTCATAACCTAAGGTCAAAGTCCTACTATGATATATAATATCAAAAGAATAAAATAGGTAAAAAGAACCGATTTATGATTAAAATATTTATTAGAACTATTTGACTATATTCAAATGGAATGATATACCAATATAGGAATATAACTTAATGTTATGTGGAGAAGGTTAGCCTAATACATATAACAAGGGAGTGTAATTTAGAGAGGGGAATATGGATGGAAGATGTAAAAAAGCAAACTGGAGTTAAACGTATTGTGTTAATTACGCTAGTTGCCCTATTAGTTGTTGGAGGTTCGGTTGCAGCATTCGTTTTAACCGATAAATCAACCAAAGAAACGTACTTCTTAGCTGAAAAGAACACCATTGATGTATTAACAGAAGAGTTGGAGCAGCGTTTCGAACCAGAATTAAGCTGGAGTGAACAAGTGGAAGAAAATCCTACAGAATCAGTTGTCGAGCTATCAGCGGAATATAACGATCCTATGGGGGAGTCATATGGACTATTTAGTCCAGAACAAATCATAAATAACTCCACTATTACAATCACAACAGGTACAGATAAAAATGAAAAATTGCTTACGTCTAAGGTTGAAGGTAGCTTAGGTGGATTTGAATTAGGAAGCATTGACCTACACGTAACATCAGATGACGTAATGGTAGGGTTACCCTTCTTAGAAGAAACGCTACAGCTTAAAGGTGATGACTTTGGAAGCTTACTTAGTCAATTTGATCCCTACACATTTTCAGGGGAAGAAACTTTAGATTTTAATATGGTATTTGAAGATAACTCCATTTTATCAGAGGAAGATTTGGATTATCTAAAAGAAGCATATGCGACGTATTTGTATGATGAGCTTCCAGAAAGTGCATTTGAATCAGCCAATGAGGATGTAAAAGTAGAAAGTGAAACCGTTAAGACAGAAAAAATCACCCTACACCTTACAGAAGAAGAAGTAAGAAATATCTTATCTGATCTATTTTCTAAAATGGCAGAAGATGATAGATTAAAAGAAATGATCAAGGAGCAATATCAGTTACAAACATTTGGTGCATTTACAGTACCGCAAGCTTCTATGTTAATGGATGAAGCCAATCAAATTGTAGAAGATTTTACTACTGCTATGGAAGAAGCTAGTGAAGAAGTATTAGAGTTTTCGATTCCAAATGGATTAACTTCAACTATTTGGATTAATGATAATCTAGTAGTAAAACGTGACTTCGAAGTAGAATTAGGTCCTAATGAAAATGAAATGGTATCCTTCTATTTAAATGGAACACATTTATTTAATAATTCTAATCAGTCATTCGACTATGAAATTGGATTCAAAGATGCATATGATGAGGGTGAATTTGCTTTATCTGGTGAGTTGTCCTTTGAAGATGGTGATATCAATGATTCCATCTCATTAACTGCAGAAGAAATGGTTTTAACCTATGAATCTACTGAAACGTTAAATGATACTGAAAGAAAGTTTGATCGGAATATTTCATTTGATGAAGGTTACGGAGTAGTCGGAACACTTATATGGTCTGGAAGTGCATCCTATGACAATGATCAAATGAACTCTCAACATGAACTATCAATTGAAAGCCCAGAAATTAGCCAAGATCTATTCACATTACATGTTTCCAAGGAAGCTAAAACGATTAGTTCAGTAGAAATCCCTAGTAGTGATCAAGTAAAAGATTTAGGGAGTATGGATATCAATGAACTAATGATGTACTTTGAAACAGAAGTAACACCTCAATTTGAACAATGGATGTACGGCATTATGGGGCCAGGATTTTAAGTCTAAAGTAGGTGTACACCATGCATTTTTTAAAACATGTACGATTGTTTTTAAAGACAAATGTTTTGCAGCTTAAGAGGAAGTGGAAATCACTTCCTCTTCTTTTACTATTCCCAATCATTATTATTGGATTATTGGGAGCAATTATTATTTCTCTTCTCTCGTTAACAGAAGACGAGCCAATCTCAGTGGGGTTAATTGACCTCGATCAATCAACTGAAACGGAACTAGTTATTAATTTAATGGAGGAATCCTCTGAATTAAGTTCCTTTATTCAAATGTATTCTATGAATGAAGAGGATGCTGTTAATGCCTTAGAGCAAGATGAGATAAGTACATACATTATATTTCCAGATGAATTCACACAGAAATTATACACTGGTCAGTCTGTTGAATTAACGATGATTGGAAATCCTGAACGTGCACTAGAAAGTCAGCTTGTAAGGGAAATCGTCGAAAGTGTAACACGACATATCAATGTTTCACAAGCGAATATACTCACGATTAACCATTATGCAAAGGAATTAGGTATGGACACAGAGACCAGAAGTGATTTGGTGTTCGATCAGTTCAAAGAATTTCTTTTTTTTACATTGGGTAAAGACAGTGTGTTAAATCAAGAGGAAATAACGAATAATGTTACTGCATCTCCATTATATTATTATTCTTTGGGCACCTGGTTTATTTTAATTACAGTGTGGTTATTTATTTTCTATAGTTTTTTATATAAAGATGACTCATTAAAAATGAGACAACGGATGCAACTCTATGGGGTTACAGAACTTGCGAAAATAGTTGCAAAAATAATGGTTACCATTACAGTTGTATCTGTAATAGGTACCTTTACTTTCGGCATATTTATACAAGTGCTTCATAACTTTGAAGTCTTAACCGATAATTATGTTCGTATTGCTATGATTACTTTTTTATACAGTATTATATATCTAGTGTTATTAGCATTATTGGAGTTAGCGATTCGAACATCAAAATTTCGTTTACTTATTCAATCTATAGTTACCGTATTCATACTTTTATGTAGTGGAGCTATATTACCTAGTATCTATCTACCAACCTATATGCAAGGTTTTCTAACCTATTTATTTTCAAATCAAGCTTTTCAATGGCTTGAGGAGTTAATACTTAATGGAAGATTTTACGTTGATTATATTCCACTTCTTCTAATGAGTCTCACAAGTGTATTTGTTCTGATTGGATACTCATTGTGGAAGGAGCGTGGGGTGAAATGAAAGACATCCTAGTAACACGAGTGATTAGGTGGAAAAAACAAGTACTGAGTGTCCTATTTTGGTTGTTATTCCCATTAATTGCTACAAGCTTATTTATTTCTTTTACAGAAAAAATTCAGCAAGACACTCAAGTTCCAATTGGCATTGTTTTAGGGGAGGAGACCCCCCTAGCATTAGGAGTATTGGACGCTATTGAACAATCCCCTCTTGTAGAAGTAACGCAATTAACCGAAGACGAAGCGTTAATCCAGTTAGAAAAACATGCGCTTGATAGTGTATTTATCATTCATCAAGGGTACGAGGAACAAATTCGAAAAGGCAACCGTACAAATCTTATAACTAGTTATCGATCTGATCGTTCTCTAGCCTACTCTCCAGTAAAAGAAATGGTTGTATCCTTTGTCCAACAGGAAACCATAAGATCTAAAGCGGCGTATGTTGTCATGGACCTAGAAACGAAATATAAAAGAGAGATCCAAAGAGATTGGGAAGAGATTATTCAAAAAAGTAAAGAAGTACAAGCTGAACAAGACTTATTACACACGACCTTCCAATTCCAAGGTGCTACACAACCTAAGAATGAGAACCCTTTATTTACATGGAATGTATGGGGAATATGGGCAGTTTTTACTTTGCTTAGTACGCTATTATTACTAGACTGGGTGATCAAAGAAAACTCATCCAACATACGTTCACGATTTACTTTTACTAAAATAAGATACCATCACTATGTCGTAAAAAATTTATTGTTTTACTTAGGGCTGTTCATCATCGTAGATGGATTTACCCTCTTGTTTTTTTACCATTACTTCAGCACCCAAATAAACATGTTCGTACTATTTACTTTTCGAGTAATGATTACATTATTAGCATTTATAATAGCTCTGTTAAGCAAAAATGTATATTTATTCTATTGTGGTGCATTTGCTTTTACGTTGTTTATTACGGTTATTAGTGGAGTGTTTTTACCAGTAAATGGGTTTATCCAGGAGATAACTTGGTTACAATACGTAAATCCACTACATCAATTTCTCTCTGAGGAAGTTACCTTTATTTGGCTAGTAGGTTCCATTATTCTTCTATGTCTTTGGTATTTCAGAAAGGAGAAGGTCGATGCTTAACATAGAATCATTACATAAGAGTTTTCGTGAGAATGTAATCCTTCATAATCTAACATTCACGGTCAATCCAGGAGAAATTATTGGTCTTGTCGGTGAAAATGGCGCAGGTAAGTCTACGTTACTTCATATCCTGGCGACTATCTCCAAACCTAGCGAAGGTTCCATATCCCTAAATGACTTATCCTATACAACTGAACGAAAAAAGATTCGCAAATTGATTGGATATGTACCACAAGATATCGCAGTATGGGAAGATCTAACAGTTGAGGAGAATATGGTGTTTTTTGAAAAACTCTCTTGGGTTAATCAAACAAAAGAGGAATTAAGAAACCTATGTCAAGAGATGAAACTATACAAATGGAAGGAACCTGTTAATACCCTTTCAGGAGGTATGAAGCGAAAATTAAATTTAGCAATTAGTCTCATTCATCATCCAAAGGTATTGTTATTAGATGAACCTACAGTTGGAATTGATTTAAAATCGCGCAAAGAAATTGGTACTTACTTACAAAAGCAGGCAGTAGAAAACGAGTTAATGATCATCTATACGTCGCATGATATGGATGAAATCAATGAACTCTGTAATCGTGTAATTTGTATTGGAAAAGATCCTTTCTATAAAGATATGCTACTAAATTCCGGAAAGGAAATAATTTCATTCTAGTATTTCTGAGAATTTAATGTACAATAGAGATAGGCTATTATGGGAGAGATATAAGTGGAAATAAGATACTTACAACAACTGATACAAAATCAGGCAATGTCTATTCTTTATTCCAATAAGGATGGAATGTCTAGTCAGTCGCCAATGATAGATCTAGCTTTCAAGCAAATATTACAGAATCAACTGAATGATTCTGCCATGTTAAGTAGTAAAATGTATACTGGAACTACTGGCAATAATAATTCTTTTCTATCATCTCCAGTAAATCCTTTATCATTAGGAAGCATTCAAAGCACATTTACTGCTACGAATTCTACCTTTAATGAACAAGTTTCAAAGATTGCTACAAAGTATGGCATAGATGAGAAATTAGTTCATTCTGTTATAAAGGCAGAATCTAATTATAATCCAAATGCAGTTAGTCATGCTGGTGCTCAAGGTTTGATGCAGTTAATGCCTAGTACAGCAAGAGGACTAGGCGTATCAAATTCCTTTGATCCAGCTCAAAATATTGAAGGTGGAACCAAATATTTAACTCAGATGCTAGATCGTTATAATGGTAATATTGAGCTTGCTTTAGCAGCTTACAATGCTGGACCAGGTAACGTCGATAAATACAACGGTATTCCACCATTTAAAGAAACACAGAATTACGTAAAAAAAGTGATGCAGTCTTATTTAGCATGAAAATGCGGTTGGATTTGATAAGTCCAACCGCATTTTTTTGTTCTGTCATACAAATCATTAAAAGTAAACCTCTACTTATTTTGAATTAGCCCAAAGCCTAAACCAGTAGGATCAACTAAATAAGCGAGAAAAAAGTCATCAAACTCCATCTTTTCTCTAACAACCAATGCTAAATTATTTTTAGCCTTTAAGATTGCTACATCTATTGAATCTATAATCAAGAGGTCCTTTTTTATAGTTCCCCCATTAACGCTGTCATTAACGCCTTTTGAGCGTGTAAGCGATTTTCTGATTCTTGAAACACAACAGAGTGCTTCCCATCCATAATCTCTGCCGTTACTTCTTCCTCTCGATGAGCCGGTAAACAATGCATAAAAATAAAATCTTCCTTTGCGTAGTTTACAAGCTCTTGATTTACTTGAAAGTTAGCGAAGACTTTTTGACGTATCGCTTGCTCCTTCTCTTGCCCCATACTTGCCCAAACATCCGTATATATAATGTCTGCTTCTTTAACAGCTTTAATTGGATCCTCGGTAATCAGAATATCTGAATCACACGCGAACGCATTAGCTTTCTCTATCGCGTCTTGATTAGGAAGATAACCTTTTGGAGCAGCTATGCTAATATCAATGCCCATTTTTGCTGCAGCAATCATTAATGAATTTGCCATATTATTTCCATCACCAATATATGCCAACTTTAAGCCAGCTAGCTTCCCCTTTACTTCTTTAATCGTTTGCAAATCAGCAAGAAGCTGACATGGATGATACAAGTCTGTTAGACCGTTAATTACAGGAATGGTAGCATGTTCTGCCAACTCCTCCACCCTTTCTTGCGAGAACGTACGGATCATTATCCCATCTAAATAACCCGATAACACTTTAGCAGTATCTGCTATTGACTCTCCTCTTTCCATTTGTATATCCTTCGTGCTTAAAAAAATACCCATACCACCTAATTGATACATTCCTGCTTCAAAGGATACACGTGTACGTGTTGATGGTTTTTCAAAAATCATTCCGAGTGTTTTCCCTTTTAACGGTTCATAAACTATTCCTTTTTCACATTGTTCTTTCAAGTAACTTGCCAAATCTATTAGATAGTCAATTTCTTCTGTGGAAAAATCCACAAGTGTTAAAAAATCTCTCCCTTTTAATTGGCTAATTATATTTGTAGATGTTCCTACATTCATCGTAATACACGCCCCTTTATATTCAATTTTCCTATTTCTTTTCTATGCTCACCAATAGATCGAACCTCATTATTTACACTATTTTTAGCCTGCAAGAATGCCTGTAATGTTTCCAATGAAGTGAAACAGGTGGTATTGGATTTGAGAGCATTTTTTCTTAAAACAACTTGTTCCTTTTCATATTTTTTTGTACTACAGATTATAGTAAATCCACCTTTCAAACAAATGGATTGAGCTTTTTGAATTGATATCAACTGCCCTGCTTTAATACCATATGGTTGAAGGATATGCAGAGTTAATTCATCCATGGCAATGTTTGCCTTACAGTCTGATAATAACCGTATTAATCCATCTTTTTTAGCTACTTCTAAATTCTCTAATGCTAGGAAAATAGTATCTTCATTAGTTAGTGAACATATGTTATTTTCAGACCAATTAAATGCTTTTGTCATTGCAACATCTACAGTTTTACCTAAACCTATTACCTCTCCTGTAGATTTCATCTCAGGTCCAAGTATTGGATCGATACCAGGAAGTTTATTAGTGGAATAAACCGGTAATTTCACAGCGTAAAATGGTATTTCTTGATGAAGCCCTAACTTCCATTCCTGTTCCTTCAGCGTTTCTCCCATTTGTATCCGTGTTGCCAAATCAACCATAGGAACTCCTGTCACTTTACTTACGATAGGAACTGTTCTTGATGCTCGTGGATTTACTTCTAGTATATATATAGTTTTCTGATCGTTGCTAAGTACAAATTGAATATTCATAATTCCTTTCACGTTTAAACTCGAAGAAATCATTTGTGTATACTGCTCAATTAATACTTTCTGTTCTTTTGTCAGGTTAGGAGCAGGAAAAATTGCCATACTATCACCAGAATGAATTCCCGCACGTTCCACATGCTGAAAAACACCCGGAATTAAAATGTCTTCCCCATCACATACGGCATCGATTTCTAGCTCAAAGCCTGAAATAAACTGATCTATTAATAAAGGAAAAATACGTGTACCGTTTGAAGTTCGTTGTAGTTCAGATAGAAAGTCCAGTAGTTGCAACTCATTGTGAATGATGGCCATACCTCTTCCACCAATTACATATGAAGGGCGAATTAATACTGGGTAACCAATCTTGGCAGCAACATGTGTAGCAGATAAAAAATCAGAAACGGTCTCCCCTGGAATATGAGGTATAGTAAGTTCTTGAAGTAAATGATAAAATTGGTCCCGATCTTCTACAGATTCAATTGCCTGTAATGAGGTACCTAAAATCTTTACTCCTGCTTTTTCTAATCCCTCTGCCAAATTAATAGCTGTTTGACCACCAAATTGTACTAACACTCCATCTGCGTTTTCTTTATGAATGACATGAAGTACATCTTCTACGGTTAATGGTTCAAAATATAAATGATCAGCTATATTAAAATCCGTACTTACTGTTTCTGGATTATTATTGACAACAATTGCATGTATCCCCTGCTCTTGAAGTGACTTTGCTGCATGGACCGAACAATAATCAAATTCCACTCCCTGGCCAATTCGAATGGGACCAGAACCTAATACGACCACTTTCCTAAGTTTAGTTAAAGCGTTCACCTCATCCCATTCATTCCATACACTATAAAAATATGGTGTAGCAGCTGAAAACTCCCCTGCACACGTATCTACCATTTTATACGCTGGTTTAATTCCTTCTTGTTTTAATTTAGCTCGAACCTCTTGAACTTTTACACCCCAAAAATCTGCCAATGTATGATCTGTAAATCCCATTTGTTTAGCAGTTACAAAATCAAACTTGGTAATGTTCTTCCATTCCTTTTTCTTTAATATATTTTCAGTCTCAATTAAAGAATAAATTCCATTTAAAAAATATTTATTAATTGCAGTCACTTCATGTATTTGTTCAACCGTATAGCCCCGTCTAAATGCTTCAGCTATAACAAACAATCTTGCATCTGTAGCTACTTTTAAAGCATGATTTATTTCTTCATTCGTAAGCTGATGTATAATTGGTAGATGTAATTTCTCCACACCAATTTCTAACGAACGAATTGCTTTATTGATACCTGCTGGAAGATTACGTGCTAACGCCATTACCTCTCCAGTAGCTTTCATTTGCGTTCCTAATATACGGTCTGCGTTAGCAAACTTATCAAATGGCCAACGTGGTATTTTTATTGCTATATAATCAATAGCTGGTTCAAAACTTGCGTAGGTATTACCAGTGATTGGATTAATCACCTCATCTAAGTTATAGCCAAGTGCTAGCTTAGCAGCGATACGCGCAATCGGGTACCCTGTGGCTTTGGATGCTAGTGCACTAGACCGACTAACCCTTGGATTTACTTCGATAATAATGTATTCATTACTATCTGGATTCAAAGCAAACTGAATATTACATCCTCCAACCACACCTAATTCACGTATTACTTTGCACGAGGAGGTTCGTAACATTTGATATTGTCGATCCGTTAGAGTTTGAGATGGTGCTACAACGATACTATCACCAGTATGTATTCCGACAGGGTCAATGTTTTCCATGTTACAGACAATAATACATGTATCATTAGCATCTCTGATTACCTCATATTCAATTTCTTTCCAGCCTTGAACACTCTGTTCAATTAAAACTTGGCGAATCGGGCTTGCATCCAATCCATTAGAAACAATTTTCCGTAGTTCCCGTTCATCATTCGCAATACCTCCACCTGCTCCTCCTAATGTATACGCTGGACGAACAATTAATGGATAACCAACAGATCTTGCAA
Source organism: Ornithinibacillus caprae (assembly GCF_009728145.1). Classification (GTDB taxonomy): domain Bacteria; phylum Bacillota; class Bacilli; order Bacillales; family Amphibacillaceae; genus Ornithinibacillus; species Ornithinibacillus caprae. The sequence goes on along the minus strand of NZ_WOCA01000001.1, from coordinate 126,198 downwards.
AGTCAACTGCCTCCATAATCGTATTCGTTGACTTACTTTCTGCAACTGGCTCCTTTAAATCCTTCATCAGGGATTTGAATAGTTCACGATCTTCCCCTTTTTTAATCGTGTCTATTTGTGTTCCTAGTAATTGAACGCCGTATTTTTCTAGAGTTCCCTGTTCTGCTAGAAGTATTGCTAAATTCAAACCAGTTTGCCCACCAAGTGTTGGTAGCAGTCCATCCGGTTTTTCTTCTCTTATGATATTTTCTAAAGACTTGCTAGTTAATGGTTCTAGAAAAATTTTGTCGGCGATATGTTCATCCGTCATAATTGTAGCGGGATTATTATTAACTAATATAACTTCAATTCCTTCTTCTTTTAGTGCTATGCATGCTTGAGTCCCTGCATAATCAAATTCTGCTGCTTGCCCAATTACTATCGGACCAGAGCCAATGACAAGAACTTTATGTATATGTTCAAGTTTAGGCATGAAGTTTCATTCCTTTATTTACTATTTCGTTAACAAAGTCTGAGAAAATGTTCTGTGTATCAATTGGACCAGGGTGTGCTTCTGGATGAAATTGAACTGTTATAATTTGTTTGGAACGATGGCAAAGACCTTCAATGGATCCATCATTTACATTACGGAACGTTATGATCCAATTCTTTTCTTCAATGGTATCCGGATCCACAATATAACCGTGATTTTGTGATGTTATAGACACTTTACCAGTTAGCAAATTTTTAACTGGATGATTACTCCCACGATGACCGTAAGAAAGTCGTGTTATTTTTGCACCATGAGCTAGAGCTATCAATTGATGTCCAAAACAAATCCCTAAAACCTTATAATTCTCACAAATAACCTTTATATTATCTATTAGATAGCTCAAATCATTAGGATCTCCTGGTCCATTGGATAACAATATACCATGTGGACGTAATTCTAGAATTTGGTTTGGATTGGTATCGTATGGAACAACAGTTACGTCACATCCTAAATCAAGTAAAGACTGGACAATTGACTGCTTATAGCCAAAATCCATTAAGACAATATGAGGGCGAACATCTAACTCGTTTTCTGTTATTGTATATTTTCTTATCTTAGATACGGAGACACTTGGTACAATGTCTTGATCAACTGCGTTTTTAGTAGGATGATCATTTTTATTCGTTGAGATTCTCCCATATACTTCTCCGTTATCTCGAATAATACGTGTAAGCTCCCTTGTATCAATTCCATATAACGTCGGTATCTTATATTCCGTTATCATTTCTCGAATGGACTTAGTAGATTGATAATGTTCTGGCGTAACACACGGATAAGAAATAATTAATCCGGAAAGGGAAGGCATTATACTTTCTGAGTCCACTTCATTGACCCCATAATTTCCGATAAGTGGGTATGTCATGGTCACTATTTGTCCGGCATAGGATGGGTCAGTCATAACTTCTTGATATCCTGTCATAGCAGTATTAAATACCACTTCTCCTTCGGTAGGTAGTATGTCTCCAAGCCATTTTCCTTCTAGTACATCTCCAGTACTTAATACAAGATAACCAGTTTGTTCATTCATTACTTCTCCTCCCAACTGAAGTTTTATACTCATAAATTAATAAATATTCATTAGTATGTATATTTAATACTATTTTAGATCGTGAAATTACCTTTTGTAAGGAAACGAAGCACTATTGCTGAATTACTTCGTTTCCCCCTATTTTTACCATAATTCAATCTGTTTCATGCGTTCGGTAATCCAAGTCTTATTCTCTTCCAATATGATTTCTGCTTTAGTAAGTTGTGCTTCTACTTGTGTTTTTGCTGTACCTCCTACTACATCTCGAGCATTAACAACTGCTTTAGGTGAAAGGACAGTATATATGTCCTTTTCTATTAATGTAGAAAACACCTTAAGTTCCTCTATTGACATATTTAATAAATACTTATTTTGATGAATACAATGCAATACAACCTGGCCAACCACCGCATGCGCCTCTCGAAATGGTAAGCCCTTATCTACTAAGTAATCAGCTAAATCAGTTGCATTTGAATAATCGTTAGCTACAGCTTGATACATAACTCCTTTTTTCACAACCATAGTCTCAATCATTGGTGCAAAAAGTTCTAGCGCTCCCTTTAGAGTGTCAACCGTATCAAACATACCTTCTTTATCTTCTTGCATATCTTTATTGTAGGCGAGAGGTAATCCCTTCAAGGTAGTTAACATACCCATCAAGTTTCCATACACACGTCCTGTTTTCCCCCGTACTAATTCCGCTACATCTGGATTTTTCTTCTGTGGCATCATACTACTTCCAGTACAAAAGGCATCATCTAATTCTACAAAATTAAATTCAATACTAGACCATTGGACTAATTCTTCACATAATCGAGATAGATGTGTCGATAGTAAAGATGCGTTCGATAAAAATTCTACTACAAAATCTCGATCACTAACTGCATCTAAACTATTATCACAAATACCTTCAAAATTCAGTTTCCTAGCAACATAATGACGATCAATAGGATAAGTGGTTCCAGCAAGCGCACCTGCTCCTAAAGGAGATTGATTCACACGCTTCCAGCTATCGATTAATCGTTCCATATCACGCTGAAACATAAACACATATGCCATCATATGATGTGCGAATAAGACTGGCTGCGCTCGTTGTAAATGCGTATATCCTGGGAATACTGTATCTAGATTCGATGCTGCTTGTTGATGTAGTGATTGCTGCAGACTAACTAGCTTTTGGGCAATACCCACAATAGCTTCACGCAAATATAAACGCATATCTAAGGCAACTTGATCATTACGACTTCTTCCAGTGTGTAGTTTTCCACCAACAGAACCCACTTCATCTATTAGTAATTTTTCTATATTCATATGAATGTCTTCATGATCCTTTGTAAGCTCCGCTTGTTTAGACTCTATTTTTTCGGCAACTACCTTTAATCCTTCTGCAATTTTAGCTGCATCTTGCTCTGATATAATCTTACATGCTGCTAACATTTCCACATGAGCTAAGCTTCCTTGGATGTCATATTTAGCTAATTTTTGATCAAATTGAATAGAAGCAGTATATTCATCTACTAATTCATTTGTTGGTTTTATAAATCTCCCTCCCCATAGCTTCATTGTTTCACAGCTTCCTTTACTTCAACGATTGTTTTACTTAAAAATCCACCCTTTTGTTCATGTACCTTCGTTACAGAAGAGTGCACCTCAGTAGGTAATCCCCAAAGCTTGATAAATCCAAGTGCTGACTCATGGTCAAATGCATCTTCCTTGTTATATGTAGCTAGATCAAAATCATAAAGTGAATGAGAAGATTTACGGCCAATTACTGCAAGGTTTCCTTTATATAATTTAACTTTCACAATACCAGACACAAATGTTTGGGTCTCTTTAATAAAAGCTTTCAGAGCTTCGGTTAGTGGTGAATACCAAAGACCGTTATAAACTGTTTCGGCTAATTTTTGTTCAATAATAGGTTTGAATGAAGCTACCTCTCTTGGCAAGGTTAAAGCCTCTAGCTCCTGATGCGCTGCAATCAATGTTACTCCAGCAGGACTCTCATAAATTTCGCGTGATTTTATACCAATTAGACGGTTTTCTACATGGTCTATTCTTCCAATACCATGTTTTCCAGCAACCTCATTCAGCTCTAGGATCAGCTCTTCTAAAGGTAATGAACTTCCATCTATTGCTACTGGTTTCCCTTTCTCAAACGTTATTTCAATGGTTTGTGCTTGGCCTGGTGCGTCTATAGGATCCACCGTTAATTCATATGCATCTTTTGGCGGCTCAGCCCATGGATCTTCTAATACACCACATTCATTGCTTCTCCCCCAAAGATTTTGATCTATACTATACGGGTTATCAAAATCAATCGGAATTGGAATATTGTTCTCTTTAGCATAGTTAATTTCTTCATCCCTTGTCATTTTCCATTCACGAACTGGAGCAACAATTTTCAAGTTTGGATTTAATGCAGTAAATGCAACGTCAAAACGTACCTGATCATTCCCCTTACCTGTACACCCATGCGCTACTGCCACTGCCCCTTCTTGCTCTGCTATTTCTGTTAATACTTTTGCGATAAGTGGTCTTGAAAGTGCAGAAATTAATGGGTATTTTCCTTCATATAGAAGATTCGCTTGTAGGGACGGTAAAACATATTCATTTGCAAACAATGCTTTTGCATCTATTGTATATGATTTAATTGCTCCCACATCCAATGCCTTCTGTTTAACAAATGCCAAGTCTTTCCCTTCACCAACGTCTAAACCAACCGCAATAACATCATAATCATATTGATCCTGCAACCATTTAATAGCGACAGACGTGTCCAGTCCACCTGAATAAGCTAAAACAATTTTCTCTTTACTCATCTATCTCTCCCCTTACCTTTTAAAGTAAATCTAATGTTTACTTTTATATTTATGGATCATTATGCATTATTATGAATAAAAATGCAATAGAGTTCAAGAAAAAAGACCATTTCGTTTGAAATGGTCTTTAATCAAAACTTAAAAATATTGGGTTTCTATGCTAAAATAATCTCTTTTACTTTATCACTATCTAGTTTCTTGATGGTCTCTACAATTAGTTTAACAGCATTTTCAAAATCATCACGATGAATAATTGCTGCATGTGTATGGATATAACGGGATGCCACGGTAATTGACAATGATGGTACTCCATTTGCTGTTAAGTGGATCGAACCTGAATCTGTACCACCAGCAGCAATGGAAGCATACTGATAAGGGATATTATTCTCATCAGCTGTTTGAACAACTAAATCACGTACACCTTTATGTGAGATCATCGATGCATCATAAATGATAATTTGTGGTCCCTTACCTAATTTACTATCTGCTTCATGATCTTTTATTCCTGGTGTATCCCCTGCAATACCAACATCTACACCAAAACCAATATCAGGCTGTATTAAATGCGCAGAAGTTTTTGCACCGCGAAGTCCAGTCTCCTCTTGAATCGTTCCAACCCCATAAACGATATTTGGGTGGTTTTCATCCTTTAGTTGTTTTAATACTTCTATTGCAATGGCACATCCAATACGATTATCCCATGCTTTTGCAAGTAACATTTTTTCATTTTTTAAAGGTGTGAATTCAAAATATGGTACAACGGAATCTCCAGGCTTGACTCCAAACTCTTGAGCCTCTTTCTTACTAGATGCTCCAATATCAATAAACATATCTTTTATGTCTATCGGTTTTTTACGAGCTTCCGCTGGTAGAATATGAGGTGGTTTAGAACCAATAACACCTGTCACATCTCCATTAGCTGTAACAATTGTAACTCGTTGAGCAAGCATTACTTGACTCCACCAGCCACCAATCGTTTGGAAATAAACAAATCCATTATCATCAATACGAGTTACCATAAACCCAATTTCATCTAAATGACCAGCTACCATAATTTTAGGTCCGTTTTCATCCCCTGTTTTTTTAGCAACCAGACTACCTAAATTATCAGTATATACTTCATCTGCGTAAGGTGTAATGTATCGTTCCATTACTTCTCTTGATTCTTTTTCGTTACCCGAAATTCCTTTGGCATCTGTTAAGTCTTTCAACATGGTTAATGTTTCATCTAATTTTGCCATATGTATTATTTTCCTCCTTTATCTTCCACTTCTTCAGTATAACTGTTTTTTGAAAATAATAAAATAATTAATAACCTTGGTTTTGACGCTCATAATTAATTTCATTTTTCTTGAAGTAAGCATCCTGAATATCTACTTCTGTAAAACCTAGTATTTGACCTAATAGCAGATAATTATAAAACAAACGATCATAGTTTTCCTGTACAGGATTATTGTTAAACTTAACACATAATTCAAATATTGAATTAAATTGCTCGGTTTCAGAAACAGATGTGTTTTCTAGCTCTATCGAATGATAGTATAACCCCTTTTCGATTCCTAACGATAAAATAAAATGAATTCCATCCACATATTCCTCTAAAACTACGCTATCACTACTTCTCGGTTTATTACTCCAAAACTTAAAACATCTTGTTTCATTCGCAAGCTCACCAAGTTCTACTAGCAATGCTAAATATTTATCATGAAAAACATCTTTATTTTCTAATTGATGGTTAGACTCTATATATGAGTCTAATTTTTTTTGCATGGAAAAAAGAGATGACCAGTCCAAATTCTCAACCTCATTTCGTACGTTTTATATGATTGTATCATGTTTTTTTACAAATAGTGAAACTATGTGGCTATGTAAGACGTATGGGATACTAACAATAACTAGGGAGACGATCTGAATGATAGTTTATTTATTTCGCATTCTAATTATAATCGCAATTGCACTTGTTATATATACCGTGATTCAATATTTTCTTAATCCACAAAGGAAATTATACAAGGCTAAGGAATCAAACGAATTTTATTTTCTTGATGAACCTAGTAACAGTAAAAAGAATTTGCAATTTGTATATAAAGGATGCCTATTTGAAGGAGAAAAGTATTTAGGAGCCACGGAACAATCATTCGAGGTTGTAGATATTCATGTTGTTGTTCATAACCCTTTAGAGTTACGGGGATTAACACGAGATGACTTATATTTTTTAGAAAAAGAATTATTAATACACTATCCTTACGCAACAATAAAATGGAAACACCCGATAAACCAACTAATGATCACTGATTAGGAAAATAGCAATTCGCTGAACGTGATCGTTTCTGTAGTAAAATTGAAAAAAATAATGCTCATCTGTCCATGTAGATGAGCATTATTTTTTATGTGCTAACTTGGAAAAAGTCTTGCCATTTTATGATCACTTCTTTACGCCTTAATGCATAAATAAGAGGTAGTAAAATAATTAAAAATGCGGAGATATAAAGAGGAGACAGGTTCGCGATCCACTGACCGATAGAAGTATAAATAAAAGCTAATGGTATATTTGAGATAATGGATGCTTTCGTATAATCTCTAAAACTGGTAGATATCTCGATTAAGCATAGTGACAATAAATGAAAATGGATAAATGGTACAAGCCGAAGTACAGTCACTTGAGACGTTGTTAGCTCAGAGTGTTTTCCAATGATCTTCGATTTAAGACGTACAAGCCTATCAAATGTCCCTGGCATCCAACGAATAACCCCATAAAAAACTATACTAGAAAGTGTAATTCCAATAATGGAGTATAACGTACCAGCTACTGCACCGAACATAATTCCTCCAGTAATACATATAAAAACAACCGGAAGAAAGAAAAGCGGTCTTAGTAAATGAAAGCTAATAAATAATAATGGTGCTAATAAACCGCCCGTTTCAATAACAGCTAAAATATAAGTGCTAAAAACTTCCATCATCTACCTCCCTTAGAGCTTGATCATGAAAATCCAAAAGCCTAGAACAAGTATATGACAATAGACGAGCCATTATGACAGAAAAACATTTATGTAAACAATTAAGACGAGATGCACTACAATTAATAGTGGCATACCAATAACAAAGGAACGATGCTTGGTCTTATGACGAAATACTTTCATACCAACTAATGATCCGATAGCTCCACCAAGAATGGCAATTCCCCACAATGTTCGTTCTGGCAATCTATACTGATTATTTTTAGCTTTGCGTTTATCAACTCCCATGAAAAGAAATCCAATTAAATTAACAGCCAAAATATAAGGTAACCACACATCGATTTGATACATTATACTAATCTCCTTTTTAAAATTGAGTAAGGTATTGTCAATTAAAGCACTTAGTAAAGATTTTTTTCGCTTATGTTTTGCCTATTTTCGTTTGTGAGAATTTTTCTGGGCCTTCATGACCCAATTCCTACTCTCTTTTGTCCGTGAGAACCCTTTTCTTGAAAAACACTTATCTCACATAAAAAAGCCAAACCAGCAAATTAAAATGCGGTTTGGCCATTCATTATATTACTTAAGCGCTGCTTTTGCTTTTTCAGCTAATTGAGCAAATGCTTTTTCATCATGGATTGCAAGATCTGACAACATTTTACGATTGATTTCGATACCTGCTAATTTTAAACCATGCATTAATTTATTGTAAGAAAGGTCGTTCATACGTGCAGCAGCATTAATACGTGCGATCCAAAGCTTACGGAATTCACGTTTTTTCTGCTTACGGTCACGATATGCATATTGACCTGATTTCATTACTTGTTGCTTCGCTGTTTTAAATAACGTTCTCTTCGAACCATAATAACCTTTAGCTAATTTTAATACGCGTTTACGACGTCTGCGCGTAACTGTTCCACCTTTTACACGTGGCATATTAATTCCCTCCTAATACAATTCCATTGTATATCAAGTTAGTATTTTAGTTGTGTCGATTTCTAAATAAGCTTCTATTACTTAGGAAGCATTGTTTTGATGCGTTTGTAGTCTCCAGAAGATACAAGAGCACCTTTACGTAATTTACGTTTTTGTTTTTGTGATTTATTCGCAAACATATGGCTTGTGTAAGCATGAGCGCGTTTTAATTTTCCAGTTCCAGTTCTTTTGAAACGTTTTTGAGAACCTTTATGGGTTTTCATTTTTGGCATGTTGATTTCCTCCTTGTAAGCATCAAAAATTATTGTTTTTCATTAATTGGAGCAAGCATCATAAACATATTACGACCTTCCATTTTAGGTTTAGATTCGATCGTAGCAATATCTTTCACTTCTTCAGCGAATCTATCTAAAACTTCCTGACCAAGCTCCTTGTGCGTAATCGCACGTCCACGGAAACGAACAGTTGCTTTTACTTTGTCACCTTTTTCAAGGAATTTTCTAGCGTTTTTTAATTTTGTATTAAAATCATGATCGCCAATTCCCGGTGTAAAGCGAACTTCTTTAATGTTAATAACCTTTTGGTTTTTACGAGCTTCTTTTTCTTTCTTCTGTTGCTCATAACGGTATTTACCGTAATTCATGATTCTGCAAACTGGTGGTTTTGCATTTGGTGCAACTAATACTAAGTCTAAGTTTCTAGTTTGTGCAATGTCCAATGCTTCTTGACGTGATTTCACCCCAAGTTGATCACCATTTGAATCAATAAGACGTACCTCTTTCGCACGAATCTTCTCATTAACATTCATATCTTTGCTAATAGCCAGCCACCTCCAAATTATTTTAATCCAGTTTCAGCTCCCAGCGACTAGTTGACTTCCTTCATCTCCTGTGATTCAGTCCAGTCTATACGTCTCTTCCCGGTCGCTTCCACCTTTTCATTACCGATCATTATTGACAAGTCTTTATTTCAAATTAAAAAGTGGGCACATAAATGCACCCACACGTCTTAAATCGTTAAATTTAAAGATGTTTTAACCAGTCAACTGCGTACTAGCGTTGATCAGGTGAGAAGCGGGTGCTTCTACTTGTCTCAGATCATTAAGTTTTAATCAACTTTTATACAATAGCATGTATTGTATAATCTGTCAACTTAAAAACTCTTTTTCCATTGGCTAATCTTAGTATAACATAAACGTTTACTAATGAATAGCCCAAGCACCATACATTATATGAAAGGAGCTTGGGCATTGTTATATTCTAACTTATTTTTTTCGTAATATTTTCTCGTCAATTTCCTGTTTGATTAGCTTTTCGAAATCAGCATAAGTCAGTGTCTCTGATTTCTGCTCTCCATACCTTCTAACATTTACTCCATTTTCACTGATTTCGTTATCACCTACTACTAGAGCAAAAGGTATTTTTTCAGTTTGAGCTTCACGAATCTTATATCCAATTTTTTCGTCTCGTTCATCTACTTGTACGCGTACCCCTTGTAATTTCAATTTATCAGCTACATCTTTCGCGTAATCTAAATGAACTTGTGGTGAAACTGGGATTACTTTTACTTGAACTGGTGCTAACCAAGTAGGGAAGGCACCTTTATATTCTTCCAATAGGAAAGCCACAAAACGTTCCATTGTTGATACTACTCCACGATGGATTACAACTGGACGATGTTCTTTACCATCTTCTCCAATATATGATAAATCAAAACGCTCAGGCAATAGCACATCGATTTGTACAGTTGATAATGTCTCATCTTTTCCAAGTGCTGTTTTCACCTGTACATCAAGTTTAGGACCATAGAATGCAGCTTCTCCTTCTGCTTCCACATATTCCAATTCCATATCTTCCATTGTTTCTTTGAGGATGCTTTGCGTTTTCTCCCACATTTCATCATTATCGATATATTTCTCTGTATCTTCAGGATCACGGTATGACAAACGGAAATAATAGTCGTCAATTCCAAAATCTTTATATACGCGTTGAACTAGCTCAACTACTCGGATAAACTCATCTTTTAACTGATCTGGGCGAGCAAAAATGTGCGCATCATTCAAAGTCATTGCACGAACACGCTGTAATCCCGCCAATGCACCCGACATTTCATAACGATGCATGGTTCCAAGTTCAGCTATACGAACTGGTAAATTACGATAACTCCATAGTTGATTTTTAAATACCATCATATGATGTGGACAGTTCATTGGACGAAGCACTAACTCTTCATTATCCATCTCCATAACCGGAAACATATCATCTTGATAGTGATCCCAGTGACCACTTGTTTTATATAAATCAACATTTGCTAAGACTGGAGTATAAACGTGATCATACCCTAAACGTTCTTCAATATCAACTATATACCGTTCAATTTGGCGACGAATCGTTGCACCTTTAGGTAACCAAAGAGGTAAGCCTTGACCAACTTTTTGATTGACCGTGAATATATCAAGTTCTTTTCCAAGCTTACGATGATCTCTTTCTTTTCTTTCTTCTAATATTTGCAAGTATTCTTCTACTTGACTTTGCTTTTCGAAAGCTGTTCCATAAATACGTTGTAACTGTTGATTATTACTATCTCCACGCCAATAAGCACCTGAAATACTTAATAATTTGAAGGCTTTAAGTTTACTTGTTGAAGGAACATGAACACCTCGACAAAGATCAAAAAACTCACCTTGTTTATAAATAGTCACTTGTTCTTCTTCAGGAATAGCATCAATTAATTCTAATTTTAACTCGTCACCTATTTCCTGGAACATTGACTTCGCTTCTTCTCGAGATACTTCGATTCGTTCTATTTCCAAATTCTCATCTACAATTCGTTTCATTTCTTTTTCGATTTTTGGTAAGTCTTCAGGTGTAATAGATTGCTCTAAATCCATGTCATAATAAAATCCTTCTTCAATAACAGGACCAACACCAAATTTAACATTTTTATAAGTACGTTTTATAGCTTGTGCCATCAAGTGGGCTGTTGAGTGACGTACAATTTCAATTCCTTCTTGATTTTTGTACGTAATAATTTCAATAGCTCCACCATTCGTAAGTTCTCTTCTTAAGTCATATAACTCTCCATCTAACTTAATTGCTAATGCTTGCTTTTTTAAACCGGGTGAAATTGATGCCGCAATATCTTCTCCAGTTGTACCTTGAGGAAAAGATTTACTTGCTCCATCTGGAAAAATAAATTCAATTTCTGCCATCTTGAACACTCCTTTTTTTGTATGTATTGTTTAGGGTTAAAAATTAAAAATAATCAAAAAACGCCCACCCCTTTGCCTAAATGCAAAGGGACGAGCGCTTGGTCACGTGGTTCCACCCTATTTCCCGCAAAATACATTGCGGCTCATAGATCTTTAACGCAGATGGTACGCCTCTATTTACTAGAAGTTCAATAGAAGAGTTCAAAGGTGGTAATCATTTGAGTAGTAGCGGAAGCTTTCAGCCTTGACTTCCTTCTCTGTACAACTAGTAGACAAATGATCATATCCTTCTCATAACTTGTTCGTTTATCGTATAATATAAACATCATTATAGCGTGAGTTAAATGTATAATCAAGCCCAATTATTGATTTTTTAAATAGTACGGAAAAGGAAATTTACTAACTGGTTCAAATTCCACTCTTTCTTGGAATACATTAATGACTGTTAATGTTTTTGGCTCAGAGGGATGATCTCCATAAATTTTAATCTTTTTTGGTGCCATGGCAACTAATGGAGCTAGATTTAATTCATCACTTTCTAAACCAACAATGTATAATGGCTCTTGCTGCAATATCATTCTTAATTCCATTTTAGAAAACCGTTTTCCATTTGGCTTAAAAAACGAAAAAGGATTTCCTTGTAATATATGAATCGTATTATATTTTGGTTCTTTTTTGGTAATAAATTCCCTGAGCATGTTCACAAATTCTTGATGATCCTCTTCTCGTTTAAATTCATCAATGGCTAAGCCAACAAAGTAAATAATTTGATCTTTAAATGCCTTCAATCGAAAATTTACTATAGAGTCAAAATGAACAGGACTTGTGTTTTTAATATTAGCTATAAATAATGAATATAAAAGCTCTGTAGGATCTTCCTTACTGTTTCTTACCTGTAGACTGTCATCATCTTCTCCTGAGACAATCCAATGGGTAATTTCTAATATCCTTTCAATTTCATCCGCATTTGTATAATAATAAAAATCCTCTATAACTCCTTTGATCATCGGTGAAAGACGATGTGATTTGAAGACATCGACCATCGATTTAGCTACAGTTTCAAACGTTTCATGATTCGTATCTTGATCATCAATCTGTAAATGATTCCCCCAATCTTCATGTGTTTTCCAATGTAATTCAATTTTTTTGTTATAACGAAATAATTGCTCGCAAAAACTAATTACTTCTTTATTCGAACTAAAATAAACATCCAGCAACAACATCACCCTCATCCAAAACCAAACTGTTACATTATATGGACAAGGAATCAAAAAAATGATTAATCAATCAAAACTAGTAACTTTAGTTAATTCTTCTATAAGAATACTTGGATTTCACCAAGCTTTACATGTTTTTATTAGAAAACTTGGCATTCGCCAAACCATTATGGTGATGGCCATAGTTGCATTTATGCAAGATAGGAAAGTTATTCTCTTTCTATATACTAAAAAAATAGCTAACAAAAATGTTAGCTATTTTTTGTCTACCCTCTTCGGTTTTCAGCAAAGATAGGAACTTCTCTACTTACCTGCCTAATTCTCTCTAATATACGCCCTGCCTTAACTTCATCTATATCGCCACGGTTGGTTTTAGCTAGATGACTTTCTAGTTGCTCCATACTATAGTTTGATGTAAAAAATACAGGTAATCCTTCCATCATACGGTATTGTAAAATAGATCCCAGTACTTCATCTCGAAACCAAGCAGACTGCATTTCTGCCCCAATATCGTCGATCATCAACACATCCGCTTTTTTAAAGTAATCAATCTTTTCATTGATTGAATCGTCTTTAAGGGAAGATTTTATTTCTCGAACAAATTCTGGCATATAGATTAGCATGGACGATATATTAAATTTTTTCAGTTCATTAGCTAACGCACCAATAAAATACGTTTTACCTACACCAAACGGACCGTAAAAATAGATTCCTTTAGAAGGGATTTCCCCTTCTCGAGCTTGATCAAGAAATGTAATTAACTCTCGTACTGCTTGACTTCTTTTCGGATCATGGTCTATATCAGGAATAGTTGCCTGCAATATCTCCTTAGGCATATACAGACTTTGGATTAAGCTTTGTTGCTTTTGCTCCTTTTCATACACAATTCTACTATGACACTTTTCATAGGATAAATGAATTTCATTATTATCCACATGCAACACAGGGGTGTACCCTTTAAGCATATTTTGGCAGGAATGTATGGATGAACACTGGTCACATTGTTTAGATTGCGATTTGTATTCATATAATTTAATCAGTTTTTTATCAATTTCTGTTTGAGGAATTTGCGGGTGTTGCTCTAAAAATTCCTTGATTTCTGGATCACTTAGTACTTCATTTTTTATTTTTGTATAATTTTCCTTGAAGTTACTATTCTCTTGCATCCATTTTTTTAATGTTGATTGTACTGGTTTCATTGAAATCATCCTTGGAAATGATTATTTTTAGACGACGTACTAGAATAACGATTTAATAATGCAGCAATCTCTTCTTTTTCCTTCTCTAAATCAACGGTTGCTTGTTTATTAGAAACTGAACCTTGTGGCTTTTTACTTTTTCTTTCCTTAAACCAATCAGGAATCACTTCCTTAGATTGCTGTTTCTTATAGTTATTATTATACGTTTGTGTTTTGGCTGTACTTGTACGATAACGTTCTCGCTTAGCAAAAACCATAGCTTCCTTTGCTGTTTTTAAATTAGCTCGTGACCAATGGCTTGCAATTTTTTCTAAATAGGCCTTTGATAGTTTCATATTTGACTGTAGTAATACGTAGTGAATTAACACATTCATAACTGGTGATGGTAAGCCTTGAGAAGTCATAACCTCACGTATTACTTTTAAATCTTGTGTAGAAGCTTGATTCCCACTTGAAAGGTCCTCTAGTAATTGCTTAGGAGATATTGTTTCTAATTCCTTAATTAACTGCTCTTCTTTTGATAAAGGTTTCATTTTATCTTCAGACCGATTGTCTACTATATGTTCATTTTTTTCAACTAATCTAACTTTAGATTGACTAGGTTTTTCACTGAATAAATCATGACATGCTTCTTTAAATTCTTCAATATTTAACCTATTTTCATCTGATAATGCCCAAAGAATAGCTTTTTCAATCTCATGACTTGCCAGGTCGTATAGTACCATCATCTGATTAATAATTCGTCGATTGTCATTTGTTAACACTTGTTTTGCAGGAATCATTCGTTGCTTTAACATTTGCTCAATCCAGGAAAAATCTAATTCTTCAATATTTGGTCCTCTATGCACTTGCTGGCTAGGTGCCGGTCCCTTTGTTCCATCCATTGGTGAAAAAGTATTAAAAACTTCACGAAATGTGACGGTCACTTCACGTCCATCTTCTTCCACCTGGTCGCTCTTTCGTACATAATGGTTTTGCAGCATGATATATTTATTTTGTCCGATATGATGTAATAATAATTGCGAAAGCATTCCGTCCTGAAAGAAATCGTGAGGCGCAAAAGGGCTCTGTAATACATACGTAAATGTCGTTTTGTCAGGTGAATTAGTTTCAAACGTTTTTAATAAACCGATTCCTTCCAACTTCAAACGTGCTTCATATATTTCATCTAAAGGAAGATTTAAATAATTCATTAATGTGTGGTGTGTTTGTTGAGGCGAATCATACTGAAAATCCATTTCATGGAGAAGAGTTTGATACAGCATGACTGCTTTCCCCCCGATTAATGGCTGATATAAATGAGTTAATGATTGCATATAATCAACTGGTAAAGCATTTCCTTTATAATGGACATGGTAACCATCGACCGGTAAAATTTTGCCGATAAAATTCATAAGTCATCTTTCCCCTTTAATTTAGAAAACTTAGCTTTCGTAAAGCTTTAGTAACACGTCTGCAGGATTAGAAAACTTTTATTTTCTTATCTGCAAAAAAACGTAACTTCCGTCAAGTCTTGATGACGAAAGCCTTCGTTTTCTTGATGTCTATCCACCAAAAGAAAGAGCCTATTTGTTGGCTCATTCAGATTCTTTTTTATCTATATTAATCAAGTCCTTTAATTCTTCTAAAAACACACTAATATCTTTAAATTGTCTATAAACGGAAGCAAAACGAACATAGGCAACTTCATCAATTTTTGAAAGTCTTTCCATGACCATTTCTCCAATTTCATTGCTGTCTATTTCAGAAGCTCCTGTATTCCGTAATTCCTTCTCAACATCAAGTGCTAGTGATTCGATCGTTTCAATAGATACTGGTCGTTTTTCACATGACTTGATAAGTCCTCTTATTAGTTTTTCTCTACTATATTCCTGTCTTGTTCCATCTTTTTTTACTACAATTAATGGGATTTCCTCAATACGTTCAAATGTAGTAAAACGAAATCCACATTGTTCACATTCGCGCCGTCTTCTGATAGATCGACCTTCCTCTATTGGTCTTGAATCTAGTACTTTAGTGCTCTTATATTGACAATTTGAACATCTCATCTGCATTAACTCCAATCATTTTACTTCTTATCGATCAAAGGTAATTCCTTATTGATCTGCCCATACAATTCTACTATTAACTTAGAACTATAACCAAAGTCGATAGGAAGCATTGATTCTGTTGTTACAGAGAAATCAATTGCAGTTTGATATGGACGTACCATAATTACAGTAATTACGATAAATGCTTTCTTTCCTTTTTTAACATGAACACTAATCTCTCCGTGTTCATGTGATAAGGAGTTTAATTTATATTTTGAAGCATTGTTAAAATAGTTCTCTAAAGAAGCTAAAGCTTTGTCCTTTGTTGTTTTATAATATTTTGTTTGTAATGCAGGATCCCAGTGTGATTCACTTGTTTCTGCATGATTATTTAAATACTTAGATACTTTATGACGAATAGCCATCTATGTCAACTCCAGTTATAGTTTAATTCCGACAAAATACTCTATTATTATTTTAACATGTTTTAGAAAAATCCCCTAGTAATTTTGGGCATAAAAAAAGAGCTGATTCTCATTTTGAATCAACTCCGGTAAAATTTCTATTAATCTAGGTTAAATTTACATGTTTTTCATATAGAAATGATCCGACATATTTGGTTAAATTAACGACTCGTTTCGAATAACCCCATTCATTATCATACCATGCTAGAACCTTGATTTTATTGCCTTCCATGACCATAGTTGATAATCCATCAATTATTGCAGAATGTTCTGTTGTCGTATAATCAATAGATACAAGAGGTTCTTCACTATATTTAATAATTCCTTGTAATTCGTTTAATTCAGCATACTTAAATGCGTGATTAACTTCATCAACAGTTACAGTATCTTCCACATCTACAACTAAATCTACTAATGAAACATTTGGAGTTGGAACTCGTAAAGCCATACCGTGTAATTTTCCTTCTAAATGTGGTAAAACTTCAGCTAACGCCTTTGCTGCACCGGTAGATGTTGGGATAATAGATTGTGTACAACCTCTAGCCCGTCTTAGATCCTTATGCGGGTTATCTAAATTTTTTTGATCATTGGTAAATGCATGAACTGTCGTCATTAATCCGTTAACAATTTTAAAGCGATCATCCAGTACTTTAACAACCGGTGCTAAACAGTTCGTGGTACAGGAAGCATTGGAAATAACCTCATCACTTTCTTCATAGGTATGATGATTTACACCCATTACAATAGTTTTATCAATATCTTTACCAGGAGCTGTAATTACTACTTTCTTTGCCCCTGCCTTTAAATGTAACCCAGCACTTTCTTTTGTCTTAAATTTACCAGTTGCTTCTATTACGACATCAATATCATTTTCTTTCCAAGGAAGTTTTTCAGGTTCTCTTGAATTAACTAAAAGAATTTCTTTCCCATTCACCTCTAACGCCTCTTGAAGCGCTTCCACTTTTCCATCAAAAATTCCATGGACACTATCGTATTTCACTAAATGGGCAAGTGTTTCTGGAGGATAACTTGCATTGATTGCAACAACCTCTAATTGATCATCTTGAATTGCTTGGCGAAATACCATTCGTCCAATGCGGCCAAATCCATTAATTGCAATTCGGGTTCTCTCCATTGATAGTCCTCCTAAGTGTGTTATACTTATTTCGCTTTTTTCATAAATAGTATAACATATATATATTAAAAAGGAATACTTTTTTACAGAAATTGAGACTTGAACAAAACAAACGCTCCATTTTAAAGGAGAATGATTCAAGGTCAGGAAGTATAGAATGTTATTTTTTCACTACTGGATCTTAATTCGTAGTTGATATAAAAGCGCAGTTACCAATTGTCCAGAAAACACTCAGGAGAATGCCGAGTAACAGCAACGTGATTTCCTCTACGAGCCCGTGGAAAGCGAAGTGTATTTTCGGAGCGGGGATAAAACACCAACCATCATTTCCGGTTACTGAGGATTCTATGTAAAATTAGCAATAAAGCTTACGAAAATTTCACAAAGGAAAATCCGAACAAATTTTTTGTTCGGATTTCCTTTGATTGATACACTTTTGTCTCAGCCTCTTCATAAATTACAAGACGTCCCAGATTTTAAGGATTTTCTCTAGTTGCTGAAAAGACTCATATTTAGTTCCGTTATTATTGATTACAGCATCAGCTAATGCTGCCTTTTCTTTTACAGGAATCTGTGCATTCATGCGTTGTAAAGCCTCATTCTCGCTAAAACCATCACGCTCCATTAACCGTTGGAGTTGTGTTTTTTCATCAACATAAACAACAATAGTTTTATCTACAAGATGCGTTAACTTACTTTCAAACAACAATGGAATATCTAAGACAACACACTTTTCTCCATCTTCAACCAATGAATCTCTATAGTACAGCATACGTTCTCTAACAGCTGGATGAACAATATGATTTAACGTTTTGCGTTTTGTTTCATTAGCAAATACAATTGCACCTAATTCCTTACGGTCAATTGTCTGATCGTCTCGTAAGATCTCTGTTCCGAATGCTTTTACAATTTCGTGATAGGCCGATTCTCCAGGTTTAACTACCTCTCTAGAAATCTTATCAGCATCGATTACAGGGATATTCAAATCATCAAACATTAGTGAAACCGTGCTCTTCCCACTAGCTATACTCCCGGTTAAACCGATAATTAACGCCATAGTGAAATTCCCTTCTCTACAAAGTAGACAATATTTATTAATTACGTTGGCAACTCGGACAAACGTGCGTACCTCGACCGCCAACTTTCATTTTAATTACTGGTTTTCCACATTTTTTACAAGCCTTATTTTCTTGTCCATATACAAATAATTCTTGTTGGAACATCCCCATTTCACCTTGTCCATTTACGTAGGAACGAATAGTAGTACCGCCTTGTGCCACTGCTTCCTTTAAGGTTAAAATAGCCTGTTCCTGGACCATCTTCACTTCTTTTTTGGTAAGTTTGTTTGCTTTTTTTAAAGGATGAACACCTGCTCTAAATAATGTTTCATCCACATATATATTTCCTAAACCAGCTACTACAGTTTGATCTAAAAGAACAGATTTGATGACTCGATTTGTTTTTTTAAGTTTTTGGTAAAAATAATCAAACGTAAACGTTTCATCAAATGGATCTGGTCCTAATTGATTTAGCGGCTTATCTGAAAACTCCTGTCCTTTAGGAAAGACATGCATCGTACCAAATTTACGGACGTCATTATAACGAAGTTCTTCTCCATCTGTGAACCTAAATATAACATGAGTATGTTTTTTAATTGGCTCTTCACGGTTGACCACACTATATTTCCCTTCCATTCTTAAATGCGAAATAAGTGTATATTCGTCTAATTCAAATAAAAGGAATTTTCCTTTTCGATTGATATTGTGAATGGTTTGTCCAATTAATAGATGTTTAAATTGTTCTACATCATCTGGTTCCTTGATAATTTTCCCCCAAAAAACATGTACATCTTCAATTTTTTTATCTAGAACAAAATGTTTTAGTGTATTTCTAATCGTTTCCACTTCTGGTAATTCTGGCATATTTATTTCTCCTTATTTTGCATCAAACCAGCTTGATCCATAAGCATAGTCAACCTTTAAAGGTACATTTAGTTCAACTGTATTTTCCATCATTGCTGGTACTATTTCTTTTAAAGAATCAACGTCTTCTTTAGGTGCTTCGATAATCAATTCATCGTGTACCTGTAAAAGAATTCTGGCTTGTAGTTTTTCATCCAACAATTTCTCATGCAAATCGATCATCGCTTTTTTAATAATATCAGCAGCTGATCCCTGAATTGGAGTATTCATGGCAGTTCGTTCAGCAAAACTTCGCAGGTTAAAATTTCGACTTGTTATTTCAGGTAAATACCTTCTCCGCTTCATTAAAGTTGTTACATATCCTTTATGTTTTGCTTCTTGAACGATATCCTCCATATACTGCTTTACACCAGGATAGCTCTCAAAATATCGATCAATAAATCGCTTGGCTTCTTTTCGAGTAATTCCTAGATTTTGTGAAAGGCCATAGTCACTTATTCCATATACGATTCCAAAGTTAACAGCTTTCGCCTGTCTTCGCATATTAGAAGTAACCTCATCTTTTTCAACATGAAAAACGTCCATTGCTGTTTGGGTATGAATATCTAAATCATTTTTAAATGCTGAGATAAGCTTTTCATCATTTGCGATATGTGCTAGTACTCGCAATTCAATTTGTGAATAATCCGCTGCAAACATGATCCAATCCTTTTTCGCTGGTACAAAAGCTTGGCGAATTTTCCTCCCCTCTTCTAAACGAATTGGTATATTTTGTAGGTTTGGATCGATAGAACTTAATCTTCCCGTTTGCGTTAACGCTTGATTAAAACGAGTATGTATTTTACTTGTCTGTTTATCCACAACCTTTAACAATCCTTCAATATAAGTGGATTGTAATTTCCCTAATTGTCTATATAAAAGAATCTTAGGAATTATTTCATGTTCATTTTCTAATTGTTCAAGAACATCGGCAGCTGTTGAATATCCCGTTTTGGTTTTTTTAATAACTGGTAGCTTTAGCTTCTCAAATAAAATCGGGCCTAATTGTTTAGGAGAATTCAGATTGAATCTTTCTCCTGCAATTTCATAAATACGTTGCTCAATTTCATCTAACCGTTCTTTGAGTTCAGAACCCATCTCCTCCAACCGGTCAATATCAACTTGAACACCAGTGTGTTCCATTTCTCCTAAAATTAATGCAAGTGGCATCTCTAATTCCTTCAGCAATTCTAATTGCTCATTATCTTCTAACTGCTTCTCCATCTCGGCTTGTAGTTCAAATAACACGTTAGTTTTTCGAACAATATGATCTGCTAATACAGATTCCTCGGGAACTTTCATTTTTGCACCTTTTCCATAAACCTCTTCATCAAATAGAATACCTTTCTTCCCAAACCGATGACCTATTGCAGGTATGTCATGATTGTTCTCTGATGGATTTAGTAAATAGGATGCGAGCAACATATCAAAATTTATACCCTTTAAATGGATATCATGCTTTAGTAATGCTACTAATGTTTTCTTTGCATCAAACACTACTTTTTTATTGGATGATTCTTCTGCCCAAGTTTTAAACTCTTTTGAAGCTGCTGCTACCTCTGTTGGAATAAAATATGCTCCACTATGATTAACAAGACCAATTCCTTCTATTGGTGTCTTATGATAATTATCAACTAACATTTCGATAACAAGAGCATCTTCACCTGTAAACATGTTTTTAGAAACTTCATCTACGATAGAGAAATCTAAAGCCTCTAATTCCGCTTTTTCTTCTTCCGATTCACCTTCTACACCAATTCGTTCCAATAATGATTGGAAGCCAAGATCCTTAAAAATAGTACTAACTTGATTGGGGTGATACCCTGTGTACACTAAGTCCTCAAGTGAAATTTCAATTGGAGAGGTACGATTGATCGTCGCTAACTCCTTACTCATAAATGCATCCTCTTTATGGTTAATGAGCTTGTCTTTTAGTTTTTTACCACTGACTTCCTCTACATGCTCATATACTTCTTCCAATGTTTTAAATTGTTTTAATAACTTTGTAGCTGTTTTTTCTCCAACTCCAGGGACACCTGGGATATTATCCGAGCTATCTCCCATTAGAGCTTTTAGATCAATGATTTGTTCTGGCGTAATTTCCATCTTTTCAAGCAGATAGGATGGAGTATAGGCTTCTACATCACTTATTCCCTTCTTCGTTACGTTAACTGTAACAGAATCAGAAACAAGCTGTAGTAAATCTTTATCACCCGAAATAACAGAAACATCCCATTGTTGTTCATTGCCTTGTTTAGCTAATGTACCAATAATATCATCCGCTTCATATTGATCTAGTTGGTAATGTTTAATATTAAATTTATCAAGCAATTCTTTTACGAGAGGAAATTGCTCAGATAATTCTGGTGGTGTCTTCTGTCTGCCACCCTTATATTCTTTATATGTACTGTGACGGAAAGTCGTTTTGCCAGCATCAAAAGCCACTAACATATGAGTAGGTTTTTGTTCTTCTAAAATACGTAGTAGCATTGTTGTAAATCCATAAACAGCATTTGTATATACACCTTTATCATTATTTAGTAGAGGGAGAGCAAAAAAAGCACGGTATATGATACTATTGCCATCAATTAAAACTAATTTATTAGACATAGATACGTTTCCTCCATTCTCAAATTACTATTATATCTATTTTATCACTTCGTTCACAAGGCGTAAAAAAATACGGTGTAATCTGTATCCTACATACAGGACCTATGTTATAATTTTTGAAAAGGAGCGATAATTATGAATTTATTCGTATGAAAGAAACTCTAATATTTACTTTTCTACTATCATGTGTGAATAAATATAAAAAAGTAAATATATAGGAGTGTAATTCAATGAACATGAAACTATTAAATCGTATCAATCGGATCTATAAAGAAATCCAATTATCCGGTACCACCTTAATTCAAAAAAGTGGAGAAGTACTTGCAGATACAAGCACTGGTTATGCAAATAAAGCAGACCAATTAAAAATCACAAATCACACCCGATTTGGAATTGCGTCTGGATGCAAAATTTTCACTGCTGTTGCCATTTGTCAGCTTGTTGAAGAAGCTAAATTATCCTTCGACACAAAATTAACGGATTGTCTTGATATTTCATTTCCGAATTTTGATAAGGGAATTACTATTCATCAGCTTCTAACACACACTTCTGGTATACCTGATTATTTTGATGAAAAAGTTATGGACGACTTTGAAGAATTATGGATCCAAAAACCAATGTATCAAATTCGTAGACTTCATGATTTTTTACCATTCTTCAAAAATGAAAAGATGAAATACAAACCAGGTGAGCATTTCCATTATAATAACGCTGGGTACATACTTCTGGGATTAATTGTGGAACAAGTAAGCGGGACCCCTTTCGCGGACTATATGGAGAAGTATATCTTTAGTAAAGCCAGGATGCTAGATTCAGGTTATTTTGCTTTAGATCAACTTCCAAAAGATACTGCAATAGGATATATTAAGAACCCGGATGGCACCTTTAGAACAAATATGTATTCTATACCAGTACAAGGTGGTTCAGATGGTGGTGCATTTGTTACCACCAAAGATATGCTACAATTTTGGGATGCCCTAGCAAATTATCGTCTTATTAACAAAGATTTGACTACGCAGCTTCTCACACCACATGTTCAAGAAGATGATAACGAATACTACGGTTATGGGGTTTGGATTACTAAAAAAGAAGAAGCTCTCTTTAAGTATCATGTTATGGGATATGATCCAGGTGTAAGTTTTCACTCTGCATATTATCCAAATCAAAACATTACATTAGCCGTATGTGCCAACATCTCAAATGGAGCTTTCGATGTAATGGATGGAAGTGAAGAAGAACTACTTACTTGATAATTAGATAATACGATGTACAAAATCAAGCTTACAAGGATTAGAAATTATATGCTAATCCTTGTTTTTTTCTAATAAATAATAAATTATTAATCGAAAAATAATAGGGAGAAGAATATAAATCGGAAAGGAATAAATTGGCTTCCAATACAATGTTTTATATATTCCCATTTTGATTAAAATAGGTTCAGTTACAAATGAAGCTAATACAGCAACACCCACGTTACCAAGGATAAAATGCTTCCACTTAGGGAAATAGTAATAAACAATCATATAGGCAACAGGAATAAAAGAAAAATTATATGGATTTAATCCTCTGTTTAATTGTGTTAATTGATAGGGATATGCCCAAGCGCCTAAATTAAGTCCTATTTCATCTAATTGACTAGCCAAAGCAGCTAATAAAAGACCAAAAGATAAACATTCCGCTTTCTTTTCTATTGGAATTACTTTGAACCAGATAATCCACGGAACAATGAACATTGCAAGTAAAAGCCACCATTGCCACGTAAATAAATCATGTTCAATCCAATATCGTTTTCTCCAATCAGATAATTTATGCTGCATATCAAGGATTTCTTCAAAAGATGGATAAGTCATGGCGCCTCCTAATCGGTCTCTGTTTTTTCTTCATTTACACTAACTTATATTATTAACTATTATTTTTAGAAATAGTTTTATTATGTACAATCACACAAAAATGAGCACTACATGATCGTTGTAATACCCTCATTACATTAAGTACATTTCCCTTCTTATTACGTTCGTTACATCTTTATTGAACCCATCTTTTCTTAACCATTCCTGACATGATGAAAAGGAACTCTTTTTTACGGCTTCACTACTTAAACCAATAACAATAAAACACATGGGATCCCTACTGGAAAACCCATGCGTTTAAGCTTGTTAATCATATCTAAAGTAAATCATTATTTTAAATTAAGCGAAGTATTCATTTCGGAAAATAAACATTAATTGATGTTCCTTTGTTTACTTCACTATCTATTTCAATTTTTCCTTCATGAACATCAACTATATGCTTCACAATTGCTAACCCTAGACCGGTACCACCTGTGTTTCTACTTCGCGCTTTATCTACACGATAAAAACGTTCAAATATTCGAGGTAATGACTCTTCCGGAATACCAATTCCCGTGTCACGAACTTCAATTCGAATATTTTCATCCGTTTCATCTACGGAAAGTGCAACATTGCCGTTAGCAGGCGTATAGTTAATCGCATTTGTTAAAAGATTTATAAACACCTGTTTGACTCGATCGTAATCTGCTGTAAACGATAGATCACTACACTTCATAGATAAGTTGATATGGTGTTGTTCGGCATACTGTTCTATTATCGGTTTAATTTCTTCAATTAACTGAGAAACATTAACTTCTGTCAATGTTAATTGAGAATCTTCCTTTTCCAACCTAGATAGTGTAAGTAAATCCTCTATTAGCGATTGCAACCTTTTGCTCTCATCATAAATAATTTGGGTAAAATGCTTTCTTGATTCAGGGTCTTCCATAGCACCATCAAGTAGTGTCTCAGAAAACCCTTTAATCGACGTAATTGGTGTTTTTAACTCATGGGATACATTCGCTACAAAGTCTTTACGCATTACTTCTAGTTTTTTTAACTCCGTAATATCATAAAATACTAGCACTGCACCTTTTAATATATTTCGTTCATTAAATATGGGTGCACCAACTATTTCTATATACTGCCTTCCTCCATTCATTTTTGTGAAGGATTTTTTTACATTTTTCTCATACAAAAATGTTTCTTGAACCGTACGGTGCACCTTCTCATTTGAAAGAACATCGTAATATAAATAACCAACGTAATCTTTTTGCGCCTTTCCAAACATCGATACGAACTTTCGATTGACTAAATGGATATACCCTTTTTCATCGATTAACACTAATCCACTTTGGGTATTATTAATAACTGTAGAAAATTGTTCCGCTTGCATTTGTTCATGGAATGATAGTTCACTTAAGTTTCGTGCTAAAGCATTAATTTTACTGCTTAGTTCCCCAATACTACCTGTTATTGGGTGGTGCATTCTCGCTCGAAAATTACCTTTAACTAATTCATCCATCGTTTTCGTTGCCTTTTGAATCGGTTTAATATAAGTATCAAATACATGAAGAAGAATCATGATCAAAATGATGTATTCCGTTAATAAAACAGAAGCCAATACGATATAATTATCAATTACTTGAAGTAATACGAAACCGGTAATAATGATTAAAATCGTAATACCTATTGCATAATAATTAATCGGTTTCTTAAAAAGCGACTTCATGTAGTTGGAACCTCCATTTTATATCCCAATCCACGGATTGTTTTAATATACACCGGTTTTTTTGTATCTGGTTCTATTTTTTCTCGCAAATGACTGATATGAACATCTACAATCCTAGTATCCCCAACAAAATCATAATCCCATACCGCACTTAATAATTGATCTCTAGAAAGGACTTTTCCTTTGTGATTTGCAAGATAATGTAGTAACTCAAATTCTTTACGAGTAAAGGTTAATACTTCATTCCCTTTTTCTGCTTCATATCTTTCAGGATAAATAATAATATCACCAATTTTTAGTGTGTTTTGGCGATTGTCTGACTGTTTCGTAGTCCTTCTTAATATTGCTTTAATACGTGCTACGACCTCTTTCGGACTAAATGGTTTGGTTAAATAGTCGTCAGCTCCTATTTCTAATCCTAATACTTTATCAAATTCTTCATCTTTAGCAGTCAACATTAATATTGGTGTGTCAATTTGTTGTCTTCTTAAATGTTTGCATACTTCCATACCATCCATCTCTGGTAGCATTAAATCCAACACGATTAAATCATATTCATTTTCTTCAACTTTATTAACGGCTTCCAATCCATCGTATGCTACATCAGTTTGAAAACCTGCCTTTTCAATATTAAACTTTAATAATGTTACAATTGAACTTTCATCATCTACAATAAGAATTTTTTCGTTCATTATCCATTCCCCATTTCGATAAAACAATCCCTTATATTTATCTTACAATGGATGATAAATAAAATAAACAAAGGATTTCAATTGTAAAGAAAACTTTAAAAAACATAATAGGTGAATATATGTTTTCTTATTTTAAAAAAACTATCCATAATTGGATAGTTATATTTTTTCTTAAAAGAAATTTTCTAATGAACTTGCAGTAATTGATTTGGGTTCATAAGCAGGACATACGGTTAATTTTCCATAGATCACTTCATCGCCTTCGACATCGAATCCATGAACGGATAATGTAACATGGTGATTTTTTTCATCAATAGCAGTTATTTCAATCGTAAATTTCACTTCGGTATTATGGTATACCGGCTTTGGAAATTTCATTTCATGCTCGATAATATGACTTCCTGGGCCTGGTAAGTGCATGGAAACAATAGAAGAAACCATCCCAAAAAGCATAACAGATGGTACTATCGGTTGGTGATAAGGGGTCTGAGATGCATAGTCATGTTGAATATAGAGAGGGTTTGCATCATTTGTTAAACCTAAATACAACAATAGATCCTTGTCTTGAATCATATGGGTTGCTGTATAAGATTCACCAATATGTAGATCGTTAATCTTTTTACCTAACTTTCTTTTTTTTCCAATCATTGTAGCACCTCCAAATATGTAAGCGTTTTCTATTATACCATATATCAACATTCTAGCATAGTTTTTAAAAATGCTGTTTCTTACTTACACAAACCAAATGGATCGTATGTTTGTCATGGTTTTAGATTTTCATTTATCTACACATTGGAAAACTTGGCTTTTGCCAAGTATTTATGGCAAAAGCCTTAGTTGCACTTATGCAGCATAAGAAATCTTATACTTTCTTATCTGCCAAAAAAATAGGCGATTCATCTCCTACCTAAACGCTGTCGCGTTTTGAGGAAGGAGTCTTCTCGCCCAAGTTCGATAAAATGTTAAAAAGCACCTTCCTACATAGAAAGATGCTTTTATTGATTTTTAATTAATTTAAGATATTTAAAACACTCTTAACAGATTCTGCTGATTTATCTAATGCAGCTTTTTCCTCTTCTGTTAAATCAAGTTCAATAATTTCCTCAATACCATTTCCACCAAGGATAGTAGGTACACCAAGATAGATGTCATTATATCCATATTCACCTTCTAAGTATGCTATAGAAGGAAGAACACGACGTTGATCTTTAAGGATAGCTTCCGCCATAACAGTTAAAGATGCAGCAGGTGCATAGTATGCACTCCCATTACCTAGTAGATTAACAATCTCTCCACCACCAGTACGTGTTCGCTGGATAATTGCATCCAAGCGATCTTTAGAGATTAGCTTTTCTAATGGAATACCACCGGCATAAGAGTAACGGATTAGCGGAACCATATCGTCCCCATGTCCACCCAATACAAAGCCAGTAACATCTTTAACAGACAGGTTCAATTCTTGAGCCACAAATGTACGGAAACGAGCTGTATCAAGTACTCCAGACTGACCAATGACACGTTCTTTCGGGAAACCAGATTCTTTATATACCGTGTATGTCATAGCATCAACTGGATTTGTTAAAACAACAATTGTTGTTTCAGGTGAGTATTTTACAACCTCTTGTGTTACTGATTTCATGATTTTAGCATTTGTGTTTACAAGATCATCACGACTCATTCCCGGCTTACGAGCAATTCCTGCAGTAATGATTACAAGATCCGAATCTTTTGTTTCAGCATAATCCGCAGTACCAATAATGTTTGCATCAAATCCTTGTACAGGACTAGCTTCCAACATGTCTAAAGCTTTACCTTTTGTCGGGTCTTCCATATTTGGAATATCAACAAGAACTACATCTCCTAGCTCTTTTTGAGCCACCATTAGTGCTGTTGTTGCTCCGGTGAAACCTGAACCGATTACCGAAATCTTCTTTCTTTTGTTACCCATGATAAATCCTCCTCTGTCGCGGTATTAGGATGAAAAACTAGAATCCGCCACGTCCTTGTATAAGGACGTGGCGAGACAAGTGCTAGAGCGATTACTCCATATTTTGAATTAATTCATTACCAAATTCCGAACATTTTACTTCCGTTGCACCATCCATTAGACGAGCAAAGTCGTATGTTACAACTTTAGAAGCAATAGTTTTATCCATAGATTTAGTAATTAAATCAGCTGCTTCTCTCCAACCAAGATGTTCAAGCATTAGTACACCTGATAGAATCACTGATGATGGATTTACTTTATCTAAACCTGCATATTTAGGCGCTGTACCATGTGTAGCCTCAAAGATTGCATGTCCAGTGTTGTAATTAATATTTGCACCTGGTGCAATACCAATTCCACCCACTTGTGCTGCAAGTGCATCAGAAATATAGTCTCCGTTTAAGTTCATTGTAGCAACAACATCAAACTCATTTGGACGAGTTAGAATTTGTTGTAGGAAAATATCAGCAATCGCATCTTTTACAATAATTTTACCAGCTGCAACAGCTTCATCTTGAGCTTTGTTCGCTGCATCTTTTCCTTCTTTTTCAACGATACGATCGTATTCTGCCCATGTGAATACTTTATCACCGAATTCTTGCTCAGCCACTTCGTATCCCCAATTTTTAAACGCACCTTCTGTAAATTTCATAATGTTCCCTTTGTGAACAAGTGTTACGCTACTACGACCTTCTGTTAACGCGTATTCGATCGCTGAACGCACTAAACGCTTTGTTCCCTCTTCAGATACAGGCTTGATTCCAATACCAGAAGTTTCTGGGAAACGAATTTTATGTACTCCCATTTCATTATTTAAGAATTCGATAACTTTTTTCACTTCGTCAGAACCTTTTTGCCATTCGATTCCAGCATAGATATCTTCTGTGTTTTCACGGAAAATAACCATATCCACATCTTCAGGACGTTTAACAGGGGATGGTACACCTTCAAAATAACGTACAGGACGTAAACAAGTAAATAAGTCTAGTTCTTGACGTAATGCTACGTTTAATGAACGAATTCCTCCTCCAATCGGAGTTGTTAGAGGTCCTTTAATTGCAATTTTGTATTCATCAATTTTATCTAGTGTTTCTTGTGGTAACCATTCACCAGTTTGATCAAAAGCTTTTTGACCTGCTAGTACCTCTAACCATTCAATTTTTTTCGTACCATTGTATGCTTTCTCAACAGCTGCTTCTAGAACTCTGCTAGCTGCTGCCCAAATGTCTGGACCAGTTCCGTCTCCTTCGATAAAAGGAACAATTGGATTGTTAGGAACTTTCATCTGTCCATTTTCTACTACGATTTTTTCACCTTGTGTCATAACGATATCCTCCTAGTCTTTATACCTGTAATTTATCAGAATAATAGCCGGGAAAATCCGGCTATTATCATTTTATTATTTCATCTAGCGATTTTCAATTGCTACATATTCTTGTGTATTTGGTCCTACCCACTCCGCACGAGGGCGAATTAAACGGTTATTTGAATACTGCTCTAGGATATGTGCTAACCATCCTGATACACGACTCATTGCAAAAATAGGTGTAAATAAATCATGATCAATTCCTAGACTATGGTATACAGATGCCGAGTAGAAATCAACGTTAGCAGGAAGTCCTTTATTCTCTTTAATGTATTCTTCAATTTTAACGGACATGTTATACCATTTTTCCTGTCCTGTAAGCTTCGTAAGTTCTTTTGACATTTTCTCTAAGTGTTTGGCACGAGGATCACCATTACGATACACGCGATGGCCCATACCCATGATCTTTTCTTTGTTTGCAAGCTTTTCTTTAATGTAAGGGATTGCGTTTTCTTCTTCACCAATTTCAGTTAACATCTTCATTACCCGTTCGTTTGCTCCACCGTGTAGTGGTCCTTTTAATGCTCCAATAGCGGCAGTAATACCAGAGTAAACATCTGATAAAGTAGCTACACATACTCTTGCAGTAAATGTAGATGCATTTAATTCGTGATCAGCATGAAGTACTAACGCTTTATTTATAGCTTCAACTTCAATAGCTTCTGGATCTTTTCCATTTAGCATATATAAGAAGTTTTCTGCATAGCTAACACCTTGTTTCGGTTTAACAGGATCTAGTCCTTTACGAATTCTAGCAAAAGCAGCCACTACACTTGAAATTTGTGCTTGTAAACGAATAGCTTTACGTCTGTTTGCTTCTTCGTCCATCACGTCTGCTTCTTCATCATATAATCCTAATAAAGAAACTGCAGTACGTAATGCTGCCATTGGGTGTACAGTAGATAAGTCATAAGAACGTAAATGTTCTATAACCGCGTCAGGCACCTCCATATGGTCTGCAAGGTCTTTTTTAAAAGCTTCTAATTCAGATTGAGTTGGTAGTTTCAAGTTCCATAATAAATAAACTACTTCCTCAAAACTTGAATTCTCAGCTAAATCATCAATTTTATAACCAACATATGTAAGTTGATCATCAATAATAGAACTAATCGATGATTGTGTTGCAACAACCCCTTCAAGTCCTTTCGTTGCTGTCATATAAACCCTCTCCTTTTCTATAGATAGTTTAAGAGTTATAACATATATAATGTTAAAATATTATCGACAATATCCCTTGTAAAAGAAAAACATTGCCATCCCCATGAACAATTATAAAGTATTCGGACGATAATGTGAATTGAAACCGTTTAATTTTCGAGGATTATTTCATAAATATTCATTTTCGAGCGACAAAAAACCTGTTTTTATGCCATTTTAGAAATCTTAATATTCAGCCCATCCTTTATGTGGAATGCCTTCTCTGCACGTATACACGATGCAAATGGTTTATGCTTTCCTACCTACTAAACAAAAACATGTATTTTTTATACATGGAGGCACGTCTAAATTTCCAAATGTGATCATAAGTAAAACTATAGAGAATTATAGTTCCAATTTAAAATGGGGTTATTTTATGTACAAGCAGGTATCTAATCAAATATTAAGATGTGTAATGATCATAGCTATTATCTTGGGTTGCTACTTTCTATTTGTATATACAATACCGTTTACGTATCCATTTCTTATTGCAATTGGAGTATCGTTTCTAATTAATCCACTAGTTACTTTATTAGAGGAAAAAGGAAGAGTACCTCGAACACTTGCTACTTTTATAGTGATTATATTTATATTTTTTATATTAATTGGAATCATCTTCTTAATCATTTCAGAAATTATCCAGGGAACCATCTATCTCGCTGACATGATTCCAACTTATTTTCAATCATTCATATCCATCATAGAGGAATTTGTTTACACGAAACTATTACCATTATATGAAACGATAACTTCATATTTCAACACGTTACACCCTGCACAGCAAGAAACCATAAGTGATAAAATACAGCAGTTTTTAAATAATATCACAACAACTGGAACTACCTTGTTGCAAAGCTTTTTCTTAAATATCCCAACGGTTATTCTAGTATTACCTAACTCTGTAACAATTATTTTATTTATCATTCTAGCTACATTCTTTATTACGAAAGATTGGAACAGCTTAAAGGAACACATTCACCGCTCTATTTCCCAAAAAGCGATGGACTTTTTTAAGAACATTAGTATTCATTTTAAACGAGCATTTGCAGGTTATCTAAAAGCACAATCTATTCTAATTTCAATTACAACATGTATTATTTTGATAGGGTTAATGATCCTTCAGGTTGAACATGCCTTAACGATTACGTTCATTGCAGCTATTTTCGATATTTTGCCGTTTATAGGAACTGGTATGATTTTTATTCCATGGATTATCTACTCATTTGTTACAGCAAATTATGCAATGACCATTAGTCTATCTATTTTATTCGGCATCATTATTGTTGTACGTCAAATCTTAGAGCCAAAAGTATTATCTGATAGCATAGGGGTTAACCCATTATTTGGATTATTTATTTTATTTATTTGTATTCAAATATGGGGAGTAATGGGTATTCTCTTTGCCCCAATCGTAATGATTAGTTTCTATGTACTCATACAGTCAGGTGCATTTCTGAGAATATGGAGTTTTATAAAAGGATAGGATTAGCACTACCATTTACGATAAATCACCATATCTTTGTCAATTAACCGTTTAATAAAGCGTTGCAACATTCCTTTGAACAATCCTCGTGTACTTGGTATAACTAGTATAAAACCAGCAATATCTGTTATAAATCCAGGTGTGAATAAAAATACACCACCAACAAAAATACAGATCCCATCTAGAATTTCTTCTGTTGGTACCTGGCCATAGTTCATCGAATTCCTTGCACGCTGCCAGGTTTCCATACCTTGTTGTCTGGCAAGCGCTACTCCAACAACTCCTGTAAGTAGAATTAATCCAACAACCCACCATGGTCCAATCATCCCTCCAGTCCATAGGAATACACCAATCTCTAGGGCTGGAACTATAAGAAAAGCTAGTAACAACCAGCGCATCCAACTTCACCCTTTCTAATTACAAATTATTAAGAATAGCGATCATGTTAGAGAATTTGGCTATTTCACCAAGTTTTATGGTAAAACAGCCATGTTGCACTTATGCAGTATTTCTTATTTGCTAAAAAAGAAGGGAGTTATCCCCTTCTTTTTAAAGTACACTAGCATGACCTTTATAAATATCACCTTTGCTACCATCTATTGTAATATCTTCTCCATCAGTAAGCTGATCAACAACATCTTTAACACCTACAATAACAGGTATACCCAAACTTAGCCCTACCACGGCAGCGTGTGAAGTTAGTCCGCCTTCTTCTGTGATAATACCACTAGCTTTTTCAATTGCAGGCATCATATCACGATCTGTTCCATAGGTAACAATGATATCTCCATCTTTTACTTTATCAATTGCTTCGTTTGAATTTTTCGCGATAATCGCTCTTCCATAAGCAACTCTTTTTCCAACACCTTGACCTTTCGCAATTACGTCCCCAATAACATGAACTTTCATCAAGTTAGTTGTTCCACTTTCACCTACAGGTACACCTGCTGTAATAATCACGCGGCTACCACGACTAAATAAGTTAGCACCAATTCCGGCATCGATTGCTACATCCAACATTTCGTCTGTTGACGATGCTCTACCACCCATAACAGCATGAACACCCCAAACTAAAGATAGCTGACGATTTACCCGTTCAGAGAAGGTAACAGCAACAATTGGTGAATCTGGTCTATATTTAGAAATCATTCTTGCGGTATGACCACTTTCAGTTGGAGTAATTATTGCATCCACTGATAAATTCATTGCAGTATGTGTTACAGATTGACTAATAGCATCCGTTATTGTCATATCGACTGATTGTGAACGATGCTTTAGAATTGTACGATGATCTAAACCAGTTTCTGTCTTAACAGCTATGTTGTTCATTGTTTTAACAGATTCCACTGGATAATTACCCGCAGCTGTTTCACCAGATAACATAATTGCATCTGTACCATCAAAGATAGCATTCGCAACATCAGAAGCTTCTGCTCTTGTTGGCCTTGGATTGCGTTGCATGGAATCAAGCATTTGTGTCGCTGTAATAACCGGTTTACCGGCTGTATTACATTTTCTAATCAGTTCCTTTTGAACTAACGGCACATCCTCTGCAGGAATTTCTACACCAAGATCTCCACGAGCAACCATTAAGCCATCACTGACTTCTAATATACTGTCAATATTATCTACACCTTCTTGATTTTCAATCTTAGGAATGATTTTTATATGCTCTGCTTGATGCTTCTCTAGCAATTCTTTAATATCTAATACATCAGAAGGACGACGAACAAATGAAGCAGCAATAAAATCCACATCCTGTTCAATACCAAAAACAATATCATTTGCGTCTTTCTCTGTTATTCCCGGCAAATTAACTTTTACGTTTGGTACGTTAACACCTTTTTTATTTTTAATTGTTCCAGAGTTTAACGTTTTTGTTTTTAATTCTTTATTTGCATGATCAATTTCTACTACTTCTAACTCAATTAGACCATCATCTAATAAGATTTTTGAACCTTCATGAACGTCATCAATTAATCCATCATACGTAATGGAAAAACGTTCTGCTGTTCCTTCTACTTCTTTCATAGAAATATAAACGATATTTCCTTCAACTAGTTCAGCCTGTCCATCCCTGAATGTCCCAGTACGAATTTCTGGTCCTTTTGTATCTAAAAGTATTGCAACTGTCTTTCCTGTTTTCTCAGCAGCAGCACGAATGTTTTTAATTCGATTGCCATGCTCTTCGTAATCCCCATGGGAAAAGTTTAAGCGTGCAACATTCATTCCAGCTTCAATTAATTGCTCTAACTTTCCGATCGACTCTGAAGCAGGTCCAATCGTACAAACTATCTTCGTTTTTCTCATTTAAAAATCCTCCTACATTATATGAACCTTATTATTTCAAAACCTAAATCAAACCAGGTTTAGATCGATAATTCTTTAGATAATTTATACATATCTTCGTCAATCATATGTTCAACCGTTAAGATCGTATTTATGTCATGGTCTACTAGTTTATTATTTTGAATACCAACCATTCTACCGGCTTTACCAGCCAATAATAAATCAACTGCTTTGGCTCCTAAACGACTAGCTAACACTCGATCGTTTGCTGTAGGGGATCCACCTCGTTGAATATGACCTAATACGGTTACTCTAGTTTCCAAGTCCGTAGCTTCTTGGATTCGTTTACCGTAATCAATTCCGCTACCTACACCTTCTGCAAGAATAATAATACTATGTTTTTTCCCGCGTTCATGTCCACGTTTTAGACGTTCAATAACATCCTCAAAATCATCTGGTTGCTCTGGAATAAGAATACTTTCTGCACCATCAGCTAAACCAGCCCACAAAGCAAGGTCACCTGCGTTACGACCCATCACTTCAATTACGTATGTACGTTCATGTGATGTAGCTGTATCACGTATTTTATCAATTGCTTCAATAATCGTATTTAATGCTGTATCAAATCCAATTGTAAAGTCAGTTCCTGGGATATCATTATCGATTGTTCCAGGAACACCTATACATGGATACCCTTTTTCAGTAAGTTTTTGCGCCCCTCTAAAGCTACCGTCTCCACCAATTACGACTAATCCTTCAATCCCAAACTTCTTAAGCTGTTCAATACCTTTATTTTGTCCAGCATCTGTTTTGAATTCCTCACAACGTGCAGAATATAATTTCGTTCCACCGCGTTGGATAATATCGCCAACTGAACCAATTTCCATTTTTTCTATATTACCTTCGATAAGTCCTTGATAGCCGTTTTTTATTCCATAAACTTCAACATTATGATAGATGCACTTTCTAACAACTGCACGAATTGCTGCATTCATGCCTGGTGCATCGCCACCACTAGTTAGTACGCCTATTTTCTTCATTAAACCTTCACCTCAAGTTGCTTAGATTCTATTTTAAATGACTTTTTTTAGTATGTACGACAAGATAAAAAAATAACATGAGATTATGAATCCGATCTTGTTTTACAAACCTCCAATTACAAGATAATCGTAAAAACAAAAAATATCAATTAAAAGCAGTCGAATCTGAGATATTTTTTAAATGTGTTTTACTTATTGATACATCAATGTTTAATAAGTATAAACCATTTAAAATAATACATACTTTTTACATGCAAATTGACACCGCCGTTTTAGAGGTTGAGAGACATTAATTTAGAAAATCCGAACACCCCAAAAGACAATTTCAGTAGTAACAAAAATAATCATGAGGGTTGCGAATCCTCATGATTATTTTCTATAGTTCTTTGTAATCTCCAATTTGTTTATATTTTTCCCATCTTTGCTCAAGTAATACATCTTCAGATACATTTTTTAGTTCATTCAATGATTTATCTAAAACTAGATCAATATTTTTGGCTTGTTCTTTGATGTCGCGATGAGCTCCACCTTTTGGCTCGGGAATAATCTCATCAATGATCCCTAATTCATGTAAATC
The DNA here is from genome assembly GCF_009728145.1 of Ornithinibacillus caprae. GTDB lineage: Bacteria > Bacillota > Bacilli > Bacillales > Amphibacillaceae > Ornithinibacillus > Ornithinibacillus caprae. The sequence continues at coordinate 89,905 of NZ_WOCA01000001.1, read as the reverse complement.
AGGTGCTGTAATTTTCATGGATTCTGCTGCCTTTTGAGCCAGTCCTGAATCCTTCCACAAAAGTGCAGCTGCACCTTCAGGAGAAATAACGGAATAAGTTGAGTTCTCTAGCATATGAATTCGATCTCCGACACCTAGTGCTAAAGCACCTCCACTACCACCTTCACCAATAACAATACAAATAATCGGGACGGTTAATCCAGCCATTTCCATTAGATTTCTTGCTATTGCCTCACTCTGACCTCGTTCTTCGGACTCTTTCCCAGGGTCTGCACCCTTTGTATCTATAAATGTTATAATTGGACGATTAAATTTCTCTGCCTGTTTCATATGCCTTAAAGCCTTACGGTATCCTTCAGGGTGTGGCATGCCAAAATTACGACGAAGGTTTTCCTTAGTGTTTTTTCCACGTTGATGCCCGATAACCGTAATCGGTGTATCTTTATAAAAGGCAATCCCTGATACAATAGCTTCGTCATCGCCGAACGAGCGATCTCCATGAAATTCAACAAAATCAGTAAATAATTCATTAATATAATCTAGTGTAGTTGGACGCTCTTGATGTCTTGCCATCTGCACACGTTGCCAAGGCTTTAAATTGCCATATATGTCATCTTCTAAAATTGCTAGACGCTTTTCAAGTGTAATGATTTCCTCTGATAAATCTATCTCGCTATCGTCTGTGAATTTTTTCAATTCCGCAATTTTTTCTTTAAGATTTACAATCGGCTTTTCGAATTCTAATATCTGTTTCACGAAGAGGTCCCACCCTTCTCATGGATTTTCAGAATCGTAACTAAGAGCTGCTTTAAATCATGACGATGGACTACTTGATCCAGTTGTCCATGTTTAAATAAGAATTCAGCCGTTTGAAAATCATCGGGTAATTTTTCACGTGTAGTTTGTTCAATAATACGTCGTCCTGCAAATCCTATTAATGCACCCGGTTCTGCAAAATTATAATCACCTAAGGAAGCAAAGCTTGCTGATACCCCACCGGTTGTAGGGTGTGTCATAACAGAGATCATCAAACCTCCAGCTTCAGAAAATCTTTTAATCGCAACAGAAGTTTTTGACATCTGCATTAAGCTGAGAACTCCCTCTTGCATACGGGCTCCTCCTGATGCTGTAAAAATAATAAACGGTAGAGACTGCTCCTTAGCATTTTCAATAGCACGAGCAATTCTTTCTCCCATTACAGATCCCATGCTTCCCATACGGAAACTAGAATCCATCACAGCAAAGGCGGTTGCTTGTCCATCAATAAGCCCTTTCCCAGTAACTACACCTTCATTTAAACCAGTTTTTTCACGATCCTTTTGCAGTTTTTCTTCATAACCTGGAAACCCCAGTGGGTTACTTGGTGCTAAACCACTATCCCATTCTTGAAACGTTCCCTCATCAAATAAGCTTTCAATTCTTTCCCAAGCTCTTAACTGATGGTGATGACCACAATTCGGGCAAACATTTAAGTTTTTATTCATTTCTTTTCGATAGAATATCTTATAACAACTATCACATTTTTTCATAAGCCCCTCGGGAACATCCAATTTTGCTTGTTCATTTGGGATCGACGCGTATTTCTTCTTTTTGCTAAAAAGGTCTTTAAGCAAAATAACTTCCCCCTTTTTCGTAGGCGCTCATATTAAATATAAGGCGCCATAGTTCAGAAGTGATAATAGATTGACTCGTGTTCTACTAACTATATCGAAATAATAATAAAAAAGGTGTCATAAATGGTCGATAATACTAATTTAAGATTGCAAAATCTTTAAACAATAATTCAATGGATTGATAATCTTTTTTATTATATAGATCAGTTAAATTACGGTAAAAATTCTTTGGATAATGTACCTTATTCATCGTATGAGAATATTCCTCCATAAGCCACCAAATCTTTGATAGTAAAAGGTTTTCCGTCTTTTCAAATATATAACTAAAAAATAAACGATGTTGTTTAGTAATATCCATGGAGTTATCATCTATTATATTGATCAATTCATTTATATGGTCCTTATTTATTCGACCAAAAGCTAACTTCGCAGCTTCTTTTTCTAGAATTTGCTTTGTTGACAACAAACCACTTCTAGTAGAATTATCCTGAAGAATAAAAGATGCCAATACTTCAACGGTTTGAAAAGGTTTGTAGGCACTCAAAAAAGTTCCTTCGCCATGCCTTGTTTCAATTAATCCTAGTAATTCCATTGCGCGTAATGCCTCTCTAACCGAAGACCTACCGGCTTTTAATTTCTCAGATAGCTCTCGTTCAGAGGGTAATTTATCTCCCGTTTTTAATTTATGGTCATCTATTAACTTACGAATTTCCTGCAAAACTCCCTGATATACTTTTTGCTTTGGTGACATGGACACAGCCATGATCCACTCCTTTAAATTCTATTTGCTCCAGTTAAATTTGCGCTAATCTTCTTGTTTTCTCTGCTACTTCCTCCGGGTCAACTTGTATACGAGCTACACCAGATTCCATAGCAGCCTTTGCTACACTTGATGCTACTAAAGGTGCAACTCTAGCATCAAACGGCGCAGGTATTACATAGTCTGCATTTAATTCATTTTCATCAATGAGTGAAGCGATAGCCTCAGCCGCTGCTATTTTCATTTTTTCATTGATACGAGTTGCCCTAACATCTAATGCCCCACGAAAGATTCCAGGGAATGCTAATACATTGTTTACTTGGTTGGGAAAATCTGATCTTCCTGTACCAATTACTTTAGCACCTGCTTCCTTAGCAAGCTCTGGCATAATTTCCGGATCAGGATTAGCCATTGCAAAAATAATAGGGTCGGCATTCATCTTGCTAACCATTTCTTTTGTTAATGCTCCACCAACAGACACACCAATAAATACATCTGCTCCCTCAAGCATTTCTTCAAGGCTACCTTCCTTTTTATCCAAGTTAGTAAACTTAGCAACTTGATCTTTTACATTATTCATTCCGTAAGATCTACCTTCGAAAATAGCTCCTCTTGAATCACACATAACCATGTCACGGACACCAAAATGATATAATAATTTAATAATTGCTATCCCTGCAGCTCCGGCTCCGTTTGCGACTACTTTGATTTCTGAGAAGGATTTTCCAACTAATTTCAATGAATTGATGAGACCTGCAACTGTTACAATAGCAGTTCCATGCTGATCATCATGGAAAATAGGAATATTCGTCTCCTTTTTCAAACGATCTTCAATGATAAAGCAATTAGGAGCAGCAATATCTTCTAAGTTCACTCCACCAAATGTTGGTTCCATCAGTTTTACAGTACGAACAATTTCTTCTACATCATGGGTATCTAAGCAAATTGGGAATGAATCTACTCCTGCAAAGCTTTTAAAAAGTACAGATTTCCCCTCCATAACAGGCAATGCTGCTTCAGGACCGATATTACCTAACCCTAAAACTGCTGAACCGTCACTTACTACTGCAACCATATTTCCTTTCATCGTATAATCATAAACTGTTTCTTTGCGGTCATGAATTTCTTTACAAGGTTCAGCAACACCTGGTGAATAAGCCAGACTTAAATCTCTGGCATTACGTACTGGTACCTTTGATTGTGTGGTTAATTTTCCTTTATTTACTTTATGAATCTGTAATGCTTCGTCACGTAAATTCACGTTATTCTCTCCTTTTGCAGTAGAAGGTATTTAATTAGATATGGTGGTCAGACCACTCGACTATTACATTATAACAGAACGAATATGTCTGTAAAGTATAGACATATTCGTTCTCTTATTTTTCTAGTACAACACTGTTTCTTCCAAAATGTTGATTTAGTTCCTGCAAACAGCGATAGCTTGGCTCCACATTATATTCATGGGATAATTGATATGTTTTCTTTTGATCTTCTTGATAAATAATAATAGGTGTATCACCTGGGTATTGATAAGCTATTTGTTGCACATACTCTAAGGCATCTTTACTAGTTTGGTCGGTTAATTTTATAAATAAACGCTGCTTAGTAGTTATTTGAAGGCTTTTTTCATCAAAAGGTTGAATATCAGAAAGAATCCACTGTAACTTCTCATTCCGCTCCTCTATATTCCCTTGGATGAATATCATTTCTTCTTCCTTCATCCACCTATTTATATCACGATATAGGTCTGGAAAAATTACTGCATCCATTTCACTGGTTTCATCACCAATTGTAATAAAAGCCATTGGGTCACCACGTTTTGTTCGGATTACCTTAATTGATTGGACAATTACTGCGCTTTTTACATACTTTTTACCAGGTAATTTTCGAGCACGATCCATGGTTACATATCCATTTTGTCTTAATTTGATCCGGTAACCTTTCAGTGGGTGGCTTGATAAATAGACTCCTAATAACTCTTTTTCATCAGATAGCTTTTTCATTTGAGTAAAGTCTTCTATATCTACGTAGGTAATTTCTAAATCCAATTGATCTTGAAATAAATTTGGTTGATCGGAAAACTCTCTAAATAAATCCCCTTGTTCCATTGCTTGATCAATAGAAGCTAACAGACTCGCACGATTAGAATGCGTATCATCGAAAGTTCCTGCCATAATCAGTAATTCTAAAGTTGAACGATTGACTAATTTTGTAGAAATCCGTAAACAAAAATCAAATAAATGTTTAAAAGGTCCTGATTTTCGCTCTCTAATGACCTCCTTTACAACCTGATTCCCAATACCTTTAATAGCCATTAATCCCATCCGAATTCCGTCATTTTCAACCGTGTACTTTCCATAACTCTTGTTGATGTGCGGTGGGAGAATCGGAATATTTATATCCTTCATTTCATTTAAATAGAGATGTATTTTTTCATGCTGATTTATCGTAGAACTCAGTAATTCGGCATAGAAATTTTTCGGATAATGCGTTTTTAAGTAAGCTAATTGATAGGCAATTTTACTGTATGCAACCGCATGGCTTTTTGGAAAACCATAATTAGAAAATTTTACGATCCACGCAAAAAGCTCCTCACTTACTTCCTTTGAATAACCATTGCTTAAACAGCCTTGAATGAATTTCTCTTTTTGTTCGTCCATAATCGACTGTTGTTTTTTACTAACTGCTCTTCTTAGGATATCCGCTTCCCCATAGGAATACCCTGCAATCCGATTTGCTATTTGCATGATTTGCTCTTGGTATATTAATACCCCATAGGTAGATTCTAAAATAGGCTTTAGGTCTGGATGTGGATAAGTAATTTCTTTTCGTTTATGTTTACGATCAATATATGTCGAAATAAACTCCATTGGACCGGGACGGTACAATGCATTTACCGCCACAATATCCTCAAAAGCTGTTGGTTTTAATCGAGTTAAGACTTGTCTCATTCCTTCAGATTCTAACTGAAATATTCCATTTGTTAGCCCTCGTTGTAGTAAATTAAATGTAGTTGGATCTTCTTCTGGAATCTGATTTAAGGATAAATGTATCTTTTCTGTATATTGAATGGATTGTAAGATTCTTTCTAATAAAGTTAAATTGCGTAAACCTAGAAAGTCTATCTTTAACAGTCCAATGGATTCCAAATCTGTCATCGTAAACTGTGTTAAACTCGTTTCGTTGGTTCCAATCGTTAAAGGCACGTGCTCGACTAGCGGTTGTTCACTAATAACCACACCTGCAGCATGGGTAGAAACATGCCTAGGAAGTCCCTCTAACACTACAGCTACTTGAAATAACGCCCTCAGTTTTTCGGATTGTTTCACGTAGTTTGCTAGTTCGTTAGATGACTTAACATGTTCAAGGATCGTTTTAGAAGACTGAGCAGGTATCTCTTTTAATACAAAATAAGCATCCTGTTGATCTACTCCTATTGTTTTAATTAATTCACGCAATAAGGAACGGGCAGCAAATGTTCCAAACGTAATAATTTGAGCCACATGCTCTTGTCCATATTTCTCACGCACGTACTGAATCACTTCATCTCGACGCTGATCAGAAAAGTCAATATCTATATCTGGCATAGTCACACGTTCTGGATTTAGAAAACGTTCAAATAGTAAATCATATTTGATTGGATCAACGTCCGTAATTTCGAGTACGTAAGCAACAATTGAACCAGCTGATGATCCCCTTCCAGGACCAACAACAATCTGATTATCTTTCGCATATTTGATGAAATCCCATACAATTAAGAAATAATCACTAAAATGCATTGATTTAATAACATCTAACTCATATTCCAGTCTATTTTTTATCTTTTCCGTAACCGTATCATACCGTTTCTTGAGATTAGCGAAGCAAAGTTTTTCTAAATACTCCTGTGGTGAGGTATTGTCAGGTACAGGATAGGATGGTATCATTCGTTTCTCAAAATCAAAAGATACATTACATTTTTCTTGAATCTCTTGTGTAGCAGCAACAGCCTCAGAATATAACGCCTGCTCCATTTCAATTGTTGAGCGTAAATGGTGTTGTCTTAACTTGGGTACAGCTTGTCCCAATTTCCACTTTTCACCATATTTCATTGCTTGCAAACAATCGAATGCGATATCATCCTTTTCATTTACATAACGAACATCATTGATTGCAACAACTTTTGTTTGGTACTTCTCACCATATGCCTTAGTAGCTGTTGTAATGGCTTGATCTAGTTCCTCTCCATGTTCTTGTATACCTAAGTAGAAATCACCTGGAGCAAACATTTCTTCCCACGAATCGATATAAGGCTTTATTCGATCATAGGAAGTAGAGGTTATTCTCCTTTTCAGTTTACTGCTATGTATTGGTAAAATACCTATTAAATCCTTCGTGAAATCGGTTAGTTTATCTTTTTCAATCCCCGCTAATGAAGAAGTTTGTATTATCGTACTCAGTTTAATAAGTTGTTGATAGGCATAATTATTCTTTGCTAGAACAATACATTCTTCCTGCTCATCATCATTTAAAATCGTGATAACCATTCCGATGATAGGCTTTATACCGTATTTACGACATGCTTTATAAAAAGGTACAGCACCATACAATACATTCTCATCAGTTAAAGCAATTGCATCAAATTCTAATTCACTTGCTTTTTTTACTAACTTTTCAATCGTAATCGTGCTATTCATTAAACTGTATCCACTTCTTACCTGTAAATGGGTAAATGACATACGAATCCCGTCCCTTTAACAATCTCTACTATCTATTATAACGAAAATACATATGTTCTGTATATCCACACACCTTTAACATAACTAGTCCATCTCCATCATACAATGAAAGAAGTAGATCTAAAAAGGGAGCGTCTAATATGGAGGAAAGGTTTTTTGCTTCTCTTATTCATTGTTTCTTTATTGCATTTGGAGTAATAATTGGCGGAACAATTATTGGTAGTATCGGCGCTTTCGCAACTGGCGACGCACCATTTGCCGAAATGAGTCGATTAGCGAGAAAACTTCGTATATGGGCTATTGTTGCAGCTATTGGTGGCACATTTGATGCAATTGAGAATTTAGAAAAAAGTCTTGGTCCAGACGGATCTGCACTCGATATATTAAAGCAAGGATTACTCATTTTATCTGCAATGGGTGGAGTAAAAGGTGCTATGTTATTAATTGGTTGGCTAATTCAGGAGGAGATAACATAATGCATGTTCCACCGTATCATAAAAAACCAAGCTGGCAACGTTTTTTCGTAGGAGTATTTTTCGGGGCATTAATTTCTTATTTTGTTATTATCTTCATGTATGGAACGATGTATGAACGATTATTAGAGGAAAATAGTACAATCCAGTCTAAACTTAAAGACGCTGAAAATTATATTGAAGCATTAGAAGAAGATAATGAAAACCTTGATCAAAAATCCAAACAGCCTACCACCGTTGAATCAATAGAGTTAGAAATTACAAACGCAGAACAACTTCGTATCGATAAATTACTATTGGTTCAACTTGAAGACTTGGTCAAAGAAGAAATTAGTCACATTATCGGCCAAGATATAAATATTGTTTATGAAAGTAATCAATTATTAGAAGCAACGATTGAAAATAAAAATTTTAAGGTCGATGATTTTACGTACTCACTTGAAATCAACCGATTACTCATACATAAGACTGTGAAAATAAGTGCTAAAGCAAAAATATCGAATTAATGTGAACATTTGATGAAACCTTGTATATAATGTAGAGATTACGCAATTTTTTATGTAAAATAGAATTATAATATCATATTTTGTTCTTTACATTTATATACTCTAAAGAAAGGGGTAGATTTAAATGTTAGTCTTACACGAGAAAAGAATTTGTGAGCGTAAGATCAACCAGATTAAAAATGGTTTCTCTGCTTACGCCGAATCAAAAGAACTTATTCGCTTAATGAAAAGAGAGATCATGAAAAACAATCTAGATGTTTATTACGATGAAACACCAACTGGTTGCTGGTTTATACCTATAAAAGAAAGTAAGAGTAGTTAGAGCCATGGATATTCCCAGTTTGTATAACAAACCAAAGATGCATTAAATAGCATTGATCTTTAACCATTTAAAAATCAATGCTATTATTTTTTTACGTACTTTTTTGACAAGCTTCTTCAATTTCGCAAACAACCTTCTCCGCATCATCCCAAGAATAAATAGAAGCTCCCGCAGCTAACGGGTGGCCACCGCCATTGTATCTTGCCGCGATCTCATTAATTATTGGTCCCTTTGAGCGTAGTCTTACACGTATTAAATCCTCTTCCTCAATAAAAAACACCCATGCTTTTATCCCTTCAATATCACCTAGTACACCAACTAGCTGTCCAGACTCCGTTGAGCTTACATGATACTGTTCTAGAATATCTCTTGTTAGTTTGACTGAGCTTACTCCATTTGGAGACAACGTGAATGTTTGCAAAATATATCCCCTTAAACGGGCTATATTAGCTTTCACACTATAGATCCCATCATATAGTTTCGAACGGTCAAAGTTATATGTAACTAAATCAGCTGCATACTGTAATGTCTTTTTTGTTGTACTTGGGAATAAAAACCTTCCAGTATCCCCTACAATTCCTCCATAAAGTAGCCGAGCTGCTTCATCGGTCATCTTTAGTCCTTTCTTTTGATGATTTAAGAAAAATTCATAAATCATTTCACTTGTAGAGCTAGCAGTAGTATCAACCCAGGCAACATCTCCATATGCATCTACATTAGGATGATGGTCTATTTTTATGATTTTATCCGCTAATTCATATCGACCGTCATCAATTCTCTCCATATTTGCCGTATCACAGATAATAACGAGGGCGTTTTTATAGATGTTATCATCTATTTGATCCATCTCTACAAAAAATGTTAAGGAAGGATCATCTTCCCCTACAATATAAACGTTCTTTGTTGGAAAGGATTGATTGATAATTGCTTTCAAACCTGCTTGTGATCCTAATGCATCTGGATCTGGACGTACATGACGATGAATAACAATCGTGTCATAGTTGATGATATTTTCAAATATCTTTTTTGTAGTCACATTATTTTCTCCTTTACTGTTAAATTATTGTCATATCTCTTTCTAGCGTTATGAACAAAAACAAGCTACAATATAAAGTGAGCTCTTTTAGCTGAAAATTATTAACTAGGAGTAGATTATGATATGATTATTTTTCCAATACTCATTGTTTTATCACTTGTATTATATGTATATTATAAAGTTGCTATATTAAAAACGAAAGACGGATTAACACAAGCATATTTCAATGCAAAATCTCGTATTTGTTTAGGAAGCTTTATACTATTATTTGGAATCAATCAATACATATTTTACGGAACAAGAATCTCCCTATTTATCGGAATCATCTTTATTTTCCTTGGTGGGATACAAGTCGTTCGCGGCTTCAAAGAAACAAAACATTACCGCAGCGAATATCGACGCTTAAATCCAGCTGACTAGGTACCTAGTCAGCTTTTTTATCGATCCATAATTTGAGCCATTAATAATGCCTTACCTACTAATTTACGTTCATTAAAAACTTCAACGTCAATTTTTGCATAAATTCTTCCCGCTTCAAGTAACTTCGGTTTAATTGTTAACGAACTATCAATTGGGACTGGCTTTATAAAGTACACGGTTATGTTCTCTACGACCAATTCACCTTTTTTCACATGAGCTAGCATTCGACTACTCGCTTCAGTTACTAGTGATGTAAATACTCCATTTGATAGTGTTCCGAGTTGATTTGTCATCTGTGGAATAACTTTTGCTTGGTATGCCGCTTCTTCTTCCCCAACTTCAACCATGTTACTTGAGACAATATCATCGATCGTCTCCCCAATTTGTGGTTGACGTTGGATTTGCTGTAATGCTTTTATAACATCCTGCCTAGAAACAATCCCTTGCAAAACAGAAGATTGATCAACAACAGGAACTACTTCTATTCCCTCCCAAACCATCATGTGTGCCACATAAGCTAAAGAAGTTTTAGATTGTACAACTATTGGATTTTTAGTCATTACTTTTTCAATTAATAACTCACTGTCTTTCCCAATGATATCCTTCGAGGTTACGATCCCAATTACTCGTTTTTTTTCATCTAATACTGGAAATCTGGTATGAGTTGATCGTTCATTTAATTCATACCAACGTTTTACTGTATCTTTTGCTGTCAACGAAAACGCCTCATCTGATGGAGTGAAAATATCTCCAACAAAGACGATTTCTTTTTTAATCAACTGATCATAAATTGCCCTGTTAATCATTGCTGCAACTGTAAAGGTATCGTAACTAGTCGATATAATTGGAAGCTGTTTTTCATCAGCAAGCTTCTTAATATGATCCTCGGTATCAAATCCACCTGTAATTAAAACTGCAGCACCTTCATTCAAAGCTAATTCATGAGCTTTAACTCGGTTCCCAACAATTAATAGGGAATCCGCTTCCGTATAACGCATCATCGCATCTAATTGCATCGCACCGATTACAAATTTATTTAATGTCTTATGGAGCCCTTCTCGACCGCCCAAGACTTGTCCATCGACAATGTTTATAACTTCCGCAAAGGTTAATCGTTCAAAATTCTCTTTTCGCTTTCGTTCAATACGAACGGTTCCTACACGTTCAATCGTGCTAACTAACCCCTGGTTTTCTGCTTCTTTAATCGCACGATATGCAGTTCCTTCACTTACATTTAAATTCTTGGCAATTTGTCGTACGGATATTTTGTTACCAACATCTAAAGAAATGATATGTTGGATAATTTGTTCATGTTTTGTAGCCATGTTTTGTTCACCGACTTTCAACTGTACTAGTCCAAGTATTAACTAATATTATACAGTTGATTCAACAGAACCTCAATAATTATTAGCGTTGACGTTGCCTAATTTGTTCCTGTTCCATAACTGGTGGGGAAGTCATTTGTAAAAGCGTTGCAAAATTCGCACCTACCACTAACATAAAAAATACCAACCAAGCTCCCCAAAAAACAGCTTCTAATTGTGTTGTTGCAGCAGGGATTAATGGCCAAGCAAAATATAGAAAAAATCCAGCTAATAGCAAACGTAAAATAGCGTAATGAAGCATATCTATTCCTCCTTTATCTACTTTGTAGTAGTTTATGAAGGATCAACGATGATCAGAACCTGTACTACTTTTTCAGAAAAAAACAGGATGTAATTCCATCCTGTTTAGCTTTCTTTGTAATAGGTTGTAATTGTTATGGAAAGGGATACAGACTCCTCACTCTGTTGTACGTCCAACGTATCAATGGTAATTAATCGTTCGCTATCCATAATAGAATCTAAATATTCATTTACATGATCAAGATTCTTTCCTACAATTTCTAACGCATAATGGTTGGCTCGTAATGAAGATTCTTCCTCTTCTTCCCCCCGAGATAACGAGGATATAGATGATATACTTACTTCAGCAGCATCAGCAGTATGTTGAAGATTATATATTACATCGTCTGGCGACTTTTCATTTGGTATTTTTTTTGTAACTCTAGAAAATTCGTCGTTCTCGGTTTCTTCATTTGGTCGATTAATGATGGCTTCATATTGTTCTTCAAACATATTAGCCTGTTTTTCTACGGATAGCATTTCTTCCTTAAGAGGTTTCAACATTACTATATAACTAATCCCATAAACTAGAACAAGAGATAAGATCAATCCTATCGAAAACCAAGTATATGATTTTTTCCAATTATTCACGATGATTAAACTCCTCTCTCATGGAGTCGACGTCAACTTCAAAGGTTAAGGTGGCTTGATAGTTCTCTTCTGCTTGGTAAACATTTGATAATTCGGCATCAATAATGTAAATCTCGTCTAAAAGCATTCCTACATAATTAGCTACATCCTCCAACTGATTAAAGCTTGCTTCTACTGTGAATTGATTACCTTCAGAGTAGGTAAAGCTAGTTAATTGATTCGGTGATGTTAATAATTCCAGTACAGCATTATATAAAGCTACATTTGGTACATGATTATATTCTATTTCACTAATCAATCCCTGTAATTCTTTAAAATGCTCTACAGTTGCATTTTGTTGATTTTTTTCTCTTAGTGATTGTTCCATTTGACTTACTCTATGTTGATCAACTTCTATGGATTTTACATACTGATTTTGTTGGTAAACGAGAACCACTAGTACAACTGCTAACAGAAAAAGAAATATTATACCAAAAACAAGGGGAACAATGTATTTTTTTGGTTGTTTTTCAAGAAAGTTAATTTCTGTATTCATCGTTAGCCCCCTTATCCTTCGTTTTTCAATGCTAAACCTAAGACATCTAAATACTTTATTGATAATTTTTCTAATGGGAATTGAAAGACTGGAATAGATATATTCTCAGTTAAGTTCTTTCTTACACTAGGTAAAGATGGGTAGTCCCCAGATAATAAAATCAGTTCAATGGAAGATTGTCCCTTTGTAATCGAGTATTGATAAAAGTCAATAATACGATTCACTTCGATCATGTATTCATTAATCGTTTGTTCTGCAGATTCCTCTGCTATATTTCCTTGTGGTTCTCTTCCATTAATTTTCATATGTCTTGTAAAAACTGCTTTATCATGTTGAAATGCTGTTAATATAAGACCATCCCTGTTCCAATGAATCAACAACACATGATCGTTTTCTTCGTGTTTATGCTGATAATAAAAACGGAAAACCGATAATGCTGTTAAATCAGCTACAATAGGCCTCAACCCGCTTTTCTCAAATACTTCTTCATAAGCAGAAATTTTTTCCTTTGGGTACGCATAGAGCAGTACGTTTCTAGTTGTCTCACTAGCGTCTATAAAATCAACAGCTAATGATGGATTGGAAAAGGGTAAATATATACTACTTCCAATTTGTGTCCTTATATACCCAATCGCTTCGGCATTTGTCAAAGAAACAGGTATTTGTATTTGCCGAATAACTACTGTGTCATCTGGTACAGAGAAGTAAAGCTTTTTCCGCTTCCATTTATTTTCTTTGACAAGCTTATGTACCACCTCCTCAAAAACAGTTTTATTCTGGACCATACCGTCCACAATCGTACCTTCTGGTAACTCCACTTCCCCATGTGTAATCATACTAACAACAGATGGATTTTTGTGATAGGAATACCTTAAAGCTTGATTTGTGATCACTATATTTACCCTGCCATTATTCATTAAGCCCATGCTATCACCTACTTACATTAAAATGTTTAAATACCAACTGATCAATGTTTCACCATAAAAATATGCAATAAGTCCCGCAACTACAATATATGGTCCAAATGGGACGGGTTGCTTACGATCAATGATCCTAAGTAATAGTAGTATCATACCTACTAAAGCTCCAATAATACTAGCTAAAAAAAACGTTAAAATAACCAAATTTACCCCTAAAACAATCCCTAAAACCGCAAACAATTTCATATCTCCTGCTCCCATTCCACCATTGCTGATAAGAATAATAAGAGCGATCAAGCAAAATCCAATCAACCCGCCTATTAATGAACTCCACCACGGTTCAAGAGGTTCTATCCCTCGCAGAATAATAAAGAGCGGTAAGAAAAATAGCAAAACTTTATTTGGAATTAGCATATAATTAATATCTGTTATTACTATAATGACCAGCATAGAAACTAATAAAAGAGCAACGATTAATTCTATAGATATACCAAAGTGTACGTAACTAAACGCAAATAAAAATCCAGTTACTAATTCGATGACTGGATACAGGATGCCTATACTTTTTTTACAGTTCCTACACTTACCACCTTGAAATATGTATGATAACACTGGAATCAGTTCATACCACGACAGAGTATGATTACAATGCGGACATACGGAACGATCATTGGTAAATGGTCTTTTTTTTGGCACCCGTAGGCCAACAACATTGAAAAAAGAGCCTAAGATGAGACCGAAAAAAGCAAATAATGTAATATAAAACTCCATACTAATACTCCTTTAATAAGGTATAAAGAAAGGGCCCTGCTATTCAAGCAAGGCTTTATAATATAACACAATAATTAAACGTATTATTCGCTCTCACCAGGTCCAGAGTACGAAAATTTTCCATTAGATTCTTTTTTTACTTCACCTGTACTATAATCCCCATCTGTACCAGGAACTTCTGGAACTGAATCTAAATAACCCCCTTCTTTTAATTCTTCTACAGTCATACTATCACCACTAAATTCACCCGCTGCATCTGCTAACCTAGCTGCATTTAATATCAGATTTACATTAGCTTCTTTAGCTTCATTCTCTGAATTACTAATTATGTTACCAATCGTAGGTATAGCAATTGCCAAAATAATACCCAATATAGCTATTACAGCTAATAGTTCTACTAGAGTGAACCCTTTCTCCTGCTTCAACTTCTTCCTCATTTTCTTTAACATAGTATTCCCACCTTTATTATAAGATTGTTATGTTAAGACAATGTTGTCGGTTGCACTACTCATTCACGACTATCCAAGTGCCCAAATACAGATAGCCAGTCATCAAATCCTACATAAGTCCTAGTTATAATTATATAGGAAAATAGGACAAACATCTATATAATTATTGAATATTTTCGAACAATGAGAACATAGGTATAACAACTGCAGCAATAATGCCTCCAACAATTACAGTTAACACAATAATCATTAACGGTTCAATCAACGTCTTAATTCGATTGGACAATTGTTTTAATTCTTCTTCATAAAACTCCGCTGCCTTTAATAGCATGTGATCTAATGTCCCGGTCTTTTCTCCAATTTGAATCATCTGTACAACTAGCGCCGGAAAAGCCCAATGTTCTTTCATTGGCTTAGTGATGGATTCCCCTTTTTCTAATGACTTTCTTGAATGGACTAAAACATCACGAATTACTTGATTTCCAACAACCCTCTCCGTGATCTCTACCGATTGTAGAATTGGTACTGCACTATTCACCAATGTACTTAATGTCTGGGTCATTCTAACCATAACACCTTTATGCACTAAGACACCCAGTAATGGGAACTTTAGCTTCAAGTAATCAATCCGATAAGCAAACCTATCATATTGTAAGAAATACTTGTATCCAACTAACCCTATCCCAATTGCAATTAGTACAACCCACCAATACGATCCAGCTAAGTTACTTAGGTTTAGTATGAATTGTGTATATGCAGGAATATCCTCCCCAAATGAGTGAAACATGCTTACAAACTGAGGTACAATAAATACCAAAAGGAATAGTGTAAGGAAAAATGTCACAATTGCAACTACACTAGGATACATAAGTGCCGATACTAATTTTTGCTTATTTCGATGATCTTTTTCATAGTAGTCAGCCATCTGGTTTAAAATATCATCCAACTTTCCTGCTGCCTCTCCAGCGTGGATCATGTTAACAAGTAAGCTAGGAAAAATTTTAGGATGACGTTCAGCTGCAACAGACAGAGATATTCCTTGATCTAGTTGTTTATCTATATCATCTAATGCCGTACGCAAGGCATAATTATTCGTTTGCTTGCTCATCGTTTTTGTTGCATCAGATATAGAAATACCAGCATGAATTAATGTTGCATACTGTCTAAGAAAAATAACAAAGTCCTCATTCTTTATTTTTTTATTAATGATGATATCCTTGTTCCACGGCTTTGTTTCGTCAATATCAATAATAATAAGTCCGCTTTTCTCTAACTGCTCTAATGCTTCTTTTTTTGAATCCGCATCGATTTTCCCTTTAACCTTTTGTCCTGATAAACGTTTACCAGAATATTGATAATTCATTTATTAACCTCTTTCCTGCATAAACGGAGAAGCTGTTTCAAATGAAATAACATCTTCCTGCATCAATCTTCTTAGATCCATCTCTAATGTATGCATCCCTTGTTCTTTAGAGGTTTGCAGAACATTTTGCACTTGATGGAGTTTGTCATTACGAATAAGATTTTTTACTGCTGGTGTATTAATCAATACTTCTGTTGCTACTCTTCGACTGTTATGGTGCTTCGTTAGTAATAATCGTTGCGAAATTACAGATTTAAGAATCGACGATAGCTGAATTCGAATTTGCGTTTGTTGTTCACTAGGAAATACGTCAATAATTCGTTGAATCGTAGACACAGCATCTTTGGTATGTAATGTACCTAATACTAAATGCCCTGTTTCGGCAGCGGTAACTGCTGTAGATATGGTTTCCAAGTCTCGTAACTCTCCAACTAAAATCACGTCAGGATCCTGGCGCAAGCTCGATCTTAATCCATTGACAAAGCTATTCGTATCAAACCCTACTTCACGCTGGTCAATAATAGATTGCTTATGTGCATGCATGTACTCTATTGGATCCTCTAATGTAATAATATGTTTCTGCATGGTTTGATTCATATAATCAATCATCGATGCAAGTGTGGTACTTTTCCCACTTCCAGTTGGCCCGGTAACTAACACTAGCCCTTGTGGTTGCTGTACAATTTCCTTTGAAACTGGTGGTAAGTGTAATTCCTCTATCGAAGGAATACTTGTTGGTATAATTCGAATTGCTAACGATAGCTCTCCACGTTGATAAAAGGTATTGATACGAAATCTTGAAATTCCGGGAATACCATATGAAAAATCAAGTTCTCGTTCACTCTCTAATTTTTTCCATAACTCATCTGGAAGAATAGATTGTACAATTTTAGTCGAATCGTTAGGACATAATTTAGGCAATTCTTGCTCTAGCAACTTCCCATTAATTCTAAATATAGGGGCTTTCCCAATAGTTAAATGTACATCTGAAGCTTGCTTAAAAAAAGCATTCTTCAACCATTGATTAAATTGTTCCTTCACAAAAATCCCCCCTAAATACGAATAGAAACCTGCATAATTTCTTCCATTGTTGTTAAACCTGATTTAATTTTCTCTAGTCCATCATGGATTAAAAATTCCATTCCTTCATCTCTAGCATAGGTGTGGATGTCTGCAATAGAGCGGTTATTGAGTAACATACTTTTCATGTGATCATCCATTACTAACACTTCATGAATTGTTAACCTTCCACGATAGCCACGATGATGACAACTGCTACATCCACTTCCATAGGAAACATGTTCTGCATTTAATCCATTTTTCTTAAAAATTTGTTTTTCCATTGCGGTTGCTTCTCGCTCAGTTTTACAATCACGACAAATCTTTCGGACTAAACGTTGTGCTACAACTCCATTTAAAGAAGATACGACTAAATATGGTTCAATTCCCATGTCTATTAATCGAGGTATCGTATCTAAGGCACTGTTGGTGTGCAAGGTACTAAACACTAAATGGCCAGTTAAAGATGCTCGAATCGCTATTTCCGCCGTCTCTTGATCTCGAATCTCACCTATCATGATGATATTTGGATCTTGTCTTAAGATTGAACGTAAGCCATTTGCAAAGGTTAATCCAACCGTACTGTTTACTTGAACCTGATTAACACCTTCCAATTGAAATTCAACAGGATCTTCAATCGTAACGATATTGACGTTTTCCTTGTTTAATTGATTAATGGAGGCATAAAGGGTTGAAGTCTTACCAGATCCGGTTGGTCCAGTAAGTAAAACTAATCCAGAAGGTTGTGAAATTAGTTGTTTATATTTTTTTTGATTTTGGACAGAGAAATTTAGCTCATTTAATTGCATCAGTGCATTATTTAAATCCAAAATACGAATAACTATTTTCTCTCCATGAACAGTTGGTAAACTTGATATTCTTAGGTCGACAGGAGTAACACCAACTGTAGTTTTAATTCGTCCATCCTGTGGTAACCTAGATTGTGTAATATTTAAATCCGCTAATATCTTAATTCTTGCTATTAGCGAATTTTGAAATTGCTTTGAAACTGTCTTTTCAGACCTTAATTGACCATCGATTCGGTACCGAACTTGAACACTTGCTTCCTGGGGGTCAATATGTATGTCACTTGCCTTTAATTGAACACCAGTAGTTAATATTTGATCCAGCAAATGAATAATTGGCGATTCATCATCATCAACTTGTCCTTCTAGTTCAACACCATCATTTTTAAAATAATACTTATTAATTGCATATAAAATATCATCCTTCGATGCGATAACTGGCGAGATACTTAGACCAGTCGATAATTCCAAATCATCGATAACATAGTAATCCATTGGATCCTTCATCGCGAGCATCATTTCATTATCCTGTATTTTTAGTGGCATAATATAATTTTCTTGTGCTACTTCCTGTGATACAAACCCTAACACCCGTTCATCTATTGGATATTGATATAAGGATACATGAGGAATACCTAATTGAAATTCTAGAACTTCAATTAATTGTCGTTCCGTAATAAACCCACGTTCTAGTAGTGCATCCCCTAGCTTTTGATCACGTCGTTTATGTTCTATGGTTTCGTTAATTTGCCCCTCAGCTACAAGTCCAGCTTCTACTAACAGATCACCTAATCTTTTTCGTGTAGGCATTTTATTCCCCACTTTCTATTTGTATGGTAATAGACGAATCAATAGTTGTTATTTTTCCGTATGCTTCACCGACAGTCGTAAAGTTTATCATGATTTCATTTTCAGATCGTGTTGCAATTTCCTGGGTTTCAATCCAATATTTAAATTTTCCTTCTGAATCAAGGATTACTTCTTCTTGTAGTTCTATATCTGGAAGTAGAATTTCGCTAGAGGCAGAAATGGTTTCAGGTATAGTGGCTTTTGTATATGACCGGTAATAGTCAACTCCCATTTCTGCAATCTGTTCTGAAATGATTTGTTTTTCCATTGTAGTAACCTGTTTTGTTGTATTCGCTATTTGATAAAAAAGGGTTAGAACGAATAACAGAATTAATGTAATAATCATCAATGTTAGTACTAAAGCTGCTCCAGATTCGTTTCTAAACCTATTCATTGCTCTCACCTATATATGTGTATGATTCACTCACTAGCTTATGATCTGGTGAATATATCCGTATATTCGTACGATATAAATCCACATCAATTTCCTGACATATGTTTAATTCAATTCTATATTCTCGATTATTAAGTACGTACGTTGCAGATTCTCCCAACGAATCTAATCCAGTAATTGTTTTCATATCGGGACAGCTATTAATGGTTGTTGAATCTACTAATGGTAGTTGTTTTATATCATAGGTCACTTGACCTAGTAAGTTACTAGCAACTAATTCATCATCTGCATTGTTCGACCATTGCATAATTTGCGGGAAAATAGGTAAAAATACCGCAATTACCATGCCTAAAATAGCAATTGATGCTATAATTTCAATAAGGGTAAACCCATTATTATTTTCATATAATTTTTGATACATAGAGTTCACTCCCTAAAAAAGCATGACCTTCTTCCTATTATATCATTATATTGGATGTGGAAAAAATGATATTTCGACAATTTAGACTAGAAAGAGGGATAACCTTAGTAGAATTACTTGCAACAATAAGTCTTTTTGCAGTGGTTATTCTTTTAGCATCAACGGTAATTTTCCAAGTATTAGGAAATAATACCGTGACTTCGGAACACATAGATCGTAATCAACGAGTGAATGTGATTGTGTCTGAATTAAGATCGCAATTTTTAGAGGGGAATTCACAACTTTGTAGCACTCAACTCGATGAAAAATATTATATAGAGGTACGAAATGAGAACGGTGCTGTCGTAGAAAATTGTATACAGGATGTTGATTCATCTTCTCCATTATCTATTAAAATTTCATCTACAATTACTGACTTTTCCTTAGAGACCACATTCACATCGAAGAATAGTTATGTCTTAGACATCTCCATAGACAATGAAGAAGGAGTAGATGTTGCTGACTGTATTTTTACCAACCCAACTTTTATTGCTGATAGCCCTAGTGGTTTTATCAAATTTAAGAAAAACATCTGTAAAGATGATATATATTTGGTAAACGGTGATGCAAATATTAAAGGAAACCTTTCTCTTTACAATTCGGTTCATTTTATAATAAGTGATGACTTATATGTTTATGATCCGACCAAAACACTTGAATTAAAGAACGGTTCTATTCTTCAAGTAGATGGTAACGCTCATTTTGATAGTGAAATTACATTAAAAAATAATTCCCAACTAATTGTTGAAAATGACGCTCATTTTTATAAGGAATTTTCACAACAGGGTAACAGTGGGAAAATTTGTGTTAAAGGAAATACTATATTCCATAATGGCTTAAAAGAAGAAGACTTTACTCATATATTAGGATGTAATTGAAAAAAAACATAACAAAAAAACGCGAGCTGTTGCTCACGTTTTTTTGTTATAACTGGATTGACTCTCCTATAGATAGAACACGAGCTTCACCCGTGTTTACTCTCTGAACATATTCTTTAGGATCCTGTTCAATTACAGGAAACGTATTATAATGTACCGGAACTACCACTTTTGCTTGTATCCAGTCAGCCGCAATCACTGCATCCTCTGGTCCCATTGTAAAGTTATCACCAATTGGAATAAACGCTAGATCAATTTCATTCATTTCACCATACATTTTTAGATCGGTGAAAAGGGCCGTATCACCTAAGTGATAAATTGTTTTCCCTTCTACTGTAAATAGTATTCCACCTGGCATTCCTGTATATATAATGGAGCCATCCTCTTCGGTATAGGAAGATCCATGAAATGCTTGCGTAAATTTCACCCTTCCGAAATCAAAATCACGTGCTCCTCCTATATGCATTGGATGTGTATTAATTCCCTTTTGACCTAAATAAACTGCTAATTCATTAGGAGCAACCACCAAGGCACCTGTTCTTTTGGCAATATCAACGGTATCTCCTACATGGTCGTTATGACCATGCGTTAAAAGAATCACATCTGCCTCTACTGTATTTGCATCCAAATCACATGCTTCATTTCCAGAAATAAATGGATCGATCAATATTGTATGTTTCTTTGTTTTCACCTGTACAACTGAATGTCCATGGTATGATACTCTCAACGTAATCTCTCCTTTTAGATTTGCTACATTAATTATTTCGATGTGATAGTTAAAAATTCCTTCTATTAGTGTACATTTATTAACCTTTTTATCATAGAATCTGCTAGCCAATGGTTTAGTTAAACATATACATACGTATGTTTTTACTTCCATTATCCAAAGAAGGGCCTGCTTCAAGAGCAAGCCCTTCCGTCTATTCTTTTCCCATTGCTTTTTTTAAAGCTGCTAATTCATCATCTACATCATTGTCTAGCTTTTTAAATTCATCGTCTAATGTACGACTTGCTTGCTTTAAATCCTCGGATGTTTCTGCTTCCGCTTCAAATCGCATTACTTTTTCTTCCATTCGTTCAAAGCCTTGTTTGGACTCATCTCCACCAATAGATGACATGGTTCGATTAAGTCTTGTTCTTGTTTTAGCTGATTCAGCGCGTGCCTTCAATGAATCTTTCTTTATTTGCATTTGTTGATATTCTTTCTTCATTTCGTCTAGTTTACTTTTAAGTACTTCTGTATCATTTTTGGCTTGTTCCCACGATGCATGGAGTGAACTTTCTTGACCTTCATATTCCTTTTTATCCTGAAGTGCCCTTCTGGCTAAGTCCTCTTCCCCTGCTTCAATTGCTTTTTCAGCTTGATTCTGTCTTTTTTCTACCATTGCACTAGCATCATCTGCTTTTCGTTTGAGCATTTTTTCATTGGCAATTTGTTTAGCAACAGCTGACTCTACTTCTCGTATTTCGTCACCCATTTCTCTCATAAACTGATCTAACATTTTTACTGGATCCTCGGCTTTATCCAACATGGCATTTAATTCCGAACTAACGACAGTCTTCATTCTCTTAAAAAATCTGAACATCAAATGCTCCTCCTTTATTAAGTGGTAGAACTACTTACTTAGTAATACGCATCTCCTTGAATAAGGTTTCAGAAAATAACGGAAAAGGTGCTCTTGATACCTCGTGTTAAGCAATCAAACGTGTAAAGGAGTATGTAAGCAACGATCTGCACCCTTTACTTATAGTTCCAACAGGGAAGTTGAAAATGGTACATGCAAGTTGGCAATATGAGATGATCACTTCCCATGAAAATCTCATGGGAACTTTTTCTATCATTTCTAAATAAGCAGAAAAAAATACCTCAATCGATTGAAAATACAAAAGGACTGGCTCTTTAAAGAGTCAGTCCTTTTTACTATTATTTCAAATGCTCCATTACATTATCGTATTCCAAACCATGTGCATCAGCAACAGCTTGGTAGGTTACATAACCTTCTATTGTATTAATTCCTTTTAATAAAGATCCATTGTCTAAACATGCTTGTTTATAACCTTTATTAGCAATTTGTAATGCATATGGTACGGTAACATTTGTCAATCCAATTGTCGAAGTACGTGGAACAGCCCCAGGCATATTTGCTACAGAATAATGCAATACGCCATGTTTGGTATATGTTGGATTATCATGTGTTGTGATACGATCTACTGTTTCAAAGATACCGCCTTGATCGATTGCAACATCTACAATAACGGAACCTTCTGTCATCGCTTGAACCATCTCTTCATTAACTAGTCGAGGGGCTCTTGCTCCAGGGATTAATACTGCACCAATTACAAGGTCTGAGTCAGCTATAGAATCTGCAATATTCATTGGATTAGACATAATCGTATTAATAGAAGAACCGAATATATCCTCTAACTCACGTAAACGTTCTGGGTTTAAATCAATTATTGTAACATTCGCACCCAATCCAATTGCAATTTTAGCTGCATTCATACCAACGACACCACCACCAATAATGGTAACTTTAGAACGTTTCACTCCAGGAATACCACCTAATAGTACTCCTTTTCCACCTTTAGATTTTTCTAAGAATTGTGCCCCAATTTGTGCTGCCATTCTTCCCGCAACCTCACTCATTGGTGTTAACAAAGGTAGACCACCATTAGGCAATTGAACGGTTTCATATGCAATCCCTACTACCTTGTTCTCTATAAGTGCTTTTGTTAAACCAGGCTCTGCAGCTAGATGTAAATATGTAAATAATATTAATCCTTCATAAAAATATTCATATTCTTCGGGGAGGGGCTCCTTTACCTTCATTACCATTTCTTGTGCCCATGCCTCTTTTGCAGTTGGAACAATGGTAGCGCCTGCTTCACGATACTGATCGTCTGTAAAACCGGAACCAGATCCTGCTCCCGCTTCCACTACTACCTCATGTCCTCCAGTTTTCAATGATAATACTCCTGCTGGTGTAATTGCTACTCTGTTTTCATTGTTTTTTATCTCTTTTGGTACCCCGATAAACATCTATTTCATCCTTCCCTATATGATAGTTATGTAAGCACTTTCATTGTACCAAAGTATACCAAAAAAAGCACTCTCATATTAAATATATTAGATAGCTTTAAAACAATCCACCCTTTTTTTGGGTGGATTGTAATTTTTTCATTAAGCTTTACGGTTATTAAAGTGCCAAACCCCAATGTTATTATGCTTTTGATCCTCAACTACACCACTTTGATAACTTTGAAATAACTGATTCTGAACTGCAGCTACACCTTGCCTGTCTTCAACTACTTTTTGATTATTCTTTTTAGCCAACACGTTCACCTCCAAAAGTTGACGACCTCATTATGAGGTTTCTATATTAGTGTGTACAAAAATCTGTAACATTGTCCTGTATTCTTTTACCAAATGTAAGCGTTTTTATATTATAATAATAGTGTAAGGAGATTGGCAAGAAGGAGGAAGAAGATATGGAGTTCGAGTACAATAATATTGTTGTTGCTGTGGATGGATCTGAAGCTTCTGAAAAAGCGTTTAAAAAAGCCTTAGCAATTGTAAAAAGAAATAATGCTCGACTGATTCTTGCTCACGTAGTTGATTCAAGAACGTTTGCTACCGCCGAAGCTTATGACCGAACTCTCGGAGAACGAGCAGAAGAATATGCAAAGGACTTAATTGATAGTTATGTCGAAAATGCAAAAGAAGTAGGCATTACCAATATTGTTCGATGTATAGAGTATGGCTCTCCAAAAGTTAAAATAGCAAAAGATATTGCTAAAAGTTGTCAAGCAGACCTTATCATCTGTGGTGCAACTGGAATGAATGCAGTAGAACGCTTCTTAATTGGTAGTGTATCTGAAAGCATTACGCGTTACGCTTCTTGTGACGTATTAATTGTAAGATAGGAATCGGTTTTATGCCGATTCCTTTTTAATTACACCTGTATCCAAAAATTTTCCCATAACGTATTGGAAAGAACATCGGTTATCGACAATTATAAATCCTTTTTAATTTCACGAACTACATGAGAAAGCTCAGGAAGTATGATTTTTTTCATTGCAAGTCTCACTGCCCCAGAAGAACCAGGTGTAGCAAAAATAGCTGTTGAATTACGAACGCCTGCAATAGCTCGAGATAGGATCGCTGCTGAACCGATATCCTCTTGATAACTTATCATACGAAATATTTCTCCAAAACCAGTAATTTCTTTTTCAAGCATAGGTTTTATAGCCTCTATCGTAACATCTCTTTTCGCAATTCCAGTACCACCATTTGTTAAAATAACTTCTATCATAGGATTTTCACATCCTGCTTGGATTTGCTTTTGAATGGCATCAAACTCATCTGTAACAATTTCTCTAATTAACACATGGTGTCCTGCTTCTTCTAGAAGTTCTTTCATTAATGTTCCGCTTTTATCTGTGTCATGATTTCTTGTGTCACTAATAGTTATCACCATGCAATTAACACTTGTTTTATTTTTCATATGATCATGAACCGACATTCTTTCCCCTCCCTTTGTAAAACCCCGAAGTAATTCCGCTTCGGTATAGATATTGCTTTCTGCGCTGTCTCAAACCGGGTGCTATAACACCAATTTGGATTTAACGGATCCAGGATCGCTCCAGTGTTTTTGTTGAATCTTCATTCCGCTATTTGCTATAAATTCCTTGTTTTAGACATGATCTCGGATCGTTCCGTTATTTGACCTTTTCAATACAAATTCATCTGTTTTGATGCATTTAGTGGAACGAGGATCCACTCCATCCTCTCTAGAGCAACTTTTTCACCTATTAACGGAACCTGGATCCGCAGTCCAACTGATTCAGATAGGACTCTCACACCATTACCAACCATCATAAAACAAAAACAAGGCTCTGCTTTATTATAGCAAAACCTTGATTTTTAATTACTATGAAAGTCGAATCGTATCTCTAGCAATCATTACCTCTTCATTCGTTGGAATAACAATTACTTTTACTGGTGAGTGCGGATAACTAATAAACGCTTCTTTTCCACGTGTATTATTTAAAGCAGGATCCCAATACACTCCCATAAATTCTAATCCTTTAAGTACTTTTGCACGGATAGTTGCACTATTCTCACCAACACCAGCCGTAAAAATAATTGCATCTACCCCTGACATTCTAGCTGCATAAGAACCAATGTACTTATGAATTCTACCAGCAAAAACGTCAAGAGCAAGCTCCGCACGTTTATTTTCTTCTGCTTGTTGTTCAATATCTCGTAAGTCACTTGAAAAACCAGATAAAGCTAACATACCACTCTTTTTGTTTAATACATCAATAACTTCTTCTGCAGTTTGTCCTGTTTTTTCCATGATATAAGGGATCAATGCTGGATCAATGTTACCCGAGCGCGTTCCCATTGTAACACCTGCTAATGGGGTAAAGCCCATAGAAGTATCAATAGATTTTCCACCTTCAATAGCAGTTATACTCGCTCCATTTCCTAGGTGACATGAAAGTAAACGTAATTGCTCTAAAGGAACTCCAAGTAATTCAGAGGCACGTTGTGATACATATTTATGACTAGTACCATGGAAGCCATACTTACGGATACCATATTTCTCATAGTATTCATAAGGCAAGCTATAAAGAAATGACTTTTCTGGCATCGATTGATGGAAGGCTGTATCAAAAACAGCTACCATTGGAACATTAGGTAACACTTCCTTAAACGCACGAATTCCAGTTAAGTTTGCAGGATTGTGTAATGGTGCCAAGTCAGAAATTTCCTCGATTTCACGAATTACTTCATCCGTAATTTTCACAGAATCACTAAATTTTTCTCCTCCATGAACAACACGGTGACCAACTGCGTCTATTTCATCAAATGAAGAAATAACCCCTGATGCCATTAGTTTTTCTAATAGTAGTTTTACTGCTACTTCGTGATCAGGAATTTCCGTTACTTGTTTATCTTTATTATCGTTTGCTTCAATGGTAAAGACAGCATCCTCTAAACCAATTCTCTCTACTAGTCCTATTGCTAATACAGTTTCTTCCGGCATCTGCATTAATTGAAATTTCAAGGATGAACTTCCAGCATTAATAGCTAATACATTACTCATTTTGTTTCACTCCTAATTGTGCTTAACTTTTGTATGATGTAAACCAATTATTCATCTGTCCTAATATATCTTCCATTGCCTTCGTATTTTTTAATGAAGGTAGTGTAACTAGTAATGGTTGATTAGGCGCAGTTGTATTTTCTCCTTTCTTTTGCAAAATTAATATGCTTTTTAAATTTTTCTCCGATTTAAAAGCTGTTTCCGGCAACTGAAGGACACCAACAACATGAGCAACTTTATGGATATACTGGTTTAATTTATCTGATTGATCACTATCAAATAAAAAGTTGGGAATTACAAATATGCAATACCCTCCGTCAACTGTATACTGTAAGCTTTGTTCGATAAATAAATGGTGTGCATATGAATGACCTTCGTCAGCTTTTAATTCAAAGTCATTTGCTCGAATATCGTCAGGATAATAGCCTACTGGCAAGTCAGAAACAATCAAATCCAATGGGTCTATTAAAAACGGACGTAAACTATCTTGATGGAAGAACTCTATTTGCATTTTTTGTAGGTTTGCACTTACTAAAGCCAATTTAATTAACGTTTGATCTACTTCACTAGCAAAAGCTTCTACTTTATCCCCTAGGTGGCCGATCACAGTCGTAAGTAAATTTGCGGTACCACTTGCAGGATCAAATACTCGAACTTTTTCTTTGTCTTTTGTTAATTTTTCTGCAATATACCCAATTATTAATGCAACTGATTCAGGTGTTATCATATGTTGCTGTTGAGTTGTGTTGCTCATTCCTTTTAATACTGCAAATTGAATTGCTTTTCGAATCTCCTCTGGAAGATACGAATTTATGTCAACTTCTTTTATAGCTTGTTCCAACTTATGTGTTAAAATATCGTCCATCGTATCTTCTACACTTTGATAGAAAAAAGTTTCTAATGTAATTGCTAAACTATCTAAATATGGCTCTTTTTCATGCTGCTCAATCATCTGTGTTGTTTTATCCATCCATTCAAATAGTGTTTCTACGTTTGATTTTTCCATAACCAATCCTCCGTTCATTCTAGAGCGTATCCATTGTACCAAATAGATAGCACTTCTGTACAAAGAAAAACCCTCTCTCGACAGGGTCGAAAGAGAGTTTCATTTCAATGTAAACACTTACTTTGCTTGTTTAGCAGCATCTAATGCTTTATCATAATCTGGATGATTAGAAACTTCTTCAACATACTCCACATAAGAAACTTTATCATCAGAATCGACAACAAAAATGGAACGTGCTAATAATCGTAATTCTTTAATTAAAACCCCATAGTTTTCACCAAAGTTTCCATCTCGATGATCAGATAAAATTTCCAAATCCTTAACTTCATTAACCGTTTTCCAACGTTTTTGAGCAAATGGTAAATCCATACTAATCGTAATAACTTGAACATTATCTAATTTTTTTGCCGCGTCATTAAATCGTTTTGTCTGTTCTGCACAAACACCTGTGTCAATAGACGGAACAACACTTATAAGTTTGATTTTACCTTTGTAATCATGTAAAGTAACTTCATTTAAATCATTAGATAAAACTGTAAAATTTGGAGCTTGATCTCCTTCTTTAACTTCTTTCCCTAATAGTGTGACTGGGTCTTGATGGAATGTAACGTTCGCCATATTCATTCCTCCTATATCGAATAATGTTCACTTTTAATTATGAGGATGTAATAAATAATTGTCCAATCATCTGCTATAAAAATTATATATCATAAGCCATGGACTCATCATCATCACTATTATCTTCTTTCTGCTTATCCTTTTGACCCTTCTCTTTCTTGTCCTTACCCTTATTTGATTCATCGCTTTTTTGAGACTGACCTGAATTCTTTAACATTTGTTGAATCTTATCGACTGCCTTTGGTGCGAAATCAATCATTTTTTCATAAATATGAGTGCTTTCGTCTAAGTGTACCATCTTTACTCCTTTTGGGGTTACAATTAAAAAAGCTACAGGAGTAATCGAAACTCCTCCACCACTACCACCACCAAAAGGTAATGAGGAATTACTTTCACTATCTGAACCTTGTGAATTACTAGCTACAAATTCACTTCCACCTGCAGCAAAACCAAAACCAAGCTTTGAAACAGGAATAATGACACTACCATCTGGAGATTCAATGGCATCTCCAATAATTGTATTTACTTCTACCATATCTTTTAAATTTTCCATTGCAGTCGTCATTAAACCTTGAATTGGATGTTCTTCCATGATGATCCTCCTTAAAAACGATTTCTAAATTTTAATAGTTAACTTATATAAGCTTCCTTTTTTACAGGAATTTTTCGTACTGCTTTAAAAACCGTGTATATAGCTTGTCCTATTCTAATTGATACAATGCAATCAATTTTAGACTCTAGTTGTTTCATTTGAAAATTAGGATTGATTGAGATAATCGGATGTCCTGTTACATTTCCTAACTCGTTTAGTAAAGCTATAATCGATCCCTTTAACGTCCACATTCCACCAGTTAATATACCTGTAGAACTAGCATTACCAGTACCAATTGTCGTTTGCCAATTCAGTTCATGAAAGTATGATTTGGCTAACAGTCGTTTTATGATTTTCAATCCAATTTTCATGTTCTCTACCCCATATTTAAAGCTATTTTTGAATCCCTCCATTCCACTAGATGCATCTAATTCACCAATTAAATCCAGAATATCTATATCCTCATCCCTTTTAATACACCATTCTTTTGAAAAGAGCCTTAATTGATAAATTTTTACCGTAATATGAATTTCATGGGCATGCTTTTTATATGTATAACAAAATGATATATACATTTTTGATAGCAGCATGATCGTCATGAGTATCAAAATAATAATTGCAATGATTACCCACACCAATGTTCATTCAACTCCCATTTTTAAAGACTCGTACATAAATAGCTTCTTATCCATATATAAGTAAGTCAGACTTTTAATTGTTATCATGTTACATTTTTCCAATTATATGTATTGATTATGTATGAATTAGAAATAATTTCTCAAGAATGGTAAAATTATCTTAAAAATATGTAGGAGGAGGCTCATAAGTTACCCATGTCTAATAGAAAAAATATATATTTTTATCAATATGACAATGAACTTAAACAAAAGCTAGACCCTTTACTCCAGCTAGCAAAAAAGAATGGATTTACAATCGTTTCTGATGATAAAGATGCTAATATAATCATTAGTGTTGGAGGAGATGGCGCTTTTTTACAGGCTGTTCGTAAAACCGGTTTTCGACAAGATTGTTTATATGTAGGTATTACCAAAGACAATGAATCAGGATTATATTGTGATTTTAACTTAGATAATTTCGATGAAATGTTACATACCATGGAACATGAAGAAATGGAAGTAAGAAGGTTCCCAGTATTACAAGGAACTGTAAATGGAGAATCAACATTCGATTGTTTAAACGAAGTTAGTATTCGATCTTCTATTATTAAAACAATTGCGATGGAAGTAATTATTGACAATAACCATTTCGAAACGTTTAGAGGAGACGGGCTAATTGTAGCAACACCAACAGGAAGTACAGGCTATAATAAATCAACAAATGGTGCAGTTATTGATCCCTTAATTCCAAGCTTTCAAGTTACAGAATTAGCTTCATTAAACAATAACCGTTATCGTACATTAGGTTCATCATTTGTGCTCGGAAAAGAACGAACATTAAAACTTGAAATTATACAAGATGGAAATGATTATCCAGTCATCGGATTTGACAACGAAGCATACTCCATCAAGAACATAAAAGATATAACAATTACATTAAGTGATAAAGTCATCAAAACTGTTAAATTAAAAAATAACTCGTACTGGGACCGTGTTAAACGAACCTTTTTATAGATTAAAAACAAGGACTATTCCATATGGAATAGTCCTTGAGCCATTTCTATTCAATTTCTAATTGATTAAGCTTGTGGTCCGCCAAATTGTTGTTCAGCCATTTGAACTAGACGTTTAGTAATTTCTCCTCCTACTGAACCGTTAGCACGAGAAGTTGTGTCAGCACCAAGATTTACACCAAACTCTGATGCGATTTCATACTTCATTTGGTCTAATGCTTGTTGTGCACCAGGGACTACCAATTGGTTATTATTATTATTGTTTGCCATGGTATATCACCTCCTTGGTACTCTTATAATGTGAGTTTAGGAGGTAATTCATTCACTCTTTTAACTGGTAAGTGTTGTTAGTTTTACTAATTTGTTGGAAATCCAATCATTTCAATCTTCGATACGTTAAAACAAGTCTTGAAACGCATCATCTTTCACCTGCTTTTCATCTGATATTTCAACTATTTCGATACCGTTTACTGCTTCATCAATTAATTCCTGATAATCGTATTTTTCCTCAAAATAATTAACACGATCCTTCTTCGGTTTCGTTTTAGGCGCTTTTGGTACAAATATAGTACAGCAGTCCTCATAAGGTCTAATAGAGATATCAAATGTATCGATTTCACGTGAAATATCAATAATTTCATCCTTATCCATGGTTATTAACGGACGAAGAATGGGATAATTTGTAACTTCATTAATTGTATTCATACTCTCCATCGTTTGACTTGCAACCTGACCTAGGTTTTCACCAGTTGTTAAAGATAATATGCCTTCATTTTTACATACTTGCTCACTAATTCGTAACATCATCCGACGCATAACGGTCATACCATACCCATCAGGTGTCTCTTGAAAAATACGTTGCTGAAGCTTTGTAAATGGAACCATATGAATTTTAACTTTTTGTCCATACCTAGTTAGTTTTTCTGCTAGGTCAATTACTTTCTGCTTAGCTCGCTCACTAGTAAATGGTGGTGAATGAAAATGAATGGCTTCTACTTCCACTCCACGTTTCATAGCTAAATATCCGGCTACAGGACTGTCAATACCTCCGGAAAGTAGTAGTAACGATTTACCCGATGTGCCAACAGGTAAACCTCCTAACCCTTTTACCACTCCCGATGTAATATAAGTTGCCTCAGATCGTATTTCAACCTTTATCTCAAGGTCTGGATGATGAACATCTACCTTATAGTCCTGTGTATTTGTCAACAAATGACCTCCGAGAATTTGGTTCATCTCCTGAGAACGTACATCGAAGTTTTTATTAATTCGTTTAACTGTTATTTTAAATGTTTTGACGTCTTTCCCATTTTGTAACGCAAATAATGCAGCATGTTTTATTTTATCTAGATTATTTTCTACTTTTATAGCTAAACTGAAACTATGAATTCCAAATATATGTTTACATTTTTCTATTACCGCATGAGGGTCTTGCCCGTTCAAGATAACAAACATTCTACCCTGCGTTCTTTTTACGGTTACGTCAGGAAATTCCTTTAATTTATGACGGATGTTTTCCTGAAGCTTTACTAAGAATTTTTTTTGATTTTTTCCTTTTAATGCTATTTCTCCATAACGTATTAAAATATGATCATATTGCATAATTATCTACTCCATAACTTCTTTTAGTTGTTGAATTGCTTTCTTAAATTTATTTAGAAATATCTCTAATTCTTCCTGCGTATTATCATAGGAGAGACTGACTCGTAAAGCAGACTTTGATCGCTCGATACCTAATCCACACGCTGTTACAATTCTACTTTCATCTAAATGCTTGGATGAACAAGCTGACTTAGTTGATATATAAATATCTTGCTCACCTAGAATGTGAATCATAACTTCAGGTTTGATCCCTGGAACAGAAAAGTTCATAATATGTAGAGCTCCATGTGGCGGAGAGTTAATTTCTACACCTTCTATTTTTTCTAGTTCTTCACGTAAATAGCGTTGTAAATTATATAGTTTATTTTTTTCATTTTTTTGGCGTTCTTGAATCAATCGTAATGCTTTAACCATTGCAACTGCCCCAGCTAAGTTTTCTGTACCTGACCGCACATTCCCCTCTTGCTCTCCACCATGAAATAATGGGAAGAGTTTCGTACGCTTACTCTTATATAATATCCCCGTTCCTTTCAGACCATTTATTTTATGTCCAGACATGGTACATAAATCAATGCCATACCTCTTAAGATCGACTGGTATTTTCCCTAATCCTTGGACATGATCTACATGAAAGAAGAGCTTAGGATACTTATTAGCAATCTCTCCTATTTTTTTAATTGGCTGTATGGTTCCTATTTCATTATTAACATGCATAATACTAATCAAGATCGTATCGTTACGAATTGATTTTTCTAATTCTTCAATAGATACAACACCATTCTGGTCTACAGGTAAATAGGTGATTTCAAATCCTAGTTGTTCTAAACTTTTGCATGCTTCATAAACGGAAGGATGTTCAATTTCAGAAGTAATAATATGTTTTCCTCTACCTTGATGCTGTAATGCTATTCCTTTAATAGCTATATTATTTCCTTCTGTACCACCGGATGTAAAAATAATTTCTTCTGGATCAACTTGTAGGATTTGAGCTGCTTGTTGCTTTGCCTTCAGTAATAATTTTTCCGTTTCTCCCCCAAGATGATGAATAGAAGAGGGATTAGCAAAGAACTTGTCTGAAACTTGTTGAAAGCTCTTTAATACTTCTGGATGTGGTTTCGTAGTTGCACTATTATCTAAATAGATCATCGATGATACTCCTCTCTTCTTATTATCTTAGCCTTTTTTACGAAATTTAGAAAACCTAGTGATTTCGTTGCATGATTGTAGCATAAATTGAAATATTAATCAGTGGTGGAGATCTTCATACCCACTTATACTTCGGGATTCCATTATATCCGGGATAAAAAATTGCTCAAAAATAGAAGGCTGTCTTTTGAAAAGATGTTATGCACTCTTTTCATAAGGCAGCCTTTGTATTTAGCATGTAAAGTCATTAAACCGAAGATAGAATCGTATTATTTTCCTCTATCCGCTTTAGTGCACCAGGCTCTACTTCCTCTATAGCTACAGCAGCCTGTTCTAAAGCTAATTCATATTCATAGGAACGGAATAAATTCTCCGCTTCTGCTAATTTTGCAGCAAGAAAAGGGTACTTACTCCGATATCTATTTGCGTATTGTATTACTTGTTCTGTTAAATAGGCCTGTTCAAGCATATTATCTGTTTGTTCCATTACATTGTCAATCATTGCTTTTGATTCAGCTAATGTCTTTTGTACTTCAGAAATATCCAGTGGTTGCTTTTCCAACGCTTCAAGTACACGATTACTTTTTTCTGTTGCTTCCTCCATTAAATCCCAAATAAAAGTTGGAACTCCGGGAATATTACTTTTCTTTAGTTTTCTAGATGCATGGTAAATTTGATCACGCATTTCTGATAGCTGTTCTTTTGCTTCTAATTCATCTTTACGTAAGTTAAAAATACTTGCTTTAAACTCCTCATGATCCTGTTGCAGTGATTCGAGTTGCTCAAATCCCTGATCTAATTGAGTTCTTAATTCCGAGTGAGCAACGTCTGAAACTAACCCATCTTTCAATTCCACAAATTGCTTTTTAAGTTGTGATATTGATTTGTCTAGGTTTAGATATTTTTCCATATCCTGATCATCAAAATAATACGTCTTTTTCAATTGCTCTACTTCATTTTTTGTTTCTTCAAAGGTAGAAGCTATTTGCTCTAATGACGTTTGATAGGTAGGGACTTTTGATTCCATATAACTTTTAGCAAGAGCTTCTTTTTCAAGAAGATGGTACATTTCTTGAATTCTTTCTTCTAACTCGGTAATCAAAGCTTTAGGTTCAGAAAAATCTCCTTTTTCGAGTTCTTTCACACTATCTATTAAACGCTCTTGGTACGAATGAATTTCTTTTTCAAATCCTAAATGTTCAATGCGATACCCGTCTTCCTTCATCTCTTTTAATCCTGCATATAGTTCATCCATTTGACCAGGAAGTTCATTTTTACATGCTTTATAAAGGGATGGAAATTCTTCTATTTGTTCATTTAATATTTCTAAATCTGCTTTTAATTTAGCAACTAACTCTTTTGCCTCTATGTAATTTCCTGAGTCAACTAGCTCATGGTACTGCATTAATTGTTCATCTAGTTCATCTAATTCAACCTCAAAACGCACTTCCGCTTTACCGTACTGATAACGATTATGTAAAAGCTGTTTTCGCATTGATTTAATTAATGGTTGAATGTGCTCTATTTCTTTTCTACTAGACTCCTCTGATTCCATTAATTCTTCTAACTCAAGCAGGATTTTTTCAATATCCTTTTCGATAGATTGTAAGATTTGATCTGCTTTACGGAGCGTTTTCTTAGCACTTGAAAACCGATAACGATCAGCAGACTCCTCTGCATCAAATAAATATTCTTCAATATCTGGTAATTCCTTTGTGAGTATAGACTCCCATCGCTCTTTCCACGATTCAAACCTTTCTTGTGTTTCACCGGACAAGTTTAAGTTCTTAATTCGCGAAAGTTCTGATGTGATATTTCGATTCATAATATCCATTTTCCAGCTTTCTTGGCGATCAACCTCATCATATACGCGCTTTCGTAAAATTAATCCAGCAATAATTAATGTAATAACAACTAATACAAATCCTATAATATATGCCATATAAAGCCCCCTAACTGAATCCCTAAATAAGAGGAAGATCCTTTTTTTCATAATATACTTTTTTAAATATACACATTTTAACTTTTTAATATTATAATCTCTATGATACCATGTAAAAGTCTTTTATGGCTAAAAAAAACAAATAAAAATGACGAAATATGTATTTTTTTGGTGTTGTTTCGAAGCCATTATTTCGTAAGTGGATTAGATGAAGTAGAATTACTACACAGTAGATGGAACGATGACAAAAAAATATAACTAAATATTAATTATGATTATTTATGCGCTATCTTGGTGTACTACATAATCTATCCAGTTATGAATTGTTTGGACATATTTATTTATAAATTGTGTATGGGAATAATCCCCAATCACTTGGTCCTTCCATTCATTATGTAAAATATAAGGTGTTACTAACATGCCCTTCAATTGCATTAATAAGAACTGACGGTCTAAATTGTTTTTCTTTTCATCTTTAATCGCATCCATAAAAGCCAGCCTTATTAAATAATTTTCCTTTGCTAAATAAGTAACAGCCATCTCCCTTACAAATACAGAATCCAAAGATAACTCTCGGTGGATAAAACAAGAAAGTTGGAGGTTACTTTGTTTGTACTGTATAATGGAGTATATTAATTTTTTCACCTTTTCTAACGGTGACATCGACTCTGAATGCTGCAAGGTTTCTTCCATTGTTTCCAAATAAGCTTCATAGTAATGGGTTACTGCATATTCTAACAATCCTTGTTTACCTTTGAAGTAATAACTTATTAAGGAAACATTCACAGAGGCTGCTTCTGCAATATCTCGGACCGATGTTCCATGAAAACCTTTCTGAAAAAATAATCTAGAAGCTGCATTAATAACTTTTTCTTTTGTAGGATTGTTTTTCATATTTTTCAACTCCTAGTCATGAGTTTTGATGTTGAATATGGATTACCCATCTATATCTTAAATACGACAAAGATGACAAATATCCTGCATTTTTTCATCGACAAATCTCTGCATTTTTGTCGAAATATAATTGATAGAGAGGGATACGTATGTTTCAAACAACAGGCTATTCTGGAAATAAAGTCCAGGATTATGAATTACTAATCAAGCAATTAACTTCTTTATTAGAAGGAGAGAACGACACAGTTGCCAATCTTTCCAATGCAGCTGCATTACTCAATCAATTTTTAGATGACGTTAACTGGGTTGGTTTTTATTTATGGAAAAACGATCAGTTAGTACTCGGTCCATTCCAAGGTTTACCTGCTTGTATTCGAATCCCGTATGGTAGAGGTGTTTGTGGGACAGCAATAAAAGAGCAAGCTACGCAACGAATTGAAAATGTTCATAACTTTCCGGGACATATAGCTTGTGATAGTGCTAGTCAGTCAGAAATAGTTGTGCCCATCGTTATACAAGATGAACCGTTTGGCGTACTTGATATTGATAGTCCAAAACTAAGTCGTTTTGATGAAACAGATCAGCTTTACTTAGAAAAATATGTTCAAGCATTAATAAAATTTCTTTAATCCGAGGCGGCTAAATTAACCGCCTTTACTCATGTATTACTGGTTCTTCTTCATCTTGGCTTTTCTTAACTACACAATTCTTTCCATAACTTTTTGCCTCATACAACGCCTTATCTGCACGGACAAAGAATCTCTTAGCAGTATCGTTACTTTTGTTTGACCATGAAGAAACACCTGCTGAAAGTGTGACGGACGGTGAAGTAAAATTTGCTACTTGTTTACTAATGACTCCTGCGATCTGTACGCCATCATTTAAAGTTGTATTTGGTAAATATATCGCTAATTCCTCTCCTCCCCATCTTGCTGCTACATCCTCATCTTCAATATTCGTTAAAATAATTTCTGCAATTTGTTTTATAACCTCATCGCCAATATAATGTCCATGTGTATCATTGACCTTTTTAAAATCATCAATATCAAATAAGATCAGTGTACCCATCTCACCAGTTTCCATATGATCGCGAATTTTCTCATCTAAATAACTTCTAGCATATAGCTTTGTTAAATAATCTGTATGGACAGCTTTTTCTAATTGTTCTTTTAAAATGGTATTCGCTAATGCTAGTGTTGAGTGTTGTACTAAAGACTGGATAAATTTAAAATTATCAAACGAAAAGAAGTAAGGTTGTTCATGCAAAATAATAACGATACCAGTTATCGTTCCAGAATGTTGCATGGGAACAGCCATAACTGAACGATAAGGAATGTTTAATTCACTTTGGAATTCTCCTGCAAAAATTGCATCCTTGGTCTTCAGCAACTGATCCCATAAGTATTTAAATAATGACCGACCTTCAATACTTTCAAAATAAGACGTACTTCCATCTAGAACCTCAAAGCTATGATTATTTTCTTTATTAACATAAATAAATCCTAGCTGTGACGCATGACAAATATTAATAATCTGATTTTTTACTA
This sequence comes from Ornithinibacillus caprae, assembly GCF_009728145.1. Taxonomy (GTDB): domain Bacteria; phylum Bacillota; class Bacilli; order Bacillales; family Amphibacillaceae; genus Ornithinibacillus; species Ornithinibacillus caprae. Next base: position 52,228 of record NZ_WOCA01000001.1, on the reverse strand, counting down.
CTTTCGTGATTTCCCTTAAATTCAAATTTGAATTTAATTGGTGTGTGATTTCGTTAATTAGTTTTAAATCCGCCACTAAATGCTTTGAGTCTTGATATAACGTGACATTTTCTATTGCTTTTCCAGCAGTATCAGCAAACCTTTTAATAAATTCAATATCAAAATCTGGAAATTCTACTATAGATGGAGTAATGATTTGTAACACGCCGTATATCCCTTGCTTCCCTTTCAAGGGAGCATACATATACGTTTTTTTGTCTAACAAACGATCTTCTATTTGAATTTCGCCACTGATAAAAGCTTGGGAACTTACTCGTTTGGTAGAATCATCACTATACTCCAATGCCTTAATAGGTAAGGAAGAATTATGATCATAATCTTGCGATAGCAATAAATAATGTGAAAATGTTGGATATATCTTTTTAATGGATTCTAAGATCTCTTTCAAAATTTTGTTTTTATCACTAGTAGAAAAAAATTGGGATGTACGTTCCAGTAAAAATTGTTCCTTCTTTTCCCTCTCCCCCATAATATTCATGTCATTTATTATATTAAGGACTTTTTCTGTTTCCGTCTTTATAATTGGTAAAACATCATCTTGAAGCTGACTCGTAGCATCGTTTTGTATTAGTAAAAAACATACTGGCCCAATTTTAGGTTGTAATGGAATCGTAGCATATGTAAGCGAAAGATCCTTTGTTTTTATGATATCATGATCTTGATGAAAGGTTTGACAGGTATTATTCATCATAGCTTCTTTGTAATAATGATCATGATCATTTATCTCGACTTTTATATAATTGTTCTTTTCATTCATTAATAAGAATGAATTATTCCAATGATTATATTTATAAAAACCAATATAAGAAACGTTTAATAAACGCTCTAACAAACTTGTTAATTCTGTATAAAATATCCACTCTTTTTCATCATGGGTATCTGTAAGTAATGTAAAATAACTACTTCTTATTTTTTCCGCTAGATTTTGAAATCTTTTCATATATATATCACCTATTATAGGAATTTCTAACTATTACTTTTATATTATATAATAAGAATGATATATTTCCTATCCCAATACAGAAGTTTTGGAAAATTTACATACTATATTCCACTAAATATGGAAAAACTAATCTTAGCTAGGTGATTATAGTAAAATACAGGAATATCTAAGAAAATCATTGACTTACATCTGTATAACTTATATACTAGTCTATGTGTAAAATAATAAGGTAGCCTATGTGAATCACCGCATGCCCCCATTATGTACCTCTTTTAAAGAGGTGTATCGTGTAACTCTCTGCTGCTGGAGCGATGGTACATGAATACATAATGGACATCGGAGGAGTCACGGTCGAGTTTTATTTTATGCAAATAAAATAAAAGGAGGAAATGTCCTATGGCACGATATACTGGATCTGTATGGAAAAAATCACGTCGTCTTGGCATTTCATTAACTGGAACTGGCAAAGAGCTAGATAAACGCCCATATGCTCCTGGGCAACATGGAGCAAACCAACGCAGAAAGATGTCTGAGTATGGTTTACAATTGCAAGAAAAACAAAAACTACGCTTTATGTACGGATTGAACGAACGTCAATTCCGTAACCTATTTGATAAAGCTGGTAAAATGAAAGGTGTTCATGGTGAAAACTTCATGATTCTTCTTGAATCTCGCCTTGATAACCTAGTTTACCGTTTAGGTCTTGCTCGTACTCGCAGACAAGCTCGTCAGTTAGTAAACCATGGTCATATTACAGTTGATGGTTCACGTGTTGATATCCCATCTTACCTTGTAAAGCCAGGTCAATCTATTGGTGTTCGTGAAAAGTCTAAAAATCTAGATATCATTAAAGAAGCAATCGAAGTAAACAACTTTGTTCCTGATTATGTATCATTCGATGAAAACAACTTAGAAGGAACTTTCACTCGTTTACCAGAGCGTTCTGAACTTCCAGCTGAAATTTCAGAACAACTTATCGTTGAGTTCTACTCTCGTTAATCTGCATTATTTGCAGGATAACACACACAACCCCTTGAAATGTTGTTATATCAACGTTTTAAGGGGTTTTTTATTTTTATTCAGTTTGCAAATTAATGCAAGTTAATGCACTAATTTGGGGCCAAATTGGGACCAAATTGGGACCAAAAAGGTTCTTTCCGAACCTGCAATGATGTCTCGTTTGCATGCAGGATATCATGTTGTAAGAGATGCCTGTACATCGCATTGCAAATCAACTGAAGCCAAGCATTCGCGCCATGCATAATCCAGTTAGCTAATGTTTGACGCGGGATAAATACGCCCAAGCGTTTCAGCTGCTTTTCCTGCCGGTACAGGGGCATGCTTTCTACATACTTCTACGACACCGTATATGCTATTGCTGATGGAGATGCCAAACTGCCTGGAAATACAGGAGTTGGCATTGACGCTGTTTTAATAGGTGTTTCGATTTCATTGCGTTCGCAATGACGGCAGCTATAGACGTGTCGAACATACTCTACGACTTTTACTTCGGCCGGTATAACTTTCAATTCTTTACGCACTTCCATGCTCATTTCGTGGAGTGAACCACCGCAGCACGAACAAATCTGTTCCTCTTCAGATAAACGATATTCAATCGTCTCTGTAGGCAGGTTTTCAAGTTTTTGTTTACGTTCTCCGCGCTGTTTTTTGCGTTTATATGTAATCGTTTCAACTGTTGGCTCTTCCACAGTTGAATCTGCCGTATCCTCAGCTTCATTGAAAAGGGATAGTTGGTCGGGATTGGTTTTCTCACTGGAAGAACCAAATCTCCGTTGTTGGCTTAGACGTAATTGCTCCTCATACCACTTTAGTTTTGCCTCCAATGCTTCCTTTTCCATTTCAAGCTTTTCATTGCGCTCTTTGTAATATTCAATTGTGTCTTGAGTTGTTTGCGCATTATTTTCCATAAAATTAGTATAATTGAGATAGGGGGAGGTGACTAACCTCCTTCCCCCTCAGACCACCGTACGTACGGTTCCGTATACGGCGGTTCCAGATTATGTCGAACGTAGAATTTCATATCTCAAAGTTAAACTCTTTAGCCCTTGTTTTCGCCAATAGGCGGTACCAAGGGTTTTGTGTAGAATTGGACTTTTGGCTACTCGCCAGTATCCTTTACGAGAGTTTCCCCATTCATAGGATTTTCCTCCCCCGCCTAGTTTGGTGAGATTTCGGACTCTCGTCCGAGGATTCTTCCATTCTTTCCACAGAATAATTCTCAACCTACGAGTTAACCATCCCTCAAGATTCTTTAATACAGTTGTTGTATCTATAAGTTGGTAGTATCCTATCCAACCAACAAGATACTGATTAAGTTTACGGATTCGATCTTCCATCTTCATAAATTTCTTCCTAGAAGTTATTTCCCTAACCCTTGCCTTAAACCTCTGTATTGATGTTTTCGATAATCTGACCTTAGGATGTTTCTTGTTCGAAGTAAAACTAAACCCCAGAAACTTTCGTTTCCAAGGTCGATCTACCGCACTCTTCTCACGGTTGACCTTTAGTTTTAACTTCTTCTCGATAAAGTTAGTTATTGCTTTCATTACCCTTTCGCCCGCTCTTTTCGACCGCACATAGATATTACAATCATCTGCATAACGAACAAACTTGTGTCCACGTTTCTCTAATTCTTTGTCCAATTCATCCAACGCAATGTTAGATAGTAATGGGTTCAAAGGACCTCCTTGCGGAGTCCCTTCGGTATTTGGCTGACAAGTCCCTGCTCTAATACTCCTGCTTGGAGATAACGGCGGATGAGTCGCAATAGTTTTGGGTCTTGTATGCGTTTATTGAGCGTCGACATCAATCGGTCATGATGAACTTTATCAAAGAACTTCTCTAAGTCCATATCGACTACCCATCGGTAACCTTCCTTAATGTAGTTGCGTGCTTTATTGACTGCATCATGTGCTCGTCTTTTTGGACGGAATCCATAGCTACATTCCGAAAAGGTGGGATCGTATACTTTTGTTAAAACTTGAGAGATTGCCTGTTGAATAAAACGGTCCGTTACTGTTGGGATTCCTAATTTTCTCTTCCCACCACCTGGTTTTTGGGATTTCGACTCGGCGAACGGGTTGAGGTTGATAGGTGCCCTCTAGTAACTGTTGTCTTATTAGGACCCAGTTCTCGTGAAGGTAAGGTCGTAGGGATTTTACGTCCATGCCATCCACTCCGTGGCTTCCTTTGTTTTTCCTTACTCGCTTTTCGGCAAGTAAGACATTTTCATTTGAGACGACTCGTTTCATTAACATCGATATTTCCTCCTGCGTAAGTCCCTTTCCTTCTTGTGTCATACATATTCTCCACCCTCTCTAATGTCCCCAGTACATTCATTACTTCCTCCACTAGATGAGGCATCTAACGTTTTCTGTTTCAATGAATGGTATGTACGCCAAGGCGTGACTCTCCATAATTGGTTCAGTCCTTCCCTAACATCTTAAGCTATTAAGTACTATGACCTCTGCTGACGTCTGTCGTTCAACGCACCCGTTTCGAGTACGCTTACCGTGTAGGCACGGCGTGCCGACAGATTCTCCCCGGGTAAGAGTACAGACTTTCCTTCCATGTCTCCGCCTCATTTACTCTGTGACATCTTCGGCAGTAAGGACTTTGTCTTGTTCGGCAGACTCATCCAGTGCCACCTAGCCTTGTATGAGATTCGTGTCCCTCGGAGCAGAAGTTTGCCGCCGACTGCCTTCAGCCATGGAGGTCACCCTTCATGACCTTGTCTTAAGCTACAGCTACTACTGCCTTCACTGTTCGAACTTTCACCCTAGAGTCTGTACCCATGCCGGGCACACCGAAAAAGAACCCGGTGTGCTTGTTTTTGGTCAATAGGCAGCCCATCTAACAGCCAACGCAGTTGGCGAGGACTGATATCCATTGGTGCTTGGTCCTCCGCAGATGGCCATTGAAAGGTACTACGTTCTAATCTGCGGTAATGCAACCAAACCCCATTGTGCTCCCACTGAAGGATTTTAAGCTTATCTCGCTTCCGATTACAGAAGACAAATAAGCAAGGAGAAAATGGATCAAGGTTGAAACATTCCTTTACAATGACTGCCAGACCATCTATAGATTTGCGAAGATCTGTACTGCCTCGCGCTAAATGAACACGTTCGTATCGTGTATTAATTATCATTGTTTATGCAGCACATGCACTACATCGGAAAGTAATGCCATATTAGTACCTGGGCGCACTTCAATAGAAAGTTGACCGACATGTATAAAAACGGATTGATCACTTATATGGCCTGTTGTCTCACTTTGCATGTCTACCGCAAGCCACTGTACTTCTGATTCAGAATCTATCTCATCTTCAAATCTACGAATCCAGTAATACATCTGATGATCTTTAACACCTTCTACCCGGCACCATTCAGCAACACTCAAGCCACTGGCTTTCCAGGCATCAAATCTTGCTTTCCATTCTATTCTTTTTTGAGCTTTCGTCATTGCATAACCTCCCGAAACTTTTTCTAAGAAGATTATCGAATGAATAGATTATCATATAAACGTGGGGACTATTTGACGCTTACGTTTATTTTCTACTTCTGTTACATCAAGCAGCCCATAAGGTGAAATGCAGTAACATTTTATATATTGAGCGACAAGAATGCGTTAAATCAAGGTTTTGTATATTTCCAATTTGTAACATCTTTAACGTAATTTAACGTTCTAAATTGCGTAAGCAAAATATTAGCATTTCAAAACTTATTAATTTACTATAATATTTCCCCGTATTTGGCATACCCAGTATTCCTTCTTCAAAAGTCGCTTTATTTCCCAAAGTACTTTGAAAGGTAATTACTCAAAACAATTTCTATAATGTGAAGAAATTTTATAGTTCTTGAAACTTAATAAAGCTATGTACAGTCTAATATATAGTTACAGTTAAAAACGGGGTGATACAAATTAGAAAACTAGTAATCAAAGCTCAGAGTGGAGATGTAGAATCTTTTTTAGAGTTATTTCAACTATATAAACATCAGCTATATAGGGTTGCATTTGTATATACGAAAAACAAGGAAGATTCCTTAGATGTTATACAAGAGACAGCTTATTGTGCATTTAAAAATATATCGACTTTAAAAAAACCAAAATTTTTTAAAACTTGGATTATCAGAATAACGATAAACTGTGCGTTAAATATATTAAAATCAAAGAAACATACAGTCCATTATGAAACTAATCATTTAGAAAACTTATCTTATGTAAATGAAGACGTCCCACTAAATATTTCAATAGAACAACTCCTATCGACATTAAATCATAAGGAAAAAACAGTTATCATTCTGAAATTTTATTTCGATTACACCTTTAAACAAATATCAGAAACCATGGAATTACCATCAGGATCTGTAAAGTCCTTATATTACCGTTCATTAGAAAAGTTAAGAAATAATGCGGAAAGGAAGGATTACTATGAAAAATAATGTCAAATCAGAGATTAATAAAATTGAAGTCCCCAAGCAATTAGATTCCTATATACAATCAGGCGTTGAATCTGCAACAAAGAATAGAGGTGAGCAAGTGAATAAAAAAATACGTTTATCTTTTGTCCAGATATTCAAAAATAAAAAAATTCTATATACCCTAGGTGCTGGAGCAATTGTTTTTATTTTATTACTCACTACACTGTTACAATCAAAAACGATGTTAGTATATGCTTCAGAAGTACCATTCATTTCAAGTATGTTTAATCTTAAACCGTTGCCTGAACAAATAATCGATGAATTAGAAGAAAAAGATTATTACACCGATAATATCGACATAAGCGTCCCTGTTTTCTCTGGAAAAGAAATACTCATTTCTCTAGGCGGGACATCGAATTATCAATATTCTATTATGGACGATATTAGAATAACAGTAGAAAGATTCCTACACAACAATCAGTATGATTCATTTACAGTCAATGTGCAACAACAAGATGACCAGGCATCCTATCACATTACAAATGCTCAACAAACGGAGAAAGAGAATATGGAACAGGAAATTAAAGGATTAGTATCTGAACTAAATATTGACATAGAACATGTCTTTGTAGAACCACTAGATAAATATATTTCAGTTACCGTTAATGCTTCTATTAACAATGAAAAAGAATTACAAGAATATGCTCAATCTATAAAAAAAGAATTACTGGATCATACAGATTTCAAAGAATATGAGTTCCATGTAACTGTATCCGGTCCTGAAGTATCTGTAGGAAATGATGGATCAACACTCAAGCCATTAACAGATTTAGACAAGAAGATTGGAGGTCTTGCAGGTATGTTAACAGGGAATGAAATGTATAAAGTTACTGGATTTTCTTATAAAGAAGACCCTCTTATATTTGAAATCAAAACTTCTGTAAGTTCATCCGAAGAGGAACATGGAATTTATCTTCAAAATGTAATTGGAGATTACTTTAACTCAACTAATGTTCCTCCAGTGATAGAAAAAGATTCATATCAACTTTATATATACAGTAAAGATGGAAAAAAGATAAATTAAACTACGATAATAATCCTCCTTGTTAGGAATCAGAAAATTACCAATTAAATTATCATCAAAGGGAACTATTTTTAACACGGAACCGTCTATATAATGAAAATATATAACAGGGAGGAATATGGATGATGAAAAAGTGGCTACTAGGATTATTTCTTATCGGATTTTTTGTAGTATCTTTAGAAGGGTTAAAAGTTTCAGCTGATGAATTAAACAACCATGACCCTGAAGATGATAAAGTTTTTGTAAAGACAGGTGAAAAAGTAATTCTAGAAGATGGAAAAACGTTTGTATTGGATAATGGAGTAGAAATTACTGCCAACAAGGTTACAGACAATAATAACAATGAGTTTAATAGTAAATCGATTGGTATTAATTCAACACCTCCAAATGGGCAGTGGGACTATATTGGTGGAAGTCTTTTTACAAACGAATCCCATATATTTCATTCAACGGGGGGAGATATTAGAATAGATATCTTTATAGATCATTTCCCTTCATCGTTAGCTATTCCCTACGTATTTCAGTTAAGAGAACAAGACACTTTTTCTAGTTATTTAGTTAAACAGATAGAAATTAAAGAACATAGAAGATGGGAAGTAAGTGTAAGAGGGTTGAATGATGGAAGTAATGGTAAATCTGAGCTTTTTTTACGTAAATTAACTTATCCGAGTAGAAGTGTTTACACAGAATGGTACGATTAATGACAAGATAGAAGATCAAAAGTATTATATTTTCCTCTTTAAAAAGTGCTATCTAAAAAGATAGTACTTTTATTTATACTGAGATGATAGAATATATATATGAAATAAACATTTTCAGCTACAAATTTGAATTTGGAACAAAATGGATAAGTATTTAAACAAGATATATTCTCATATAGATGATCAACATTTTCTACACTTATTGTAATAAAAATTTATACAAAATTGGTTAAAAGGGGATTATAACAAATTTCTCTCAGTGCATTCCCGTATATCTTCTACATTTAACTTATGTTTCGCACCCAATAAAACCACTAAAATAAGCATAAATAGTTTACAAAAAAACGCAAAAAACCGCAAGAACACAGGGTTTTTGGTATGATTAAGATACAACTTCAAATCAACCAAAAACGAGGTGTTATCATGCGGAAAAATGTAAACGAAATTCAAAATGTACTCAAAACTCATGGTTATTCCATTACTACGATTATAGGTAATGTGATGAAATCCTTCAAATTAAAATCACTGTGTCATCAGATTAAATTCAAGAAGGAAGATGGATATAGTGCGACAGAAATTCTTGCGCTCATAATCATGTTCCCATTGATGTTGCTAAACAGTGTCCCGCTCTCTATCGGAGTCAATTTGAGAATGTCACAACAATGAAAAAAGATGCCAGCTACCGAATGAAAAATAATGAAAAGATGTCCTGGGGAAGCCAGTTACTCGGCGTTGGTAAGAAAATTTAAATACTTGGCCAAGCCTCAAAAGGAAGTCTCTGACAACTCTGCGCTAATTGTTGATGATACCACGGATATTCGCGTGGGTAAAAAGATTGAAAATGTCTCGATGGTGCACGATCATGTGGGTAATAAGAAAGAAAGCAATCTAGGATTCAAAAATATAACATTAGGGTTCTTTGACGGGAAAAGATTCAATCCTTTAGACTTCAGTTTGCACATGGAGAAACGGTTAAAGCAAAGGAACGGAAAAAACAATATAAAAAGGTATGTGATCCTCGTACGCACGGAGCGAAACGCCGCAAGGAATGCAAAGTTGATAAAATCACTAATGCGTTAACTATGATCAAACGTACGGTGAAACATGGGTTTAGGGAAAAGTATGTGCTCGTGGACAGTTGGTTCAGTAGTGAAGGGTTTATCCAAGCCATTCGTGAGATTAAAGATCAATCCTTACACGTAGTATGTGAAGTAAGAAAAAGATAAACGAATGTATACGTACAATGCGACAAGGCCAACGCTAAGAAACTCTTGACTATGTTAAAAAAAGAACAAAAAGAAAAGCGCTGCCGTAAGCGAAATACTCTTAGTAAGAATCGATAAATAGGCTTGTCAAGTAAAGTGTGTAAGTTCAAATATACTTAAGCACTTTATCCTTCAATCGGTCATCAACTAATAACTGATTCATAGCCAGAGACCAATCCCGTATATGCCCACCTTCCCATTTTGTTTCTAATTCTTTTACTCGTAGGAATAGAACCTTTAAGAGAGCGTTCTCGTCTGGGAATGCTCCTTTTTTTGTGACTTTGCGGAAACTGGAGTGTATACTTTCTATCGCATTGGTAGTGTACATGATTTTTCGTACTGCACTTCCGTAATCAAAAAGCTGTTCAACGTGATCAAAATTCCGAATCCATACATCTATGGCACCAGGATAGGCAGACCATTGTTGTTTAAAGGATTCAAAAGCAGTATAGCAAGCCTTCATGTGCTCCATATACTTTTCTGAGCGATTTTGTAAATGCTTTATAGTCTTTACTAGGTACGTATTTTATGGAATTACGAATTAAATGAACAATGCATCGATTCACGATAATATCAGGGAAGATCGCACGAGCTCCATCTTCAAGACCAGATACTCCATCCATAGATAAAAAGAAGATGTCTTCTACTCCTCTAGCTTTGATTTCGTCAAAGATTTGCATCCATTTGTGCTTACTTTCTGTTTCATTCAACCATAAGCCAAGGATTCTTTATTTCCTTCCATGGTGTATCCTAAGATCGTATATACGGCATACTTTTTAGTTTCATATTGGTTTCTGATGGTTGTAAACATACAATCTACAAACACAAAAGTGTAACAATTACTTAAAGGACTGCTTTGCCAATCTTCTAATTCTGGTAATACATTATCAGTAATATTGGATATCATTTCATAAGATACAGAGAAGCCATAGATATCCTCTATTGCGGAGGAAATGTTCGTTGAGACATACCTCTGGCATACATACTCATTACTTTGTCTTCGATCGCAGAAACATCTTTTTGTCGCTTGGGAATAAGTTGCGTTTCAAAAGAACCATCACGATCACGAGGAACTTCTATTTCAACATCTCCAGTACTAGTTTTAACGGTTTTCTTGCCATATCCATTTCTTCTATTGCTAGTTTCTTTTTCTTCCTTATCATTTAATTCATAGCCCAAATGGTAATTCATTTCAACTTTTAACCATCGATTCAAACATCAGACCAAATGTGTCTTTTAATGCATTTTGCATATCCTCTACAGAACTTAGGTTGATACTGTTCAATAATCTTGTTAGCTAATTCTACGGAGTCAGGATCTCTTTTTAGCTTCCCCACTTAAAACACTCCTTTAGCTTTATATTTATTGTTTTACCAAATAAAAAAAACTGTGTAAGTAAGAAACCGTACGCATTTCTTACTTACACAGTTTATATTACACTCCCAAAATTACAAGGTAACCACTTAACTATTAAGCGATTCTATTTTTAATATCTGATCAAAAAATTTATATCTACGTTCTTCATCAGCCATAGTTTCAAAAATCTCCATTGTCGTTTCACCAATTTTTTCTAATTCTTCTTTTACAACCTAATTATTGCTATTGTTAGCAAAATATCTCGAGTAAACACTTATATTTCCAGCTACATGCGTTTCAAAATCAAATTGTGTTGCAGCATTTATAGACATTTCATTCTCTTCTTCTAAAGAATTTATCGTATGATTTATCCATTCATGTATAGAACTAAACTCTGGAATGAATTCATTTGCTAACTCTTCCGATTCTTTTACAAATATTCTTTTCACATACTAAATGTTCAAACTTATCTTAAAATTAAATTACTAATAAAAAATGCGCAAAAAAATGTTGTTTCATAATAGAAAGACAAGTATGGTGGAAATAAAAGGAATTTGCAGTACTTAATTTAACCGGGAAATTAGTTGTAGAATCTACATAGTTATCTTGCGAGAATAAAATTTTTTTTTGATAATAGCATTTGCTTAAATGTTCTAAAAAAAATGATTTATGAGAATCTTTTTTGATAACCTATCGTCTATAATTAAGAGATAGGAATAGGAGGAAGATAAATGAACGATCACGAACTCATACGTGAGATTCTTAGAGGTGATCAACTGGCTATTCAGGAATTGCACAGTCGATATGTCGATCATATTTTCTATTATATTTTCATACAGACGAATAGCTATCACGATTCAGAGGAACTGTTGCAGGATGTTTTCTTTAAAACAGCAAGACAACTTCACCAATTCGAAGGAAAATCATCTTTTAAGACGTGGATTTTTAAAATTGCCCGAAACGTCGTGATTGATTATTATCGAAAGAATAATAAAAGACAATATCCCATAACAATGGATCAAAACTTTATGGAGTGTATAGCTGGTAAGGATGAATCTGCTGAAAAAACAGTCCTCAGAAATTTACATATAGATGAAGTGATGCAAACACTTGATAAACTTCCAAAACACTATCAAACTGTTCTGCATTTGAGGTTTATTGAGGACTTTTCTATTAAGGAAACAGCTGAAATTATGGGGAAAACAATCCTTTCTGTGAAAGCTTTGCAAAACCGTGCAAGAAAGGCACTCTCTGAACAAATCAATCTGGAGGTGAGTAGTTGATGAATGAGCGTAAACAAAAAGATGATAAGTTATTCTACTTACTGATGAACAAGAAAAAAATGAAAGCTTCCAAAGAAGCACGTGATAAAAGTCTTCTTGTGTTTCAAGATGGGTTAAACGATCGAGCTGATTTGTCAAAAATGGGTTCAAAGCGTCGTAAATTTCTTCAAAAAGTCGTTGGTAGTTCTGCTGCTGTAGTTGTTGCTGGAATTGCTGGGTTGTTATTCCTTAGTACCGATAAATTAGAAGGGGATAGAGATGAGGGAAGGAATGCGGAGATCATCGAACAAGAAAATATTGATTCACAGCAGAATGAAGAAAGTACGGAAGAACATTCAAATGAAGAAAACTTGAATCTATTGCATAAAGTACTTAACAGACCTTCCTTTGACTTATCCGACATAAATGCGATGAAATCCAAAAGGATTTTTAATGAAATGTTAGCAGTTTATCTTCCAGATGGTTGGACGATCGAAGAAGAAGAAGGCGAACAAAAACATTCCATTCAAATGATTGGTAGTCAAGGGGAACGAATGAATCTCGTACTTTTTACTGAAGATTACTCCCAAGAAGTATTTGATGCTCAACTCCAAGAATTATCTGCTAATCTTACCAAAGCAGAAGAAATTTCTATTCCAGTAGAATTATTTGTAAGCTCCATTACAATGGATCATGAGATACCATTTCCCTACCCGAATGTATTTCCATTTGATATAGAGGGTGCAAAGTTATCGGCATTTTTTGATGAAGACAACAACAAGTTCAGGGAACTGTATATTTCTGAATTGTTTGGCTATCCGATGATCTATACTTCTGAATTGCCTCTTGATGATGTTGAAAGCTGGACGTTGCCTTTGAGCTTCTTTACTTATATGGAGATTGTCGATTCACCATTCACCATTCATGGTTCTGAAGGTGCTCTTCATCCTGAGTACAAGAGGCCAGTTGAAAAAAGCGTTGCTTTGAAAGTAGGTGCCTTTGGAGTACAGCAAATTGATGTGGAGTTGTATGGAAACAATGAATTAGGTATGAGTAGTTATCTTCCTAGCAATACTGACATTCAACGAATAGACCACGAATATTTTACAGAATGGCGTTTTACAGAACCAAATGTTTCAGAAAATAGCTTTTACTCATTTGGTAAGCTAAAGGATGGATTTCCTCTTGAGAAAGGAAAAGAAATCATGTTTGAAGCACTGAACATCGACCTTTCATATTATCAAGACCTTGATGGAGATGAACCTTACCATTTTTCCTATCAAAGTGGAATGGATGGAGAATTTATCGATGGTCATTTTCAACTATTTGAAATTTCGGGTGAGTGGTATTATCTGCAAAAACACGCTGACCGTAATGATTATAATGGTGGTGTATATATGGAAAGATTAGAAATGTTTATTGATTCTATCGAATGGTATTAATTGGTTTTCTAACCACCTATTAGGAAATATTTACAATCGAAGCTTTTGGGAATCCCAGAATAACCGAAAAAGGATGGGTCACCTTTATTTCCATCCTTTACTATTTCCATTCTATTGGCCATTTTCTAAACTTATGGATGGTTTTTAACAAACACCACAATACCCAGTGTATCTTTGTGTTGACAACACCTAGTCATACTTGCGCTACACAACATATATAAGGTATAAAATACGCTTAGTAAGTTAAAATTCCTCATTGTTATTTACACACAAAAAAGCCAACCAAAATTCGGTTGGCTTTTTCACCTATATTATTCTATAACCTGAAGTTCTTTTGGAAATTTAGTTAGCGTTTCATACCCATCTTTGGTAATGAGCACATCATCTTCAATTCGAACTCCTCCAATACCAGGAAGATAAATTCCTGGTTCAATGGTATAAACATTCCCCTCTTTAAGAATCCCGTCATTGAGATGACTCATGGATGGGAATTCATGTACATTAATTCCCATTCCGTGTCCAATTCGGTGAGGAAAGTATTCACCATATCCCGCTTCTGTTATAATATCGCGAGCAATCGTATCTAAATCACCGATCCTTGTACCAGGCTTACTTGCTTCTAAGGCAGCCATCTGAGCTTTAAGAACGGTATGATAGATTTCTTTTTGCTTTTCAGTTACAGATTTAAATGCAACAGTTCGTGTGATATCTGAGCAATATCCATCAAGAACAACACCTAAATCAAAAAGCACAAGATCTCCAGCTTTCAATTTTCGGTCTCCTGGATTTCCATGTGGATCACCAGCTTTCTCTCCGAATAATACCATCGTTGAAAACGACATCTCTCGAATTCCTTTTTTCTTCAGCTCAAACTCTATTTTTGCTAGTACCTCCATTTCGGTAATACCTTCTGTGAGTGCATCGACACCAACCTGTACACCGAAGTCTGCCATTTCCGTAGCACGTTTGATGACTTCAATCTCATTTTCATCCTTTACAACACGCATTTCATTTAATTTATCCTCCACAGAAATTACGTTTGCATCTGGGAAGAAGTTTAAAAATGCCTCACTACGTCCATAAGAAAGGATTTCTTTTTCGAGAGCTACGTTTTCAGCATTTTCAAGTTGTCTTTCTTCAATCGAAGCACGAATCATATCCCACGGATTTTCATGATCAGAATATCCAACTATTTCGTATTCCCAACCTGCAGCTTTTAATTGGTTTACCTCCATCGCAGGAAGAACAAAAAATGGTTGAGCCTGTTGGAATATAAAAATACCCATTAAACGTTCATGTGGATCCGTATAGAAGTTTGATAGATAATATACGTTTTCCGTTGAATTTAAAAATGCAGCCTCAATATTTTCGCTGTTCAGCCAATTCGTTAATCTTTCTAAACGTTCTTTCATGCCTACACTCTCCTTAATTTTTCTTTTGGGTTGCGAGTGATACTACAATAAGAACAATAATTGCAACTGGAACAGAAATAACGGAACTGTTTAGCTCAAATGGATTGTTCAGCACTAGCTCCCAGAGCAATGTTGTGATAACTCCAGCAACCATAGATGAAATACCACCAATTGCCGTTACACGTTTCCAGAAGAATACCGCTAAAATTGCCGGTGTAATCCCCGCACCATAAACGGTGTAAGAATACATTTGCACTTCTAATACCGTTGGGAAATAACTAATTAATAGATACGAAAATGCACCAAGCACGACGATGAATACTTTCGTCATAACTAATTGTTTTTTATCCGATGCATCTTTATTAATATACTTTCCATATATATCATACGTCATATTTGTTGCTGCGGAAAGTAAATAGGAATTTCCCGTTGTAATAATAAATGCTGCAGCAGCTGCAAGTAATATTCCACCGACTCCTAAAGGAAGTGCTAGTGTAGTTGCCATTAGTGCCATCCCAGGATCAATATCTGGAAAGATGGATCGAGAAGCAAATGCGATAATAGAAATTGCCGGCGAAATAAGTAGCATAACAAGTAACCAACTAAGCGCCGCTCGTTTGGATGACTTGTCTCCTTTTGACGCAGCTAATCGTTGATACATGTTTTGATCACTTAATAACAAGAATAAAGAAGGCAGTAAATAGCCCAGTAGTTGAATGGTTGTTAATCCACCAGTTGCAGTCATATGTGATTCTGGAACATTTGCAACGATGGAGTCCCAACCCCCTGCTACTGAAATAATGATCGGTACTGTAATTAATAAGCCACCAACCATTAAAAATCCACTGATTGCATCTGTTTGAGAAACAGAACGAAGTCCACCAATCATGGCTAGAAAAACAATTAAGACAGCTGCAATAACTGTACCAAGTTCAACACTCATTCCAGTTGTTAGGTTTAGAATAAATCCAAGACCTGTCATTTGATAAGAAACAATACCTACATAAGCTAAAATTACAATGACACTTGCTAAATTACGGGCTGAAGTACCATATTTAGCTTCAAGAATACCTGAAATAGTATACTTTCCAAATGCTCTAATTTTAGGTGCGATAACATATAGAACAAGAATACCAACTAATGTTGGAACCATTAACATAAGGGAAGGAATAATTCCAAAACTGTATGCTACCGATGTTTCACCACCTGAAATACTTCCACTACCTGTCCAGGTAGCAAGCAATGTACCCATTAAAACAAGTGGTCCTAAACTTTTACCCGCTAAGATAAAATCCTTACTATTTGAAACTTTTTTTGACATATAAATCCCTATACCAACCATAAGTACGGCATAGATCCCAATAAACCATAATAGCTGGGGATTTGCTTGTAATTCCATTTTATAGTCACTCCTGATGTAATTATTTCTACTTATTATTCCCCAAAAAAAGTCACGATTTCTATAAAAACAAAATCGTGACTTTTTGTATTTCACGGAATAGATTGTAGATTACAATTTGTCAACTATAAAAGCGTAACATACGTAAAAATGCTCCTCAAATAGGTTATACGTGCATATATGTACGTATACTAGCATTCATCTGCTTTAGCAAAATTCTAATCGCTCATTCGACAAAATACAGCAAAATACGGCTGGTTCCTGTCACTTGTCGAATTTACTAGCAAGTGACTGGAACCTTTAGTTTTAATATTGGATTAAGAAATACTTCTTCTTACCACGGCGGATAATGGTAAATCTATCTTCAATACGATCATCACTTGTCACAACATACTGCAAGTCTTTTTGTCTTTCTCCATTAATATAGATTGCACCATTTTTAATATCTTCTCTAGCTTGTCGTTTAGAAGAAGAGATGTTTGCATTTACTAAAAGATCCACTAGTCCAAGATCTTCTTTATCCGCCTCGTGCGTTGGTACATCTTTAAATCCTTGTTCAATATCGCTAGCAGATAATTGTTTCAGATCTCCACTAAACAATGAGTCAGATATTTTTTGAGCTTGCTCCAATGCTTCTTTACTATGCACCATAATTGTCATTTCTTCTGCTAATCGTTTTTGAGCCACTCTATTTTCTGGACGTTCATCCACTTCTTGCTGTAATGTATCTAATTCTTCTTCAGACATGAATGTAAAGTAACGTAAGAATTTCATTACATCACGGTCATCTGTATTAATCCAAAATTGATAGAATTCATATGGTGTTGTTTTTTCAGGGTCAAGCCATACTGCCCCACCTGCTGTTTTTCCAAACTTCGTACCATCTGCTTTTGTAATTAAAGGTACGGTTAAACCAAATACCTTTATTTCTTCATCTTCATTTTCTCTCGAACGACGAATCAATTCCATACCTGCCGTAATATTTCCCCATTGGTCGCTACCACCAATTTGCATGGTACAATTTTCTTGTTCGTAAAGCTTCTGGAAATCCAGAGATTGCAAGATCATATAACTGAATTCAGTAAAAGAAATCCCCTGTTCAATACGAGCAGAAACAGATTCCTTAGCTAGCATGTAATTTACACCAAAGTGCTTACCAGCATCTCGTAAGAAATCGATTACTGTCATGCTACCTAACCATTCATGGTTGTTACGAACAACTACTGATGTTGATTCCGAGTTTATATCTAAAAGACTTGAAATTTGTAGTTTTAATTTTTCACTGTACCCTTCTACAACTTCAGTAGTATTTAACGAACGTTCCGATGAGCGACCACTTGGGTCCCCTATCATTCCTGTTCCCCCACCAACTAATGCAATCGGTCGATGACCTGCAAGTTGAAATCGTTTCAACATTGTAATCGGTAGTAGGTGTCCAATGTGTAAACTGTCAGCGGTTGGATCAAATCCACAATATAGCGTTACTTGATTTTCTGCTAGATGCTTTTCTAATCCTACTCGATCTGTCGTTTGTTGAATTAACCCACGTTGTTCTAAATCCTGTAAAATATCCATTAATCCCACACTCCTCTTTTTTTAAATCCATTAAAAAAACTCGTTCCTCAATATAATAAGGGACGAGTTTAACACGCGGTACCACCCTTGTTGCAATATAATTGCCACTTTGGGGTTGTTAACGATGACTTCACCGTCCTTCTATAGAGTTTTTAACTCAATAGAAAGATGCTCCAGAGCGTATTTCGTCTGCAAATATGTACTAGCTCCCACCAACCGCTAGCTCTCTTGTAACAGGGATTTGCAACACTACTTAATTCCTTCGTCGCATGTATGTTCAATTATTCTATATACATACCATATATAAAATTAAATTGCAAGAATTTAGTGTTTATCTATACCCGCAGCAAAGCCCTTATGCTATAATTAATAATGGAATTTTTAGGAGGTATTATTGTGAATTTTAAAAATTTACTCCAGAAGTATAGTAAGAAGGTCAGTGAGTATTGGAAAACTGGAAAAGTCCAACGTACTTCAAGGATAACATATGATGTAGTATGGAACATTGTTTTGTTCTTCTTAATTATAGGGTTTATCGGCATGTTTTTTGGTGTAGGTGTAGGAGCAGGTTACTTTGCTTCCCTAGTTAAAGATGAGCCAATTCGTGCTTATGAAAGCATGGAAAAAGATATCTATAATTATGAAGAAACTTCCCGTTTGTACTTTGCTAATAATGTATATCTAGGAGACATTCGTTCTGATATACACAGGGAAGAAACCACATTAGATGAAATATCTGTGACCTTAAAAGATGCAGTAATTGCTACAGAAGATGAATATTTCGAAACGCATAATGGTATTGTTCCAAAAGCAATTGTACGTGCATTATTACAAGAGTTTACTAACTCAGATATGAAATCTGGTGGTAGTACACTAACACAGCAGTTAATCAAGAATCAAATTCTAACGAATGAAGTTTCATTTGAAAGAAAAGCAAAAGAAATTTTACTTGCACTTCGATTAGAGCGTTTCTTTGAAAAAGATGAGATCTTAGAGGCTTACTTAAATATCGTCCCTTACGGAAGAGATGCCTCTGGAAGAAATATCGCAGGAATTCAAACTGCTGCACAAGGGATTTTTGGGCTAAATGCTGATGAAGTTAACATTGCTCAAGCAGCTTATTTAGCGGGTCTACCCCAAAGTCCTTCTCAATACACCCCTTTTGCAAGTGGTGGTGGACTAAAAGATGAAGAAGGAATTCAACCTGGTTTAACTCGGATGAAAGTCGTACTACACAGAATGTACGAAATGGAATATATCACCGAAGAAGAATACCAAGAGGCTTTGGAATATGATATTACGGAAGATTTTGTTACAGATTATAAAACAAGAGATGAAAACTATCCACATGTACAGGATGAGTTAGTTCGAAGAGCAACTGACATTATTAAAGAAAAACTAGCTGAAGAAGACGGCTACTCATTAGAAGATCTAGAAGAAGATGATGAATTAAATCAGCAATTTGAAATGTTAGCAGAGAGAGATCTTCGTCAAAACGGATACCATATCCATTCAACAATTGATAAAAAAATCTATGATGCATTTCAAGAAATCGTCAAAAACTATAAGCATTATGGGCCAGATTGGACTGGACCTGTCAAAGACCCTATAACTGGAGAAGTTAAAGAAATAACGCAGCAAGTACAAGTATCTGGTTCGTTAATTGAGAATAATACAGGTAGAATTATTAGCTTTGTAGGTGGTCGTGATTTCAATGATGAAGACCAATATAACTATGCTACACAGGCATTAAGATCAAATGGTAGTACAATGAAACCATTGCTAGTGTATGCTCCAGCAATGGAAAAAGGAGTACTTCAACCCGGAACGCCTATAGCTGACGTGGAAATGACATATCCAGGTACTAATATTAAACCATCTAACTTTGATAGAAGTTTTCATGGTATTCTATCTACTCGTACGAACTTAGCAAATTCCTATAACATCCCGGCCATTAAAGGATATATAGAAATAATGAATGATAATCCTGTAGAAGAATACCTAGAAAAAATGGGCATTACTTCTTTAGACGAAAATGAATACGCTAATCCATCCCTTTCGATAGGTGGAACCACACGAGGTATTACTATTGAAGAAAACACAAATGCATACGCAACATTTGCCAATGGTGGAAAATTTGTCGATGCTTATATGATAGAAAAAATAACTACAAGTGATGGTGAAGTAATTTATGAACACGAACCAGAGCCAGTTGAAGTCTTTTCACCACAAACAAGTTATTTAACGCTTGATATGTTACGTGATGTAATTTCAAACGGTACTGGTAGTTATGTGAAGTCACAATTAAGCCACCCTGGAGTTGACTGGTATGGAAAGACAGGTACTTCCCAAGATCGTTGGGATATTCATTTTGTAGGGTCAAATCCAAATGTTACATTTAGTACGTGGCTAGGTTACAATATACCGCAACAGCAGTGTCTAGACTGTGATATGTATTATAGTCACAGAAATATGAAGCTTTGGGCAGAGTTAGTCAATACAGCTACAGAAATCAACCCTGAGTTAATGGCACCAAGCAATAGCTTTGAACGTCCAGATGGTATTGTATCTCGAAGCATTTGTGCAATTTCTGGAATGCTTCCATCTGATCTTTGTTCGGAAGCTGGGCTAGTAACCACTGACCTCTTTAATGCTAAATTTGTACCTACTGAGGTAGATGACAGCTTAATGCGTGGAGCTTATGTCATGGTTAATGGAAAGGCAGTTATTGCAGGGCCAAATACTCCAAAGGAATTTGTTGATGGAGATGGTCTGACATTTAACCCTGAATTCTTAAAACGAAATGGTTATGACAAACTAGGTGACATAACACAGCTATTCCCTAATGTGAACCGTAGTGCATGGGAGAAAATTAGTTTACCAAGTAATGATCTAGGATCCGAAATTCAAGATGATGGAAAAGCACCATCTGCCCCAACATCATTAAATAATTCTGGAAAAACATTATCTTGGAAAGCATCTAGTAGTAAAGATGTTGTCGGTTACCGAATATATCGTGCAGCAAATCCAGATGCAAAATTTGAATTGGTTGGAAGCACAGTTGAAACTGAATTTTCTATCCCTAGTAACAAGGCTGTTTATCACGTAAAAGCAGTTGATTACTTTGGAATGGAATCCTCTGCATCTAAAGAAATTGTTATCGGTGATTTTTCTGAACCAAAAGAAGAAGATAAAAAAGATAATGAGGAAGATAAAAGTTCAGGTAATAATGGGAAGAATAAAGATAACAAAGATAATAAAGATAATAAAGGAAACAATGACAACAGCGAACAAGATGAAGGAACAGAAGAACCACCTGATTCTGAAGATCAAGACGAAACCGGAGATAATAATTCTTAAAAAGAAGAGGCAATCGCCTCTTCTTTTTTTATTAACAGATAGGAATGTTTAAATCTTTCCTATTCCGCATAAGTCCAACTATGGCATCCGACATAAAGGCTTGGCAATTGCCAAGTTTTCTCATATATAATTTGACGATCTAGAAAAACACTAAAAATTTAGATGATTATCCTGTATAATACAGAGTAAGAGAGGTATAAGGATATTAGCTGGTGGTGAAATAATGAAACATGAAAAAACTTATAATGCAATAACGCAACACACAGAAAGTGGTCCTGTTATTATTGAAGGACCTCTTTCTTCAAACGAATTAAAACAATACAGTTTCCATGATCAGCTTATCGCTTTTCGTCCAGCATCGAAACAATTTGAAGCATTATTAGGGATTGCTGACTTACCAGAAGGACGAATTATCGTGGCAAGATCTGAGGATACCATTATTGGGTATGTAACCTATTTGCACCCTGACCCTTTGGAGCGATGGTCCGAATTCAATATGGATAACCTAATTGAACTAGGCGCAATTGAGGTGATTCCCTCCTTTCGAGGCGCAGGAGTTGCCTCTGGATTATTAAAAGTATCCATGATGGATGAGTACATGGAAAACTATATCGTAATCTCAACGGAATACTATTGGCATTGGGACCTAGATGGTACCCAACTAAGTATTTGGGATTACCGAAAAGTTATGGAAAAAATGATGGCTAGTGGTGGATTATTACCTGCCCCTACAGACGATCCAGAAATAATTTCCCATCCAGCTAATTGTTTAATGGTACGTATCGGTAAACATGTCGATGAAGAATCGATTAAACAGTTTGACACGTTGCGATTCTTACAAAGACATCGTTTTCGAAAAATGAGGGAGGGTTTGTAAATGTTAGTAGAAGAAATAATGAATACAGATGTTGTTACTTTATCACCAACTGCTTCTATTCGAGAAGCATTACATCTTTTGCAGAAACATAGAATACGCCATATCCCGATTGTTGATGATGATAATTACGTAGTTGGTATTGTCTCTGATCGCGATGTTCGAGATGCAAGCCCATCCATATTGGATAAAGATTCTGATCAACACGTTTTAGATAACGAAATACAAACGATTATGAGTCATCCAGTAGTCACGGTTCATCCACTCGATTTTGTAGAAGAGATTGCCCGTATTTTTTATGATGAAGAATTTGCTTCTGTTCCAGTTGTTCAAAACCATAAACTAGTTGGTATCGTGACAGAAAAAGATATGCTGTACACGTTAATTCAATTAACAGGAACGCATGTACAAGGATCGCAAATCGAAGTAAAAGTACCTCACGTTCCTGGTATGATACCTAAGGTTACTTCGATTTTTGGAGAACGTAATACCAATATCATATCCGTTTTAGTTTACCCTTACCAAAATGATCCGAATTACAAAATATTAGTATTCCGCATTCAAACCATGAACCCAAATCCTATCGTTCAGGACTTACGAGCTGCAGGATATGAATTAATGTGGCCAAATAATATACCGGAGCCTAAAATATGACCTGTAAATCTAGTTTTGTATATTCAGATGCACTATTAGACTATCACTTTCATTCGGATCACCCCTTCAACCAGAAAAGGGTTCTATTAACAAAAGAATTACTAGAAAGTACAGAACAGTTACATCAAGATGAAATGATAACTCCACGTAAAGCTACGGAACAAGAATTAGCTTTATTTCATGATCATGCCTATATAGATGCAGTAAAAAACGCTAGTAATGGAACATTACCAATTGAAAAAGGTTTAGAATTTGGATTAGGTACAGAAGATACGCCTATTTTCCCAGGTATGCATGATGCGGCATCTTACCTAGTTGGTGGTACATTAACAGCAGTTGAATCTGTTTTAGAAGATAAAACCGAGCATTCTCTTCATCTGGGTGGTGGCCTTCACCATGGGTTTAAGCGCAAAGCTTCTGGATTTTGCATATATAATGATGGCGCAGTTGCGATCAAGTATATTCGCAAACAATATGATCTAAAGGTTCTATATGTTGATACAGATGCTCACCATGGAGACGGAGTTCAATGGGCATTTTACGACGACCCTAATGTTTGTACATTTTCTATCCATGAAACAGGTCGTTATTTATTCCCTGGAACTGGCAATGTAAATGAACGTGGTATTAAAGAAGGTCATGGATATTCTTTTAATCTACCTATTGACGCATTTACGCAAGATGAATCGTTCTTACACATATTTGAATTCGCTTTCAAAGAGATTGTAGCCTCTTTCAAGCCAGATGTTATCGTTACTCAAAATGGAGCGGATGCACATGTTTTAGATCCATTAACCCATTTATGTGCAACCATGAAAATTTACGAGCGAATTCCTCAATTAGCTCATGAATTAGCCCATCAATATTGTAATGGTAGATGGATAGCGCTTGGTGGTGGAGGTTATGATATATGGAGAGTAGTTCCTCGTGCTTGGGGTCAAGTTTGGAATGTAATGAAAACAGGTTCCCCAGTAAAAGGAGATATACCAGTAGATTGGATTAACAAGTGGCAACCAGAAACGAAGGTAACACTACCAAGTTATTGGCATGACGATGAATCTATCATACCTAACATCCCTAGAAAGAGTGAAATTACTGATAAGAATGAAAAGGTTCTTATGAATTTACTTAAGTATACGAGGTCCTCTACGTAAAAGGAGTTGATCAATTGATCAACTCCTTCATTCTGCTTTGGATTCCAAAATAACAATTTCAACTCTTCTGTTTTTACTTCTATTTTCATCGCTATTATTTGGAACAACTGGTCTAGTCTCACCAAATCCAGTAATGGAAAACCGTGTTTGGTCTAACTCATTTTCATCAACCAAATAACGTACCACACTACTTGCTCTTGCACCAGATAATTCCCAGTTGGACGGATAACGATAGCTAGACACTGGTACGGTATCTGTATGCCCTTCAACCCTTATATGGTTAGGAATACTTGATAATAACGCTCCAACTTTATTTAAAAAAGGAACTGCTGTATCGATAATTTCCGCTTCACCAAAGTCAAATAAGATACTGTCTTGTAAAACAAGAACAACACCTTTTTCTGTTCGGCTAGCAGAGATCACATCATTTAAATCATTTTGATCTAAATAATTTTCTATATCCCCCATCAACTCTTGTAAGGAATCTTGTGCGCCTTCTTCCTCATCATCACGGTCCTGATCAGCATCAGAATCTTCATCTTCAACTAATGATGGTGTATCAAACTCATTGGAATTTTTTCCGCTTTCTTCATGACTCGTTTGTTCGGTCGGATTTTCCATTGGTACTGGTGACGGGTAAAAATCAAAAATCTTCTGGTTCCGAAAAGATTCAGAAACAGCTTCGAATTTTACCAAATCAATTTGTGACATCGAGAATAATAAAATGAAAAAGACAAGAATAAGCGTTACCATATCCGAATAGGTTACCATCCATTTAGGTGCACCCATTTTCTTACTTCTTTTTACTTCTCTACGCTTCATTGATTCTTTCCTCCACGAAATCGACAGTTGTATCAGTCTCTTCCTTCACATTTGAATCGTTAGAGAGAAATGCACTAAGCTTTTCTTCTAAAATTCGTGGATTTTGACCTGATTGTACACCAATTACACCTTCAATTATAATTTGCTTGATAAAGACTTCCTCTTCCGTTTTTATTTCTAGCTTACTCGCCATTGGAAGGAATACTAAATTAGCAAGCACTGTTCCATAAAGTGTTGTTAATAAGGCTACAGCCATATTTGGTCCAAGTGTAGCTGGATCCTGCAGACTATTTAACATTAAAACTAGTCCAACTAGTGTTCCGATCATTCCCCATGCTGGAGCATACTCTCCGCACTTTTCAATAATCATCCGTCCGCGATAGTGTCTTTCTTCCATTGCAGTTATTTCAGCATGCATTATATCATGAATAACTTCAGGTTCTATACCATCAACAGCCAGTAAAATACCTTTTTTTATAAAAGGATCCTCTACTTCTTCTAACTCATTTTCTAGCGCTAGAATCCCTTCTCTTCTTGCACGTTCCGATAAATTAATAAAAAGATTGATTAAACTTGGTAAACGTTGGTCATTTTGCCGAAATGCTTCTTTCAACACTCTATTCATTAACTTTATTTGTTCCATTCTAAAGTTAATAAATAGAGAGCCCACTAATCCGCCTATTACAACAAAAATCGAAGCAATATCTAAAAAAGAGGTTATTCCTTCCGTTCCACCTTTTGTAAGGATTGCAAGCATAATCATAATAAAACCCAGTGTAATGCCGATAGGAGTTAATAAATCTCGTTTTCTCATACTCTCTCTCCCCAAATTGTGTAGGATTCATTTTCGTACTATATATATCGGCAATAATCCTATTTTGTTGAGTTTCTTTCGACAATTCGATGTGGCAGAACTACTTTTTGTTCATCTACTTCTTCTTTATTCATGAATTTTGTAAGTAGACGCATAGCTACAGCACCAATATCATACATAGGCTGTACAATCGTAGATAATGTTGGTCGTACCATTGTTGCTAATCTTGTGTTATCAAATCCGAAGACTTCCAAATCATCTGGTACCTTATATCCTTTGTCCTGTGCTCCATGAATAACCCCCAATGCCATTTCATCTGATGCAACAAATATGGCAGACGGTTTTTCCTCTAATTGAAGTAATTTTTCTACAGATTCTATACCTGAATCATAGGAGTAATCACCTTGAATGATATATTCTTCTCTCATCTCTATCGCGGATTCCTTCAATGCTCGTAGATACCCTTGATATTTCAACTGATTAATAATCGTATCTTCTTGGCCAGAAATAAATGCTGGATGCTGATTATTCTTATCGATTAAGAATTTAGTAGCTTCAAATGCTGCTTCTTCATAATTTATATTTACGGAAGGAATGGAGTCTGATTCATCATACGTTGCTGCTAATACAACAGGAACCGAAGCGGTTGAAAATTGGTGTACATGCTCCTCCGTAATATTTCCACCCATAAAAATAATCCCATCTACTTGTTTTTCTAACATCGTATTAATTAACTGTAATTCTTTATCCTTATTTTGATCTGAATTACTTAAAATGATATTATACTTATACATTGTCGCAATATCCTCAATACCACGAGCTAATTCCGCAAAAAATATACTCGAAATATCTGGAATAATTGCCCCAACAGTGGTTGTTTTCTTACTTGCAAGACCACGCGCAACCGCATTTGGGCGGTAACCTAACCTTTCAATTGTAGCTAAAACCTTTTTTCTAGTTGTCGGCTTAACATTTGGATTTCCGTTTACCACGCGAGATACTGTTGCCATCGACACATTTGCTTCTCTCGCGACATCATATATTGTTATTGTCATCAAAAACTACCTCCTATTAAATACAACAATAATCGATCTCTTCTTTCATATATCATACTCTTATATACATAAAAACACAAAAAATACATAGCAATAGCTAATGCTAGACCTTATAATTACAGTATTTTCACGAATGGGAAATTACATACCTATCTAACTCATCCATAAAATCATTAAATGTCTGTATATCCATTTGCTGTGCAGAATCTGATAATGCTACTGCAGGATCCGGATGAACTTCAGCCATAACACCGTCAGCACCAACTGCTAAAGCAGCTTTCGCCATTGGTACAAGTAAATCTCTTCTCCCCGTTGAATGGGTTACATCTACCATTACTGGTAAATGGGTTTCTTGCTTAAGGATAGGAACTGCAGATATGTCTAAAGTATTTCTAGTTGCCTTTTCATAAGTTCTTATTCCTCTTTCACAAAGAATTATATTCCCATTACCTCTTGAGAAAATATATTCAGCAGCATTAATAAATTCAGAAATGGTGGCTGATAAACCACGTTTTAATAGTACTGGTTTATCCACATCTCCTGCTGCTTTTAATAGTTCAAAGTTCTGCATATTACGTGCCCCGATTTGAATAACATCGACATATTCTATCGCATTTTCGATATGTGCAGGATTAACAATTTCACTTACGACTGCTAGATCATATTCATCTGCAATTTGTCTTAAAATTTGTAATCCTTCCAAGCCAAGCCCCTGAAAATCATATGGAGATGTTCGCGGTTTAAAGGCTCCTCCACGTAGAAGTTTTATTCCTTTTTGCTTGACTGCTTTTGCAACTTCTGCAACTTGCTCATAGCTTTCAACCGCACAAGGTCCCATTACAAAGTGAGTTTTTCCATTCCCTATTTTCTCACCCTTAATATCAATTATCGTATCCTCTGGCTTCTTCTTACGGGATACAAGTAAAGCCTTTCGATGGTCAACCTCTTGTAACTCCAAACATGCTTTAAAAATCTCTTTAAATAAATGTTCAATCGTTTTATTATCAAATGGACCATTATTATGCTCTACAAGCTGATTCAGCATTTCTCTTTCTCGGATAGGATCAAATACCTTCATTCCCTGTTTATATTTAATCTGACCGATTTGCTGAACTGTTTCTGCACGTTTATTGATTAACTCTAGTAATTGTAAATTAATATTGTCCAATTGGGTTCTTAGCTGTTCCAAATCATTATGACTCATAATTACAGGCCTCCTGGATTGCTTGTTCACTCTTGAACTTATTGTATTATGTAATAATAATAGTATCTTTAATAGAAATAATTATAGCTAATAATTTTTCCTTTGTCATTAATAAGTTATAATAGAATAGATATACTTCCTAGGGGGAAAGCAGTGAGTTATGTTGAACGAATATATATTTGCCCTTGATATTGGCACAAGGTCTGTAACTGGAATTATTCTACAAAAAAATAATGAATCCTATACATTGGTTGATTATTGCATGAAAGAACATAAAGTTCGCTCGATGCATGATGGGCAAATCCATCATGTAGTTGAAGTAGCAAAAATTATAAAAGAAGTGAAAGAAACATTAGAACAAAAACATGGTGACATACATAAAGTTAGTGTTGCTGCTGCTGGTAGATCATTAAAAACCGTAGAATCTGAGGCTACCATTTCTTTAGAAAAGCAAACCATAACCGAAAAAGAAACCATTAAGCATTTAGAACTTAGTGCAGTTCACGCAGCTCAATTGAAGTTAGCGTCAGAAAAGTCTTCAAATGATTATTCGAATTATTATTGTGTTGGTTATTCGGTATTGCATTATAAGGTAGATGGGCAACAAATCGGTTCACTTATTGACCAAAGTGGTGATACAGCTACAGTAGAAATAATTGCTACCTTTTTGCCTAAAATTGTAGTTGAATCACTTCTTTCTGCATTAAACAGAGCAGACTTAGAAATGGAAGCATTAACCCTTGAACCTATTGCAGCTATTCATGTATTAATACCAGAATCCATGAGAAGATTAAATGTTGCGTTAGTAGACATTGGAGCAGGAACTAGTGATATAGCAATCACGAACCACGGAACTGTAGTCGCTTATGGAATGGTTCCAATAGCTGGAGATGAAATCACGGAGGCAATAAGTGATCATTATCTCCTTGATTATCCAATTGCTGAAAAAATTAAAAGACAAATCGTTAATGAAGGGCAAGCAATTGTTTCTGATATCTTAGGATTTGAAACAACCATTGACTATGACACATTAGCAAAAGATATTCAACCTAGTATAGAGAAGCTTGCTAATGCAATTACACAAGAAATATTTAACCTTAACGCTACTGCCCCAAAAGCTGTAATGCTGGTTGGCGGGGGAAGCCTAACACCTGAACTAACAACAGCACTTGCAAATAAACTCCAATTGCCTATTAATCGTGTAGCAGTTAGAGGAATTGATGCGATACAAATGTTAAATAAAACGGATAATTTACCAAGTGGTCCTGACTTTGTAACTCCTATCGGTATCGCAATAGTTGCTGAACAAAATCCAATACATTATATAACTGTACATGTAAACAAACAGGTAATAAGAATGTTTGAAATGAAGAAATTAACAGTTGGAGATTGTCTAGTCCAAGGTGGGATAGAAATTAACAAATTATACGGTAAGCCAGGTATGGCATCCATGATCACGCTAAATGGGAAAGAACTTACCCTTCCTGGAGAATTAGGTGGAGCACCTACTATTCTTTTAAATGAAGCTCCTGCGACCGTTGATACAATTGTTAAAAATGGAGATCACATTGTTATTGAACCGGGACTAGATGGACATGCAGCAAATGTAACACTTGCTCATCTAATTGAGGAATTACCATCCACAAATATTTTCTATAATAATAGATCATATGAGCTCAAAACAAAGGTTTTTGTTAATGGAGAACTGCGACCAAGTGATTACGTTGTGCAAGATAGAGACCGTATAGAGTTAAAGCAACCAAAAACTGTACATGATTTCTTAGAGATAATTGGAGAAGAAAAAGTCACATCCAGTAAAGAATTTACTATTTATCTAAATAATAAAAAAATGATGCTAGCAGAAGGTGAAAACCAAATTCTAATTAATAACAAGCGTACATCCGTTGATCACCAACTAAAACATAATGATCAATTAGTAATAACATCTAGTAGACTTGTGACGGTTAAAGATCTATTAGTTAATATAGAGAAGGAATATTGGGATACCATCACTGTTACGTTCAATGGACAACCCACACAAATGAAACAACCGAAACTTCACATTATAAAGGACGGAACGGAGTTAGAAGAAGATAGCACAATTAAGCCTGGAGATCATATTCAAGTAAAAAATCGTAAGCTTGAAGCTTTTATATTTCAGGATGTATTTCGTTATGTTGATATTGACTTAGCAAATATAGGGGCAAACTTTAAACTATATAAAAACAATCAGGAAGCTACCTTTTATGATACGGTACAAACTGGAGATCAATTAGAAATAAAGTAATCTTTTTAGAAAACTTGGCATCCGCCAGGCTTTTATGGTGGGCTTAGTTGCACTTATGAAGGATATGAAAGTTTATACTTTTCTATCTGCCAATAGAAAAACATGTACAAATCGATGTGATTTATGCATGTTTTTTATTATTGAAATTGTTAAGGATATTTGTTTGTGGTTTAGCCTCTCATGGACTGTTTCAGTGTTTTCTTAGTGCGGTTTGTCCGCGATAGCCTTCCTCATGGACTATTCCTGCGTTGTTTACTGCGTTTTGTCCGTGATAGACCCTTTCCTCATAGAAATAACAAAAAAGGCTTGATTCATCAAGCCTTTTTTAGTCTTTCTTTATTTGATTACTCTTTATTTAATTCTTCTGCTGCATCCTCAATTGCTTCTGCTACTTCGTTAACAGCTTCTAAAGCTTCGTCTTCTTTGCTTTTATTCTCATTTAATTTATTCTGAACATTTTTTGTAAGGTCCTGCGTTTTTTCAGAAACTGTTTGGGAAAGCTGAGATGTAGTTTCTGCAGCTCTTTGCTTCCATTCAGTTCCCTTTACATACGCTTTATCCTTCCATTCAGATCCCTTCACTTGAAGGTTGTCTTTCCATTCATCAGCACGATGTCTAACATTAACCGCACCTTGATTAATATCCCCGCGTAGCTCTCTACCTGATTTTGGAGCAAATAATAAGGCCAAACTTGCACCTACTGCTCCTCCAATTAATGTACCAATTAAAAAATCCTTGCTATTGATGTTATTATCACCCATAGCGATCCCTCCCATATTTATTTATTTCTATTTTTTCTCCATAAATCCATAATAGCAGCTCCCCATGTTACTGCTTGAGATGCTTTATCTTGGTTATGGTTAGCTGTACGTGAGATACTATTTGAAAACTGTCTTAGTGAATGATTAAAATCATTGACGGTTTCCCCAATACCTTTTACCCCATCAAACAAACCATCTAGCTTTGTTGCCTTCTGATTAATGTCATTAGCAAGCTGATTGGTTTTATTTAATAATTCCGTTGTTTCTGATGTTATACCTTGCATCTGCTTTTCAAGAGATCCCAACGTATCCGCAACATTGTTTAACGTTCTTTGTGATGCTTTCAATGTCATCGCTAAAAACACTACTAATACTGCAAAAGCAACAGCAGCAATAATAGCCGCTATGTATAATAGCCCTTCCATAATTAAATCATCCCTTCTGTTTACAATATAACTGGTCTTTAAATAAAATAGGGCTTGTACATGTTTTACCCTTTAGTTGACCATGTTAAACGTAGCAACTAGTTTTTAATATGAGTTAATTTTAGTTTTAGTATACCACTACTATAACGTGTTCTATTATTTATTTCGACAATTATGTATGAAAATCCTCTATTTTATTAGAAAACTTGGCATTCGCCATGCGTTTATGGTGAATACCTTCGTTACGCTGATGCAGGATAGGGACGTTTTTACTTTCCTATATTCAAAAAAAGAGTCTGTGTTGTACAGACTCTTTTACTAGAATTAGGCTTTATTTAATTTATTATTTTTTAATGTTTCTTCATAGGCTTGTTGGAACTTTTGAATATCTCCTGCTCCCATAAAGATTAACACACTATCTTCATATTCCTGCAGAACCTCCGTATTAGATAAATCTATCACGGAACTACTATCAATCAATTTCTGAAGATCATGTATAGTTAACTGACCATTGTCTTCTCTAGCAGATCCAAAAATATCACATAAATATACATGATCTGCTTTACTTAAACTATCAGCGAACTCTTGTAAAAAAGTTTTCGTACGTGTAAACGTATGTGGCTGAAAAATAGCTACGATTGATTTGTTCGGATATTTCTTATTAGCAGCTTGAATCGTAACCGTAATTTCTTTCGGGTGATGAGCATAATCATCGATTAGAATTTGATTTCCAGCTTTTTTCTCACTAAACCGACGCTTAACACCTTGGAATGTATAAAGATTTTTAATATCTTCAGACGGTATTCCTTCATAGTGACAAATTGCAATTACTGATAATGCATTTAGGACGCTATGGTCCCCGTGCATTGGAATTTTAAATGTATCATAATACGTATTACGTACAAATACATCAAATTCCGTACCATCTTCTGTTTCTTTTACATTTTGTGCTTGGAAATCATTAGACGGTAAAAATCCGTAATAAACAACGGGAACTTTCGCTTGGATTTTTTGAAGTTGTTCATCATCCCCGCAAGCAATAATCCCTTTTTTCACATTATCTGCCATCGATTGAAAGGCATCAAAAACATCGTTAATACTTGTAAAATAATCTGGATGATCAAAGTCAATATTGGTCATAATAGCATAGTCTGGTTCGTAGCTTAAAAAGTGGCGACGATATTCACATGCTTCAAATACAAAATATTTGCTATCCACATGCCCTTTACCTGTACCATCCCCAATCAAATAAGAGATTGGATAGGTTTCATTTAAGACATGGGCAAGCAAACCGGTAGTTGATGTTTTGCCATGGGCTCCAGTTACTGCAATACTCGTATATTGCTTTAACCATTCACCTAAAAATTCATGATATCGATAAAATCTTAATCCTTGTTCTTTTGCTTTTTTAATTTCAACATGATCATCTGAAAAAGCATTCCCCGCAATGATGGTTAAGTCATCTTTGATGTTATTCTCAGAAAAAGGGAGGATTGGAATATTTTTTTCTTCAAGTGCTTCCTGTGTAAAAAATCTTTTTTCTACATCCGACCCTTGAACAGTTTCACCAGAATCATGAAGTATTTGTGCTAGAGCACTCATTCCAGTTCCCTTGATACCAATGAAATGGTAAGTTGTCATATAAGAACCTCCATATTATGTGTAAGAAACACTTTGCATCTTTTTGCCATACACATGGCTGAGCTAAAATAGAAAGATAAAAATCAATCTTTCTCGTAATATAAATTTGTTTTACTACAAATTTTAAATATAACTATTTAAATATTATAGCAAAACCTAGTTCGTAGTAAAACATTTATTTTTTGTTTTGTTAGTTAGGATTACTTCATATATTCCACTTTTTCTAAGCGGGGATTTGGTCTATAACGTCTCCCATCTTTTGCCTCTGGTGTACCGTTTAATAACACATTATCTCCGGTAAACCCAATTTTCATAGTTAATAAACTTCTACCTACTCCGTACGTATCTACAGGAACACCTAAGTTTTCAAAATGACGAATTTTCTCTTCTGTAAATCCACCTGTAGCAACAATTTCCACGTGCTTATACCCCTCATCATCCAATGCATTACGTAATGCAAATACAAGCTCAGGATTAACCCCTCTTGGGTCAAATGTCCCCATTAAATGATGGTTTCTAAGAAAATATTTATCAACTAATGTTTTGGAAGTATCTATTCGTACACCTTTTAACTTATCACCAAAAGCTCGAGCTACTTTTAGAGAATCAGTGATGACATCATTATTATAATCAACCAGTGCTACTAAATCATCTTCAGGATACACTTCGTGATATGCACGAGTTGCTGCGACAACATCTCCTCGAAACATTTGAATCATGGCATGTGGCATGGTACCCATACCTTCTTTTCCCCACCATTCATTCATCGCATGTGTTGCTTGTGCAGTTGATCCACCAATGAACGCTGCATATCCATCACCAGCTTGTTGAGTATAGTGATCATCACGATCTCCCATAAAAATAACTGGCTTTTGTTTTCCAGATGTTCTCGCTGCTTTTACAACATTATATACATTAGTTGCGACTGATGTTCTTCTTGCTAAAATCCCATCAATAATACCTTCTAAAAAGCCAAAATTTTGATATGGGCCTGATACGGTTAACACGGATTCAAATGGACTAATTTTATCCCCATCCTTAAGGGAATGAATTTCCAGTTTTTTTGGGTCTTTTGCAAAAGTATGTACTAATGCAATTGCTTCATCGGTTCCACACAATACGGCATCTTGCTTTTGGAAAAATTGCATCGTAACATTATTTTCTGGAAGTTTCTTTTCTACTATTTCCTTTGTCTTTAAAAAATAGACTGCTGAAAACCAACCATCCCTTATCCGCTCATCAAACTTAAACGTTTTATTCGTCAATCGATCTATTTTACCCTTTAGTTTTTGTTCTATTTCTTTCATCAGTGGTTCTCCTTTGATTCATATTTACAATAAATCACTTTATATATTGTACCATATATAGTAAAACTTCAAACTTAGAGGTACTAACCTCTTCCAAAAATATGTCTCTTGTTTATTTCTTATAGAAAAATCTATTGTACGTCATTAATTTGGGATGCAGTAATTAAAATATCCCTTGGTTTGCTACCATTTTGTCCGGATATTATTCCTTTACTTTCTAGAGTATCAATTAGACGCGCAGCACGATTATAGCCGATTTTAAAGTGTCGTTGCAATAAGGAAGTGCTAGCACTATTTTGTTCTAATATGAACTGAATTACTTCTTGTAACAATTCATCCTCTTCTTCATCAACCGTCATTTGTTGTAGTAAGGAATCCTGTTCAAACAGGTAATCTGGTTCTGCTATTTTACGAGCGTAACTTGTAACCCTTTCGATTTCATCGTCTGAAACAAACGGCCCCTGAATTCGCACACTCTTACCAGCACCATTTTCGATAAAAAGCATATCTCCTTTGCCGAGAAGTTTCTCAGCCCCACTAGTATCAATAATCGTTCGAGAGTCAATTTGAGATGATACACTAAATGCAATTCTAGTAGGTATATTTGCTTTAATTAATCCCGTAATTACATCTACAGACGGTCGCTGTGTAGCAAGTAATAAGTGGATTCCACACGCTCTTGCTTTTTGAGCAATTCGACAAATTGCATCCTCTACATCTTGAGGAGATACCATCATTAGATCAGCTAACTCATCTATCACGATAACAATATACGGCATCTTTTCATGGTTTCGGTTCTCTTTTTTCATTTTTTGATTAAACCGTTCAATGTCTCTAACACCTTCATGAACAAATTGATCGTATCTTTCTTCCATTTCACTTACTGCCCATTTTAAAGCAGCGGTTGCCGCCTTTACGTCAGTTATTACTGGCGATACGAGATGAGGGATGCCGTTATATGGTGCAAGTTCCACCATCTTTGGATCGATTAATAGAAACTTAACATCCTCATAGCTAGCTTTATAGATTAAACTAATTAAAAATGTATTAATACATACACTTTTTCCAGAGCCTGTTGCACCAGCAATTAACCCATGTGGCATTTTTTGGATGTTTGTTACAATTGGTGAACCTTCAATGCTTAGGCCTAGTGCTATAGTCAATGGAGAAGCGCTATCTTTAAAGGTATTGGATTCTACAATATCTTGCAAGCTTACCATTTGAGCTTTTGGATTTGGCACTTCAATTCCAACAGTATTTTTTCCTGGGATAGGTGCTTCAATCCGAATATCTCGTGCAGCCATATTTAATTTTAGATCATCACTTAAATTTTTAATTTTACTTACTTTTACACCAAGTTCCGGTTGAATTTCAAATCTAGTAACCGATGGTCCTTGAGTTGCATGTACAACTCTTGCTTTAACGTTAAAATATTTTAATGTCTTCTCTAGTAATTCTTGTTGTTCCTTGACCCACAAATCATTTGATTTATTTTCTGTTCGAGAATCATCTAAAAGATGAACAGGCAATGGTTGTCTCATAGATTGATTTACCTGCTGATCTTCAACTTGCTTCGTAGGTTGTGAATCTTGGTTTAGATTAGTGGAAACCTTATTTTGGTTATGCTTTTGTTTGTCAAATAAATTTTTTTTATCTCTCGGAGTCATTAAAACATTATATGGTACAGATTGATTGCTTTTACGCTCAGTATGTAGATCCCTTACATTTCTTCGTGGTCTATCTAGTTTATTTGTCTTCTCCTTTTTTGTTTGTGAACTCTGCTCTTCAATACGTGACAGTCTGTTCGTTGATTGATTATCTTCTGTTTCCTTTTCATTGCTATTGATCTGCTGCAGACGATTATCAGCAGGGGCTTCTTGGTGATTAGAAACGATAGTTTCAACCGGCTTTTCATCATTGATGTTTTCTGTCTTATTTTCTTCAACTCTATCCTCTTTTTTTCTCACAAAAGCGGGTACGTTCTCTACTTCTTTTTGTTTTCGAGGTTTAAAGCCGTATATTGGCGACGGCACTTCACTTGCTTGAAACGGTCTTTTCGTTTCTTTATTTTCTTGCGGTGTAAAACTAGTATCTAGACTATTCGATATCTGAATCGGTTCACGACTAGCTCTCCGTTTAAAAGCAGGTACTTCCGTCTGTTCTCTTCTTTTCGTCTGATTCGGGATTACTGGAAAATGAAAAGAATCACTCTTTGGATATTGGTATACCATTTTAGCTTCGATGTTAGGTATTTCTTCTTCATTCTTAGGTTGTTTGATGGTTTCAGTATCTTCTACTTCTACTTCTTCCCATATGAAATTTTGAATTTTTTTCTTCCATTTATCCCACATGTATTTCACTCATTTCTTTTCAGTCATTACTTAATTGTATTGTATCAGTTTTTTCGTTGTTTTGTATGTTAAATTCCATTGTAAAGACAGTCTGTTTTCAGAGAGAGTTTCTCGCATTATACAAATTACTTTTCTTAACGAATAATTGGTGTAAAATGAAATTAACTGTGTAGAGGGTACTCACAATACTCTTATTTTTATTATGCGCTACAGTGTATTTTTGGAGCGGTGTTGCGAGTACCTTCCTAGTTTTCAACATTACCGAAAGAGCCTAAAGAAAACAACCCATGTCTTATTAGACATAGGTTGCATCAACTATTAAAAAGGCTGCCCTACGGAGTAAGAATCATCTAGAACATAAATACCTTTTTCTTTCGGTGCATTTGGTAATCCCAATTCTTTTTGTGAACAAATCATTCCGTTAGATGGTACTCCTCTTAATTCGGTTGGCTTAATTTTCAACCCACTTGGCATCGTTGCGCCAACTTTTGCAACAACTACCTTTTGTCCTTGGTCCACGTTAGGAGCACCACAAACTATTTGCAGCATTTCATTGCCAACATCTACTTTACAAACACTTAACTTATCTGCATTTTCATGTTGTGTTTTTTCCATTACATATCCTACAACAAATTTCGGACTTAAATCGAAATCTAATGAATCGTTTAAATGATGCTCTTGGAAGAGATTCTTTATTTCATTAAGTAAGTCTTCTGTCAATGTTATCTTTCCAGTAGTTGGTAAGTTAAAATAAGTTGAGGCAGAGAATATGTTATAACCCAATACCTCATCCTTATTCGTTATTTTTGTAATAGGACCTATTGTTTCGTGGTTAATTTCTTCTCTATTTCCTTCTTTAATCGGAATGATTAGTACATCACCAATTCCTTTTGGGTTGTAAAATACATCCATCTAAATCACTCTTTCTTATAAATTTTCTTAGTCATCTTTCGGTCGATTTTTCGCAAGGATAAATATTGGTGTCAATTTTTTATCTTCATACACAAATGCAAGGGAAGTAATCGGAATTCTACCTTCCGCAAAAAATTTCATCGTCATCTGTGCTAATATATCATAACCTGTTTTATTTTGAATGTCAGCTAATATGAGAACATCCTGGTGAGGAACTGCTACAGCTAATTCTCCCTTGCACTTGGCTTTCATCGCTTCTAAAAATGTATCATTTAAAATACGACTTGCATCATATCCATCCTGCTTAGCGATAAAGTAAAAATCGTTATCTGCTACTTTATCCAATTTATAATCATAGGAAAGAGACCGAACATTAAAGGTTGCAATTTCATCAAGATGTTCTGTTGTCCACCCCTCCTGCTCTAGCATCGGTTCATCAATCAAACGATAGGACTTTCCTAAATCAAGCGCATAAAATACTCTTGTTTCAGCAGTATGATCTTTAAAAACCAATTTTGAACCTGCTTTTGTTTCGGTTGGAAAGGAAGTCGAGCGAATGGCAGGAAAAATTTGCTTTTCCATTCCTTCTAGTTGATACGTTTGATGCATAATCTTCAAGGATTCTGTTATATGTCCAACAAGTTCATCAATTGCTTCGTCCCCACGTTCATTATATTTAGCTATAATATTAGGCAATTGAATCGTAACACCCTGTTTAGAATCTTTCCATTCAATTCGGAAAGTATCTTTATCTCGATTAAAGGAAGTATGGAAGCTTGCACCTGAGAGATGCTCCTCCAATAACTTCTTCATCTTTATACTAGTCATTTTCATTGTATATCCTCCTAGTTCAACAAAACCTTATGGAGTAAATTTCATAAGCAAACTATATAGTATAGAAAACTTATATTGCAGCATAAGAAAGCTATACTCCCTTATCTACCTAAACACTCCCTAATACTATCATATCGATGATTTAAGCTTGTTTCAATCATTAAAGGCTACCCTTTTCAGGATAGCCTCTATTTTACTACATTTCATTCGATTCTAGGATAGAACGAGCAATTTTCATTACTTCTTCTGTATCTTGCTCAATTTTAGATTTTGTAGTAAGGGTTGTTATTTTAACTCCGCCAATTCCCACTTGTAATTCATAATCTTTTTCATCTGTAGGGGTTACACGGACATACCCAAACTTATCTTGATCCTCATATGACTCAAATAATATTGCTTCATCATTATTGGCATTATTAAAATTAAGCTGACTAGTAGGTTCTTCAAATTTATTGTAGAAAACAATATAGGTTTGATCGTCATTATGTAAAATAACGTTGTTTTCATCTTCATCTTCAACATCTAGACCATCCGGAAGATAAAATGAAAAGCTGGCTGAATGATAATTAGCTTCCACTTCAGATTCTTCATGAAACGCATTTTCAGCAACTAAATTAACATCTTCAACAATAGAATCATCTGATTCATAACTATAAATTGTTATCCCTATAATAAACAAAGCTAATAAAGCGATAACAATGATTGTTGCATTCTTCAATGTTTTTCCCCCTACCAATAGTCCTTAATACCCTATTACTATATTACTATAACCAAATATTTTCAAGCAAACCGTCCGATACCAAATACTTTGAATTATATTAAATATTAGATATGATAAACATAAGATTACATTTTGGAGGGATTTCCATGGAATTAACTGTCTATTTAGCTGGACAAATACATGATGACTGGCGTGAAAATTTAAAGCAGAAAGCTAGTGAGAAAAATCTTCCCTTACAGTTTGTTACACCTCAAACAAACCATGACCGATCCGATCAAATTGGTGAAGACATTCTTGGAAAACAGCCTAATAACCTATATCGTGACGATGCAGCATCTAGTATTAATAACTTTAGAACACAAGTACTCATGCAAAAATCTGACGTAGTCATTGCTTTATTTGGTGAAAAATATAAACAATGGAATACAGCAATGGACGCTAGCGCAGCAATCACGATGAATAAACCTACTATCATTGTTAGGCCAGAATCTTTAATCCATCCTTTAAAAGAGCTTTCTAACAAAGCAACAGTAACTGTCGAAACAGTTGATCAGGCATTAGATGTCCTTGCATATATTTATGAATAACAGTAGCAGCGGTAATTCCGCTGCTTTTATTTCCATGTAATCGCAGTAAGACCCCAAACGATTGAAGATTGACTTTATTTTTCCCAATGCTCCCTTTGCCCTCTTAATAAAAGTACAACATGCTTAAACATTTCCTGTCTTGATACGAGATCGTTTGTGAAAATACCTATCGCACCTTCTTTATGCCTAACTCCATTACGTTTAGCATACCTGTCCATAATATCTCCTAATTCCACACCTGATGTTAATTCATCATTGATTTCTTTGGGTAACAAAATTCTCGCTCCACTAGCTGTATAGATTTCATTTGTAGATGTAACCAAGGCACCCCAATTACAAAGAAATAATTGATTTTCAACATACATCACACCACCCTCTAGTCCAATACCCACTGAACCTGGAGCAGATTGTGCACACTGGGTTGCACGATTAATAGCACCGATTCGTGTTTCCTCATCGGAAAAAGGTTGTGATGATACATCAGATGGTACACTCAATGACTTTACCTCATTGTTTGGAAATACGTCTTTAACAGCTTGTACTTTGGTGGGATTTTTGGACCCAACTATTATTTTCATAACAACACTCCTAACACCACTGTTTCCATGTATCTTTTACCAATCGCACTTATGTTAGATAGGAAAGTTTTCCTATCTGCCAAAAAAAGAACTGCTACCAAAAGATAGCAGCTATACCAATATTATTGTTTTCTAATATGATCTACTGCATTCTGATCCGTTGACTTCACAAGTTTAACGAGTAACTCTTTCGCTGCTTGGTAATCATCCACATGAATGATGGAAGCAGAAGTATGAATGTAACGTGAGCAAATTCCTACTACTGCTGACGGTACACCATCATTAGAAATATGTACTTGCCCTGCATCGGTTCCTCCCTGTGAAATAAAGTATTGATAAGGGATATCATTTGATTCTGCAGTATCTAGAATGAATTCACGCATTCCTCGATGTGTAATCATCGAGCGATCATAAATACGTAATAAAGCACCTTTACCCAACTGACCAAATTCCTTATCATCCGTCATATCATTAGCAGGAGAAGCATCTAAAGCAAAAAATATGTCTGGTTTAATCATATTAGCGGCAACTTTAGCACCACGCAAACCAACTTCCTCTTGAACAGTAGCACCAGAATATAACTGATTAGGTATTGTTTCATTTTGTAACTCTTTTAATAATTCAATAGAGATACCACATCCATAACGATTATCCCAAGCCTTAGCTAGGATCTTTTTGTTATTCGCCATCGGTGTAAATTCAGAAACCGGAAGTATTGCTTGACCTGGTTTAATTCCTATCTTTTCGGCATCCTCTTTATCGTCAGCACCAATATCAATTAACATATTTTTTATATCCATTGGCTTCTTACGTTGCTCATCAGTTAAATTATGAGGCGGAATAGAACTTATAACACCAACTACAGGACCATTGTCTGTCATCACTTGAACTCGTTGAGCAAGCAACACTTGACTCCACCATCCACCTAACGTTTGAAAGCGGATTAATCCTCTTTTTGTAATTTGTGTAACCATAAACCCTACTTCATCCATATGACCTGCAACCATTACTTTTGGTCCGTTACCATTTTTCACACCAAATACTCCACCAAGATTGTCTTGGATTACCTCATCAGAATACCTCTCTAACTCACCTTTCATAAACGCCCGTACTGGATGTTCATTACCTGGTGCCCCTTGTAGTTCTGTTAACGTCTTAAATAAATTTAATGTGTCTTGATTCATTACAATCCCTCCAGTTATCTCTATGTAATATATTTAGTATAACGAAAGAAATACATTCTTTCCACAATTCAAACATACACTACACTATTATTTTCTAAAATATATCTTTTAAGGTATACTAAAGAAGAAAAAGTAAGCGGTCGCAGATTTAGATAATATCAAGCAAGAGGTGAAATGTATGGGAATGAGAAGAGCAGTTTTAGCTGCTGGATTAGGAGTTGCCGTTGGTTACTTAGCAAAGCAACAAATGGATCGTTATCAAAAAGTAACACCAGAAAAAGCATTAAAATTAGCGAAAGAAACATTTAAAAAACAAGGCCCCATAAGTGGTTCATGGATTTACATGAAGCCAGAGGATGTAGTGAAGAATGGACTTTCGTACACTGCTTATCGTGGTGGAATTACCCGTAGTATAGACGGCAAAAATAAACAATATGAATTTTTAATAGATGTTGAATCGGGTGCCGTTATAGACGCATTTGAAACTGCTTAAAAAAATAGCTGCTACAAAGCAGCTATTTTTTATATTCATATCTTTTTCGCTCTATTTCAGAATTCTTCTCGCCTTTATCGTTAAATTGAATCGCACGATAATATGCGTCATGATAAAATGTGTACCAAGCATTTTTCCGATATCCAATATCCATCCATTTTTCTTTTTGATGAACCGAAGTAACCGGATAGTCATCATAAGCTAATGCCCATAACTTATTTTGATGTGCGTGAGTAGGCATTAAGTCTGCCATATGAATGAAACATTCATCATCTTGCTCAAAAACGATAATACTATGTCCATCACTATGACCTCCAGTATGGATCATTTTTAGACCTGGAAGAATTTCCAATTCATTTTCAAATGTCTCTACTTGATTGACAACAGGCTTCCAATTCATTTCCCAATATGTATTAACTGACCTAATATTAGGGTGTTGCATTTCGTTCCATTCTACTGCCGAGGTATAAATCGTTGCTTTAGGAAAAATAGGTACAAAGTCTTCATTTTCCAGCCTTGTTAGTCCACATGCGTGATCAAAATGTAAATGCGTCATTAATATATGATCGATATCATCTACCGTTAGATTTAGCTTAGCTAATGAAGTTTCGATCGAAGACTGTTCCAAAACACCAAAATTACGGATTTGTTTTTCGGATAATTTACCATGTCCAATACCTGAATCAATTAACATGTTCTTCCCGTCTATTTGAAGTAGAATTGGGTCTGTTCGTAATTCAATCTGATTTTTC
This sequence comes from Ornithinibacillus caprae, assembly GCF_009728145.1. Classification (GTDB taxonomy): domain Bacteria; phylum Bacillota; class Bacilli; order Bacillales; family Amphibacillaceae; genus Ornithinibacillus; species Ornithinibacillus caprae. The sequence continues at coordinate 9,518 of NZ_WOCA01000001.1, read as the reverse complement.
TCATTCACAGGATATTTTTTACTCCATAATGCTTTTGGAACAACCCCAAACATTGCTCCGCCGTCTAAAAAATTTACTCCTCCATTAAGCCATGTTAATGTTGCACGTCCAACTTGTAGTTTCTCCATGATTATAATCCCCCTTTATAAATAGTTTATCTAAACTACCATTCATCTGCAAACGCTACCATTTATTTATTGGAGTAGCAGATTCTTATTTGAGATTACGTGAATTATCACATCGCTGAATAATATGAGGGATATGCTGATAAAATTCAATAACTGATGAATTAATACCCGTATCTGCCGAATTAACAATCAACGCTAGCGTATAAGAAAGCAAATCCACGTAAAAGTTAATGCCATTCAATATCTATTCCCATTCAAAAAGCATCCACCCTATACAAAAAAAAGAACCTTAGCTTAGGTTCTTTCATTAAATCTTGCTCTACAACGGTATATGGGCTGACCCTTGGCAGAAAACTTTTCTTCATACTCTGTCATGACATTTTCCGGGTCTTCGATCACATGTAGATCTAAATTAACTTCATTTAAAAGTATTCCAAAATTAGAAAAGCTAACTAATGAATACTCAAACAGTCCACGATTATCTGTTTTAAATATCAATTCTCCATTAGAATTCAATACTCTACGATAATCGGCAAGAAAGGTATGATACGTTAACCTTCTCTTCTCATGACGATTCTTTGGCCATGGATCAGAAAAATTTAAATAAATTGTTTCTACTTCATTTTCCTCAAAAATATCGGTAATGTTTTCAGCATTTTCATTTATCAGAACTATATTTTCTTGTTCAGACTCCATTACTTTTTGTGCCGCTGACACAATAACGCTTTTAGCTAATTCAATTCCGATAAAATTGATACTTGGATATTGCTTAGCCATACCAGCTATAAATTGTCCTTTTCCTGTTCCAATTTCTATATGAATAGGATTATTATTATCAAATAACTGATTCCATTTTCCTTTATAATCTTTTGCATTTGGTATGACAAGATCCTGGTGGTCCCTTAGAAAATCGTCAGCCCATGGTTTATTACGTTGCCGCAAAACGTGCACCTCTTTCAAAATTACTTGTACATATTTTTTATTTAAACATCGAATACTATTCTCAGAGGTGAGAATTGTATGTCGTTAAATGTAAACAATCAATTAACATTATTATTAGATTTATTAGATGAACAGCAAAAAGAATGCTGTGCAGAAGTATCTGAATACCAACAAATTAAGCGATTAGTTAAGTCTATGATGGCAAATAACAGCATCACGGATGAGCAGCTATTACAATTACTACCAGAAATTTATAATTATGGTAGACAGGGTGAAAGTGTTCAAAATATGGCAGAGCATATTACATCAAATCAAGAAAACCTAAACCAATGGATTAGTGCAATAGAACACTCTAAATTAGAGTAGAAATATTATAATTTAATTCTTTTAGATTGGTTAAGCGTTCTTTTACTTTGTGTTGCTCGTTTCGTTCATGATGCCATGCTAAAAATTGAAGAGAATCAAGGATTAGATACCAATACATTCGCTTTAATAATTTTTCATCTTTCTTCACACCGTATTTTTCCAACCATTCATCCCATTTGTCTGTTGGGATATACCACTGTAATATCATTCCATAATCGGTTATAGGATCAGCTATCATCGCATTATCCCAATCGATTAGATATAACTGTCCATCATTCGTTAATAACATATTATGGTGGTTTAAATCACCATGACATACCACTTGTTTTTGTTCTCTTGTAACGGGTAAAAGTTCTTGTAAATAAGCAAGAGCTTTTTGAACCTCTTCATGTTGTTCTATTAAGTGATCTGCCAATAATCGCTCTTTTATTTCAGTATAATGACCGTCCGAAGTTATTGGTTTTTTTCCTAATCGTAATAGCATATGAAGCAATTCAGAGGAATGATGGATTTTATGCAGTAAATCAGCAACACGACTATGTTGCATTTCTTCTGGCCATAATTCTCTTCCCTCAAGCCATTCTTGTGCAGTGATAACATCACCATTCTCCATTCTTTTTGTCCAAACTAACTTTGGAACAATACCTTCAGCTGACAAAACAGCCAAGAAGGGTGATGAATTTCTTTTTAGGAATAGACGCCTATCATCTTTTTCGGCAACATATGCATCACCAGTCAGTCCACCTGCCGGCATTACATTCCATTCCTTTCCTAATACCTTTTTAAACCATTCCACCATGCATTCCTCAAATCTTTCAAGTTCATTTTCTACATACAAACTTCTTCTATTTCATTTCTTTACTTTGTTACTATTAAATTACAAACATGTTAATAGATTAACGAAAAAATGAGCGTTTTGCAAGATACCAAATCTGTTTTCTGCTAACTACTTGCTCCTAATATTTGAATAGGAGGTATGTCTTTTGTGATGGTACATGATTTACATTGACTAGTTTGCCCATCTACTTGAAACTCTATCGTTTTATCTGTAGTTATTTTTATTTTTGTCGCCTCGAGAAGATCTACTTCCTTGAAGCTAGTGTGTTTACCTGTGAATACGGTCATGAATAACGCAAGAATCTTCCACTTAGAAATTTGTTGAACAACTAATACAGGAAATCTACTTGGTTGTATTGTTGCACTAGGTATAATTTTCATACCTCCACCATAATAGGCGTGATTAGCAATCGTAACCATCCAACAGTTGTGAATCGTCTGTGCTTCCCCATTTACTTCTAACTCTAATGTAAATGGTTTAAATCGAAATAATACATGAATAAGTGCAATAACATAACTAATCATACCGATATGAAAAATATTTAAAAATTTCTTATACCAGGACTGGTTTGCCTTTTTTGCTATTTCAGCATCAAAACCGAACCCTATACTATTAACAAATACTCTCCTAGCAGAATCATCTACACTATAGCTTCCCAGCCAATACGCTTTGGAATAATTTCCTTTAACTATGTCCTGAAGTATTTCTACTGGATTTACCTTAATGGACAAACCTCTTGCAAAATCATTCCCTGATCCGCCTGGTATAAACGCTACCGGAAGTGACAGGTCTTGAATTCCATTCATTACTTCATGTAACGTGCCGTCACCACCGATTACTATAATAGCCTGTAAGTTTACTAGGTTTTGTTTAGAAAGCTGCTGCGCAATATTTTCAGCATGCCCTTCATACTCTGTAACATAGTAACTACTTTGCAATTCTTGATAGAGTTTACTATTTTGTATCTTATTAAAAATACGCCTTCCTCTACCATGACCTGCCATTAAATTAACAATGAAGATATACATAGAAATTATTCCTCTCCAACTATTGTAAAGGATTGATCATCCTCTTCCCATTCAGGTCGTTTTACAGAAGAAGACTGACAATGATTTAATAGTTGCTCAGCAGCTTTTAATTGTTGATTTTTTAATGGAGAAACCAACGTACGTTTTGTCTCAAACCATTTTTCATAAGAAAATTTATCAATAATATTTGTATTGTATGGCTCAGAAACGAAGTCAATCCTATTAGTACGCGAAAGTACTGTTTTAGTAACCGAAAAGGAAATATCATATTTACTTAAAATACTGTTGATGATTTTTTCCGAACGTTTTAAAGCAATTAACGGACTAAGAAACTTAGACTCAGACCTTTCATGCCGTTTTGTCCATGTTCTCTCATCTTTAACGGTGTAAACTGTATTTCGGTCATCTTCTAACAAATAGATGATCTCTATTCCAACTGGACTGATCAATACAATTTCACCGTCAACCGGGGCATTCTTGATATTGAATATTGGATAATACATTACTAAATACGTATCAGGAAAACGTTGAAGAAAATACTGTAATGTTGCATCTTTATAATATTTTTGATCCATAAAAGATACATTCGAAATCGTAGAAGTAGCCCACTTAAGTTGAAACGGATATATTTTATCAAGAAAATAATATTTTAATTCCGTTTCTGTATGAGGAAGTTCTTGCTGAACAGGATCTTCAGATTCTGGCTCACTTTCCTGACTTCGCTTCATAAAAGACTTCCATTTCGAAAAACGAGTTACTTTTTCTTCCTCATCATCTACATGCTGCTGATTTTCTTGATTTGACCAGATATAGTAAAGCTTATTCCAGTTTTCCTGTTTTAATCGGATATATTGACTAGGGTAACGATAGATATTCCATTCGTACCTTGAAATATAGTTTTGTAGCTTGATTAATTGTGCCAAATTATTCTCCCCCATCCAATGAAAAAGTGTTTACAATTTTATATTTAGGACTATTTGATGGGTATATTTGATAGATGACAATAGTGTCTACCACTAGATCAAACTGTTGATCGGAAAAGTTATTTTTGATTACATTTATATCGGTACTTGGACCATCCCATTTTTTTGCTAACGTTATATGGGGACGGTATGGGCGATTCTCTGCTGTAAAGCCAACTTCTTTTGCACATGCTTCAACCCTCTGTTGTAGTTCCAATAAAGCAACAGTTTTAACCACGTCAGCCCATAAAACTCTTGGTTTATCTGATTTACCAAATGTACCAACGGAATGAACTTTTGTATAAAATGGAGGCATAGAATGTACTGATTGTAACTTTTCTTGAAGCTTTTTTAACTTCGTTTCTTCTACAGCACCAAGAAATTTTAATGTGATGTGTAAATCCTCCACATGTGGCCATTGCTTATAGGTTAAATGCTGTTTTAGCTCCACCTGCCATGCTGCCAGTTCTTCTTTTAAATCGTTTGGAAGTGGAATAGCTATAAAATAATGCGGTGTAGACATATTTTTACCCCTAACATCAATTTATTTTAAGGATTGGCAATAAGAAAGTTCATCTTTAGATAATTCCCTGTATTTCCCAAGTGATAAGGAGGGATCTAAAACTAGTTCCCCCATCCCTAATCGTTTTAAATAAACAACCTCTTTATTCACAGCTTTAAACATTCGCTTCACTTGATGAAACTTTCCTTCTGTAATCTTGATTTCAACCTCTGAAACAGAATCGCTTTTAATAATGTTGAGTATGGCTGGTTTGGTCATATACCCGTCCTCTAAAGAAATACCTTGCTTAAATGTCTGTATATCCTCTTCTGTTACATTTCCCTGTATTTTTGCATAATATGTTTTGTACACATCTTTTTTGGGAGATAGTAGTTGATGTGCAAGTTGCCCATCATTCGTAAGCAATAATAAGCCTTCTGTATCTTTATCTAATCTGCCAACTGGAAATGGGTTATAATGTTGAATTTCTGGTGTTAATAAATCAACAACCGTTTTTTCCCTAATATCTTCTGTCGCAGAAATGTATCCAGGTGGCTTGTTCATCATAATATAAATATATTTCTTATATTCTACAACATCATTACTTACCTTTACGGTATCTTTTTCTGGATCAACCTTCATACTTCCATCTTTCGCTAAACTATCATTCACCGTTACTTGTTTCTTTTTTAACAATCCTTTTACATCCTTACGACTACCATATCCCATGTTGGCTAATAATTTATCTAAACGCACCAGATCACCTCTTACCACCTAAATATTTTATCTAGAATTCGAACGCGATCCCCTAATATTCGTTCAAGTAAAGTCGATTTATAAGCAAACCATAAATAAACCAACCCTCCACCTAATACAGAAATAATTAACATAACTAATGAACCCCATCTTGTCGAATCATAAGGGATAAATAATCCGAAAAATGTCTTTAATAGCCATATTGTAACTGCCATGATCATGATAAATATTCCTATCAATAGCGTACGTTTATAAATATCTTTAAATGAAAATTGGATCACTGACTTAATGCGCCATAAGTTTATTAAAACAGAGGTTCCAACAGCTAAAGCTGTCCCAATGATTGCTCCAGTTGCACCGAAAAGATAGATAAGCTGAATATTTAGTAATATTTTGATCAGTAAACCAGTAAATAAACTAATCACCGCAAATCGCTGTTGATTAATCCCTTGCAAAATGGCCCCGGTTACACTATATAAAGCAAATAAAATAGCAACTGGTGCGTATGCTTTTAACAGTGGTCCAGTAATATCAATATTATTAATATTATATAGTGATGCATATGCTTCATTTGAAAGCATAGATAACCCTATTGCAGCAGGGATTACAAGAACTAAAATAATCTGAATGGCTTGATTTATTTGTTGATTTACCATCGCCATATTTTTTTGTGTAAAAGAATTGGTGATTGCGGGAATAATAGCGAGTGACAACCCAGTAGCAAGTGTTACTGGAATGATCACCAATTTATGACCATAAAGGTTAATAGCTGAGTAGGCAATATCCCAAATATTTCCTTGCCCAATCGTAACCATTGCCCGTTCAAATGTAAATTGGTCAGTTAATTGATAAAATGGTATAGCTAACCCGACTAATACAAAAGGTCCAGCGTATCGAAATAATTCTGAAACCATATCCTTCTGTGAAATATGATTCGTATAACGCTGCTCCTGTATTCGTTTATGAATGTGTTTCTTTCGTTTATTCCAAAATCCCCAAAGAATAGCTAACGCAGCCATTGCACCTATAAAGGCAGCAAACGTAGACAGTCCAACTGCAGTAGTAATAGAACCATCGAATACATGGATAACTAGGAAAGAAGCACCTAATAAAAATATGATACGTACAATTTGCTCGATAACTTGTGACACAGCTGTTGGTCCCATCGACTCATGCCCTTGGAAAAACCCCCGAAAGATACTCATGATAGGAATAATGAGTAAAGCAAAACTAACCATACGGATCACGTAGGCAACATCAGATGCAGTTATTCCACTATCGGATGCATCACTTAATTGTAAGTTAGCTAAAGTTTCTGCACTAAAGAATAAGATAAGGAACGCTAATATCCCTGTAACTGCCATTACTTTCATTCCAGTTCTGAACATTTGCATTCCTGTTTTATAATCACCTAATGAATTGTATTTAGAAACAAACTTTGATACTGCCAATGGAATCCCAACAGTTGATAAACTGATAAAAATAGTATAAGGAGTATAGGCAAAATTATATAATGTCCCACCTGTTTCTCCAACAAGTCCGTGGAAAGGAATTACATAAATCATCCCTAAAAATTTCGATAAGAAGGATGCTGCTGTTAATAACATAGCACCTCTAACAATATTTGAATTCGACATCTTTTCACCTGCATCTACAAATTAAATTACATCATTGTTATTTTATCACACAACACCTTATTCGGATATTGTTTCGTTACGTATATCTAGAAAGATTCTTCAAGAAAATTTGAGAATTTATTCATCTAAGTGGTAAGATACTAGGGAAAGGAATGAATACAAATTGACATATGACGTAATTGTTATTGGTGGTGGACCATCTGGATTAATGGCATCCATTGCTGCTGCAGAACACGGTGCTAAAACCATGTTAATTGAAAAAGGACGTAAATTAGGAAAAAAATTAGCTATTTCAGGTGGTGGAAGATGTAATGTAACGAATCGACTGCCTGAGGATGAAGTAATCAAACATATTCCTGGCAATGGCAGATTTTTATATAGTGCTTTTTCTGTATTTAATAATCTTGATATTATTGATTTTTTTGAAGGAATGGGAGTCCAGCTAAAAGAAGAAGACTATGGTCGAATGTTTCCGGTATCAAATTCAGCTAAAACAGTCGTAAATGCTCTTATTAACAAAATGGACGAGCTTGGCGTTCATGTTAAATTAAATACGCCAGTAAAAGCTGTTCATTATGATTCGGATTTTCATACTGTAATCTTACAAAGTGAGGAAAAAATAGAAACCAACTCTATTGTAATTGCTGTAGGTGGAAAAGCAGTCCCACATACCGGTTCAACTGGAGACGGTTATCCGTGGGCAAAAAAAGCAGGACACACAATCACTGAGCTTTATCCTACAGAGGTTGCTCTAACCTCTAATGAAGCATTTATAAAAGACAAAAGCCTACAGGGTCTTTCATTACGCGACATTTCCTTATCTGTTTTAAACAAAAAAAATAAGGCAATGATTACACATCGTATGGATATGATTTTCACGCATTTTGGAATATCTGGGCCAGCAGTACTTCGTTGCTCTCAATTTGTTGTAAAGGAGTTAATGAAGGGACGAGAAAGAGTGCCTATGCATCTAGATGCTCTACCTGACAAACGAGAGGATCAACTAATTCAGGAGATTCTTCAACTAGTAGACGATTCACCTAAAAAATCATTTAAAAACTTAGTAAAGGGAATTGTTCCAGATCGCTTACTTACATTTCTTTTAACAAAAAATAATGTTAGCGAAGATCAAAAAGCAGCAAATATTTCTAAAGAGATTATTCGTAACTTCGTATCAGATATTAAAAATTTCACTTTTTATGTAAATGGTTCCTTGCCTTTAGAAAAAGCTTTTGTAACTGGTGGAGGAGTATCCATAAAGGAAATAGTCCCCAATACGATGCAGTCAAAATTAATGGATCGTTTGTATTTTTGTGGAGAAATATTAGATATTCATGGATATACGGGTGGCTACAATATTACGTCTGCATTAGTTACTGGCAGATTAGCTGGTATGAATGCTGCTTTTGAAGCTTCTGCATATTCTACAACTACCACATAAGTTGGATTTAATTCTTGGTATATGATTCCTAGCATGTTTTCAGTAAAATGAGTTAACCTACTAGTGTCTGGGGGCATCATAAGAGAAAGGGTTGATTTCGAATGCAGGGAAACAATAACAACATGTGGTTACCACTTATTGCTTCTGTTGGTGTAGGTGCAGCAACGTATTATACGATGACAAGAAACAACTCAAATATTGGTCAAACTATTTCTAAGATGGCACCACTTGTGTCTCAAATTAGTGGTGGGAATACCGGAAACAGTGGTCAAAACGGAATGAGCTAACAGACAGTATAGATAGATAATTAAACGCGAAAGGGTGCCCTTTCGCGTTTTTTATAGGGTGTTTTTAATAGCTAGTTACTTTCTCGGTTGTTGACTCATAATTTTTATAGCACGTTTGCTCCCACACTTATTTTATCGAGTGCTATAACACAGCTACCGAAGAAATGCACCAACTTAATTTCGAGTTACTGCATATTTTATATCAATAACAATAATGTACAAAAAAACCAAGATACAGGAAGTATCTTGGTTTTTGGTTGCCTGGCGGCGTCCTACTCTCGCAGGGGCAAAGCCCCAACTACCATCGGCGCTGAGAAGCTTAACTTCTGTGTTCGGCATGGGAACAGGTGTGACCTTCTCGCTATCGCTACCAGGCCTACAGGATGTAGGTCGTTCGGTGTTGTTCACAGGACGTGAACGGTTTTAACCGAACCTCCTTGAACGCTTTACAATGAGGGTTTGTACCCTAAAAACTAAATAAGAGATAACAACGAATCAATATAGTGTTAGTTAAGTCCTCGATCGATTAGTATCCGTCAGCTCCACGTGTCACCACGCTTCCACCTCGGACCTATCAACCTCATAGTCTCTGAGGGATCTTACTCACTCGAAGTGATGGGAAGTCTCATCT
>NZ_WOCA01000019.1 GCF_009728145.1 Ornithinibacillus caprae | reverse complement strand
AGATGAGACTTCCCATCACTTCGAGTGAGTAAGATCCCTCAGAGACTATGAGGTTGATAGGTCCGAGGTGGAAGCGTGGTGACACGTGGAGCTGACGGATACTAATCGATCGAGGACTTAACTAACACATTTTTGATTCGTTGTTTACCTCTTATTTAGTTTTTAGGGTATAAACCCTCATTGTAAAGCGTTCAAGGAGGTTCGGTTAAAACCGTTCACGTCCTGTGAACAACACCGAACGACCTACATCCTGTAGGCCTGGTAGCGATAGCGAGAAAGTCACACCTGTTCCCATGCCGAACACAGAAGTTAAGCTTCTTTGCGCCGATGGTAGTTGGGGCTTTGCCCCTGTGAGAGTAGGACGCCGCCAGGCAAAGATAAAAGCCATGATACGATTAATTCGTATCATGGCTTTTTTTAGAAATATTTTACATAAAAATGATAATATTTAGAATCATTTAACAGGAAATATGATATCTTAAATATAAAAGATGGTTCAAAAAGGAGAGGATGAACATGGTAAGAATCTTTGAAATTGTACTAGGAATTATTTTTCTTGGAGCAGGAATAAATGGATACTTGGTTTTATTCGGTTATGATCCAATATTCCCAACGAGTTCAGAAGCAATGGAATTTCTTGGAACGGGATATTTACTTGCAATGGAAAAAGGAGTTGAAATTATTTGTGGAATATTATTATTGATACGCCGATTTGTTCCGCTAGTTTTACTAATATTAGCTAGCATAGTTGTTAATATTTTTGCATTCCATATATTTGTAGACCCATCATTACTAATATTGGCAATTGTATTAGTGATATTGGAAGGAACATTACTATGGAATTATCGAGAAAATTACAAAGGGTTATTAGGATAACGAGTATCAATGGATAGGGCCAAACGATAGCCCCTTTTCTATTCTTGTATAAAATGGTACGATTTAAGCGAAATAGTTAAGTTAGGGGACGTTGATTTTATGAGGAAACCAACAGAAAAAACAGTAATGCATAGTTATCCAGGAATGGTTGCAATAGTAACAGCAACGTATGAGAATGAACATAATATCATGGCCGCAGGATGGCATTCTTACATTTCATATAATCCGCCAATATATGGAGTAGCAATAGGAAGACAACGTTATACATATGAACTAGTCAAAAATGCAGGCTGTTTTGCAATTAATTTCTTGCCATATGAAAAAGCGAAACTTATACAAGAGGTTGGAGTTCTTAGTGGAGAAAATTTTGATAAATTTGCCCACGGGAATATGAACTTTGAAAACGGGATTGAGATTAATGCGCCAATATTAGATGATGCTTATGTTGCATATGAATGCAGAACGATTGATGTCAATTCATATGGGGATCACGATTGGTTTGTTGGAGAAATTGTTCAATGTTATCGGGATGAGAAATGTTTTTTGGAAAATGGATTACCTAACTTTGAACAATTAGAGATCCCACTATACTTAGGGCGTTCGAAGTATGCTAAACTTGATAAGCATAATCATATTGAAACGTATAAAATTGATCAGTAACCACTGAATTTTTGCTAGAAAATTTTCATATAGATGAAAGAAAGACTATATGAAAGGAGAGGTATCACATACAACAGCCGAATGTAAGGCCGTATTTGATTACTAAAAGTTTATCTCCTGAAAATCAAGAGACACCTATCCCATTTGTGCAATCAGACCGAGTAGATAAGAGATTGTTTTTTAAAAGAAATCATTTTTCGTATCCACACCTTTTATCTTCTTCCCTATACTCATTAGAAATAGATGGCAGTGTTATTAATCCCATAAAAATCTCTTTACAGCATATACTAAAATTACCTGCAAAAGAAGTTCATACAGTTCTTGAATGTGCAGGAAATAAAAGAGGATTTTTTCGACCAAAGGTGTTTGGTGAACAGTGGGGGAAAGGAGCAATAAGTCAGGGTGTTTGGAGAGGTATTTCTTTAAAAACTCTACTACAATTTACAGGGTTATTAGATATTGAAAAAGAAGTGGTGTTTATCGGAAATGATTATGGTAAAACAACGAATTCTAAGCAACTACATTATTTTGCAAGAAGCTTACCTATAGAACAAGCACTTCATGAAGATACAATTATAGCATACCAGTATAATGGCAATCCTATACCATTTAAACATGGGTTTCCATTTCGATTGATTGTACCTAATTGGTATGCAATGGCATCAGTAAAATGGGTAAAGAGAATAGAGGTAATCGAAAAATCCTTTGATGGACCTTTTCAATGTGAAGATTATATATACTATCCAAATAAAGAAAATGATGCTGGAGCTTGGCCGGTTACAACTAAAAATGTGAATTCCACGATACAAAAACCGTTACATATGGATGAATTAGATACAGGAAAGCATATAGTTAAAGGCATTGCGTGGACTGGAATAGGTTTGATTACAAAGGTAGAAATTAGTTTGAATAATGGAAAATCATGGAATGAGTGCGAATTAATTACTACTCCCAAGCCTTATCAATGGGTACAATGGGAGTATGAATGGAATGCAGCAGAAAAGGGAGAGTATACAATCTTATCAAGGGCAACAGATTCAGAAGGTAACAAACAACCGCTTATAGCGTATTGGAACCGTAAAGGGTATGGCTATAATGCAGTTGATCAAATTAAAATAAAAATTGATTAACAAAAGGACCTTTTAAAAATTATATGGTCCTTTTTTTAATGAAAGAAATATTTTCCAAACATAAACCGAATAAAATAAACCAAGCTAATAGGTGAAAGGGGAGGTTATTTGATGGATCATCAACTAAGAAATCTTATGACATCAAATGTTTTCACCATTAATGAAACACAATCTGTTCAAGAAGCTGCAGCTCTAATGAGTGAGCATAATATCGGTTCTATTCCCGTTGTAAATAATAACGGGCAAATGGTAGGTATTGTTACGGACCGTGATATTACACTCCGTGCAACTGCACAGGGTGAAGCAGCGCAAACCCCAATATCACAAGTAATGACTGCACAGCAAATCGTGCAAGCAACTCCTGATATGAGTGCTGAGGAAGCGGCACAAATAATGGCTCAGCAGCAAATTCGTCGACTTCCAGTTGTGGAAAATGGACAGGTTGTTGGGATGGTTGCTTTAGGTGACCTAGCAGTAGATCATCAATTTGATGATGAAGCTGAAGAAGCACTTTCAAGTATATCAACCCCTTCTGAGCCACAAAAGTAAGCTTGATATCAACCTATAATTAGACATAGAAAAGGGATGCGCTCTCTTTTTTATGTCTTTTTTAATAAGTTGGGAAAGACCTAATAATTTGTTAAATTGTAAAAAAATGAGATGCATCTTTGTAGGACATTTGTTTTATTTTAGCAGATGGAAAAGTATATAGAGGGAGTATAAACTTTCCTATCCTGCATAAGTGCAACTAAGGTTTTTGTCATAAAGGCTTGGTAAAGGTTATTATAACAAGTTTTGATAAAGATTAACTCGGTTACTTAAGTAAAACTTTCCTATTACAGTTCACGTCTAGGTATTAAGTTTACGTTAATCTACTATAAATTCATTTGTGTTTCCCAACCCATTTAAAAAGGGATTTCACCTCCTTTTTAAGAATATGTTATGTACATCTTAAAAAGGAGGAATATTATGAAAAAAATGATTAGCATGTTGTCTTTAGCAGTTCTGTTCGCATTTCCAACAATGACGAGTGAAGCTTCTGCATTAGAAAAGGCAAGTAATGACTTATCTCCAGTCTCGGAAGTGAGCAAATCGGAAGGAAAAGCTTCGTATGTTGAAGGGGAAGTCATTGTTAAATTCAAAGAATCTGCATCAAGGCAAAATCAAAATAAAGCACTACAGGCAATAGGTGCTGAAGTAGTTCCTGATGTGGATCCTGTTAAGTCTTCCTTTAAAGTATTGAAAGTAGGTAATGTTGAGGCTGTTGTTAAGGCATTAAATAACAATCCAAATGTTGAATATGCAGAGCCAAATTACGAATTATCTGCTACGTGGACGCCAAATGATCCATATTTTAGTCCAGATTATGAATATGGATTATTCACAACATATACAGATCAAGCATGGGATGTGGCTAGAGGCGATAGCAATCAGGTAATAGCCGTCCTTGACACAGGTGTAGATATGAAACATGAAGATTTAGATGATAAAACAATCCCTGGATATAACTTTGTACGTAACAATAATAATCCAACTGACCGAAATGGTCATGGTACGCATGTAGCTGGGATTGCTGCAGCTGAAACAAATAATGGAGTTGGTGTAGCTGGTATGGCACCGGAAACCTCCATTTTAGCTGTTCAAGTTTTGGATAACCGAGGTAGTGGTTCCCTTGATGCGGTAGCTGACGGAATTGTGTATGCCGCTGACTATGGTGCAGAAGTTATTAATCTATCGTTGGGCTGTGATTGTGATACACAAACGTTGGAAGATGCCGTTAATTATGCCTGGGAAAAAGGCTCTGTAGTTGTGGCAGCTGCTGGAAATGATGGTGTTTCTACTACATTTGAACCCGCATCCTATGAAAATGTTATTGCAGTTGGTGCTGTAGATAGTAATAACCAACTTGCTAGCTTTTCAAACTATGGAACTTGGGTTGACGTTGTAGCGCCAGGAGTTGATATTGCTTCAACTTACCTCCGTGGTGGTTATGTTTACATGTCGGGTACTTCTATGGCTTCACCTTATGTAGCTGGTTTGGCTGGATTACTAGCAGGTCAAGGCCTTGATAACGCAGAAATTCGCAATGTAATTGAAAGTACGGCAGATCCAATTAATGGAGCGGGGTTTTACTACGAACATGGTTTAATTAATTCTTTAGACGCAGTTAATTATTAAAACATATGAAAAAAGCACCTTAAACGGTGCTTTTTTCATGATATTATATAAAAAGTAGTAAAAAATTACTACAGAATATATTGTATTTTATAGAGTGATAGATTACTATTATAGTACATACTAATATGTTATTTGTAAAAGGCAAACTACTTGAAAGGGTAGGACGCAAAGTCAAGGGTCTACGGTTATCATACATGATTGATATACTACGATCGCCTGATTACCAATTTATAGATAGATTGGCTATTCGACTATGCGGATAGTCATTTTTGCTGTCTGAGAACGATTACATAAATTTTACAACTTAGGGGGAATCGGTATGATGAAAAGGCTAAAAAAGTATAAACTTAGAAAACTAAACTTTAAAAATATAAGAATCGGCTGGAAGTATGGTTTAGCATTGATCCTTGTTTTATTATTATTTGGTGGTTCTGCAGGAACTGTAACCTATTTAGTCAAAACTATTGGTGAAGATATTGAGACCGTTGAATATCGAAGTGATATTGCGATGGATATATCGGAAATGGGGTCATTAATACGTGCGAAAGGTATTCGAATTGTAACATATCTTCAAGAGCAAGATCCAGCACTTATAGAAGAGTATGATGCGCGTCAAGAAGTCTTTAATGAATTGGCTACCAAAGTCAAATTAATGGAAAAGACTGAAGAACAAGAAGAATTATTTCAAGAAATAATTTCAAATGATCAAGAAATAAACCGTATTTTTAAAAACTATATCGTATCGGCAATTGCCAATGGAAATACAGGGTCTGCAGAAGCATTTGTTGGACAAGCAAATGAGCTAAGAGGGGAAACGATTGATTTATTAGATGAATTAAAAATAACTGTTAATGCAGATCGAAAGGCATCTATAGTGAATACTAAGCAGAGCCAACACTTCACGTTAATTACTCAAATAGCTACATTGATTGGTTCGACTATTATTGGTGGATTGCTTGTGATTTTTATCAGTCGTATAGTTTCACGGAACTTACGTCAAGTCGTTGAAGTTAGTAATAAAATTTCTGAGGGAGATCTTACCGTTTCAAAAATTGAATACAACGGAACAGATGAAATTGGGCAACTTGCTAGTTCAGTAAATAAAATGAGTGCTAATTTGCAGGAAGTGTTAAAGGAGGTTTCAACTGTTTCTGAAAGAGTTAGTGGACAAAGTGAAGAATTGACACAATCTGCTAATGAAGTAAAAGAAGGTTCTGTTCAAGTTGCATCTACGATGGAGGAATTAGCATCAGGTTCAGAAACGCAAGCAAATAGTGCAAGTGATCTTTCTTCAGTTATGAATACGTTCTTCTTAAAAGTTCAAGAAGCAAATAAAAATGGTGATTTAATTGAACAAGTTGGTCAGAATGTACAGGGACTAACGAATAAAGGAACTCGCTTAATGGATACATCGACTGAACAAATGACTAAAATTGATCAGATCGTACAGGAAGCAGTAGAAAAGGTACAGGGATTAGATACACATTCACAGCAGATCACGAACTTAGTTTCGGTAATCCGAGATATTGCCGATCAAACTAACTTACTAGCATTAAATGCTGCAATAGAGGCCGCTCGTGCTGGTGAGCATGGAAAAGGTTTTGCTGTCGTAGCTGATGAAGTAAGAAAACTTGCAGAACAGGTTGCGGTTTCGGTTACAGATATCACAGGGATTGTAAAGAATATACAACAGGAATCGAGTAATGTAACGGAATCATTACAAGGTGGATATAAAGAAGTCAAGCTTGGTACAGAACAGATTAAAACAACAAATGAAACATTTACAGACATTAGTGCAGCAATTGATGAAATGGTCATTAGTATTAAGACAGTAACAGAAAGCTTAACGGATATTGAGACACGGACAATGGAAATGAACACATCCGTTGAAGAAATTGCATCAATTTCTGAAGAATCAGCTGCAGGTATCGAGCAAACATCTGCTTCTTCCCAACAGACTAGTAGTTCAATGGAAGAAATGGCTAGAGGCTCTGAAGAACTAGCTGACTTAGCAGAAAAGTTAAATGGGTTGGTTCGAAAATTTAAATTATAAAAAATAAATGTGTACCTAATAAAGTATCAATTTTCGTTTAAAGGTGCACACACTATTATACACATGTAAACTCGCACATTAATTCTTATAAGAATTAATGTGCGAGTTTATTGTTAGCTCGACGGTTTTGTAATTGTAGAATTTGTACCTTAATTCTACGCATTGAATTAGCTATTTTAGATCTTGTGAATTTGATTTATTTTTAATTAAAAGGTTATTTGTGATTGGATGTAGAACATATATGTAGATAACTGAATGGAGGAGGATAATATGAGCAAATTTAGTTTATTTGGAAAAATTATAGTACAAGAAGGTAAACGTGATACGATGGTAGATATTTTGTTGGAAGCGGCAGATTCTATGAATAATCTGGAGGAGTGTGAGATATATCTTGTAAATACTGCTGAAGATGAACCAAATTCTGTTTACGTTTATGAAGTATGGAGTAATGAAAAAGCCCATCAAGCGTCTTTAACTCTTGAAGCTACACAAAAATTAATTGAGCGTGGAAAGCCAATCATCACTGGAATGGAGAGAATTAGCACCTTAAAAACAATGGGGGGAAAGGGAATTTAATGAATTAACATTCAGATAATGATTGTAAGCAAGTTAAAAGGTATAATGGTGAATATTAATCGGTACCTTGCAAGATAAAGAAGTGAGAGCAAATTTTGGTTATTAGTATCATCCAATACCTATAATCGATTTTAAAAAAAACTGACTGTATTAAGGAGATAGACATGAATGATAATATTTACCAAGAATTGAATAAAAATGAGACGTCAAAAGAGTTAAATGAAAGAAGTATGTTGGACCTTAATCAAACAAAAGGCAAATTTATATATATCATACTCTTCATCATCCTATTAATTGTTAACTCATATATTTTTAAACATATATATTTATTTGTGATTCAACACATTATAACGTGGAGACATTATTCCGTTGATATTGTTATGGTTCTACTTTTTTTCATAGCTTTTATTCCTTTAACAGCATTTTTATCTGAAAAGCTTGCAATATTCCTCCTGAGAAAACGGATTGGGGAAAAGTAAATATCTATTCATCTTTTATCTAAAGAAATTAATTCGATCCGAAGTTGTAATGCTGGAATCATCGATCGAATCGAAAGAGGTTAAACCTCTCTCTGTATATAATTTATTGCATTATAGTTGAAGGACATTGTTTGAACTCAACTCATTGACATACGGGGCAGTTTCATTCAATAAAAATGAAATAAAATTACTGTAGGGAGATTATGTTAAATCTTTTCCTATTGATTCTTTTTTTATTTTGCATTATAGTATAATTAACTAAATCGGAAAGGGTGTTACTTGGGCAGATGCGTAACTAATCCTATTTTTATACGTGATTTGAATAAAAGGGTACTAAAAGTCAGGTTTTTCCTGTCTATTTTTGCTTGTCCTTTTATTCAGAAACGAAGAATAGGATTAGCGTGTCTGAGTAAGTATACCTATAATCAAAAGCTAGGATATATCTGTTGCAAGGCTTGTGCAGTTATAACTTTTGATTTATTTAACCACAGCTTCCTATTCTTCATGATGAAGATGAATGGGAAGCTTTTTAATTTATAACTTCCCAATAATATAAGATGGGGATGATTTTATGGTTATATTAGAAGCAAAACATATTGAATATGAAGTGCAGGGAAAAGAATTATTGAATATTGAACAGGTACAGATTCAACAGAACGATTGTATTGGTGTCATTGGAAAGAATGGTTCGGGAAAGACATCATTACTAAATATATTATCAGGAAAAATCAAACCGAAATCTGGAATAATTGTAACCGAAGCTAGTCGTAAACTCTTACCACAGCTTAAACGAACCGATACGACGCAAAGTGGTGGGGAAGTAACACAAGAGTATATTAATCAAGCGCTTGCTGCAAAAGCAGACCTATTATTTGCTGATGAACCAACTACAAATCTAGATACAGTTCATATTGAAAAGGTAGAGAAGCAATTAAAACGAGTTAACGGTGCATTGGTTATCGTTTCTCATGATCGTGCATTTTTGGATGCACTATGTACAAAAATCTGGGAGGTTAAGGATGCTACGGTAACCGAATATCTCGGTAATTATTCTGACTATGAAGAACAGCGAGACTTAGAGATAAGACAACAGCAAGCTGCTTATGAACAGTATATTAGCAAGAAAAAACAGTTAGAAAATGCCCTAGAACAAAAGAAGAAAAAGGCAGCACGAGCTACTAAAAACCCTAATAAAAAAAGTGATTCTGACTCTAAGCAAATGGGTGCGAAACCTTACTTTGCCAAAAAGCAAAAGAAATTAGAAACAACAGCAAAAGCAATTAAAACACGAATTGAAAAGCTAGAAAAGGTAGAGAAGGTGAAGGAAGAGGCACCGTTAAACATGGATATTGTTGGTGCCAAAACGTTAAAAAATCGAGTTATCCTTCGTGTAGAAGAGGTGGAAGGAAGAATTGGTTCAAGAATATTATGGGAAAAAGCGAGCTTTCAAATAAAAGCTGGAGACAAACTAGCTATCATTGGTGACAATGGTACGGGGAAAACGACACTAATTAGAAAAATCATTTCTCAAGAAAAAGGAATTCAGATTTCTCCAGCAGTTCAAATTGGGTATTTTAGTCAAAACCTAGATATTTTAGATGTAGATAAAACCATTTTAGAAAATGTGATGGAATCTTCTTCACAGGAAATGACCTTAATTCGA
This sequence comes from Ornithinibacillus caprae, assembly GCF_009728145.1. Classification (GTDB taxonomy): domain Bacteria; phylum Bacillota; class Bacilli; order Bacillales; family Amphibacillaceae; genus Ornithinibacillus; species Ornithinibacillus caprae. Next base: position 75,053 of record NZ_WOCA01000019.1, on the reverse strand, counting down.
ACAGTTTTAGCAAGGCTACATTTTTTCGGAGATGATGTTAATAAACAGGTAAAGGTACTAAGTGGTGGTGAGCGTGTTAAAGTAGCGTTTGCAAAAATATTTCTTAGTGAAATAAATACCTTAGTACTAGATGAACCAACTAATTTTCTAGACATAACTGCAGTAGAGGCTTTAGAGTCATTACTGAAACAATATGAGGGAACAATTATTCTTATTTCACATGATCGTCGCTTTATCCAGCATATCGCTAACCGAGTTTTGCATATTGATAGCCAGGAAATAACGATATTTGATGGTCAATATGAAGCGTATATTCAGTTTGAGCCAAATAATCGCAGGGATACCAAAGAAGAACAATTAATGGTGTTAGAAACTAAAATTTCTGATGTGCTTAGTAGGTTAAGTATAGAACCAACACCCGAATTAGATGAAGAGTTTAAACGCTTGTTACAGGAGAAAAAGAAATTAGAATTAAGTTAGGGAGATAAGAGTCTTTTTCAAATGGGAAAGGCTCTTATTTTCTAATAAACAGTCATAGGTGGTGGTTAATTATGTTAGAATAAACGTAATGACGTTCGTTGGAAGTATCGGCTTTGAAAGAACATAAATGGATTACTTTTATACGTTAATCTTATACTTAAGTTACATCATACAGTATATAACTTCTCTAATTGCGCTTCGAATTTATTTGAGCATTATCACTAGAGTTCTCTAAAATTAAGAACGTAATAATCTATTGCCGGGGGTGGACTAGCATGAAACATAATCCCATCTACGTTGAAATTCCTTTACATACAGACATGGCCAAGCTTTGGCAAGCAACACAACAGCCTGATTTACATGAACAATGGGATCTACGTTTTTCATCGATTACCTATATGCCAAAGAAAGACGGTAAACCACAGGAGTTTTCATATAAAACGAAAATAGGCTTTGGACTAGAAATTGAAGGATGGGGACGGAGTGTAGGTGGTCATCATGCAGAGGACGGATCTCGAACGTCTTCTTTACATTTTGGTACAGACCAATCTATTTCGATTATTAGAGAGGGTAGAGGGTATTGGAAATATATACCTGAGTCCAATCATTCCATTACGTTTTTAACACAATATAATTATGAACCTAGTTTTGGTAAGTTAGGAGCATTATTTGATAAGCTCATTTTCCGGCCGATGATAGGGTGGGGAACGGCACTTAGCTTTGATGTATTAAAAAATTGGCTAGAAAAAGGAGAAACCCCTGCATCACAGTATATCAGGTTTTTTTGTACTTGGATTCTATCATTTTTCTTTGCACTTATATGGATCTATCATGGACTGGTCCCAAAACTATTGTATATGTATCCTGATGAGGTAACTATGTTAACCAAGACAATCCCATTAACATATAGCCAAGGTGAATTCATGGTGTATGTAGCGGGTGTGCTAGAAATGTTATTTGGAGTTCTGTGGCTATTCTATCGTAATAAAAGGCGACTATTTGTCGTCCAGGTAGTAATGTTTCCAATTCTCATGCTTGGAGCAATCCTTGCTGAGCCTGGATACGTCATACAACCTTTTAATCCATTAACGTTTAATTTAGCATTAATTATACTTTCCGTAATTGGGATATTGTTAAGTAAGGGTGTTCCAACGGCGAAGAATTGTAAGAGAAAGCGTTAGGTGTGACATGTCTATTTATAAACAAGTCTTAGGCGAGAAATTTAAAGAGCTTCACCCGATGTTACAAAAACGGTATGAGTTGGAAGGCAATGTATCATATACAGCTACTGGTGTCATGAAAACGATCCATGGTGGACCTAGGATGTTATATCCACTATTTTTCATGGGCACTAGAAGGAAGTTACTTTTCCCTGAGCATGGTAAGAATATTCCATTTCAGATTGTAAATACTCCTTTAATAGCTAAAAATGGAGAGCAACAAGTACACTGGGAGAGAATATTTTACTTTGAAAAGAAAAAGCGATATTTCAACGCGTTAATGAGTTTTGACCAAGAGAAAAAGGTTATTAAAGATTATTTTGGAGAACCTTCTATTTTCTATTCTGATTTAGTTCTTGATGTGACGGATACTGGCGGACTAATCATCAAATCTAGTAGACAACGATTGGTATTAGGGAGGTTGGAAATTCCTTTACCTAGACTATTTCAAGGGATTGCTACCGTGAGAGAGGAATTTGATCCAAAGGAATCCATCTATATCATTTATGTTACGGTTATCAATCCAATTGTTGGCAGGCTTTTTGCTTATGAAGGGACGTTTACCCACGATGATATTACGTAATCTAGCAATTATTAATAGTATTATATTAATAGTAATGGTTGTTTTTATTGGAGTTGAACCTTGGTATGACGTACTCCTTACTGTAGCACAAGTAGTGTTCGTACCATTTGTCCTTCATCTAGTAATTCGAGATCAACGAACAACCATATCAACGTATCTAGGCTACCTGTCCATTCCGTCCACGATGTCCGTATTTATGTTGCAAGTTACTGAAAATCCAATGATAGATTCATTATTAGCATTCATTTATTTCTTGTTTACCATAGCCGTGTTGGCATTTGGCATTATAAGATTTATAAACCGAGGCTTCGAATATATAGAAGAATGTATGATTAATATTGGATTAATCTATATTGCAATTGGCGGTGGCTGGTTTTTAGCTTATGAAGTAGGAATCAATACCGGATTTTCACCAATTCTAACATGGCTAACAGCTATCCATTTTCATTACGCAGCTTTTTTACTACCAATTTTTATTGGGTTTTTAGGTAGGATGTATAAGCCTCCGATGTATACCTTTGTTGGATTAGCCCTACTTGCAGCCCCTATGATTGTGGCACTTGGAATTGCGTTTTCACCGATTATTGAAGTAATATCTGTATTATTTTATATTTTTGGCATCTTTGGATTGATTGTAATTTCGTTGAAGGCACCGTTCAATAAGATAACTCAAAAATGGTTCGTTTGTGTATCGTTTATGGCATTAGGGATAACTATTTTATTTTCCTTGTTGTATTCCCTTGGAAATATGACCAACAATTATTCTGTAACCATAGACTTTATGCTTCGTTTTCATGGAGTGGTTAATTCTTTACTATTTGCTTTCGTTGGGGTAATTGGTTGGAGTATTAATGTACCACCTACAAATTTTATAAAACGGACGTTTCCAGTAAGTAGATTAAGAGGAGGCTTATCTATTGGGGAGGGTTTTGTGGATGGAAAAGTTGATGACCGTATGTACCAAGGATTAGTGGATGATATGAGAGTTTATGAACCTCATATCGACTTACACTCATTGTCAACTACTATAGCTGATTTTTATGAAAATACATCGGAATATCGTCTTTTTGCTAAAATTAAATGGTATCATTGGTTTCTTCCATTTGCTGCCTGTTATCGGTTTGTAAGTCGGTATACGAAACAACTGAATCTACCTCTATTAAGTAAAGAAGTTGAAATGACTGGTGATATTTTCTCCATTGACGATCAGTTAGATGGTAGATTAGGAACAAGGGCTTGGATAAGGAAAGTGAATGGGGAAACGGTGTTTGTTGCCTTATACGGATTTCATCAATCACATGGACGAACTTATATGAATATAGCACTACCATTACCAGCTTCCAGTATGATTGGAATTTTGGAGCTAAACCAAAGTAATGATAATTTGCAATTAACAAGTAGAAAAGGATCCAGTGTACAAGCTGATTCAGGAATTTATTTAGCCATAAACAAATTTTTGTTTCGATTACCAATTGAAGAAGATTTTCAAGTAAAAGAAATAGAACGAGGTATTCTTGAAGCGCAGCATCAGATGTGGATATTTTCCATCCCTTTTTTGAAGATTAGCTATAAAATCAATCATCAATCAAAAATATAGTGAATAACTTTTTAAAAAGGGCTGTTGCTGCACAAACTATAAAGAAAATAAAGGTATTGGGAGTTGATTATTCTGAAGTTTTTTAAGCTTGGGGTTGGGTTGTTACTTATTTTCTTTATAGGAATAGCAATAGTGATGTTTTCATCAAGTCCTGATACGAGACAAGCCCAATCTGTGGAGGGGAAAAACACCTTGAAACAAGAGAGTAAGGAAGTCATCAGTAATCGAGATGTTGTTCAGTTGACAAAACTTGAAGATTACATCAAGAATGAACCAATTTTAAATGGGGCGCTAGTTGGAATTAGTGTACGCTCTGCTGCTAATGGTGCATTACTTTATGAACAATTAGGGAATACGCGATTACGTCCAGCCTCGAATATGAAGCTATTAACAGGCTATGCAGCATTATCTGTACTAGGGGAGGATCATAGGTTTCCAACTGAATTATGGGCAAATGGAGAGGTAAAAGGAAATATACTAGAGGGCGATCTGATTTTAAAGGGGAAAGGAGACCCAACTTTAGTACCAGAGGATTTTGAAGCTTTTGCGAAAAAAGTAAAGGAAAGCGGAATTAAGGAAATTAATGGTGATCTTATTGGTGATGATACATGGTATGATGATGTTCGTTTGTCTCGTGATTTGGATTGGAGTGATGAGCACTGGTATTACGGAGCACAAATCTCTGCTTTAACTGCATCACCTGATAAGGATTACGATTCTGGTTCGGTTATTGTTAAAGTGTCCCCAGGAAGTAAGCCAGGAGATCAACCAACGATTTCTGTTTCACCAGACACTACATATATCAAAATTGAAAGTACTGCTGAAACAGTTGCTAGTGAGGAAGAAGAAGATTTAACACTGAACCGTAAGCATGGTGAAAATACGATTACAATTGAAGGACCTATTCCAGTTGGATCACCAAGTATAACCGAGTGGATGGCAGTTTGGGAACCATCTTTATATGCGATGGATTTATTTGGTCATGCACTACAAGAACAAGGGATCACGTGGACTGGTATGGTAAAGCAGGGAAGAGTAAACAAAAATAGCAATTTATTATATGCCCATAAATCCATGCCATTATCAGAACTTCTTATTCCATTTATGAAATTAAGTAATAATGTACATGGAGAAATTTTAGTAAAAGAAATGGGAAAACAGGTACATGACGAAGGAAGCTGGGAAAAAGGAATAGAGGTTATGGAGGAAGAATTAAAAAAGATTGGCCTTGATATCGAAAATCTAGTGATTCGTGATGGATCTGGTATCTCGCATGTTACGTTACTTCCACCAAATGAACTTACAAAGCTTTTATATGCGGCAATGGATGAACCTTGGTTTGAGACATATTTTGGATCTTTACCGGTTGCTGGTAATCCAGAACGAATGATTGGTGGAACATTGAGATTTCGTATGGGTGACTTGTCGGTCCAGGCAAAAACTGGCACAATCGCTGGTGTCAGTACGTTGTCAGGTTATATTACGGATGAAGGGAAAGAAACACTTATCTTTTCCATTTTATTAAATAATCTTTTAGATGAAGAGGATGGGCCACAAGTGATTGATCGAATGGTGGAATATATTCGTGAAGATCTTTAAGTTATTTTTGTTGACAGTTTAACTGTCGTAATATATTATAAGTTTTAACAATTTAATAATTAATCTTTATTCTTATCCAGAGAGGTGGAGGGAGATGGCCCTTTGAAGCCTCGGCAACAGGTTCTTTCTAGAATACTGTGCCAATTCCAGCAAGCATAAAGCTTGAAAGATGAGAGGGGGAAAATCATATTGCTTAGATTATAAACTCTTTTCTTATCGACTAGAAAAGGGTTTTTTGTTTTATACCAAAGAGAAAACAGGAGTGATTCAGGATGAAATATGGATTTTGGTTACCTATTTTTGGTGGTTGGTTACGGAATGTTGAAGATGAGGGGATGCCACCAACATTTGATTACGCAAAGAAAGTTATTCAGAATGCCGAAAATTGGGGTTATGATACAACATTAATTGCGGAGTTGTATTTAAATGATATTAAGGGACCAGATCAGGATTCTCTAGAAGCTTGGTCTACTGCTGCAGCATTAGCAGCTGTTACGGAAAAAATTGAAATTATGGCAGCTGTACGACCAGTTTTTCATAATCCTGCAGTGACAGCAAAAATGGCATCGAATATTGATCATATCAGTAATGGCCGATTCACATTAAACATCGTCTCAGGTTGGTGGGAAGGAGAAGCGAAGCAATATGGTGGAGATTTTACCGAGCATGATGAACGATACGATCGGACAAATGAGTTTGTTGAAATTTTAAGAGGCTTATGGACAGAAGATCAGTTCTCCTATGACGGTAAGTTTTATCAAATTGAAAATACGGTTCTCTCACCAAAACCAGTGCAGCGACCTAATCCAGTATTATATGCTGGTGGGGAAAGTGAAAAAGGGAAAGATGTCATTACTTCCCATTGTGATGCATATGTGATGCACGGTGGTACGGTTGAGGAAGTTGGTGCAAAGATTGTTGATATGAAAGAACGACGAATGAAGGCTGGACGAGAACCATTACAATCATTTGGAATGGCTGCTTATGTAATATGCCGTGATACCGAAGAAGAAGCGCAGAAAGAATTAACACGTATTACGACGGTAAAAGATACAAGTGGTTATGCTGGATTTAAAGATTTTACATCTAAATCCGAACTGGAGCAACAAATCCAACTACAGGACTATTCTGTATCTAACCGTGGCTTACGACCGAATTTGATTGGAACACCAGAGCAAATTGCAAAGCAAATTTTAGCCTATGAAAATGTAGGGGTTGACCTATTATTACTACAGTGTTCTCCACAATTAGAAGAATTGGAACGATTTTCTAAACAGGTTATGCCAAAAGTAGATGAATTACGTGAACAATTGACGAAACAATAAAGGGGTAACTAGATTGAGTAAAATTTATGTGATACATGAAAACAACGAATGGACAGAGCATTTATTTAAGCGATTAGATGAACTACAGATTCCTTACGAGGATTGGTTATTAGATTCTGGAAAAGTTCACCTTACTTCAGAGCCACCAGAGGGAATTTTCTACAGTAGGATGAGTGCATCTTCTCATACAAGAGGCCACCGCTATGCTCCAGAATTATCGAGTGCAGTTCTATCATGGCTGGAACAATATGGCAGAGAAGTAATCAATGGGAGTCGTGCATTGCAATTAGAGGTAAGTAAGGTATTACAATATTTGGAGCTTGAAAAGCATGGTGTACCAACACCGAAGACTGTTGCAGCGGTTGGAAAAGAAGAATTAGTAGAAGCTGCTAAAACATTTGCAGGGAAAAGGTTTATCACCAAACATAATCGTGCAGGAAAAGGGCTAGGTGTTCAGCTTTTCCGTTCTATAGAAGCGTTTCAGGATTACGTCGAAGGTGAACACTTTGATGATTCAATAGACGGTATTACATTGCTGCAAGAATATATCGAGTCACCAGATTCATATATTACACGCTGTGAATTTGTTGGTGGAAAGTTTCTGTATGCGGTTCGAGTCGATACTTCTGAAGGGTTTGAATTGTGCCCAGCAGATGCTTGTACGATTGACGATCTGTTTTGTGCAGTAGGAGAAAGTGCTTCAACTCCATCTAAGTTTCAAATATTAGATGATTTTGATCATCCCATCTTAAAAAAATACGAGCGTGTTCTTGCTGCTAATGATATAAAAATAGCAGGAATTGAGTTTATCCAAGATAAAAACGGCCGAATTTACACCTATGATATTAATACGAATACGAATTATAATAGTGAAGCGGAAGCTATTAGTGGCAAATTTGGGATGCTCGAAGTAGCTAAATACTTAGGGAAAGAGCTTGAAAATCTAGAAGAATTGGTTAGAGTTTAGATATAAATTGTTTTTTAATGGTTATACAGTTTTCAAATTGATAAATTGCATTACAATGTAAATCAATTACTCGCTATGCTTTAATTCTCGGTAAAAGCTACACTCTTTACAATAGCTGTTAAAAGATCATAACGCCGATGAATACCCGTTTTTTGTTTTTCGACTAGCGTTAGGTCACTCATTACACTGATGAGTGACCGTTTTTGATTCTCCGAAGAGTGTTTGGTCACTCATACCACTGATGAGTGCCCGTTTTTGATTTTCCGAAGAGTAAATGGTCACTCATACCATTGATGAGTGCCCGTTTTTGATATTCCGAAGAGTGTTTGGTCACTTATAACACTGATGAGTGCCCGTTTTTGATTCTCCGAAGAGCGTTTGGTCACTTATAACACTTGTGAGTGCCCGTTTATGGTTCTCCGACCAGTATATGGTCACTCATACCACTTGTGAGTGCCCGTTTTTGATTCTCCGAAGAGTAAATGGTCACTCATACCACTGATGAGTGGCCGTTTTTGATTTTCCGAAGAGTAAATGGTCACTCATAACGCAGATGAGTGCCTGTTTCTGGTTCTCCGAAGAGTAAATGGTCACTCATAACGCAGATGAGTGCCCGTTTCTGATTTTCCGAAGAGTGTTTGGTCACTCATAACGCAGATGAGTGCCCGTTTTTGATTTTCCGAAGAGCAAATGGTCACTCATACCACTGATGAGTGCCCGTTTTTGATTTTCCGAAGAGTGTTTGGTCACTCATAACGCAGATGAGTGACCGTTTTTGATATTCCGAAGAGTAAATGGTCACTCATTACACTGATGAGTGCCCGTTTTTGATTTTCCGAAGAGTGTTTGGTCACTCATAACGCAGATGAGTGCCTGTTTCTGATTCTCCGAGGAGTGTTTGGTCACTTATACCACTGATGAGTGCCCGTTTATGTCAAATCCTTAGTTTGAAGTATCCCCCTTCACGAAGTTTTCCCACACATAGTTCATCAAACCACTGTTTTAACTTTTCATTTTCCGTAAACATAGTCCATACATCTTCAACAGAATGAAGAAGCTTTCTTGAAAAGATTGCTTGGTAGTTGGTCCCTACTTTTTTAATATCCGCTATCATTTTTGTACCTTCATAATTTATATTGTTTTTTCTAGTGTACCTTTTCACTTACAGAATATCTAGTAGCCTAGAAAATTGGGCGAGCATTTTAGTCACCAATTGTCATCTAGATGAATAACTAGTTAGAGAGTGGTTTTTTACCCATTTCATGAAGGAGTGAGATTTTTGTTTTATCATGTGAAGGAATTACAATATCATGCGAAACCAGAATGCCCAGATCCAGTCTTTGCACGAAAGCTCCAAGAGATTTTAGGTGGGCAGTTTGGAGAGATTTCGGTAGCATTGCAATATTTATTTCAAGGTTGGAATACTCGTGGTGATGGAAAGTACCGTGATATGTTAATGGATATCGGTACAGAAGAATTGGCACACATTGAGATGCTAGCTACAATGATTGCTAGATTACTGGATGGTGCCCCAGATGTTGAGTTAGATGAAGCGGCAAAAAATCCTATTGTTGCTGCTATTTTAGGAGGATCAAACCCTCAACATACAATTGTATCAGGATTAGGCGCAATGCCAGCAGATTCAAATGGAAATCGTTGGACAGCTGATTATATTATAGCTAGTGGAAACTTACTGGCAGATTTCCGTGCCAACCTGAACGCGGAATCACAAGGAAGACTACAAGCGGTGCGATTATACGAACAAACGGATGACCGTGGTGTAAAAGATATGCTTTCCTGGTTAATTGCCAGAGATACGATGCATCAAAACCAATGGTATGCAGCATGCTTGGAGTTAGAAGCAAAAGAGAACATTGTTGTACCTAGTACGTTCCCAAGAGAATTAGAAAAGCAGGAAGTAGCTTATACCTTTTATAATAATTCAGCTGGAACAAAGAGTGCAAAGGGTCGCTGGGCATACGGTCCAAGTATTGATGGATTAGGTCAGTTTAATTATTTTGAAAATCCTGTACCATTTGGAGATAAACCGAAACTGAATCCTGCACCTCCATACATTCATGATACTCCTCCAGCAGCACTTAGGAAGTCAGATGATATACCAGATCCAGATACAAAATAGTAACGAATATGGGAGGCTGCTATGTATGCAGTCTCTAATCTTTATTAGAAACGGTTGGCAAATTATAGTATAATAGAAAGCATCTATTGATCCCACCTCTTTTTTTCCGCATTTTCCTTCCAATCAACTTACCGATAACTTGAACTTTTATATGAAATGGGTGTTTTAATTATGAAATTAATTATTGCAGAAAAACCTTCTGTCGCAAAAAATATCGCGGATGCTTTAGCTATTAAGTCAAAAAATGATGGATATTTTGAGAGCCAGAATTATATCATTACCTGGGCATTTGGTCATTTATTACAGCTCTTTGATGCAAAGGATTATGATTCCAAAATGGCTAGATGGAAGATGGACAACTTTCCATTTATTCCTCAAAAATTTGAATATAAAGTAAAAAGTGATCCTCGAAATCGGGATAAAGCGGATCGTGGTGCGGAAAAACAACTGAAAACCATTCATTATTTAATGAACCGTCATGATGTGGATATGGTTATTTCCGCATGTGACTATGATCGAGAAGGACAAGTCATCGGGGACAGTATAATCTATCGTGCTAAACCGAAAAAGCCAGTTTTTCGGTTATTATTAAATGAATGGACTAAGGATGAAGTTATACAAGGATTAGAAAATATAAAACCGAATGAACAATTACGACCATTGCAGGATGCAGGTGTTAGCAGACAGTGGGCCGATTGGATCATCGGAATAAATCTTACCTCAGTTGCCACATTAAAATATCAGAAAGGAAAAGGAAAGGCGCTTAACATAGGTCGTGTACTATTGCCTACATTAAAGATTATTTATGATCGAGACAAAGAGATAGAAAATTTTAACCCAGAGGATTATTTTAAACTAATTGCAACCTTTCAAACAGAGGCAGGCAAGGAGTATCAAGGTACATATGTAGAAGGTAAGGAAGAAAAGTTTAAGAAAAAAGAATTGCTAGAGGAAGTACTGCAGCATATAGAACAAAAGCAGGCGACTGTGATCGAAAAGAAAGTGGAAAAAAAGAAAGAATTTCCACCGTACCTATTTAATCTATCAAACTTACAAGGTTATATTACGAGTAAATATAAAGGATGGACCTCTGATAAGGTTTTGAAGGTAGCACAATCACTATATGAGAAAAAATTTATTACCTATCCAAGAACTTCAAGTATTGCTCTAGATGAAAGTTTAGTAGGAAAAACAGCCAAAGTTGTAAAGTCGTTAGCTGAAGATTTGCCGTACAAAGATGAAATCAAGTTTATGAAAACCAAACGAGTATTCAATAATGCAAAAGTGGAGAGCCATAGTGCTATTATCCCAACGTATGTTAAGCCAAAGCGCCTAACTAAAGACGAGCATATTGTATACACAGCAATAAAGAATCGTCTAATCATGCAGTTTATGCCTATTGCTGAATATGAAGAAACAAAGCTAAAGACAACTATTAACGATGCAGAGGTTAAAGGATATTTTTCATCCAAGGGTAAAGTTCAATTAGTAGTGGGCTGGAAAAGGGTTGAAAACATTCAATCGAAAGATGCTCTTTTACCAGTAGTAGAAAAGAATGATCTAGTTCGAGTGCAGAATTCAGAGGTTACCTCTCATGTAACGAAGCCACCAAAACACCATACAGAGAAAACGTTATTACGTGTAATGGAGACTTGTGGGAAGAGTTACAAGGAGGATGAAAGTGATGAATTAATGGGCAGTATATTAACTGGTTTTAGTATTGGAACGCCTGCAACACGAGCTGAAACGATTAAGAAACTGAAGGATGTAGGGTACATCACTGTTCAAAGTAAAAATTTAACATGTACAGAGCTTGGATGTAAACTAGTAGAAACATTCCCGGTCAAAGAGTTGTTTGATTTAGAATTTACAGGGCGACTAGAGAAAACACTGTCTGATATCCAAAAGGGAAAGGTTCATAAACGTGAATTCTTACAATTAGTATATAACTTTACTACGGGATCGGTCTCTACCATTAAAGGAGATAAAGAAATTATTATTCATGAGGTCTCCTCAACCACCCGAAAAGCAAATGAGGTATTGGGAAAGTGCCCAGAGTGTGGTGGCAATATTAAAGAAGGAAGTAAAGGTTTTGGTTGTAGTAATTGGAAAAAAGGCTGCAAATTTGTGATCTGGAAAAATGATTTTTACCTTCGCGCGATGAAGAAGCGTCCTACTAAAACAATGGTCAAAAGCTTGCTTGCAAATAAACAGGCATATGTAAAAGGATTGACTAGTAAGCAAGGTAAAAAGTTTAATGCTTATTTACGATATGAAAAAAACACCGATAATGAGTATTATAGCTGGAAGATGGAGTTTGAAAAGTAGTGAAGAGAAAGTGAGACAAAAGTGTATTAATCGGGAGTGTAATACCATTTAATAAGAGGCTGTGGCCGTGCCCACCGAAAGCGAAGTATTCAGCTGGAGCGGTGTTAAAACACTTGTTTCGAAGGATAGGAAGAAAGTTAAAAACTATGCCGAAGAAGTTACAGCAGAGTTTATATCAACTATAAGTTAAGATCCTGAGGCAAAAAATAACATCCTAAATTTCCTAAACCTGAATCATTTGTCTTTAGAATGGAGTACTTTAGTCTTACCCCAGCCTCACGTGTATTAGGCACAAGGGGAAAAGAAGAGCAAACTACACTCTGGTTTGCTCTTTTGATTCCGATTCCTCACTTATTCATTAGAAAGCTTTAGAACATCAAATAACTTAAACAATAAACTCAATATGATTGCTACAATAGTTGCAAGTCCCATTCCAGTAAGTGCAACGTCCCCAACTTGAATTGTAGCACCACTAATCCCAATAACAAGAACGACACAAGTGAGAATTAGATTTTGGGAACGGCTGTAATCAACTTTTGCTTCTACTAACATACGAATCCCACTTGCTGCGATGATCCCAAATAATAGTAATGATATTCCACCCATTACGGCAGCGGGGATGGATGAGATAAGAGCAGCGAGTTTTCCAGAGAAAGATAGAATGATTGCGATAACTGCTGCACCACCAATAATCCAGGTTGAGTACACACGAGTAATAGCAAGGACACCGATATTTTCCCCATAGGTTGTGTTTGGTGTAGAGCCTACAAAACTTGATAGAATGGTAGATATACCGTTACCCATTAGTGAGCGATCCAATCCAGGATCTTTTGCTAAATCTTTTCTCACAATGTTACTAGTTACAAATAAATGTCCAATATGCTCCGGTATTAATACAAGTGCTGCTGGTAAAATAACTAGAATTGCTGACCAATCAAATTTCATTTGATATAACTCTGGTGTTGATACCCAAGCTGCTTCATCAACTGAAGTGAAATCTACTAAACCAGTAAAATATGCAATTGTATAACCAGCAACAATCCCAATTAGTATTGGAATGATTTTAAAGAAACCGCGAAGCGTTACCCAACAAACTATTGTAATCGCTAGTGTTAAAATCGAAACTGTTGCTACTTTCGGGTCTACTGCCCAACTTGGATCAGCATCTGCCGGGGCGATTAAACCTGCCATTTCAGCTGCTACAGGAACCAACTCAAGACCAATTACGGCAACGATTGCCCCCATTGCAGCCGGTGGAAACATGACATCGATCCATGCTGTTCCTGCTACTCTAACAATAAGTCCAACTACTGTTAGTACAATACCTACTGCCAAGAATCCACCGAGCACATAGCTGTAACCATCCCCATTATGCTGACCCAAAACAACGAAAACGGGTGAAATAAATGCAAAGCTGGAACCTAGGTAAGCAGGAATCTTTCCCTTTGTAATAAAAATATAAATCAATGTTCCGATACCATTCATTAGTAGGATAGTTGCTGGATTAACTCCAAAAAGTACTGGAACTAAAACAGTGGAACCAAACATTGCGAATAAGTGCTGTAAGCTCAGAGGTAAGCTTTGTAAAAAAGGTAAACGTTGGTCTACTTGAATTTCATCATATTTTGCCATGATATTCTCTCCCTTTAATTAGTAGGTTCATCAGTTACCATCTAAAGGAAGCCATGAAAAAACACCTTGCCGATAATCAGCAAGGTGCATTTGCGCAGCATAAAAACATCAGGTATGGATGTACCTAGTGTTTTTCACTATATAACAGACCTATGTCTGCTTCACCTTGCCAGTCTCACGGGACTGATTTAAAGGTAACCGTATGAACTTAACTTGATATTACACAAAGGTAGGCATTACTGTCAATCTTTTTTTTGCAGATAGGAATGAATAAACTTTCCTATCCTGCCTTAGTTTTTAATATCCTGTTAGAAATTACCTGCATAATCCTACTTACTGAAGAAAAAATATGAATATGAAAAAAAATATCCTATTGCTTACAACTTTATTTTTATTCATGTTTCCAAATGTATTACAAGCAGATGAAATGGTCACCGTTAAACTAGTTAACTATGTCGGTGAAGCGACAGAATTGGAATTTAAATTGAACAGAGAATTTTTTTCGTTTGACCCTACTCTACAATTACAGGAAGGAGTGACATATACGTTATCTGTCCAAAAGGGTTCACTATATTTGCAAGAAAACAATAAAAGAGAAAAACAAAAACTAAATGGGCCATTTATTTTAATCCCTGAGAAATATAATGAAGAGCATCAAATTTATATTGATGATCGGCCATATTTAGGTGCAATGGAGTTTACGATAGAAAAGGATGAATTTATTCGTCCGGTAAATCAGCTTCCATTAGAGGATTATCTTAAAGGGGTTGTCCCATTTGAAGTATTCTCTTCTTGGGGGATTGAAACATTAAAAGCTCAGACATTAGCAGCACGAACTTACGCGGTGTCAAAGCTAAATGAAGTGATCAATGATACTATCCAATACCAAGTTTATGGAGGGTATACATGGGATGATAGCACAACCAAGGCAGTAGAGGAAACGAAAGGAGAAGTGATTACATATGAAAATCGATTAATTGAAACCTTTTATTCGGCTAGTAATGGAGGCGTAACAGAAAATAATGCAAATGTATGGGGCGGTAACTCGATGCAGTATTTTCCTGTTAAGGATGACCCCTATGATCCAACACATCCATGGGATTTTACGTTAAACCAAACGCAAATAGAGCTTGAAAAAATAGAATGGGACAAGTTCAATTGGTGGGATGAGCTGGAAGAAAAGGATACTGATATTACCGAAACAATGAAAGGCTGGTTACAACGGAATGGGTATCCAGGTGATATTAAAATCCTTTCGATTCCTAGTTTTGAGTTATCTGATGATACATTTGAATCTGGCCGAAGTGAAAATGGTTCCATTACCGTAGAGTTTATGCAGAGATTATTCGAGGGAACGGTATTATTTCGTCGAATGGAGCTAAAAGATATTAATTTAAATCAGATTCGTCCAATGATTGGTGGTACGATTTTTAAAAGCTATCTGATTGATTCACTAGAAGCTGACGATGAACAATATACGATGAAGGGAAGAGGATATGGTCATGGGGTTGGTATGAGTCAGTGGGGCGCACATTACATGGCCGAAAATGGGAAAGATTATAAGGAGATCCTAGCTTATTATTATCCAGGAACAACCATTATGGATTTAGCAAATGATGCAATTGTACTTCCAAAATAATTGTAAAAAGTCACCTAATTGCGTGACTTTTTTATTTTGTAGGCAAAAAGTCATATCGTATGTAATTTTTAGGAAATTTGTAATATTGACAAATTAACTAGATATATTCAATCTTAGTGATATAGTGAATGGGTAGAAATGGGGGAGTTTAGCCTTGTATAGAAGCTTAGTTGCGATTTTGTTCGTATTAGTGTTAGTACTTTTTGGGTGTAGTAAAGATGACTCAAATGATGTTAGTGGTGGGGAAGGTAATGAACGAGAAGAAAAAACAGCTATGACCGAAGAAAAAAAAGAAGAACAGTCTGAGCCAGAAGCTGTTCAGGTAATGGAAGAACTGGAATCGATCGTATTACCTGAAACAAGGGAAGAAATGAAGGACCAACTAGGTGGCTTATTGGTTAACGATGTATCGTTGGAGAATGAACTAGAATTGGATATGGACGCATTTTTACAGGAAATAGATGAAGAGTTACGGGAGCAATTAGTTACATTAACTACGGTGGTCGAGGATCCATTTGAGCTTGAAAAGGGATTGGCATTTTTATTAGGAACAGCAAATTATAAAGAAGTGTTAGAACAAGCAGAGGAGTTTGAACCAGATTTTGAAGAGCCATATCTTCCTTATCCAGGAAAAACGAAAGAGGAGATTGAACTTGAACCAGAGGCTGGAAAGGCAATTATTTTGTTGGATGCAAGTTCAAGTATGCTTCTAAGTGTAGATGGGGAAGTCAAAATGGACATTGCAAAAGATGCAGTAAAGCGATTTGCGGATGTTATCGGTCAAGATAATGAAGTATCCTTAGTTGTTTATGGTCATCAAGGATCAGAATCGAGCGCAGACAAGGAATTATCGTGTAATGGAATTGAAAAAATCTATGAAATGGGTGCGTACAACAAAGATAATTTCGAAGCATCCTTATCTACCTTTGAAAGTAAAGGTTGGACTCCTTTAGCAGGTGCTATTCATAAGGCTGCGGAAATGAGCACGAATGTTGATGGAGCCATTACACTATATATTGTTAGTGATGGCGTGGAAACCTGTGATGGGGATCCTGTTCATGCAGCAGAAAATTTTGTGGAACAAAATGAGCATCGCTCAGTCAATATTATTGGCTTTGATGTTGATCAAGATGCTGAGGAACAATTAAAGAATGTTTCCGAGGCAGGTAACGGGGAATACTATTCAGCTGATGATGCTACTGAATTAAAACAAACTATTGAATATGAATGGCTTCCATCCAGAATTGATTTGGCATGGGCATTTACAAAAGCACCTGGCCCATGGGAGATCTTAGATGAAAGAGAAAAATACGATACAGACCATCAAAAGATTAAAACTATTATAGACAAAGAACGTGAGCGCTATGATTACGCTTTACATATAATCAGAGAAAAAGAACTTATTCTAGATGACAAGCGGGGAGTATTACAAGATTTAATCAGTGAACGTTATGGAGCACGTGTAGATGAGTGGAGAAATATTCGCTCCGATAAAATAGAAGAGATCGATGAGGTAGCTAATGAAATCAAAGAGCGTGTAAATGAATGGACAGAGGAAATGAAAAAGCGAAAAGACGAACGAGGAGATGTATGGTAGTCAATTCATAAACCGGCCCATTTTACAAATGTATCGGTTAAATGTTTTAGCAGATAGGAAAATATAAACTTTCCTATCCTGCATAAGATTCACCATAAAGGCTTGGCGAATACCAAGTTTTCTAATGATTACGTATCATTGTTGACTATTCATTAGTTCTTTTCCTTTTTCTCGCATGATACCTTTCATTTTAGACATCATAAAATATGTTGGAAAACATAACTTCTACATGATTAGCCTATTTGAACAAAATTTGCTAAGATAACTATAAGTTCATATTGGTATTCATTGGAAATTAGCACACATATCTTTACAGTTAAGAGAATGTAGTATAACTATTAAAATTAGAAAGGATGGGAATGAATGAATTCTAAACCGAAAATAGTTGTCCTAGGTGCAGGCTATGCTGGTATGATGACGACTAAAAAATTGATGCAGAAACTACATCCAGAAGAAGCAGATATTGTATTAATAAATAAACATAATTACCATTATCAAACTACTTGGTTACATGAGGTTGCTGCTGGTACGATTAACCACAATCTAGCAAGAATCATGATTAGTGATATTATTGATCCTAATCGCGTCCGTTTGATATATGACAGTGTAGTTGAAGTTAAACGGGAACAGCAGCAAGTTGTTCTAGAAAATAGTGAAGTGAATTATGACTATCTAGTTATTTCCCTTGGATTTGAAACAAACACATTTGGGATTAAAGGGATGGAGGAGCACGCCTTTTTCATTCAAGACATCGACTCAAGTCAATTAATACGTGAACATATTGAATATCAATTTGCTCAGTACAAAAATAGTGAAGCAAAAGAGGATCACAGTCTAACGATCTTAGTTGGTGGAGGCGGCTTTACTGGTGTGGAGTTTGTAGGAGAACTAGCAGAACGCGTTCCGCAGCTTTGTAGAAAATATGATATTGACCGCAATATCCCCAAAATTATCAATGTAGAGGCTTCTCCATCGATATTACCAGGGTTTGACGAAGAGTTAGTTGCTTATGCGAAAAAATCATTGGAATCCCGAGGTGTTGAGTTCAGAGAAGGTGCCAAAATTCAATCCTGCACGAAAGAAGGATTTATTGTTGGTGAAGGAAATGAATTAATTAAAGCAGGTACTGTTGTTTGGACTGGTGGGGTTACCGGGAATTCAGTATTAGGTAATTCTGGTTTTGAATTAACTCGTGGAAAAGTAACGGTAAATAGTGATTTACGTGCACCCGGAGAGGAAAATATATTTGTCCTAGGTGACTGTGCTTGGGTAATGAATGAAAAAGAGGGTCGTCCATACCCGCCAACAGCTCAAGCTGCAATGCAGCATGCAACAACATGTGCTAATAATATAAAAGCTTTATTGCATCATCAGCCACTAGAAAACTTTGTCTTTAGTGATAAAGGTACTGTGGCATCCCTTGGTGTCACTGATGCGATGGGAACTGTTTTCGGAGGGACAAAATTATATGGTAAACCTGCAGCAGCCATGAAAAAGGTTGTAGATAATCGTTATCTATTTTTATTGGGTGGTTTAAACTTATTCTTGAAAAAAGGAAAAATTCGTCCATTCTAAAATACAGGACTCCTAAAGGAGGAATAATTAATGAAACGAACTTGTTATTGGATAATTGCTGGACTAGCTTCATTAGTTGGTTATATGTTGGCTAGTAGAAGGATAGAAGATAAACGAGATTTTAGATAATATATTTTAAGCGCTGGTAAAATCGATTCCACGATTTTACCAGCGTTTTTTCTTATACTTTTGTACATGCTTTTACATATCGGATTAATACTAACAAGAGGAGGTGTTGATATGTTGAAAAAAGTTTTTATTTGCATACTTTTGGTCCTATATGTAACTACAACTACGGTAACAGCCAATACTTTAGTCATAAAAGATGAACAGGTTAGTGAAACAATTGTACGTGATCATTTTTCTATTGATACGGTAGAACCTCTATTTATCGATCAGGATAAGTTGGATATACTTTTTAAACGGATCGAAGAACAAGTATATCAAGAACCGAAGAATGCTTATATTAACGATCGAGAGGAAATCATTCCTGAAAAACCAGGGTTAGCTCTAGATCGGAGGAAGCTATATGAGCGGTTTCATGACTTTTTTTATTCAGATGTGTCTTTTCAAATAAGTGTACCCCAAAAAAAGATTTATCCTAGGATAGATGGGGAGTTGTTATCTGAGATACGTAATCATTTATTGGGAAGTTATACGACTTATTTTAAGAAAAGTAATAAGGAAAGATCTCATAACATTGAACTTGCTGCAGAAGCAATTAATAATACGGTTGTTTTTCCAGGTGAAGAATTTTCATTTAATAAAGTGGTTGGGAAACGGACAAAAGAAAGAGGCTATAAACGAGCTCCTGTCATTGTAAGGGGTGAATTGTCGGAGGACATCGGAGGTGGTATTTGTCAGGTATCATCAACGTTATTTAATGCAGTTGATTTAGAGGGTATATCGATATTAGAGCGTTATTCTCATAGTAGAAATGTGCCGTATGTTCCACCTGGTAAAGATGCAACAGTTAGCTGGTGGGGGCCGGACTTTACATTTAAAAATGAATATAACCATCCAATCTTAATACGTGCTAAAGCAAATGAAGGGAGAATTATTATTCGAGTATTTTCTTCAGAATCCGTCGAAAGTAAAGCAGAATAAGGATACATCGCGTGTGATATTCAACAAAATTTTTATTGACATATGTATCATATGTATATAATATAAATGATAAAGATTCTCATTATCATTTAAGTAGGTGAGTGAAATTAATTTAGTGGATATTATCAGGGGTAGAAGAACTATATTAGATTATAAACCTAAGAAAGTAGAACGAGATTTATTAGTAGAGCTGCTAAGTCATGCTTCCTACGCCCCAAATCATCATATGAAAGAGCCGTGGAAACTTAAAATATATGAGGACGAGGCTCGATCTGTTTTTGGTGAAAAGGTAGTAGATAGTTACATAAGATTAGGTTTGTTAAAAACGTTGAATGAGGAGAAGTTAAGGAAAGCTCGAAAAGCGTATGATCGCTTTTTTAATTCTGTTCCACACCATATTCTTTTTTATATGGACAAGGAAGATGATGGTGGTTATATAGATGATGAGAATTATGCAGCTATCTGTGCATTCATACAAAATTTTCAATTATTAGCTTGGGAAAAAGGGATAGGAACGATGTGGACTGCAAAGGAAACATTACGGGATGAAGTATTCATACGTGATATTGGTTTAAATCCTCATAACCAACGTTTAGTTGCAGTTGTTCAGGTTGGTTATCCGAACAAATTACCTAAAGGGAAAGAGAGAACACCAATTACAGAATCCATGGAGTGGATTCAAACATCAACCATTAGATAGGAGAAATGAAAATGAAAAAATTAATCAGTCTATTGTTTATGATTGCGTTAACATTACTGGTAGCATGTGGTGGAAACGATACCACAGAGGATGACGAAACAAATGATACAAATACAGATCAAGATCGTACAGTAACCATTGAGGATGCAATAGGAGAACAAACGATCACAGGAATACCTGAAAACATTGTAGTATTGGAATGGTCGTATGCAGAGCACTTACTTGCTTTAGGAATTCAACCAGCAGGGGTTGCTGATTTAGATGGTTTTCATCAGTGGGTGAATATTGATGCAGAATTTGATGAAAGTGTAGAGGATGTTGGTACACGTCAAGAACCTAATTTGGAGGCAATTTCAAGACTTAACCCCGATTTAATTATTGCGGTGGATTTTAGACATGAACAGTTTTTAGATAGTTTAGGAGATATAGCACCTGTCGTTACGTTTGCTCCATATGGAGAAGAGGCGATTCAGGATCATTATCAAAATATGATTGATGAGTTCCAAACCGTTGCTACAATCGTTGATCAGGAAGAAGAGGCTGAAAGCGTGTTAGCTGACTTGGAACAATTTTTGGAAGATCAAAAAGAACGTGTTGTAGAAGCAGACTTAGAAGGCGCAACATATATCGCAACCCAGGCATACTCTGCCCAAAACACACCCGTAATTCGACTCTTTACGGATAATTCCATGGTAGCTCAAGTAATGAATAATTTAGGGTTTGAAAATGCGTATGAATCTGATACAGTTGAAGTATACGGCTATAGTGAAGTAAACGTTGAAGCATTACAAAATTTCCAAGAGGAAAACCTTCAATTCCTATATATTGTACAAGAAGATGACAATATCTTTGAAAATCAACTAAAAGGAAATCCAGTATGGGAAAATCTGAGCTTTGTTCAAGAAGGTAATACACATCAATTACCAGGAGATACGTGGACATTTGGTGGTACATTATCAGCGAAAGTACTTACAGAAACATTAGTCGATGCTATGGTAAATGAGTGATCTAAATGAATGCAAAAGTTAATCAAATATTGACAGCGGTTCTTACCTTTGGTGGTGGAACCGCGCTTTTATGCCTTTTTATATTTATACATATTAATCAAGGAAATGTGTCTATACCAGTTGATGCTATATTGGCGGCAATTTTCAACCCTCAAGATATATTAGAACATCATACGGTAAGATATTTACGCTTACCAAGGGCCATGATGGGAGTTATTGCAGGAGGGGCACTTGCTGTTGCGGGTGTTGTTTTACAAACTGTAACCAAAAACCCACTAGCTTCAGCAAGTACACTTGGGATTCATTCTGGTACTTATTTTGCTGTCGTATGTGCTACTGTATTATTCCCTACCGCATTAATAGGGAATGGAATTGTTGCTGCATTTTTAGGTGGAATATCTACCTTCCTACTCGTATTTATTTTATCTGGAGGAAATAATGCCTCTCCCGTTCGGATGGTATTAGCAGGAATGATTGTAACCTTCTTGTTTTCATCACTAACAAGTGTCTTACAAATCTTCTATGAAAATGAGACGGCAGGATTGTTTCTGTGGGGATCTGGTACGCTTATACAAAACAATTGGAGCGGTGTACAGTTTTCATTGCCAATAGTTACTATAGGTTTTTTTGTGTTACTCGCTATGTCTTATAAATTAGATACGCTGACACTAGGTGATGATGTTGCAATAGCGTTAGGTCAACAAGTTAGCCGAATTAAATTCATTTCTGTGATTCTTGCAGTTTTATTAACATCAGTTACCGTTAGTGTAGTTGGACCGATTGGTTTTGTTGGATTAGTAGCACCGCATATTATTAAGTTAATCGGATATCGAAAACATTTTCCTTTACTTGTTGCTTCCTTTATTTGGGGAGCAAATGTCTTACTACTTGCAGATATTTTGGCGCGTATCATCGATCCATCATTTTCTGAACTTCCAGTTGGTGCAATCACAGCGTTAATTGGAGCCCCGTGGCTAATTTATTTGGTATTACGTATGAAGAAGCATAAATATGGGTCCGAAAACGCTTCTATTATTGCTGGAAAAACAACGATGAGGCTACCTCTAAAGGTTGTCGTACCAATACTATTATTCGTTATTTTTGTTACATTGCTTATTAGCATGGCTTCGGGAAATTATGGTTTTGAACCGATCGTAACGATGCAAGCATTATTTGGTGAAAATGAATTTATGAAAAATCTGGTGTTAAATTTACGATTACCACGTGCATTAGTAGCCTTACTTAGTGGGATGATCCTTGCTGTTAGTGGATTGATTTTTCAAGGAGTGCTTCGAAATCCACTTGCAGATCCTTCGGTGATTGGAATAACATCTGGTGCAGGCGTCGGAGCACTTTTAACAATGTATGTAGTCGGTGTCTCAGCGATTTGGATTCCAGTAGGAGCGATGATTGGGTCAATTGTATTTTTTATTTTTGTAATGCTTTTAGCAATTCGAGCAGCATTTCAGCCAGCAATTTTAGCATTACTAGGTATTGGAGTGTCTGCTTTTGGATCAGCAATCATTCAAATATTAGTTGTACAAGCGGATATGGGAGTGGCATCAGCACTTACATGGCTATCAGGGACAACCTATGCAAGGGGATGGTCTGAACTAGCTCAGTATTTAATTTGGCCAGTAATTATTCTTTTCCCTATCCTACTAATGCGTATTCGCCGATTAGACACGTTATCGTTAGGTGACGAAGCTGCTACGGGTTTAGGTTTATCTGTAATGTCTACGAGATTTCAATTAGCATTATTAGCAACATTATTAGCTTCATTTAGTGTTGCTGCTGTTGGTGCGATCGGATTTGTTGGCTTAATTGCACCGCATTTTGCAAGGCTATTAGTAGGGCCATCAAATCAACGGCTCCTTCCTGTCACCATGTTAATAGGGGGACTATTACTAGTAATAGCAGATGTTTTAAGTCGTACGTTATTAGCACCGAATGAAATTCCATCAGGAATATTAGTAGCAATTATTGGTGCTCCGTATTTCTTATGGTTGATGAAGCGGAGTGGATAATCTATAGTAATAGAAATTATAGATCATAAGAAAAGGCGCATCTTACCATGCGCCTTTTCATTATGCTTGTTTATGTGCTTCAATTTCAAAGTTGATTTTAACTTCTTCTCCTACTAGAACTCCACCAGTTTCAACAGCAACATTCCACGTTAGACCAAAGTCTTTACGATTAATTGTGGCTTGACCACTGAATCCAGCAACTTCGTTTCCGCTCATTGGGTCTTTACTTACACCTTCTAGCGTAACATCTACTGTAACAGAATTTGTAGTTCCACGAATCGTCAAGTCTCCAACTAGGTCAAAATTGTTATCAGATTTTTTCTTCACATCTGTAGCAACAAATGTCATTTTAGGATGATTTTCAGCATCAAAGAAATCAGCTGATTTTAAATGGTTGTCACGATCTTCATTTCGTGTATTAATGCTATCTAAATCTACAGTAACCTCAATTTTTGAATCAGTTAAATCATCAAGATCAGCTTCAATTACTGCATCAAATTTTTCAAAAGTACCTTTTACTTTTGAGATCATCATATGTTTTACAGAAAAACCTAACTCACTATGCGCTGCATCTACATTCCAAACTGTTTTTGTCATTGTATTTCCCTCCAAATATAATTTTTAATACGTAAGTTACTTTATGTTACTTAGTATATATTCATAATTAGGAGAAGTCAAGTAAATGTTTTTTGTTTTTAGAGGTTTTCTACCTTTCATCAAAAAGTTTGTAGGGTAAGGGGATTGAACGGAACGCGGCTTCATTTAATACTTAACAGATTCTTATTTTGTTAGATGCGCAAAAGATATCGAATACGCAGAAAAAAGGTTTAGAATACACATTGTTAATGGCCAAGTAACAGCAACGTGATTTCCGCTTTGGGCAGTTGCTTTCACTTCCAGCACAAGGGCGACATCTGTCAAGCTCCTTACAGTCACTGTGAAAGCGAAATGCATTTCCGTAGCGGGGCAAAGCGGCTAACCATAATATTAAGCATTTTAATCAAAAACGAAACACTTTACAAACATCTAATTGGAAAAAATTAGTTAAAAAATATTTCGATTTTCTAAATAAATGTAGTGAAAAATTATAAAGAAATTGTTATTATAGAAAATATACTGATTTTTTTAAAAGGAGAGATTAGATGCAAGGCACGAAAGAATATAGCCAAACATGGGATTTGGATGTGATTTTCCCAGGTGGAAGTGAGTCTAAAGAATTTCAAACATACTTACGTACTGTACAAGATGAGATCAAGAAGCTTGGTACATCTGTTGATGATTTTGATCCGGGTAATAGCGAAACACGCACTACCAAATTAGTGAATATAACGAAGCAATTAGAAAGCACAATGAAAAAGTTACGTGAATCTTTTGCTTTTATTAGCTGTTTAAGTGCACAAAATGTAAAAGACGGAGCAGCAAATTTATTAGTCGGAAAACGTAGTGCATTAAAGGCAGAAATGGATGCAGTGAAAACAAATTTTGACCAAAAGCTTGTAGAACTTGATGATGAAGCTTGGGATGAATTAATTACTGATGAACGTCTTCATGAATTATCTTTTGTGTTAAGTGAAACAAGAAATAAGGCAAAAGAGTTACTATCCGGTGACCAAGAGGTATTAATTAATGACTTAGCTGTGGATGGATATCATGCATGGGGACAAATGTATGAAACAATCGTTGGAAATATGACAGTAGAAATTGAAGAAGATGGACAAGTTAATTCCTATTCTGTTGGACAAGCAGCCAACAAAATGAGTAATCCTGATCGAGAAGTACGTAAACATGTCTTCGAACAAATCAGTAAGGCATGGTCTGATCATGCAGATTTATTTGGACAAACATTGAACCATTTAGCCGGATTCCGTTTGCAGACATATAAACATAGAGGATGGGAAAATGTACTTAAAGAACCATTAGCCATTAACCGTATGGAAGAAGAAACATTACATGCAATGTGGACAGCTATCTCTAATAACAAGCAGCATTTTGTAAAGTTTTTAAATAAAAAAGCTGAATTGTTAGGCTTAGATAAGCTAAGTATTTATGATGTGAATGCCCCAATTTCTAAATCTGTGAAAAAATCTAGTTATACAGAAGGTGCTAACTTTATCGTAGATCACTTCCGTGAATTCAGTCCCAAAATGGCTGACTTTGCTGAAATGGCGTTTGAAAAACGTTGGATTGAAGCAGAAGATCGCCCTGGTAAACGACCGGGTGGATTCTGTACAAGTTTTCCAGATAGTGAACAAACTCGTGTGTTTATGACCTACTCTGGTACTACCTCTAATATTTCAACATTAGCACATGAATTAGGACATGCATATCACCAACATGTAATGAACGATATCCATGGTTTAAATCAAGGCTATGCAATGAATGTTGCAGAAACAGCTTCAACATTTGCAGAAATGATCGTTGCCGATGCATCTGTTAAGAGTGCTCAGAATAAAGAAGAAAAACAAGCATTGCTTGAGGATAAAATTGGACGTAGTGTTGCATTCTTCATGAATATACACGCACGCTTCTTATTTGAAACTCGCTTTTATGAAGAGCGTAAACAAGGATTAGTTTCTGTTGAACGTTTGAATGAATTAATGATAGAAGCGCAAAAAGAAGCATATAGTGATGCACTAGGTGAATATGACCCAAACTTCTGGTCATCTAAATTGCACTTCCATATCACTGGGGTACCTTTCTATAACTTCCCGTATACATTCGGTTACCTATTTAGTCTAGGAATCTATGCGCACGCAGTTGAAAAAGGTGGAAGCTTTGAAGATGACTATATCGCATTACTACGTGATACTGGTAGTATGAAAGTAGAAGACTTAGCGAAGAAGCACTTAAATGTAGATCTAACCAAACCAAATTTCTGGGAAGAAGCAATTGCATTATGTGTAAAAGACGTTGAAGAATTTGTAACTTTATAATTTGAGAGTATCCCCCAATTCTGTGGTGAATTGGGGGTTTTCTTTGTTGCCAAGGTCGATAATTCCAAAAGAGAAGCGCTAGAAAAAGGTCAAATAATCTTTCATTGTAAATATCTGAAAAGTAGGTTACAATACTTGTAGCAAAAAAAGTGAATGTAAAGCCTACAGGGGGAGCCGAATGGCTGAGAGTGAACATGAGTAATGTTCTGACCCTTTGAACCTGTTAGTTAGTACTAGCGTAGGGATGGTGGCTTTTTTGATGGATTAAAAGCAATGTGAGCGGATTCCCCATCAGGAAGCTTCCCCTCGGCATTGCTTTTTTTGTGTTTAAAAATCTAGTAGTAGACTAGATTTTTAGATTACATGAAGGGGAGGAAATTACATGAATTCGAAAAAAACTTTATTTTTAATTGAGGTGGCCATTTTTGCTGCTTTAGCTTTAGTACTTGATATTATTCCATTATCGTTTAAGATTTGGGCGCAAGGTGGGTCTATCTCATTTGCAATGATTCCAATCTTTATTGTAGCATTCCGCTGGGGGATAAAAGGTGGACTGCTTGCGGGCCTTATTTGGGGAGCATTACAAATTCCGTTTGGCGCATGGATTATGCACCCAGTTCAAGGTTTTCTAGATTATATTGTAGCATTTACCGTATTAGGATTTGCTGGTGTCTTTGCTAAGCAAATTAAAGAAGCTCTTAAAGAAGGGCAAACGAAAACCTATCTAACATATATAACATTTGGGATTATCATAGGTTCTATGTTACGATTTGCTGCGCATTTTGTTGCAGGAGTTGTTTTCTTTGCAGAGTATATGCCACCAGAATTTACAAACATCTGGGTATATTCATTAATTTATAATATCTCTTACATTGTGCCGTCAATCATTTTATGTACGGTTGTTGTCTTCTTCTTATTTAATAAGCAACCAAAAGCCTTACTAAGTACGGCAGCATAAAAACAATTCCGCTCACAAAAGGATAGCTTCTCAAGAGGCTATCTTTTTCTTTTGGTAGGGTAAGAAATTTTCTTATCCTACATAATTGCTACTAAGGCATTCATCATAAAGGCTTGGTGAATGCCGAGTTTTATTCCAGACTATTTCATAAATTAGTCATTTATTCTATACTGTGGAAAAAGGAGTGTTTATTAATGCGTGAATTAGTTGGGGAATGTGAGAAATGTGGCAAAGAAGTATACTGTGAAAATGGTTTTTTGAACGGTGTTCACGAAAGTGGAGAATTATTCTGTCAGGAATGTTCAAGTGAAGCGAATTCATCTTCAATATAAATCTTATGTGTTCATGAAGGGGGTATTCCATGGGTAAATTGTCCTCTAAAACGGATGAATTTAATAAAAATCAGCGTAAAAGGATAAAGAACGTCTCTAAAGGATGGATTTCTGCTGTAATTTTGATTAGTGTACTTATTCTTTTCTCTATGTTCTATGATAGTGAAAAATTAACTGATAATATAGCTGAAGAAGATATATTACTGCTTCCCAAGGGAGATGAAGAGGTATTACAGATTGAAATAGGTTTAGTGGGAATTCATGCAGAAAAGTACGACCCATGGTTCAGTGAAGATATTAATGAAGAGGATGTAACAGAGGAAGAGATCCAACCAATTTATCTAAGATATGAACTTGGACTAACTAATTTGTGGGATGACCCACTTGGTAGTATTAAAGGTTTTGATCCAAAGGATAAGATCTATGAAAATGGTGTAAAAGTTCATCTAGAGCCACAGGAAACAATGAAGGATGTGATGGACGAAATGTTTAGATATAACTTATTCACCGAAACAAGTGGTTATCAAGGTAATCCTGTGATTTCTACAATTCGTGGTGGTTGGTATACACTAGCATATGAACTTAATACAGAAAAACAAGAAATTTCCGAAGAAGATAAGGATCGCCTCTTAAGTCATTCAACGGATGTTGATGTTGTAGTTACGTTGAAAAATAAAGAGATTGGACGTTTTTATTTAAAAGATGAAATGCATCAAGTAAATAAAGAGTAGTATTGCTTTTGATAATAGAGAGGGAAGAGTATTGGAATATCGTGTGCAGGTTAGGGAGGTGTAGGAATGAATCAACAAAAACTTTTATTCGGACTCCTTGGGATATTATTTTTTGTGGTAGCAGCTAATCTTGTAATGGGCCAGAATGAACATGAAAAAAATGTTGAACAGGAAGAAGGTGACTATTATAAAAAACTTGATTATAAATATGTCGGTGAGAGTGAACATTGGAGGGGAGAGTATGTAATAGAAGGTGAAGAAGTGATGTTCGAACTAGACGGAAGGATGGAACGGGATTATTGGCATGAGGATGAAAGTTTTGTTGAATATAAAGGAGATATAAATGACTTAAAGTCAGTGGAACATTTGGAAATAAAACTAGGATCTAGGAGTTCTAGGAGTACGTATGAAGATGAATCACCTCAAGACACCGTTTTCAACCTAAGTCATGGTAGTGATGATGTCTTTAATAATCCTGAAAAATCAATAGAAGTTGAAGTTATATGGAATGGACAAAGTGAATCATTTCAATTAGTTCGTGAAGATTTACAACAAGAATGAACCTCAAAGTCTCAGCAATTACTGTTGACTTTGGGGTTTTAATTTTCCTTTCACCGCTTGACATAGTCATGCATAGGCTATAGCACAGTCAACTTAGAAAGGAAGATACATGTGGAACTAACGGTTTCCCATTGGTTATATGGATTATTTACACTGATCATTATTGGGACGATGATTTTTCGTAAAGGGGTCGTATTACCCACATTACTTGGAACATTCATCATTGCTTGGGTGTATAAAGGAAGTTTAATTGATGGGTTTACAGCAATTTTTAATGCCAACTTAGTTGCAGCTCAGGAATTGTTTAGTATCTTTTTAATCATTACCTTCATGTTGGCATTGCTTAATTCCTTAAAGGACTTAGGAGCAGATGTACGTATGATCCAACCGATTCAAAAGATGATGGTAAATGGTCATGTATCATTTTTCGTACTCATTGGGGTTACGTATGTTATTTCTTTGTTCTTCTGGCCAACGCCAGCAGTGCCATTAATTTGTGCGCTGTTAGTACCAGCAGCAATTCGAGCTGGATTACCTGCAATGACTGCTGCGGTTGCGATTGCAATTGCTGGGCAAGGGATGGCACTATCCTCAGATTACATTGTTCAAGTTGCTCCAAGTTTATCTGCGTCTACAACAGAAATTGATGCAGGAGCTGTTGCCGATCAAGCATTAATTTTATCATTAATTGCTGGTGGCGTGGCAATACTACTTGCATACCTGATGTATCGAAAAACAATCCGGTCTAAACATGATGAAAGAAATGAACTTGATTTACAATTGTTACAAACTCAAGAAAGGTCTACTAATAAACCGAAGACTGAACATCTAACCACGTGGAGTAAGATATTCGCGATATTAGTTCCTTTATCTTTACTTGCAGTTGTAGTCTATATGTTATTTAATAAGCTATACTCTGGTAGTGATGGATTAGCAGGTGGAGACGGGGCTGCATTTGTAGGCGGTGTAGCAGTAATTTTATTATTACTTTCAACCATTGCGTTTGGAAAACATCAAGCACTTGATTATATTACCAATCATATTACCGACGGCTTTGTCTTTGCGTTTAAAGCAATGGGACCAGTTATTCCGATTGCAGGTTTCTTTTTCTTAGGAAGTACCGACTTTTCAGGGAATATTTTAGGGGTAGAAGAGGGACCTTCATTCCTTTTTGGTTTAGTAGAAGCAACCCAAAGCTTTTTACCTCAAAGTGCAGTGCTTGCAGCATTTAGTCTGCTAATCATCGGAATTATTTCAGGCTTGGATGGTTCAGGGTTTTCAGGACTTCCATTAACAGGTGCGTTAGCATCATCTTTAGAAACTGCTTCAATCGATGCCACCACTTTAGCAGCAATTGGACAAATGGGGGCAATATGGACTGGTGGAGGAACGCTCGTAGCTTGGTCTTCTTTAATTGCAATTGCTGGATTGTGTGGAGTTTCAGTAATGGATCTCGTACGGAAAAACTTCTTCCCAGTAATAGTAGGTTTAATTGTTATGACAGTGGTAGCAGTATTCATTCTTTAAGTAAAATATTGTAGAATCTAACTCTTCTACGTACTGTAGAAGAGTATTTTCTTGGCGGGAAAAGAATTATACACTTTCCTATTCTGCAAAAGTGCAACTAAGGCATTCACCATAAAGATTTGATGAATACCAAGTTTTCTAACAAGAAAATCGATGAATATTAAAAATATTTACTTTTTGTAATATTTAGTCTACAATAAAAAATGTACTAAAGTTAAACGCTTTCACATAGCGTTTAATTAGGATTAGTCCATAATACATCTTAGACTGACTCTAGTTTTTTAGGTGGCAAATCCACACAAAAATAGGGGAGGTAGAGAAGTTGAATGGTATTTTAATAGCAGTAATCGGTTTGGTAGTTTATGCAATAGGATTTCGATTTTATTCGAAATTTGTTGCAGAAAAGATTTTTCGTTTAGATCCAAACTATGTAACTCCTGCACACCGGTATAAAGATGGAGTTGATTATGTACCTACAAATAAATTTGTCTTGTGGGGTCACCATTTTACATCTGTTGCAGGGGCAGCGCCAATACTTGGACCAGCAGTTGCGGTATATTGGGGCTGGTTACCAGCCTTACTATGGGTTGTATTAGGAACGGTATTTGCAGCTGGGGTACATGATTTTGGAACATTGGTATTATCTGTACGGAATAAGGGGCAATCAGTAGGAACGTTGGCTCATAAATTAATTGGTCAGCGTGCAAAGATCTTGTTTTTATTTATTATTCTTATTCTTGTTCTAATGGTTAACGCGGTGTTCGCTTGGGTAATTTCAAATCTATTTATCTCGTATCCAGCAAGTGTCCTTCCAGTATTTATTCAAATTCCATTAGCTATATGGATTGGATATGCTGTGTACAAACGAAAAGCTAAAATGCTCATTCCATCATTGCTTGCATTAGCGGTAATGTATCTGACAGCTGTTATTGCAAGTAATGTAGATTTCCTGCAAATTGATCTAGTAAGGTATATGGGTGGGGAGGATGGAGCTGGCCTATTTGGACTTGGAGCTGTTTCATCTGCTTTCTTGATCTGGATTGTTATTTTAATGGTGTATGTGTACATTGCGTCTACATTACCAGTATGGAAATTATTGCAGCCAAGGGATTTTATTAATTCTCATCAATTGGTTGTTGGATTATTAATACTATACTTAGGATTATTGTTTACGAATCCTCAAGTAACAGCTCCAGCAATAAATGGAAGTGCTAATGATGTATCCTGGTTCCCACTTCTATTCATTACGATTGCGTGTGGAGCGATATCTGGATTCCATGGGTTGGTTTCTTCTGGTACTTCTTCTAAACAATTAGATAAAGAGACAGATGCTCGTTTTGTTGGATATGGTGGAGCAGTTGGGGAAGGTATTCTAGCATTAGTGGCAATTATTGCTGTTGTAACCTTATTTAATAGTGAAGAAGCATTTGTTGGTGTTTATAGTAGCTTTGGAGATGCGAATGCATCTGGTTTAGGAAATTTTGTTGAGGGGGCAGCTGTTCTTGCGCAAGGTCTAGCTATTCCACCGGAAATCGCAACAACCATCGTATCTATTATCGTTGTAAGCTTTGCAGCGACAACTCTTGATACTTCTGTACGTTTAATGCGTTATATTATTTCTGAGCTTGGTGTAGAGTACAAAATGCCTGCACTAACGAAAACACATGTAGCAACTTCAGTAGCTGTTATTTCCAGCGGAATATTAGTGTTGTTACCTGAGGGGTCTAGAGGATTCGGTTCAGGTGGATATTTACTATGGCCACTTTTCGGAACTTCTAACCAATTACTAGCTGGAATCAGTTTATTATTAATCTCAATTTGGTTAAAACGACTAGGCAGAAACTATGCGGTTACCTTAATACCAATGATATTCTTAATGTTCATGACATTATGGGCTATGTTCCAGCAGGTTGTTTTCCAATGGTCATGGTTTGGTAATGACTCCAACACACTATTATTTGTATTAGGTGCGATTATCTTTGTCTTTGCTGCCTGGATTGTTTTAACGGCTTTCCAAGCATTGGCTGGTAAATTTGATCCACCTATAGATCATGAGAATAAAGATGCGATGTAAGAAATAGCATGAGAAAGGGATCATAAAGATACATGATCCCTTTCTCTATTACATAAATGAGGTGTTGAACATGCTTGATAAAGTAAAAAAGCTTATAGAGTATTATGAAGAGGTTTTGAGCATGCCACATCGACAGGAAATTGCTCGAGAGCTACGTAATGAAGATGATTTATTTTTATTATTACTGTATTCCGAGATGATTGGCATTCCAAATCCGGTTTACTATTATACATTAGAGCTTTATCCATATATGATTGAGAAATTTCATGATTGGCATTTACGTATGGGGATGGAAAAATCTCCATTAACAGGCATCCGTTGCTGCTAGACTTAAAACTTACTAGATGATGAGGTGTGATATGATGCATGATGAATTAGACAAAAAAATTATTTTTGTGGGAGGAAAGGGTGGTGTAGGAAAATCTACATCAGCTGCAGCAATCGCATGGAGAGCGGCACAATCTGGATGTAATACGTTACTAATCTCTACTGATCCTGCCCATAATTTAGGTGATATTTTTGGACAGGATATCGGTGGAAAGATAAAAAAAGTTGCGGACAATCTATCAGCATTAGAGATAGATCCCGATGTTGAAACATCAAATTATATAAAAACGGTAAAAGAAAATATAAAGGGTGTCGTTCACTCTCATATGATGGAAGAGGTCCATCGTCAGTTGGATACTGCCAAGGCTTCTCCTGGAGCGGATGAGGCTGCTTTATTTGATAAGCTTATCTCTATCATTTTAGAAGAAAGTAAGCATTACGATAAATTAATATTTGATACGGCCCCAACTGGTCATACGATTCGTTTACTGTCATTACCAGAATTAATGGGAATCTGGATTGAAGGCTTGCTTCAACGAAGAAGGAAAACCAATGAAAATTACACACAATTGTTAAATGATGGGGAACCAATTGAAGATCCGATATATGATGTATTGCATGAGAGGCAAAAGAGATTTTCTAAAGCTCGTGAAGTTATGCTTAATCCGAAGGTGACGGGTTTTATTTTTGTGTTAAATCCAGAACGCCTTCCAATCCTAGAAACTAAAAAAGCAATCGAATTACTTGATAAATATCATTTACATGTGAAAACATTAATAGTAAATAAAGTGCTGCCTGAACAATTGGATGGGGAATTCTTTTTAAAAAGGAAAGAACATGAAAAGCAATATACTGCAATGATTGAGGACATGTTTATCAAGCAGAACATGATCTATATTCCATTATTTCCATATGATATAACGAGTAAGGAACAATTAGATCAGTTCAGTCAGCATTTCGTAGAGAGGATGAAACAATCATGAAAGCCTTAGTGCATGAATATGGAGAATTAAAAGTAAAGGAAATGCCTGATCCGGTTCCGAAAAAGGGAGAGGTAGTTGTATCTTTAAGGTTTGCCGGTTTAAATCGACGTGATCTTTATATTCCGAACCGTCGTGATGATAATGAAGAAGCGTTGATTATAGGTTCAGATGGGGCTGGTATCATTGAGGCAATCGGTGACGGGGTTATATCGTTTCAAGTTGGAGAAGAAGTAATTATAAATCCTGCCTTACGTTGGTACGAAAATAGTGATGCTCCGCCAGCAGGCTTTGATATTTTAGGAATGCCTGACCATGGTACATTTGCTGAGAAAATTGTATTATCAGCAGAACAGGTAGAAAGAAAGCCAGCATACCTCTCATGGGAGGAGGCAGCCGTTTTAGCCTTACCCGCTTTAACAGGTTATCGTGCACTATTTACTAAAGGCCAAATAAAGCCAGGGGATACCGTCTTTGTACCAGGTGCAGGAAGTGGAGTTGCAACATATGTAATTATGTTTGCTAAAAACATAGGGGCGAAGGTAATTGTGACATCTAGAAGTAAACATAAACGTGAACAGGCATTAGAAATTGGTGCAGATAAGGCAATCGATACAAATAGTGATTGGGTCGAGGAGCTGAAAAATGAAACGATTGATCTAGTAATTGAGAGTATTGGTAGAGCAACTTTCAATCGATCCTTAGAGGTGTTGAAAAAAGGAGGACGTATCGTTACGTTTGGGGCAACTACGGAAGATACGATTACATTTGATCTACGTTCCTTTTTCTATGGTCAATATCAACTGTTTGGCTCTACCATGGGGAGTAGAGAAGAGTTACGTGAGATGCTAAAGCATATGGAAAAAAATGATTCACATCCAGTTGTTGATCGAACCTATTCATTAGATGAAGCACAGGCAGCATTTGAATATCTTGAGCAAAATAAGCAATTTGGAAAAGTAGTATTAAAAATTAGTGAATAAATGCTAGGCTCACTGAGAGCCTAGCGTTTTACCTTAACACAGAGAAAAATGGCGTAATAACGATAGCTACAGCAACAACAAACATAGCAATTGCTCCTACTTTGCTATCCCCCTTCCATAAGGTGATAGAAAAACCAATGGTGTAAGCATTAACTATGAGAATAACAAGCCAAATGATTATGGTCATCTTAATCTCTCACGTCCTTAATGTTTAACATTTCACCTTGTCTACCGAAGTTTCCAAGTCTGACCTCTGTAGACACATTTATTTCTATATCAGGATAGGTTTTCATCCAATCAAATGATTCCCAATCGGAAATCCTTAAAAATTCTTTTCGGGCAACTAATGACCAGCCAAATGGTTCTGTTCCATATTCATCTTGAGTTTTTTTAATTAATTCCTCAAATTTTTTCGTTATTCTGTCTTCAAATGATTCTTTTAACTTGATTCGTTTTTCGCTATCCTTCGCAAAATTTGTACCACTATGATTCGTTAGTACTTCAATGATTACTGGAACCGTGACATCTATACTTGGGGTTTCTTTTTTCAAATTCATATCAAACTTTACTTGTCCATTTGGTCTTATTCTAGTTGCAATTTGATATTCTTCATTAAATGGGTCTGGTAGGTTTGTTAAAATAGCTACAGGATTTTCGGTGGGATGTAATAGAAACATTAGCCTTGTTTCTTCTATTGTGAGGGTATCGATCATGATCCCTTCTTTAAACAAAGCTGAACCAGCATATTGTACTGTATTCGTTTCTCCGCCATATTGCAATTCACCTGCTATAGCTTGTTCTGGGTCTTTATTTTTTCCACTAGAATTGTCATTTTGTTGTGCAGTTCCATAGGCAGCAGCAAATAAATCAGCATCTGCTTCTGTAATTCGGAAAAAGGTTAATAAGTCAGAACTAGGAACCATACCAGCTTTTTTCCCTCGATTAAATAACATTTCAAAATATTCATGGGGTCTTGTTTCAAGTAATGGTTGATTGTCAATCATGAACGAACTTGTTTGTTCCTTAGTAACCAAGATCTTTATGTCTCTTCGGATTTCTCTTTCTTTGGTAGCATCGTAAAGCCAACGTAAGAATTTTTTATTTTTAGCGAAGTCCTCTGATACGACAAGGATACGTAATAAATCATACGTTATTTCCTTAGCAACTACCGTATTTGCTAAATTTCTAGAAGTAATAAAGTCATCTGCAGTAAAACTAATTATTTCTCTAGGAGGTTCCTCCCCAGCAGCACCCCCGCCTTGAGCCAAGGACCCCACTTCAGGGTTGGAAATTAAATAGGTTATCTTCACTCGATTCTCATCTTCCTCATCTTGATCCAGACCTATTGCGACAACATAGGCCATTTTTTCAACTTCTTTTTGATCCCAACATCCACTTAATAATAGGAGGAGAAAGCTAAGTAAACATAGCATTTTAAATAGACTCTTTTGCTTTGTCATGTTTCAGATCTCCTTTAAACTTTGCTACAATCCATATAAGCAACGGTAAAATGATATAAATAGGAGTTGATACATCAATAAGTCTTGCTCTAATTTCAAATATAGATTGAGTAGGGCTCTCTGGTATCGACCCAACAAACACAACTAAAGTTGCCAGTGCAGGAATCGCATATTCAAACTCCTTTATCTTAAATAATCTACCAAAGAGCATGGCTGCGATGTACATATATACAGTAAACCTAACAAAAGAAGCAATAAGCCAAAAAGGAAAAAAGAATGTTTCCATATTTGTTAAAAAACCCAATTGTACGGTACGGATTAATTCATGATAAGGGTAATTAAGCATCATCACGGATTGATAATCAAACATGACCACATAGATCATCATTGCCAACGTAACTTCGGCAACGATAATACATAAGGAAATCCACACCCCTCTATTAAAATCCTTTGTACTTTTAATAAAGGGAACTAGAATAAAAATAAATATGAAATCACCAAAAATGGATAATTTGAGAGAGCTCTCCTTAATTACCTCCCATTCTCCTGGACCTAAAATAGGAAATAGATAAGATGTTTGGCCTTGAAAGAAGGATAAGACTAATGCAATAAGTACAGAGACTTTGATATAAGGGAGTACCGCCCAGGAAATGGAACCTATTTGTTCAAATCCTTTTTTACCCCCGTATGCACATACAGCCATTAGCAAAGCATAAATAGCGATTGTTGGTGTTCGTGAGTAGTACATTGTACCGATAATATCCGTATAAATCGCTGTATCAATGATGAGTGCAAAAAATGATATACCCCATAAAATAAAAATGATGAGAAATCCAATAAATCTACCAAATAAATGATCAATCACTTGAATTAAACCTTTATCTTGGTAACTTGTTACGACTCTGATCAAAAGGGCAATAGGGATAATGGATAAAGCCCCAACGATAAGGGGGGCTATCCAACCGGCATTCTGTAATTCTTCATAGATAATGGCAGGTGTATCGTCTGCTAATTTTGTTCCAGTCATTAATATCGTTAAAGCGATAAATTCCTTTATCCCAATTTTTCCCTTTGACTGTTCCATGAGTGATCACCTTATTTCTTCTTGATATCCTTTGGTTTCACATAACCTGGTCTATACATTTCGTATTGTAATACTCTTCTAAAGATGGTATCTCCAGAGGATACATATTTTGGTGTAAGTGGTGCCAAGTAGGGGACACCAAACGACTTGAGTGATACCAAATAAAATATACCGAATGTAAATAATGCAGCCATACCATAAATACCGAATAAACTCGCAACAAGTAAGAATAAGAAACGAGTTAATCTAATGGAAAAATTCATACTAATATCTCCGACTGCAAACGAACTTAATCCTCCCAATGCAACCACAATTACAACAATTGGGCTGACGATATTAGCTTGTACGGCTGCCTGTCCTAAAATTAGTGCTCCAACAATACCAATTGTTGGTCCAATAGGACTAGGTACCCGTAATCCGGCCTCCCGAATAAGTTCAAAGGCAAGCTCCATAATAATTACTTCGATTGCTGCAGGAAAAGGAACTCTTTCACGAGTTGCTGCGATTGCTAGTAATAAATCTGGGGGGATCATTTCTGCGTGGTAGGTAACTACCCCTACATAAATCGCAGATGTGAACAACGTAATAAATAATGCAATGATTCGTAGTAATCTAGTAAAATTCCCATAATGAAAACGTAAATAATGATCCTCTGATGAATGATAAAATGACCAAAATGTAGCTGGTAACACGAGACAGGCTGGTGAGTTATCCATGATCAATACAATATAGCCATCCTCTATAAACGATGCCGCACGGTCTGGTCTTTCCGTATATAATACGGTTGGAAAGATAGAAAACTTACGCTCTTCTATATGTTGTTCTAATAAACTGAGGTTTTGTATGGCATCCACTTGAAGTGAATTAACTCGTTCTCTAACATTTTCAACTAGCTTTTCATTCGCTAAGTCTTTTTCATATATGATAAATAGATCATTTTTTGAGCGTTCTGTGATGGTAAGTGATTCTACAACTAAGTTTTCATTTTTAATTTTTTTACGGATTAGAGAAATGTTCGTACTTGATTTTTCAGTAAAGGCTTCTTTTGGTCCTTTAACGACCGTCTCATTTTCAGACTTTTCGACACCTCTACCTTCAAAATTGGTTACACTAAATAAATAAGCTTGTGGATCACCCTCGATTATTAATGCAGCACTACCTTTATTGATTTCAGGTAAAATATCCTTTATTACGTTTTTGGTATCAACAGATTGAATAGAAACGATGTCCTCAATCTTACTAGATGTACTATTATTTCTGATTAATGGAGTTAGAATATGTTGATCGATTAATGTTACATCAGTAATGGTCCATATATAAATAAGTGCAGCTTTTTTGCTCATTCCATTGATATGTATATTTCTGATCACGAAGTCTTGATTATCTGGATAAGAGTATATTTCTTTAAAGAAACCAAGCGTTTGTTCTAGGTTCCCATCTAATTGAATCTCTTTACGTAAAATGTCCTCTGTCGATGATTTTTCTGGAACATTTGGTTTCTTGCTATATACTTTTTTTAATAATTTCTTTAACATCCTAACAACTCCACCTAAAGTATCTCCTCTTACGTTTCCACGATATCGCTAAAATTATGTAATGGAAAATAAGAAGAAAGTAACATCCCTCTTTACTTACAGTTGGATGTTACTTTAGGTATGGTTCTACAATATTTAAGGCTTCTTGCAGCTTTTTACTGTTCTTTTCATATAATTGTTTTGACTGTGTATTTTCAGTTGCTAAAGCAAATAGTTCTAGATCAGCTTGACACTTTTTCATCGTCGCTAGTAATAATGGTTTTTGTGTTGGACTCGGAACAGCGATCTTGTCATCATATAAGTCAACGGTTAGTTGACCATGCGTATCTACTTGCCCCAAGAATACATTTTCAATACTAACATTCAATTTATCCAGTTCTGTCTCTAACCAATTGGTATTTAAAGAGAGATTTGCAAGCGGTTCAAGCAGAACTTTACCATCCATTATAACGGTTTGTGGTTCTCGTTCAGGTGCGAGCTTAATGTTTAAGTCTTTTGATGTTAATGGTTGATTTTCCTTTTTAGGTAAAACACTAAGCTTACCAGTCGGTTCTAAAAGAGCAAATTCAACATCAGCAACTTTAAAGATATTTTTTTCGCGTAGACTTTCTAATAAGTCATCTGTAGAAAAATGTTCCTTTTTTAAATTATCCTCCATAATTTTACCGTTTTGAATAACGACAGTACCTTTTCCTTGAGCAAAATTGCGAAAGGATTTGCTTTTCAGAGAAAGTAATTCCACTAAATAGGTAATCATGAACCAAATAAACATAGCTATTAACGCAAAATAGATTGGGCTATCTAATGTACTTACATGAATGGCAACTATTCCACCTAAAACTACACCAGAAATGTACTCGAAAATATTTAATTGGGATAATTGCTTTGTGCCTAGCCATTTGGTCATAAAAAATAGGATAATTAATAAAGAAAAAGCTCTGATCACAATCTGAATCCAGTCTGGCATAACAAGTTATCCTTTCTATTGTTTGTATTGAGGTTCTTCTTGGGATAAGAATATTACTTGTTGATCTAAATCCTGTTTAATTTCCTTCATAATTGCTTGTGCTTTCTTAAACGCTTCGGATGCCTCTATTTCATTTGATTGTAAAGCGAGCGTTTCTAAGCTTGCTTCGATACTTTTTAAACTTGAAAAGCAAGATTTAACTTGGGAACCTACTGTCATTAGTATTACCTCCAAATACATAGGGTGGGGGAGAGGGATATCAGGCTTCCCATTATCCCTTTGGTTTGAAAATTAAAGCACCAATCATACCGAAAATAATTGCTGCAGAGATACCAGAGCTTGTCACTTCAAACATTCCTGTTATTACCCCGATAATTCCGTGTTTTTCGGCTTCTTGCATAGCGCCATGTACTAACGAATTACCGAAGCTCGTAATTGGTACGGTTGCTCCAGCTCCAGCAAAATCAATTAAAGGTTCGTATAAGCCTAGACCATCTAAAATTGCCCCTGCAACAACTAATATACTTAAGGTATGTCCGGGTGTTAATTTAAACACATCAAACATAATTTGGCCTATTACACAAATTAAACCTCCAACAACAAATGCCCAGAAAAATATCATAGTGTATCACTTCCTGATTCAATTGAAACTGCATGGGCGATACAAGGTATAGGATCGTTTTGGTTTACACTTAAAGGAGAGTGTAGAGCTCCTGTTGCCACAACTAATATCTTATTGAGTTCGCCCTTTTTCATTTTGTTAAGAAAATGACCATAGGTTACAACTGTAGAACACGCTGCACCACTGGCTCCAGCTAAAACAGGTTGATCTTCTCGGTAGATTGTAAGACCACAATCTACATATTTATTTTCGTCAATATTGACTCCGTTTTTATGAAACAGGTCTAAGGAGACCTCTCTACCTATATGCCCTAAATCACCGGTAATGATTAAGTCATAATAGGAAGGATCTATCTCTCTCTCTCTCAAATGGTCCGTTATAGTATCAACGGCCGCAGGTGCCATGGCGCCTCCCATGTTAAATGCATCAGACATGCCCATATCTACTACTTTTCCAATGGTAGCAGAAGTTACCACAGGACCAATACCTTCTTTTGCTAATAGTACACAACCTGCTCCGGTAACAGTCCATTGAGCAGTAGGTGGCTTTTGGCCACCATATTCGGTTGGATAACGAAATTGCTTCTCCGTCGCTGCATTATGACTTGAGGCACCACTTAGAATATAGTTTGCTCCATTTCCATTAATAAGAAACGCTGATAGTGCAAGGCTCTCCATCGACGTCGCACAAGCATTGAATAATCCAAAGTACGGAACACCAATTGTTTTAGCGGTAAAGCTCGTAGGTGTTATCTGATTGATTAAATCACCGCCTATAAAAAAGGAAACCTGTTCTTTTTGTATAGGACTGTTTTTTATAGCATGTTGACATGCTTCTTCCATCATCATCTGTTGAGCTTTTTCAAAGGATGCTTGGTTTAGCCACATATCTTCATGAAGAATATCAATATCATTAGGTATTTTCCCTTTTGCCTCAAAAGGACCTCCAACTGTCCCAGAGGAAATGATTACTGGTCTATTTTCAAATATCCACGTTCGATGACCCTGTAGCATTACAATCCACCCCATTGAATAAGGATTGTTTTAATTAATGCAACAACAAATGCTGAAAAAACACCGAATAAAATGACAGATCCCGCCAGTTTAAACATATTGCCACCAACACCAAGGACAAATCCTTCTGTTCGATGTTCGATAGCTGCAGAAATTACCGCATTACCAAATCCGGTTACAGGAACTGCAGAACCAGCACCTGAAAATTGTCCAATACGGTCATAAACTCCAAAACCTGTTAACAGCATGGTTATAAAAATTAATGTTGCTATAGTGGGATTGCCAACTGTTTGTTCGGTAAAGTTAAAAAAATGGATATAAAACGTGGAAATAAGTTGGCCGATAAAACATATAAATCCACCTACAAAGAATGCCTTAATACAGTTCTTTACAATTGGACGCTTAACTTCCCTTTTATCTTGAAAGGATTGATACTGTTGTGCGGAAGGTGGTACGTTCTTTTTTTTCTTATCTGCCATATTACCTTCACTCTTTCTTATTAGGTTTGTTCTTTTGATAAGCTAATAATATCATCTACTTCTTTTTCTAAATCTTTCTTCTTCATGGATCCTTTTTGTAACTTTTCTTCCAGTTTTTTTAATTCTAAAACGATTTTTTGATCTGTTGATAGTTCAACTTCGACTTTTGAAAATTTCTTTTTCAATTCATCTTGCAAATCTTTTCTTGTTTTCGCTAATTGAAATCTTTCATGATGCGGAACTTCTACAGCTATAACAAGTTTTTTGGATGTATTGACTGCATTGACAGATGTTATGTTTTGTTTATTACTTAAATAATCTTTTGCCTGATTTGCTAAATCTTGATTTGTCCCTTTCTTTGTAGAAGATATTTTGGTAATCTCAACGGGTTTTTCTTCATTAGTTCCGAGATTAGAATTTGCTCCACATCCAAATAAAATGAAACAGGACATTGTTAGTATTAGTATCTTTTTATTAAGCATCAGTATTCACCCATTTCTTCGTGCATGGTATAAAATAGGGGGGATGCTACATCCACCCCTATTATGTGAATTTAACTAATTAAAAACCTTTATATTGAGGTTCTTCTTGTTCAATTTGTTGAATTCGTGGTTCAACACTTTGTAAAATGGTTTGGGTTTGCTGTGCAGCATTTTCATAAAGTTGTTTTGCTTGTTTATTTTGAGTCTGTAAAGCAAATTGCTCAAAGCTTGCTTGTGCACTTTTTAGACCTGCAATCGTTTGTTTAATTTGAGTTGAGACTGTCATCTGAATTGACCTCCTTTAAACCCCTCACTGTTTAGCTTCTTTCATCTACTCGTAAATATACTTACTAGATATTTCCTAAAGCATAAAAAAAGATGCCCAGAGGGGACATCTTTACTTTTATCGTTTATTAAAATTTTTATCCTTAACAAATCCTGTAACATCTAATCGTTCTAACTTT
Source organism: Ornithinibacillus caprae (assembly GCF_009728145.1). Classification (GTDB taxonomy): domain Bacteria; phylum Bacillota; class Bacilli; order Bacillales; family Amphibacillaceae; genus Ornithinibacillus; species Ornithinibacillus caprae. Next base: position 32,018 of record NZ_WOCA01000019.1, on the reverse strand, counting down.
TTATATTTCCGCATCATTTGATCAGACCATGTGTCGTTCCTTACATTGGATGAACGGTTGTGGTAATAATGATTTAGTTCTTTATCAAAATTTTGCAGTGATTGGTAGATGCTTTGATTGTTATACTCGTTTTCGTGATAAACTAAATCAAATGGTAATCGAGGCTTTTTTTCTGGTTGTTCATTTGGATAACCGACAGCTAATCCGAATAAAGGTATAACATAGGGAGGGAGATTTAGGATTTTGTTAACTCGGTTTATATCGTTTCTGAGACTTCCGATGTAACAAACCCCAAGCCCAATTGATTCCGCAGCTAGGCATGCATTTTGGGCTGCCAATGCTGTATCTATAATAGCAACCATAAATTGTTCCGTTGTTTCTAGACTTTCTTCAATTGCAGTTTTTTCTTCTGGTGATGCTAATTGGTGGATACGGTGTAAGTCTGCACAAAACACAAACAGATGTCCATTATCCTTGACGTAAGGTTGGCCTGAAATATTAGCAAGTTGTTCCTTAATCCTTTCATCCGTGATACCAATAATGGAATAGGCCATAACATAACTTGAGGTAGAGGCTTGTTGAGCAGATTGAACAATTAAATGGATTTGTTCTTTAGTTAATTGTTGCTTCGTAAATGTTCGAATAGATCGGTGATCAAGAATTGTTTCAATTACTTTATTCATAAAATAACTCCTTTTTTTACTCCAGCTGCGCTTTATATAGTATTGAAGTAGTTGGTTTGAGATCTCCTTGCCAATTGACAATTAATTCTTGAGTAGGTTCAATAATATCTGGAATGGAAACAGAAATCGTCTCATTATCATTTCACTCTGCGGACAAAATTGGCCAACTATAATTTAGAATATAATCATCATTGGTAATATTTTCAAGTTTTACAGCCTTCCATTTTTCAAGGTCTAAGACAACGATATTTGCCATGGGTAGGGGAAGCGATGATTCTCGATGAAATACCAACAATAATTTAGTCTCATCTGGTGATAATTTGACGGAAGATAATGTTGCGAGATCCGCAACTAGATGTCCTGTGTTTTCTTTGCTTTGATCCAATAATAAGTATGAGCATAGCACATGATTGCAAGAAAATTCAAGTAAGTAAACGCTGTTATCAGGTTCTTCATGTATTCGTTGGATATTCATTTCTTTGATTATTTCATCTCGTTTGGAGACAGCATGTAAATATTGACGTAGTATCGGTACTAAATGTAAGTTGATCATTACTACTTCATCTTCTAGGGTAAATTCAATAAATTCATCCGTTTCTTCATCATCATTTGGTTGTTCAATCAATTCTGGGCTATCTTTTGGTTGAGAAGGAGGAGTATCTTTCTTGACAAGAGCTGGTTCACTTTTGGAACAAGCAGTAACAAGTATAATCATACAAAATATAAATGAAAGTTTTTTAATCATCCTAACTCTCCTATACCATAATAAATTAATTATATACTTAATTTATATTTCAGAGATAAAAAAAACATCACTAAGTACGTGATGTTTAGCTACAGCTTTTTAGGGTCCTCTATATTTTTGCGACTTCCTTGTGAAATATATTCCTCGTTTAAGTCATTCGGCTTCCTTCTGTCACGATTATTAGTATTTAAGTTGTAAATTAAAAAGGCTATGAGTAAAACAATTACTATTATAAAAATAAAAACTATTGTCAACGTAATCGCTCCTTTCTATATCATTTAACATACCCTAATGAGAAAATATCATTATATGTATGACAGGAAGTTTGGTAAAATAAAATTAAGCAGGTTCCTTAACAATAATAGGGAGGAGGTTCGAGGTGAAAACATTTAAGTTACAAGCCTTACAAATTTTAGAAAATGAGTATGAAGAATTAGTTAAGAAATCCATAACGTTATATGATGGTTTAATTATAAACAGAGAAGATGAACAAAATCGATGGGTAATAGAAGCATATGTACAATCGGATTATAAGGATTACTTTACCAATTTACGTGATAAAAATGAAGAAATAATGGTAGAGGTGGTTATTACAAAAGAAAGTAATGATCCTGCAACATTTATAACTTCTATTATTGGTATCAATGATATCGGTGGAGAGCGTATCAATGTATTATTTATGGGGACCATTATTGATAAGCGTAAAAGCAAAATTGAAGAAATGCTACGTAAATTAATTGATGAAGGATATCAAGGAGAAGAGTTACTTGAAAAGTTTAAAGAACTAATATAGGAACGCACCAGTTATAGGGTGCATTCCTAATAGTATTTTTTAGCTTAATTTTTTTCCAATGCTCGTAATAAGAAGTCAACGATATGAACTGCTTCCATCTCTTCCCGCAAACCTTCTCGGTCGATACCTAACTTCATTTGTAAAAGACAACCAGGGTTAGCAGTGACGATTGTTTTCGCTTTAGTTTTCTTTGTTTGTTCCATTTTATAGTCGAGAATTTGCATGGACATCTCGGATTCCACAATATTATAAATCCCTGCTGAGCCACAACATCTGCTTGCATCCTGCATTTCAACGTAGGTTACACCTTTAATAGATTGTAGCAACTGACGTGGCTCCATAAAGGTTTTCTGACCATTTTTCAAATGACAAGAATCCTGATACGTAACTATTTGTTCATCTACTTGTAAGTCAAGTTTATGAAATTCTAATTCGATTAATATACTTGAAATGTCTTTGATCTTTTCTGAAAAAGCAGCAGCTCGTTCAGCCCAGTATGGATCATCGTTTAATAGATGACCATAATCAACTAGAAAAGCCCCACAGCCACCGGCGTTTGTAATAATATAATCGACTTCTGATTCTTCAAATGCTTGAATATTTTTTTTCGCCATTTTTTTTGCTTTATTTCTTTCTCCACTATGGCCATGCAATGCTCCACAACAGCCTTGTGTATCGGGAACAACGATTTCACATCCGGCATGTTGGAGTAGCTTTGTTGTGGAATCGTTGGTTGAAAGAAAGACGGTGTCCATTAAACAACCTGCAAAAAAAGCAACTTTTTTCTTTTTTTCTGCAAATGCTGGTATATGTCTAGTTCGGTTTTTCATTTCCTTTTTCTTAGGAATTGCTGGTAACACTTTTTCCATTGCTTGTAAATTTGCAGGTAAGATTTTCATTGCTCCGGTATTTCTTGCTAGTTTTTGAAGGCCAGAACGTTGATAAAATCCAACTAAACTAGTAAACCCAATCATTCTCTTTTGATGGGGAAAGAGTTGGTCGAATACCAGGTGTCGAACTGTCTTTTCCGGTATGGATTGCTTTTTGTTTTGATAAATAATATCTCTAGCTTGCTCCAATAGATGACCATACTTTACACCAGATGGACAAACTGGTTCACAGGCCCTGCAACCTAAACAAAGATCTAAAGAGCGTTTCACATCTTCATCAGGTTCGAGGTCTCCGTCAACGACTGCTTTCATCATAGCAATTCTTCCACGAGGAGAGTGTGCTTCATCTTTTCCTGACTCAATATAGGTAGGGCAGCTAGGTAAACAAAATCCACAGCGCATACAGTTTAACAATTCATCGTAATCCATTTTTTCTTTAAATTCATGTTGAATGTTTTGCTTTTCTATAGTTTTCATCACCTAGCTACCACCACTCTTTTTCGTTCCGATTTTGCGAATATTTTACCAGGATTCATAATGTTGTTTGGGTCCAAGGAATGTTTGATCTGTTTCATAGCTTCGACTCCAGCACTTCCAACTTTTAAGTGTAAATAAGCAGATTTCATCGCACCAACACCATGCTCCCCAGTAATAGTTCCCCCAAGTTCAATCGCTTTATGAAATATCTCCTCAAAAGCTTTTTCTACGCGTTCAATTTCTTCTTCATTACGGATATCGGTTAAACAAGTAGGGTGTAAATTACCATCCCCAGCATGGCCAAAAGTGCAGATTTTAACATGATGTTTTTGGGCAATTTCTTCGATTGCTTTGACCATATTGGCTATTTCAGATCGTGGAACCGTAGCATCTTCAAGGATAGTAGTTGGTTTCAAGCGTGCTAATGCGGAAAGAGCAGCCCTTCTAGCAGTTGTTAGTGCTTCAGCTTCTTCATAGGTTTTAGCAATAGAAACTTCTACCGCATTATTTTCTCGACAGATGTCTGCGATTTTATTCATATCTTTCTCAACAATTGCAGGGGATCCATCTTGTTCGATCAATAAAACCGCTTTTACTTCAGTAGGAAGTCCGATTTGAGCAAAGTCTTCCACTACTTGTAAGGTAGGTTGATCTAAAAACTCAAGTGTTGCAGGTATTATTCGATTGGCGATGATCGCAGATACAGATCTCGCGGCTGCATCAAGATCTTGGTATAATGCTAACATTGTTTTTTTCGTTTCTGGCTTTGGTATTAATTTCAAAGTAGCTTCTGTAATAATTCCAAGCGTTCCTTCTGAGCCAACAAATAATCTAGTTAAGTCATATCCAGCTACATCTTTAGCCAATTTTCCTCCTGTACGAATGATATCTCCATTAGGTAGCACGATTTCTAATCCCAATACATAGTCACGTGTAACTCCGTACTTTAAACCACGTAATCCCCCAGAATTTTCATTTATATTACCGCCGATTTGAGAGATTTTCATGGAACTAGGATCTGGAGGATAAAACAATCCTTTTGATTCAACAAATTCAATTAAATCCTTTGTAATAATCCCAGGTTGAGTCGTAATGGTTAAATTTTCTTCATCGATTTCAAGAATTTGATCCATATGTTTAAACAATAAGACAATTCCACCTTCTAGAGGAGTTGTTCCGGCGCTTAGGTTGGTACCTGACCCCCTTGGTACAATAGGGATATGGTGTTTATTACAAAGTATTATTATTTCCGACACTTCTTTGGTGTTTCTTGGTGATACGATTGCATCTGGTGGGGATTGAAATTGCGGGGTAGCATCATAGGAATATACTAGTAAACTTGATTTCTTACAATCTACATTTTCACTACCAACAATTTTCTGCAGGGTCTTGATTATATTTTCCGTAAGCATCATTTAGCTCCTAACTTTTTTATTTTCATTTTATAGAATCAATCACTAGAATTATATAGATGATAATACAAAAAAAAGACGAAAAAACAATATTAATTTGTTTTTTCATCTAAATAGTAAAGTGCAGTATAAAACGACGCAATGGAATAGGTATCTCTTGGATTAAGATTCGTTAGCTGATGAATTTGTTTCAATCGATAATGTAGTGTGTTTATGTGTATATGCAACTCTAATGAAGTATTTTTCACATGGAGATTATTGTTTAGATAAGCTCTAAGTGTGTTTAGTAATTCAGGTTCTTTTTTTAGAGGTGTAATAATACGATTGATAAATTCAACTTTTATGGATTCATCTACATCATCTAAACAAATTTCTAATAATAGATCTTCATAAAAAATGATACTATTGGTATTCATTGCGACTCTTAAAGCTTTTTCAGCCCTTTGGTAAGAAGGTTTGATTGCTTTTGTATCAAAAACTGTACCAACACCGATGGATAATTTACTACCATAGTTAGACTCGGCATAGGACTTAAAGGAATCTAGGGCTGAAAGTAAGTAGTTCGCTGAAGCATTACGTTGCTTTTCTTCTGTAACCATTAGTAATCGATCATTTCCCCATCTGACTACTGTACTATCTAGCGTTAATTCCAACCAGTTTATTAATTCATTCATATTGTGAGCATCATTGTTTTGATGAATATATATTAATGTACAGAGTAGTTTGGATTTTAGGTTAATTCCTAAAACTTCAGCACGTTGAATAAAATCTTGAGGTACGGTCTCTAGCTGTACCCAATCAAGAAAAAATACTTCTAAAGCTCTTGCAGCCCATTCAGATTCATGGATATACATACTTTCTCGAATTAGCAACTCTGTCATTTTTTTCATTAAGGAGGCGAAGGGTATGATCTCAGTTGGATTTCCAGTAATACCAATCACACCGATTACTTCTTTATGAATGGTTATTGGCAAATTAACTCCAGGTTTAATTCCTTTCATGCTCTTTTGATGCTCACTAGTTAAAATCGTTACCGTGTTCTTTTCTATCGTTTGCTTTGCACCTTCATGAAAGTCTCCAATACGTGTGGTGTCAGTACTCGCAATAATGGTTGCTTCTTTATCTACTATAATAATATTCTCATCGATTAGTTTCTTTGTTTCGTCAATAATTTTCGTTCCTAATTCAGCTGTTAATTCCATGATCAACCTCCTGAACACAAAATATTTAGGGGTGAAAGCTCATAAAATTTTAAATTTTTTCATATTACTTTATATTCTTCTCTATTAATTGTATAGTGAATATGTAATTTTGTCGAAAATAGAGGAAATTCTTGTCTAGAACTGCTATAATAATAACCAATCTAGCCGATATAAGAATAGGCACTTAAGGAGTATTAGTTATGTTTAGTTCGAATTTCTTCTTTCGATGGATACAGAATTTGTCTCCAGTTCGAATGATCTTTCTTTTTTATTTTCTTGCAGCAGTTGTATCTACTGCATTATTAGCATTACCCGTAGCGTATCAAAAAGGAGTAAGCATACCATTTATCGATGTAGTATTTACTGCTATAAGTGCTTTAAGTGTAACTGGTTTAAGTACGATTACAGTTGCAGACACACTGAGTACAACTGGTATTATTATTTTAGCCCTTATTATGCAGTTAGGTGCAGTTGGAGTAATGGCGATAGGTACTTCTATTTGGCTCATTTTAGGCAAGAAAATTGGTTTAAAAGAACGTAGATTGATTATGACCGATCAGAATCAAACAACATTCGAAGGAATGGTTCGTCTAATCAAACAAATTTTTCTTGTATTATTAACCATTGAATTGATTGGATTCCTTATTCTAGGTACATATTACTTGCAGTACTTTCCTACAGCTGGAGAAGCTTATTTAAATGGTTTTTTTAGTACCATTAGTGGTATAACAAATGGTGGATTTGATATTACTGGCGAGTCCTTAGTGCCGTTTCAAAACGATTATTTTGTGCAATTTGTACATATTCTATTGATCGTTTTCGGAGCTATCGGATTTCCAGTTTTAATAGAAGTGAAAGATTTTTTATTTGCGAAATATGATAAGAGAAATTTTATGCGTTTTAGTTTATTTACAAAACTAACGACTACGACCTTTTTGTTTTTAATTGTTATTGGAACATTATTTATTTACTTATTTGACATGGGGAATTTCTTTGCTGATAAAACCTGGCATGAGGCGTTGTTCTATGCGTTGTTTCAATCTGTAACTACTAGAAGTGGGGGATTATCAACCATGGATGTTAGCCAGCTAACGGAGCAAAATCATATATTTATGTCTTTCCTTATGTTTATAGGTGCTTCACCTAGTAGTGCCGGTGGTGGGATACGAACAACAACATTTGCATTAGTTGTTATTTTCATCATAACGTATGCTAGAGGTGGAAATAGTATACGTATATTTAAACGAGAAGTACATGAATCTGATTTAATGAAGGCTGTAACGGTAACGTTAATGGCGATTATGACAGTATTTATATCGGTATTAATGATATCAATAGTCGAGCCGTTTACCCTTGCCGAAATCTTATTTGAAATAACATCAGCTTTCGGTACAGTAGGGCTGTCATTAGGTATTACTGGAGAATTGACAACGTTTAGTAAAATTCTTCTTATGATCTTAATGTTTATTGGTAGGGTAGGGATTATTACTTTTTTATTTATGTTTAAAAATAATAAACAAAACGGAAAATTCCATTATCCAAAAGAAAGAATCATTATTGGATAATTATGGTTTGATTGAAGGAGTTAGGAGATAAAATCTATGACAAATGGTAAAACAGTACTACCTATGCATAATCGAATATTATCCTCCTTAAAGGAAGCTGTCCTTTTTGTACAAGATGACGGAGAAATAATTGAAACAAATAACAAGGCTAATTCTGTCTTGGGTTTGGAAAGCCTACAGGGCATATCGATATTTGACTTCATAGACTTTGATTTACTTAAGGAATCCAATGAGGTTCATCTTTTAATGGATCAAAGAAACAAAAAGGGAAGTTTGCTAGAAGTAAAATCAATTCTAGTTTCTAATAATGTATTTTGTCTAATCGTACATCCATTGTCTTTACAAGATAAGTCAGAAGAGATTAAAAAGTATATAAATGAAAATACATTTGCTGATAAAGAAGGTATTGTTATGTTTGGGGAACATCATATTATTGATTGTGATCCTAACTTTGCAACTATGTTTGGGTATTCTGTTTCTGAGATGAAAGGGATGGAAATTACTCGTCTCATTGATCAAAAGAGTATTGTAAAGCTCAGTAATCAGAATTCAGTTAACCCATATGAATTAATTGGAATACAGAAGGATGGATCAAAATTCCATGTTGAAGTCATTGATTATCCATACAATAACCAAGGATCCATTATCCAAGTAGCAAGTTTCAAAGATATTACAGAGCGTGTTATGAATGAAAATCAGATTGAGTATATGGCTTACTATGATGAATTAACAGATCTTCCAAACCGTAATTTTTTTAACAAAGTATTAAAAGAGGCCGTTGATGAGGCAAAAAAATCGGGTGAAATATTAGCTGTTTACTTCATTGATTTGGATTACTTTAAGGAAATAAATGATACCTTAGGGTACTCTTTTGGAGATAAATTATTAACAGCATGTGGAGAAAGGTTAAAATCCTTCTTAGATATGAACACCTTTATTGCTAGAATGAGCGGTGATGAATTTCTAATTCTACACCGACTTGCATCCACGAAAGAGGCGGCAGTTGATCTAGCAGAAGAGATAATAGCTGCGTTTGAAAAACCAATTAAAATTGAAGATTATGAAATTTATACTTCTATAAGTATAGGGATTAGTATTTTTCCAGAGAATGGTACGAATGCGAATGATTTGATCAAACATGCTGATTCGGCAATGTATGTTATTAAAGAGAAACATCGTAATAATTATAATTTGTTTGATTCATCTATCTCTGAAAACTTTAAAATGCGTTTAACGATGGAAACAGAATTACGGAAGGCACTAAGAGAAGGGCAATTTGAGCTACATTATCAACCTCAAAAAAATCTTAGTTCAGGAAAAGTGGTAGGGTTAGAAGCTTTATTAAGATGGAATCACCCACAAAAAGGATATATTGCACCGGCTGAGTTTATTCCGCTGGCTGAAAAAACAGGCTTAATCATTGAAATTGGTGATTGGGTATTGTATGAAGCCTGTAAGCAGAATAAAGTGTGGCAGGATAAAGGGTATGATCCTGTTACGGTGAGTGTTAATTTATCTGCGAAGCAGTTCCATCAAAGAAGTCTGGTTGATAAAATTAAAGAAATTTTGGCTGAAACAGGTCTTTCTCCATATTACCTAGAGCTTGAGATAACGGAAAGTATGGCTATGTCTAATGAAGATTATATATTAAAGACATTAAAGGACTTAAGAGATTTGGGTGTACTTGTATCGATTGATGATTTCGGTACTGGATATTCATCTTTTAAATACTTAAGCTTATTCCCAATTACTAAGTTGAAAATAGATAAAATGTTCTTAAAGGATGAACAAAGAGAAAATAAAGCAATCGTTAAATCCATTATTCATATGTCTCATTCCCTAAATATGAAAGTGATCGCTGAAGGAGTGGAGACAATGGAACAATTTAACTTCTTAACACAGGAAAGATGTGATGAAATGCAAGGGTTTTATTTCAGTAAACCTTTACCACCAAAGCAGTTAACGAAGTTTTTCCGTGTGTGATAAATTAGAAAACTTGGCTTTTGCCAAACCTTTATGGCAAAAGCCTTAGTTGCACTTTTGCAGCATAAGAAAGCATATAATTTCTTATCTGCCAAAAAGGCACGATCATCTCTTTTTAGATGATCGTGCCTTTTATATAACCTGAATAAAAAAATGTATCCACACATCCTTGAAAGATTAGGGGAATTTTAAAGGTAACAATGCTATTACAGTATTTCTTATCCAGTAGATCTAAGATTCAGTCTCTTCAATATTTATGTTTATTATTTTTAATTGATCATTTTCATAACCAATTGTGAATCGATAGGTTTTATCTTCTGTGTGTAATTCTTCTTCGTCGGGTAACTTTCTTTTAATTGTAACACTAAAGGTAGTATTTAATTGGTTGTCATCCGTTAACTTACTTGTCATATTTTCGTACGTTAAATCTACTATTTGAATATAGCCCTCCCTAAAGTTTGAATACGATGTGGAAGACTGCATGGAATCACCTAAAAGCGAATAGGCACTTACATAATCTCTAATCAAAATACTGTCTAAGAAGTATTCGACGATATAGTTGGCATCTTCTTTAAATTGTTCGGGATCCAATGAATTGATCATATCCTCAGTACTAGTAAAATGCAGTTGTTCATTTTGGGCTTCATTGGACCAGGTTTCTATTTGTGTTATTACATCGTTTATTGGAATGCTAAAACCTAATGTACCGTCATCTGTACCGACAGAATTAATTCCAATTACTTTTCCGGTTTCTCGATTTAGAAGTGGTCCGCCACTATTTCCTTGCGTAATCTGGGCTGAGATTTGGTATGCATTCGTATAATTAAATCCTTCCACAGAAAAATTTCGTTCGGTACCAGATATAATTCCAAGGGTTACGGTGTTTTGAAAGCCATGTGGACTTCCAAGAGCAATTACTTCATCCCCAATTTCAGTTGGATTATCGGTTTCAATAGGGAGCCCGCTTTCTCCAGCTAACTGGGGGACACGAATTACTGCAATATCTGTATCTTCACCAATACCAATCACAGCAGCAGGATAAATACGAGCATTTGCTGTACGTACGTAGATAATCTCCGCATCTTGAATAACATGTGCATTCGTAATAATATCTCCTCGATCATTATAAAGGAATCCTGAGCCTGTTAATGTGCTCAATTCGTTTTGCGCTTCAATTTGAACGACGTTTTTTTCTGTTTGGTGAATAATATTCTTTAAATTTTGTGGTTGTGAATCAATCTCCACCTTACTAATGATTGGGTTATTAACAGATATCTCTTGTTCATTCCAATTCATGTACATGGTTAAGATGATCGTTAATCCAATTATTCCAATGATTATTGCTAGGATAATTGGTGGATATCGTTTTTGACGCATGGATTAATCACTCCATTAATAATTTAGATACCAAGTTATTGTATTAACGTCTATGTCAATTTTCTCTATATCTTCTTGAATGTCATAGTGTGTAAACTCAAATTTACCTGTTTCTTGGGGATAGAGTGTATCTGGATAGACGTACACTTCATTTGATAAAAATTCATTTTCGTTATTGTCAAGTAGAGAATAATCTACTAGGACAGAATTTACTGGGTCAGAAGCAATGCTTTTTACCTCACCTTTAACAACGATATTACCTTGTTGATCCGTTTCAATTTTCACAGAGACAAGCTCAATCGCATCGGTTTCATTAATTTCGCGTTCCTCTGCTTCTACGTTGATTGCTTGCTCTATACGTTGCTCTTGAGTTACTTCAAAAGAGAGCTTTTCTTTTTCTATAGTTGTTTTTAAACTTCCAAGCTTTTCTGATTCTGGTGCATATTTTAAACCATCTTCAACGATAGTTTGTGCATCTGTAAATTGTTTGTTTGATACATGTTCACTAGCTTTTGAAAATGTAAAATCAATGATTTGATTACGTATGCTTTCAACAATTTTCTCTGCTTCGTTTTGCTTAATAGCGTCTGCTTCCCAAAGTAATGTTTTTAATTCATCAATAGTCGGATTTTGAGAAAGAATACTTTTAAGCTGCTCAACTTTAATTTCATTTCGATGAAGGATTAGTTCATCTACTAAATTATTAACTGCACTACCATCGTAATTTTTTAATGATCTTTCCGCATCATCTAATACAGAAAGTGCTTCTTGAAAATTTTCTTTCTCTAATTCAGAATCAGCAGCTGAAATAGCTTTTTTAACAGTAGTAGCATCATCTACAAAGCTTAGTGCATTTTCTGCTTGTGCAAAGTTTTGCTTTCGTTGTAGAGCACTTTTAAAGTACTCTCTAGCTTCCTCATATTCACTATTAGCTAAGAATTTTTCACCTTGTTCGTAATATTCTTTTGCTTGGGAGGATTGGTTTTGTAAATATAGGTAAAGAATACTTGTGGAAATAAATAGTATGATTACGGTAATAATAGGGATATACCATAATCGATTCAATCGTTTCTTTACTTCTAAACGATGATTAAGGTCATCTGGAAGTTCCTTACCACAAGTAATACAATATAATTCATTTTCCTTAACACCTGACCCACAGTACGGGCAGTGAAGCATAGAATCACCTTCTCTTATGAAAATAGCAATTTTGCTAGATTGTCACTGAAGTTTCACTTCATTTTATCATATTTTTCTTTATTTAGGGGAGGAATCTTGGTATGATAATAAAGGATAGGTTTGCTAAGTGAATTTACCTAGGATTTATTTATACAGGATGAATCATGTTTGTAAAAGACAAGTTTTCTACGGTAAAATCTCACTGAATAATCTTTTAAATTATACATAAAGTAGTTCAAGGAGGTGCAGCTTAATGGGAGTTTGGGAAGTTGCTTTTGGAATTATTTGTTTCGGAATTTTAGCTATAAATATAGGGTACTGCATATTAGATAATGAAAAATAGAAATAGAAAAGGTCCAAACAAAGGTGTTTGGACCTTGTTATAGACTTATCTAGTTCTAGACATCTCAGATAAGGGGAAGATGACTAATTCTGATCTTCCAATTATTTCTTCTTCAGTAATAAACCCTAAACCATTCCTACTATCTTTGCTAATTGCACGATGGTCACCCATTACGAAATAGCTATCCTTTGGTATTTCAATCGGCCCGAAATTTCCTGTATGATTAATTGCATCTTCTGTTAGAAAATTTTGCTCGTACTGTTCGTTATTTATGTACAGCTTATGGTCTCTAATTTCTATGATTTCTCCTGGTAACCCAATTACCCGTTTCACATAGTTTTTCTGTGGTCTTTGTATAATAACAATATCCCCGCGTGCAGGTTCACCAACTAAATATACAAATTTATTAAATACAACCCGTTCTCCATTTTCGAGGGTTGGGTCCATACTGTCACCTTCAACGATTGATGTGGCAAATAAAAAATTTCTAATAATAACAGCAAGAATAATAGCAATAATGATAGCTTTAAGCCATTCAATCCATTCGTTTTTCTCTTTTACATTTGCCAAAAAAGACATTCCTTTCTCTAATAACAAAGCAATTAATGATTAAATATCGGTAATTATAGGAAATAATTTCTCATTTTAATTCTATTTATCTGTGTGATATTATTATACCAACTTTAACTATATAGCATAATAAAGAAGTAATAAAGAGCTTAACAAATATTTGCAAATAATTAACAATAACATGTTCTTCCTTGTATAACTGTGCTAAAGTAGTATTAATTACTTAAAGGAGGTTCCTTTAACTTTAACATGTATGATACTGACAAACTCCTCACCCAAATAGAAACATTGCGTAATCAAATGACAGAAGTTGCATTATCCAAAGGTATTACAAGTCTAGAATCTATTACCTTAAGTCAAGAACTAGATCGATTGTTAAACATATACAATGAAATAAAGACAAATGATAAAGAAAAGAATAGATAAACTATCCTTGAAAGTAACGGGAGGGGGGGATTACGAGTGTGTATTCACCCCAATGCATTTATCGTAATTCTTCATTTTGTAAGAATTCTTCTATTCGATCTAATCCTCTTGTTAACGTATCCATATCATATGCGTACGAAAGACGCATATATCCTTCCCCTAAGCTAGAGAAACTACTTCCAGGTACTAAGGCAACCTTCCCCTTGCGAACTAATTGTAAACCTAGTTCAAATGAATTCATTTTTTCAATTGGAAATTTTGGTAGAAAGTAAAAGGCACCAGCTGGCTTATCCACAGGTAGTCCCATTTTAACCAATCTCTCATGAACATAATCACGTCTATGTTTATAAGCTTCTCGCATCATAATCGCATCTTGCTTCCCATTTGTTAAAGCCTCTAGTGCAGCATACTGGCTAATTGATGTAGCACAGGATACGTTATATTGATGAACCTTGATCATGTGTTTAGTTAACCATTCTGGGGCAAGTGTGTATCCAATTCGAAATCCTGTCATTGCATGTGATTTTGATACGCCGTTAACAACGATGGTTTGATCTCTAATATCCGCAAAACTAGCGATCGAAACATGCTTGTGATCATAGACAAGCTCACTATATATTTCATCTGCTAGAATGAATATATCCTTGTCCTTGATGACAGAAACAATTTCCTGTAGTTCATTCGTTGTGAATGATGCGCCAGTAGGGTTTGATGGATAGGGGATGACTACACATTTTGTGTGATCTGTAATATGTTCCTCGAGTTTTGATTTTGTAAGTTTGAAATTATCCTTAGTTGTATCGACATGAACTGCTTTTCCACCTGCTAACGTTATTAATGGTTCATAGCCAGGATAAATAGGACCTGGTAGGATCACTTCATCTCCAGGGTTGAGAATGGTTCTAAATGTTATGTCGATAGCTTGTGAAGCTCCGGTAGTGACAATGATTTCTGAATCAGGATTATAGCTAAGTGCATAATTTGTTTCTTGAAACTTAGATATTGCTTGTCGTAATTCTAAGATTCCTGCATTTGGCGTATAGGATGTTTTATTCTCATTCAATGCGAGAACTGCTGCATTTTTTATATGTTCAGGCGTATAAAAGTCAGGTTGTCCAATTGTCAGTGAAATAATATCTTTTTCATCTGCAACCATATTAAAAAACTTTCTTATACCTGATATTTCAATATCCAATACTTGTTTGTTAAGTAAATGTTGCAAAAGGATACCCTCCATTATGTATGTATTTACAATTGTTGCTCCTAATAAGAAAAAGGTGAAAATATCATATTTATCATAACATAAAATTAGGGATAATAAGGAGATAAAAACAGGGGGATGTGGAAATCCGCCCTGTCTATTCATTCTTATAGATTTTTAAATAGAACATTGTTTTCTAAATGAATATGTTGGAATGTATCCGATTCTAAATCTGCTAAACGTGCATAGGTAATTCGATACGAATTGCAAGCATTTACAGGTGGAGAAAAGTCATCCGTGATCTCTCTCATTCGTTTAAGAATATCTCCAGCTGCGTCATGTTCTTCCTCTAATCCACCATTTGCAATATGGATTTTTTCTAGAAGCTCTGCGTTTGGACTTGTTTCATATTCTTTTATAAGCGGGAATACCTCTGTCTCTTCTTTAGCAGTATGTTCTTCTAATTCTAGCTTCAATTCATGGAATAATCGGTGTAATTCCTTTAAGTGTGGGTCTGTCTCTCCGTGTACGCGAAAAATCTTTGTTACGAATTGACCTAAAGGAGCAAGTTCTTCGTCCAAATATGCATGATGTGTATGGATAATATGATCAATCAACTTAGAGGGAGCGATCGCGTCCCAATCTGTTATCTCATGGTCTTCTTTTTGCCATTTTTCATAGGCGGTATTCAATTCTGTTAAGACAGAAGACGCTTCTATATTTTTTTCAATAAATACCTCGGAAAGCGGGCGATCACCACCACAACAAAAGTCAATTCGACGTTGTTTGAATAAATCACTTGCCTTTGGAAACACTTTAATAATTTCAGCTGGTGTATGTTCTGCAGTAAATGAGTTCATCATTTAACCTCCTAATTGAGTATGGTTAAATGATAATCGTTTTCAATATAAAGTGGCGTGACATAGCTCACTTAAATCACACTTTTTTTCTTGTTTAATTGAATATTTCTTGATGATTTTTGCTTGTTTGATAGTTGGATTAATATGACAGCACCGATAATACAAGCCATTCCAACCATTTGCACCAGAGTAAATGATTCCTTGAATATAAAAATACCGATTAGTGTTGCTACAACGGGTTCAATAGTGGTAAGGATAGACGCTTTAGATGCTTCGGTTTGCTGCAATCCATATGTATATATGATATAGGCAAAAGCAGTCGGTAAAAACCCTAATCCAAATGTATATAGTAGAACGGTAGGGTCTGCTAGTAAGTAGAATTTTTCCGCATATGGAAAAAAAGGTATTAGTGTAATCGATGCTATAATAAAGGTAAACGTTGTAATCGATAAACTAGTATATTTCTTCAATGCAAATTTGCTAAATATACTATATAATGCGTAGCCAATTCCTGATCCTAAACCAAACAAAATACTACCTAGTTGAATTGCTTGTAAATTTAAAGGGATTAACCCTACTACAAAACAAGTACCAATTAATGTGATAACTAAGGCAGTTACTTTCGTTTTGGTTAATGCCTCTTTAAAGAAGAAAAAGGATAAAATGGTAACGAAAGCTGGAGCAGTATACAGTAAAGCTGTAGCAACAGGTATCGTTGATAATTCAATAGCAGTAAACATGCAATAATTAAAAAAGATAATACTTAAAATTCCTGTACCTACAAAATATTTAAGGTCTGATGTAGTTTTTAGTTTTAATTTCTTAGGGGAAAATATAAGTAAGTAACTAACCAGTAGAATAGCTGATGACCAAGCTCTAAGGGTAACCACTTCCATTGGTGTAAATCCTAAAGCATATAAGTTTTTTACATACCAGCCAATGGTCCCCCAAAGTGCGGCACCTAATATAATAAATAGAAAAGCTTTATTCAAAAGTAATACCCACCTTCCAAACATAACCATTAAACACATTATACCAAACTAATATAATATTTGGTAAATTTTGATACATGTATATATTCATGTGAAAAGGTTTATGCTTTAAGTAAAAGTATGATAAGGAAAGTAGTTGATCCAGGTGTTTGCAAGTAAGGTATTTATTATTAAAATGGCACATTTGAGATCATTAGGATTGACAGAAGAGATCTTGTTTTCGTTGTTAATTTTAGTTGGAATAATAGCTAGTTATATGGTAATTAAACCAATAACGACTTTTCTCATTTCATTAAAATCTACCAGGTTACTGAGTTATTTACTTAGTAGTCTCGTATTTATTGTGCTATTTTTTATTGTTGTCTTCTTTATAGGGGAAATCCAGTTTATAACATTTCGGTTATTTAAATTTGCATTACAAGCTCTTGCGGTATTTGGTGGGATGTTACTAATTATGCATGTGTACCAACAATTACTTCATAAAAAAGGTATGAAAAAAAGCGTACGTTAATTTTGTACGCTTTTTTATGGTGATCAAGCTAACGGTAGGTTTTTTTGGTAGGTGGCCATTCCATTTTCCCTAGCGAGGAAGGTGTGAAATAGGCAGAAGAATATTCTTTTTGCTTAGGACGCTTCTTATTTGGTTTCCAGTTAATATACTGATATATAATTCTCTTAGCCTGTGATAAAGACATTTTGGTTTGAGGATTTCGATAGTTTTGGTCGAGTGTACCTAAATGTTCCAATTCTTTGAAGTCTTCTTTGGCTGGAGGAATATGAAAGTAATACTGGTCCACTTTAACAAGGAGTGTGGAGTGCTGGTTACTAAATCTTGGGTGCTCTGAAAAGTGAAGTCCTATTTTTTCTGCTCGTTTTTCTTGGAGAAGACGCTTAATGGATTCTTTTTTAATATAATATAAATGACCAGGTTCAGGAGCTGTTTTTGCATGGCGATTTATCGTATAAATCGCTTTTGCAAGATCACTAAGCGGAACCTCGTTTTCTTGACTCATTTTTTTACCTCCTTCCATTTTGTTACTTGTTTCTATACTATACGATTGCTTGTCCACTTTCAAGAACAAATAGTTGAGAAAAATTATATAAAAAGGTTGTTTTCTAAAAGAGTGTTGCTATAATCAAGGAATATAAAAAAGAGCATTTAGAATGCTCTTAATTCAGGCTCTTAATATCATTTACTATTTCATCAATTTGTTCCTGTTCTAATAAATATCCGTTATAGCTCTTTTCTGCATTTCCTTCTCGTGTTACTAAGTAGAAACTAACACCGTGTATGAATTCGGTATCTGTTAATTGGTTTGCAGTTGTCTTAAAGGATTCCCTTGCAAACTCTTCGATGGTGTTTAAATCATACCCAGTTAAAAAGGTCCATTGGTCAAACTTAATTCCTCGAACTTCTCCATATTCTCTTAACACCTCAGGGGTATCAGTCTCAGGATCTACACTAAATGACACGAACTCAACATCATTAATACCCTCATCATTTAAAGCACGTTCAATTTTTTGTTTGTTATACGTCATTTGTGGACATTCTGTTTCACAAGAGGTGTAGATGAAATCAGCTAGCCATATTTTCCCTTCTAAATCTTGCTTACTAACTTCCTCACCATCCTGATTAATAAAAGTGAAATCATTTATTTCATAGGAAAAATCAGGTTCGAAATTAGATCCGCATGCACTTAAAAGAAAAATGAATAACACATAAGTAAATAGTACTTTTAATTTTGATAACATATGTATTCCTCCAAGTAGTTATAAATCGATATAAGTGTAGCATGATTGGAACTAGAATACTATTGAATCACTCATGAAAAAAGAGGGAAGACGAAGCTCCCTCTTTCAGTTAGACAAGAATGGATGAGCATTCTTACGTGTAACTAAGGTTTTTTCTATCAAGGATTGGCAACGACCCAGTTTCAAATACATTAATAGTATTTAGGGAAATATGGTGGATTACTGTAATCATAAATATAAAGCGGTGATGGAAAATCATATGGAGATCTTCCAATAATTGAGTCTTCCATTAATGGTTCGCATGCATAATTTGTAGGGAAGGGATGAGGAGGAAGAAATCTCTCATTTGGATGAATATCAATAAGATGATAGTCAGGCAGAGATATATAGTCTTTTGATAAAAACAATGAAATCTCCCTTTCAATCAATATAGGTTCTCGTCATACTATATGCCAAGATTCATGAAAGGGAGACTGTCATGCTTGTCTTAAATTATTGAGATTATTTTTTATTCGTTTTTTAAGGTGTACACATGTATTTCTGGCTTACACAGAAAGCGATAGGGTACCCTAGTCGTTCCAATTCCGCTGTTAACATAAAGTACTAGATCGCTTGAGTCAAACGTATATTTGCCTTGAACATATTTTTCAGCATAGGACGGAGTGTATAGGTGTCCAATAAGTGGAAGTCGTACCTGGCCTCCATGGCTATGCCCAGATAATTGTATGTCAATCGGGTATTTTTTAGCTATATCAGCAAAATCAGGCTCGTGTGCTAACAAAATCGTAAAAAGATCGGGATTAGCTTGCTCTAGTGTTTCGTTTAGATTTGGTCTTCCTAACATAACGTCATCTATTCCGGCTAACAAGATTCTATCATTATTTTTTTCAATTAGTTGATGCGTGTTTTGAAGGAGCTGAAATCCAGCTTCATCCATGACATTTTTAATGATATCTGTTCCATAACCACCATGATCATGATTACCATATATCCAGTATTTACCGTAAGGAGCTTTTAAAGAATCCAATAATTCGGTAAGATTATTATCCCAATTATATCGATCTGGTGCATCAACTAAATCTCCTGTGAATACGATTAGATCGGGGTTTAGGTCATTTATTTTGGTAATTAATTCGGTGAATTGCTCTAATGTATACTGGAATCCAATATGCGTATCAGAAAATTGGACAATCCTGAAGTTATCATATGTACTTGGAATAATATTAGATTTTATTGTTTCCGTGTGTATGTTAAGAGCTTTTGGCTCAATATCTCTTGCGTAGTAATAGGTTCCTCCACTGATCCCTATCAAGGCTAACGTACTGCCAAATAATTTTTTTAGAAAAGAACGTCTGTTCATATTGCCAACCTTTCTTTATCCTCCATATGCTTATTAAAATTATAGCATGAAATAGGATAGGAAAAATATAATGTTATCTTACTTTTGACCATGAATTGTATAAGCAATATTATGAATAATAAGTAATCAAAAAAGGGGAGAGTTAGATGAAGGGAAAAACAGTTATTGTAACAGGTAGTTCAAGTGGTATGGGAAAGTATATGGCAAAAAAGTTTGCAGATGAAGGTGCTAATGTTGTATTAACTGGTAGAACAGAGGAGAAGTTAGTCAATGTTAAACAAGAATTGATGGAAACAGCTACAGGTGAAATACTTTTCATTCCTATGGATGTTAGAAATCCAGAAGATGTGGAACGGCTTGTGAAGGATACGGTTCATATATTTGGTGGTATTGATCATTTAGTTAACAATGCTGCTGGTAACTTTATTTGTCCTGCAGAAGATCTTTCTGTAAATGGTTGGAACTCTGTTATTGATATTGTTTTAAATGGTACATTTTATTGTAGTAGAGAAGTAGGTAAGTATTGGATTGAGAACAAAAAGAAAGGATCTATACTAAATATGGTTGCTACATATGCATGGAATGCTGGTGCAGGCGTGATCCATTCCTCAGCTGCCAAAGCAGGAGTTCTTAATATGACAAGGACATTAGCAGTTGAATGGGGGACAAAATATGGTATTCGTGTCAATGCTATTGCCCCTGGACCGATTGAGCGTACTGGTGGTGCGGATAAATTATTTCAATCTGAAGCAGCAGCTAAAAGAACGTTACAATCTGTTCCGCTAAACCGCTTAGGAAAGCCAGAAGAAATAGCTGATTTAGCATACTTCCTATTGTCCGATAAAGCATCTTATATTAATGGTGAAGTGGTTACAATGGATGGCGGTCAATGGTTGAATAAATTTCCGTTCTAAACATAAAGCGTGCTATTTGGTAGCACGCTTTTAAATTACATAATAAAACACCGTGAAAAAGTGGAATGCAGAACCTACTAAAACGAATAAATGCCATACAGCGTGGTGGTAAGGAAATCCACGCCAAATGTAAAAGATTGTTCCGATCGTATAAAATAACCCACCAGTTACTAATAGGGTGACACCGGTATCGTGCATCATGGTGGTAAGTGGCTCCCATGCAATAATAATTAGCCATCCCATTAGAATATAGAATATGGTTGAAAGTATGATGAATCTTTTAACGTAGAATACTTTAAATATAATGCCAATTATTGCAATCCCCCAAACTATGATAAATAACGTCCATCCAATCTCTCCTCGTAAATGAACTAATAAAAAAGGGGTATATGAACCTGCAATAAACAAGTAGATTGTTGCGTGATCAAAAATGAGAAATAGATCCTTCCATTTTCCTTTTGGTAAACTATGAACAATTGTGGAAGCAAGATACATCATGAGCATGGTAATTCCAAATATAGTTACGGATACAATTTGCCATAAATCTCCTGTTATCTTTGCATAGCTGATTAGTAATATGAGACCGATCATGCTTAATACAGCGCCTATTCCATGTGTAATTGCATGGACAATCTCTTCCTTTTTAGAAAAAGAATAGACTTTCATTCAAAAAACTCCATTTCGATGATGATACAGGTTAGTATGTTACGTTATTTGGTAAACATACAAGTTCAATCACAGAAGTTACACGTATTTCGAAATGTTGAATTTACCCCTTCTATTTGTAATGTACAATGAGAAATGTGAAATTTAATTTTGATTAAATCGGTTGCTTGATATAGGATTTCGTCTCGATCAACGCTCTCGTCAACCACGATATGACAGCTCATCGTAGGAAATTCGGATGTAATGGACCAAACATGAACATCATGAACGTCTTTTACGCCATCTATTTGAAGTAATTCCTGTATAATTGAATCGATGTCGATGTGTGCGGGTTTCCCTTCCATCAGAATATTAATTGCGTCTCTAGTAATTCGAACCCCAGAAAATATTATTAGAATTGCCACAAGTACACTTGCAATTGGATCAGCGATGTTCCAACCAAATGCAAAGATTAATATCCCAGCTATGATTGCTCCTATGGACCCCAATAAGTCACCTAATACATGAAAGAGTGCACTTCTAATATTCAAATTTTCACTCGATCCCCCGCGTATTAAAAGCCAAGCTACCACAATATTAACAATCAATCCAATGATCGCGATAAACATCATATTGGCACTAACAGTAGGCGGTGTAACAAAACGGTGAAATGCTTCATAAAATATATAAACAGAAATTGCAATAAGTGTAAGTCCATTTATAAATGCTGCTATAATTTCAAATCGTTTGTAGCCGTAAGTCTTTTGTTGATTAGATTTACGTTCGCCTATCTTAAAAGCAAGCAAACTTAACCCAAGAGCTGCTGCGTCACTTAACATATGACCTGCGTCTGATAGTAGAGCAAGGCTATTTGTAAGTATTCCACCAATAACTTCAACAATCATAAACGTTAAAATGGCCAAAAAGCTCCAAAAAAGAACTCTTTTATTGTTTGTATGATGATGGGAATGTTGGTGATCATGTTGGTGTCCCATTATTTAACCTCCTGGTCCGTATGATGGATGTGATCAATGGTTTGCTCAAGTAGATTCATGACATGGTAATCATCTGGTGAATAATAATACATTTGCTTTTCTCTTCTATTTTTAACTAAACGAAGCTGCTTTAAATATTTCAATTGATGAGAAATTGTTGATTGCTGCATATTTAATTTTTTGGAGATTTCATTCACCGATAATTCTTCATGAAAAAGAAGGTACAGTATTTTAATTCTTGTAGGGTCAGACAATGCTTTGAAGGTTTGTGAAACATTCAATATGGTATCGTCATCTAGTGGTTTATAAGTCATAATAGTCAACTCCTATGATAATATGATCATATGTTCATATTAAGAGAAGTGTTACATAAATTCAAATAAAAGATAACATACTTTAAATTTTTTCTTCACTCAATTTATGGTAAACTATGGGTAGAGCTTAAAAACTCCTTTTTGAAGGGTAAGTTGGTTTGACGATATAGAATAAAAGGAGCGTTTGTTATGAGCATGATAGAAGAAAAGGAATTAACGGCAATTACTGTTGAAGATTTAATGATTTCATCTGAGAAAGTTGCCCATGTCCAAGTGAATAATCCTTTAGAACACGCATTATTAGTTTTGGTAAAATCTGGATACTCGGCTGTGCCTGTTTTAGATTCATCGTATAAACTAGTAGGAACAATTGGGAAAACAATTATTCTAAATCAAATTCTTGGACTAGAACGGTTTGAAATGGAACGTTTATCAGAGATGCAAGTAAAGGAGATTATGCACACAGATATTCCGCGCCTTTCAAGGAAAGATAGTTTTATGGATGGATTAAATGCTGTTATTAATTATCCATTTGTTTGTGTCGAGGATGAAGAGGGATTTTTCGATGGGATTTTGACTCGACGAGCAATATTAAAACATATTAGAAAAGATGTATATACTACGAAATACCAGTTAGGAAATTAAGTAACAATACCAAAACGTCCTTTAAGTGAGGGCGTTTTTTTATTACATTTGAATAATTGGTTATCATAATCAACGGAGCAGATCACCTGTTAAATGTGAAAAAGTAATTCTGGTGGTGAACTGAAATTTAATACTGTTAGAAACAGATTAAGTGTAAAATTTTAAATATTGGCTTGAGAGTTTACCTCGCTCCGTAGATTCACTTCCAGCACAAGGGCGACATCTGTTCAAGCTCCTTTTCGTCGCTTTCACAGTGTCTACTTTGCCTTTTCCTGAGTATTTTCGGACAATAAGTTACTTCGTATTCTACATCAATTATTCAGTAAGATTCATCCTGGTTAATGCAGCAATCGTTTAGAAATGCCAATTATAAAAAAATTATACTAATTGTTGCTTGTAGAATAAGTGTTTGCTAAAGTTAAAAAGAATAACATTTCTAGGAGGAATTCGAATGAATATGATGGATGCAAACGAAATTATAAGTTTTATCTCTAATAGTAAAAAGAGTACACCTGTAAAGGTATACATAAAAGGTGACAACTTGAACTCGTTATCATATGAAGGTATCCAAGCTTTTGTGGAACAACAAAGCGGCGTACTTTTTGGAGAATGGAAAGCTATTTCTACCTTTTTAGATCAAAATAAGGAAATTATTACAGATTATGTTGTAGAAAATGATCGTCGTAATTCTGCAATTCCTTTATTAGATCTTAAAAATATCAATGCACGTATTGAACCAGGTGCTATTATTCGTGACCAAGTTGAAATTGGTGATGGTGTAGTAATCATGATGGGTGCAAGTATTAATATTGGCGCTGTTATTGGTGAGGGTACAATGATTGATATGAATGCTGTACTAGGTGGACGTGCAACAGTAGGAAAAAACTGTCATATTGGAGCAGGAACTGTATTAGCTGGAGTTATTGAACCTCCATCAGCAAAACCAGTAGTCGTTGAAGATGATGTAGTCATTGGTGCCAATGTAGTTGTATTAGAAGGAGTTACGATTGGTAAAGGTGCTATTGTAGCGGCTGGTGCGATTGTTACCAAGGATGTTGCCCCTAATACACTAGTTGCCGGAACCCCTGCAAAAGTTCTTAAGGAAATTGATGAGGGTACGAAGTCAAAAACAGAAATTAAGCATGAACTACGTAAATTAGATAACTAAGTAGGCGATACGATGAGTCTAAACTTACAACAAATTAGACGTGAGCTACACCAAATTCCTGAATTAGGGTTTCAAGAGTTCAAAACACAAGCATATTTATTAGAACAAATAAAGTCAATGTCTAATGAACGAGTATTAATCCAAGAGTGGAGAACTGGGATTTTAGTCAAGGTATCAGGACTCAATCCATCAAAGGTTATAGGGTATCGATGTGATATTGATGGACTTCCAATAACAGAAGCGACAGATTACGAATTTCAATCCAAGCATGAAGGAAGTATGCATGCATGTGGTCATGATTTCCATATGACAATAGCACTTGGTGCATTACAAGAGCTAATTGATCATCCAATTCAAGATGATGCCGTATTTCTCTTTCAGCCCGCAGAGGAAGGTCCAGGTGGGGCGTTACCAATGATGCAATCTGAGGAATTCAGTAAGTGGAAGCCTGATTGTATTTTTGCATTACATATTGCACCAGAAATGCCTGTTGGTACTGTTTCAAGTAAACCCGGACTATTATTCGCGAATACAAGTGAATTGTTCTTAGATTTTGTTGGAAAAGGCGGACATGCTGCTTATCCACACTTAACAAAGGATATGACAGTAGCAGCAGGTAGCTTTATTTCACAAATACAGGGAATTATTTCAAGAAATATAGATCCATTGGATAGTGCTGTATTAACGATTGGGAAAATGGAGAGTGGTCATGTGCAAAATGCAATAGCGGAGACTGCTCGTTTAGAGGGGACCATACGAACACTTCGGGCGGAAACGATGGATCTAATCAAGGAAAGATTAGAATCAATCATTCGCGGTTTCGAAATTAGCTATGACTGTTCCATTTCAATTGATTACGGTGCTAATTATTATCAAGTTTATAATAATGAACAGTATGTTCAATCGTTTGAGAATGCCATGAACATTGCTGGAATTACCTACAAAAATGCTAATAAAGCAATGACAGGGGAAGACTTTGGGTACATGCTTAAGGAGATTCCAGGGTTTATGTTTTGGCTGGGAGTTGATTCTCCTTTTGGTCTCCACCATAATCAGCTACAACCTAATGAAGATGCATTATCAGTTGGTGTCAAAGCAGTAATTCAGACCTTTCAACAGATAGCTAGTAAGTAATATTGTTGGTGCATATCTTTTCAACTTCAGGTGATACTAACTATGAAAATATGCATAGTTAGAGGAGTGAATAGTATGGCACGTATTGGTGTAGAAGGAACACTTACTGACGTAAAAGAAGCTCTAATGGAGATGGGTCATGAAGTAATTGATTTACGTTCAGAGGCAGATACAGCTCACTGTGATTGCTGTGTAATTTCTGGACAGGATAAAGATGTAATGGGAATGGCGGATACAAGCATTGCTGGTCCTGTTATTAGTGCAGAAGGTCAAAATGCAGAGCAAATTTGCCAAATGGTCAATGATAAACTAAGCTAATCGATATGAAGGCTTTTTCTTTCACAAAGAAGAAGCCTTCGTTTTTTGACAAGAGGTTTAGAAACCGTTCTTCATGTCCATACTGATTTGTGACAAAATAAGGAAAAAACTTGAAAGTCAAACGTAAATGATTGACTTAGTTAATAAATTCACATAAAATTTTGGATGGTGTAAAAAATATAGTTTTGGAGTGATTACATATGGCAGAAAGAATGGTAGGTAAACAAGCACCACGTTTTGAAATGGAAGCAGTATTGCCAAACAAAGAGTTTGGGAAGGTTAGTTTAGAAGATATTATGAAGGAAGACAAATGGACAGTTCTTTTCTTCTATCCAATGGACTTCACATTCGTATGTCCTACTGAAATCACAGCAATGTCTGATCGTTATGATGAATTTGAAGATCTAGATGCTGAGGTTATCGGAGTATCTACGGATACAATTCATACACATAAAGCTTGGATTAATACGTCTCGTGATGAAAATGGTTTAGGAGACTTAGCATATCCATTAGCAGCAGATACGAATCATGTTGTTTCAAAAGATTACGGAGTCTTAATTGAAGATGAAGGTATTGCATTACGTGGACTATTCATCATTAACCCAGAAGGTGAACTTCAATATCAAACGGTATTCCATAACAATATTGGTCGTGATGTTGATGAAACACTACGTGTATTACAAGCGTTACAAACTGGTGGACTTTGCCCTGCAAACTGGAAACCAGGTCAAGAAACATTATAAGTTATTGGAAATTATTTAACCAAACTTGAATATGATACAGAAGCTGACGCACTATCTTAAATATGTTTATAACAGTGTTTAAGTCAGCTTCTTTTTAATAGTCCAGTGGGAGGTAAACATACATGAAGTTAAGAGATCAAATGCCAGAGCTTGAAGGCGCGACAACTTGGTATAATAGTAAACCAATAACAAAAGATGACTTATTAGGTGGAAAACCGACCTTGATTCATTTCTGGTCTGTTAGTTGTGGTCTTTGTAAAGAAGCAATGCCTAATGTAAACGAGTTCCGTGATGAATACGCAGATGAATTAAATGTAATCGCAGTTCATATGCCACGTTCTGAAAAAGATTTAGATTTAGACCAAGTAAAAGAAGTAGCTGCTGAACATGATATTTCGCAGCCCATTTTCGTAGATAGTGCACATAAGTTAACAGATGCCTTCGATAATCAATACGTTCCAGCTTATTATGTTTTTGATGCTGAAGGAAAGTTAAGACACTTCCAAGCTGGAGGCGGTGGCATGAAAATGTTGCGAAAACGTGTTAACCGTGTATTGGGGAAGGCAGTTAAATAAGTTTGCGAATAATCCTGACTAGTGTCAGGGTTATTTTTTTTGTTTAATTTTATTCTTTTTTAACGTAATTAAAAAAATTTTAAAAAATTAAGTCAAAGATATAGCAATTTATTTCGGTAACCGTTATATTAGTAATTACGGTAAATAAATTACTTCAAGGGGGAGGGACTGTTTTGGATACGTTTAAAAAATTAAAAAGGTTTTATTGGCCACACAAAAAATATTTTTTCAATTCTTTATTTTTCTTGTTTTTTGTAACGGCAATTACTGTTGTGTATCCAATTATTCTTCAATTAACAATTGATGAAGTGGTGGCTGAGGAAAGGTATTCCTTAATTCCATACATTGCAATCGGATTTCTAGTTCTCATGTTTATAAAAAGTATTTCAACATATCTTCATCAATATTTAGGAGACTTGTTCGGTATAACAACCGTATTTCATGTTAGAAATTCTTTGTATAAGAAGCTGCAAGTACTTTCTTTTAAGTACTATGATAATGCTAAAACAGGGGATATTATGTCTCGGTTAACAGCTGATGTAGAAGGGTTTCGTTTCTTTCTATCGGCAGGATTTGCTGAGCTAATTCGCATTATTTTACTAATCGGATTGAGCTTAAGTGTCATGTTTTACTATTCTGTACCACTTGCGCTAGTTACAATGGCTGCCATGCCATTCTTAGTGGTCGTAGTACTTAGGTTTGATAAAAAGGTTCATCCAGCCTTTCGTGGAATTCGTAAATCATTTGGAAGATTAAATACGAGAGTACAAGAAAATATTAGTGGGATGCAGACTGTAAAATCATTATCACGAGAAGATTTTGAAATTGGGCGTTTCTCTGGAAGTAATGATAACTATCGTCAAAACTATCTTAAAACATCTAATATTTGGGCGAAGTTCTTCCCGTTAATGGAGTTCATTGGTAACTTCTGTGCTGTTGCATTGCTTGCATTTGGTGGTTACTTAGTTATATCAGACCAACTTCAACTGGGTGCATTAGTGGCTTTCTTTAGTTTAGTTTGGTATATCATGGGTCCGCTGATGAACCTTGGTTTCGTAGTTAACCAATTCTCTCAGGCAAAAGCTTCAGGGGAAAGACTTCTAGAGATTCTAGAAGGTAAAGAGGACATTGTTGAAAAGGAAAATGCAATTGATACACCGATTAATGGTCATGTAACATTTAACGATGTTACATTAACGTATGTGAAGGACGATGATGAAGCGTTAAAAGATATTAGCTTTGATGCACCACAGGGTAAAGTAATTGGATTAATTGGTTCAACAGGTTCAGGTAAAACTAGTATTACACAACTTATTACACGCTTCTACGAGCCTGAAAAAGGGGAAGTATTACTAGATGGCCGACCAGTATCTGATTATAAAATTAAAACGTTAAGAAAACACATTGGTTTTGTGTTACAAGAATCGTTCCTTTTTTCTACAACGATTCGTGAAAACATTGCTTATGGTAATCCAGATGTTACCGACGAACAAATAATTGATGCAGCAAAACGCGCACAAGCACATGACTTTATTATGGAGATGCCTAAAGGATATGATACATTACTTGGAGAACGAGGGATGGGGCTTTCTGGAGGGCAAAAGCAACGTATTGCAATTGCAAGAGCGATCTGTATTAATCCTAGTATCTTAGTACTAGATGATGCAACTTCTGCAGTTGATATGGAAACAGAATTCAAGATTCAGAAGGCTCTGAAAGAAGTAATGCGTGGAAGAACGTCCTTTATTATTGCTCATCGTATATCTTCTTTAAAACATGCAGATGAGATATTGGTTCTTGAAGAAGGAAAAATTGTTGAGCGTGGAACACATGATGAATTAGTAGAAAATAATGGTCCGTATCAACGTATTTATGATATCCAATATCAAGACCGTGATGCGATCATGAATGCTTCAACGGTGTAAGGGGGGGAGAAATATGTCAGAGATAGCTCAGGATAAAAAGGATCGTCATTTGAAAAGGTTTCATTATACCATCGATCAAGCAATTGAAAAGCCATTTAACTGGCTACAAATATGGCGTTTATTAACATATCTGAAGCCATATGCAAAAACCTATTTATTAGGTGCAATTATCGCAATGATTGTATCTACTGCTGTTCGACTAATTGTTCCAATTATTATAGGTAAGGTTGCAATTGATGTTGCCCTAGAAAATAAAGATGCAACTCTACTCACTTATTTAGTTCTAGGTATTGGATTATTATATTTACTGAACTATGTCGGAAATATATTTCGAATAAAATGGGTTAACATACTAGGACAAAATGTAATATATGATTTACGCCAGCATTTATTTACTCATGTTCAGCGATTGTCTCATCGATTTTTTGATAATCGTTCAGCAGGATCGATCCTAGTTCGAATTATGAATGATACGAATTCACTTCAAGAATTATTTACAAATGGGATAATCAATTTGTTAATGGATATTGCAACATTATTAGGGATTATAGTCATTTTATTTGCACTAAGTCCTAAGCTAGCATTAGCTGTAATGATAGTATTACCATTAATGTTTTATATTTCAACAAAACTGAGACGTAATATTCGACGTTCATGGCAGGATGTACGTATTCAGCAATCCCGTATGAATTCGCATTTAAACGAAAGTATTCAAGGAATTCGTATTACCCAATCTTTCTCTCAAGAAAAAGAAAACACAGAGTTCTTTAATGGAGTAAATACAGATAGTTATCAAAGCTGGAGAACAGCTTCTAAGAAAAGTGCTATGTTTCGTCCATTTGTTGAAATGAGTAATGCAATCGGTACAGTTATTCTGATTACGTATGGTGCTCATCTAATAATTCTAGGCGAGGGTAATGGTGGTATTACAGCAGGTACGTTTGTATCGTTTGCCTTCTTCTTAGGGATGTTCTGGGATCCTATTTCTAGACTAGGTCAAGTATATAATCAATTACTCATGGCAATGGCTTCATCTGAACGTATTTTTGAATATTTAGATGAACAACCAAATGTGGAAGAAGCAGAAAATGCTTATGAATTTGACGAGATGAAAGGTCATATCGAATTTGATAAGGTTCAGTTCTCTTATGATCATGAACGTATTGCTTTACATGAAATTTCATTGGAAATTAAAGCAGGGGAGACAATTGCCTTAGTCGGTCACACTGGAAGTGGTAAGTCGACAATTGCCAATTTAATTAGTCGATTCTATGATCCGACAAGTGGCACCGTTAAAGTAGACGGTCATAATTTAAGAGATGTAAAATTAAGTAGTTTACGTCAACATATTAGTGTTGTTTTACAGGATACATTCATTTTCTCCGGTACAATTATGGAGAATATTCGTTTCGGTCGTCCAGATGCATCTGATGAAGAGGTCATTGAAGCAGCTAAAGTTGTTGGTGCAAATGACTTTATTGACCGTTTAGCAGATGGATATCAAACGGAGGTAGAAGAAAGAGGGAATATCCTCTCAGCAGGTGAAAGACAATTATTATCATTTGCTCGTGCCTTACTAGCAAATCCAAGCATTATTATTTTGGATGAAGCAACAGCAAGTATTGATACAGAAACAGAAGTTAAGATTCAACATGCATTACGCAAACTACTGAAAGGGAGAACAGCAATTATTATTGCTCATCGACTATCAACGATCCGTGAATCTGATAATATCTTTGTTTTAGAACATGGTAAGATCTTAGAAAACGGTAATCACGAGGAATTGATGGAACAAAAAGGTGAGTATTATGATCTAGTTAAATCCCAATTTCAAATGTTAGATGCTATGTAATATAAGGAAGCAATCTTTGTTAAAGAGATTGCTTCTTTTCACTTTTCTTGTTACAGTAAAATGGTATAAAGTGATGTAATTTACTTAAATAGTAGGATTTATCTTGGAGGAAATGCGATGAAACGAGAATTTGCCGTAATAGGATTGGGACGATTTGGTGGTAGTATTTGTCGAGAGTTAAGTAAGGAAGGGATGGAAGTCTTAGCAATAGATAGTGATGAAGATAAGGTAAATGAATTTAAAAACATTGCCTCACATGCAGTTATTGCAGATTCCACAGATGAAGCAACTTTAAAAGATTTAGGAATAAAAAATATCGACCATGTAATTGTCGCAATAGGAGATAATATTCAGGCCAGTATTTTAACTACGGTTATTTTACATGACCTAGGTATTAAACGAATAACTGTAAAAGCCCAAAATGATTATCATGAAAAAATATTAAATAAAATTGGAGCAGACCATGTTGTCCATCCAGAAAGGGATATGGGTAAACGGATTGCACATAGTATTATTTCTAATAATATATTAGACTATCTTGAGCTATCAGATGATCACAGCATTGTCGAAGTGAAAGCTGGTCGAAAGATTATCGGAAAATCATTAATTGAGTTGGATATTCGAGCAAGGTATGGTTGTAACGTTGTTGCAATTAAACAAGGAAAACATATTAATGTATCACCTGCAGCTGATGAGATTTTAAGAGAAGACGATATATTAATTGTTATCGGAGCAGATAAAGATATTTCACGATTTGAAAAACAGTTAGTAATTGATGATGACTAATACTAATACGGAGTTGTTTAGTAACAAGGACTATACTATTCAATAATAGAAAAGACACATCCAATAGTGAAGTGACCCCATAAAGTTAGACAGAATATTTCACTAGGCAGCTGGTTGGGCATGAGTTCGATATTTTATCGGGCTCATGCCCTTCAATTTTGCCTTAATTCGCTTGTTATTATAGTAATCTATAT
>NZ_WOCA01000018.1 GCF_009728145.1 Ornithinibacillus caprae | reverse complement strand
TGACTTATTACAACAACTACAGATATCAATGGAATCTAAAAAAGATGACCCCTGTACAATACAGGAATCACCTTTCCAGTGTAGCATAGTCTTTTTTAAAATAGTCCTTTACAAAGGGTACATTTTAATAAAATGAGGTGGTTTTTATTTATTGATTAAATATTTTCATAATTACTATTGCAATAGACATTTGTATATTTTATAATGAATGTACGTACAAGATGACTAAAACCTTTTTATGTTGTACGAACAAATTATTGGTTGCTTTATTACAAAGTATAGCTACATATTTTTTTCACTAATTATGAAAGCGCTATCTGTAAGCGTTATCTACTTTGTGATAAAAAATCTAACTAATAACGAATAGGGGGAAAAATAATGAAGAAACTTAGTTGGATTCTAGGTATTTTTATTCTTGCAATTGCTATGGTTGGATGTAGTAGTAGTTCAAGCGGAGATGGCGACACGAAGACAGTAGGAATCGCCATGCCTACCAAGTCTTCCGAAAGATGGGTTTATGATGGTGAAAATATGCAAGCTGAATTTGAAGAGCTTGGATATGAGGTTGATTTGCAGTACGCAGAGGATGTAGTAGAAAACCAATTATCTCAAATTGAAAACATGATTACAAAAGGTGTAGACATTCTTGTGATCGCTTCAATTGATGGAGAAGCTTTAACAGATGTATTAGAACAAGCTGAAAGTCAAGATATTCCAGTTATTGCATATGACCGCTTGATCATGAATAGTGATCATGTAAGTTACTATGCAACCTTTGATAACTTCCAGGTTGGTGTTCTACAGGCTCAATATATTGAGGAACAACTAGGACTAGCTAATGGAGAAGGTCCATTTAATATTGAATTATTTGCAGGCTCACCAGATGATAACAACGCGTATTTCTTCTGGGATGGTGCAATTTCTGTTTTACAACCATATATTGATAATGGACAACTAGTTGTACAAAGTGGTCAAACAGACTTTGAACAAGGTGCAACATTACGTTGGGATGGTTCAAAGGCTCAAGAGCGCATGGATAACCTACTAAGTGCACATTATTCAAGTGAACGAGTAGATGTCGTTCTGTCACCATTCGATGGTATTAGTCGTGGAGTTATTTCTTCACTTAAAGCAGTAGGGTATGGAACAGGCGATAATCCAATGCCAATTGTTACTGGACAAGATGCTGAGTTAGCTTCTGTTAAATCTATTATTGCTGGCGAGCAGACTCAAACAATTTTCAAGGATACTAGAGAACTAGCTAAAAAAGCAGTAAATATGGCAGATTCTGTTCTGAGTGGTGAAGAACCTGAAATTAATGATACAGAAACATATGACAACGGGAATAAGGTTGTTCCTTCGTATTTATTAGAACCAGTTTCCGTAGATATTGATAACTATGAAGAAGCATTAATTGATACAGGTTACTTTACGGAAGATGAATTAGAGTAATGTTAAATTAAAAGACTAGTAGATGGTTTAACAATGTTTTTACATTGTTAAATCATCTTACTTATTTCCAGTTCAAAGGTGTGATAACTATGGCTGAGATGATATTGGAAATGAAGAGCATTACCAAAACATTTCCTGGGGTAAAAGCGTTAGATGATGTGAATTTTAAGGTGAAGCAGGGTGAAATCCATGCACTTATTGGAGAAAATGGTGCTGGAAAATCAACATTGATGAAAGTGTTGAGTGGTGTTCATCCACATGGTACATATGACGGAAGCATTATTTTTCATGGGAAGGAATGTGAATTCAAAAATATTAATGAGAGTGAAGATCTTGGTATTGTAATTATTCACCAAGAGCTAGCTTTAATACCAGAACTTTCCATTGCAGAAAATATATTTCTTGGGAATGAACAGGCGAGAAAAGGAGTTATAGATTGGAATAAAACAATAACAGAGACAAAGAAACTACTTGAAAAAGTTGGGCTTAAGGTCGATCCGCAAGAACAAATAAAAAATATTGGTGTTGGTCAACAGCAATTAGTTGAGATTGCCAAGGCATTATCAAAAGAAGTAAAACTACTTATTTTAGATGAACCAACGGCGGCATTAAATGAAGAAGATAGTGAAAACCTATTAAATCTTTTACTAGAATTTAAGAAACAGGGAATGACCTCCATTATGATTTCCCATAAATTAAAAGAGTTGTTAAAAGTATCGGATACGATCACCGTATTACGTGATGGTCAAACCATACAATCGTATGGTGTAAAAGAAAATGAAGTAACAGAAGCCCGCATTATAAAGGATATGGTTGGTAGGGATTTATCCAATCTCTTTCCGGACCGTACATATAATATTAAAGATAACAAGGTATTTGAGGTGAAAAACTGGTCTGCTTATCACCCGTTGGATACGGAAAAGAAGATTCTAGATGATGTGAACTTGCATGTTAAGCAGGGAGAGATTGTTGGTATTGCAGGATTAATGGGAGCAGGTCGAACAGAACTAGCGATGAGTATCTTTGGGAAATCGTACGGAAAGAGGATAACTGGACAATTATATAAAGGTGGGGAAGAGGTTACATTTAAGGACGTACCAGATGCTGTTAAACATGGTGTTGCCTATGTATCTGAGAATCGTAAGGAATATGGACTCATCCTTGTTGATAGTGTGAAAAACAATTTAACCTTAGCTAACCTTACAAAAGTTGCTAACAACAATATCCTTAATACAAGCCAAGAAGTTGTTGAAGCGGAATCATTGAAATCAAAAATAAATATTAAAACACCTAGCATCCAACAGAAAACAATTAACCTTAGTGGTGGAAACCAACAAAAAGTAGTTCTAGGAAAATGGATGTTTACTGACCCAGATGTGTTGATTTTGGATGAACCAACACGGGGAATTGATGTAGGTGCGAAGTTTGAAATATATAAACTTATCAATGAACTTGCAGCTCAAGGGAAAAGTATTATTATGATCTCATCAGAATTACCAGAGTTATTAGGTATGTGTGATCGGATCTACACATTATGTGAAGGGAAAATTACTGGAGATATACCTAAGGAAGAAGCAAATCAAGAAACATTGATGACATATATGACACAGAATTGGAGGTCGTAAGCTGTGGATGGTCTTAAGAATCTTATTACTAATAATATTAGAAAATTTGGAATGGTAATTGCGTTAGTTGGTATAGTCATCTTATTTCAAATTTTAACAGGTGGAATCTTATTAACTCCATTAAATGTAACAAACATTATCATGCAAAATAGTTATATTATTGTATTGGCTATTGGTATGATGCTCATTATTATCACCGGAGAAATTGACCTGTCGGTAGGATCGGTTGCAGCATTTATTGGTGCTGTGTCTGGGGTTTTATTAGTAACATTGGATCTGCCAGTTATTGTAGGTATTCTTCTTTGTTTACTGTTAGGGGCTATAATTGGTGCATGGCAGGGATTTTGGGTTGCTTATGTAAATATCCCATCGTTTATCGTTACTTTAGCAGGGATGTTGATTTTTAGAGGTTTAACTTTAGTAGTACTAGAAGGACGAACTATTGCTCCATTTCCAAATGGATTTAGAAGTCTTAGCTCTTCTTTCATGCCTGATGCCTTTGGAACAGAACTTCATATGTTGACAATTATTATTGGGGTACTATTATCTTTAGCATATGTACTATATGAGTTAAGGGTTAGAAGAACAGACCTCAAATATAGTTTTAAAACAACCTCGTTCCCATTGTTTGTTTTAAAGATTTTTATAATAACTGTAGTTATAAATGTATTTACGTTTGTTTTAGCACAATATGAAGGAATTCCATATGTTTTAATAGTGCTATTAGTTTTAATCTTAGGATATACTTTTGTTATGAACAAGACGGTAATTGGTCGTCATATATACGCTTTAGGTGGAAATATTAATGCCGCTCAATTATCAGGTGTGAAAACAAAGAAAATGAAATTCTGGGTTTTTGTTAATATGGGAACTCTTGCAGCTTTATCTGGATTGATTTTTGCAGGTCGTTTAAATGCTGCTACACCACAAGCAGGTAACCTGTTTGAATTAGATGCGATTGCAGCTGCTGTAATTGGTGGTGCGTCCTTTACTGGCGGTGTGGGAACAATTTTTGGAGCTGTCATCGGTGCACTGGTTATGGGGGTACTGAATAATGGTATGTCTATAATGGGAATTGGTATCGATTGGCAACAGGCAATTAAAGGGCTTGTATTACTTGGTGCAGTTGCATTTGATGTATTAAATAAAAATAAATAAGTAGAATAATAGAAAGAAGCCACTCTTTTATGAGATGGCTTCTTTTGTGTGTTAACTCACCACTTATTTAATTTAATTAATTAAGTGTGGTATAATACATTACAACAAGAGTGATAGACGGAGGATAAGTTATGAAACGCGGAACATTTCAATTAATGAAATCTGTAAATAAATCAATTATCTTAAATAAAATTCGAACAGGGGAACCAATATCTCGAGCACAAATTGCAAAAGAAACGACGTTAACACCACCCACTGTAAGTAGTATTGTGAAGGAATTAATAGAAGAAGGAATTGTTAGGGAAAGTGAATTAGGTGAGTCAAAAGGTGGAAGAAAACCAACGATGCTTCTGATTAATCATAGTGCCTTTTTTGTAGTTGGAGTTGATGCTGGTCCAAATAAGATAGGGTGTGTTCTTGCTGATTTATCTGGAAAAATATATGAGCGGACATCTATTCCGTTACAGGAAATTACGAGCAATGAACAATTTCTTTCTATCTTAGTGGAAAGTATTCGAACTATTTTAAAGCGTGTAGATCAAAAAGGGAATGTAATTGGCATTGGTGTTGCCATGCATGGGGTAGTAGATGTAGAAACGGGGACGTCATTAGTTGCTCCTAACCTACAGCTACGTGATATTCCCATTAAAGAGACGTTGGAAAATGAATTTCAAATGGTTATAAAAGTAGAAAATGACGCACGTGCGATGGCATTAGGTGAATCGTGGTTTGGTAATCATGGTTCGTTGAATAGTATGCTTGCTGTTAATCTTGGAAGTGGTGTTGGTGCCGGTGTGGTCATAAATGGAAAGCTATACCATGGTGCACAGGATATAGCAGGAGAAGTTGGTCATATGACGATTGATATGCATGGGGAGGTTTGTGAATGTGGCAATCGAGGCTGTTTACAAACTTTCGCAACTGGGTCAGCAATTGCTGAGCAGGCTGGAGTTGATTCAGGGGAGGAAGTGTTTCGTTTAGCTAATGAAGGAAACGAAAAATATGCGACTATCTTAAAGGAAACAGGTGCTGTGATTGGTGTTGGATTAACGAATTTAATCCACATTATTAACCCTCAGGTAATTGTATTAGGTGGTGGAGTAGCCAAATCACAAAAATATATTTTACCATCGATCCAGCAAACTATTGAGGAGCGTGGTTTAACCAAAGCTGCTAAGGAGACAAAGGTAGTCATTTCCAATCTTGGTGATGACGCAACATTATTGGGAGCAGTAGCATTGTTGTTGGTGGAGTTGTTTGAATAAGACTATTAAGTTAGTGCACCAATCTATATAATTGGATTTTTATAAAACGAGCGAATTGTAAAATAGATTTCTTCAAAAAGAGGTGGATGGATGAAAAAAGTAATGAGCCCGCTTGTTATTGCCGTAGGAGGAGTTTCTGGTGGTGGAAAAACTACCGTATCTAATCATTTACATGAGAGATTGTCAAACTCTAAATTACTCCATTTTGATGATTATAATTTTGAAGGTCCTAACGATATTATTGATTGGGTTGACAGAGGAGCAAATTATGACGAATGGAATCTGGACCCGTTCATTAGAGATATTAACACGTTATTAAAAGAATCACTTGATTACATCTTTTTGGATTATCCCTTTGCATATAGACACACCAAAACTAGTGAATTTATTGATTATACTGTATATATTGATACTCCACTGGACATTGCAATGGCTCGTCGAGTGTTGAGAGATTTTAACGAAAACTCAAATGAAAGTATCTTGAGTGAAATGAAAAACTACGTAGCGCAAGGAAGAAGAGGCTATCTTGAGATGTTGAAATCAATTAAACCAAAATCGGACTTAATTGTTGATGGAACACTTTACCTACCTGTAATAGGAGAGGATATAATTGAGGCGATTTCAACAATAACGGAACATCCTTAATTAATATTACAATTCCCCACCAGCTATAAACAAGCTTCATCAACAAGGGGGAAAACAGCTTTGGTGTCCGATGATCTTGCACCTGTGTCCGAAGTTCCGATTCTAGTGTCCGATAATCTAGCGCAAGAGTCCGATGATCTGGTTCCAGTGTCCGATAATGTAGCGCCAGTGTCCGAAGTTCCGATTCCAGTGTCCGATAATGTAGCACAAGTGTCCGAAGTTCCGATTCCAGTGACCGATAATGTTGCACATGTGTCCGATGATCTAGTTTCAGTGACCGATAATGTAGCACATGTGTCCGATGATCTGGTTTCAGTGACCGATAATGTAGCGCAAGTGTCCGATGATCTAGTTTCAGTGACCGATAATGTAGCGCAAGAGTCCGATGATCTGGTTCCAGTGACCGATAATGTAGCGCAAGAGTCCGATGATCTGGTTCCATTGTCCGATAATGTAGCACAAGAGTCCGATGATCTAATTCCAGTGTCCGATAATGTAGCACAAGAGTCCGATGATCTGGTTCCAGTGTCCGATAATGTAGCACAAGAGTCCGAAGTTCCGATTCCAGTGTCCGATAATGTAGCGCAAGAGTCCGAAGTTCCGATTCTAGAGTCCGATGTTCTAGCCTCCGCATCTATTGTTTCCTCTCCTGTAAGGAACGAAGAAAACCCCTACTGCGAGAAGATTCACATGATAAAACGGGTCCCTACATTCAAGTAAGGACCCGTTATTATTGTTTTTCTTATGTTGAAGGAAAAATCCCCTTCATTAACTAGTCCATCTTAGTTCTTAACACCAAATGTAAATATTGTTTGCTTCTTATAGGCTTGATTTTCTTCTACAACAATACTTGGAATTTCTTCATGATGTAATGAAGCAGGTGAGCCTTGGGTTTCAAAACAAACTCCTAAATATTGCTTTGATTCACCTTCTGCTAGTTCTAATCCCTCATTTAATGAGTTTGCTGTATACATGACCATGCCAGGCTGGTTGGTCGAAATGTGTAATGTCCGTCCACTCGTTTCTTCGGTAACAATTACATTATCTGTTTTCTTCTGATTAAATACAAAGTAGTGATCATAGCCGTTACCAACGATTTCGTTGTGCTTGTACTCTCCATTTAATCCATCCTTTAATTTCCTTCCATTACGAAAATCAAAGGTAGTATCATCCACTTTTAATTGGCTTCCTGTTGGGATTAGTTCATTATCTAATTCAATAAACTGATCGCTATCAATGGTAACATGATGTTGGTGGATGGTATCTTTTAAATTTCCACTTAAATTAAAATACGAATGATTGGTTAATGCAATTGGAGTTTTCTTATCACTAATTGCATCGTATTCGATTTTTAGTTGATTCTCATTTGTTAAAATATACGTAACCGTCGCATGTAGTTCACCTGGATAACCACTGGCACCGTCAGGGCTTTTGTGGCTTAGTCTAAGTCCGACTGAATCCGCAGTTTGAAATGGTTCAACATCCCAGATTACCTGATGAAAACCGCTAGATCCTCCGTGTAGGTGGTGCTTTCCTTCATTTTCATCTAGTTTATAGGGTTGTAAATCAAGTTGAAAGGAGGAGTTAGCAATTCTCCCAGCAACCCTACCAATGATGGCGCCGAAACAATTTGGATTATCTTCATAATCTTGTATGTTCTTATAGCCAAGAACGACATTTTCAAGTTTTCCAAGACGATCCGGAACCAATATTTTGCTAATAATTCCTCCATAATTTAGGACACTAACCTGCATACCATTATCGTTTGCTAACGTATATTGCTTCCAATGAGTAGTTGTTTTTTCCGTTTCGATGTACATTCTATCACTCCACTTATGCATTTAAAACATTAATAAAACGTTTAAATGCTTGTATTCCTTTTCCAGTTTGCTTGAATACACCAACATCTTCTAGTACTCTAGCAAATTTCTTCGTTAATTCTTTTTCTATGATTACCTGTGCTTCTTCCTTACTAGTAACGGTCCCATAGATATCCTTCATTGCTAGTGCCCAATCCATGTGATATTCAGCTACCTCGTCTACTTGGCCAAGTAGGAACGATTTAATTGTCTCTAACTCCTGTTCCAATCGTGCTGGCAATACAGCTAAACCCATCACTTCAATGAGTCCAATATTTTCCTTTTTAATATGGTGGACATCAGCATGTGGATGAAATATTCCCATTGGATGTTCATCAGTAGTACGATTGTTACGCAGTACGAGATCCAATTCAAAGTTACCGTTACGGTTTCGTGCGATTGGTGTTATCGTGTTATGCCTAGTATCTTTAGTATACGCTAATATTTCTACCTCTGCATCACTATAATCCTTCCATGCCTGAAGGATATGATTACCAGCTGCAACAATTTCTTCTATTGTGTTTCCAGTTAAACGAATAACAGATAATGGCCATTTTAATATAGAACCAGTAACGTTTGCAAATGAATGAAGCTTAAAGGTATGAATATGTTCAGCATTTGTCATCGCAAACTCATACCGACCAGCTTGGTAATGGTCATGACTTAAAATTGAACCACCAACAATTGGTAAATCAGCATTTGACCCAATAAAGTAGTGGGGAAACTTTTCCGTAAATGATAATAGTCGGTGAAAAGCAGTTTTATCAATTTTCATATTTCGATGCTCTTCTGAAAGTAAAATACTGTGCTCGTTGTAATAGACGTATGGTGAATACTGTAAATACCAGTTTTCTTCCTGTAGCGGGACTTCAATTACTCGATGATTTGCACGGGCTGGATAAGCAGTTCTACCAACATACCCTTCGTTTTCCACGCATAACACACATTTCGGATAGTTGATATCTTTTGGTTTTATCTCACGTTCCCGTTTAATCTGTTCCGGGTCTTTTTCTGGCTTAGAAAGATTGATCGTAATATCTAACTCCCCGTAAGAAGTCTTTGATTTAAAATGAATATTTTTAGCAATTCGTTTCATCTGAATATAATTACTGTTTTTACTTAACTCATAAAAATAGTCAGTTGCGGCCTTAGGTGACTGCTTATAAAGATCATTAAATGTTTGATTGATAACGGATGGCCTTGCGACAAAGCAGTTCATGATGTTTGCAGAGAGAATTTCCTTATCATCAAACACATCCTCAATAACACCTTGTTTAAGTGCGTAATCGACGATGTCTTCTAATAGATTAGGAATAGATTTATCGCTAGGATTTTCTACGAATTCTGGAAAGCTATCTATTTTTAGTAGATGGAGTACTTGGTTACGAACATATACTTCATCTGTTGACTCAATCAGTTTTACCTCACGTGCTTTTTCGATCAAACCGGCTATATCCTGGAAAATATTCATTAATATTACTCCTCTCCATATCCATTTGGATGAGCAACATGCCATTTCCAAGCATCCTGCATGATTTTCTTGATGGACGTGCGAGTTGGATTCCAGCCAAGAATACGTTTGGCTTTTTCTGAACTAGCAATCAACGTACTTGGATCTCCAGCACGACGTTCGCCAATTTGTTCTGGAATCTCTTTTCCAGTAACTTCACGAGCAGTTTCGATCATTTGTTTCACAGAGAATCCTTGACTACTCCCTAGATTAAATATATCGCTTTGACCGTCTTTTTGTAGATAGTCTAGTGCTAGTAAATGGGCGTTAATAAGGTCTTCAACATGAATATAATCGCGAATACACGTGCCATCTGGTGTATCATAATCTTCACCAAAAATTGTAATATGAGAACGCTGACCAAGTGCTACTTGAAGAATAATTGGGATCAAATGGGTTTCAGGTCGATGATCTTCACCGATTTCTCCAGACTCTCTGGCGCCTGCAACATTGAAATAACGTAAGGAAACAAATTTAATATCATGAGCTTTTTCTGTCCATTTCATCATTTTTTCCATCGTCAATTTCGTTTCTCCGTACGTACTGGTAGGTAAGGTAGGCATCGTCTCTGTGATTGGAACCGTATCAGGTTCCCCGTACGTTGCTGCAGTAGATGAAAAAACAATATGTTTAACATCAAATTCGGTCATTGCTTGTAATACTACTTGAGTGCCATAGACATTGTTGTCAATATATTTTAATGGTAGTTCCATGGATTCGCCTACTAGTGAATTTGCAGCAAAATGAATGACACCATCAATATTTTCCTTTTTGAAAACGGTACGAAGAAAATCTAGATCACGAATATCTCCTTGATAAAAGGTAGCTTCTGGATGTATTGCTTCTTGATGGCCAGTTTCTAAGTTATCAATAACAATGACTTTTTTCCCCTGGTCGATAAGTTGATAGACTGCATGAGATCCGATATATCCTGCTCCGCCTAACACTAGTACACTCATTTTATGACACCCTCTTCTAGTTTTTTCGCTCCATCACCGATGGTTGCGGTATAAAATGTTGCTTCATAACCAACCACTTCTTGATATGCTTTATTTACATTCTCTTTAAAGCTTTCCACTTGATCTTTTTTTATAATGGCAATGGCACATCCGCCGAAGCCTGCACCAGTCATTCGAGCACCTAGAACACCTTCTTGATCCCTAGCAGCCTTTACAATAGTGTCCAGCTCCAGTCCAGTAACTTCATAGTCTTTTCGAAGTGATTCATGGGAATCACTCATTAGTTTCCCGAAGGATGTTAGATCACCTTGTTGTAATTTTTCATAAGCTTCTAATGTACGTGCGTTTTCATAGACTGCATGCTTTGCACGTTTTTGGTTGATTTCATCTTGAACAAGGTGATGATGTCGTTCAAATTCATCTTTTGTAAGTTCACCAAGACTTTTAATTTTAAGTTCAGTTTGTAGATCTTTTAGAGCCTTCTCACATTGTGATCTGCGTTCATTGTATTTGGAACCAGCAAGTGTTCGTTGCTTATTTGTATTAATGATCATAATTACGTGATCCCCAAGGTCCATTGGTGCATAATGATATTCCAATGTATCACAATCTAGTAGAATAGCGTGATTCGTTTTTCCCATGCCAATTGCGAACTGGTCCATGATCCCACTATTTACACCAATATATTTATTTTCTACCTGTTGACCAAGCTTTGCCAGTTGAATACGGTCAATTTGTAGATGGAATAACTCCTCCACTAATACTCCTGTTACTAATTCGATCGAAGCAGAGGAGGAGAGTCCAGCTCCATTAGGAATGTTTCCATAGAATAAAATATCCATTCCTTGATCTATCGAAAATCCTGACTGTTTTAGGTAATAGATCATTCCTTTTGGATAGTTAGCCCAATCGTGTTCCTCATTATAGGTTAGATCGGTTAGGTCACATTCAATGATACCTTTTTCTGAAAAGTTCATGGAATAAAAGCGTAATTTAGAATCATTTCGTAGCTGAGCTAATGCATATGTTCCAAATGAAATGGAAGCAGGGAAAACATGGCCTCCATTATAATCCGTATGCTCACCTATCAGGTTAATCCGTCCAGGAGCAAAAAACGGATGAGGTGTTGTTTTTGTTTGAAATATGTTTTGAAACTCTGTTTCTAAGTTAGTTAAAGTTGTCATAGTAACCTCCTAAAAATATAAGACAAGGCTTACTGTTTAGTTTATTAATTAATTTAATTAAGTTTCATAACTTTATTCTACAACTAAATAAATAGAAGTGCAACATTAAAAGAGGTGCCTGTCACTTGTCGAATTTCGACAAGTGACAGGCACCTTATTTTTACTATTTCACTTCAAGTTCGTAGGTTTCATGTTCATGTAGTCCTTCATCATTTTCTACGTGTACTTGTATGTTATATTCTCCTGGATCTGAAAACTGATGTGTCGCATGGTATTCACCAGGATTTTTTTCCTCTGCTGGAATCCATTCATGTTTATCTGAAATGGTATCATTCCAAATTTCATATTGAACTTTTGCATTTGTTAAAGATTTGTTGTCCATTTTTAGTTGGACCGTAAGATTAATTTCTTCCATTACTTGAACAGGGTCAAGTTCTGTAAACTCCATCGTGAATCCTTCTGAAGCTTCTTCGCTATGGGAGTGTCCACTTTCGTCATGATGTTCATCTGTACTATCCTGGTCTTCTTCATCTGGATATTCTCCACCTTCACCGACAGTTACTTCTTGTTTAGGCATCGTATGTAAATCCCTAGCCGTTACATGTACTTGAATATGAAAGATACCATCTTGTTCGAATGAAGTTTCAGCAGTATACGTACCATCTCCATGATTTGTTGCTTCAATACGGTAGCTATCTTCCTGTTGACCTTCCTCCCAAACCTCATATTCTACTTCATCAGCGTCTGACACCATCTCATCACCATAGGTGACTACAGCTTTCATTTCTAACGTTTCATTTACTTCAACTGAATCTGGAACTTGAAGGTCGACTTCGAGAATTGCCATGTCATCTTCTTCAGGCATTTCATTCATATCTTTCTCTTCATCGTTACAAGCTACTAGTATAGTACTAAAAAAAAGAATTAAAGAAAAAATCCAAATTGTTTTTTTAGTCATTGTAAAGTCTCTCCGTTTCTATTTGTGTTATTTAATGACTCTCTTTAAATCATCAATTATAATATCTGTTTCCTTTGAGGTTGTTCCATTGTATTTTTTAATTACCTCACCTTCTGGACTAACAAGAAAGAAACTAGTTCCGTGTGTAACTTGGTCGGAATCCTCAGGAGGCTCTATTAGGGCTGATTGAAAGCTTTTGATGGAAAGTTCTTTAATCGTTTGAAAATCATATCCGGTAAGAAATGTCCAGTTATCTAAATCTGCTTCATATTCAGCTGCGTATTCCTTTAATACTTCTGGTGTATCGAAGTCTGGA
This sequence comes from Ornithinibacillus caprae, assembly GCF_009728145.1. Lineage (GTDB taxonomy): Bacteria > Bacillota > Bacilli > Bacillales > Amphibacillaceae > Ornithinibacillus > Ornithinibacillus caprae. The sequence goes on along the minus strand of NZ_WOCA01000018.1, from coordinate 74,215 downwards.
TCTACACTAAAGGAGATAAGCTGTACATCCAGATCTTCTTCTTTAATTTTTTCTTGTAATAAAGCCATGTTTGATGTCATCGGTAGGCATACTGTTGTGCAATTAGTGAAAATAAAATCCGCAATCCACCATTGTCCATCTAAATCTTCTAGATTAAGTGTTTCATTATCTTGCGTTGTGAATTCAAAAGGCTCGACATCTCTTGACATGTTTGTGTCGATATTATATCCACCACAAGCAGCTAAAAATATAAAGGAACCGACTATAATTAATTTTATTGTTCTCAAGGTTTACACCCTTTCCTGATTGCTTTAGGTTGATGAATGGGAAGGGTGACAGCCTTCACCGTTCATTTTTTTTCTATTCAAATTCATTACTTCTTTAAACGTGTATACATCTCCACCAAAGCCGCTTACAAATTTTTCTGCATGATCTTTTAATTCAAATGATATAATTTGTGGCTGACAGCAACCAATATGAACGGTTGTATCCATTACAAACCAGCTCGTTGGTGCGCTTAATGTTATTTGTCTTAAGAAGTCGTAGCAGATTGCTTGCACAACTTGATCTCCTAACTGGCTGTGACGAAGGAGGCCACAATGAGTACAGCATGCAGTTTCTATCTTTGAATCAGGTAAAATCAGTCGATAGGCAAGTCGCTCCTGAATTTTACTACCGCAAATGACACAGCCCGCAATGGAAGGTGAAAAATGATCTTCTGGGTTATGTACGAGCGTAATTCCACCAAATGTTTTGCTTATTAATCCTTCGTCTATTAATGGTTTTAGATCACGGTGAATGGTCATTTCAGAAACATTAAGTTCTTTGCTTAATTCGGAGATTTTCATACTGTGCTTTTCCGTAATTAATTCCTTAATCTTATTTTGGCGTTCGATTGGTAGCATGTTGTACACCTTCATTTCACAGTCTGTATAGATTTTAACAAATTCAAACATTTTCTAACATTAGATTATCAATTGATAAGGTGTAAAGCAATGGAGGTTGTGTGAACGATATGTGACAGATTTGTTTCATAGTAGTACCTGCTTCTCTTGTTAAATCGATATTTTTGATAAAATAGATAAAAAGGTAAGTGGATAGGGGAATGTTAAATGGCTTTATTAAAATGCGATTATTTCTCAGAAGTATTAGGATTAAGTACATCCATGTCGGTTATTCTCCCAGAAATATCCTTACCAAAAGGAACAGAGAAGCATACATATCCGACATTGTTTCTTTTGCACGGATTGGGTGATGACCATACGATTTGGACAAGACGAACTAGTATTGAGAGATACGTGGAGAGATTAGGGCTAGCCGTTGTGATGCCTCAGGTTGATCATAGTTATTACACAGATATGGAATATGGTAAAAAGTATTGGGCGTTTCTCTCAGAAGAGCTCCCACATGTAGCTCGTTCATATTTTCCATTGTCGAAAAAGCGTAATGAAAACTTTGTAGCCGGGCTTTCCATGGGAGGCTATGGGGCTTTAAAATGGGCATTAAGACAACCGGAAAAATTTGCAGCAGCAGCAAGTTTATCTGGTGTCGTAGATATTGCTACTCGAGTAGACAATATTGATGGAAAGCGAAAACCACTATTTAATTCCATTTTTGGTGGAAATGACATTAAAGGTACAGAGGATGATTTATACTGGTTGATTGAACAAGGCAATAATTCGGACAAGCCTAAACCACTTTTATACCAGTGCTGTGGTACAGAAGATTTTTTATATGAAGAAAACGTTCAGTTTCATGAAGTAGTTAAACATTCGTCATATCAGCTTCAAACTGAATTTGGAGCTGGGGATCATGAATGGGCATATTGGGATAAGAAAATACAGGATGTGTTACATTGGCTTCCTATTCATCAGTGAGTGTGAATCAATAGTTTTTTAGTTAAGGGAGAATCCAGACGTTATGTCCCAACTATTACTAGACAAGAAAGTTCTCAGAATTGCAACGAAGGATTTTGCTACAAAGTTTGGCAATAGATAGTTTACTTCATCTAGTATCTAATCTAAAGTACCCACCTAGGGTATTATTACCTAATTCCTATTGTTTCCTCATCAAACCCAAAACCTAGGAATACATTTTTTGTGAAGTACAAAAACAAATTAGGAGGAAAAGAATGCATCTTGGATTAAAACGCTTGGTGTTTATCTGTTTCTTGCTTGGTTTTACGTTTGCTATTTGTACGACGGTTTCGGCGACTACCAAACAAACATCTGATATTCCTGATCCACAATTAGTCGGTAAATCTGATGGTATTTCTACAATGGGAAAGGTGGGTAATGGAAATGATGAGACTCCAGGAGAATGGTACATTGGTTCAGCACCTTCTAATCCAATACCGAATGCCCCCGTGATTTTATTTGTACCAGGACTAAATAATGTTGCACAGATTTTTTGGGAAGATAATGATATGTACCAATCTGCAGTAAATGCAGGATATCAAACAGTTTTTGTTCAATTGTATGATGCAGGTGGTGCATCAGCTGACATGTGGGAGAATGGTGCATTGCTTGCAGAAAAAATTAATGAAATTTCAAATCACTTTGGTAAACCAATCACTGTAGTTGCATATAGTAAAGGTGGTGTAGATACACAGGCTGCTTTAACCTATTATGATGCTTGGCAACATGTTGACAATGTAATCACATTATCAAGTCCTCACCATGGTTCTCAGCTAGCTGATTTAGCATATAGCTCTTCCGCTGGTTGGCTAGCAGATTTACTTGGTGCACAAGGTGAAGGAACATATGCAATGCAAATGGGATACATGGAAAATTTCAGGGACCAAACCGATGACCAATCAATGGCTTATTATAATGATTATTACACATTGGGAGGAACGAATTGGGGTTCTGTATTTTCTTCTACTTGGTTTGGTGGAATGTATTTATCTCAGTACGGCTCCAATGATGGTGTCGTAACAACCGCAAGTAGTAGTCTACCAGGTGGCCAACAGCTTGCCATTGGTGATTGGAACCATACATCGATACGAACGGGTGTTACATTCCCAATTTTTGAAAGTTATGTGATGGATAACCAGCAAAATAGTGAAGAATCTAACAACACGGTGGAGAGTGTAGAAATGAATTCCCCTACTGTGAATCAATGGCTAAATGGTGGACCACTGCAAAAGGAACGGAAATCTGCTGCTATTGTTACTGTTGAAAATGATGTGGATCATGTATCTTTTCATGTGATGACTTCTAATAAGTTATCAGAATTAAGATTAATAGATCCTAGTGGAAAAGAAATTACCCAAAAGATAACAACTATAGAAAATGAAGAAGGGGTTTTTGTTGGATCATTTAGTCACTTGCTAACAGTGGATCAACCAATGGCTGGAAATTGGAAGGTGGAGCTGGTATCAGACCAGGATGATGCATACGTATTATTGGCTAACTATACAACAACACCAAAACTAATTCGTAATGAAAAGTTGGAATCCAAGGAAAAACTTGAGGTTACGTATCAATTGGAAGTTGATAAAAGTATCATACAAGAAAAAACATTAAAAGCAACTTATGATATTACACAATCCAGTAATCCCAAAAATAGAAAAACGTTTACTGTGAGTGGCAAATCTGATTTATCCAAGCAATTGGTATTTGATCAGGCGAATGAAGTGTATAATATTACGATTGAAGTTAAGGGATTAACGGAAGCTGGGAAGGAGTTTACACGTACAATTGTTGACTCCGTATATGTAGATTAATTGCTATAAGCGACTGCTGTGTAGGTGGAGATACCACTTATGCAGCAGTTTTTTAGTAGAATAGAAAGCTTAACCGATAGTTGCCAAAAAACAAGTTTTCTAACCTTATAGGTATCTTAGTACAAAAATATGGAAATAATAATTTAATAGATACTAGCTGATTTAATAGGAGAGTAGCCATGAAACAAAAAACAAGATTTGGTGTATCAGCAATTGGTAGTTTTGTATTAGGATTTGGTTTCATGGGAGCAATGGATGGGATCATATTTCATCAGCTCCTACAATGGCATAGTGTTGTAATGAATACAACTAGAGAGGGACAAATTCTAAGTGATGGTATATTTCACTTTGCTGTTACGATTGCCATAGTGGTTGGAGGGATCATGCTATGGATAGCGGGAAAACCTACTATACTACCAAGAGGAATTCGCCTATTAGTTGGAGGATTTCTACTTGGGAGTGGAATTTTTAACTTAGTAGAAGGAATAGTTAATCATCATTTACTACAAATCCACCGAGTAAAACCAGGTGATGCAAATGCAATCGTCTATGATTTATCCTTTTTAGCATTAGGACTGATCTTAGCGATAGTAGGCTATATCGTATATCGAAATGCTAAAACCAATTAAGGAGAGTTTCTATGTATCGGTTAATTAGTTTCATTGTTCTTTTTTCACTTGTTTCTGTATTATTGTATTTTCATCAACAAAATAGCCATTATGCCTATGGTCATACAGACAACCATGATGAAAAGATAGTAGAGGTACCTTCTGAATCTAGCGTTCCTATGTTAACTGGTTCGGTACACCAAGATCATTCTGGATCTTGGTATGTCAAAATTCAAACAGATAATTTTACATTTGCACCAGAAAGTGTTGGCTTGGAAAATGAGGAAGCTTACCATGAAGGACATGCTCATTTGTATCTAAATGGGGAGAAGTTAAATCGGATGTATGGAGAGTATTATAATTTAGATTATTTAGACCCAGGTACGTATCAAGTAAAAGTAACGCTTCACGCAAATAATCATGGCTTGCTTGTATATGATGGAGAAGAAATTGCGTTTGAAGAGGAACTAATAGTGGAGTGAAGGGAGTCGCTGATAATGGAGAACAAATACGAAAGTATGTGCTAGAAGCGAATCCCAGAACCCCTCGGGTACAACATTAAAAATTTGATTGACAAGTCAAGCATCCCCCTATATAATTAGTCGAGTGAAATGGATCATTATATATCCGTTACGATAAACGGAAGAGGTTCTTAGCTTCAACCCTCTATAAAAAACTAAGGACAGATGATGCGATTAGTTAACCATGTGCCTTAGGGCCGTGGTTTTTTGTTTTTTTATAGGAGAAATCATAAGGAGGAATTCCGATGGCTGGTAGAAAAGATGAGGATTTAACAGATATTACACTTCTTGGTAGTCAAGGTACAGAGTATTCATTTGACTATGCTCCAGAAGTTTTAGAGACGTTTGATAACCAACATCCTAATCGGGATTATTTTGTGAAATTTAATATTCCTGAATTTACAACGTTGTGTCCAAAAACCAGACAGCCCGATTTTGGAACAGTATATATTAGTTATATTCCAGATAAAAAAATGGTAGAAAGTAAATCATTAAAGCTATACATGTTCAGTTTTAGAAATCATGGAGATTTCCACGAGGATAGCATGAACATTATAATGAATGATTTAATTGAATTAATGGATCCACGTTATATTGAAGTATGGGGAAAATTCACGCCACGTGGAGGAATCTCTATTGATCCGTATTGTAACTATGGGAAGCCAGGAACAAAGTATGAGCAAATGGCGGACCATCGTATGATGAATCATGATATGTACCCAGAAAAAATTGATAATCGCTAAATTCCTGAGGGTGAGCTTTGTCCTTTTCTAAGTCAAAGGGAGAAAGATAAATGTTTGTATATTTAAATGCGTTATTTGTAGGACTCTTATTAATTGCTAATATTTTAGGAGTTAAATTATTTAGTATTGGAGAATTTATTTTACCTGCTGCAGTTATTGTCTATGTTGTGACCTATTTAATTACCGATGTAATAGGTGAATTATATGGGAAAGAAGCAGCTAGAAAAACGGTTCAAGCTGGATTTATTACACAAGTTGTAGCATTAATTTTTATCTTTATTGCGATTCAACTTCCGGCTGCACCTGTATTTGAATCCCAAGCACAATTTGAAGAAATTTTAGGTGGAAGCTTCCGTGTAATCCTGGCAAGCTTACTATCTTATATAGCAAGTCAGAACGTAGATGTTTCTATTTTCCATCGTTTGAAAGCTAAACACGGTGAAGGAAAACTGTGGCTACGTAATAATGTATCTACCATGACAAGTCAGTTGATTGATACAACAATATTTATCACCATTGCATTCTGGGGAACGGTTCCTACAGGAGTCTTACTTGGTATGATTGCTACTCAGTATGTTGCAAAATTAATTATTGCTTTCATTGATACGCCAATCGCATACCTCTTAGTAAGAATTGGAAGAAAGCAACAACAAACACAAGCAGCAGCATAAAATATAATAAAGCATCCCTTTATTAATGAGAGGGATGCTTTTTTAGCTTGTTATAGAAATTAATCGGTAATCGAAAAAATCGACTTTCCACTCAAGTCCATCTACCACAGCCAGCCCTTCTTCTTAAACCAAATAATCATCCCAACAGTTATTGCAAGCATGACACCCAAGACAATAAAATAACCATATTTCCACTCTAATTCTGGCATGTTGAGGAAGTTCATGCCGTAAATACCTGCGATAAAAGTTAATGGTGAAAAGATAGAAGTAATGACAGTTAAAATTTGAATGACTTTGTTTTGTTGGTAGGAGTTTAATGATATAAAATTGTTTCGGATATCGTTGGTAATCTCTCGATTGGAGTTGATCATTTCCGATATTTTTAATAGATGATCATACACATCGATAAAATATTCCCTTCGTTCTAGTACTTCTTCCAAGTGGTGAGAGTTGATAATTCGATAGAGTAAATCACGGATAGGATTTACAGCGTGTCTTAACTCAAGTAATTCATGCCTGAGTAAAAATAATCGATCTAAGAGCACTTCCATCGATTTATTTTCTGGATTGTTTTCAACTATTTTAATTTCATCCTCTAGCTCATGAATAATCGGGAAAAAATTATCCACTACTTTATCCATAATCTCATAAAAAACACGGTAAATGCTCCAGGTTTCTAGTTTATTCGTTAATAGAATTTCATTCCACACGGTGTTTACTTCACTTAAGTCCTCATAATGGAAGGTAACGATAGAATTTTCACCAATAAAAAAATTCATCTCATGCTGATTGTATTCTGCTCTTCCAACAGTGTGGGTAACAACATAGTAAAAATCATCATAGAAATCCAGCTTGGATCGTTGCATACTATGAATGCAGTCTTCAATCGCTAATGGATGAAAATGAAGCTTTTTACTTAATTGTTCCGTTTCCTCACGCGTTGGTTTATTGAAATCAATCCAATACCAGGTATAATCTTCAGGAACAAATTCATCGATGGTTACATTGGTTATTTGTTTATTTTCTGAAGTAACTCCCATGATTTGAATCATGATTGATGCCCCTTTTCATATGGGTTTAGGTTGTTCCGAATTAGATTAATTTATACAAATTAATTTCATTACTTTTTTAATAATTCAAACAAGTATTTGTTATAATCAAAGTAAGTTTAATAGAGAGGTGAGCAAATGGATTGGACTATTTTCGAAGAACGAATGAAGAAACGTATGCAAAAGGAAAAGATTCCTGGCGCAGCTATAGCTATTAGTAGGCAAGGAAAGGTTATTTATGAAAAGGGATTCGGTGTGCGAGATATACAAACAAAGGAGCCCGTTACACCTAATACAGTTTTTGGTATTGCTTCGGTAACCAAATCCTTTTCTGCACTCGTAATTGCTAAATTAGAGGAAGAAGGGAAGCTATCCATAGATGACCCTGTTGTAAAGCATTTACCTGCGTTTGATATTCAGCATGTGGAACCAATCGAATCTGTTAAAATTCATCACTTATTAACCCATACGACAGGACTTGCTCCAATGCAGCGAAGAGAGGAATTAAATCATTTTCAAGATCATTTGACGTATATTGCAAGTGAAGAGCACGATTTACTTGGAAAACCAGGGGAATATTTTAGTTATTGTAATGATAGCTTTTTATTATTAGGTGCAATTATTGAAAAATATACTGGGAAGTTATATAGAAGAGCGTTAACAGAACACGTACTTAATCCGTTAAATATGAACCGTTCTACCTTTAATATTGAGGAATTACATAAAATGAGCAATGTATCTATACCGTACATTTATGATTCACAGAAGGAAGAATTTCAAGAACAGCCTTGGCCGACCTTGGGGAATTATGAAGTTGGTGGTGGAATTCGATCAACGGTTAAAGATTTGGTTAAATATGGAGAGTTATATGTAAATAAAGTTCACGGAAAATTACATTTGACTAGTGATCAATTAGCAAAAATGTATGCCCTTCATGTGCCGATTGATCAGGATTCTTACTATGGATATGCCTTTAAAGTTACACCTAATTACCACGGGGTGACACTAGTTGAACATGGTGGTGGTCAGCCAGGTGTTTCTTCTAACTTTGGCTTTATTCCAGAACAGAAAATCGTAGTTGCAGTTCTTACAAATGTTTCGAATGTGGCAGCTAATGAAATTTGGCTCGAAGCGGTAAACGCAATGATGGAATTACCACTAGATGAAAAGCTTGGCAATCGAGAGTTTATCCATCTACCGTTAGGAAGAAAGGAACGTTTTATTGGTGAATATCAATCAAGAGAAGGCAACTTGATTGAAGTGAAGTTAGAAAATGGAGACTTGTACGTCATCATTGAGAAAGAAAAATATGTATTAAAGCCCGCCAAACAAGACACGCTCATCATCATAAAAAAAAATCGCCCGATTCGCTTTCATTTTAAAGAAGGTCAAGATAAAGCATGGGCAGCATTTCTTGGCATGCGAATGTTACCAAGAAAAAAATAAGCTCAAACCTATGAAAAAAGCCTCATCAATAGATTTGATGGGCTTTTCATAGGTTTGGGCTAATATAATTTCCATCTCAACTTACTAGCTTCTACGAATCGTTTATTTACATCATCCCAATTAACGACATTCCACCAATTTTTAACATAGCTTTCCTTATCATTTTCATATTGCAAGTAATAAGCGTGCTCCCATACATCTAATACAAGTAGTGGGATCGTGTCTGGTACTTGGAATAATTGATGTTTTTCAAAGGATTGCACACCGAGTTTTCCACTTCTTGGTGCCCAAAATAATACCGCCCATCCATTCCCTTCTACAGAAGTAGCAACATCCGTAAATAGGTCTTTGAATTTTCTCCAGCTTCCGAAATCAGCTTCTATTTTACGGAGGATTTCGCCTGAAGGCTTTTTAGAAGAGTTTGGGGTCATATTGTTCCAAAATATGGTATGCAAGTAGTGACCTGCACCATTAAATGCTTGATCTCGAAGCCAGTGCTTGATTGGATCTTTGGGCTTCTTTTCCGTATATAATGCTTTTTCGGCTTTGTTTAAGCCATCTACATAGGATTGATGATGCTTATCATGATGGAGTCGCATAATTCGTTCACTTATATAGGGTTCCAATGCATCATACTTGTATGGTAGTGGTGGAAGTTTATGTTCACCATATGGAATACTGCCCATATCTTGGACTTTTTTTTCTTTAATAGTTGATAAAATACGTTGACCTTCTGTTTGGATCGAATCGATTATTTCTGGATTATCATTCCCATGATTCATTTGATATTTGATTTTTGATTGCCAATGGTCAATTTGCTTGATCCAGCGTTCTACATCTTCACGGGGTACTTCATGTTGTTGTATCGTCTGTTTGATTTGATCTCCCCATGCAATTAGGCTTTCCAGATAGCTTTGTTTTTTTGTATCCATAAAAATCACCTCGATGTAGCATATGCCTAGTAATATTTAACAGTGCTTGTGTTACTTACTTTAAATCCTCAGATAATCAAACGTAGGTAAATCGGTCCTATGAAAAAATAACTGTATTCTATAGAACCTACTTTTAGAAGCAATACCAATTACCTGTTTTAACTAGTTTCATAAGCCTAATTAGCTTTAGAGATATTGAGAACGAGAGTAACAAATGATAATATTACATAAATTATTAAAAATCTGAATATTTGGGAGAGGAAGATGGGATGCGAATTCATAAGGGTAAGCATCAAAGGTATGTATCTATTTTGATGATTTTCTTATTAATGCTTTCGTTATTCACACCTCAGATAGCACTTGCAGAAGAAAAAGTAGATTTAGATCTTAATACGCTAGAAGAAGATCTGGAGCTAGAAAAGATATTAGAAGAACAAGTGACAACCAATGAAGAAAAGCAAAATGGGGACGATCAAGTTACCTTTTCAAAAGAGGATGGATTACCAAGATTAGTAGAAGGACTAGAAAAAAGTGGACAAGCCTCTGAGAAAGAATCGCAGCAAACCGAGGAAAAACTAGAAGGTAAGGTTGAGAAAGGTCTCTTTGCTGCATTTGAGGAAGAAGAAACGGTCGATGTGATTATCCATATGAAGGATGACTCTGATCAAGTGAGTTTATTCCGTGAAGCAGAACAAGCTTCGAATCGAACGGAACGGATTATAAAAGTTCAAAGTCATTTGCAAAATGTTGCTGAAAAATCGCAGACCAATCTATTAAAACAATTAGATGATTTATCAAAGAAAAAGCAAGTAGAAAATGTGCAGCCATTATGGATAATTAATGGGGTAGCAGCTAATGTGACAGAGGAAGCGTTAAAAGTAATTTCTGAGCGAGATGATGTAGAAAAAATCTTACGTGAAGAAATATACGAGGTTCCAGAAGTTACAGTTGAGGATTCTTCTCCTCGTTTACCAGAGTGGGGATTAGAAAAAGTAAATGCTCCAGATGTGTGGGGGCAATATGGAGTTGATGGAGAAGGAATCGTTGTTGGAATTATGGATACTGGAGTAGAAGGTACTCATGAGGCTTTATCCCATAATTACCGAGGACGTGATGGGAATCATACATCTTCTTGGGCAGATTTTTCAGGAAATGGATATGGTACTCCGCACGATGGTAATGGCCATGGTACACATGTAGCTGGAACAGCAGTTGGTGGTGGTGATGGTGAGCCAATCGGTGTTGCACCAGGTGCAGAGTGGATTGCAGCCAAGATTTTTGATGACCGTGGTTATGCTAGTGAGTCTGGTATTCACCAAGCGTTTCAATGGTTTTTAGCTCCCGGTGGAGACCCAGCAAATGCTCCACACGTTGTAAATAACTCATGGGGAAATTCTAATACGTATAACACAAATTTTTATGAAGGTGTCCAAGCATGGGTTGCAGCAGGGATTATTCCTTTATTTGCTGCTGGAAATGATGGGCCGGGATCACAGACAATTGGATCTCCTGCTAGTTTCCCAGAATCATTAGCAATTGGTGCAACGGATATTAATGACCAAATCGCTAGTTTTTCTAGTCGTGGACCAGTATTTTGGGATGGGGAGCGTTATCTAAAGCCTGAAGTTTCTGCTCCTGGACATGAAATTTATTCTGCTTGGCCAGGAAATGGTTATCATACAATAAGTGGTACTTCTATGGCTGCCCCACATGCTACCGGTGTCATTGCACTTATTTTACAAGCTAACCCAGATTTAAGTATTGAAGAAATGAGAGAGTTGCTACAACAAACTGCACGTAGTGAGATGCATATGGGTGATTTACCTAATGATTTGTATGGACATGGGATTATTAATGCTTATCAAGCTGTAACAGAAGCGGGCTATGCCGGTGAGGTGATTGGAACGGTTACCGATGAAAATGGAGACCCGATTCCAGCTCGAGTAATTATTGAAGAAGAGAATTTGGATATGGAAGTGGCTGAAGACGGTTCGTTTGCATTTAAATTAAGAGAAGGAACTCATGATGTTACTGTAGAAGCTTTTGGCTACCATACTGGTGAATGGACAGTAACCATTGCTAAAGATGAAATCTTGGAAGTCGATTGGCAATTAATTGCGGCTGATCAATTTAATATAGAAGGTACGATAACTAAAGCAGATGGTACACCAGTTGCTTTTGCTTATGTGCAGGTACAAGATACACCATTGGAGGCAGTTCGTACCGATGAACGTGGAACTTTTTCTATTCAAGGTGTTCCTGAGGGAGAGTACCAGCTAGTTGTAACTGGAAAAGGTATAACTAGCTTTGGTGAACAAGTTTTAGTTAATGAACATGTTAATGTAGATATTCAAGTCGAAGATAGTCAGCTTTCTTTCGACTCTAATTGGCAGACAGCTAATAATAACAATAGTAGAAATGCGGTTTCGGAAGAGGACATTTCGTTAGCGTTATTAGAGGAAACATGGAGTGCAGGTGTAAGTGGAAATGTTGTATTTTCTTCTCCAGCAGTAAATGAAGATACAGTTGTCGTTACAACTGACCAAGGAAACGTGCAGGCGTTTGATTTAGAAAATGGTGAGGAAAAATGGACCTTTCGTACAGGAAGTCTTAACCGATCAACTCCTACTATAAATGGGGATATGGTGTTTGTTACTGGTGGTCAAAATGGAAGAGTGTATGCACTGAATATAGATAGTGGTGTAGTAGTATGGGAAACTACTACTGGCAATCTACCTATCTATGAAACGCCATTATATGAAAATGGATCACTTTATTTAACATCAAGCACGGATGATGAGACCGTAGTCAGTGCTTTGGATGCAGAAACAGGAGACACTATTTGGACAACTTCTATTAATAGTGATAGTTATTTTGGTGCAGCTTTAGCTGGGGATCAATTAATTTTAGGTAGTGTCGAAGGAAGTACGTTGTATGCATTATCCAAGCAAGATGGAAGTGAGCAATGGACATTTGAAATTTCTAGAGGAGGATTTGCATCTCATCCAGCTGTTGTTGGAGATACTATCTATGCTTTTAGTACGGATTTTGGAAATAATGGTTCGTTATGGGCAATTGATGCAAATAGTGGTGAAGAAGTATGGAGTGCATCAGGAATTGGGGATACGCAAGCTGCATCACCAGTTGTTTATGATGATGTAGTTGTTGTTAGCTCCGCATCCAATCCATCCTTAAAAGGATTCGATCGTCAAACAGGTGAATTAATTTGGGAGAATAGATATGTAACAACTTCTGTTAATAATGGAGCAGTTTCAAGTAATGGTATGTTGTTTATGGTTGACAGTACAGGGGCGTTAAAGGCAATAGATGTATTTAGTGGTCAAATTCGTGGCCAATGGACGTTAGATGCTTCCAGTTCATCAACACCAGCTATTATGGCAGGACAAATTGTGGTTGCAACGCAGACAGGGGTTAAAACATTCTCCTCTCCAGGTGTCCTTTCGGGAATAATTGAAGACACACAAGGAAACCCCGTATCTGGGATTGCGCGAGTTCAAGGAACAGACTTAAAAGCAGAAGCTGATGAAGAAGGTAAGTTTGAACTGGTTGTTTTACCAGGAGAATATGATGTTACTATCGGTAAATATGGATTAGAGCAAGTCCATGAAACAATGGAGTTTCAATCTGGATATGTTCATAACAAAACCTATTCGTTAGATGTCGTTCAGGAAGGTCAGCTGTCAGGTCAAATTGTAGACAATCGTTCCGGTGAAGCAGTTTCCGATGTAACTGTCGTCATTCAAGATTCAGGCCTTGAGGCAACTACTAATGAAGAAGGTGTCTTTACATTTGCTGAGGTCTTTGAGGGGACTTATCAATTAGTTCTCCAGGCTAGTGGATATGTAGATACGAAGGAAACCGTAGAAGTAGTTGCTGGTCAAATGACAGAAGTAAATCTTGGATTAGATCCGATTGATGTTGCTGTATTGAATGACTATGATTCTACGGTAAGTAATCTATTAAATCAAAATGGAATCCCAGCGGAAGAAAGTGAATGGGATACAATTGTAGGGGAACTATCAAATTACGAAGTTGTTTATTTAAATGGTGCGTATACTTCTGGAGGTTGGACACCAGATGAAGCGGATATGGATGCATTACTAGAAGAAGCGAAGGCTCAAGGTGTCAGCGTAGTATTTGCTGATACATGGGGGCCAAACTATGGTTCCATTGAAGATATATCAGAGATTTATGGGGATCCAAGAACATTACAAAGTGATCATACGGATACAAGAATATCCCTAATCATTGAACAAGAGCATCCTATTTTTGGAGATAAATCTGTTGGTGATCGAGTAACCTTAATGAATAGTGGAAAAGCCACTTGGTTTAATGGGTATTCTGGTCGAAGTCTAGCAACCTTAGGAAGTGGCCGATTAGGTGAAGTTGGTACAGGAGTTGCATATAAACCAGTTTCTGATGATAGTGCACATCTTTTGCTTGCAACACATGCAGTTGCATCCTGGAACTCTCCAACTCAGAATTGGCTGCCAGATCAACATGAAATTCTACTTAACGGTGTTTCCTATCTGATTGAGGATTCAACCTTTGGGCAACTAGATGGACAGGTGGTAGATGAACAAGGTAACCCGATTGAAGCTAGAGTTGAGGTGCTTGAAACAGGTGTTCATGCTAATACAGATGGGAATGGTCAATTTTCCATTTATCACGATGAAGGAGTATTCGAGGTAGAAGTTCGCTTGTCTGGATATGAAACCCAAGTTATTGAGGTTGAATTTGTACATGGTGAAGTGCGTTCAGAAACGATTGAATTAGTTGCGTCACATGAAGGGCAGTTGACAGGATTAGTAACAGATTCAAATTCAGCAAGCCCAATTGGAGATGTAACTGTCGTTCTGGCTAATGCTGATGGCGAGGTTATAGTTGAAGCAACTACGTCTAGTAATGGATACTATGAATTTACGGATTTAGCTGCTGATACGTATACCATTTCGTTTAACCATGAAAATTATGTGCTTGCAACTGACACATTTGAGGTTACTGGTGCATCATTAGAGGTAAATCAAGAGCTTACGCCAGCACCGAGTGTTGCTATATTAGGTGATAGGACGTATAGCTCAGATAACCTAGAATGGATTTTGTCTGGGGTTAATATTTCAACTACAAATTATACATCCATTTCTACGCTAGCAGATGAAATTGAAAACTATGATGTGGTTTATTTTAATAATGGTAGTAGCATAAACGAAACAAACTTTAATGCATTTGAACAAGCTGCTGATGAACATGGTGTCAGTGTTATTTATGGCGATACGTACTTTAGTGGTGGTGGAATTCAACATCTAAATAGCTTGCGAGAAGATCCTGCTTTAAGAGAAAGAATTAATGTTCGTTCAAGTGCAGCTCAGTATGTGGTCCATGAAAGTCATCCGATTTTTGGTGATCATGAACCTGGAGAATCGGTAAATATTCTCTATCAAAATGGAAGCCGAGTGACTGCATTTGATGAGTATTCAGGTTTTCCGCTTGCGGATATTAAACATGAGGAAAATAATGATTCACATGGTTTAGGGGTAGCGTATAAACCTAGAACAGGAGACAGTCTTGAGCTGTTAATGAGTGGTCATAGTATCGCCTTAGCTCATACTGGCGAGGATTACACAGAAGCAGGGCTTCATATGTTTGTGGATGCAGTCATTTGGGCTGCATATGAACAATTTAATGTAATTAGTGGTTCAGTTACTGATGAGAATGGTCAGGCGCTTGATGCAGAAGTAACAGTTGAAGTGAACGGAACAACATTGACAGAATATACAACGAAAGAGGATGCAGACTTTAGTATTGCATCTCCTGACGGTAAAGCGATTGTTACAATCACTGCATATGGTTATGATACAGAAACGTTTGAAATTCAAGTGAACGAATCCATTGAACCATTGATAGTTAATATGAAAGAAAAAAGTAATGTAGGAGCACTTGAAGGATTTGTCACCAATAGTGCGTTAATGGATGCGGTAGAAGATGTGCATATTGACGTTATTGGCTATCCTAGGGAAGCAACGACAGATGCACAGGGCTATTACCGAATCGATGTACTAGAACCAGGAACATATGAAGTGGTTATTACAAAGGATGATTTCTTACAGGAAAATCTTACGGTTGAAATTGAACCAAGTGAAACTAAATCACTAGATATTAATTTAAGGCCATCCCCAACGGTAGGAATAATCGTGGATGCCCAGTCTTCTTCTGCTACGACGTTAGCTGAATATTTAGAGAATCGTGGTTATCATACGGTTTCCATGTTCTATGATGACTTAGAAATGTTGGATGAAGTAGATGTTGTATTTGCTAACTCTGACTATAATAATAGTTTAATCCCAGATGAAGACACATTTAGAGATTTTGTTGAAGCGTTAGATGAATCCGAAACATCGGTTATCTGGACAGGACAACATGGTGGTCGTGGAAGTATCCGTTACCTAATTGATTATCTTGGAGATCCTGGAGTTGAATATCGTGGAAGTGGTTCAGGTACATTAACTGCACAAATTTTAGAAGATCACCCAATCTTTGAAGGTGTAGATGAAACCTTTGAATACACAGCTAATTCCGGATATTACTACGGTTTTGATGAGTATACAGGAACGATCCTTGCTGATTATGATAAAGAAGGTGTCGAAGAAGACGGTTATATGGTCGGATTTAAAGGACGTACCACAGGAAGTGTAGAAATCTTACTTGGTGGTATGACAATTGGATATGGCTTCCACCCAGAGGATGCTCATTTTGATGAAAATCGTGAAAGAATCATTAATAATGCGATCTTGTGGGCAATTGAAAATAATGAAAGCTTTGCTGGGGAAATAAGAGGTCAGGTGACAAACGAACGTGAGCAATCCATTCAAGCTGAAGTGACTGTAGAAGAAACAGGACATTCAGTAATGACGGACCGAGAAGGAAATTTCTTCTTAGGTCTACCTGAAGGAACGTATACGCTTCAAATTGATGCCTTTGGTCATCAATCCGATAGTTTTGAAGTGACAGTTACGAATGGAGAAGTAGTAGAAGAGGGCTTCGTTCTTCAATCAGAAAATATTGGAGAACTAACTGGAGAAATTCGAGCAAATGCTAGTGGAGATTTAATCGAAGGTGCTACTGTAGAAGTACTTGGAACTCCTTTGTTAGCCGAGACCGATTCAGAAGGTATGTTTACATTAGCAATTCCAGAAGGTAGCTATGAGGTTCGTGTAACAGCAGCAGGTTATCAGCCGCAATCATTGGATGTAACGATTGAAGCGAATGAGACAACAAGCGTACATGTATCTTTACAGGATTCCGAAGCCATTGCATTGATCGGATCTTCACTGAATCATAATCGTCTTATCCCATTCTTAGAAGAAAATGGGTATGAAATTACTCCATTTGATCGAGACGAACATGGATTAGTAAAAGAAAATATTGCCGATTTTGCGCTAGTTATCTTTAATGATTCTGCATTTAGTATGAGTGAAACAGACTTTACGGAACTAATTGATGCTGCCGACGATGCTCAGGTTAGCATGATATTTGCTAATCAATTTGGGGCAGGATCAATCAACCATTTACGTGATTACTATGGAGATCCTGAGTCAACTTCGACTGGTTTTGTACCAAATGTTATTGAATATAGAGTATTGGAAGAACACCCTATCTTTAGAGGGTATAGTGTTGATGATACAATTGATGTATTAGTAAATGAAGGAGCAAATCAACAATATGCTGTATTTGAAAACTATAGTGGTACAACGATTGCAGATATTACGCATCCTGAGGAAGGTCGCATCGGTTCTGGTTTAGCATATGATTTCAGGTCCAGCAACCATGTCCATGTTTTATTAGGAAGCCTTGCATCAAGTTCTTATGGAAGCCCTGAAAATAGATGGACAGAAGATGCTCGTACAATTTATATCAATGCAATTGACTGGGCACTAAATGCATCTCTTGGAGAAATCAATGGTGTGGTTCAGACAGCGGAAGGAGATCCAATAGCTGGAGCAACTGTTATGATTGAAGAAGCCAATATTTCTGTTCAGACGAATGACCAAGGAAGATATACTATTGGTGTGGGAATTGGAGAACATATGGTATCGGTTCAAGCTATTGGTTATGAGCCAGTTCAGGAGACAGTAATGGTCGAAAATGTCGGCGATGTAGTAGAATTGAACTTTACATTAGAAGAATCGGAACAAATGACGTTATATGGACAGGTGATGGAACAATCTTCTGGTGAGGGATTACAAGATGTTTCTATAACTGCTGAAGAAGTAGAAACCGGCATGGAATTCACTTCTGTGACGGACGAGGATGGAAACTATCAAATTGCCGAGCTATTAGAGGGAACATATGAGGTTACCTTTAATAAAGAAGGATATCATCCAGTAGTTGAGACGGTTACGATAGAAAATGGTCAGAACACAGAATTAAATGTCACGATTAGCTCCTATAACATAGCTGTTCTAGGTGATTATAAAGGGGAATTAAGTTCGTTATTACAGGAAAATAATTTAGCTGCTGAGGAAACAGACTGGAGTGTTATTGATCATACGAACCTTTACGATATTATTATCGTTAACTCCAGTAAGGGAACGGTTGAGGACATGGAAGCATTGGTGCAAGCTAGTGATGAACATCAAACAAGCCTTGTGTTCTTAGATACCTGGGGTACAGATGGTTCAATTCGATTACTTGGTGAAACGTTAGGTAATCCAAGTATGGACCAACAAGGCTACAATGAAGGAGACGTAATGATCTCCGGTGATCTTGATCATCCAATTTTTGCAGGGTTTGACACAGAATCAATTCAGGTATTAGCAGAGAAAAGTCCGTATGCTACATTCAAGGATTATCAAGGAAAAATTATTGGAAACGTAAAGGTTGATTCGGAAGAAAAAGGCGATTCCATTGCATACTCATTCCGAAGTAACGACCATGTACACCTGTTATTGTCAGCTTTTGAAGTAAATAATATGGTTGGTCCGAATCGAGGTTGGACTGAGGAAGGAACACAACTATTTGTTCAAGCAGTTGAATGGGCGAAAGATGCAGAAACAGAGTTACCAAGTCAGCCGCAATGGAAAAAGGATGAGGATGAATTCCGTGGTAATGGACAAATCGTTGTTGGTGGTAAAGCAGATCCAAATACAACTCTTCGGATTATGACTGATGGCCAACAAATTGCTGAAGTGACAACAAATCCAAGTGGAGTATTTACCACAAAACTTAATTTGGACGAAGGTACCTATGAATTGTTTGCAGAGGTTGTTAGAGAAGATGCAACCGTTCGAAGTGAGCCAATGCTAGTTACTGTAAAAGCAAAGGCTGGTAAGTCTAGATAAAGGAATCTTCAATCAGTGGGGCTTTTCTTCTTCCTCCACTGATTGTTAGATGAACGAATCGGACATTTACGGGCAGTTGATCCCCCACTTAACCTCCTTGGTTTCTCCTCGTAGGTTTGAAGTGTGGGGGTCTTACTGCACGTTATATGGGATAAATTTTTAAGGGATCATCTTATATGAGGTGATCCCTTTTAATTTGGATATACTTAGCCCAAATGTATATTTTAATGTTTTTCAGGAAAAAGTAATGTAGTGTTAGGTATTAAATCCCAAAAAGAATGTGGTGATCAAGTTGAAAAGAGGAATTCTAGCGACTGGTCTAGCACTACTTCTGGCATTTTTACCATTAAATGTAGATGTTACAGAAGCTGCTGCAGCGGAAAAATTAAATGTAGATACTGCTGAAACAAAGCATAACTGGAAAGAATATAGTACCGACTATGAAATAATTGAGGTCGGTACGCACGAATATACATATTGGAAAAATTTCATTCGGCACAAACGAACATGCCATATCTCGCATCGTATAAAAACGGTTGTCTATTACTGTGATATTCACGATCACACCAAATCAGAAACCTTTTTGGAAGAAATTATTCATAGTGAAAAACACCGGGATTAAAAATGGGAAAAGGATCAACTCCTTTTCCCTTTACATTTGCCTTAATAATAACCTGTAAAATTACTATCATCGTCTTTCTTTTTCTTCTTTTTCTTCATGATATCTTGTGCATCTGTCTCTTCAGCAAATTCCGTTTGTAATCTGGTTGGAATGGGTGGTCTATTACTTTTCGTCGCTGTATCATGACTTTCAAGATATGCATGTATTAATGGTTCCGCAACACTAATAAAAAATGCTGCAAATAAAGACGTAGTTACAATTGGTGTGCCAACGGCTAATAATAGGCTTCCAAGTATCCACAAGGATAAAAAGGCCAGTGGAAAGTCTGCTAAAGTTGCTATCGCATTCCCATATCTTGGAAGGATAACAAGGTCACCAATCAAATAAGCGATTCCTGTTACAAGTAAACTAATCCAAAATAAATTAATTAAGGAAGCATTGCCAAATATACCAAAGATCGAGTAAACGACGATAATATTTACGACTAATTTTATTCCTAATGTTTTTGCATGTTTCATTGTGGAAAACACCCTTCCTTTAAAATATACAACTTTTGAAAAACCTCTATTTGCATTTGATGAAAATTGTTCAGCACATGAAATGATGGTTGGAGCGTGTACTCCGCTCCGAAAATACACTTCGCTTTCCACGGACTAGCGTTAAGCCTCTAAACTTTTCCTTAGTATTAGCAAATGATAAAAAAATATCACATTTTAGCTAGTAAACCTAATAGAGAAGTTAATTATTTCGTGTTAAACTTAATTATTAGTAAACGATATTAATAAACGACTAGAGGTGAATGGTGTGAAGAAAACTCCTTCCACGAGAAATCGGAAGGTTAATGATAGAAATGAACATCAAGACCCCAGTATGATTTCTGAACTAAAATCATTATTTAAAGCAGGAGTTTTAGTTGCCAACGTACTGCCTGTATTAACCGGTTTTTTATTAGCACTTCATTTTAATCATTTATCATTTGTAGAACACTGGGATCTATTAGTGTTAACTCTTTTGGGAAGCACTTGTATTATGGCTGGTGCTTTGGCAATCAATAACTGGTATGACGTAGATATTGATACGGTGATGGAACGAACGAAGAGAAGACCTACAGTTACTGGAACCTTATCGTTACGGACGGTCCTTTTATTAGGTGTTTCTCTTAGTGTTGTAGGTACTGTTTTATTGCTATTTACGAGTATAGAAGCTACGATATACGCGCTTATTGGTTGGATAACATATGTGTTTTTATATACGATGTGGTCCAAGCGTAGGTATACGTTTAATACGCTAATAGGTAGTGTATCTGGAGCGGTAACCCCGTTAATTGGCTGGGCAGCTATCGAGTCGGCGAATCATATTGTACCGATTGTTTTATTTTTAATTTTGTTCATTTTTCAAATGCCACATACGTATGTCATTGCTATTCGAAAATATGAAGAATACAAAGCGGCAGGAGTCGCCATGCTACCTGTTGTAAAAGGATTTCAAGTAACTAAACGCCAAACAGTGTTATATATTGCGTTATTAGTTCCAATTCCGTTTTTGTTAATGTCACTCGGTACGTTATTTGTTATTTTAGCTACATTCGTGAGCGGTGGATGGCTGATTTTAGCTATTAGTGGATTTTATACGAAGGATGATCTGACATGGGCATATCGGATGTTTAAGTATTCCGTATACTATTTAATGATTATCTTTATGTTGATGATCGTCGTTACCATTTAGAGCTTGTTAGAATATCTATTATAAATACATGAAGTTAATAGGGAGGAAAACATGAAATATTTTGCCGTATTTTTACCAATGAAGGACGAGGAAAAAAGTAAGACTTATCGACAAGATCACTTAGACTACTTGGCGAAAAAGGCAGAGGAAGGTGCTGTTTTTGCCAAGGGGAGATTTACTGATGGTGCTGGTGGACTCATTATTTATATGGCTGATAGCATGGAAAAAGCGGAAGAGCTTGCTAAAAACGATCCGTATGTCGTTCAAGGTGCTAGAGGTTATGAGATTCATGAGTGGGAAATGAAACAGTAAATAAAAACGACCTATGCTGCACTGTGGCAGTACATAGGTCGTTTTTTTAATTTTCTCCGAGATAATCAAACACCGTGCTGATAAACATTTTTCCTATATCAACAATGGAACGTTCATCAATATTAAATTTAGGATGATGGTGTGGGTACGTTGCATTTATTTCTGGGTTTCCGCCACCAACAATAAAGTAAACTCCAGGTATTTCTTTTTGATAGAAAGCAAAATCTTCACTACCGTTCATTGGCTCGTTTTGTTTTACATTCTCTGCTCCAAATAGAGATGTAGCAACATTAGCAACTCGATTCGTTTCGGTCGGGTCATTCCATATAGATGGACAGTCTCTGACATATTCATAATCGAAATCGGCTCCAGCACCTTCACAAGTAGTTCTTGTAAGTTGCTCCATAGCTTCCTCAATAATGGAGCGTGCTTCTTCACTATAGGTTCTTACCGTTCCTTTTATCGTTGCAGTGTCCGGAATAATGTTATTTATTTCCCCACTATGGAAGGAACCAACTGTAACAACTGCTGGATGCTGAGGGCTAACCCGTCTGCTTACAAGCTGTTGTAGGTTAACAACTAATTGACTACCTGTTACTAATGGATCGATAGTTAAATGTGGCTCGGAACCATGTCCACCTTTTCCTCTTATAACAATATTAAAATCATCCTGTGCCGAAGAAAAATATCCTTCTTTTACACTCACTGTTCCTAGTGGTTCAGTGGACATAACATGCGCACCGTAAATAATGTCTACACCCTCCAAACAGCCATCCTCAATCATAGGTTGTGCTCCACCGGGAGTAGCTTCTTCTGCAAATTGATGGATAAATTTAATGGTGCCAGGTATTTGATCTTTTACTTCACTCAAAACCTTTGCAACCCCTAGCAATGTTGCAGTGTGCAGATCATGTCCACAAGCATGCATAACACCAGGAACCTTAGATTTAAATGGTACATCTGTTTCTTCTTGAATTGGGAGTGCATCAAAATCAGCTCTTAAAGCTACAGTCTTTCCTGGTTTTCCTCCAACTAGTGTTCCGACTACACCTCTTCGGCCGACACCTGTTTGAACATCTATTCCAAGGTTAGTAAGATATTCAGCTATTTTCTTAGGTGTGTTTACTTCATGATGTGATAGCTCAGGATACATATGAAGATCCCGACGTATATCAACTAACTCTGGATAAATTTCCTGAAGTCTATTAAAAAGATTCTCTAACATAACTACTACATCCTCCTGTTGACTATCAAACTAAAACGACAAAAATCGACAAGTGACAGGCACCGACAAATTACCAAATAAATAGGTGTGCGATGGTTACATAGATGATTGCTATGATGTGTTGGATTAGGATAAGTGGCCATATCCATTTTACCCATTTAATCCATGAGATTTTTGCGATTGCTAGTCCTGCTAATAGGACGGCTGCTGTTGGTGCAATCATATTTGTAATTCCGTCTCCGTACTGAAAGGCAAGTACTGCGGTTTGTCTGTCAACGCCAAGTAGGTCACTTAATGGTACCATAATAGGCATACTTAGTGCTGCTTGTCCGCTTCCAGAAGGAACAATAACATTTAGCATACTTTGTGTTAATAGCATTCCTATAGCTGAAAAACTTGATGGAAGTCCAGATACAACACTGGATACGCCATATAAAATAGTATCAATTGTATTAGAATCCTGTAAGATTGTTAGAATAGCATAAGCAAAACCTACGATTAAGGCACCGGTAACCAATTCTTCACAGCCTTTTACAAATGCTTCGGCAATTTGATTGACTTTAAGCTTACCAATAATACCTACAACAACCCCCATAACAAGGAATAATGCTGCAATCTCTGTAATATACCATCCTTGTAAAATTACACCAAGTGCTAATCCAATAATCGTTAGAACAAGAACTCCAAGAATGACTGCTTGTCTTTTTGTTAATGACTGTTGATTCATTACTTCTGGATCAATTTTGCGTTGTAAATCTTCTTTATACATAATACTCTTTGTTGGGTCTTTTTTTATTTTTCTTGCATACATCATTACATAGATAATAGATACTGCAACAAAAATGAACCAAAAGATAAATCTTACTCCCATACCAGAGAATGTAGGAAGACCAGCAATTCCTTGAGCAACCCCAACAGTAAATGGATTCATAAATGCGGAACCAAATCCAACATAAACACCTACAATAACGATTGCTGTACCAGTAATAGAGTCAAATCCCATCATAATAGCAAGTGGCACTAGAATAAGAACAAAAGGTATTGCCTCTTCGGCCATTCCAAATGTACCACCAGCTATGGCGAAGAATAGCATAATTGCTGGAATCATTAGTAATTCTTTTCCTGCTAGTCTTTTAGATAAAGAGCCAAATGCTCCTTCTAGTGTATTGGTTGCACGAAGAATACCAAATGCACCACCAACAATGAAGATGAAAAATATAATGCCGGCTGCATCAACCATACCGATATGGATCGATTGGAAAATATCGAAAAAGCCAGCTGGATTTGATTCAACGGTTTGGTATGTTCCATCTACTACGACTTCTCTACCATCTTCTGTAGTAGTGCGTTCATATTCACCAGCTGGAATAAAATACGTAAGAATTGCTACTAAAACAATAAAACTAAATAAAATGACAAATCCGTGGGGAAATTCAAATTTTTTCTTTTCCTGAGTTTTATTTGTACTCATGATGCTCATCCTTTTCTATAAAATATTGTCCAGCTTCAGCACCTAACGACTAGTACGACTTATCTTACCTTCGTACGATAACAGTTCGACAATAGTCGAACAACAAACATTGAACCACCTGCTTTGAGCAGGCGTAGTGGTACGTCGCTAAATGGGCACTTACGCTTTTTTAAGTTAGATGTGCATAGAGAGTAACTGAAAAGAGGGGATGTTGAGGAATGAAGTGGCCAAGTTCATCCTGTTTTTAAACATAAAAAAACAATGATAGAAAATAACATATCATTGTTTCTTTACAATATCCGTTATCCTCCATTTCGATCAGTAGTCCTCCATGCTTTTGTAATAGCATGACAGTATGCTTCTTTTTCAGAAGACATCCCAGCAATAATAAGATTGACAGCTTATTACGCTTCGGCAACTAATCCTTTCATCAACAATCATAGGTGTCATTCTCCTGTTGATTACTTATATTAATTGCACCTCTACCTCACCGATCTGATAAGGTCTACTATTAAATTACTTATCACTATACAAGATTCATAGAGGATATGCAAGAAAAAATAAGCTATAAGAAGGAAGATGGAAAATTTACAAAATAGCTAAAATTATCCCAAGTGTAACTAGCGGTGATACCACTAATACGTAAAAGATGAATCAAACAGTGGTTCACTGTTTGAAATACCACTTTAACCCGCATGTAACAGACAGTAAGACCCCCTACCTTAAAAATTCGATTTAGGTTGGGATCAACTGTCAGTAAAAGTTCTATCTTGTTCAAGGTCCTTAAGGTCATACTATTAAAGTGCTAACATTTGTGGGGATGAAGAATATCCAACTGATTTAAGGTTCACTTTATCTACTATAGGAGGTTGCACGGTATCTGTGATTTTCTGTTTCTTCAATTTTAGACGCAACATTTTCTGTTAGATTTTTCGTCATCTTTGGTACCATCGTTTTGAGCACCTTGTTTACCATAGGACCCATCATCCCTTTGGCAGTTATGTCAAGATTACTAGTCATATTTGTTTCCATATCATCAATGGATTGAGCAACAAAAGAGCCATCTCCTTTGACGTTTTCATTAAGGCCAGTTAAAACAAAGGTAACTTTTGATGGAGCTTCCCATTCAGTAATATCGACCTGCAGGTGAACGGTTTTCTGCATAATGCCAATGTCTCCTTTAAATTTCCAAGTCGAACGTTTATCACTAAGTATCTCATGTTTTATATACCCCGGAACAAGTGGTGCCCACTTATCCATATCACTCACAAAATCCCATACACTCCAAATAGGAATCTGTAGTTTTATTTGATGTCTTCCCTTCGGCATGATGAAGATACCTCCCTTATAGTCACTTTAAGAGTATATTAACTTAGCAATAGCGATATACATATTTTTTTCATAGACAAGCAGGATATTTTCTTTCGAGTATCGAAATAACTATAATACGAATAAAGGGGGAGAATTTAATGATCAAACGAGCAAACATAATCTCTGTAAATGAAGTAGACGATCAATTGAAAGAATATGTAGAAAATACCGCACCAGCTTTTGTTATAACTTATACAGCTGGTGAATTAATCGTCGTATTAAAGGAAAAAAAGACTTTCACTTATGAAAATATAAGGATGACAGCTGGCTCAATTGCAAAAGAGCTAAGCAAGCAACAAGTTGAGAAAGCAACAATAGCAATGAACAAGCTTACAGCTATGTTTTCTAATTTAGAAAGTGGAGCTGTTGCTACAGCGTTTGTTGAGGGATGGAATCTAGGAAATTATAAATTTCTTCCCTATAAAACAAATCCTAACAAGCATAAAACGGAGCTAGAGGTAATCGATCAAGAAGATTATTCTACATTTGTTCAATTAGGGATTCTACGTGCAGAAGCCACTTCTTTTTCAAGAGATCTAATGAATGAAATCCCTAGCACTTTAAATCCAGAAACATTCCCACAAATTTTAACGGATGAATTTGAAGGAACGGATGTCGCTGTTAATGTTTTAGATAAAGCAGCTATTGAAGATATGGAAATGAACGGAGTATTAACAGTTTGTCGGGGAAGTAATTATGATCCGTCATTTGTTGAATTAACGTACTGTGGCGATGGTTCTAAGCCTCTTGTTGCCCTTGTCGGAAAAGGAGTAACATTTGATACTGGTGGAATTAGTTTGAAAAAGGGAAAAGATATAAGTAGTATGCGCATGGATATGGGTGGTGCAGCAGCGGTGTCTGGTGCCATGAAATTATTGGCTTCATCAGGTGCAAAAGTTAATGTCGTTGCACTAATTCCAATGGTTGAAAACATGCCAGATAGCAATGCTGTGCTTCCAGGGGAAGTAATTCACTATAAAAATGGTTCGACGGTACAGGTTGGAAATACGGATGCGGAAGGTCGCCTCATTTTAGCAGATGGTTTAATTCGTGCGGGTGAAATTGGTGCAGAGTATGTTGTTGATATCGCTACTCTAACTGGAGCGATCTTAAATGCACTCGGAACGAAACTAGCTGGTGTATTTGGAAATGAAGAACTAGCTCAAGAAATGAAGAAGCTTGGTGACGTGAATGGTGATTACAATTGGCCAATGCCGTTAGTGGATGCTTATGATGCTTATTTAAATAGTGATTATGCTGATTTTAGTAATACTAGTTCAAAGGCAGAAGCAGGATCTATTACAGCGAGTCTCTTCCTTCGTCGTTTCGTCCCAGAAAATTGCAAATGGCTGCATGTCGATATGGCAGGTGTCATGATGGGACAGGAGAAAGGCTATTATTCTAAAGCGGCAACAGGGTTTGGAGCAAGATTATTAGCGGATTATACGGAGCATGTTTCCAAGTAATTATAGCAAATGTTTCGTGTGTAAATAGCTATGGATTCGGTGAAGATTTATATAGAAATCCTTTTAGAGAAGCAATTAGTAAATCATTTGCTTCTCTATTTTCGTGTGGTCATACCTGGAATACTTTTATGGAAATGAACAAGGGTAAAAAAATTTCTGGTAGCAGGATGATATTATCACGTTCAATAACTATGATATCTATATATATACCTAGTGTCGAAATTTGATGAACGATTATAATTTTAATTAGTTTAACGTAAAAAAAGCCATAATTATTTGATTTTAAAGATAATTATAATGATAAATTGAATATTTAGCGAATATCTATGTCGAAATTGGTTGAAAAATTGAAAAAGTATCAACTAGTATTATGGACCTAGACGTGATATAAGTAAATAGGAGTAACAATAAAGGAGGACTGGCTATGAATGAAGCGGAGAAATTGGCTATGGATGAACTAAAGAGAAGAGTTGAGCAACATGAAAAAACAATAGTTCAATTACTTGAAATAATTGCAGCTACTAATTGTCGTATTGCTGAGTTGTCTTCCAACCGATCTATTTCATCCTAAAAACATCATCTTAGATACTCCTTAACCTTTCCTCTAAGTTACTTAAAGAATCCCCAAGACCCCCAAATACCCGGAATGGTCTATCCCCAGGCTATTCCTAATCCTAAAAGTCTAGGAAGCCATCAAACTCCCCGGCTCCCTAGTTTTAGGATTACTCGAATCATCGTTTCGTAACTTAGACATTAACTTCTTTTAACATCTCTTCAATCGCATGTGCAACACCATGCTCATTGTTTACTTTAGTTGTAAAATCGCATTGCTTTTTAATTGCTTCATCTGCATTTCCCATTGCAACCCCACGGCCTGCCAGTGTTAACATACTTAAATCATTGTAATTATCACCTAAAGCCATCACATCCTTCATATCAATGCTCATGGATTTAGCAAATAAGGATAATGCAATTCCTTTTTGGGCTTGAGGATCATTAAATTCCAGATTAATACTTCCCGATGACGTGATTTTTACATTTGAATCTTCTTCGAACTGATTACGCACACGTTGTAATACTTCATCAGAAAGTGAGAAAGCAAGTATTTTGTAGACACTTAAATCTAGGTCGTTGAATAAATGATCAAAGTCGTTGGTAAATTGAACTTTTTCATCTTGGAAACGTTGATCAACTGCGACATGTAATTCCTCCCTAGAAATATTCGGATGTGCTGTAATCATAATATCGATGATAACTTGCTTGAAGTCATCTCGACTAATAGAGTAGATTCCTTTGTTAGTAAATACTTCGAAATACATATCTTCTTTTTCACAAATTGATTGAATTCTTTTGCAGACAGAAAGTTGCATTGGTTTATCACGTAATACGGTTTGATCTTGTGAATATGTTTTAGCTCCATTTAAAGAAATGATCGGTAATGTTAATCCTACTTCTTGAAGCGGTTGATTGGCTGCATCATAGGATCTACCCGTAGCGACTATTACTTGAATCCCTTGGCTTAAAGCCTTACGAATAGCTTCAGCATTTTCTTCACTAACATTGCCTCTTTCATTTAATAACGTACCATCTAAATCAGTTGCAATTAATTTCAATATTTTTCTCTCCTGACTTTTTTAACTGCTTATCTTACATTCACTGTACCATAAGTTAAATGGCAAGTCTCGTAAAGAAAACGTAAAAAGACTTGTTTTAAAACACAAGTCTTTTCATGGCATTTAAGTAAGCTTCCATAAGCTGTAGAAGTGCAGTTAAGAGGAAAATACAAGAGGTAATAATACCTAAAATACTACCAGTAGTTTTGCCACCATCTTTTCTCGTAAGAACCCTCCAATCTCTTCAAATATATATTATCCATAGTCTATCCCGCATATAACCGGCTGTACCCCCCACTTCAATGAAAAATACAAAGGGGGTTAGGTGGGGGAACAGCCAGTAAATGTCCGATTCGTTCATGTAACAATCAGGAGGAAGAACAAATACCCCATTGATTGAAACTTCACTTTATGTGATTTGTAAATTTTTTACTACTTTAATATTTATCCTTATGTCTGAATACATATAGTACAAACCATACGTTAGGACGGGGTCTGAATGAAACGTAACGATAACAAGGTTTTACAACTTATTATTTTACTTCTAGTAGTAGCAGTTGTTGTGGCACTATTTATTACTTTATTTACCTTTCTTTTTAAGTCATCTAAAGAACAAGCAAAAGAGACGGTCGAAACTTTCTATGCCTATGAACAAAATGGAGCATTTTCAGAATCATGGGATATGTTTCATCCATTGATGAAGGATAAGTTTTCGAAGGAACATTATTTACAAGATCGTGCTCATGTTTTTTTAAATCATTTTGAAGTAACCACGTTTGATTTTTACTTAGAAGATATTGAAAAGCTTACAAATTGGGAGATGGAGGAAGGTACAGAAATAATTTCAGAAGTGTATAAAGTTCCTGTTGCTCAAGTATACAAAGGTAAGTATGGGAACTTTACCATTTATCAAAATGTATTTACTACTGAAATAGATGGAGAGTGGACGATATTATGGAGCTATCAGAAATAATTGGTAGTTCCTTATGAATCTATTACGTTTAAATAAATAATACTCTCCTATAACCCTTTAACGCCACTGAGTTGCAAAGTAAGATTCCATACAAAAACAAACGTTGCTGCTTTTTGAGTAACGTTTGTTTTTATAGAATAAGAAGTATAAACTATGATTTTTTGCTATTAATCTAAAGCTATAACCCCAGTTAGTTATTGTTAATGGCTTGGTCAGCAAGTTGCATAATGGTCATATCATCCATTGGTGGGTTATGCAGTCCTGCCCGAACATCCCGATAATATCGTTGTAACGGATTTTTTTCTGATAGGCTTCTTGCACCAACAATACGCATCGCTAGATCAACAACTTGAATAGCATGATTAACGACAGATAATTTAACTGCACCAAGCTCTGTCTTCATTGTCTGGCGAGTATCGTGGTCGCTCTCATCCCACTTTTTCGCTACTCCATAAAGAAAGTGATCACTTTGCATGGTAAGTAACGCCATTTCCCCAATCTTTTGCTTAACAGTTGGAAGTTCAGAAATTGTACCATTGATACTATTAGGTGAATAGGATGAAGCAAATTCAATAGCATAATCCATTGCTGCCTTAGCAATACCGTTATAGCAAGCAGGAATGTGTAATAACCATCCAGTTGCGGACTGGTTCCTCGTAGTAATTGTTTCAACGAGGTCGTCCTCGTTTACAGTAACATTATTTAAAATTAAATCGTGACTTCCAGTTGCTTTCATTGCAATCGAATCCCAGGTCTCTTCTATTTGTACCCCATCAAGGTTTCCTTTTACTAGAAAATTCCCAATATCATCTGTATCATCTATACTTGCCCGCACAATAATGTAGTCAAGAACAGGCGCTAATGTTGTAAAGGTTTTTCTACCATTTATGATCCACTTATTTCCTTCTTTTTTAGCAGTAGTTTCAGGTTTTCCTCCTCTTGCAGGGCTACCTGTAGCTGGTTCAGTAGCGGCACTATTTAGCAGGGCACCTGTTTCGATCACGTCTTTTGTAAATTCTTTGTATTTCTCTTCCTTCCAAACTTGGTTTTCTCCTATATGTTTGGTAATTCCCATATGCCAACCAATAGCGAGTGCAGTAGAACCATCAGCTTTGGCTATTGTCTCTTGTAACTTAAGAAATTCATACAAGGATATCCCGAGCCCTCCAAATTGGTTTGGAATTGTTAAAGCAGGATAACCAATTTCCTTTAAGTCGTTAAAATTCTCAAAAGGAAAGCTCCCTTCTTTGTCATATTTATCTGCTCTTTCCTTGAAAGGTTTTACCTTTTGAGCTAAGGCTTGAACTCGTTCTTCTACTGTAGCTAATTCTTGTAATTTCACTATGCCATCCCCTTAAATCTGATTAGTTTAATCGGAATTATACATATATTATTTCACTCGCTACAGAAAAGTTCAAACTAAAGGCAAAATCCATGGATGTACCTAGTTAAAATAGTACTATCAGCCTCTTAAAAAAATATACTATTTGCGTATAATGATACTAACATCTTTGGTATGGCAGACAGTAAAATCAATAGGGGGAGTACGATGAGCCAAAAAGTAGCTATTTTGATTCTTCATGGAGCAGGTACACCCGAAGAAGATTTTGCAGATGATTTTATGGACCGTCTATCTTATCGAATAGGCAAAAAATTAAAGGTTAAAAATGTAGAGGAACATGTTGTTTTTGAACCTGTTTTTTGGTCGGCGATTTTTGAACCAGAACAGGAGGAATTATGGAACAGATTAAAAAATAGTGCTAGCTTAGATTTTAAAAGAACGAGACGGTTTGTACTAGAATTTTTGGCAGATGCTGTAGCCTATCAACCGACACTGCTTGAAGACCAAAATTATGACAAGGTACATGCTTTAGTAGCCGAAGCTATTCAACGCTTAAGAGAAAAAGCAGGGGACAAAGCTCCGCTATGTGTTATTAGTCATAGCTTAGGGACGATTATTGCTAGTAATTATTTTTATGACCTGCAATATAAACAGGAAAATATTGGTGCCAAAACAAAGCTTCATACAAATGATACTCCGATTGAAAAATGTCATACATTAACACTATTCTATACGTTTGGTAGTCCAATGGCGATGTGGTCATTGCGTTATATTGATTTTGGATATCCCATTCATGTTCCATCCTCACTGATGAAAAAATATCACCCTAATATAAAAGGGGAATGGTTAAATTTTTACGATAAGGATGATGTGTTAGCTTTTCCCTTAAAAGGAATTAATGAAGCTTATGATCAGGCTGTAACTGAGGATGTCGCAGTAAATGCTGGAGGGATTTTTACTAGTTGGAATCCGCTATCACACCTTAAATATGATACGAATAGAGAGGTAATAAAACGTATTACAAATGGTATTGTACGTACATGGAAAAAGGTAAACGATCGGTAAATAGCTGTTTAGAGAGACAGTTAGTTTTTAAAACTTTTTAAAGGAATGAGGATCTGCTTCACTAACTTCGATAGATTCTCATTCCTTTCATTTGCAGATAGGAAAGCATAGACTTTCCTATCCTGCATAAGACATTTACCATAAAGACCCTACGAATGCCAAGTTTTACAAAAATTTCCTACTAGCATTAATAAAGGACGCTTTAAATTCTTTGTTTGAAAAAGAAAACAGTTTTTTAAAAAATTGCCTCCCAAAAATGCAGGACATAGTCCACTGTATGTAGAAATATAATATAATGAAAATTCGTTATATTAAGATTTGAATACGCTTACAACAATTTGCTACTCAAATCTTTTTCATCAATAACAAAAGGAGGGTAGCTGACTGTGTAATTAAATTTTTAAATAGAAAGGAGTAATGAAAATGGAATTTGGTGTTCTTTCGTTATTACCACCGTTACTAGCCATTGTATTAGCGCTTGTTACTCGTAATGTTATTCCAGCTTTGTTTGCTGGTGTTTGGTTGGGCGCAACGATGGTACATGATTGGAATCCGTTGATGGGCATCTATGCCAGCTTTAGCGAATTTATCTTACCTAATCTAGGTGATGAGTGGAGTGCAACAGTATTACTTTATTGTGGATTGTTTGGAGTACTTGTGACGGTTCTACAAAAGACAGGTGGAGCTCACGCTATTGCACATGCAATCTCTAGAAGGGTAAAATCAGACCGTGGTGCACAGGGGTCAACAATGCTTTTTGGTATTATTATTTTCTTCGAAGATTACTTTAATGCACTAACTGTTGGTAGTGTTATGCGTTCTGTAACCGATAAGATGCGTGTTTCACGGGAAAAGTTAGCTTATATTGTTGATTCTACTTCCGCTCCAATGTGTTTACTTGCACCAGTTTCTACTTGGGTTGTGTTTGTTATGGGGTTAATTGGTGCACAATTTGTGGAGTTAGGTATGACAGGTTCGGAGTATATGACATATCTTGGAACCATTCCATTTAATTTTTATTCAATATTAGCTCTATTACTTGTAGCAATCGTCATTTATAAGAGATGGGACTATGGCCCAATGGCAAAGGCTGAGCATCGGGCAAGAACAGAGGGGAAATTGTTGCGGGATGGTGCAGAACCACCTTCCGATGATTCGATGACAGATGTACAGATGGTGGATGGTCATACACCGAAAATGCGAAACTTAATCGTTCCATTAGTTGTGTTAATTGGATTAATTCCACCTTTATTATTATGGACAGGTGGATTTCCTGAAAATGATTTAGTAACGGCAGTAGGAGAATCAAGTGGAGGCTTGTCAATCTTAATGGCAGCATTTGCCGCCGTAATTGTTGGCCTTCTAATGGGCATGCAACAGAAACTATTTAATTTTAAAGAATCAATTAATCTAGTAGTTACAGGGTTTAGAAGTATGATGCTAGTTTATATCATTTTAACACTTGCTTGGTCGATAGGAAGTGTGACATCTGCACTTGGTACAGCAGATTTCATCGTGAATCTAGCGGAACAAACTACAGCGCCAGCGGTTATTCCAGTGTTATTGTTTATCGTAGCTGGTATTGTTGCCTATACTACCGGTACTTCTTATGGGACATTTGCCATTATGGTTCCAATTGCGATGCCGCTAGCTGCATCCATGGATATCTCGATGTTTTTAGCGATTGCAGCCGTTCTAAGTGGTGGGATTTTTGGGGATCATTGTTCACCGATTTCCGATACGACTATTCTTTCATCAGCTGGGGCATCGAGTGATCATATTGACCATGTTAATACACAAATGCCTTTTGCGATTACAGCAGGCCTAAGTGGTATTGCTTCATTCCTAATTGCGGGAATCACTGGCTCAGCAATTATAGCACTTATTGTTGGAGTAGTAATTCTTGTCATATTAGCTTATCTCTTTAACCGAACATGGGGACTCAAACAAGCCGATGAATTAAAAGCCTCAGCTTAAAAATAAAGAAGTAACTACTTTTTATATTGCGGTAGTTACTTCTTTTCTATTATTATAGATTTTCATTAAAGATTGTACTATATAACGTTGGATAACCTTTCTAACAAGTTTCCTTTAATTGTGTTTCTTCTGCTTTATTGTATTTTATGTCTCCACCGATAATCGTCATTTCGATATCAGTTTGTAATAACTCATCGGCATCTTCCATCGTAAACGGATTTTTAGAATAAACCGTCATATCAGCTAATTTTCCTCTAGAAATTGTTCCTTTTGTGGTTTCTTCATTGGTTGCGTAAGCAGTTAGTTCTGTAAATAGACGAAATGCTTCATTCATGGATAATTTTTGTTCTGGATTATATTCCATATACGTTTCATCAGGAACTCTTCTCGTAACAGCAGCATGAATACCTAATAATGGATTTACTGGTTCAACTGGCGCATCTGACCCACCAGCACAAATAACACCAGCATCCAATAACGATTTCCATGCATAGGCAAGAGGTAATCGTTTTTCACCAAGACGTTCCTGTACCCAAGGGAAATCACTAGCTAAAAATCTAGGCTGAATATCCGCAACACGACTTGGTTTAGCAAGTCGTTTAATTAAATCTTCGGTAACGACTTGTGCGTGAATCAGCCGATCACGATAAGTTACTGTCGGAAATTGATCAAGTATATCTAGAATATTCTTAAGTGCTTGATCGCCAATGGTATGAACCGCAATAGGCATTGATAAATCACGAGATCTTTTTACAATGTCAAATAGTGTTTCCTGGTCGTACATTGCTTCACCATAGTTTCCTGGATCATCTGCATACTCCTCAGATAATAAAGCTGTTCTTCGGCCAAATGCACCATCAGCAAATAGTTTTACTGCTCCAATAGTTAATGTATCGTTACCATATCCAGCATACATTCATCACGTAAATCCGGAAGAAATTCATGATTAATTAACAGGTTAGAACGTAAACCAAGATTTTCTTCATTCAACAATTCATCGTAAATACGGTAGGTTTGATGCAACCCACCTAAAAATAGAGGGTCATTAGAATGTACGCTCGTTAAGCCTTGTTTGATGGAAAATTGTATAGCTAGTCTCATAGCATTCTTTAATTCTGAAAATGATTTTTTAGGAATATGTTGTAAAAAGATTTCTTTAGCTGACTCTAATACCAGCCCAGTTGGCTTTTTCGTTACTTCATCAAGAACGATTTTACCGCCTTCAGGAATACTGATATTTGGATGATAATGACTCACTTCTAATGCTTTACTATTTACAACATTGGCGTGACTGCAAATTCTAGCAATTAAAAGTGGGTTTCCTGGTGCTACATAATCTAGCTCTTGAATAGTTGGGATAGAACCATCCGAGAATAAATTCTCATCCCACCCAAAACCTAGTAACCATTCACCTTGGCTAAGCGTAGCTGCTTTTGCTTGAATTTTTCCTAGCATTTCCCGTTTTGAAGTAATGCCTGTAAGGTCTAGATTAATAAACTTATCTGCAATCATGGATAGATGAAGATGGCTATCTACTAAACCAGGTGTGACAGTTTTGCCGTCAAGTGAGATTACTTCCGTGTGGGCATTGTTCCAATGAAGTAACATATTCTCTGTAGAACCCATGTCAATAAAGCGACCACTTTCTATTACAACAGCTTGGACAGTTGGTTTGGTGGAATCAAACGTGTAGATATTTCCATTGGTATATATTTTTCTCATGGTGTACCTCTCCTTGTATTTTACTTTGTACACTGGAGAGAAAAACTGAATGAAGGGCATGGAACAATGCATAGTGGGCTTTTTAAGCACAAAAAAACAACGATAGAAAATAACCACCATTGTAAAACAATATACGTTATCCTCCATTTCGATCAGTAGTTCTCCATGCACATGACTCGCATGACAGTATGACTCTTATTCAAAGACATCCCAGCGATAATAAGTTTGACCCTTATTATGCTTCGGCAACAAATCCTTTCATCAACTCTCATCGTTGTCATTCTCCTGTTAATTACTTATATCTGCTGCACCTCTACCTCACCGATCTAATGAGGTCTTATATGAAATTGAGTATATATTATCAGAATTTAAAATGTAGTACAAGTTATTTTAAATAGAAAAGTCTCTTTAAAAAAATGTAATCATCCATTTTTAAGAAAAATATAGAAAAATAGTGGTAAAATTGAACTATTTTGAATTTTGCTTCATATAATTGTGTAACGTGTTTTTTGAATTCATTAAGCGTTAAAAATGTAAAGGAGGTCTTTGAAATGTCTGATGAAAAAAATGAAAATGTAGAAGAGAAGGTGGAAGATGCATTTGAAGAGCAAGACAGTTCAACATTAGAGGATGTGAAAAACAATAAAGGAATGGCTATTTTAGCTTATATTGGATTCCTTTTTATTGTTCCACTTCTAGCCGCAAAGGAATCTAAGTTTGCGATGTATCATACCAATCAAGGACTGGTTCTGTTTATTATAGGTTTTGCAATATATATTGTGGGATCAATCATTCCAGTTATTGGTTGGCTATTAATATTGCCATTAGGTAGTCTGTTTTGGTTAGTGTGGGCGGTTATAGGAATCATCAATGCAGCAAACGGGCAAGAAAAATCACTGCCTTTGATCGGAAAGATGCAAATCTTAAAATAGGAAGCATGCTACTGAGTATGAGAAAAACGGGGGAATGTAGTCTGTACGGATTTTAGCTCTATCCAAATTAGAACCTATACTTAACACTTGGTAAATCCAAGTGTTTTTGTTTTTAGAGCTGTCTTTTTCAAACTAAAATGGATCGAAAACACTAGAACGGTAACTCATCGGGGTGATGAGTGCCCAAAAGCAGATCGGAAACTCTGAAACGGTAACTCATCGGGGTGATGAGTGCCCAAATGCTGATCGAAAACTCTGAAACGGTAACTCATCGGGGTTATGAGTGCCCAAAAGCAGATCGGAAACTCTGAAACGGTAACTCACTCATCGGGGTTATGAGTGCCCAAATGCTGATCGAAAACTCTGAAACGGTAACTCATCGGGGTTATGAGTGCCCAAAAGTGGATCGGAAACTCTGAAACGGTAACTCATCAGGGTTATGAGTGCCCAAATGCTGATCGAAAACTCTGAAACGGTAACTCATGGGAGTGATGAGAGCCCAAAAGCAGATCACAAAACTCAAAACGGTAACTCATGGGAGTGATGAGAGCCCAAAAGCAGATCGGAAACTCTGAAACGGTAACTCATCGGGGTTATGAGAGCCCAAAAGCAGATCGGAAACTCTGAAACGGTAACTCATCGGGGTTATGAGAGCCCAAAAGTGGATCGGAAACTCTGAAACGGTAACTCATCGGGGTTATGAGAGCCCAAATGCTGATCGAAAACTCTGAAACGGTAACTCATCGGGGTTATGAGTGCCCAAAAGTGGATCGGAAACTCTGAAACGGTAACTCATCGGGGTTATGAGAGCCCAAATGCTGATCGAAAACTCTGAAACGGTAACTCATGGGAGTGATGAGAGCCCAAAAGCAGATCACAAAACTCAAAACGGTAACTCATGGGAGTGATGAGTGCCCAAAAGTGGATCGTAAAACCCAAAACGGTAACTCAACGGCGGAGTGCTATAAATAGGTATTTTATATTATCTTTAAAAAAATCTCTATATTCCTTGACAGGAATATTCCTAATGTGGAATAATGGATTCAACAACAAAGTCGACATAGTTAAGTTTAAAAACTCAGAGGTGGTATTCTACAAGTAACAACATGCGCCTTTTATTTTGAGAAAATCCACATGTAAGGAGAGAATGCAACATGAACGTACAAACATTTAGTGCACTGGCTGAACCCAATCGTCTTGCCATCGTCGATCTTCTTCTTGATGAACCGCTCCCGGTAGGAGAGATTGCGGAGAAGCTAAAGCTAAACCAGCCCCAAACTTCGAAGCACCTTCGCGTTTTAAGCGAAGCTGGTCTTGTCGAGGTTCAGGCAATGGCTAATCGTAGAATATATAAGCTAAGACCAGAACCACTTCAAGAGTTGGATAAGTGGCTTGACTCCTACCGTCGAATGTGGGAAGCGAAGATGGATCGGTTGGATGATTATCTCAATGTACTACAGGGGAAGAAACCACTTAATTGATGACTAGTTAGCAAACATTCGCAAAGTCTCTTCGATAAATTAGATGAAATTATTTCAATTAATACCACCCAATTCAGAGACAATTAGTCATCCTTGACGAAGGAAAACTTTGCTGTGTAGGAAAAAGGAAATGAAAGATTAACTAATTGAATGGAGGAATTAGAATGTCAATGAATGAATTAAAGTCTAGAGTAGAGGGCGATCAGGTGTTAATACTGGAACGCACTTTTGATGCACCCCGCGAACTCGTATTTGAAATGTTTAAAGAACCTGAGCATCTCAAGCATTGGTGGGGACCAAGCGGCTGGGACCTTCCAGTTTGCAAGATTGACTTCCGACCAGGTGGTACATGGCATTTTTGTATGAAGTGTATTGACCAAAATCAAGGAGAGTATTATGGTATGGAGTCATGGGGAAAAGTCGTTTACAAGGATATTATCGAACCAGAGATGATTCGTTACACTGATTACTTCTCTGATGCTG
Source organism: Ornithinibacillus caprae (assembly GCF_009728145.1). Lineage (GTDB taxonomy): Bacteria > Bacillota > Bacilli > Bacillales > Amphibacillaceae > Ornithinibacillus > Ornithinibacillus caprae. Next base: position 35,379 of record NZ_WOCA01000018.1, on the reverse strand, counting down.
ATGGTACTATCAACGAAACGATGCCATCATCTGAGATCACTTTAGAATTCGTCGATCTGGATGGAAAGACGAAACTAGTTAATCGTGCTGAATATGTATCTGCAGAAGCTCTCAACACGGTCATGGACATGGGAATGTTACAAGGAATCGCCGAAACTTGGAACCGTCTAGAAGAGCATCTTAACGAGGTAAAATAAGTACCATTCATTTGAAAGGAGGAGATATCAATGATAGAACAAAAAATTGTCCCACATTTATGGTTTAATCAAGAAGCAAAAGAAGCTGCACAATTCTATACATCCATATTTCCAAATTCTAAAATCACCAATATCACAACGATTCATGATACACCATCTGGTGATAGTGACACCGTTTCTTTTAATCTCGCGGGATATTCATTCATGGCTATAAATGGAGGACCACATTTTCATTTCAATCCATCGATTTCTTTTTTTGTAAATTTTGATCCTTCTAGAGATGAGAACGCTAGGGGAAATTTAGATCAACTTTGGGAAAAGTTGTCCCAAGGTGGTACTCCACTTATGCCACTTCAAGAATATCCATTTAGTAAGCGCTACGGATGGATTCAGGATAAGTATGGCCTGACATGGCAACTGATTCTCACCAACCCAGATGGTGAAGAACGACCATTTATCGTACCTTCATTGATGTATGTGCAAGATGTGTGCGGTAAGGCAGAGGAAGCCAGTGATTTTTATCTGTCTGTTTTCAATGAGTCAAGACGAGGGAGTATCGCACGGTACCCAGCAGGCATGGAGCCGGACAAAGAAGGGACATTGATGTTTACAGATTTTATGCTAGAGAAACAATGGTTTGCTGCTATGGATAGTGCTCAGTCGCATACCTACAAATTTAATGAAGCCATTTCACTTTTAGTCCAATGCGAAAATCAAGCAGAGATTGATTATTACTGGGAAAAGCTATCCTCAGATCCAAAAGCAGAACAATGTGGGTGGTTGAAAGATAAGTACGGTGTCTCTTGGCAAATTTGGCCAGAAGTTATGAGTGAAATGATGGCAAATGGGACAAACGAACAAATGGATCGATTAACAAAAGCATTTCTTAAAATGAAAAAATTTGATATAGAAAAATTAAAAGAAGCATTTAATGGTAACTAAAAATTATGTTACTGGAATAAATATGAGTATGAAAAAGCTGTTTAACGCCAGCTTTTTCATACTCATAATGGTTAAACTCTATGCTCAGTTAGTTATGAACGAATAGTTACTACACTCAAGTTTTCAAACTTATCCTACTTTCCATGCCTTAATGGATCTTGATAGAATAGCTTCTGCATTTCTTACTCGATCTGCGGTAGGGGGTTCAACACCTTCTAAAGGATATTCATATCCTAAAGCTTCCCATTTGTAAACGCCTAATTTGTGGTAAGGCAATACTTCTACCTTTTCTACATTGGGTAGAGTTTGAATGAAATCAGATAAATTGTATAGGTCTTCATCAAAATCGGATTTTCCTGGTACAAGCACATGGCGAACCCAAATAGGGACTTCTTTCTCAGCTAGATAATTAGCGAAGTCTAGAATATGTTCATTGGATAGTCCAGTCAATTTTTTGTGTTTAAGTGGATCTATTTGTTTTAAATCTAGTAAAACTAAATCAGTTAGACTAAGAAGTTCATCTAATGATGTTAAGAAGGATGGAGAGCGTGAAAAACATCCTCCTGAAGTATCAATTGTTGTATGAATATCATATTTTTTAAGTTCTTTAAACAGCTCAACTAAAAATTTCGTATGCAAGAGTGGTTCTCCACCACTCACAGTAACACCACCGCCTGATGCTTGAAAGAAGGGAAGGTAGGACGTTATGTCTTTCATTAATTCTTCGACCGTTACTTCCTTACCATCACCCATTTTCCATGTGTCTGGATTATGGCAAAATTGGCAACGCAACAAGCACCCTTGCATAAATAAAACATAACGTATTCCAGGACCATCAAGTGTCCCACAAGTTTCAACAGAATGAATTCTACCTTTCATTTTGAAATCCTCCCCTTATTTGGCAGATGTAACGAAGGCAATCTACATAAAGACTTGGCCGGTGCCTGTCACTTGTCGAAAATCGACAAGTGACAGGCACTCCTCGAATAAAATGCTAGCGGCTTTCGTGGAATGTGCGGTTGATGACGTCTATTTGTTGTTCTCTGGTTAGTTTGATAAAGTTAACCGCATATCCGGATACTCGGATTGTTAACTGAGGGTATTTCTCAGGATGATCCATTGCATCTAATAAGGTCTCCCGTTCAAAAACGTTAATGTTTAAGTGGTGTCCCCCTTTGATGGTATAGCCATCTAATAAACCTACTAGGTTTACTTTTCTTATGTCATCATCTCTTCCTAATGCTTTTGGTACGATGGAAAATGTATTACTAATTCCATCCATAGAATAGTCGAATGGCAGTTTAGCAACCGAAGTTAAGGATGCCAGAGCACCTTTGGTGTCGCGTCCATGCATTGGGTTTGCTCCTGGTGCAAATGGTTCGCCAGCTTTTCTACCATCTGGCGTTGTACCAGTTTTCTTACCATAAACCACATTAGATGTAATGGTTAAAATAGATTGTGTTGGTACAGCATTACGATAGGTTTTATGTTGCTTAATTTTATTCATGAATCGTTTCACGAGATTAACTGCAATTTCATCAACACGATCGTCGTTATTTCCGTATTTCGGAAATTCACCTTCAGTTACAAAATCAACTGCTATACCGTGCTCATCACGAATCGGTTTTACTTTTGCATATTTGATTGCACTTAATGAATCAGCTACCACAGACAATCCAGCAACACCACAAGCCATCGTACGGAGCACCTCTCGGTCGTGTAATGCCATTTCTAATCGTTCGTAGCTGTATCTGTCATGCATATAGTGAATGACATTCAATGAATTGACATATAAACCGGCAAGCCAATCTAACATATTGTCATATTTACTTATCACTTCCTCATAATCAAGATACTCAGAAGTAATTGGTTCATAGGAAGGTGCTACTTGAATACCTAATTTTTCATCTTTACCACCATTAATTGCATATAATAATGCTTTTGCTAGATTAGCTCGTGCACCAAAAAATTGCATTTGTTTACCGATTTCCATAGGTGAAACGCAGCAAGCAATACCATAATCGTCTCCGTAGATGTCACGCATAATATCATCATTTTCATATTGTATGGAGCTAGTTTGAATGGACATGTTCGCGCAAAAACGTTTAAATTTATCTGGTAATTTTTCAGACCATAATACGGTTAAGTTAGGCTCTGGAGCAGGTCCCAAATTTGTTAACGTGTGTAAAAATCTAAACGAGTTTTTGGTAACAAGTGGTGTACCATCCTTAGAGATACCTCCAATGGATTCTGTTACCCATGTTGGGTCTCCGCTAAATAGTTCATTATAATCTGGTGTACGAGCAAATTTGACTAAACGAAGTTTCATAACAAAGTGATCAACTAGTTCTTGTGCTTCCTCTTCGGTCATCACACCATTTAGAATATCCCGTTCCATGTAAATGTCTAAGAAGGTAGAAACTCGCCCCAGACTCATAGCTGCACCATTTTGTTCTTTAATGGCTGCTAAATAGGCAAAATATAACCATTGAAAAGCTTCATGTGCATTTGTTGCTGGTTCTGTAATGTCATAACCATACAGATTAGCTAGTTGTTTCAACTCTTGTAATGCACGAATTTGCTCCATTGTTTCTTCACGGTCACGAATGACGTCATCAGACATGACACCATTTCCACCAATGATCGCTAAGTCATCTTGCTTTGCTTTGATTAATCGATCGACACCGTATAATGCCACTCTTCGGTAGTCACCTATGATACGGCCACGTCCATAAGCATCCGGCAATCCAGTAATAATCCCTGCTTTACGTGCTAGTTTCATTTCTGGTGTATATGCATCAAATACCCCTTGATTATGCGTTTTTCGATAATCAGTAAAAACATGCTCTACATCTTCATCTATTTCGTAACCATATGATTCTAAAGCGGCTTTTGCCATTCGAATTCCACCAAATGGTTGAAGTGATCGTTTGAATGGTTCGTCTGTTTGAAAACCAACAACTTTTTCAACTTCTTTATTTAAATATCCTGGACCATGAGATGTAATGGTAGAAACAATGGAAGTATCCATATTTAGGACTCCACCATTTTCACGTTCTTGTTTTGTTAAATCCATTACTTGTTCCCAAAGCTGCTTCGTGTTTTCTGTAGGACCAACTAAGAAGGACTCATCCTCTAAATAAGGGGAGTAGTTTTGAATGATAAAATCACGTACATCAATTTCTTTTTTCCATTTTTCTCCTAAAAACCCTATCCATGCTTTTGTAGCCATTTAAATCCCTCCAACTTATTAATTAATTTGTGAAATAATGAGCAATTCAAATCAAAATAATTACTTTCTTAAATACATAATAACATGTATTCCAAAATATCATTGTGAAAAATGTAACAAATTTGTGTAGATTTCTGTTTGTCTTATATTACCAGCATTTTAAGTTAGTTAATCTGTTATAATGACAGCAGTTTTTGAGTGAAACAGTATACGAGGTAGTATGTTTTTAAGAATAAGGTGCACATCACAATACATAAGGAAAATAATGAATGATCGTTCATTATATGATATAATACATTTAATTTATCTGAATTTTAAGAAACGAAAAAGGGGGAAAAGTATTTGAATCAAGCGGAACGTGTATTGACTGAGCCGAAAAAGAAGAGAAAACGAAATTGGAAGAAGTATAGTCTTATCATAGCTGGAGGTATGCTGATCATAACTATTACAGCGTTCCTTTTTGTAAACGGATACATAAACAAATCATTACCTAAGATAGAAGGAACAATTACCCTACCAATGCTAGAGGATGAAGTTTTAGTTATTACAGACGAGCATGGAATTCCACATATTAAAGCAACTAGTGATCATGATTTATATATAGCACAAGGATATTTACAGGCTCAAAATAGAATGTTTCAAATGGAATTATCCCGTAGACAAGCCTCTGGAACGCTGAGTGAAGTTGTCGGGGAAGCAGCTGTTAACCAGGATAAATATTTTCGTACCTTGGGATTAAGAAGAGCAGCAGAAAAATCATATGATATATACTCAGAAGAAAATAAACAAGTTTTAGAGTGGTTTGCAAATGGAGTTAATGCATATATGGAGGAAGCAATAGATACAAATAGCTTACCAGTTGAATTTTTGCTGATGGGAGCAAACCCTGAACCATGGACACCAATTGATTCCTTGACTATAGGTAAATTTATGGCTTTCGATTTAGGGGGGAATTGGGAACGACAAGCATTTAATTATGATGCATTGAATCGATTCGACGAAGAAAAAGCATATGAATTATTTCCAAACTATCCCGAAAGCAAGCCAACGATTATTGGAGAAGATGAAATTGATATAGCAGCAAGTTTTGAACATGCCGTGATTCCACATGCATTTAATGGTAGTAATAACTGGGTTGTTAGTGGGGAAAAGACGGATTCTGGACTCCCATTACTTGCGGATGATCCACACCTTGGTTTAGCTACCCCGTCTATATGGCTCCAAATGCATTTGGAGACGGACGACATGAATGTAAGTGGCGTTATTTTCGCTGGAGTACCAGGAATCATTTTAGGTCATAATGATCAGATAGCATGGGGAGTAACAAATACAGGTCCAGATGTACAACAACTATATATTGAAAAGCGAAATCCTGATAATCCAAATGAATACTTATATGAGGAGCAATGGGAAGAAGCGACGATTATTGATGAACCAATCCGTGTAAAAGATGGAGAAACAATTGATTATCAAGTAGTAGAAACGAGAAATGGACCAATCGTTTCTGAATTTGCTGAGGATAGTGGGAAAAATACGGTTTTATCCTTACGTTGGACAGCATTAGATCCAACAACTGAATTAGAAGCGATTTTGGAAATCAATCGTGCATCCAACTGGGACGAGTTTGAAAAAGGATTAGAGAAATTCCTTGTCCCTGCACAGAACTTTGTATTTGCTTCAACGGATGGGACGATTGCTTATAAAGCAAATGGGCTTATACCGATATACCAAGAAGGGGAAGATGCGCTATTACCTTTACCTGGTTGGGAAGCAGAGCATGAGTGGCAAGGCTATATTCCATTCGATGAATTACCGCGTGTTGTGAATCCAGATAAAGGATTTATTGCTACGGCAAATAATAAAATTATTGGTGAGGATTACCCGTACCATATTAGTAATGTTTGGGCACAGCCATACCGGTTTGAACGAATAGCGGAAGTATTAGAAGACACGGATCGGCTAACTGTAGAAGATATGCAGGCACTGCAAATGGATATTACTAATTTGCAAGCTAGGGAGTTTGTTCCATTATTTATAGAGACATTAAAAGATGTTGAACTAGGATCGAATGAAGAACGAGCTTTAGCTTCATTAGAAGAATGGAATTTCATGGATCATGTCGATTTTGAACAACCATTAATTTTTCATCATTGGCTGGATGAAATGGAAGCTATATTATATCACGATGAAATTCCTGAAAGTGTTATGGGGTTGTTTGGCAGTCGTGGACAAACAACCGATGAACTACTTCGAAAAGCAATAAAAGGTGAAACGTCAATTTGGATCGAGGAAAACGGAGGAATAGAATCGGTTTTAAAAGATTCCTTGGAAAATACAATTAGGAAGCTTTCCGAATCGTACGGGGAGGACGTTACCACTTGGCGCTGGGGGGATTTTCATCATGTACATTTTGACCATCCATTATCCGGAATCCATCCCGTTCTTGCTTATTTCTTTAATCGAGAGGATCCTCTTCCAGTCGGGGGAAGTGCTGTGACACCAATGGCAGCAGCATATAATGCAAACACGGGTGAAGTAAATCATGGAGCCTCATGGCGATTTGTTATTGATACAAGTGACATGAATGTTGGATATCATATTGTTGGACCAGGTCAAGAAGGACATTTTCGAAGTGAATGGTATCACGATCAATTAGATAATTGGGTTCATGGTGAATACCATGTTACGACATTGAATCCGGAGGAAGGGAAGACGTTGCAGTTAGTACCAGAGTAATTCCGTATATATTTGTTCAACCATCAAAAACTAGAGAGGAACAGAATTATTTCTGTTCACAAAACCCACAAGGAGTGATCAAGGATGGCAAGAAACAATAATAAATTGTTAGTGCCAGGTGCGCAAAATGCAATGGACCGCATGAAAGAGGAAATTGCAAACGAATTCGGTGTTCAGCCTGGGGCGGACACGACTGCACGTGAGAACGGATCTGTGGGGGGCGAGATGGTCAAACGAATGATCAAACTTGCCGAATCTAGTATGCAAAATTCAAAACAGTAGCATACGCGAAAAAGGAGCCTGTAAAGGGCTCCTTTTTGTTGTATATAACCGAATCGGATAAGAACCAAGCCGGTTGGCAAATATCTATAGTAACTGCAACGTTGTAATACAAGTACAATCATTTTCAAATGTAGAGAATTCTGACTCAACTACTTTTCCATCTTGTTTAATTGTAATGGAGTATGTTTTGTCTCGTGGTAGCCATAGGTCAAAAAATCCATTCTCCATGGTTGATAATGTTTCATCTACAACTACGTTACCTTCTGTATCTTCAATATAAACATCAAATTCTTCCTCGACCATTTCACCTTGACAACCTGTTAAGCTATGGTTTGTACATGGATGGGTTTCATTGATGTAGGGGGCGATAGATACGAAAAATTCTTCTTCAGGCAGTTCATAAACCGTTTCATTTTCATCATTTTCAGTTACGATTAATTGTGTTGATGTAATAGAAGCAGTTTCATCCTCAAAGTTACCAGTACTGTATTCTTGTACTAACTCTTTCATATTTTCTATATCGCTTTCTTGTACAGTGTTATCTTCGTCTGTATCCCCACAAGCTACTAACAAAAAAGCAAACAATAAACTAACTCCGATTGTTTTTAATTTCATGTAAGTCCACTCCTTGTCTCTTGCTATTTAGCATTATATCATGATCCGTATCACAAATAAGTAATTTCCTTCAGTTGACACAATTTCTACATTTTTAATCTAAATTAGATATTAGTTGATTATTTTTAACCAAAAGTTCAGAATGATTATACAAAAAGGAAAAGGGGTTGTGAAATGGATATTTCCACACGTATTGGAGAGGGAAAGTTTAATTTTCGTACTGGTGTAATCGCTATGGATGATGAACGTGTATTGTTACATAAAAATGAATATGATGAACATTGGGCACTTCCCGGTGGAAGAGTAGAAATGTTTGAAAGTACAGGGAAAACGGCTGTTAGAGAGATGAAAGAAGAACTAGATGTCGATGTTTCGGTTGAACGCTTATTATGGTTTACGGAAAACTTTTTCGATTTTGAAGGGGAAGCATTTCATGAGATTGCCGCTTATTATAAAGTAAGAATAGATGGTCCGATATACAAAGGTAAGGACCCTTTTTATGGGAAGGAAGGGGAGCGTGTATTGATTTACCAATGGTTCCCTATTAGTCAATTAAGTGAAATAGAATTGTATCCAGCATTTTTAAGGGAAGGATTAAACGATCTTCCAAAACACACAATGTTTCTGACAATAGATCAATAGGGGGAAAGATACTTATGGATGTTTGGTATGTAAGCTATGGTTCTAATCTATGTAAAGATCGATTTATGTGCTATATCAATGGCGAACGTCCACCTGGTGCTGATAGACCAGAAGTAGGTTGTACGGATAAAACGCCACCAAAGGCAAGCGGGAAAGTAGAAATGCCTTATGCTCTTTACTTCTCCAAGCAACGAAGTAAATGGGGATTAGGTGGAGTAGCGTTTATTGATCATTCCATAACGAAGAATGAGCCAACTATAGGTAGAAAGTACTTGATTACCGATGAACAATTTACTGAGGTTGTTGCCCAAGAAAATAATTGTGATTTTATTGATATTAACTTTCAAAAGGTAATGACTAATGGTTTCTTATCTATAGGGGATGGTTGGTATGGTAGGATCGTTTATTTGGGTGAACTGAATGGTGCTCCAATGTTTACGTTTACTACGAATGAACCAATGGGGAACATGGAAATAAATACGCCATCTGCAGCCTATTTGTCTACTATTGCTCAGGGAGTTATGGAGCTTGGTTATAAGCAAGATGAGATAATGGACTATTTTCTTAATAAGAAAGGAATCAAAGAAAACTTTACCAAAGAAACATTAAAAGAATTTCTCCGATATTAAAAAGCTAACACAGTTGGTTTTGTTTTGGAAAAAAATATACGATTTAGCATACTTAGGATAGGTTAATTACTTATTAAACAGACAGAAATACCTCATTTCTGTCTGTTTTTTAGTCTTACAATGAATAGGATTCACCATCAGCTGGTACGAGCACAGGATAGCAAATCTTTTTCATGAATAAAAGCTTTTAATAGCAGCTTAGAGAGCCTTTGAAAATCCAAGGCTTGTTGCTATTCGTCTTATTTCTCCATAGAATCGGAACTAATAAATTTTTCCGTTTACTTTCCATCTCTAAAAGTGTTTCCTAGCCAGTGCTGCAACTTTTTCTGGTGCTTTGTAGGTTAATCCTTCATCATGTATTACTTGGAAATAGTTGAAATCACTTGTATGTAGTTCGCCAAAGTCTAACCTAGGAATTAGTCGTGCGTGAATTGGTGAACCTGTATTGGCGAAGGTTAGTCCCATATTAAAGCTGGCTAATCCTTGTTCTGCTAGTGTAGCAAATATAGCTTGTAATCCTTTAGCAAAATGACTCCAGTCTTGGTCTGTTAGATCTTCTATGCTGCTTTTATCTCGAAAAATACTAATAAAATCATTATGTCCCTTTGGTGAATAGGCGTGTAACCAGGCAATATTACCATTCTCCCCAATCCACCTTTCTCCTACCTCTTTTTCGTATTGATATAAGGAAGACAAATAGTCTACTTCATGATTTTCCTGGAATGCTCTACATTTTCTTTCAAAGCGATTTTGATAGTTTGTTGCGGATTCTGAAATAATCACATGGAGATGTGGGTGTAACATACTTCCTCCTGATAATGGAAGGTAATTCCAATTGATTGAAATGTAAACGGGCTTTTCTTCTCGATCGATTACTCTTTTTATATAGGTTTGACAAGCTATAAAGGCATCCTTTAACAGAGATGTAGTGAATTCTTCTAGACGTATGAAATGCTGATCGGAAAAAATGGTAACACCATTATATTTACTATAGGGGAATAGATTTGGAAATACGATTGCTTTTCCATGAGTGATATTATCTTGCTCCTTTGAAAAGATTGGTGTCTGTTCATGAATGTTTTCTAGGCAAAATGGACAATTTTCCCCACCAGTTTTTTCTGCCATATCCGTATAATTAGGAGGTGTTAGCTTTATGCCGGGGTCAACTACAATACGTGATGATTCACCGGTTAATGGATCAAATCGTAATTCGGTTTTCCTTTCGATTTTCTCCCCATCACGTTTGTAGAATGTAAAAATTTCTTCTTGCTTTAAAAATAGAGAATCCAATGATAATTCCTCCTTTAGCTATATATCTCCATTATGTCCATATGTATATAAAAATAGTAAATGTTATAATCACAACTAGTTACATTGAAAAAAGTAAAAACCATACTTATTTATTGTATGGTTTTTCAGTTAAATATAATCTTCCTCTTGTAATATTTAAACCACATTTACAAGTTCTCTTGAAGTGATATTCATTTACTTCAAAAGCACCTTTACCAATTCCTAACTCATTACTTCCGCACTTCGGACATTTCTTATATCTACTTACCCACCACCAAATTTTTAATGAATTAATTTTATCAAATAATAATGTTTGCTTCATTTTAAATTCCCTCCCGAAAATTATAAAAGAATATCATGAATACTCTAAATATAACTTTATATACAAATAGCTGCATCAATCATATCAATATCAAAATAATGTATTGTGTTATTCTCAAAATCAATAAACTGAATTTGTTCACTATCTCGGTCATAATGTTGTACTCGACCTGTATAAGACAATGACAATTCTCTTTTTAATACAGTTATATCTAAATTTTGTTGGTATTTCTCTGCAGTTAATAATAAACTTATTAACCTAGATTGATTATTTAATTTTTTATTTTCCATAACGATTCTCCTAGCAAGTTGACTTTCTAAAGCAAATTCGCTCGTAGAAGTTCAAGATCTCATTCCTTGCATTCACTAGTTGTTCAATATCAAAATAATTATAATCCGATTTAAAACCTCTATAAATTTTAGGATTACTTACTACTCAAGATATAACTTACTTCTTTCTGTAAAGAGCCTATTTGTTCTTCAAATATTCCTTTTTGGGCATGTGCTATGACAAGATCTATTCTTTTTATTAATTTTTCAAGATAATCTTTTGCGTATAAAGCCATAGCATTTTCTCTCCATTTTAAATTTTTCTAAAACTGTTTCCAATTATTGATGATAATTGCTTGTTCATCTTTAATGCTTGAGACTTGTTTTTTTAAATTATCCTTATTTACTTTATCTTGATTAGCCATATCAACAGAATCTAAAAATAATTGATGCTGCTTATTTATAAGATTTGATAAAGACTGATTTATTTCAAAGAAATTAGGATTAACGTCATAGGGTTCAACCAGTTTAACCAATTCCCTAGATGATTCAATCACATTGTCTTTCAGAACTTTAGCAAACTGTCCATTCGAGGTATCTCCAGTATACAAACCATCTAATGAATTGTTATACGTACTCATTAATGAATTCGCTGTTTGTAATGCCTCTTGAAGATATGAGTCATATTCCTGAACTTCTTCTATTGAAATACCTTCTGCATATTGACCTTCCTCATTTTTAGAGCTAGAACATCCTGTAACTATTGTTAAAGTCGTAAAGATGGAAACTATAATTAATAATTTCTTTTTCATTATTATTCCTCACTCCCTTTTGTTTCCTGAACACTTCCTTCTATTCTTTGTTCAATTCTTTCTTCTAGCTTTGACAGATATTTTTTATCCTTCATGATCTCTTCTTTGTTGTTTCGAACTAACTCTTCATACGATACTTTAAATGTAGATTTCATCCAACCTCTCTCCTTTTCCAAAAAAATAAGCCCAAAAAACACAGCTTCCGCTACGTTAAATAGGCTTATCCTTTAGTTATTAATTTGTTAATGAAATTATACAACACCAATGGTTATTAAACAACTTCTTTAGCCGTAAGTTGAAACGGAATATAAGTCTCTAATGAATATAGAAACGATAAGCTGTCTTTAATAATTTCTTTTACCGACATATGACTAGGTGCATCTATACGATATCCGTTATCAAGATAAAGTTTTCGTTGGTAACTAGATTTTCTTGCATTAAGATAAGCAGTAGAATCACTGCTAAACCAACTATACTCCAATAATAACTCATTGGCTCCACCTAAGAAGTGAAAAGTTGGAAACTTAGAAAAAACTTGATTTAGTATATCTCTTACTAAATCTTTTCGTGATGGATAGGCTACACTAAGTTGGACAGATAAAATAAGGGCTTGTAAACTTAGACTATTAACTTAAGGGAGCCTGACTAAGATGACACGTCAACGTCGAACTTTTACACCCGAATTTAAACTGCAATTAGTGAAGCTTTATGAAAATGGTAAATCTCGTACAGATATTGCTAGAGAGTATGATATCACACCTTCTGCGTTAGATCGTTGGATAAAAAATCATCAGGAAACAGGTTCATTCGCCGCCAAGGATAACCGTTCTGAAGAGGAGAATGAACTGGCTCGATTACGTAAGGAAAATCAACGTTTAATGATGGAGAATGATATTTTAAAGCAAGCAGCGCTGATCATGGGACGAAAATAGATGTGATTCGAAATAACACTCACAAATATTCAGTATCAGCAATGTGTAACGTCCTCAATATTCCAAAAAGTACGTATTACTATCATGCCAATTCACATGGAAAACGTGTGCGGGAATCTAGTAAACCGATAATATACCGTTATCAAAGGGGGGTTCTATTTGAGAACCCCCTCAGCTTGTAGAGAAAGTAGGTGTTTTTTCTCTACAAGCTTTTTTAATTCTGTCATAACTATTTCATTAAGTAAGAAATTTTTATTGAAAATAAACTCCCAAACACACACCTAGAGGTTTTAGGAATTAATAACATAAATATTATCATAACCAAGACATACGCAGGCATTAAGATAATTTCTTTTTTTACCACTCTAACCACCTCAATTTTTTAAATAATTTACTCTTTTCTATTGAATTCGGGACGCTACCCGAAAATAAGGTGAATTATGAAAGGGTTTATTTTATTTAATTCAGTATCCATCGTAGTTTATTAATACTGTATGTTGGTCGCAATATTTTAAAAAGAAGATATTATTTAAATTATTAGATTTATTTTAATGCGCATGTTATGGTAAATATGATATAAATAACAAAAATTTACAAAAAGAAAGGAGGGAATTCTATGAGACTAAAATCTTCAATAGTTATTTCTTTAATAGTCGCACTTACTTTCATCGTAAATCCATCCCAGTCACTAGCTGATGGTACTCATAAGGTAAATAAAGATGGTGATGTATCGGTTTTCAGTACCAATGTAAATTTAAATAGAGGGCAATCGAGTGTAACATCATCTAGTACATACATATCTTCTGGCACTCAAATAGTACTAGGTGGAGCAACTAGAAGTGGTTCTTCTAGCGCTGTTTATTTAGACCTTCTAATTAATGGACAAACTCATGTTAGTATGCATCTTCCTACAGGAGGAGTACACAAAAGTAGTCTATTGAATGCACCTAAATCAGGAAATTATCAAGTTAGATTAAGATGTTCCAGCTCGTCCAACAACTGCGAAGCATATGGAGGAGTAGGATATTAAATTTAAGAAAGTATATTACCTTATAAGTCTTTCCTAAGGTAATATACTTTCTATAAATCTGTGTAACTGATCTTCATTTAATTCCCCTACGTAATGTTCTACTATATCGCCATCGGCATTAATGAAATAAGTTGTTGGTAAATAGTAAACCTTATATTCATTGCTGATAGATTCATCTTCTAACAAAATAGGAAAATTCAAGAGAGGATTGTCATTTAAAAAATTATTTATGGCTTCTTTGGATTCACCTACATTAACAGCTAGGATCTCAAAGTCTTGTTCTTTGTATTCATTGTAAACTTTTTGTATTAATGGCATTTCTCTTTTACAAGGTCCGCACCAACTTGCCCAAAAATTTATCATAATTCCTTTTCCCTTAAATTCATTTAGTTCAATTTCATATCCGTCTAGCGTGGAAAGTTTGAAATTAGAAGCTTTATCAGATTCAGTTCTATTTTCAGTTTTAGGGGTATCATTTATATTTAGAACTAAGATTACGATCAAACCAAAAAGTAAAAGAAAACCAGCGATTTGAGGAATTTTTTTAAAAATTATTATCTCTCCAATCATTTAATTAACTTTGATCCATACCTCTTTCTTCAATAACATTATAGCATATTCCTATTAGTTTTTGATTTCTTGGATTAAATTATAAAAAAATTGCAACAAATAAAGAGGACGATTTATTCAGATTCAAAATCCTGAGGCTACCCCTTTATATAGATTTAGAGCAATTCAATGTACTCCTAACTGAAAGCATCCCTGGATCACTCTAAGCCTATATATAAGGGGTTTTATTGAATTATACAATAATTTCAATCATTTTGATCGCAAGAATAAAGATAGAATGTACTAAATCTATTTATATAAAAATTCAATATAAAAAACAAAGAATATATAACAAATTTCCACTGCTAAATATTTTTAACTGTAGAATCTAATCTATTATAAAAAAACTCTTATGAATCAAAATAGAGCTAATAAAGACGTTTTAATCTAAATAATGTAATAAAAGGATATTAGTTATTTTAAAAAACTTCATACAAGCCCATTCTCGTTACATTAACAATCATTACAAATCAAATACATTTGTTTCCAATATGTTAAATCAACTTTCCTCTTAACATTTCCAATAACAAATCCCCCTTGGTTCCCATTGGAAGCCAGGGGGGATTAGAGTCCGAAAAATTATTTACTTCTTTGTTTTTTTTCATACACTTTTATTGAAATGAATGATGCTATATAAATAATCATTAAAATAATAGTTATTACTAGACTAATATTTTCTATAGCAAATATCGAAGAATTATTGTTTTTATATACTACAAAAAACGATATCATTAATATTGCATTACCAACCATTAATATAATTAGACTTTTTTTAAGTTTTTTCATAATTATCAATCCTTTTTTAAGTTTTTTTCGTTTGAATTATTAGACTTTTGAAACTACCATATGTTACTATGGTTCTAAGAAAGAAAAATAACATAGTATTAGGAGGCTAATTTTGAAAAGAAAAATTATTGTTTCATTCTTGTCCGTATTACTTGTTTCTAGCACTCTACTTGCACCAATTTCTTTTGCTTCTAATGATAAAGGCAACAACGACATTATTCAACCCCAAGCTATAACTTATCCAGTAGAAAAACCAATCCATGACACTGCTTTTATTTCAAATTCTCAACTTGGAGAAATGCTAGACCAGAGAAGACAATCAGTAGGTTGGTTCTCTATAATAACTACACTTGCATCTCTCATCCCAGCCTTTACTGCAGTCGGTGCAGCAAATGGTGTAGCAGTAGCATTTAGTGGTATGAGTGAAACACAACTTGAAAGAGCTTATCGAAATGGTAATGATATATATGTTGCCATTTTAAATGCTAATGGAGAACCTACAGGTAGTTTATCTAAAGAAGCTGTAGTAGTTCCTTCTGGCGTTCCAATTATTTTTTCTTATCAACCTTAATAGAAATTTATTTTAAAAAGGACTTTAACTAATATATTGGTTAAAGTCCTTTTAATGCAAATATATAGGGTTCTCAGAGTCTATTAGTCTTAAGTTTAATAAGCTCTTCTAGGACATGTTGACTTTACCAAGCCATATAGTAAAAACCTTGTGCTTTGCCCAAACCCATTGTGGAACTCTTCCCCATCCCCCCTCTAATCGAAGTCCCCAACCCCTCAAATCCTTGGAGGTTCAGGTATAGCGAGTTCGTAAACTCCTTAATTCTTGGTCGTGAAAACCATCCTCCCTGCGATTACCGTTGACAAACACCATATAAAGCAATCCTGTAAATTTGTTAATTATTATGCTCTTTCCTCCTAAAATATAAAAAGTCCTAGTGTTATATAGGACTTTATTTTTTCCTCATATTTTAGAACCTTTATTATCAAGAATTTTTTCACACTTATGTCATTATGTCAATATACAAATAACACAAAAACATAATATTTCAAAATGTCACTAAGTGTATGATGTAATATACTAAAACAAATATAATAACAAAAGAGTTCCAATAAAATGCATCCTTTGTTGAACTCTTTTTTAAATTATTAATTATATACACCAAAAACCGTGCGGTATTTAAATATATATATATAATTATGCACGACCTCAAATTTAAGAATTTATGAGTGCATGGCTAAAAAAGTATAAATATATCAATTTTTTTAGATTATAAATTTTACTTTTCACTTTTAAACGAAAATCAAAAAATCAAATTTGATTCTCGAGCAAATCTCGAATTTCATTTATTCTCTCAATTAAATCCTTATCGCGTTTTTCTAAATGATTGTGTATAAATTTATTCTCTAGCAACATGCTGTATAAACAGTAATGTATAATTATTTAAAGTATTATGATAAATTTACTGTATAGATATTAGGGGGAATCTTATACACCATGCAGAAGATTTCGTTGAAAACAAAAATTCTCGTTTTAATTACAGGATTAATTGTATTGGTCACGATATTATTAACTGCGATCAATGCATATTTGGAGTCCAAAGATATTGAAGAACAAATTGGACAGCAGGCACTTCATGTAGCAACGACGATATCTGTTATGCCAACAATTGTTGAGGCTTATAAATTAGAAAACCCTTCTGAAGTTATACAACCGATTGTAGAAGAAATTAGAGAATTCATAGGTGCGGAGTTTATCGTAGTTGGAAATCACGACAGTATTCGCTATGCGCACCCTGATGAAGAAAAAATAGGCAAGAAAATGGTAGGTGGAGATAATGACCGAGCCCTACTGCATGGGGAATACTACACGTCTAAAGCAGTTGGAAGTTTAGGTCCTTCATTAAGAGGGAAAGCTCCTATTTTTAATAAAAATGGTGAAGTGATCGGAATTGTATCAGTTGGTTTTATGGTAGATGATATCAGAACGATCGTATTTAATCGGTTATTAAAAATTAGTGGAGCATCACTCATCGTTCTATTGATTGGTATTATAGGAGGAATCCTTTTAGCAAAAAATATCCGTAAAGAAATATTTGGATTAGAGCCATATCAAATTGCTTCATTATTCCGTGATCGAAATGCAATTTTATCTTCTGTGAAAGAGGGTATTATTGCTATTGATCATCAAGGTATGATTACGATGATGAATGAATCGGCGCAGCGCATTTTGGGTTTATCAAAGGATCATGTACATAAACGGATTGAAGATGTATTTCCAAATACGAGGATGTATCATGTGTTAAGCTCTGGTGATACAATGAAAGATGATGAAATGATCTTGAATAATCGTCAGGTAATTGTAAATCGAACTCCAATTGTAAGTGATGAAGGTAATGTAGTTGGGGTGGTTGCTAGTTTTAGAGATAAAACGGAGATTAATGAAATGCTTACTACATTAACAGAGGTTCGAAAGTATTCCGAAGATTTACGTGCACAGACACATGAATTTACAAATAAATTATATGTATTATCCGGTTTGCTTCAGTTGGGGCACTATGATGAAGCAATTGAACTCATTCAGACAGAGTCCAAAATGAATATTGTTCAAAATAAAGTGTTGTTACAACAGATTCAAGATCGAACGGTACAAGCTATTTTATTAGGTAAGATTGGCAAAGCTTCCGAGAAAAAAATAGATTTTAAGATTGATGGGAATAGTCATTTGAAAAAGTTACCAAAGCATATTGATTTATCAAAACTTATAACTATTTTAGGTAATTTACTAGATAATGCAATGGAAGCTGTGGAGCATAAAGATGAAAAAATTGTAACTTTTTTTGTAACAGATATAGGTAGAGATGTTGTATTTGAAGTATCGGATGGTGGAGATGGAATAGCTGAAGAACAGGTGGAACGATTATTCGAACTAGGTTATTCGACGAAACAAGGAAATGACCGTGGATTCGGACTTGCGCTTGTTAAACAAACGGTACATGAGCTTGGTGGCCATATTGAGTTTCATAATCAATCAAATGGTGGTGCAGTCTTTTCTGTCTTTCTACCAAAGTAAAAATAAGGTGTGTTTTCAAACAAGTTGGGGTTTTCTTCACATCTAACTAGTATAAAGGGGGAAGAGTATGATCGATGTGATTATCGCAGAGGACGATTTTAGAATTGCTAATATTCACGAGGAGTTTCTGAAAAAGCTAAACGGCTTTAAAGTAGTTGGAAAAGCGTTAAATGGGCAGGAAACAATAAAACTAGTATCTGAAAAAAAGGTCGACCTTATCCTACTAGATATATATATGCCTGATATTCTGGGGTCTGATTTAATTCAAGAGATTCGTAACATCGATTCTAATATCGACATAATTATGATTTCTGCTGCAACAGAAACGGATATCGTTGGAGAAGTTATTCGAAATGGAGTATTTGACTATATTATCAAACCAGTGAAAATGGATCGTTTTATTGAAACGCTAGAACGATATAAGGATATGAAGGAGAAATTAGAAAACAAAAAAGAAGTTGATCAATCCTTTTTAGATAACTATTTTGGTCGTCATTCGGATGAAAACTCATCAATTAAACAAACACCGAAAGGAATCGATCCATTAACACTAGAAAAAATAAAGGAAATCCTCCATCAAATTAAGGAAGGTATTACAGCAGAAAAAATGGGAGAAGAAATTGGCGCCTCTCGGACAACGGCAAGGCGTTACTTAGAATACTTAATTTCAACAGGTGATATTACAGCGGAATTGGAATACGGTATTGTTGGTAGACCAGAGCGTCGTTATCAGTTGAAAAAGTAAAGGAAGTACAAAACAAAGTATAGCGCTATAATAGCAGGGGAATTCATTTATGAATTTTTCTGCTATTTTTGTATGCTGTATGTGGGAATTTATTAGAAGGAAAAAAACGAGCTGAATGAGATGAGAAAAGTCTTTCTTGGAGGATATGAACATATCTATAACAGAATCTCGTGAACAAAATGAACAAAATAGATAAAAAGAACATTTTATTTTTTATTTTGGAAACGGTTACATCATGTGAATATTCACTTATATTGGAACACAAGGCTAGTGTTTTAATTTTACAAGTAATAAGACAAGGGGGAATTATTTAAAATGAAAAAATATTTGTTAATGTTATTATTTGTATTTCTCACCGTTCTTGCGGTTGCATGTTCCAACGATGAAACATCAAATGGAGATGCTAATGGTGACTGGGAACCTGAACAACCAATTGAAATTGTAGCGCCAGCTGGGGCAGGTGGCGGTTGGGATACAACTGCTAGAATGGCTGCTAAAGTTTTCAGTGAAGAGGGAATCATTGAAGAAGATATTGGTGTAGTTAATAAGCCAGGTGGCGGTGGAGCTGTAGGTTGGGCTTATATCGCTGGACATGAAGGTAGTGCACATAATTTATTTGTTGCATCTCCACCACTTATCTTAGTTCCACTAAATGGGCAATCCGAGTATGGGTATGATGATTTTACACCACTTGCTAATATGATTGCTGATTATGGTGCATTCGCAGTAAGAGAAGACGCGCCATGGAATGATTTAAATGAGCTATTTGAGGATATGAAGGAAGATCCTGAAAGTATTTCAGTAGTTGGTACATCTTCTCCTGGTAGTATGGACCACATCCAATTTGTGCAAATTGCCAAGGCTGCTGGTGTTGATGTAACAAAAATAAAATATGTAACGGACCCTGAGGGGGTTGGGTTAACGCAGCTACTTAATGGAAGTGTGGAAGTATTCTCTACAGGTGTTTCTGAAACTATTGAACAAGTTAAAGCTGGCACAATTAAGGTTTTAGGTGTCACTGCTGAAGAAAGACTGGAAGGAGAAGTATTAGAAGAATTCCCTACAGCAATTGAACAAGGAATTGATGCTACATTCGTTAACTGGCGTGGATTCTTTGGACCACCAAATATGGATGAAGCGGCAGTTAAATATTATGAAGCTAAATTTAAAGAGCTAAGTGACTCAGAAGAATTTGCTGATATCCGTAGTCAATATGGATGGAATGAAATGTACATGGATAGCGAAGAATATAAATCTTTCTTAGATGAACAAAATGAAGAAGTTCAATCATTATTAGATGAATTAGGACTAGGAGAATAAAAAAACCTGTGTGTGAAGTCAATGATTACGGTCATTGGCTTCCACTTCTATATTTAGCATTTAGGTGGTGACAACATGTTAAAAACGTTAAATCAAAAGGTCAGTCTTGTTTTACTAGCGATTGCTGCTGGGTATTTATTACTTTCCTACCAACTGCCATCTTATCCATATGCGATTGTTGATGCAGATGTTTTACCTAAGGGATTGGGATATCTGTTAGTCATATTAGTTATTGCTTTATTTTTTACAAAGGATTCTGAAACGGAAGAACAAAAAGCAAGAAGAAATATTCCTAAAAAGGACATATTAGCTTTACTAGCTGTTTTTGCCTTTGTGTTCTTTTATATCTTTTTATTAGAAATTTTAGGCTTTGTTTTGACAACAGCATTATTTATTTTCTTCTGTTCGTGGTTTTTAGGATATAAAAAACATCTAACCAATATTATTGTTGCTGTGTTATTTCCATTATTTATGTATTTTACATTTACTGAATTTCTCCAAATTAGTTTACCACAAGGAATTTTACCGTTTTAAGGAGGGTAGCATATGGGTTCATTAGAAGGTATTTTAACAGGATTTCAAGTTGCATTTAGTGTAGAAGGAGTATTGTTTGTATTAATAGGTGTATTTGTAGGGACTTTCATCGGTATGCTACCCGGTTTAGGGCCAATTAGTGCGATTGCTGTCATGATTCCAGTAACATTTGGAATGGATCCAACACCAGCATTAGTGATGATGGCAGGTGTTTATTATGGTGCGGTGTTTGGGGGATCAACATCATCGATTCTATTAAATGCACCGGGAATTTCAGGCACAGTTGCTACTTCATTTGATGGATATCCAATGGCACAGCAAGGAAAAGCAGGTAAAGCACTTGCGATTGCTGCCATTTCTTCTTTTATAGGTGGTACTATAAGTGTACTTTTACTAATGATGTTGGCACCAATGCTTTCAAGTGTGGCTATTTCTTTCGGGCCACCAGCCTATTTTGCACTCATGTTTTTAGGATTAACTGCAATTACTAGTTTATCAGAAGGATCAACTAGTAAAGCGTTGATTTCAGCAGTAGTAGGGTTTATGGTGGTGACAATTGGAATTGATGCACAAACAGGAACCCAGCGATTTACATTTGGAAATGCTAACTTACTAGAAGGAATTGATTTCTTAGTTATTGCATTAGGATTATTTGCATTAGCTGAAGTTTGTACGTTGATCATTAAGCGAAAAGATCTTTCCTTGGATAACACCCATAAGCTTGGAAGCTTAAAAATAACCAAACAAGAGGCAAAAGAAATGAGTGGACCAGTTACTAGACAATCATTTATGGGATTTGTCCTAGGGGTATTACCAGGAGCTGGGGCAACGATTGCTTCCTTTATTGGCTATATTACAGAGAAACGGATTGCTAAGAAACCAGATGAGTTTGGGAAGGGATCAGTTCGTGGGCTTGCTGCACCTGAAGCGGCGAATAATGCGGCAACTAGTGGTGCGTTTGTTCCACTACTAAGTTTAGGTATACCTGGATCTGGTACAACTGCTGTTTTACTAGGTGCGTTCTTAGTATTAGGAGTTCAACCTGGTCCGTTATTAATGACAGACCGCCCAGAAATTTTCTGGGGAATCATTGCAAGTATGTACATCGGTAATGTATTTTTATTAATCTTAAATCTACCATTAATTCCATATATCTCAAAAATATTAAAAATACCTCGTCCATTACTTATTTCGTTAGTGATTATGTTTAGTATTATTGGAGTTTATGCAATTAGCTTTAGTACTTTTGATTTGTATATGCTTCTCCTATTTGGGGTGGTAGGGTTTTTAATGAGACTATTTTCATTTCCGGCTCCGCCATTTATTCTAGCGTTTATCCTAGGTGGGATGATGGAGCAGTCCTTTAGGCAATCCCTTACAATTTCAAATGGTAATTATATGATCTTTGTTAAAGAACCAATTTCGTTAACGCTGTTATTAATTGGATTATTATCCTTTGCTTTTCCGATTATTGGGCATTTACGCAAACGTAAGGGGTAATTGACTATGAAGAAATTATTAAGGGAAATACATTTGAATAAAAAAGTGATGCTATATCTATTTTTAGGTATGGCATTGTTTTTTTCTTTACGTATAGGGTATTCTTCATTTTTGGGAAACTTCTCATCCGAGCAACAGTGGACATTGGTTTTATTAGCAATTGCGATGATGTTATGGATTACAACTCCTATTCCAACTGGAGTCAGTAGTATCTTAATTCTTGCATTGATGCTGATTTTTGGACTTGTACAATCTATTGATGAAGCAGTAGTTGGCTTTTTATCACCAGCACTGTATTTCATTCTAATGTTATCTATCATTAGCCAAGCATTAGTGAAAGTAGGAATTGATAAGATTATTGCTCGTTTTTTATTCAAAATAAGTAAGGGTGGTCCGCGCTTTATCATTATAGGTTTGCCATTATTTATTTTAGTATTACCTATTCTACTACCTTCTGCAGTAGCAAGATTTAAGATGTTATTTCCTTTGATTAGCCGGTTAAATAGTTTTTATGGTCTTTCTGATAAAAGCTTGTTTAAAAAGTATTGTGTCTATGTCATTGGAATGATGAATCAAAACGCAACCATGATCATCTATACCGGTGGGGGCTTTCCTATTTTAGCATCACAACTGATTCGAGATTACCATGTCGCAGAGTTAGGTTGGTCAGATTGGTTTCTACTAATTGCTCCACCTTTATGGTTAGGATCTCTAGTTGTCGTTGTGTTTGTGTGGCAGTTTCTAATCTATCATTCACAAGAGAATTTATCTCTTGTGAATGTAACCGGAGAGATTGAAGAACAACATGAACCTATACCAACAAAGATCTGGCTAGTAGTATTTGGGTTTCTAGCGATGATCATAACCTGGATCATTACAGATCAACAGCGGGTCCCTTTATTACTACCACCAATGCTATTCGTCGTATTTTTATCCCTTCCCAAAATTGGTTTGGTGACAAATAAAGTAATTAGGGAATTTGATTGGGAAAATTTTTTGTTATTAGGAGCATCGTTTTCATTAGGAATGTTAATCGAAGCGAATGGAACGGCAACGGTTTTAGCTAGTCAATTGCTTGAAATAATCCCTGAGCATGCAGGTACTACTTTAAAAGTTATCATTATAGCGGTCATTATATTTATCCTGCGTTTCTTTTTTATCATGCCTTCATCTGCAATGATTGTCATTTTTCCGATCGTGATCTCATACTCGACATTAATTGGTATTCCTCCATTACAATTGGCTTTCTTAATTGTTATGGTTATAGGTAGTATGATGATTTTGCCCATTCATGCGACGACAACCTATTTAGCATTCGAAACAGATGTTTTAACCAAGAAAGAACATTATACAATTGGGATAATTTCAAGTCTGTTTTTTATGGTAATCGCGATTGTAGCTGCATTATTTTATTGGTAAAGTAAAAAAGTATTCGGAATAATATATATTATTTGCGGTTTTTCTAACAAAAAATATGTATTGAATGGTATTATTTAATTAATATATGTCCAAGGAGGAATTGTATGAAACCATTAATTGGTGTTACGTCATCTATGGAAATAGATCAATCGTATTATATGGTTCATTCGGATAATGCTAACGCAATTACACAAGCTGGTGGTATGCCAGTAATGCTTCCATACTTAGGTAAGGAAGAGGATGTGGAAGAGATCTCAGCAAGATTAGACGGATTGTATGCTACAGGTGGATATGATATTGACCCTACTTTATTTGATGAAGAACCACATCCAAATCTTGGAACCATTATTCCAGCACGAGATGCGTTTGAAATTACCCTAATGAAAAAGCTGCTTGAACTGGGAAAGCCTATTTTAGGTGTTTGTCGTGGAGCGCAAACCCTTAATATTGCTGCAGGTGGAGATATGTATCAAGATATTTATGCACAGGCAGACGGGGATTTATTACAACATCAACAAAAAGCTCCAAAGGAACATGGATCGCATTTTGTCCATGTTTTAGAAGGGTCTTTACTACATAAGTTGACTGGTAAGACAAAACTACGTGTCAATAGTCGACATCATCAAGCAAATCGTAAAGTAATTGAACCTTTCCAGATAAGTGGAAAAGCAAGTGACGGAATTATAGAAGCGATTGAGAGTAAAGAACATTCATTTGTGCTTGGACTTCAGTGGCATCCGGAGAGTATGGCACCAACTAATGACGAGGCATCACTACGTATTTACGAGGCTTTCATTAAAACAAGTAAATCCAATTAAAAGAGGGATAGTATGAAAATAATTGATACTCATTGTGACGCACTATTAAAATTACAATTAGCTAATCGTGGACAATATTATGGGGAACATCCATTAACCTTTGCTGATTCAACGAAGCTGGAGACGAATCTAGGTTATTTGCAACAGGGAGAGGTTATGGCACAGTTTTTTGCCATTTTTATAGATCCAGAGGTTCCTTCTGATGAAAAGTGGCAGCACGCCTTAGAGCAGGTAGACTTATTTTATACAGAGATTATCGATAAAAATCCAGCCATGAAACATATCAAAAACTGGCATGATTTTGATACCTTAAGGGAAGGTGAAATTGGTGCTGTACTTACCCTTGAGGGAGCAGATGCATTTGGTAATGATTTAATTAAGCTTCGTCATTTGTACCGTTTAGGGGTCATGTCAGTAGGCTTAACGTGGAATAATGCAAATCTCTGTGCAGATGGTGCAGGTGAACCACGTGGCGGTGGATTAACTCTGTTAGGAAAAGAAGTGGTCCAACTTAATAATGATCATCTTGTATTTACGGATGTTTCTCATTTAAGTGTGAAAGGTTTTTGGGATGTGATGGAATTAGCAAAATATCCAATTGCTAGTCATTCGAACGTAAAAGCATTATGTGACCACCCGAGAAATTTAGATGATGAACAAATTAAAGCTATGTTTAACCATAATGGCTTGATCCATGTTGTGTTCAATCCACCCTTTATCAATAAAGATCGTCGTGATGCAACAATAGATGACTTAATAAAGCATGTGGACTATTTATGTGAATTAGGTGGAGTAAATCAAATTGGTTTTGGTTCAGATTTTGATGGTATTTCTTGCTTTGTAGAAAACTTGGAGAATACTGCAAAATATCAGCAGCTAATTAATGAGTTATTAAAACGTTATTCAGAGGATCAAGTGAGAGGCTTTGCTTATCGAAATTTCTTAGATCATCGTCCACAATAAATAAGAAATATACTCACCCCCAATTGTTAGGTACCAGTCTAATAATTGGGGTTATTTGCGCGTTTCCATAAAGGCTTGCAATCAAGAGTATAAGGGCTTCTAAAAAATCCAAGTTTTCTAATATCACCAGAGGGGTTCTTGTTCGTTACTGAATTCGATGTAAAAGGGATAGGTACCTATTACGATGAACAGTGTAATGAATATTAAAAAAGCAGCGAATGGAATAGTGAAATCAAATATTACAACCATAGGTATAATTGCTACTGGAAAAACAGTGTAAGATGCGGATTTCTTTCTAAAAGCTGCACTCAGGTATTGTTTTTTACTGCAATTTGGACACCTGGATCGGAACAACATCTTTAACGTCTGTAGGTATGTTAGCTTTTTCTGGCAGTTTTGACAGATAGGCATTCCAAAACCTCCTTTTTTAAACTCGCTATTATTATATCATAAAATTCTGATTATAATTTGAAAGTTATAAGCATAAGAAAATAATATTTTCATATAATGATAGGATTACCATAGGAATATTTTTCACAAGAACGGCATACATATGGTCTGTAGAGTATTTTTCTCACCAAGAGAGGATGAAGCAGAATGTGTGGAATTACTGGTATTGTAAATTGGCGCAACGATGTACGTTTGGAGCGTCAAACATTAGAAAAAATGACGGAAACCTTATCTTTAAGAGGTCCGGATGATACACAACTTTGGGTTAAACAACATGTGGGGTTTGGTCATAAACGACTGTCTGTAATCGATCTTGCAGGTGGAAAACAGCCAATGTCTAAAGAAGTGAATGGGAAAACATATACGATCGTTTATAATGGTGAGTTATATAATACCGATGAAATACGCAATGAATTAAGGAAGAATGGGTATTCTTTTACCACTACTTCTGACACAGAGGTGCTGTTAACGGCGTATATGGAGTGGAAAGAATCATGTGTGGATTATTTAAATGGAATTTATGCTTTTGGCGTATGGGACGAAGCTGCGGAACATTTGTTTATGTCTCGTGATAGGTTAGGTGTAAAACCATTGTTTTTTCTAGAAAACAATGGGCGGTTTATGTTTGGTTCAGAATTAAAAGCAATTTTAGCCCACTCGGACGTAAAAGCAGAAGTGGATCGAGATGGTCTTGCAGAAGTATTTGGACTTGGACCATCTAGAACACCAGGTCATGGGATTTTTAAAGGATTTCGTGAGTTAAGAGCAGGACATTCCTTAATATTTTCCAAGGACGGGTTAAAGGTATGGAGATATTGGAATGTGGAGAGTAAGGAGCATGAGGATTCTGTAGAGGAAACGGCACAACGTGTAAGAGATCTTTTTGTTGATGCGGTTGAGCGACAATTGGTTTCAGATGTTCCTGTTTCCACGTTTTTGTCTGGTGGAGTGGACTCCAGTGCTATTACTGCAATAGCTGCAGATTATTTTGAAAAAGAAGGGAGAGGTATACTTCCTACGTTCTCGGTTGATTATGAGGGGAATGAAAAACATTTTGTTGCCAGCAAGTTTCTACCATCTAATGATCGACCGTGGATTGAAAAAATGGTAAATGCTTTTGCTACAGATCATCATGACGAAATCATTTCTGGTAGTGAGTTGGCTGGACTGTTGAAGGAAGCGGTTGAGTTGCGAGATCAACCAGGGATGGCAGATATTGATTCCTCGTTACTATGGTTTTGTAGAAGAATCAAGCAACATACGACGGTAAGTCTTTCAGGCGAATGTGCAGATGAAATATTTGGTGGATATCCTTGGTTTTACGACCCAGAGGGTTCTTCAGATGGGTTTCCATGGATGCGATCACTAGATTCAAGAAGCGATTTATTACATTATGAATGGCAAAAGAAATTAGATTTACAGGGGTATTCGTATGATCGATATCAAGAAACGATTGCAGAAACACCACGTTTAAATGGAGAAAGCAGAGAGGATGCGCGTCGCAGGGAATTATTCTACTTAAATATGCATTGGTTTATGGCTCAATTACTAGATCGCAAGGATCGTATGAGTATGGGAGCTAGCTTAGAGGTACGTGTACCATATGCAGACCACAAACTAGTAGAATATGTGTGGAATATTCCGTGGGGAATGAAAAAGCTAGAAGGTAGAGAGAAAGGAATATTGCGTAAAGCACTAGAAGGTATTTTACCAGATGAAGTGTTATATCGTAAGAAGAGTCCGTATCCAAAGACATTCCAACCGGAGTATACAAAGCAAGTTGTTGAGTGGATGGAAGCTATTTTAGCAGATGCTGATGCTCCATTATTCCAATTTTTACGTCGAGATAAAGTTGAAGCGATTGTCAGGAGTGAAGGAAAGGAATTTAAAGATCCGTGGTATGGTCAGCTTATGAAAGGGCCACAATTGATTGCACATTTAGGTCAAATCGACCATTGGTTACGCACGTATAATGTGACCGTTAATGATTAAGGAAAATCCCCAAGTTAGTGATTACTTGGGGATTTTTATCAGCATGAAACTTTTTTCTTTGTTTCCGTTCCTTTCATTTTCCCCACACTTTTTACTACATAAAGCAGATATACCATCATGCCTGGATTATTTGCTTTTGATTCTCTACTGTCACAATCATAGGAACACTAGTATTCCGAGTATTTAGCCATATTTCTTCGCTCTCCAAGTAATTTAGAGTTTCAGCAAACTTAACACGTAATCCAAATACTTGCTTATTATTTAATATATATTTTTAACCGAATGTCGTATTGAAGAAATGGTTTCTCGATCGGACAAGCACTAATTTGGGAAGTCAATCTATCATTGCGAGGACAAGGGTATAAGGAAAGAGGATTCTATTACAACATATGAAACAGATAAATTAATAGAGGTACTATACTTCTCTTTATTAAATATGCTTGTTTACTTTAGCTGATAATAATCATAATAAAAAATTTAACTTGAGGGAAACTATATGATGAGGTGATTATATGGATAAAGAAGATTTAAAACTTACTTCTGCTGAAATAGGAACATTGTGGGGCGAATATATAAATGGTACAGCCGTTGATATTGTAAATAAATATATGATATCCATTATAGAAGATGAAAAAATAAAACTGCTATTCGAAGACGCAATAAAGATATTTGATAAACAAAAAAGTCAAATAAGACAATTCATTGAAAACCAAGGATTCCCAGTACCGGTTGGCTTTACTGAATCAGACCTTAACATAGGGACCAAACGGTTATTTTCTGATATCTTCTGTTTGCATTATTTACATACTATGACACTACATGGTTTGCTTGGGCATTCAACATCCCTTAGTTCTTCTGTTAGGAGAGACTTGCGTCACTTTTATGATTCATGTACTAATGAAGGGATGAATATGTATCATCGAACTACTGAATTACTACTTGAAAAAGGGCATTTTCAAAGAGATCCGTACTTTTACCCCGAAGAGAATCCTGAGTTTGTTTCAGGACAACAATTTATAGATGGTTTCTTTGGAAACAAGCGCCCTTTAGCAGCAACAGAAATTATTGCCATATCCCTTAATCTCAAAAAGAAAATAATGGAAAAATCACTTTCAATTGGATTTAGTCAAGTAACACAATCAAAAGAGGTTAGGAAATTTTTAGAGAGTACACAGAACACTTCTGATCAGCAAATTCAATCACTAAGTAAAATACTAAAAGGTGATAATTTGCCTGTTCCAATGTCTTGGGAATCAGAGGTTACAACTTCAACAGATTCCCCTTTTTCAGATAAGTTAATGTTGTATCATATTGGATTTTTATTACAATCTGCCCAATCATATCATGGCGCTGGTCTTGCCTCTGCTATGCGGGTAGACCTCGTAACAACCTACGAAAAAATAATATTAAAAAATCTTATGGTTACAAAAGAATGGTTTAATTTAATGACCAAAAATAAATGGTTAGAACAACCACCACTAGCTCCAAATAGAAAGGAAATTGCAAAAGATAAGTAACACTTGATATAAAATAGATGGAGGAATATTTAATTTAATAATGATTCCTCTTTTTTACGGCCAATTATTCACATAATAAGAAGCTTACAGAATATCTATGGCTGGTTAACGCAATCACTAATTGCTTATGATAGAGAATATTAGCAAAATAGGTGAAAATTAATGAAGATAGATAAAACTAATAAGAAAAGAAAATTGGAAGTTTTATTATGGAGTGTTGCTTTACCGGGCTTTGGCCAGTTGCTAAACGGTTAATATATAAAAGGGATACTATTAGTTGTCTTGGAACTATTAATCAATGTTATGGGGAACTTTAACACAATCATTATATTAAGTTTTAATTTTATGATTGAGGAAGCAATAGCTGAAACCAATTATTCATGGCTTATGTTTTATCCTTGTTTATATTTCTTTTCTATTTGGGATGCGTATAAGGATGCTGGAGCAGAGGAAGAAAAAACCTTTGCTTTTTTGCCATTTGTATTCTCAGCCTACTTTGTTACTGTAGGCGTAATATTTTCACCTACTCTTACACTTTTTGGACACTTACTAGGTCCAACTTGGCTCCCTTTGTTATTCTTACCAATTGGTTTAGTTATCGGGGTAATCATAAGATGGGTATTATTAAAAGTAGAAGAAATCTGAGCATATATTTTCGTTTACTATTATGAAAATACATATAAATCTCATTTTTTCTGCTAACTACATAGGACAATCTTTCATCTTCAGTAAGTCAAATCTAGTAATTTACTGTAATATCATCATATATTTTATCTTCACTACTCCTACGTGCATCATTTTACTTCATTCGATTACAACACAAAAAGAAAGTCATACTAAAATAATTATATAACTTGTGAAGGTGAACACTTCAAAAAACTTTATTTTCGTAGGTTATAAGATTGACAGAATATAATTATTTTCGTACTATTAAATAAAGTGAATCTTCAATTAGAAGAGAATTTTTCATATTAATTGTAAGACCCTATATGGAGGACTATGAAAGAAGTCCTCTGAACGATAGTATATAGACTATAAAGGAGTGTTTACATGGTTTCGTTTGATCATCAATCTTATCCTTATGCAACAAAACGACATGCTACATATGCCAAAAATGGTATGGTTGCTACTTCTCAGCCACTTGCGGCACAGGCTGGGTTAGAAATTTTGAAAAAAGGTGGAAATGCAATTGATGCTGCGATTGCTACTGCAGCTTGTTTAACTGTTGTTGAGCCAACTTCCAATGGAATTGGTGGGGATGCATTTGCCCTTGTATGGACGAAAGGAGAATTACATGGTTTAAATTCAAGTGGTAAATCTCCAAAAAGTATTTCAATTGATGCAGTAAAAGATGCTGGTCATGAAGAAATTCCAACCCACGGGTGGGTTCCCGTAACTGTTCCAGGTGTTCCAGGGGCATGGGCAGAGTTATCCAAAAAATTTGGTAAACTTCCACTTTCAGAAGTTCTTGAGCCTGCAATCAAACACGCTGAAGAGGGGTACCCACTTTCTCCAATTTTAGGTAAGTATTGGAAAGGTGCGTACAATATTTTCAAAGAGAAATTAACCGATGATGTATTTAAGCATTGGTTTGATACATTTGCTCCAAAGGGAAGAGCACCAGAAATTGGAGAATTATGGTCTTCTAAAGGTCATGCAGAGACACTGCGTTCGATTGGAAATACAAATGGGGAATCATTCTACCGTGGGGAATTAGCCGAGCAGATCGCAACGTTCTCAAAAGAAACTGGTGGATATTTAACGGCTGAGGACCTCGCTGATTTCGAACCTGAATGGGTGAAACCGATTGGTGTAAACTATCGTGGCTATGATGTATGGGAAATCCCACCTAATGGGCAAGGAATTGTTGCACTACAAGCATTGAACATGTTAAAGGGTTTTGATTTTCCAGAAAAAGAATCTATTGATACGTATCATAAACAAATTGAAGCAATTAAGCTTGCATTTGCTGATGGCGAGAAGCATGTAACCGAAGAAAAGCACATGCAATTCACATCAGAGCAATTATTAAGTGAAGCATATGCACAAGAACGTAGAAAATTAATTGGCGATGAAGCTATTTTACCTGAAGCAGGTGAGCCTTCCCTAAGTGGTACCGTGTATTTAGCTACTGCTGATGGGGAAGGGAACATGGTTTCATTTATTCAAAGTAATTACATGGGCTTTGGTTCAGGCTTAGTTGTTCCTGGTACAGGGATAGCGTTACAAAATAGAGGGCATAATTTCTCTATGGATCCTAACCATGTCAATGCATTAGCTGGAGGAAAACGTACGTATCATACCATTATTCCAGGGTTCATGACAAAAGGTGATCAGCCTGTAGGACCGTTTGGGGTAATGGGTGGATTCATGCAACCACAGGGACATGTTCAAGTCGTGATGAATACGGTCGACTTTGGGTTAAACCCTCAAGCTGCATTAGATGCACCACGCTGGCAATGGATGAAAGATAAAGTGGTAGAGGTTGAGAATCGCTTCCAACATCATCTTGCTCTAGGATTATCAAGAAAAGGTCATCAAATAAAAATTGCTCTAGAACCAAATAGCTTCGGACGCGGGCAAATTATATGGCGTGACCCAGAAACAGGAGTTCTTGTTGGTGGTACGGAGTCGCGTACAGATGGTATTGTTGCATCTTGGTAATTAAACATTAGAATGAAGGTTTGTTTGAGATGAAAAATCAATGGAATATTTTTATAGCATTTTTTAGAGTGGGGATGTTGGGCTACGGTGGTGGCCCTGCTTCGATCCCACTTATTCATAAAGAAGTAGTAGATAAGTATAACTGGATGAGTGATGAAGAATTTGGTGACATGCTTGCATTAGGTAATACCCTCCCTGGACCTATTGCAACAAAGCTAGCCGGGTATATTGGATATCGCGTATCTGGTTTATTAGGGATGATTAACGCTGTTTTAGCTTCTGTTTTACCAACCATTGTACTAATGATTGTATTTTTAACTTCTCTTTCAGCTTTTAAAGATTTTGATTGGGTGAAGGGAATGACTGCAGCTGTCGTACCGGTTGTAGGGGTAATGCTAGCAGTATTAACTTGGCAATTTTTCAGTAAAGCGATAAAGGGCATGGGATGGTTACAAACAGTGATCATGTCTATTATTGTCTTTGCTTTATTGCAATTATTAAATGTTCATCCAGGTATCATCATTGGTGTATTAATCGTTTTAGCCTTAATGATGAGAGATCAAGCTTCTAAGAAACGTAAGGAAGGTAGTCGATCATGATTTTGTATTGGGAAATATTTTTAGCATTTTTCATCCCTGGAATTTTGGGCTACGGAGGTGGTCCAGCGTCCATTCCGTTGGTTGAAAATGAAGTGGTTATGCGATATGAATGGATGACTGTTCAAGAATTTAGTGAAGTTTTAGCTTTAGCTAATTCCCTTCCAGGTCCAATTGCTACAAAAATGGCTGGCTACATTGGTTATGAAATGGGTGGGGTATTAGGTGCGTTTGTCGGTGTGTTTGCAACCGTAGCACCGTCATTAATCCTTATGATCGCTTTGTTAGGAGTATTGATGAAATTTAAAGATTCACCTAAAGTGAAGCGATTAACCATGTTTGTGCGCCCAGTTATCGCAATTTTGCTTGGTCTAATGGCATGGAGATTTTTCTTTGAATCATACGAGGGAATCGGTTTATTGCATACGATCTTATTAACGGTCGGAAGCTATTTATTAATTGAACGGATAAAAATACATCCTGCATTTGTTATTGTCGGTGCGTTTGTGTATGGTGGATTTTTGCTGTAAACGTTAAAAGCTAAGGTGCTCACTTTCTGAGTTCCTTAGCTTTTTCATTATTTTACTAAACCGAGCTTTTTTAATCCATAATATATACCGGATTCGGTTACAGTTGTAGTTCTCTGGTTGGCATATTTGAACAGCTCTGGATGTGCGTTCCCCATTGCGAAACCTTCTCCAACTGTTTGTAACATTTCTTTATCATTCATTCCATCCCCAAAAGCAATTGCAGCCTCTTTCGGTATGTCTAAACGTTGCAATACGTGGTTTACTGCTTCTCCTTTGTTTACCGTTTTTCTTATGACATCATAAGTGTTTTCAATTCCAGCGACGGTTACTGGTGAAAGATGTATACCGTCTTCAAACTCGTAAAGGGATGTTTGTGATGAACCTAAGTTCATGATGGTAACACCTAATATTTGGTTTGTAACATCTGTATTAATGGTTGCATTATTCATTACTTGAAATGTATGAAGGAAAGTTTTAACTAATGGTTTTTCCATCGTAGTAAAGTAATTTTTTTCACTAGTATATAGCACAAGCTCATGATCATTTTCGTTAGCAATTGTTAAAAACTCATTAATGGTTTCCTCCTTCATTGGCTCGTCCAAAATGATTTCATTTTGATATACAGCATAAGCGCCGTTATAGCCAATAAATGACTCAATTCCAAGCTCTTCAGCAAGTTCACCAATCTCATGTAATGGTCTTCCTGTCGAGAGAAAAACTTCAATTCCTTGTTCTTTTACTTGTGAGATTGCTTCTTTTGTTAAATCCGTGTACGTGTGATCTGGTTTCAAAATCGTTCCATCAATATCTAAGAAGAGTATTTGGTATGTCATTGTAGTCTCCTTTGCGGTAGTTAGTCTAAGGTTAGTTTAACATATTTGGAGTAGAGAAGGGGATTTGGGAGTTGAGAGGTGGGATTATCGGACGTGAGAGCGAGAACATCGGACACAAGAGCGGGAATATCGGACACAGGAGGGGGAACATCGGACACAGGAGAGGGAACATCGGACACAGGAGCGGGAACATCGGACACAGGAGAGGGAACATCGGACACAAGAGAGGAAACATCGGACACAGGAGAGGGAACATCGGACACAGGAGAGGGAACATCGGACACAGGAGAGGAAACATCGGACACAGGAGAGGGAACATCGGACACAAGAGAGGAAACATCGGACACTCGCGTGAGAACATCGGACACAAGAGAGGAAACATCGGACACAGGAGAGGGAACATCGGACACAAGAGAGGAAACATCGGACACAGGAGCGAGAACATCGGACACAGGAGAGGAAACATCGGACACAGGAGAGGAAACATCGGACACAAGAGCGAGAACATCGGACACAGGAGAGGAAACATCGGACACAGGAGAGGAACCATCGGACACAAGATCGAGAACATCGGACACAAGATCGAGAACATCGGACACAAGATCGAGAACATCGGACACAAGATCGAGAATATCGGACACAGGAGAGGGAACATCGGACACAGGAGCGAGAACATCGGACACGAGCGACGGAACATCGGACACAGGAGAGGAAACATCGGACACAGGAGAGGGAACATCGGACACGAGAGAGGAAACATCGGACACAGGAGACGGAACATCGGACACAGGAGCGAGAATATCGGACACAAGAGAGGAAACATCGTACACAAGAGCGGCACCACTAGACCAATCCCAATCAATACAAAAACAACCGCACATTACATTGTGCGGTTGCCAGGCTGTCGAAAAACCCTCGACAGCCTGTTTTTTATTTAGAATACTTTAACAATTCACCGCGTTAATTTGTTATAATATAAGTAACAATATAAGGCGGTGGTAACTGTGTTTCATACTAGAAATAATACTCAAAATGAAGTGGAATTTGTAAGTATAGAAGACTTAGTACCCCAAGATCATTTACTTCGTAAG
>NZ_WOCA01000017.1 GCF_009728145.1 Ornithinibacillus caprae | reverse complement strand
TTCTATACTTACAAATTCCACTTCATTTTGAGTATTATTTCTAGTATGAAACACAGTTACCACCGCCTTGTATTGTTACTTATATTATAACAAATTAACGCGGTGAATTGTTAAAGTATTCTAAATAGAAACAGGCTGTCGAGGGTTTTTCGACAGCCTGAAAAGATGTCCTTTTTTAGGACATCTTTTCTTTTTTCTTTTCGACAAATCTGCTAATATGTATGTATACAATGGAATCATAGGAGGGATTTTATATGGCAGTGAGAGCTGAAGCTACACCAAATCCTAATGCTTTAAAGTTTACAACGGATAAACTAATATTTGAAGGAACGAATAGCTTTTCTATTCGTGCTGGCGAAACAAGTGAACATGAAATTATGAATGAATTAATGAAACTTGACGGTGTTGATACGGTTTTTGGGTATCAGAATTTCATTACTGTGAACAAGCAGTTTGATACAGAATGGGATGAGTTAACACCAAAAGTAACCGAAGTATTTGAGAAATACGGTTATTAATTTACCACCTACATAGTACATAAAAAGACAGCAATAACTGCTGTCTTTTTAAATGATTCAGTACATATGTACATCAATAGGTATATAATTTGGATTTATCCTATCTCCATTTTCACGTTTCCCATATAACTGGAAAACCGGAACATCTTCTTCTGCTTCAAGCATTTCTTCTGTTAACTCAAGCTCAATTGAAAAATCACTCCAACTATCTATTCCATCCTTGATGGAAACCTTTGTTTCTTCACTGACTTCTTTCTCACCTATAAGTACTACGTAAAAAAACTCTCCATTTGACGAAATTGCCTGTCCAGTCATGGTTGCAATATTATTTTCAACTGTCACATCAATATTTTGGAATTGGACGGAAGATTGCTCCACTACCCCATTATCTTCATGTTGGTTTTCACTATTATCTTCTTGTTTCTGATTACCGCAACCAACAAGGGCTACGAGAATGATTAATAAAACGATCCATCTGTTGTTCAAGATTAGCTCCCCCTTTAGTCCTTTCGAAAGAAACCGAAAATACCAGTTGTTTGTACAATATTTGTGAAAGCTTCAGGATCAATTTCACCAATGATTTTCTCTAGATCATATAATTCATAACGCGTAATCACTAGATACATCATATTTTTTTCCTGCTTCGTGTAAGCACCTTTAGCTGGTAGAATCGTAATTCCGCGTACCATTTTATTATGAATAGCTCGTTGTAATTCATCTGCTTTGCGGGTTACGATCATTGCTGTTAGTTTTTCATGACGAGTATGGATTGCATCAATTACCCTTGTTGTTACATATAACGTTACTAACGTATACAATGCATTTTCTGGTTCATATAGAAATCCTGCTAAGGCAATAATTACTGCATTTAATGAAAGAAAATAAACCCCAATTGGCTTGTCCTTCATACGAGATAGTACCATAGCAACAATATCCATACCTCCTGTCGATGCACCAAACTTCAACGTTAGTCCAACACCAACACCAGAAATAAGTCCGCCAAATACCGCATTCAAAATAATATCTTGACTTAACTCAATAATTGGAATGATCTCTAGGAATAATGTTGTAAACATAACGGATACAACACTATAAATAGTAAATCCTTTACCAACTTTAAACCACCCTAAAATGGCTACTGGGATATTTAGAATAAATAGCAAAATACCCGTTCCTATCCCTATTCCTAAATAATCATTAAACACACTAGAAATCAACTGTGCTGCACCAGTAAACCCACTAGCATACACATTAGCACCAATTAGGAAAAAGTTTAATGAAATAGCACCTAATAGAGCACCAACTATAACCACTGCAATACGTTTTGCTTCTACTAAAAACATGGCAACCTCCTATACACAGCTATTTATTTTTATAGCTTCAACTTTTTATCTCGTTTTTTAAGCGTAAGGATCGTATAAAATTTCCTATTCGCAATAGTAAAACCAGTCTAGCGATAAGCAAAGTTTTTAAATATTAATACAATATATTTTGACTATCTTCCCTTATAGCTATAAACTAAACGTAATAGAATTATTAATAAAGAATGAAGGTGAAAAAATGAATATTAAAATTCTTGCTGATTCAGCATCTGATTTATCAAAAGACCATTATAACGAATTTGACATCGAAATGGTATCATTAACTGTTCATTTGGACGAAAAAGATTATGAAGATGGCCAAACTATTTATCCTAAAACAGTGTATGATGCAATGAGGAATGGAAAAGCTCCAAAAACTTCTCAAGTTTCACCACAGACGTTTAAATCAGTATTTACATCTTATGCAGAATCCAATCAGCCATTAATTTATTTGGCTTTCTCTTCTGAGTTATCAGGTACATATCAAACAGCAAAAATGATGGAACAAGAAGTAAAAGAAGAATATCCAGATGCCCCTATCCATGTCATTGATACAAAATGTGCATCTATAGGTTATGGATTAGTTGTTCTTGAAGCAGCTAAGATGGCCAAAGCAGGAAAATCTGTTGACGAAATTATTGATGATGCAACAAGAAGAGCAGCACATATGGAACATATCTTCACGGTAGATGATTTAGAATACCTATATCGCGGTGGTCGTGTTAGTAAAACAGCCGCATTCGTAGGAACATTATTAAAAATCAAACCAATTTTACACGTAGAATCAGGAAAACTAATTCCACTAGAAAAAATTAGAGGCTCTAAAAAACTATTTGGTCGTATGCTTGAACTTATGGAAGAGCGTGGCGGTAATTGGGAGAACCAAACCATTGGTATTAGCCATGGTGATGACCTTGACCGTGCCCAGCAGTTAGCAGATATGATCAAAGAAAGATTCGGAATTAACCAAATTGAAATTGAAATGGTTGGATCAGCTATCGGTGCACATTCTGGACCAGGTACCATTGCATTATTCTTCCTTAATAAATCATTTTAATAATTCCTTTAACTGATTCATCCATTTCAGATGAATCAGTTTTTTTGAAACAAATACTTTTGAACCGTCGTCTTATTTGTAAAAGGGCAACTTTAACCTTAGGAAAATGAGGTGTCAAAGGTGAAAAAGAAATTTGGGTTAATTAGCATTATAAGTATTATTGGTATTAGTATTGGTATATTTCTATTTGGTGTTTTTTCAGATAAAACAACTGCCGTAATTCCATCTGCTTCAAGCTATGCTCCTACCTTTAAGGATTGGACAGTATATTTTTCCGAGAAAATGAATCCAGATACATTTAATGAAGAAACGGTTTCTGTAACAAATGAGGATGGACAAAATCTTAGCGTATCATTAGAATGGAATGATGATTACACGGTGCTAACACTACTAGCTCCACAGGATGGTTATACAGTAAATCATAATTACAACATTCATATTTCTAACCAGGTTCAAACCGCAGCTGGAGATAAACTTTCAAAAGCTTTCAGTCATGACTTTAAAGCCGTGGAAGAACTTCCGAAAATAAAGGATCAAAAACAACTGATTACATTACTAAAAGAACGAATGGATAAAACTGATGCAAATAGAATAGTTTCATTTGAAATGGATGGTACAGAGGAAGAATCTGCAGATATGGCCATGGAAAATTCTGCAGGTGGTGAATCAGGCGCTTCTGAAACAAATGTTCAGGTTGCTGGAATAGATGAAGGAGACCTAATCAAAACGGACGGTGACTATATATATTTTGCTCGTCCACATGATATTGTTATTGCTTCTTCAGCAGGTCAAAACAGTACTGTGGTGAGTACTATTGAAGAAGATCAGTTTAACCCAATGGAGATCTATGTACATGATGATTTATTAATTAGTATTGGCTATACCCATGAACCGATAAGGGAGATAAAAGAAACGGAAGCAGAACCAGGTGACCGTACAAATGCGGATATTGCAATTTATCCACCAATGTTTTCAAGTCAAACAACGGTATTTGTTTATGATATATCCAATCCAAATCAACCTAATCAAGTTAGAGAGGTTACGTATGAAGGAGATTACAATGCTTCAAGAATAATGGATGACCAACTATATCTTATTGCAAATGAACGCCCTCCTTATCAAATACTTGAAGAGGATGATTATGAGATACGTCCGTTTGTAAAGGATACAGCAGTTAGTGAAGAAGGCCAACCAGTTGACTTTGAAGATATGTATTTCTTTCCGGATAGTGAAGATGAAACGTATTTAATATTATCTTCTATCGATTTGTCTAACTTGGATAAGGAAGCTAATGTTGAAACCTATTTAGGTGCCTCCAACCAAATGTATATGTCAGAAAATCATGTTTATATTGCTGTAAATAAATATGAACAAAATGATAACCTAAGTTCTAACGAGTCCGTTGATATGATGATTGCACGTCCTGCTGCAAACACAGAAATTAATCAATTTAAAATTGATAATGGTACCATTACCTATAATGCTTCTACTGTTGTTAATGGTACATTAATTAACCAGTTTGCCATGGATGAACGAAATGATACGTTCCGAGTAGCAACAACAAAAGGTGATTCCTGGAATGATGACGAACCATCAACCAATAATTTATATACGTATGATATAAATTTAAATCCACTTGGTTCAGTAGAAGGACTTGCTGAAGGTGAACGCATATATAGTGTCCGATTTATGGATGACGTAGCTTATATGGTTACATTCAAGCAAGTAGATCCACTGTTTGTCATCGATCTTGAGGATGCTACGGAACCAACTGTTTTAGGTGAATTAAAAATTCCTGGTTTCAGTAATTATCTACATCCTTTAGACGAAAATCATGTCATTGGCTTTGGGGAGGATACATTACTAGTGGATAATGAACATGGATCTGAACCTATTGTTCGACCGAACGGTATTAAAATATCTGTATTTGATGTTAGTGATATGACCAATCCTGTTGAGAAATTTACGGAAGTAATTGGGCAAGGTGGATCATATACAGAGTTGAACTATAACCATAGAGCATTGTTTAAGCATCCATCTGAAAACTTGTTCGGCTTTCCAGCACAGTTGTATGAAACAAAAGAGGTTAAAAAAGATGATATTACCTATGAGGAGCAAACTTTCTTATTTGAAGGAGCACTTTTGTACTACATCTCAGCTGATGATGGAATTGAACTAAAAGATACGATTACGCATCAAGGTGACATACAAGACTATCCAGAATGGAATTCTGAAATTAAACGTCTGGTTTCTGTTGATGATATCATTTATACCCTTTCCTACGATCAGATGAAAGCATATGATATAAACTCAGAAACAACACTTCAGACAGTAGAACTCCCTAAAATGGATGAACGGTATTAGTTTTTATATAAAGCTAAGACAAAGGTGTATTAATCAAAAGAAAATCCGGACTAATAATTAGTTCGGATTTTCTTTTGAACTATATTGGAAACTTTGTTGCTAATTTAATATAAACTGCGAAGTAAATTTCGCATGGATTTACTTTCTCCCGCTTCTTTGAAACGACTGCTATAACACCGCTACGGCAGAATACTTCGCTTTCACTTCCAGAGCGGTAATATGGTACTAGCCATCATTTACAAGTTACTGCGCATTTTATATCATCTACGAATTAAGTTCCAGCCGTAAAAAATATCATTCTATACTTCTTGTCCCTGAATCATTTGTCTTTAGAATGAAGAGCTTTTGTTTTTCCCAGCTACTTTTTCGTAAAACTGTCACAAAAACTAGTATATTTATATGACATTTATGCAATCCAAATTGTTTTTTAACCCTATTTCAAGCAATATATGTGTAGGGAGGTTTGAAGCATGCAACGATATATACATATACCATTTTTATTTTTTACGATAACCGCAATCACTGGAGTTTGGATGCGTTACTTCTCTTTTGCTCCAAATACAATCATCCCCTATACCAATATTTTACATGGACATTCACATCTCGCTATTTTAGGATGGGCATTTTTAGGTGTGTTTATCGTATTTTTATATAGCGCTTGGAATCAAATCACAAAACCAAAACAAGCAGTTGCTATTTTACTGACATTGACTATTATATCATTGGTAATGTTTTTCGCATTTATTTATCAAGGGTATGGGGTGTTTTCCATCGTTATGTCTACCCTACATATTATTGCCGAATATTGGACTGCCTTGTTTATGTACAGACAATTAAAATCACAGCAGGTCACTTCTAGTTCTGGGGTATTGTTTTTGAAAAGCTCATTTGTTGCATTATTTATTTCATCTCTGGGACCATATGCATTAGGGGTCATTTCTGCTAACGGACTAAAAGACCATGCCGTTTTTGATGGCAATATACTTTTACTTGCACTTTCAATATAACGGTTGGCTTTATTTAGCATTAATTGGTATGTTCCTAATCGTCCTACACAAAAAGAAAATCAAAGTTAATGATTCATTAGCACGTTTAGGTTTTTGGATATACTTCCTTGCTCTAGTTCCGGGGTATTTCACTTCGGTATTATGGGTTGATTTAGGTGAATTTAGTATTGTTTTAGCTATTATCGGGGCTATTGGACAATGGATCGGCGTATTGTCAATATTACTTTCATTTATGCAAATTCGTGAGAAAATAAAGCTACATTACAGCCAATTCACACGATGGGGAGTATGGATTACTTTCCTATTATTATTTGTTAAAAGCACAATGGAGCTGGGCTTAACTATTCCACAACTAGCAGCACTAATATATGATACGAGAAGTGTGATTATTGGATACCTTCATTTAACCTTGTTAGGGTTTGTCAGCATTTTTATAGTGACACTCTTCTTTATGTTAAAGATCCTCCAACCAAATGTCTTAAGTATTTCTGGTTTTATGATCTTTTTAATTGGTTTCACATTGAATGAGATGGTGTTATTTATACAAGCATTCATGGATTGGATATACGATGTATCTGTTCCCTACAGTAACCACTTTCTATTAATTGCCAGCAGCTTACTATTGTTTGGGATCTTATTGATTTGGATTTCTTTTCTTAGGAAAACTTGGATAGTACCAGATTGTTAAGACAAAAAGCTTTAGTTGTAGTTATATGTATTCTTATCTGCCAAAAATCGATTAGCATGAACTAGCATACTCCTTCATATATTCGTAATAGGATTTTACTAGGTTCTTAAAACATTGAAGGAGGAATCGCATGCTAGTCAATGAATTAATTACGGTTTATGAATCTGAACGAAAAGAAAGTCCGAGAACATTAAACGACTTGTTGGATTATTTTCAAAAAAAGTATATATCCGGGGAGATTGATATTAAAAGTTATCGTGACATTTATAACTTCTTGCATCAACAAGGGGCAACATCAGCACATGAATATGTATAATTTAAAAGGTCCTTATGGGGCTTTTTCTTTTTGCTTTGATTTAATTGGTATCTTTCGGGAAAGATGATTAATGTACTAGTTAAACTGCAAGAGGAGGTATACCATGGGACAAGGAAACGAACCTAAAACACCGCCACCACAGGAGCAACATCAGCAGCCTGGCATAGAAGCAAAAATGCATCCAGAACCTGAATATATTCGTGACGATTATCAAGGAAGTAACAAGTTAAAGAATAAAGTTGCAATCATTACAGGTGGAGATAGCGGCATTGGCAGGGCTATCAGTGTTCATTTTGCCAAAGAAGGTGCTGATGTCGTAATTATGCATTTAAAAGAAGCTACAGATGCAAAACAGACAAAACAGTTCGTGGAACAAGAAGGAAGAAAATGTATGCTGATTAGTGGGGATATTGGTAATCCTTCATTTTGTATAGAGTCCGTAGACAAAGTTATGAAAGAGTTCGGTAAAGTAGATGTTCTTGTGAATAATGCTGCCGAACAACATCCGCAAAAGAATTTGGAGGACATTACCCCCGATCAATTAGAGAAGACATTTCGAACAAACATTTTTGGAATGTTTTACATGACTCAAGCTGCCTTACCACATTTCAAAAAAGGCAGTACCATCATTAACACGACATCGATTACTGCATATCAAGGCAATAAAGACTTAATAGATTACTCTGCAACAAAAGGTGCTGTTACCACCTATACGCGGTCTTTATCTGAATCCATCATTGGAAAAGGAATTCGTGTAAATGCAGTTGCCCCTGGTCCAATTTGGACTCCACTGATTCCATCTACATTCGATGCAAATACGGTCGATAACTTTGGTCAAAACACACCAATGAATCGAATGGGTCAACCAAAGGAAGTAGCTCCAGCCTATGTATACTTAGCTAGTGATGATGCAAGCTATGTTTCTGGTCAA
This sequence comes from Ornithinibacillus caprae, assembly GCF_009728145.1. Lineage (GTDB taxonomy): Bacteria > Bacillota > Bacilli > Bacillales > Amphibacillaceae > Ornithinibacillus > Ornithinibacillus caprae. The sequence continues at coordinate 78,962 of NZ_WOCA01000017.1, read as the reverse complement.
GTGCTCCATGTGAATGGTGGAACGATTGTTAATGGTTGATATAGCACAAAGTTAAATCGTTTGGAATGCATCGCAATATGCGGTGCTTATTTTTTATTGGCCATTAGTCTAATAAGCACTCTAAAGCTATTTATTCATGTTTATAATTTTCGTGTGCTTAGTTCACTCATATTCAGTAATAATTTTTATGGCTATTCCACAAACTCTTCGTTCTCGAAATCAATTTTTATAACTTCATTTGTATTCTTTTTATAAGTATAAACATGCAGATTATCTGGTTTACCTTCTAATAATACAACTGCTTGATATTTTTCAAACTCCTCGTTATCAAGCTGTTCAGAGAGATCCACAATAACTATTTCCTTTACATCATTTTTCTCATCATAGCCCTGATCTCCTAAGTATGAAATGGTATCCTTTTTTAAATTATCCTTTTGTTCTTGTTGTGACCTTTCTGATAAATATAAAACAATACTACTACTAATAATTATCCCTACTAAAATAGTAATTTTTAGCCATTTCTTTTTATTCAATTTGAAACCTCCGAGCTCGTAATGGTGAAAGTTTATTTAAGCTGAAATAGTTTGTTACAATATGTTTAAGAAAGGAATAAACTGTTATGCACAACAACATAATCAGTATTGCAAAGCGTTACCCGATATCCAAAATAGAGGAGACAAGATAAATATCAGAAATAGTCCAGTAAACATATACTTTATATATTGATTTCTATTTACACCTTCTCTTAGTTCCCAAAGGCCTAAAGTAATAAAATATAAACCAATCATAATTGAAATGATTGGAAATAATAAAATAAAAACCACCATTCCCCCATCTCTCCTTATTTATTAAACCTAAGAACAAGACATAAGCCTGTGTTGTTCTTAATATTAGCTCATTTCTCCAGTCTTCCCACTTAATTAAAGAAATACCGATTTTATAGCTTAAATCATTAGTTATTCATTATCTTATTTACCTTATTGATTCGGATAAGTATCCTGCATAAATTTTACCGATTGCTTGATCAATGCTTTTAGCACTTCGACATCGACATCAGCTAATTTATTTACATACACACACGCCGCACCGGATTTATGTTTTCCAAAATCTTTTAAGAGTTTTTCACGATCTGGATCCCCAGTTGCAAAATAAAGACTAAATCTAGCTTTCCTTGGTGAAAAGCCAACTAATGGTGCATCTCCTTCATGTCCCGAATTGTATTTATAATGGTAAGTCCCAAATCCAATAATACTAGATCCCCACATCTTCGCTGGATAGCCCGTTGTTTCTGTAAAAATATCCAGTAGCTTGTAAGCATCCTCTCTTTTCTTTGGACTTTCCACACTCTCGATAAATTCCATAACACTTCTATCATTTTCTTTTGTTTTTAATTCATATCCCATTTCTATTCCTCCTTAACAAATTTTAGTAATCATTATATTTAAAAAATGTTATGATAATATTATCAGCAACTTAAAGGAGTAAAATACTATGAAACTATTAAAGATATCGTTGAGTATAATTGTAGTAATCTTAGGTCTTTATGTTTTAATCTCTGGTAATTATAGTTTACTGCCTCTAAATCTATTATCCCTAAGTTTATTATTATTTGTATCAGGTGTTGAAGAATTAACAAAAAAACGTAGAGGTGTTGCATATACCTATTTTCTTGTCTCTGGTTTTAATATTGTCGTATCATTCAACATTCTTGGAGGCTAAAAGTTTTACTTTGTCTTACCAACTGGTACATAACCAGTTTTCTCAACTAATAGCTGTCCTTCTTCCGACAAAATCCATTCTATAAATGCATCGACATTTGGATGATCACTTCCTGTAGTAATTGCATAAAATTCAGAGGCAATTGGGTACTCCCCACTACGAATGGTTTCTTTGTCTGGAAAAATTCCATCTACCTCTAAATGGCGAATAGAATTATTTTCAACCATGTCCATAGAGAAAAAACGGAAGGAATAGCCCATGGCATTTTTATAGTTTCGATAGTCAGCAGTTTCAGAGATTATTCCACCCATACCAGTTACTACATCATCTGTTGGTGGTTCCATTAAAGGTGTATCCCCCATTAAGTTCTCTAATGCTGTTTGACTTCCACTATCATCTGGACGTTGAAATGCACGGATTTCCTCATTATTTCCACCCACATCACTCCAGTTCCTTATTTTCCCCGAATAAATATCCTTAATTTCTTTCATAGTTAGCCCCTCTACCGGATTTTTTGAATGAACAAAGAAAACAAATGCTTCCCGACCAATAGGAGTCATTTCCAGCTCTATTCCATTTTCCTCTGCTCTTTTTAACTGTCTTTCCGACGGACCTGCAGCAAAAATAATATCGACCTCACCATTGATCAAGTTATTATACGCATTTGGCGTTTTAGTAGAAATAACTTCACTATTACCATACACATCGTATGTTTTTTCCGGGTAAGTAGCTTGAACAAAAGCTGCATACAATGGGTAGAGAGCCGTTGCACCATCTAAGCGTGGCAACTCCCCCTCAATTTTAAAGTCCGTTGGTTCATCTAAATGAACAACCTTCGAGCCATCTTTAAACGGTTCATATTCTGTTAAATCTACTTCCTGGTTGTCCATTGTTACCGATGCAACATATGCGTTATAACCTTGATATCCTCCCCAGGAAATAATACATAAACCTATAAAACTAATAAGGCTTATCTTCCATGCTCTTGCATTTAAAAAACGAAAGAAAGCATTGCAAATAAAGAACAAAATTCCAATAGTAATCCCAATCGCAAAAGGTACATAAAAATTAACATAACCCATCATTGCGAGGATAATGATTCCATAAAATGCAACAAAAATAATTGGTATACTAATTGCAATAAAGCCTATTAATTTCAATCCAACATTTGAATTTTTTCGTAAAACAATACCTAAAATAACACCAAACAATACGACAACTATTAATCCCCCGAATTCCATTGCAGTCTCCCCTTTATTATAAAAACTCCAAATATGGTAGTAAACCTATACCAATCATCATTAATCCCAGTGTCATCATTGTTAATATATATTTCTTAGAAGCTCTCTCATACTTCCATGCCATGAATGCACGGAACCCAAATAAAATAATAAAATAATAAATAATATTTTCAGGTACTTCAATGTAACCATTATATGTAATGTATACAAATGAAAATAGAAAAAGCAATGTAATCGTTAGTTCACCATCTTTATGAACGGAATTTACATATTGATACAGAAATCCTTCTTTTTTGATCTTATATTTTTTTCGTAAATAGTTCTCCAATAGTTGGCAAATAATCACAATAACAATGATATAAATGACCATTTCCCAGAACATTTTAGCACTCCATCCTAAGTAACTTCGATAAATCAATACTAACATAATTTACTAAATCTGTATCAGATAATTCTTGCAATTTTCCATAAAAAAATAGCACGAGGTTTCCCCCGTGCCGATTAACTCTGTTTCTTCTGCTTTCTGCTTAAGTAAATTATACCTGCTACAAATATTACAAGTACTGCAGCAATCGGAGCAATAAACACCCAATTTAATCCTGTGTTTTCTTCAATTATAAAAACTTCTGCTGTTTCTCGAGCAATACCAATCTTGTATTCCCCATTGTCTAACTGACGTACAATGTTATCGCCTAACAGCCCTCTAAGCTGCATTCCTTCATCAAGATCTGTAATAGAAACAGCTCGCGATTCACTATCATTATTAATCGCAATATACATTGTTTCTCCTTCATATGATCGTCTGAATACGCTCATACCACGGTCTGTTCCTACCAATTCAAAGTCTCCATATTGTAATGGCAAGAACTCTTCATGTAAAGATGAAATTCGAGTATAAAATTCCTTAAGGTCTGCTTCTCCACTATTAAAATCAACAAGTCGTTGATTTTCAGGAAAGTCACCATACATCGGTATTTCCGATCCTTGAAATAATATTGGAATTCCAGGTGTTGTATACATATACGTCAAAGCCAATTTCCAAGTCGTCAATGCATTTCTACCATTTTCCGAAAAGGTTTGTGTAAATCGTTCCATAAAAGGATCATCTACAAATAATAATCCCTTTTTATCATTAGTAGTTTCCCATATATCATAAATAGTAGAAACTGCTTGATCAGGTTCAGCAAAAACATCTGTTAACGCTTCATACATTGCCAGGTTTTCGACCGCATCAATATTTGGTTCCGTGTATACATGATCTGCTTGTTCATCATGTAATAAATCAGCAATCAAATAAAAGTTGGGGTTTAACTCTTTGATATATGCTGTAAAGGTTGTTAAAAATTCTGCTGAAGTTTGGTTAGCAGCATGTAATTTATATCCGTCTATGTTTGCTTCCTCCATCCAAAATTCTGCTGCTTCTAATAAATACTCTTGTACTTCTGAATTTGCTTGATCTAGAATAACAACATCATCTAACCAAGCTTCGCGCTCATCACTAGCTGCCGCATCCTCCACGATCCACTCATCTGTTACCATTCGATGACTAGTAGAAACATAATTCGTAACAAATTCAAGGATGACTTTCATGTCGCGGGCATGCGCTTCTTCTACTAGGTTTTGTAAGTCCTCCATCGTCCCAAATTGCTCTTCTACCTCAAAGAAATCCTCTACCCAATATCCATGATAACCATTCGGCGCATTTGCAAATATTGGCGATAAAGAAATAGTTGTAAAACCTAATTGCTGAATATCATCAAGCTTTAACGTAATTCCTTCCAGATCACCACCATGATATGCATACGGGTCATCTATATTAACTTGTTCTGTTATGGAGTGATTCCCGTTATTAAATCGATCGATAAATATATTATAAATTCGCTCTTCATTAATATCTGATACTTCCGCTTCAACATAACCTATAGGAATGATAGATATACTTAGAATTACTATGAATAACATAGATAATTTTTTCATTACATTGCCTCCAACATTTCTAGACTCTTTATTTATTATTAACCATCTAAATGAATAGTCAATCCGTTTTCCGATATTGTTGAAAATACTTCACAAAAATAGAGCCTATTCCAATCTATCGGAAAGGCTCTAGTTTACTATTTCCATTTACATAAATCCACCAGGGAGACGTCCAAATCCTAGAATTAATGTAATTAAAACTGCAATTCCAAGTTGAATCCAACCACTCATTGCAGGCTTGCCTTTTTTAATTTTAGCAATGGTCATTTCCATCGCACCAATGACCCAAATACCTGCAAGACCTTTTACAATAGCTTCTGCCAACATTGGACTGCCACCAAAGTAATTTGCAATCAGATCGCCACCAGAGTACAAAATTAACAAATAGTCTAGACGCAGTATCATTTGAACAATTTTAGCTGCTTTTTCATTTCCTAGTTTATGTAGCACAATTGCAACGGCAAATAAAATAAATGCTAATACCCATGCTGTAACATGAAGATGTGTATTCAATATTATACCTCCTAGTACACAAAATTCTTTATCACATGTGTAATTTATCATATCATGGATAATTAAGAAATACACTTCTAAAGTCTGTCCATTTCAATCTAGTAGTTTTATCTCTATAAATTTTATCTAAAACTGTTATAATAAATTTTAAGTAATGAATAATGGAGGGATAATATGGTACATACAAGTCAACATGTAATTGATCAAACAGAAGAATATGGCGCAAAAAACTATCACCCGCTTCCAGTTGTTGTGAAAAAGGCTGAGGGTGTCTGGGTAGAAGACCCTGAAGGCAATCGGTATATGGATATGCTTAGTGCATATTCTGCGGTAAACCAAGGGCACCGCCATCCGAAAATTATTGAAGCACTGAAGAAACAGGCTGATGCAGTAACACTAACGTCCCGTGCTTTTCATAATGACCAATTAGGTCCATGGTATGAAAAGATTTGTAAGCTTACCAATAAAGAAATGGCTCTACCTATGAATACAGGAGCAGAAGCTGTTGAAACAGCTGTAAAAGCGGCACGCCGTTGGGCATATGATGTGAAAGGTGTTGCTGAAAACAAAGCTGAAATTATTGCTTGTGAAGGAAACTTCCATGGTAGAACAATGACAGCTGTTTCCCTTTCATCGGAAGAAGAGTATAAACGTGGTTTTGGTCCAATGCTTCCAGGAATTAAGCTAATTCCATATGGCGATATCGAAGCATTGAAAGCAGCTATCAATGAAAACACAGCCGGTTTCTTATTCGAACCTATTCAAGGTGAAGCAGGAATTGTTATTCCTCCTGAAGGTTTCTTGAAAGAAGCTTATGATGTATGTAAAGAAAACAATGTACTATACATTGCTGATGAAATCCAAGCAGGCCTTGCTCGTACTGGAAAAATGTTTGCATGTGATTGGGAAGATGTAACACCAGATATGCTTATTTTAGGTAAAGCACTTGGTGGAGGCGTTATGCCAATTTCTTGTGTTGTTGCAAACAAAGATATATTAGGCGTATTTAACCCTGGTTCCCACGGTTCCACATTTGGTGGTAACCCATTAGCATGTGCCGTATCCATTGCTTCTCTTGAAGTATTACTTGAAGAAAAACTAGCTGACCGTTCCCTTGAACTAGGTCAATATATGATGGATGAGTTAAATAAAATTGATAATCCAATAATTAAAGAGGTTCGTGGAAAAGGATTATTCATTGGTGTTGAATTAACAGAAGCCGCTCGCCCTTATTGTGAAGCATTAAAAGAAAGAGGCTTATTATGTAAAGAAACACATGAAAACGTAATTCGCTTCGCACCACCACTTATTATTGATAAAGAAGATCTTGACTGGGCGTTAGATCATATTAAAGAAGTATTAAAAGCCTAGAAGTTATCTCTGATTTAATTTCGTTTACAGTTATATACTAACTAATTTACAACTCGCACAGTAATTTACTAATGAATTTACTGTGCGAGTTTATTTTGCAGTAGCTAATATCTGATCTAATTGTTGTTCAGATATAATTCCTTTTTCTACCCACTTCTTTCCTTCATGCTGGAGCCTTCTTTTATTCATTCTTAGGTTCACATCTTTCATTCTTTTGTTTTAACATACCAGCAACGATTTCTTCAACAAATCACTGGATTCTACATAAACTAATAGGAGGAGGGATACAAATGCCAGCAATTGTAGGAGCAGTAAAAGTCAACAGTATATCCGCATCCTCTATTTTTAATATCGGAGACGTTTATTCCATGAATCCCGATAGTTCTGCAAAAACATATGCTGGTGGTGGCTCTTTTAATACGGGAGACGGAATACGTGTTAACTTAAACCACTCAAACACGTACGTTTATGATAAAGATAAAATTGATCAGCCAGTAACCTAATTTTGGAGTGATAACCATGTACTTCACTGTTCATCAATGTATTAATATAAATATGATAAGAGTTGGTTCAGTTACAAATTCCTCCGTACTACAAATTGGTAGTACTGGTAGTATTCAAGCTCAGTCCGATTTATACAATACAGGAGGATATACAGAACCTGCTGAAGAAGCCGAGGCTATCGGGACGGCTACTCCCCCTATTATCCCATTAACACAACCTATTTCATTAACATAAATACAATCGTTGCATAATCTATGAATAGGTAAATGCCTAGGGAAAAGGGGCGGAAATATGAACTTCTATGACTGGAATCATTATTTATATGAACTTCAGCAAGTAAATCAACAACAACAAAACCAAATACGAGAATTACAAGAGCGCATCCAGCAATTAGAAAGTCTCGTTCAGGAGAAAAGTACGAATATGGTTGAACGAGTTGAATATCACTTTGATCAACTTAAAATTGAGCGACTAGACGGAACACTTCACATCGGTTTATCTCCCAATGATTTAGCAAATATTGATGATTTAGGATTAGGAAACCATCCTCCTGCTGTAAACCCTAGCAATCAACAAATTCCGTTAAATCAACAGATAATGACTGAGCTAACAAACTACTTACATCATGATGGACCTAGTCTCATTCAAAATTTAGCTAAAGAATACAATTGTCCCATCGATGTCCATTTCCAATCTACGCTCATACATGATATGCAGAAACAATTACCACAGAGAATTGCTTATTATAATGAAGAAGCAACCAAACAGCGATCAAAATTATCTAATGAAGAATTGAAGAATTATATTATTGATAAAGTGAAGAAAGAAATTTCTCATTCGTTATCTATGTATATGCAAGGAAATAATGAAAAAGGAGAAGAATCATGAATATGGAAGTACACAATTGGGGGTTGAATGTAGGTAATATTCGTGTCGAGGCAGTAACTGCATCTTCTGTATTTTTAATTGGAGATAATGAGGAAACAGCCTTATCATCATTTTTTGATACCCCTCCTGAGTCCTATACTGTAGATGTATTAGTTCCATTAGCTCCACCACTCGCATAAAGAAGGGGTAATATGACAAGAAAACGATTAGCAAGAGTGAATCATGTTCGTATGCATGCTTTATCATTTGGTTCCATATTTAATATCGGAGATACCAATAACGCAAACCCTACATCTAGGGCAATTGCTTTACAGCAAGAGGGTGCTGTTTTTAACGACGAGGAAGATTTACAATTTGAGGATTACCCGATTTTCCAACTAGAACCAAATTGGGTTGAGGATAAGAGAACTGTAACAATGAATAGTATTCACCATGCAGAGACGATTCGTGTTGGAAACGTTAGAATTACCGGTGCAAGTCAATCTGGAATCGTTCAAATCGGCAGTATTAAGAAAATCAATGCTGATGCTCGAATAAAACATTTCCGCAAAATTAGATCAGAGGAAGATTAAATATTTGAAGACCTACACAAAAAAATTAATGTAACATAACTTATTAACAAACTAAAAAATAATAGTAGGTGTGTTGCTATGCCATCTATCATTGGTGGACCATTAAAAATTATTAGTGTCGATGGTGGAGTCGTAAACTTCGGTGATTCATTTTATTTATCGCCTAAGGGTACTTCAAAAACCAATGCAGGTTCAGGATCACTTAATACTGGAGACTTCATTAACACAAATACTGGCTTGAGCTCTACGAATCCATTTGATCCTGATGTAAGCGATCAAAATATAACAGCCAATGCATAACAGCTAAAAGTAGTATTAAAAAGTAAGTGCTATTTTAAATTTCTGAGGAATGATTAAATAGTATAAAACCTACACGAATACTAATCATTCATCATAAAGTAATAGTAAACTAAAGGTAGTAGGTGCATCGTTATGCCATCCATTATTGCAGGACCATTAAAAATAAATAGTATTGGTGGTGGAGTTGTAAACTTTGGTGATTCATTCTATCTATCACCTAAAAGCAGTTCAAAAACCAATGCTGGTTCAGGATCACTTAATACTGGGGATTTCATTAACACAAATACCGGTATAAGCTCTACGAATCCATTTGATCCTGATATAAGTGATCAAAATGTAACAGCCAATGCATAACTTGATAGCTATGAAAAGGGAGTGTCGTTTTGTCACTCCCCTTTCGTTACATATAAAAAAGTATCTTATGCTGGGATAAGTACAACTAAGGCTTTTACCATAAAGGCTAGACCTAAATCAAGTTTTCAAATGTTCATTCATAATCCGCTGGGTTGATAAACAATAGCTGAACCAAATAAATTAGGATCGCAGCTGCCATAGTTATAAATCCCCAACCAAGTGTTACTTGTTCTGTGCGAAGGTAGTTATTACATAATTGATCTGGAGAAGCAATATAGAGAATCCCCATTGCGGTAAATAAAATGAGAAAAATAATGAAGGTTATATTTTTCCAAACCGTACTTATTTTTGCCCAGCTATCTCGAAGTGGAACACCAACTAAAAATGGCAAACTAATAAACTTAAAGATTTCAACTGCTTGAATTGTTAATGCGTCATCCATTGTGCGAGGGATTGACCAATATGACATGATAATAATAAAAAGAAAAATACCTGGTATTCCTATTTGATTCCATTTCTCAAAAAAGGCTGGCAACTTTTTCTGAAAAAAAGGTGCCATCAAGAAGCCCGAAATAACTAAAAGTGGCATTTGCATATGCATATGAATAATCATAATGGACTCCATAAGACTTGCAACAGGAGGAAGTATTAAAAATACAAAGAACAACAATCCAAATATTGCCTGTGTCATGGTTATTCCTCCGTTCCATCAAGAATTGCTCGAACAGTTTCAGCAGCTTCATCGATTTTCGTGTAGTCCATTACCTCTTCTAAATAACCATCTGGATTAACTAAATAAAAGGCTGAATTATGCGTGAAATTCCCATCGTCCTCTGGAATAACAATAACTCCAAACTCATTTAATAATGAGTCAAGCTCCTCTTGATTTGGAATTCTTGCCATTCTCCAGGTTTCTCCATCACTACCAAAAAATCCACGATATTTTTCCAATGTTTTGGGGTCATCCTGTTCCGGGTCAAAACTTATACTTAAGAATATAATATCCTCCCCAATAAATTCTTTAGGGATCTGTTCATAAACCTCATTCATATTCATCTCTAGCTGCGGACAAACATCGGTACACGCTGTATAAATAAATGTAATAAAGACATATTTACCATCGAACTCAGAAAATGAGTATACCCGTTCCTTACTATCCTCTAATGTCACATTAGGAAATTGTGGTTTTTCTTCAAGCAATTTTTTTGTTCTTGCTGTTTCTGCAGTAAATGCTTGAAATCCATCGGTACCAAAAAAGAATAATCCAACTCCAAATGCTAATACGATCGTAATCGCTACCATATTGCGCCAGTTTTTGATCACGGAGTTCACTTCCTTTTTGTTTATTAAGTGAAAGAGATAGCCCAATCAATAGAGCTATCTCTCTTTTTTTAAAATAATGGGTGCTTACGCTTTTGATCCTACCATGTTTTCCATGGTGGTGATCCTGGGTCGCCGATGAAGTCTACTATTGGGATAACGTAAGCCATTGCGACTACGATTAGCATGATAAGAATTGTACGGCTCCAACGTTCTGTCCAGAAAGGTGTCTTACTTGCATCTTCTTCTTCTTCTGCAATTGGGAATTCTTCTTCACCTTTTGGTGCACGGAACATTAAGTGGAACGCGCTATACACTTGCATGATTACCGCTACGATTAAGAATGTTCCTCCAATAGCTAAGAAGATTAAATATGGATCCCAACCTAAAGCTGTTGCATTGTCACCATACGTTGTATAGGAAGTTCTTCTTGGTGATCCTAATAGTCCAACCAAGTGCATTGCAATAGCCATGAAGGACATACCAATTGTCCAAAGTATAGTTGTAATAACACCCATTTTGTTCATTTTCTTTGTCAGAATACGTCCTGAAATCCGTGGAATTAACCAGTAACTCACACCAAAGAATGTTAATGCTACAGTCATTCCAAGTGTTAAGTGGAAGTGACCTACAATCCATAATGAATTATGCACTACTTGGTCTAATTGGTTTGTTGTTTGAACAATACCACCTGCACCTGCAGGTATGAAGGCAACCATTGCAATAAATGGTGCTAGGAAGCGTACATCGCCCCATGGTAGTTTCTTAAAGAAGCCAAATAATCCTTTCGCCCCTTTTGCACGACCTGTACGTTCAAATACAGAGAACATAGCATATGCTGTCATCAATGATGGGAATCCTACTGCTAAACTCATGAATACGTGCATGTACTTAATAGTTTCTGAAATTCCAGGGTCAATAATTTGGTGATGGAATCCACCAGGAATGTTTAAGATTACTAGTAAAATAACGACGACACGAGTTAATGTATCACTAAAGCGTCTACCTCCGATAACCTTCGGAACAATAACATACCATACGGAAATTGCTGTTAAATACCAAATGTTAACTAACGTATGACCGAATGCCCAGAATAGCGTACGGCTTAACATAACGTTTATTGTTTCCATCCATCCAAGAACCCATGGAATAATCATGAATACTTCGATCGCTACGGGAATACTTGAGAAGAATAATAGTACGAATACTCCTGTTGCAAAGAATGAAAGAATTGGAAGGTGTTGACCTTTATGATTTTTTCTCCAATTTGCAACTTGGACAAATGCACCAAATGCAGCCATCCAAACACCTAACACAATGAATACTAATCCAAAATAGAATAGTGGTGATGCTGCCATTGGTGGATAGAATGTGTACATGACAGATGCTTCATTCATAAGAATCGGAATAACTGCCAACACAAATCCGAAAATCTTCATCCAAAAACCGATCCATACCATCTTTCTTACTTTCGGAATTAACCCACCTAACGTATGGGATAAACCAGCATAGAAGTATCCTATGGTAAAGAATGCGGTAAACACAAGAATAAGCAATAATCCGTGTGCTGTTAGTACTTGATAATAATTTAACCATGATGGTAATTCAAATAGTCCGGCACGATTAAGTCCTTGAACTAATCCGAGAGTACCACCAATTAACAATGCTAGAAACGTTACAGTAAAGTATGATTTCGATATTTTTGCGTCCTGAGGATTAACACCTAACGCATTATTTGCTTTTGTTTTAATTGTCTCAGCTAAAGCCATTTGACGTCCCTCCTTTATTTAACCGTGATTGTAGTAGCCATCAGTTGGTGACCTGAACCACAGTACTCATTACATAGGATTAAATATTCTCCAGGTTCATTAAATGTTTGGGTAATCTTTTGAACATATCCCGGCATTACCATTGCATTTACATTTGTTCCAGCTATTTGAAATCCGTGTGTTACATCTTTAGAAGTCATGGTAAATGTAACTTCTGAACCAGCAGGGATTTCAATTTCGCTTGGAGTAAAACTAAAGATTTGAAGCGTCATAACCACTTCGTACTCATTCTCACCTGTTTGAAAAACTCCAGGATTATCAAATGGTTCTGTTTCATCTACTTTTTGTGGATCGATCGTTTCTTGGTGACTCGGTGGTCCCATTTGTAATGCAAATGTTTGGTAACCAGCAAACAGGAAAAATCCAACTATCATTGCTGTACTTAAAATCAACCATATTTTTTCATGTTTATGCATCACTTCTTCCCCCTTTAAATATCAACTCTAACCATAAATAACCAATAGATTGCTATATACAATAATAAGGTAAATCCTCCAACGAAAATCATTGATGAGGCGAATGCTCCTTTAGTTGATGATTCTTCGTGTAATGATTCATTTTTACTTACTTCTTCTTCGACCATCACTTTTTTTGGCTCCTGCATCTGAAAATCAACCTCCTTATATATTTCTTACCCTTATAGTAATTGGGAACGTTTCTCACTAAAGTGAAGTTAATCACACCCAAGTGTGATATTAGTTACATAATTGAATATTTTTGACAAAATAATGACAAAAAGAGCTGAACCATAATTTGGTCCAGCTCCTATTATATTGCCATTTTGATTGCCTTACTCTGCCCGAAAGTATACCGTTGAAATACCTATAATACGTATGATTTGTCCTTCTTTTAATTGAATGTGACTATTTGATGAACTAAAATCCCCACCAAACACTTCATATACTTTTGCTTCATCATTAGTATCTAAAATCTGTACATAACCAATTCCACCATGTGGTCCAGTTATAATGTAATCCCCCGCTTCAATATCCATTCCTACCTCCCAAATACCCGCTGTTAGTTCTGTCTGGATTTGTGTTTCGATGGGGATAACAGCTACTTGATCAAAACCATCAACCGTAATCGTATAGGTATCTTTAATGTCTAGCGTAATAGCTGGTACACCATAAGGGCTACCAACTATATTATGGTAAACTAAGACACCTTTATCATCATGAATATACACATTACCGGTTATATTTCCCGTAATTTGATACCTTCCCTCTGGTACAGAAAAAGTCTCCCTCACATCTAATGCGGGAATATGGTGTTCTTGTGCTTGTGAATTGCTACGATCACCGTGCTCAAAGATTGTCTCACTCACATCTTGAAGTAACTCTTCTTTTTCATTTCCAATAATTTCATAATTTTCTCCATAACTTTTTACTTTTTCAGATGGAGATAGCTGAAACACATCACTACACCCAGTTGCTATAAATAAAATGGGAATTAACAGGATGATCTTTTTATTCATTTTCCAGATAATACTTTTCATAATATTCCACCGTCCCAAGTGGCCCTATTGTAAGTTCCTTTTCATTAAAATCTAGTAGATTTTCAATCCACTTCGTTTGCTCTGATATGTTCATGCCTTTAAGTGGTAAACAAAGAATATGATTCGCAATATACATATGGTTTGCAGGCAGCATATTTTTCAACTTTTCATATTGATCATGCTCTATTTCAAGTTTAATGTAGTCCTCTGTTTCTCCATGAAAACGTTGTTCGTGAATAATATTCCCGTCTTTTAAAAAGATGACACGATCTGCGTATAAATCCAGATTCTCTAGTAAATGAGAGGCAACAAATATTAATTTTTTTTCTTCTTTCATTTGAATTAAGCGCTTTGAAATTAATGCAACATTAGATACGTCTAGTCCATTCATCACTTCATCCATCAACATAATGGAAGTATCTGTAGCAACCATCATGGCAAAACAAAGCCTTTGTCGCATCCCCAACGAATACGTACGTACTTTACGTTTTACATAATCATTCATTTGTAAATAATCCACTATTTCTTGTATATGCTTTGTTGATTTCTTCCACATACTCCCGTACAATTTCATATGGTCCATTCCTGTTAATTCATCAAACAAATCACTTTGATCTGGGAAAGTAGATAAATTTTTATGAATGAATAGCTCTGCTCTCTCGGATTTATACGTGTGTCTTTCTTTATAAATAACTTCACCAGTTTTGGGTTTAATGAAATTTGCCATCACATTAAATAGAGTTGTTTTCCCCGTACCATTTGGAGCAACGACACCAATTATTTCTCCTTCATGAGCGGTAAACGAGAGGTTATCCAATACTTTTTTATCTTTATATGCAACGGATATTTTCTTTAACTCTAACATCACTCATTCGCCTCTTTTCTCTTAAAATATATAAAGCGATTTACGACCGTAATAATAGTCAAAATAAGTAAGATTAAAATAACTAGCCAAAATATTGCATGCCAGTAATCTATTTGTGCATTCTCTAATTTGACCGATAAATCCCCAGACAGTACATTTGCAAAATCGATATATGTTAGGGGATGAAATAACTGTGAATCGACCCGAATGTTTACCAATAAATGAGGGATTAAAAAAATTCCTAAACCGATTAACACATTTGCATAAGCATTATTAAATATCATGTTTAATAGAATGGAAAGATACAGAGCCATAAGCGTAATAACTGCTATTGCTAGTAATGTGTGCAGTAAATAGCTTAGAGTGGAAATCGCTTCATAGCTACCATTTTGATAGATTAAAACTGGATAAGTAAAATCCCCAAATCCCGCTTCTTTTGCAGCATACAAACCTCCAACTAATAAACCGATCAGTAAAAAGATGATTGTATGTAGAAAATGAATCATGATCTTACTATGGATTTTGGTATTGAACGATAATGGAAATCCATTTACTACGGTTCGATGGCGCTGTTCATATAAGAGAATTTCACTTCCACTAATTAATACATAGATAAAAAACAGGATACCACTGAACGTATTTAAAGCAACGATTAGATAATTACTGGCAACGATCGTGTCTGGTTGTAAAGGAATATCATGTTTTTGAATATACGTTAACAGTGCATCCTCCTTCAAGATTTCTTCCTTAGGCATAACAAGATGATCTGGTATCCCTTTATTCCCAAGTTCATGCACTTCTAACCGAAGTTCATTTACTCTTAACCCACTCTCAATATACGCTTCCGTATTCTTTCCTTGTGATAAGTAGTACACCTGCATGTTAACTAATGAAGATTGCTCTGAGATCAAATCATACACTTCATTTCCTTCAGACGTATCTCGTTGATCCTCAGGAAATTGATTAAATATCGAACTAATAATTCCTGCTTCATATTTCTTTTGATCCTCTAAAGACTCTGGATCGGATTGACTATAATACAAAAAATAGATTGGGAAAAACAGGATTATAATTAATCCCAAAAACCAAAGCTTACGATTGCGTATTAATAATTTTGATTCAAACAAAACATACTTCCAAAACATAGTCGTAACCTACCTATAACTAGTTATTTTTTGATTTATTTGCTAAAAAATCGACGTTTATTAATGATACGTGAAACAGCAAATAATACAATTTCGATAGCAATTATAGTTAATAGTAATACTAAAATACCCTTTGAGTCTGTAATCGTTTCTAAGTTAACAAGAAAATTTTTCTCCCCTGTCACTACTTTTCCAAACTGAAAATACGTTTGTGGAAGATTACTAATTTCAATCCCAAATAACTCTCTTGTACTTCTTGTATAATAGATAAACTCAGAGAATAATAGAATCGTACTAACCATTAAAACTAGCCATTGGTTCTTAAAAAACAGGCTAAGTAAAATATTTAAACGAATAAACAGGTATACAAGAATTGGAATGAAAATAATAGAATTCAAGAAAAAGCTTGCGATCGTAGTAACTTCATATTCATCTAGTGTAAAATCCCAATTTTCTACTTTAATTGGAACAGGTATTTCTAAGGATCCTATACCAAATTGGATAGACAAAATAAAAATACCAAGAATTAATAATAAGGAAAGAACAACTAATGTGTAGAAGAAAGCAACAATTGTTTTACCATTGAGCATACGATACCATGAAATTGGCATACCCTGCAGGACGGTTTGATTATATTTATCTCGTACTAATACATCACAACTAAAGTAGATTGCACAAAACATGATTAAAAATATCGCTGGTCCCAGTAAGAAATTGTGTATCGTTTGTAGAGCTGTTTTCTGCTCCACTACAGCATAGGTCAAGGGAAAGTCTGCATTCAAATATCCTTGATATCTTAGTAATGTTTGGTTATAGAGGTGCGTTACATCTTTTATTGGAAATGGTGATTGCGTTATATTTTGGATCTGTTCATTAAAGAAGTTATTCATATCCCTTTCATAGTAATGCGTTCGTAAGCTTATGAACCGTTTAAAGTCGTTATCTTCATACGCTGTAATCATTTTTTTATGTATATTGTAATAAAAGTCGTTCATCGCATAGTGAGGTTGACCAGTCATTAAAATAATACCAGTTGCTCCTCTAGCCTCTCTAGCTTCCTGGGTAGCTGCTAGTTCCTCTAAATCAATACTCAATGTTTTGGGATCAAATGAGTCTGGGGTTTCTGTATTCGGAAGAATTAATAGACAATAACAGAAGAGTAGTACTGTCAGAGAAATGATAAATAGTACATTTTTTTTGCTTTTACTCATGACAGCAAATTCATGCTTCAATAAGGATATATTCATTTCTAGCTTCCCCTTTTATATGTATATCTCTACCTTTATCAATTAGAAAATATTTACTTTCTATTTATTTTATCTGACAATAAAATAGAAGTAAAGTTTAGAAAATTCCTTTTTTAGATACTATTAATCTGTCTGTTCATTTACAAAGTTTGTAGTTACTCACTCATAACAACGATGAGTTACCGTTTTGTGTTTTCCGATCAGCGTTTGGGCTCTCATCACTTCAATGAGTTACCGTTTTGTGTTTTCCGATGAGCATTTGGGCACTCATCACACCGATGAGTTACCGTTTTACGTTTTCCGATCAGCATTTGGGCTCTCATCACACCGATGAGTTACCGTTTTACGTTTTCCGATCAGCGTTTGGGCACTCATCACACCGATGAGTTACCGTTTTGCGTTTTCCGATGAGCATTTGGGCACTCATCACTTCGATGAGTTACCGTTTTACGTTTTCCGATCAGCGTTTGGGCACTCATCACACCAATGAGTTACCGTTTTGAATTTTTCGATGGGCGTTTGGGCACTCATAACACCGATGAGTTACCGTTTTACGTTTTCCGATGAGCATTTGGGCACTCATCACACCAATGAGTTACCGTTTTACGTTTTCCGATGAGCATTTGGGCACTCATCACACCAATGAGTTACCGTTTTGAATTTTTCGATGGGCATTTGGGCACTCATCACACCGATGAGTTACCGTTTTGATCCAATCTTAATCTACACCTACTATTACATTAACCTGTTGGGTTAGTACAATTAGCTGTATTAGAAAACTTGGCTTATGCCATAATGGCTTGGCAAAAGCCTTAGTTGCGCTTATGAAATATAAGGAAAGTCTATACTTTCCTACTAAAAAAACTGGACCATTCAGGGAAGGTCCAGTTTTGATAATATTAATCTATTGAAGCCTTTACTAGTAATTGCTTAGTAAAGAAATACAAGTACGTTTCCTTAACCGGTTGTTTCCAAATGCGTTCTAAGGCATATCGGTAAAGGCTCAGTTGTGTTTCATATCTTTTCGTTAGCTTTTCAATTAACTCTTCGGTTATTTCACCTGTTATTGCATCGGTTTTGTAATCTAAAATAATCCAGCCATCCTCTTTTGGAATGACACAGTCAAGAACACCTTGAAGCAAAATTTGTTCATTTGTTTCACTTTTCCAGTTAGCGTATACTTCCTTAGCTGGTAATGTAATACTAAATGGAACCTCTCGGTAAATCGTTGCTTGGTCTAGCATATATTCTGCAATCTTGGTTTCAAAAAATTTCTCAATTGCGGTAATATCAATACTATCTGCTTCTTGTCTTAACAGGATTTCTTTTTCAACCAAACTCTCTATGAACTCCGAAATCTCTGCTTCATTCATTTTATTAGTAAAAGGAATATGCTGCATGACGGTATGCATCGCGGTTCCTCGCTCAGCAGCAGACAATTTTTTTTCCTTTTGCATAAACACAGGCTTTTTCACAATTGGTGCTTGAAAAGGAGTAATTAGTTGCTCTGCACTATATTCATCCTTTACCTCACGCTGGCGCTTAACCTCTGTAACTGTTTGTTTGACACGTGATTTTGCTGCTTCTTCATAAGGATACGTATAAGAAAGTCTCTCCTCAACATAAGCATCTAACGAGTCATCCTTCACATCAATCGGTTGCCAATTAGTAATCCTCTCCTTAAGCTGCTTATCTGTTTCTTCTATAGATTCATCTAAATTCGTTAAATCACTTCCATGGATAATTGAAACATCCCATCTAGATGGGTCAATTCGAATTTCCTCTAATACTGCATCCTGTAACTCCTCAGTTCGTAATATGTCTGTTTCTTGATGACGAATTAAGGCAGGACCAACCCAGTCCATATACGATTTGGATTCAATCCGAAAGTGAGCTGGCAATATCCACTCAGAATGATCCAGCATCGATTGCCATTTATCTAATTTTTTTTCTAAGGAATCCACGTTTCCAATCATTACGAGCTTTTCTTTTGCTCTAGTCAGAGCAACATAAAGCACACGCATTTCTTCCGCTAATAATTCCCGCTTCTTTTCCTGTCGCATTGCGTCAAAGTATATCGTCGGATACGTTAAACGCTTAACAGGATCAATAAACTTACTTGCAAATCCTAAATCTTTATGCAACAAGTATCGTTTGTTAAGGTCCATCTGGTTAAATTGTTTTTCCATAGCCCCGACAATAACGACTGGAAACTCCAACCCTTTACTCTTATGAATGGTCATGATCCGTACAACATCTTCCTGTTCACTTAGTGCTCTTGCTGCTCCTAAGTCATCTCCGCGTTCTTCCATCCGCTCGATAAAACGCAAGAAACGGAATAATCCACGGAATGAGGTAGTTTCATAGCTTCTTGCACGGTCATATAATGCCCGTAAATTAGCCTGTCGTTGACGCCCACCTGGCATTCCACCTACAAAGTCATAGTAACCAGTTTCACGATAAATTTGCCAAATCAATTCGGATAGTGCTCCTTGTCTTGATGCTAGTCGGAACTGTTCCAATTGATCGATGAAACGTGAAATTTTGTCTGCTAATTCACCTTGGTTTTCCCGTTTATATGCTTGTAATGCATCATAATACGTATGCTTTCGATCTGCTAAACGAATGGTTGCTAAGTCATTTTCATCAAGTCCCACTATTGGTGATTTCAGTACCGATGCTAATGGAATATCCTGTCTTGGGTTGTCGATGATTTTCAAAAAGCTTAGCATGATTTTCACTTCAATCGCCTCAAAGTACCCAGTTGATAGCTCTGCATAGACTGGGATACCCTGCTTCTTCAGTTCATCCACGATTGTTGGAGCCCAGGTCATGGACCGAAGTAGAATAACAATATCACGATATTGAACATCACGCTGAGTTTGCGTAGCTTTATCTACTACTTGTAATGGTTCCTTGTCCTTCTGGCCGATCCATCCCTTAATTTTTTCTGCATATGCTCGTGCTTCAAGCTGAGCCTTCTCTAAATCAAGGAAATTTTCCTCTTCTCCAGAAGTCTCTTTATCGTCTTTTTCTTCCGGCTTTTGACGATCAATAATGATTAATTCTGGATTTGGTTCTGAATATGGGAGAGAATCATACATCTTATTCCCATAGATCAGCTCTGCATCTTTATCATAGTTGATCTCCCCTAGCTCTTCATCTAGGATTTGTCTAAAAATATAATTTGTACCAGTTAATACAAGTTCGCGACTTCTAAAGTTACTTGCTAAATCAATTCGTTTTGCGACATGATCTTCATTGGCAAAACGTTTATATTTTTCTATGAATAATGTAGGCTCAGCATGACGGAAACGATAAATACTTTGCTTCACATCACCAACCATGAACATATTTCCTGGTCCAATTTGGTCACTAATTAAGGTTAGAATCGTCTCTTGTACTAAGTTCGTGTCTTGATACTCATCTACTAGTAATTCACTAAATTGATTTTGAAGATTTCTTGCTACCGTTGATGGCTTAGGTTTTTCAGGAGTTGACGTTTCATCCACTAGTAATTGTAAACAGTAATGCTCTAAATCAGAGAAATCAACTACAGCTTTTTCTTTTTTTAATTTGGTAAAACGCTCCTTAAACACTTTAACCAATTCTGTTAACGATTTAATAACAGGTGCTATTTCACGCATATCCTCAATGTGATTGGATAGCTTACGACTAAACCACCCTTTTTGCATTTTTTCCCAACGCTTTTTATAATTGTTCCTTAAAGCTTGTACCTTCTTTTTCTTTGCTTCATCACATTCGGTACTTTTGCGAGATAGTGCTTTGAATTTACTCGTAGCCACATGTTCTTGTAAATCATCCCATGAGTGGAGTAATTCATTTGCTTGGTTCAGCATCTCCATATCTGATTCAATCGCCTCTATATATTGCTGTGGCCCATCTGGGTCTTGGGTAAGTGTAAATGCCAGATTTACTTCTTGCTGGATCGCCGCAAAGGTATTTTTAACCTCTTGTTTAATAATATCTAGCCAACTTAAATCCTCTTCTTGCCAGTCTTCAGGGATTTGATAGACCGCAGCTAATTGGTCGAGCCACTCTTCTGGCCAAGGATTTTGAATCGCAAAGGTGTAAAGATCAAGTACTAAATCCTCCACATCATTGTCACTTCGATCACTAGAAAATCGATCTACAACAGCGAAGAAACGTTCTTGTGCATCCCCTTGTGCTCCGTACCATTCTTCAAATAAATCATCCATCACTTCTTGTTGCATGAGGTCTGCTTCCATATCATTCGCTATGCGAAAACCTGGATCAATATCTAATAGATATGCATATTGCTTCACAACATCCAAACAAAAGGAATGTAAGGTTGAAATAGATGCACGTTGTAGTAAGGATAATTGCTTTTTTAAGTGAACAGATGTTGGATCCTCTTCCAACGCTTTTTCGAGAGCCAATCCAACTCGATTACGCATTTCTTGAGCTGCCGCATTAGTAAATGTAACAACAAGAAGGGAATCAATATCAACTGGATTCTCTTTTTTAAGTAGCTTTTGGATAATCCGTTCAACTAAAACAGCAGTCTTCCCAGAACCTGCTGCAGCTGCTACTAGGACATCACTACCTTCAGTATATATTGCCATCTCTTGTTCTTTTGTCCAGTTAACCATCTATTTTCTCCTCCTCTTTTCGGAGCCTTTTCAGTATTTCATCATCTTCCATATCCTGTAGTTTTCGGAAGTTATTTGTTTCTAACGAGGTATCGAACTGACAAACAGATAAGAACGGACAATGTGTACAAGCAACATTTTGTTTTCGTTGAAATGGATTTAAATGAACGCCACCTTGCGTAATATCAATCCCTGCTTGCATCATTAGCTCGTGGATATGCTGTTGCAAGCTAGAAAATGTGTCTTTACTCGCTACTTTTGAGCTATTATAAAACTCACCCGTTTTCTTGACAGCAACTGGCAACACATCACTCCACCCTGTTTCCAAATTCGTATCCATAAGTTTTACAACCTGTTCGTCTGCGATGACCATCCCTTGCATTTTATACTTTTTAAAGATTTCTTTCTCTAACTCATCTTCGGAAAGTCGTTTATTTCCTGAAATCATTGGGTTATGAACATGGAAATACAACACACCAGCTGGAGTTGCTTTTTTCTGTAACCAGCTTTCAGATTGGGATAGAACTACATCTAAATACGTTAGCATTTGTAGTGCAAGACCGTAATAAACCTCTACTAGACTTAATCCTTTTGCACTTGACTTATAGTCAATGATTCTTAAGAATAGCTGATCTTCATTCATTGCTTTATCAACACGGTCAATACGTCCGCGGAGCATAATTTCATATCCATTAGGTAGTTCGAGTGTAACTGGCTTAAGCTTGTCGTTTTTAGAACCAAAACCTAGCTCTAAACCAATTGGTGAAAAATCACTTTGTCTTGCCTGTTCACTTAAGACAAAGGCTGCTCTGGCAATCACTTCCTGTAATTTACGTTGAATATATTGATAGCGATTTGAACTCCCTAAAATCTGATGCTGTAGAATCGGTGCTAAATTCTGCACCGCTTTTTGTGCATAAGCAGTCGTATCTTCTTTTGTTAGCAGAGCAAAATCTCTACCCTCTTCTTGAATCCACTCGGTAATAATTCGTAAAGCTTCATGGAAAAGGTTCCCAATATCAGGAGCATCTAGCTTATACGTTTTTCGTTCATCAAGCCCTAAACTATATTTCGCAAAATGCTGATAGGAACAACGGTAATACGACTCGAGTCTTGAAACACTTGCTTTAAGCTGCTTTGGATATAACTCTTTTACTGTATCTTCGGTAATGTTTTTCGGTTTATTTTCATAAAACAAGCTCTGCAAAATGGTGTAGGTTGTACTCGTTTTACTTTGATGCTCCATATACCAATTCAAAACATGCCACCATACCGGCTTCACGGGGTAGCCTTTTCTACTTCTCGCTAACTGTGCTGTTAATGCCGATCTAGTTTTCACTGGTGTCGTAATATAACGTTCTGCATCAACTAACTCATCTGGATCCTGTAAAAGTATATGATTACTACACACCGGAAATAAGTCTTCCAATCGTTTAATCAACTGCGATGGCATTTTCGACTTCCCGTCTTCATCACTTAGCGGATAGCTTACCCATAAATAATCCCTAGCGGAGGTAAAAGCAAGATACATATAGAACCAATCATCCAATAATTGTCGTTTACTTGTTTCAGCAAGCTTCATACCATGCTCTGCTAATAGTTCTCTCTCTGACTCATTAATCATACCATCAGCAGGCGGCTTCAATGGCCATACCCCTTCATTAACTCCTAATAGGAAAGAGCATTTGATTCCACTAATCCGTGATCGATCAATCGTTCCAACGATGACATGATCAATGCTTGGTGGAACATGGGAGAACTTCAATGATTCAAAGCCCGCATCTAATGTTGACCGGAACGTAGATAGCGTCATTTCCTCTTCTCCAGCCATTTCTACCATTTCATCAAATAATTGAATGACCGCATTCCATACTTGTTCTTGTTCTCTTCCTTTTTCAATGAGTCCATGATCATCATAATACGAGCGCATTTTTTCAAGTCGTGTAGGTACATCTAGGTCCTCTAAAAGCATATAAGTTACTTCACATAACTCTTGGACCGAAGTCGCTTGGCGGATAGTTGTATCAAACACTTCTAAAGCTTGTACAACTTGTTTACGGTATCGATTAATTCGAAGCTGCATATTTCTTTCTTCATCTGTTTGTGCAGCCTGGTCAAACCCACGAAAGCGTTGGAAAATCCATTCCTGATCACCAGTCCATTTTTCCCTCGAACGAATGCCGTATTCCAGTACATAGTTTTCTAATTCATCAATCGCATCGTTTGTTAATGGATATTCCTCATCTGTCTGCGGAATAAATCCCGTTTTTAAGACTCTGAAAATAGCATCATATCGCCAATTTCCTTCGACAATGTCCAAGGTAGAACGGACAAGTTCTATTAAGGAATGATTCAACATCGTCCTTTTTTCATCGACAAACACAGGTATATTGTAATCTTCGAAAATCGTTGCTATTAAATCCTGGTACATGTCGGTTTGTCGAATAAGTACGGCCATATCTCGAAAGCGATAGTTTTCTTCACGTACTAGCCGTAATATTTCTTGTGCAACCCCTTCAACCTCTGCTCGTGGATGTACTGCTTCAGCAATTTGTATTGGTGCATTTCCTTTATAAACAGGTGCTGGACGAACATCAAAGTTTTTCTCCAAATGAGCAAAATAAGGGCGGTCTAGAAATCTTCCGTCTGTTGGTTCAATAACCACATCTGCTTCGATTTCAATATGGTTCTCGTTCGCAATATTCCTTAGCACATGATAAGTCTCTGTCGTTTGGTAAAATAAATCCAGATCTGATAATTGCTCGCTTTCTGGATGATCTACCGTTAATGTTACTGTGATATTTTTACATTTTTTCATCAGTGTCTCAAAAACTAGCAATTCCTTTGGGGTAAATCGGTGAAACCCATCAAAGTAAATTTCGGCTTCGTCTAAAAAGGATGCTTCATTTATTTTCTCTGCTAATAACTGAAGCTGATCTTCACTATCAATATACTGTGATTGTAGTGCTGATACTAATTTTTCATAAATATAACGTAAATCCTCCAGCTTATTAACTAAAGCCTGCTCCCCTGGTTCCTGGTGAACAAATTGATTAATGTGATCAATTTGCATTTGTAAGACATCAGGAGTTATTTGATACCGTTTAAACTCGGTTATCATTTTTTCTACCTGTTGTAAAAACCCTTGCTTCTCCATTGCCTTTTGAAAAACTAGCCATTCTCCTTGCTTTTCTTCTATGATTTTACGAAGCATCATTTGAATTCCTACTGAACTTATAAACTGTCTTGTTCCTCCACCTGTTTCCTGAAGTACTCGCCATGCTAGCCGAGAGAAACTAAATACCTGGGTACGAATACTCCCCTGGAAGGCTTCATCTTTAAATAGTTCGTATTCTTGTTCAAAGGTCATTTGGTCTGGAACAATATAAAATATTGGTGGTCCCTGTGGGTCGGTTATTGATTTTTCTCTTATTTCTTCAAAGGAACGTTCACTTTTATTGCTCCCTGATCTACCTAATATAAAACGGAGTCCCATTGTAATCCCCCTAATGTAGTTAAACTCTTATTGGATAGTTAGTTGTTTTTTTACAATTTGCTAGTTCAAATAACAAATTTTCACCCCAGTCTATATTTAAAATGAAAGGAAAAAACTTCTATCCATATTTTTACGAGACAGAAGTTTTTATAATGTTATGTAGGTGCTATTCATCTTTCTCTTTATTGATTTCACTTAATAACGCCTTTCGCTGCAATCTTTTCTCGATGTATTTACCTAGAATCCAAAATAATACGATACCAACTCCAACGATGATAGTCCTTACTGGATTTTGAGCAAACGAAAGAATGCTCGATCCAATGTATGAAATGGAAAAAATCATCACTGCTTTTCCTAATAGTACCGCTAAAATAAATTGTTGAACACTAATTTTGGATAAACCTGAAACAACATTAATCACAGATGATGGTGAAAATGGAAAACACATTAATAAAAACAATGGTCCAAATCCATGTCGTTCAAGCCATGTTGTTACTTTTGCAACCTGCTTGTTCCTACGAACTGCTTTTAAAATCCGTCTATCACCCAGATTACGAATAATTAAAAAGACTAAAATAGCTCCAAGACTCGAGCCAGCCCAAGATAGTAAAAAGCCTTCTAATAAACCATAGGCTGCCGCATTCCCCATTACAAATACAACTAACGGTAAAAATGGAAGGAATGCCTCAATAAAAGGTAATAATATACCTGGTAACGGTCCTAAAGCTTCATAATCATTCAACAAATGCAAAATAAATTCATCTACTTGATCATTTTCTAGCGCGATCTTCCATTCCGTTAGGATGTTAAACAAATACATGTAGGCAAATCCCCTCATCAATGTAAAAAACGTCTATTCTTTTTAATCACTTCTATATATATTTATATTTTAAATTAAACTTAAGAAAAAGCATAGTAATAAAGTGAAAACTTCATCTAGTTCTATACGGAAAACATATTAATCGGCCACTTTCTTTTCATTTCCATTATTTTTCAATAAATTTTAGTATTATTTTTATTGTTTTCAGCGTATAATAGAACAAATGTTCTTATTTTAGAGGTGGAGTTTATGCGTTATCTTACAGAAGAAGAAATACAATTAGCTTCTCGATTTCTTTTCCTTTCCATGACTTTGGTCGTCATTAAACAAGATATCGAGCATTTTCAACAAGGGAATTTTAAACTAAAAGAGCCCTATGTTAAACTGTTGGAAAAAATGGCTACAGAAGCGATAAACGAACGCAGAATATTACGAAAAAAAATGAAAGACAAAAGACTTCAAGTCACTTTATTAAATAAAAATGACTCTTTTTCCTCCTATTTATTTCTCTGTCAGGGAAAAGAGGAAAAACGTAATTACTTCAATCCTGCAATTCGTAAAAAAGTGGAAGCGATCTTTCATGAACTTATGTTGAAGGGGTTAGCTTCTGATCAATCCTATGCTGCTTCAAATACTTAATCCGATTATCTAATAAGTATCTAAATTGAGCAGTGCGCTGTACCTGATTAAGCAATGAGCCAATTGAGGTATCTAATGTAACTTTTTTTCCACTTTTAAAAACTATTTCTGTACACTGATTCCCGGCTCGATTCAGTTTTTCAATATGGGTGTGTGCGATCCAAGAGCACTTGGGATTGGATGGTGATGTTGTAGGAAAGAAGTACATGCCACTAGAAGGGTCGATTGAAATAGGTGCTTTATGCGTAATCCCACATATATCTCGGGTGCCATCTTGACGTCCTTTCAGACTAGAGCCGAAGAATTTACAAGAAAAATCGATCAGCTTACTTGGGGAGTAATCAACCGTATATTCCGTCTCATCTTCCAAGACACAGGTACTAAGATTGCCATCCTCATCTTGTTGGGCAATTACTGCTAATGTTTGTGGGGTTATTTCATGAGTTAGTGTATAGAAGTCATTCATCATACTATTCATCCTTTCATGTTTACATGAAAAGAAAGAGGCCTTAATACTAATCTATCAAAATTCCCCACAAAATGATATATAAAATTTGAATTTTTTAGAAAAAAATTACATTTTATCCTTTTGTGTCGGTTTCTGCTGTATTTTCATCTATATCTTCATTAGTCGAATCAAGATCACTTTCCATAGGATGAAAATCTGGGTTAAGCAACGTAAACGTAGCTAATTCCGGTTTATTTTTCTGATTTTTATTCATCATAACCAAATCCTTTTTTATATTAGTATGGAACAATAAGCGATAATCCATACATTTTGTATGAATATGAATCATTGATGTTTATGAGTGTTCCTCTACAATTAGGTATTCATTCTATTAATGAGTTACCGTTTGCTGGAGTTTTCTCTTCATTCGGGCTCTCATTGCTCTTATGAGTTACCGTTTGCTGGAGTTTTCTCTTCGTTTGGGCTCTCATCGCTCTTATGAGTTACCGTTTGCTGGAGTGTTCTCTTCATTCGGGCTCTCATTGCTCTTATGAGTTACCGTTTGCTGGAGTTTTCTCTTCGTTTGGGCTCTCATCGCTCTTATGAGTTACCGTTCACTTGAGTTTTCTCTTCATTCGGGCACTCATCGCTCTTATGAGTTACCGTTTGCTGGAGTTTTCTCTTCATTCGGGCACTCATCGCTCTTATGAGTTACCGTTTGCTGGAGTGTTCTCTTCGTTTGGGCTCTCATCGCTCCTATGAGTTACCGTTTGACCGAGCAACATCTTCATTCGGGCTCTCATCGCTCCTACCCACTATTCAATCGAGATAAAAATAGATCAAACCGCTATATGATTTGATCTACTAATTAGTATTATTTTTCTAACTTACACTATCCTTTTACTTTTTCTACACTTGTTCCACTTTATCCTTAAGCTGTCTTCGTAATATTTTTCCTGTAGTATTTTTAGGTAGTTCATCTAAAAATTCAATTTTAGTAGGTAGTTTATATTTTGCTAAATGGCCTTTACAGAAATCTATTAATTCATCTGCTGTTATTGTAGGATCTTTTAATACAACAAAGCTTACCACTGCTTCACCAGTATTAGGATCAGGCTTCCCAACAACTGCGACCTCCGCTACATCAGGATGACTATAAAGTACTTCTTCTACTTCTCTAGGATACACATTATAGCCGCCAACTAATATCATATCTTTTTTACGATCTACAATATAAAAATATCCTTCGTCATCCATTCGTGCCATATCTCCTGTATATAACCAACCATCTTTTAATGCAACAGCTGTTTCCTCTGGCATTTTATAATACCCTTTCATGACATTCGGACCACGGACAACTAACTCTCCTACTTCACCAACTGGTAATTCTTCTCCGAATTCATCAACAACTTTATTTTCTACATTAATAATACTTGTACCAATGGAGCCTGGTTTACGTGGGCGATCTAGTGGGTTAAAGCAAGTTACAGGAGAAGCCTCTGATAAACCATATCCTTCCGAAACCTTAACTTCAAATGTTTTCTCAAATTGCTTCAATAACGCAACAGGCATTGCAGCTCCGCCTGAAATACATAAGCGTATACCAGAAAAATCCTCTTGATTTCCTTCTGCAGTCTGCAACAAGTAATTGTACATCGTTGGAACACCTGCAAACACGGTCGCTTCATGTTCCTTAGCAGTACGGAATACCTCTTGCGGGGAAAATTTAGGTACAATTAAAATCGTACCACCATTCATTAATGGAGCATTTAAAGATACCGTTAAACAAAATACATGAAACATTGGTAATGCAGCAATTACACGATCTTCTCCACTGATCGTCAAATAATCTGCAACATCCTTCGCATTGGAAAAGAGGTTTTTGTGTGATAGCATCGCACCTTTTGGCTTTCCTGTAGTACCAGATGTATATAAAATGATTGCCGTATCCTCTTCCTCAAGTGTTGGCTCATTCTCAAAAACAGAGCTGCCTGTTTTAACTAAATGAGTGAATGATAGTAGTTTAGAAGATAGTGGATGCGTTTTCAAATCAATTCCTGCTCCACTCTCACAGGATATGTAATGCTGGACATTCGGTAGTTGATCCGAAATAGACGCAAATTTTCCCAACAGTACATCCATCGTTATTATTCCTTTTACATCCCCATTTTGTAAAATATACGTCATTTCATTGGGCGTATACAGTGGATTAATTGGAATAACCACCACTCCAGCTCGGATTGCCCCATATAATCCAATAATAAAATAAGGGCTATTTCCTACAACTAATGCAATATGGTCTCCTTTTTGATAGCCTAGGCTTTCTAGTTGTGTTGCAAATTGTTGGACCGAGGCTTCAAGTTCATAATAGCTTGTCTCCTTGTCTTGAAAGACGTAAGCAGTTTTCATCGGGTGGTTTCTTGCTGTAGTAGACAATTGTTCACTTAAATTCATTATAACAACCCCCTCGCAAAGTAATGAATGAATAGTCATTCATTTTTGGATAAGAAAAATAGCTTTTAAACAAAAGCCCTTCATTTTTTCTTATTATTAAAATACCTGAAAATATTAACACTATTCCAAGTATAAAAGACAGATTGTCATTTTTCAAGTGGAAGCGTTCACAAAAGAATAAAAACGAAAAATAGCTCAACGATGTGAGCTACTTTTGATTAATAAATTAAGTTGATTAAGTCTTCCTTGGTAATTCTACCTAAATAATGAGAAACATCTACATCTGCAAGTGCTTCTTCAATTGCGTTCTTCTCATGGCGAACACCGATAATTTTATTCTCAAGCTCTTTCACTTCTCCTAATCCAAAGAAATCTCCAAAGATTTTACAGTTTTCAATAACTCCTTTTTTCACGTCTAGACGAACATCTAAAAGACCTGCTGGGAATTTATGAGAAACCTGAAAATTGAATGCTGGTGATTTACCATAATTCCATTCCCATTTTTGGTAGCGTTCTTCAGAAATCTTATGAATGTTTTTCCAATCCTCTTCTGTTAACTCATAGCGTGGAACATCCTTAACGTCCTCTACATCAAAGATATGCTTTAAAATAAGCTCTTTAAAATCTTCCATTGAGATTTTCTCATCCAAGAATTCAGAAATGTTTGCTACACGGCTACGAATAGATTTAATTCCTTTAGATTCGATTTTCTCTTTTTTCACTTTTAATGCTTTAACGACATTTTCGATTTCAGAATCTAACATTAATGTTCCATGACTAAACATACGCCCTTTAGTAGAGAACATCGCATTACCAGAAATTTTACGTCCACCAGCTACCAAATCATTTCTCCCACTTAATTCTGCTGGCACCCCTAATTTTTGTAATGCTTCAACAACAGGCTTCGTAAATTTTTCGAAGTTATGGAAACTCTCGCCATCATCTTTGGTAATAAAGCTAAAGTTTAAGTTTTGCTCATCATGATAAACAGCTCCACCACCTGACAAACGACGAACTACTTTAATCCCATTTTCTTCAACATAATCTGTATTTATTTCCTCTATGGTATTTTGGTTTCTACCAATGATGATAGAAGGTTTGTTAATATAAAATAATAGATATGTATCCTTCTCACCAAAGTTTTGTAGAATATATTCTTCTATTGCAAGGTTAATGGTTGGATCTGTAATCCCTTGATTATCAATAAATTTCATGACTTGTCCCTCCTAGAACTTGACTCTATATATTAGTTTAATGGAAAGAATGGGAGTAATCAAAAGAAACCTCTCATTTTTCCCAAGTTAATCCCTCTTCTGCCAAGCGTATCTTACCCGTAAATTGTTCCCCTGCTTCATGAACTAAATCTCGGGTATCCCGATATTGGGGCAGGTGACTTAACACTAATTCATCTACATTAGCTTTAGCAGCAATCATACCCCCCTCTTTACTTGTCATATGTCCTGCATTAGAACCGTCTTGATCGGCATAAAAATTGCAATCTGTAATGAGCAAATCGGCATCTTTACTAAAGGAAACCCATTCTTCTTTATAGCTTGTGTCTGCTGTATATACAATCACACTTTCCCCATCTGTTATTCGCATACCATAACATGGAACTGGATGATTTGTTGGTTGGAATGTAATTGAGAAAGGACCTATTTTTAATGTCTCGGATGGATCATAAGCAACACCTTCCGTGCATTCATGTGTTAATGTTTCAAATTTGGCCATATCTTCTGTATGACCATATATCGGTAAAATTTCTTTGGTTTCTCTTAAATAAGATTGAACAAGCCAAGCATATTGTAAAACTCCAATATCTGCTACATGGTCATGATGATAATGCGATAGAATAACTGCATCAATATCCATCACATGTTTTTTAGTTTGTAGCTTTGACAATGAGCCACTTCCTGCATCAATAAGTAAACTAAAATCATCTTTTTCCAATAAGTACGAGGATGTAGCTCCGTTTGGTGCAGGGTATCCACCCCAAAACCCAATTACAGTTAGCTTCATACATTCACCTCATTTTTTATTTTTGTTGTAACACACAATTGACACCAATCATACTGTTATAATACAATAGGTTTAACTACACAAAGGGGGAGCCAAATGATAAACGTCATTGAATTTTTCAGGAATCTACCTAAGAAAAAATGCCATCAATGCGGTCAGGAGATGGATGAAAAAGCTGACTGCTATGGCAATGTTTGTGACGAATGTGATCATCCGGCTAGATAATTCAATTGTAGTATAACCAAAATAATAGTTTAACAATCTGTTTTAACTGTATTATAACACTATACTTCCTTTCTATGAGCAGCTATTAGATTAATAGCTGTATTTTTTTCGGAAAAATACTGAAAAGTCATATCATTCTAGTTAAATTTATATTATAATATTTAGAGTACCGAAACACTTTTTTTATTTAGGAAGGGGATTTGACAATGACAACTACTAAAGCGACCCGTTTACAACGCTCTGAAGTACCTGAGAGCCAAACGTGGGATTTAACAGATTTATTTCCGTCAGATGAAGCTTGGGAAAAAGAATTGAAAGCTGTACAAGCTGATGTAACCGAAGTAACACAATATAAAGGGAAATTAGTGAATGATTCTACTACTCTATTAAACGGTCTTACAGCATTAGAAAACTATCGCAAGCGTATTATTCGCGTAGCTACATATGCTAGTTTACGTTCTAATGCAGATGGTAGTGATCCAAATAACCAACGTGATTCAGCTAAAGTATCTTCTGCGATGGCAAGTATAGGAGCGAAGTTATCTTTTGTTCAATCTGAATTATTAACTCTTTCTGAGGAACAAGTGGAAAGCTTTTTACAGGAAGAAGAAGGACTTGTAACTTACAAAAAAATGCTTGCTGATACATTAGAAGAGAAGCCATACACATTATCTCCTGAAATTGAAGAAACATTAGCTGCGCTTAGTGAAGTTCATGGTGCGCCATATATGATATATGGTCGTAGCAAGTCAGCTGATATGATTTTCGATTCTATTAAAGATGATGATGGTAATGAGTTACCAATGTCAGCTGCATTATACGAAGATCGTTATGAATTAGAAACAAACACACGAATTCGTCGTGATGCTTATAAATCTTTCACAAAAACATTAAATCAATATAAAAATACATTTGCCGCAACATATGCAACAGAAGTTACCAAGCAAGTTACCATGTCACGTCTTCGTAACTATGATTCTGTTACAGATATGTTGTTAGCATCTCAACAAGTTACAAAAGAAATGTATCATAACCAACTTGATGTGATCCAAGAAGAATTAGCACCACATATGCGTCGTTATGCAAAATTGAAGAAAGAAAAGCTAGGATTAGATGCGTTACATTATGAAGACTTAAAGGCACCACTAGATCCTGAATTTAATCCAAAAACTACGTATGAAGAAGCTAAGTCAGTGATCCTTGAAGCATTAGAAGTAATGGGACCTGAATATAGTGAAATCATGCAAAAGGGCCTAAACGACCGTTGGGTTGATTTAGCTGACAACGTTGGAAAACAAACTGGAGCATTCTGTTCTAGTCCTTATGGAGTTCATCCATATATCTTAATTACATGGACAGATACAATGAGGGGTGCTTTTGTATTAGCACATGAACTCGGACACGCTGGTCATTTCTATCTAGCCGGAAAATATCAATCTCTAGTAAATACTCGTCCATCTACTTATTTTGTAGAAGCACCTTCTACCATCAATGAGTTGCTATTAGCAAATCACTTATTAAGTAAAACGGAAGATAAGCGTATGAAACGTTGGGTAATCACTCAATTACTTGGAACGTATTATCATAACTTTGTTACTCACCTGTTAGAGGGTGAATACCAACGACGTGTTTACGATTTAGCTGAAGGTGGCACACCACTAACTGCAAGTGTATTAACTCAACAAAAACAAGAAGCACTTGAAAACTTCTGGGGTGACGCAGTTAAGTTTGATGAAGATGCAGGCCTAACCTGGATGCGCCAACCACATTATTACATGGGTCTATATCCATACACATATTCTGCGGGGTTAACCGTTTCTACAGCTGTTGCACAAAAAATTCAATCAGAAGGAAAATCTGCTGCTGATAACTGGTTAGAAGTTCTAAAAGCTGGTGGCACATTAAAACCACTTGATCTAATCAAAAAAGCTGGTGTCGACATGTCCAAACCAGACGCTATTAAAGAAGCAGTTGCCTTCGTTGGCTCATTAGTTGATGAATTAGAAAAGAGTTACGAATAAATAGATAAGACAGGATCCTAGTTTGGCTTGGGATCCTGTTTTTATTGATTAATGAGGATCTGGAGTAGTCCGATGTTCTCGCTCTCGTGTCCGATGTTCCCGCTCCCGTGTCCGATGTTCCCGCTCCCGTGTCCGATGTTCCCGCTCCCGTGTCCGATGTTCCTGCTCTCGTGTCCGATGTTTCCGCTCTTGTGTCCGATGATCCCACTCTCGTGTCCGATGTTTCCGCTCTTGTGTCCGATGTTCTCGCTCCCGTGTCCGATGTTCCCACTCTCGTGTCCGATGTTTCCGTTCTTCTGTCCGATGTTCTCGCTCCCGTGTCCGATGTTCTCGCTCTCGTGTCCGATGTTTCCGCCTGCTCATACATCGACTTTTATAGTAAAAGCCTTCGTTTCAATCATCCAGATAATAAGCCTTACATTGTCTGATCTACCAAAAAAAAGACCAGTCTCAGCACTCATACTGAAACTAGTCTTATCAACTAGTCTTGCAAAAATTCTAATACATCACTTACCGCTTTTTCACCTTGTTCGATACAGTCTGGAACTCCAATGCCTTCAAATGAACTACCAGTTAAAAACAATCCTGGCAATTGTTCGCGAGCTTCCTTACGAATATTGGCGATTCGCTCTTGATGACCGACTGTATACTGTGGCATGGCATTTTTCCAGCGAGTTACTACACTGAATTCTGGCTCTGCTGTAATGTCCATCGTTTTATTTAAATCTTTTAAAACAATATCTATAATTTCATCGTCTGATAAATCTACAACTGATTGGTCACTTGGTCTACCTACGTAGCAACGAACTAACGCTTTTCCTTTTGGTGTTGTCGACGGCCATTTTTTGTGGGTCCACGTACAAGCAGTTATACGATAGTCACTATTTCGTGATACAACGAAACCTGTACCATCAATATCTTTCTTAATAGCTGATTCATCAAATGCCAAGGCAACATTTGCAACAGATGTCGCTGGCATATCATTAAATGATCTAAAGAAATCATACTGACTAAATATCTTTGGAAGCGTATAATGTGGTGCTGCCATAATAACTGCGTCTGCTTTATACACTTCGCCATTACTCAGTAATAAATGGTAGCCATTTTCTTTTTTCTCGACATGGTCAACTGTAGTACCTAATGTCACTGTTCCTTCATCAAGTTTCTCAGTAACCTTCGTAACTAATGATTCTAATCCATCTGGAAGCGAGTAAAACATTCCTGGCTTCTTACCAGTTGATTTTTGCGGTTTCGGCATCGATTTTTGTAGTCCTTTTACTAGACTTCGATGCTCTTGCTCTAATTTATAAAAGTTCGGGAATGTTGACATAAGACTCATGTCATCAATATCACCAGCATAGATACCAGATAACAGTGGTTCAATAAGGTTTTCAACTAACTCATCCCCAAAGCGACGGCGGAAAAATGCACCTAGTGATTGATCACTAATAGGCTCTCCTTTTGGTAGGATAAAATCAAATCCAGCCCTAAGTTTCCCTTTCATCGAAAAAATACCGGAAAATAAGAACGGACGAACTTGTGTCGGAATACCCATAAACGCTCCACTTGGCATCTTATGCAATTGGTTATTAACCAAAATATACGATTGCCCAGTACCATTGCGAATTAATTGTTCTCCAAGACCAACTTCTTCGGCAAGTTTTACAGCAGGTTTTTTTCTTGCAAGAAATGAATCTGGACCTCGTTCAATGGTAAATCCATCTTTTTGGTAGGTTTGTATTTTACCACCAAGGCGTTCACTAGCTTCAACAAGCTTTACTTCATACGGTAAGCTATTCGCTTTGATTTCTTTTTGTAAATAGTAAGCAGCGGATAACCCGGTTATTCCGCCACCTACTATTACAATGGTTTTATGTGCAGCCATTACGCATCACGCTTTACTTTATTTAGTACCACACCTGCTAATGTTTCAATAAATTGCGGATGAACATTTGGCATTTCTGGACGGTAGTAGCTTACACCAAGCTCATCACAAACTACTTTACATTCGTAATCATTATCATAAAGAACCTCTAGGTGGTCTGCAATAAATCCAACTGGAGCATATACAAACGCACGGTAGCCTTTTTCCTCATATAACTCACGTGTTAAGTCTTGCACATCTGGTCCTAGCCATGGATCAGGAGTGTTTCCTTCACTTTGCCATCCAAGTGCATATTCTGTGATACCAGTTTCTTCAGAAATAAGCTTTGCAGTCTCTTTTAATTGATCCGCATATGGATCTCCGTATTGTAAGATTTTTTCCGGTAAACTGTGTGCAGATACGACAAGAACTGCATTGTCACGTTCTTCATCTGACATTTTTGCATATTCTGCTTTAATCTGATCCGCCCAGTATTTAATAAATCCAGGCTCGTCATACCAACTCTCAACCGAAGAAATGGAAATACCAAATTTATCTGCTTCTTCCTGTGCACGACCATTATAGGATTTTACACTAAATGTTGAATAATGTGGTGCTAAAACAATAGATACTGCTTCTTCAATACCATCCTTAGCCATTTGTTCAACTGCATCCTCAATAAATGGTGCGATATGTTTTAGACCAATATACACGTTAAATTCATATTCTTCTTGTGATTCATTCAGCTTTTTTTCAATAGCTTTTGCTTGTTGTTCTGTAATTTTTGCTAATGGAGAAATTCCTCCGATTGCTTTATAACGATCTTTTAAATCCTGTAAAGCTTCTGGTGAAGGTTTTCTTCCGTGTCGAATGTGTGTGTAATACGGTTCAATGTCCTCTTCTTTGTAAGGCGTACCATATGCCATGACTAATAGTCCTATTTTTTTTCTTTCCACTTTAAACACCTCTTCAATAGTATGCTATTTCCAACGAACTACCGTTTGGAATATGAATGAATTAAATTTGTCAGTTTCTTTAATATTTCTGGGTTAATATCTGGTGTAACACCATGTCCTAAATTGAATACATGTCTACCATCAGCAATGGATTGATCAAGAATTTCTTTCGTACGTGTTTCAATGGTATCCCAGTCAGAAAGTAAAATAGCTGGATCTAAATTTCCTTGTAGTACTTTCGTTACACCTAATTCACGTGCTTCTGCAATAGATGTACGCCAATCTAATCCAATTACATCTAGAGGAAGATCATTCCACTCTAAAAGTAAATGACTAGCACCAACACCAAACATGACTAATGGAACATTCTCCTTTTGTAATTCAGCAAATATTCGTGTCATAATTGGTTTAATGTAAACACGGTAATCACTTGCATTTAATGCTCCAACCCACGAGTCAAAAATTTGAATTGCTTTTGCTCCGGCATCAATTTGTGCTTTCACATATGTAATCGTCATATCAGCTAGTTTATCCATTAATGCAAACCATGCATCTGTATCACGATACATAAATGCTTTTACTTTACTGTAGTTTTTAGATGGGCCGCCTTCAATCATGTAACTCGCTAATGTGAATGGTGCACCACTGAATCCTATTAGCGGAACGGAAAGTTGCTTCTCCGTAAGAATGCGAATAGTCTCTAAAACGTATGGTACATCCTCACTTGGATTAATCGTTCCTAGATTCTCAACATCTTGAATGTTTTTTATTGGATTGCTAATTACTGGTCCAATGCCTGCTTTAATATCTACATCAACACCAATAGCAGGTAGTGGCGACATGATATCTTTGTACAAGATTGCTGCATCTACGTCATATTGTTCAACAGGCAATCGTGTTACATATGCACAAAGTTCAGGCTGATGTGTTATTTCAAATAACGAGTATTTCTCTTTTAATTTTCGGTACTCCTCTTGCGATCTGCCAGCTTGGCGCATAAACCAAGCAGGTGTGTAGTCCACAGATTCACCTTTGTAGGCTCTAATAATAGTATCATTAATCTTTCTAGTCATCATTTCACCCTTTTCCATAGCTGTCCATTACGGTTCTATATCAATTTTATCCTCTTCTACTATATCTTTTTACACCGTCAGTGTATAGTAAACTCGCCCTATTGTCATGAATTTGACGAATTTTGAATAGCTTGTAAAGCACATCAGTTATGTTCTATTTTAGACATAACTGATGTTAATATTACCTTTAAAGTCCACCAATACGTTGTTGCCATTTAAAAGCTAATTCTACTTTGTCAGAACGCTCCCCTTCCATCTTGGTTAATGGATCATAAGGAACAACATAAAAATGACTAGATTGAAATAGATTTAGTTTATCTATCACATATTCAGATTCCCCTGTCACTTCACCAACCCGTTCATCTATACCTGGCTTTTCCTGATAGATTCGATAGATCACACGATCATCATCAGAACCATTCCAGGTCAACTTTCCTTTCACAAGGGAAATACCTCCAAAAGTATATTCTGCATTTAAATCAGCTATTTGTGGTAAAATGATTGGTTTTGGTAATTCTTTCACATGATCAGGTTTGTCAAACTCTCCAGACAATGTATTTCTTTTATCCATTTCGGATAAAATTTTCTTTGTTAATTCTGTTGGATAGCTACTACCACCTGTCAGATAATGATTTTCATCTGAACGATCATACCCCATCCAAGTTGCGCTAACATATTCTGGTGTATAGCCTACAAACCAAACATCTTTATTCCCATTTGCATGAGGATGCTCAGTGGTTCCGGTTTTACCAGCTAATGCTTTGTTAAAATTACCAGCCTTTGCGGTTCCATCTTGAACAGTAGTTGATAATATTTCTGTTATATCCCATGCAACTTGTGGAGAAAAGACTTCCGTTTCCTGCTTCTTCATTTGATAAAGCAGCTCGTCTTCTCGATCATAAATTCGATTAATTGTAGAAGAGCCAACAACTTTTCCATCATTAATAAAGGTACTATAAGCTTCCATCATTTGAAGTGGTGAAATCCCTTCCGTTAGACCACCGAGAGCCAGGGCTAAACCATCATCTGG
The DNA here is from genome assembly GCF_009728145.1 of Ornithinibacillus caprae. Lineage (GTDB taxonomy): Bacteria > Bacillota > Bacilli > Bacillales > Amphibacillaceae > Ornithinibacillus > Ornithinibacillus caprae. The sequence goes on along the minus strand of NZ_WOCA01000017.1, from coordinate 39,943 downwards.
TATCGAAATATCCATTTTATCAAGATAATTTTTCGCATAGGAAATCCCAATTTGATCTAGGAGCCACACAGCTGATGCATTCTTTGAATGTAAAATGGCCTGATAAATAGAGACAATCCCCTCATATTTCCCATCAATATTTGTTGCAGTATAACCATCGTAATCATTTAGTTCATCAGGAATAAGTGTATAAGGTTGATACGCTTCTTGCATCAAAGCTGGTCCATATACAGCTATGGGTTTGATTGTAGAACCAGGCTGCCTATTGACTGTAACCCGATTTAAATCGCCTAGTGTATACTTCCTTCCACCAACAGCAGCCACAATTTCACCAGTACTATGTTTCATCATGACAAAAGCACCTTCGACATCCTTCGTATTTCCTGGGAAATATTGTTCATTTTGAAATTGTTCATAAGCCAATTGCTGCGTTGATTCGTCAATATTTACAACAATTCGATATCCTCCGCGTTTTAATTCTTCGATAGACAATTGATGGGTTTCAACAGCTTCCTTCAGTACTAAGTCAATATAACTATCTAACCAAGGTCTTGCTTTCTTTTCCTGGATATTTAATCCTAATGTTTTCCCCTGCTCGGTAAGTCGTTCTTCAGTAGATAGCATATTGGCATTTTCCATTGCTTTTAATACAACGTTTCTACGCTCAAGAGCCTTGTCTGGATGATCAATCGGGGAATAACCATTTGGTGCTTTAACCATCCCAGCTAATAACGCACCTTCCGATACCGTTAAATCACTAGCAGGTTTGGAGAAATAATGTTGTGAAGCAGCTTCAATACCATACATACCATGACCAAAGTAAATACTATTAACATATAATTCTAGTATTCTACTCTTAGAAAAATTGCGTTCTAAATAGATCGATGCCATAACTTCCTTCGTTTTTCGCATCCATGTTTTATCATTATATAGAAATAAGTTCTTTGCTACTTGTTGTGTTACGGTACTGGCACCTTCCACTTTATTCATCGCTACGATATCACGATAAACTGCACGGACTACGGAGCGAAAATCCACACCACCGTGTTGATAAAATCGTTTATCTTCAATTGCAATGAAAGCTTCTAGCACATGATCCGGGATATCTTCAATTTCTATTGGATCACGATGCTCATCATACAGTGTACCTATAATTTCTCCATCTTTTGTTTCAATTGTTGTTGAAGCATCAAGAATAAGATTTTCTTCATTTACTACTAACTTACCTCCGTATAAAATAAATGCATAGCCGATCAAACTAAGTAGTAAAATAATCATAAAAACAGACAGTGGTATTTTTACGATTGGTGGTATCATTCCAAACTTATTCTTAAAAAATTTGTTCATCAATTCACCTCTATATGATTAATTAAGGTTACTAGTCTATTATACGACATTTTTAGACAATCATAAAGTAATAAATAATTTTTAGCATTTAATAATTATTATAATTTGTGATATGTTGGATTTTTTCTTGACTAGTTAACCCAAAAATGGGGTACGATGAAACTAGAGAAGGAGTTGTTTTCATGAAAGCATATATGACGAATGGGACAGGTGATTTTTTAACTAAGCTAGCCGAAAAACATCCACAAATCGATATCCACATTATGTCTAGTGGTGCTGGAAGCTTGGCATATTATGAAGGAGTGGAAAAAAAGCTATTTGTTGCTGGTAGAACCTATGAAGTTATCGTTCAAAAAGGCGATATAAAAGAGGAAGGCTTTGTAGCAATGAATAATATCCCTGTTACTGAAGAAGGAAGACCAGTTTTTGAAGATCGGTTTAAAAATAGAAAACATGAAGTAGATCAATTCTCCGGTTTTCAAGCTTTTCGTTTACTTAGGCCTCTAACAGGCAACACATATGTTGTTTTCACACAATGGGAATCGGAAGTTGATTATGATAACTGGGTAAACTCGGACACCTTTAAACAATCTCATGCAGAATCACCAACCAAACCATCTGCATATTTTGCAGACAATCCATTTTTAACTACCTATTACATGAAAAAAGATGATGAATAATCAATTATATGATCGATAAAAAGAAGCTAACTAGCACTACTTACACTAGTTAGCTTCTTTTACGTTGTTAGTTAGTCTAATACATATTCATTGAAAAATGCTGTAAATTCTTCTTCTGTACGTTGTCCAATAATACTAGCAACAATTTCCCCTTCTTCAAAATGAACAAGCGTTGGAGTAGATTCAATTCCATATTTATTACCTTCACTCGGGAATTCTAATAAATTCAATTTCTTCATATCAATACCTAAATCCTCTGTTAAAGGAACTAGATATGGAGTTGTATTTTGGCAATATACGCATGTTGGACTATAGAAATATACAGTTACTGCTTCCCCACTATCAATTTTATCTTCCAATTCATCAGGAAGAATTTGATTGCCATAATCCGGATTATCTAATTGATCGATCGTTGCTTGATTTAAGTCTTTTGTTCCATATGGATTATCGCTATTACTAATTGCTTGATCATTTTTATAGTTAATTACAAATAATAGTGCTGCAAATAATACAACAATGGTTCCAATGATTGCTAACATTTTCTTTTGCATATTACTTCCTCCTATTCTGTTTAAACAATACTAGATGTAATACAAAAATAATGATAAAGGCTGTTCCAGCTAAAAATGGGATCGTAATAAACCCAAAGTAGTTCACATATTGAAAGTTACATGGTACTAATCCACATGCCCCGCCTGCTTCTTGTAATGCGGGTAACTTTTGTACAAAGTAATGATATGTAGAAACGAACATACCAATTCCACTTAATATTAGCCCTGGTAATGCTAGGTTTATATCTTTCTTCCAAGCTGCTACCCCATAAATAACGATTAATGGATACATCAAAATTCGTTGATACCAGCATAACTCACAGGGAATATACCCCATTACTTCTGAATAAAATAAACTTCCTGCTGTTGCTAGAAATGAAACAGCCCATATAGCTAATAGAATATTTTCATTTATTTTGCTCATATAGGGTTCTCCTCTTCACTATTTACAGTATGATTATACAGGGCGATAGCCAAAAAGACAAAAAATGAGGTCTAGGGCTATCCTAGTCCTCATCATTTTTAAGAAGTTGATTTCGATGAACATATACTGCAGCTTGAGTACGGTCATGGACATCTAGTTTTGCTAAAATATTACTCACATGTGTCTTTACTGTTTTAATTCCAATATAAAGTTTGTCACTAATCTCTTGATTTGTCATACCATTTCCAATACATAAAAGGACCTCTAACTCTCGTTCCGTTAATTCTTGATGTGGTTTTCTTTGCTCCGTTCGAAAGCTAGACATCATTTTTGTTGCCACTTTCGGTTCAATAACATTTTCTCCTTTAGCTGCTTTCTTAATTGCCGCTACAATTTCTGTTGCGGATGAGGTTTTTAAAATATAACTAAATGCACCTGCCTCAATTGCTGGGAAAACTTGTTCATCATCGTAATAGCTAGTTAGAATTATAATTTTACAAGACGGATATTCTTTCATTACTTGTTTGGTTGCATCAATCCCTGTTCCATTTTCCATCATTAAATCCATTAACACAACATCTGGTTTTTCTTTAAGGATTAATTCAGCTCCTTCATTGCCACTGGAAGCTTGCCCGATTACATCTATGTTATCATCTGTTTGTAAATAAGCTATAATCCCCTTGCGAACAATATCATGATCATCCACTACAATAACTCGTATCACTCTCATCTCTCCTATCAGCACGGTATTCGTATATCAATATACGTTCCCTCGTTTACATTTGAACGGATGGTAAAAGTACCACCTAACTCTTCACTTCGTTCTCGCATTGTTTTTAATCCATAAGATGTTTTACGTTCATTATCATTTGAAACATCAAATCCTTTACCATTATCACGAATATGGATAAATAGCTCATTAGATCTTTTTGTAACATTTAATGTAACTTCTGTAGCACTGGCATGGCGTAATATATTGGAAAGTGATTCTTGGATAATCCGGAATATATGCTCTTCCTTCGTTTCTGATAGAACTAAATCCTCATCAATCCTTACTTCAAAATCAATCTGGCTTTTCTGTTTTAACTCATTTATTAATTTGGTAATTCCTTTTGGCAATGGGTCACCAGATAAATGCACTGGTCGTAAATGTAACAGAAGTGCTCTCATTTCAGTTTGAGCTTGAAGGGAAGCAGCTGCAACATCCTTCATTTGTTCTTTCGCAAGATTCGGATTACTTTCTAACTGCTTCACTGCCGCCTCCGACATCATTGTTAATGCAAAAAGTTGTTGACTAACTGCATCATGTAGGTCTCGCGCCAATCGCTGTCTTTCTTCGATAACTGCGGACTTATGAGCAGTTTTAGCTAACTCCGCTTTTTCATCTGCCATACGTTGTAAGGATTTAACCTGGTTTTGTAACTTTTCACCTAATTCATTAAGTTCATTTCCTATTCTAGCTAATTCATCTGCCTCTTTAGAATATACGCGTGAACTATAATTACCATTTGCAAATTGTGTAATTAGAACGGAGAGATAATCCAACCGCTCCTTTAAGTCTCCACTCGATTTAAACCCAACATAAAATGAAAAAATAAAAGCTAATGATATATATAATGCTATAAATAAAAATATGCTTTCCGAAGTTAACCAATTTGGACTGAATAATACATAGATCGTTAACAATATAGATAGTATTGTGACTGTCGTTAAAAACAACGCATTTAGATGGGAAATTATATACCGATATCGAATACTGGCAAATCGTTGTTTCATGTAGGCTTCCCCCCTATACATAATCAACGCGAATTGACCCCGCTTTTAATTTTAAGTTTAAATCTAATTTACGTGTTGCAGACCAATAGTTCTCTGTTTCAAATTGAAGGCTTCGATTAATCCCATCCACTGTCTGACCAACAACATCAATTTCACCCGCTTTAACAGATGCACTAATTCGAAAATCGATATTTTCTGGTATTAAAAGATGAACATCTCCAGCAAGCGCGCTTATAGTAATTGGAATTTCACTTTCAGGAATATAGGCTTTAGAAAAATCTAAATAGAAATCTCCAGCTAGATTGCTTAGGTTCATCGGCTCTACTTTCCAGTTAGGCTGGTTATACTCATGATTCCCTACTGAAAAAAAGGAGCTGTTATGGGTGCTTTTTTGAGTTGTCTTCCATCCATCATCTGTACTAATGATAACTTTCGGTCTCCAGGATTTTCCGATAAACATAAACCCAAAGTAAACAATTAATAACGGCCATAATTTAACTACATCTTTAAAGACGAAGGTAATAACCTCGAAGCGATCAAGTAATAATAATGATCCAAAGATCAAGAAAAAGGAACCAAAAATCCAACTTCCGCCTTTATGTCTAAATCGGTCAATCATCCACTTTATTCCTAATACGACAAGGATGGTTGGATAAATATAAAACCACGCATTTCCCATATTTAACGATGCAACACCAATATTCTCTAATACAAGTATTCCACCTAAGACAATTAAGACTGTTGCAATTATATAACGCATGTTTTTACCCCCTATTCGAATTTAAATCCTAGTATTTTTTTGTTTCGCATGTTGTAGATTGCAATAAGGGTTATAATTATTCCACTAACAATAATAATAGTTTGTATACTTATCCCAATTGCGATAAGAACAGATGTGACAACAAATGATACTGGTACAAAACCTGTTGAAACAGTCATTAGAAAACTCATCATACGACCTAGCATGTGCTTATCCGTCGTTTGCTGTAGCATCGTGATTAATGGAATATTTACAAATTGTGTTGTAAATGTCATTAATGCAACTAAAACGGCTGTCAAATAGATATGAATCGAAAAACCTGTGATTGTATAAATCACACCTAATGCGATTAGTCCACCTATCATTATAAATCCTGGTTTTTTGAGTTTGATTGTTGCTAAAACAATAGCTCCAATCAAAGCCCCAATTCCTAGAGATGTTTGAACAGTAGCTAAGTTTACTGCATCTCCATGAAACACATCCTTCACCATAATTGGGATTCCAATGGTTAATGGCCCAGAGAAGAAGAAGTTTAAAAAGAAGGCCATAACAACAATAGATACTACTAATTCATTTTTTCTTGCGTAATTCCATCCTTCTTTAAAATCTTCCCATGGTGAAGGTCGCTCCGCATCTTTCTTATCTTCCTTCAGGCGGATAAATAATACTGCCACAGAAGCCAATAATAACATTACAAGTGCCACTGTAAATACACCTTTAAACCCTAATAATGCAATTAATGTCCCACCTAGTGCTGGACCAAGAATTGGACTAATTTGTGTAGTCATCTGCATGAAGGAATTTCCACGTTGTAATTGCTCATCTTCTAGCAGCACTGGGGTTAAAGAATTCATTGCAGGATAACTAAACGCATCTGATATTCCAAAGCACGCAGCTAGTATAATTAGATGAACAGCTGTAATAGAATCCATCCATATAAAGCTTAATAAAATTGCAATTAATATCGCACGAGAAAAATCTGAACAAAATAAAATGGTCCGTTTATTAAAGCGATCAGCTATAAGCCCTCCAGTTGTTAGTAATAATAATCTTGGTACCGAAGCCGCAAAAAATAGCATTCCAAAATAAAAACGATTATCATTTATTGATAACATCAACCACTCCGCTCCGATTAAATACACATAATAACCAGGCGAAGAGAATAACGCACTAACTAGTAACAATATGAAATTGCGATTTTTAAATACAGGAACCTTTAATTGGTCTTGCTTTACCACTGCATCCATCTATGATTAACTCCCCTCCGTTCGATCTTACACTTATCATAATTAAAATCTCACGAAGAGGTAACCAACCCTAGAATGCTTTTATCTCAGCCTCGAGACTGATCTTTCCGTTTTTGTATGGTTTCATATAGAAAAATAAATCCAATTAAACAAAAGAATCCCATGAAAAAACCAGCCATAATATCCGTTAAATAATGTACATTGATAAAATACCTACTAATTCCTATTAAAAAAATCAATACTGCAAAAGCAGCTTGCACAATAATTATTGACTTTTTGTTTTTCATCCTTGTCGTAATAAAATAAGCTAATAATCCGTAACATACTAACGTGATCATTGCATGACCAGACGGAAAACTATACCCCTCTGCATTAGCCTCTACTAAAATACTTGGTCTATCTCTATTAACCAGTGTTTTTACTAGTTTATTTAAGAGATGACTTACTAGCGTTCCACCTGCAAAAATTAACGCTGGTAGCCAATGTTTGAATAATATCCATAAACCTATTCCAACGATAATCGTAAATGGATACATAAACGACTCTGAACCTAAGTTAGTAACCGCTCGAAAAAACGTGTAAATAAACGTGTCTGGAAAGGCTTCCACCGGTCCTCTTGTCCATTGATCTACATAAGGTAATTCCCCTCTAGTTATTTTTAAAATCCAAGCCCCTATTGTTGTTGCTACCATTATAAATAAAAATAATAGGATATAATGCCTTTTCTTCATAGAGTGCCTCCTATGTAAAATCATGAAATTTTTGAAAATATTTTAATACTATAATACCTTAAATACTTCATTTAACAAACCATTTTAATAAATAATGCGCTACATTCTAAAGAAGAGTGATTCAGGATCAGGAAGTTTAGGATATTATTTTGAGGCTATTATTTAATTCGTAATTTGGTTCCTTGGAATCGAGCTGCGTATTCTAGTAATCCTTCAAAGAAGGCTTCCTAGCGCAAGGGAGCAAGGAAGTTAACCTCCTTCATGGACGATTTGTTCTCGCTTCGTATTGGTTTTGTCAGTGATAGCTTCTATCACGGACTTTTTGCTCTCAAGTTAGCACCTTCACTTTGGGGCTTCGGACACGTGCTGTTCCCGTAGGACAAAGGTTTTAGGTAGGCAGAGTATCGCAGGTCCAATAAAGGCATAGGTGAGATCCCGCAGTGCGAAGATAACGAAACTATCCCAAAAAGAAAATCCGAATTAATTCGGATTTTCCATTGATTAATACAATTTTATCTTAGATTCTTCCTGTTTAGGGCTATTCAAATAGTCGAAGATCAACTGCCTCAGTCATTTTTTTATATCCTGCATCATTAGGATGCAGATGATCACCCGAGTCATACCTAGGGAGGAAACGTTTAGGAGAATCCGGATTTCTTACTGCTTCATCAAAATCTATCACACCGTCAAACTCATCACTTGTTCTGATCCATTTGTTTACTTCCTGACGTATTTCTTCCTTTTCTTCTGTGTACATTCCCGAACCTTTAAACGGTGTTAATGTGCCAACATAGATTTTTAACCCTTGATTATGAGTTTCCTTAATAATATCCCTAATTCTCTCAATTATTTTATCAGCACCATATTCCGGATGATGACGAATATCATTTAACCCTTGATGAAGAATCACTCCTTTGACTCCCGAGCGACTATACACATCTCGTTCCAATCTATCTAAAGCATTTTCACCTTTTTCAGGGTCACTTTTAATCAGTTGATTAGCAGATATTCCTGCATTTAATACAGACATTTTCACTCCTAAATCTTCTTGTAGCCGTTTTGCCAAATAGTCGGTCCATCGATTATTGGCATTAAGCTTGGAATAATTTCCGTTCGTAATCGAACTGCCAACAACAGCAATAGCACCTTTATAGGAAGGATTGGGAATTACATCTAATCCATCTACCCAAAACCATGCCTCCTCCTTTGTCTGAAAATCAGAAGCACTAGAATCAGAAGCGTGATTTCCAGTTGCAATATACGTTGTTTGCAACGAACGAGGATGCCAGGTGGCTGGACCAGAAGCATTTTGAACAAAGAAACTTATTGCTATATTTTTCCTACGTTTAACTTCAAAATCAATTGGGTCACTGTATATGATTTCTCCCGGTGGAATTGTCACACTTTTATTTCTGCTAAACGTAATTTGTTGTTCCGTACCAGGTACATTCTCAGCACCCTTTTCAGCAACTGCAACATACACCTCATTAATGGTTAGCGATTCAGAACCAAACACATTGGATAATCGAATACGGATCTTTTGTCCATCTGCATGAGGATACATTATTTGCCTTACCGTCTGATTTTCAAATCCTTCATCAGAAACACCTTCATTAAATGGGGCTTGCATACTTGTTGACCAAGCACCAACCCAATTTCCGTTTGTTTCTAAGTCTTCATTAGCAGTTTCTTCACTTCCAGTCACTTTTACAAAGATAAAAAAGACTAGGACAATACTAGATACTATATAAAGTAATAATCTCATTAACCTTAGCTCCTTCATATTCGTTTCAGGTTTATATAAGAAGATATTCGAAATGTCCATTTATAAAGTGTCGCTCGAAGATGAAAAATATTCGAATTGTAATGAGGCTTTCTACGAATAAATTTAACCTATTTTGAAGTATCACGAATAAAAAAAGCCATTCTCCATTTGCCTTTTATACTTTAAACTTTAACCCACTCAAAATAATTACATTCATCTTAACATACAATTATTTGAATATACGAAATCAAATGAAAAAGCAGCATTGTAGGCCCGACTAACATTTTGAAATGATTATTATTCCACAATTGAATAAAATTTAATGTTATACTAGTTAGAAAATAACAAAAAGGGGGACGCTATGTTGTTAGAACATATTCATCAATCCATTGATGAGCATTATCCAGAAATGGTTGATATTCGTCGTTATTTACATCAACATCCGGAACTTAGCTTTAAAGAATATAAAACTGCAAAGTACATAGCAGATTTCTATGAAAAATTAGGTATCCCATATCGCAAGAACGTTGGTGGTAATGGGATTGTTGCTACATTAAAAGGCGGAAAGCCAGGTAAAACTATTGCGTTCCGTGCAGACTTTGATGGCCTGCCAATCCAAGATGAAAAAGATGTACCATATAAATCAAAAATCGATGGAGTTATGCATGCTTGTGGCCATGATGGCCATACCTCGACCCTACTTACTCTTGCTAAAGTGATGAAAGCCTATCAAGACGAGCTTTCGGGAACGATTGTATTTTTACATCAACATGCAGAGGAATATGCTCCAGGTGGGGCAAAACCAATGATTGAAGATGGTGCATTAGAGGGGATAGATGCCGTATTTGGTACTCATTTATGGGCTACAACTCCACTTGGTGTCCTACAGACCTCTAAAGATGTTTTCATGGCTGGTACAGACCGTTTCACCATTACCATTCAAGGACAAGGTGGACACGGTGCCTATCCTCATGAAACAAAGGACTCTATTGTCATTGGTTCACAGCTTGTATCTCAACTACAGCAAATCGTAAGTAGACGTATTGATCCGTTAGAAACGGCTGTCGTTACAATTGGGGAGTTTAAGGCAGGAAATGCATTTAATATTATTGCAGACACAGCTACGTTAAGTGGTACTGTACGTTTTTTAAATACAGAAATCCAAGAGCTAGTGATTTCCGAAATGGAAAAAATCATCGAGGGAACCTGTATTGCTAATGGTGTCAAATACACCTTTAACTATGAAAAAGGTTACCCCCCACTTAAAAATCATGCCGATGAAGCAGAACTTGTACTAAAGGCAAGTGAAAATATAATAGAAATCCATACTCGTGAAGAGGTAATCCCAGTTATGGGCGGGGAAGATTTTGCCTATTACACAATGGAAAGACCGGGTGCTTACTTTTTCACTGGTGCAAATAAAGAAGGAAATCCATACCCTCATCATCATCCAAAATTTGATATTGATGAACGTGCATTGCCAATAGCTGCAAAAACATTAATTAATGCATATTTTGCATATCAAGAAAAATAATAAAATGTCTAGTCATTCATCATTAAGAACTTGGCTTTTACCGAGCCTCTATAGCAAAAGTCAAGTTGCACTTTTGCTGTATTAAGAAAGCTTTCTTATACTGCTAAAAAAGGCATTCATAAGTCCAGCCTTATGAATGCCTTTTTTCATGCAATTTTCTGTTTTACATATCCATTTATAAATAAATAACTAAATAACACGCCACCTATTAGCGCTAGCACAAAACCAATATACAATTGGGCTACCAAGAAAATGCAAGCAAAAATTACAGCTTGAATAATTGTTAATTGTAATAACCATGTGGTCAATGCTTTCTTTCTTACTTTCGTTTCAACCGGATAAATATCTAGCCACATTATTGTTCGATGGTGCTGATATAATGTCATCATTTGAAAGCTGCTCATGTATAAGAACAATATAGCAAAAAGTAGCTTCATCCATATGTTAGGAACAAAGAAAATAAATAAACCACCAATGATAATTAAACGAACATACATCCCAACATAATCACCACCACGAATAAATGTAATTCGATATAAGTAATCATACGTATGTTTTTTGGCGAATGGAATCCTTTTACTAATAAAGGAAACAAGCCAGTGACGGTTTTTAATTCGATTTTTCAAATGCGGGACATCGGTAAACATATTGGCAATTCGATAAAACGTCTGCATTCTATTTTGATCTTTTTCCACTAATAATTCCCAAGCTAAGCCTGCCTGTTTTCTTGAAAGATTTAAATCATACAAAAATACGGCAACAAACAAGATCGTGGTTATTCCAGCTAATAATATTTCTCCACTGATTAGGAAGTAAAAAACCGCAATATTTAATAACAAGCGTGCAATCTGATCCACGTAGCGAATGCTTGCATCTCGTACTTTTAGCATCCACCAGTTTGCAAATAAATTCCACAGTTTAAAAATTAATACCACAACAAGTGTTAGTAAATATGTACTCCCTTCTCGATCGGAGTATGTTTCAAAATATAATGGGCCAAGAGCAGCTACTATTAATAAGATTAAATATAATTGAATGACGAAGCTATACATCAAAGCATTACGAAAATAATCACCCATCCGATGTTCTGCGGTAATCAAGAACACTAAATCAGGTTCTTTAAGTAATGTTCGAACTGGACTATAGCTTACGATCAAACCAAATGCAATACCAATTACCCAAGCAGTAGGAAAGTCAGCTGGTAACTGTGCGAGCCACTGTTGGTAGTAATAAGCTAGCGCAGAAATAAGAAACAACATCGCTACCGCTAAATGTCCATTGAATATATAACGGAGATACCTGCTCATTTCCTTCATGTGAGCTGAAAATCTTTTTTTGAAAAAACCATGAGAATCAAACATGATTATCTTCCTTTGTTAATTGCACATAGAGATCATCTAATGTAGCATTTGGCATGTTAAATTGTTCCCGTAAGTCTTTTAATGTACCTAATGCTCTAATTTCTCCTTCGTGCAAAATGACAAAACGATCACAATAGCGTTCTGCAGTTGCTAAAATGTGTGTAGACATCAAAATGCCAGATCCATTATTTTTCATATCTTCCATCAACTGAAGATACGATTGAATCCCTAATGGATCTAATCCAACAAAAGGCTCGTCCACAATATAAAGTGATGGCTCAATTAAAAATGCACACATGATCATAACCTTTTGTCGCATCCCTTTAGAAAAATGAACAGGGAACCATTTTAATTTCTTTTCCATACGGAATTCTTTTAGTAAGATATCCAGGCGCTTTTCAAAAACGTCTTTCGGGATATCATAGGCCATGGCTGTTAACTGTAGATGCTCATATAATGTTAACTCATCATATAAGATTGGCATCTCTGGTATATAAGCTAATCGATTTCGGTAGTCACTTGGATTTTCTTGAAATGTTTTACCATTAATGGATACGGATCCTTTTTTGGCTTGCATTAATCCAATAATATGCTTGATGGTTGTACTTTTTCCGGCACCGTTTAAGCCAATCAACCCAACAATTTCTTTTGGGTTGACATCAAATGAAATGCCATGTAATACATTTTTATGGGTATAGCCCCCAACTAAATTCTCTATACGTAACAAAGGCTCCACGAGTTCTCCTCCTAGATTGTTCACTTGTTTTAAATTTTATCACTTTTATGATATAAAGCCAAAAAAAACTGTCATACGAATCTCGACATTTTTTTAAAAATGATGTGTATATAAAATGGTTTTCCGTTCACAATAACTAGTGAAGATCGAGGATGTTTCACGGCAATACAATTTGTTGAACACAAATGAGGTGTTAGTGTTGGCGTATAAAAAGGCTTCACTACAATTAAAATGTGTTAAAAACAAATGAGGTGTTTGTGAACGATAATCTAATGAAATAGAACCCTTTTGTTAGAAGAGATCTCAACGCCATGAGATGCTGACAAAAAGGTTTTTTGTAAAAGAAAGTTATGAAGCTCTGCGATTAACTAACTTACAAAGTCCCCACATTAGTTTTATTGACATCCTCGTTCTTCTTAAAGCAGGCCCGTCCCTCCCCAGGGGCGGGACCTGTTTATTTTTTTGAAATAGCTGTTTTTACGCAAAGAGTCTTAATGAGTAATTGATGTAAATTGCGCATTAACTTTATCGTGGGTTTGCTCTTATACACTTGTTTTATTCAGTGCTATAATACCGCTCCAGTAGAATACTTCGCTTTCACCCAGTACAAGGGCGACACTCAGCTTCCTCGCGGATAAAAAAACTGCACCTGCGTATTCTATGCTTCGCAGGAGGCTTTCTAACGAATGGGGCAAGGAAGTTAATCTCCATCATGGACGATTTGTAGTCGCTTCGTATCGGTTTTTGTCCATGACAGCTTTTTTTCATGGACTTTATGCTCTCGCACTGGATTCAAATTGTCCGTGATAGTCTTTCCCACGGACGCTTTACTCTTTTACAAAAGAGCCTTCAGAAATAAAATGGATAGATATATTCTAATGTCAAAGACTTTACATTACACTGCTAAAGTATATAAAATGGAGAAAAATAACAGAAGGAGTTGTCTGTAATATGCCACATGAAGATTGTATTTTTTGTAAAATAATCCAAGGTGAAATTCCATCTGCAAAAGTCTATGAGGATGATCATGTCTATGCATTCCTAGATATTAGTCAAGTGACAAAAGGCCACACCCTAGTAATTCCAAAAACACATACAGAAAATATTTATGAAACACCAGCAGAGGTTGCAAAAGAATTATTTGCACGTGTTCCAAAAATTGCAAACGCTATTAAGGACGCATATAACCCTGTTGGAATCAATTTGCTGAACAATAATGGGAAACAAGCATATCAATCTGTCTTCCACTTACATATTCACTTAATTCCGCGTTATGGACAAGAAGATGGTTTCTCTTTAAATTGGGATGCTCGTCCCGAGGAATATACTTCAGAAGACTTACAGCAAATAGCTTCAGACATTAATGCAAATGTTAACTAATTTCATTTTCTGAAAATTACACCCTTTTTATTTGTTTTAATGTCTGTTATAATTGATATAAGTTTTCGCAGCTGACGATGAGCGTACAGTTGGAGAACTTAAAATTTTTATGAGCTGAGCGAAGCTTGAGATGAGGAGAGGTACAAATGAATACGAGAATTTTGGTCATTTTATCACTATTGTTGGGGATTGGTGCTGTATTGCATTTTGTTATGCCACCCATTTATGGGGTGACACCGGATATGATGTTAGCAATGATGTTTTTAGGAATTATGTTATTTCCTAAACTGAAATACGTCATTATTTTATCTCTTGCAACAGGATTAATGTCAGCATTAACAACAAATGCACCAGGTGGGCAAATATCAAACATGATTGATAAACCACTCACAGCATTATTATTTTTTGCACTGTTGTTACTTGTTAAGGATAAAATTAACATAAATATCAGTGCACCACTATTAACTGCAATCGGCACAATAATAAGTGGAACAATCTTCCTAAGTGTTGCATTATTCATTGTTGGATTAATGGATGGAGTATTTTCAGCTCTGTTCTTAGCTGTTGTTCTTCCAGCAGCAGGGTTAAACACAGTATTCATGATCATTATTTATCCAATTGTCCAGCAAATTATGAAACGATCACAACCTATTGCCGTAAACTAATATACAAATAAAATCCTCTGGCACAAAGCTTGTCAGAGGATTTTTTAAACAGAATAATTGTATAATTAGATTACATACATGAAAAGGAATAATAGTTTTAAAAAAAATGGAAAACAATAAGGTATAGTGGGAAAGGAGCGGATTCGTATGGCAAACGGAAAATCTTTATTACTTGGTGTTATGGTAGGTGGAGTCGTAGGTGCTACGGCAACATTATTAAGTGCACCTTCGTCCGGAAGAGAACTGCGAGACCGTGTAAGAGAACAGAGCATTGAATTAAAAGAACTTGTTGCAAACTTAAGACAAGACGGGGTTAAACTTAAAGATCAAATTACTGCAACATCAAAAGAAGGAGTAGCCTTAATTAAGGAACTCACTAATGATATGAAAAGCTCTGTTCAAGAATGGAGAAGTACAGTGGAACCACATCAAGAAAATATTCGTGAATACTTAGAACAGATTGAAACAAGCTTGAAAGAATTAGAAGAAAAAGTACAAAAGCAATAATTAATGTGTGAAACTTTCTCACTTTGAGTGGGAGAGTTTTTTTGTTTTGGGGTTGATATTTTGAGGGGATCTGAAAGCACATACTTGACTTGACAATCCCTACTTTGGGCTACTTTACTTGACAATCCCCCCTACTTTGAGCGGGCTTGTCCGATGTTCCCGCGCTTGTGTCCGATGTTCTGACCCTTGCGTCCGATGTTCACGCACTCGTGTCCGATGTTCCCATGCTTGTGTCCGATGTTCCCGCTCCTGCGTCCGATGTTCCCACGCTTGTGTCCGATGTTCCCGTTCTCGTGTCCGATGTTCCCGCTCTCGCGTCCGATGTTCCCATGCTTGTGTCCGATGTTCTCACGCTCGTGTACGATGTTCTCACGCTTATATGACATAAAAAAAGACTGATACCAAAAGTATCAGTCTCTTCCTAATTATTCTACGCCTTCTGTCCACTCAGCAACTGTATCAGCGTTATCTTCTACCCATGCTGCTGCTGCATCTTCAGGAGAAGTCCCATTATAGATGTCTAACATTACAGCTTCCATGTCTTCTGTTGTCCAGAAGAACTGGTCAAGAATTTTATATGCGTTTGGCATATCTTCTTCAAGTCCTTCACGAACCATTGTGTCGATAGTTTCAGCCTCACCAAATGAACCTTCTGGATCCTCTAAATATTTAAGATCATATTCAGCAAATTTCCAGTGTGGAGTCCAACCAGTTACAATGATTTCTTCTTCATTACCATAAGCAGTACCAAGCTCAGTAGCCATTGCACCACTAGAAGAAGTTACAACTTCCCAACCTTCTAGGTTTTCATAGTCCTCTAAAGATTGCTCAGCTGCAGCTACAACACCAGCACCTGGTTCAATACCAGTAATTTTTTGTCCTGCTTCGTCTGTTAAATCTGCAATCGAATCAACATCCATGTATTCAGGAACAACTAAACCAATTTTAGCTCCTTCAAGGTTCGTACCTAGCTCAACCATTTGATCTGCATATTCTTCATATTGGCTAGCATGTGTTGCTGGTAACCAAGCAGCTACCATACCATCCGCTTCGCCATTAGCTACGGATTCCCACATTACAGAGTTATCGATTGGTGTTAATTTAACATCGAAACCTTGGTCTTCTAATACTTTACCAACTACGTGTGTAGATGCGATTTCAGAATCCCACTCTACATATACTAATTCAATTTCTTTTGATTCGCCTTCTGTTGTATCTCCATTTCCATCTTCATTGTCAGAGCCACAACCAGCAGCAATCAATGATAATGAAAGTCCAGCAGCAATTCCTAGACGTTTCCATGATTTAAACATAAAATAAAACTCCCCTTTTTCTATTTTTAATATATGGTAACTTTTCATACTGAAAAGGTTGCCAACAAGTAAATTATGCTTTATCACCTTTGTTATTCATACTTTGTGTAAAGCGATCAATAATAATTGCAAGAATTACAATTCCAATACCTGCAACAAATCCTACTCCAACATTGGAACGTTGTAGTGCAGATAATACCTCACGTCCTAAACCAGGTGCACCGATCATAGACGCGATAACAACCATAGATAATGCAAGCATTACAGTTTGGTTAATTCCTGCCATAATCGTTGCTTTTGCCATTGGCAATTCAACTTTAAATAGTTTTTGCGTACCAGTACTACCAAATGCTTCAGAAGCCTCTACAAGTTCCTTGGAGACTTGGCGGATACCTAAGTTTGTAAAACGAACTGTTGGTGGTGTTGCGAAGATGAGTGATGCAAACACCCCAGGAACCATACCAATTCCAAAGAATGCAACTGCTGGGATCAAATAAACAAATGCAGGCATTGTCTGCATAAAGTCTAATACTGGTGTAATAATTGCCTCAGCAGTTTTACTTTTAGCCATTAAAATACCTATAGGCACTCCAATAATAACCGATAAGAGACTGGCAATTAGTACAAGTGTTACCGTGCTCATTAACTGTTCCCAGAATCCCTGATTATTTATTAACCATAGACCTACAACAGAAAACGCAGCTAATCCTAACCTCTTACCCGACAGAAGGAAAGCTAATAATGCGACTACAATAATAACCACTACAGGTGGTATAGCCATTAATACATCCTCTGCCATCCACTCCATGAAATTACCAAAATGCTCTTTGATTGGATTAAATAAGAATGATAACTTATCCGTTAATTCATCTACAAACCATTTTGTCCCTTCAGCTATCGGTATACCTTCTGTAAACCACTCTTTTAATGAATTAAACATTGTCGATGTTCACCTCACTATCTCCAGCTAGTGCAGCAATTACTGCTCCTCGAACAATAATTCCTACTAGTCTTTCGTTTTCTAGAACAGCAACTGGAATTGGTGAACCATTTATAATGGTAAAAATATCTTGCATTGCTGTGTCTTTTTCAACCTTCTTAATATCGGTACGTAGTATTTCATGAATGTCGCGCACATCTTTCTTTCTTGCTTCAGATGCATCATCTGCTGTTACATACCCTTTTAGATTTCGTTTACTATCAACAACCAATATGCTTGATAGCCCTTCTTCACGCATGCGCTCTAATGCTACACGTGGTCCGTGTTTATCAATATTAATTGTTTCAGGACGTTTCATAATGTGCCCTGCATTTAAAATCTTAGAACGATCCACATCCTCAACAAATTTCTCGACGTAATCATTTGCTGGATTTACTAAGATTTCTTCCGGTGTTCCAATTTGCACAATAGAACCGTCTTTCATTAATGCAATCCGATCTCCGATTCGAAGTGCTTCGTCCAGATCATGTGTGATAAAAATGATTGTCTTTTTCATATTCGATTGCAAATCAATTAATTCATCTTGCATGTCCTTACGAATTAATGGATCCAATGCAGAGAAAGCCTCGTCCATCAATAAAACCTCTGGGTCGTTCGCTAACGCTCTAGCTAACCCGACACGTTGCTGCATACCACCAGATAATTGGTCTGGCCTTTGTTCAATATAGCCTCCAAGACCAACCATTTCTAATGCTTCTTTTGCTTTCTTAGAACGTTCTTCTTTTGGAACTCCTTGGATTTCTAGACCATATTCAGCATTTTGTAGAACCGTACGATTTGGAAACAACGCAAAACGTTGGAATACCATACCTAATTTTTCACGTCTTACTTGACGTAATTCTTTTTTATCCATTTTTGCTAGATCTTGGCCATCAATAAAGATGCTACCTTCAGTTGGTTCAATTAATCTATTAATTAATCGTACTAAAGTAGACTTACCACTACCGGACAAACCCATGATAACAAATATTTCACCAGTTTCTACTGAAAATGAAGCACGATTAACTCCAACTGTACTTCCAGTCTTCTGTAATATATCTTCCTTTGATAAGCCTTCATCTAACAGCTTTAATGCCTGTTTCGAATTCTTACCAAAAACCTTTGACAAACCTTTCGCCTCAATAATAGGCACATCTTTCACCTCTTTAATTATGATTCTTTTGTTCTAGTCTAGTCCGAATAGATTACTAGACATTCATAAGTACCGAGCAAGGTTAACTTACTTTTATACTATATACTGTTTTATATGTTCAGTACAAACACTGTATACCATTAATTTCGTTTATATTTTTCGTACAGTTTAAACTGTACAATGTTTTCAAGCTAATTCCTTTAAATTACTCCAATTTACTAGCAAATACATGCCAATATGGCATTTTCCAAAAGAGCGATTTTATTGTAACCTTGATATAGCAATGTTTCTAGGAGGATTACATGTTGGAACAAAACACCGAAAACATAAGAAATAAAATAGTAATAGAATTCGCTAAAACTATAGAAATGTTCGATTTAACACCGTTAGAAGCACGATTATTTGCATATTTATACTTAGCTGAAAAACCACTTACATTGGATGAAATGAGTGAAGCATTAGGAAAGAGTAAAACTTCGATGAGCAAAAGTATTCGGAGTTTATCAGATTTGAATTTAGTAACATTAGTGTGGAAAAAAGGAGTACGTAAAGACTTATATCAAGCAAACTCGCAATTATTTAAGTTATTTATGACCTCATATATTAATAAATGGATCGATGCAACTAACCATCGTAAGGATGCTCTAGATGAGATCGAGTTTGATTTGGAGCAAAGCAACAAAAAAGGAATTACAAAAGATGAAAGAGATCGCCTCCGACACCAGTTAACTAACATTATCGATTTCCATAAAAAATTAGATTCATTCTTTCGAGAGCTTAAACAATAAAATATATTTATTCCCATCATGTAATCATAAGGAAAAGCGCTTGGAACGGTTAACAAGCGCTTTATTTTCTGCCATCTTCCTCGATTATTTTGATAAATGTATTCATAAGTTCTACAAAATACCCCTCTGCTTTTAATGCAAAAATTGTTTCGTTTGGATCTAACTTCTCATTCAACATTCCTGCAAAATGTATGAGAAGCGAAGAAAAATCAAGAAGTCCATCCTCTTTTTGAACCTCATATTTAGAATTCAATGTATGTAATAAGTGAAATAATTCATCATATTCTTCATTCGTAATTGTTCTCTCAATAATCAATTTAATAAATGGGTATTTCTGCATATCTAATGTCTTCGTTAGCAATTGTAAATGAAATGTTGCCGTATCATTATTATAAGCCGCCAATATATGCCTCTCCCCCATCTCACATTACATTCTAGATTATTTGTCTGAATAAACTTTCTTTTATTATAATTCTATCTAAAAAAATTTACAAAAAAAGTATTGCTTTTCTTCCGCAAACATACTATCATTCATTAAGGATTTTTTAATATTATATAAATAACTGATTTTGTACAACTACGAACGATCAAGGGGGTATACAAATGAATTGCTTGAAATCAATAAACCTTCACAAAGAATACGGTAAACAATGGATTCGATTTATCTCGTGCTTGACGGGACTATTAGCATTTGTCTTTATGTATGTACCAGCCACAATTATTCATGGTGGAAATCAAGTAAACGAATCAGGAGTATTTTACCTTATAATTGCACTTATTTTTTTACTACCACTTCATTCGTTCGTGCATAAATTACCTTTGTTAATGGTGAAAAAGAAAAATAGTACCAAAAACATAAAGAAAAAATCAAAAAGAATTACAAATCGTTATCCGCATATACAATTATCAAAAATGCATTTTTTATTGGTAGCACTCGCTCCAACAATAATCGTTACAATACCTGGAATCCTAGCAAGCTTTTTGATTCCTGAATTCTATGTATTTATACTAATATTTACTTCTATTCATATAGGTATCACATTCATAGATTTTATCTATATTTTTCATATCGCAAGAGCACCTAAAGAAGCTTTTGTTGAAAATGGAAATGAAGGCTTCCATATATTGCTTAAAGCTTCCAACTAAGAACCTGTTTATCATCAGGTTCTTTTTTATTTCTTTATAAAAACTACTGTTCACAAGGTTAATATTTTGATACAGTAAGACATATGAAGTTCACATAGTTCTTATAAATTTGTCATATATTTTATGGATACTTCTCATCCATATTGGTTATTCATAAGGGAGGTTTTCAGGTTATGAATATTATTTTTATCATTTATGCATTAGTTATTTTATTCATTTTCAATTCTCTTACTCATAAATTTTGCACAAAACTGGAAATGAATCAAACAAAACAAGCTGGTGTTTTTCGAGTAATTAATATTATGATGCTAATTCTGTTAGTATCTTCTTATGTAAAAGTTTTAAATGTAATGATTTAAAGTTTGGGCGATCCATCCTATTTTATAATAGGACTATTTTTTTTGTGTTAAACTATGGTATATTACTTTATAGTACATTAATTTTAAGGAAAAAGATTAGGAGTGTTCATGCATGAAAAAACTAGCTATTGCAGCAACGATTACTGCAGGAGTCCTTACATTATCTGCTTGTAATTCTGATGATCCCGAAGTAATTGTTGAATCTCAAGCAGGAAATATTACAAAAGACGATTTTTATAATGAATTAAAAGATCGTGCAGGTGAAGGTCTACTATACGAAATGGTAGTACTTCAAGTACTAGAAAACAAATATGAAGTAACTGATGATGAAGTTGATGAATATGTAGAGCAAACAAAAGAACAGCAAGGTGAAAACTTTGAAATGTACTTGTATCAACAAGGATTACCAGATGAAGAGGCATTTCGTGATCAAGCATACCAAATGCTTTTACAAGAAAAAATGGCATTTGAAGACATTGAAGTTACCGATGAAGAAGTTCAACAACGTTACGACCGCATGAAAACTGAAATACAAGCGAGTCATATTTTAGTAGAAGATGAAGAAACTGCAAATGATGTTAAGCAACAGCTTGATGAAGGTGCAGATTTTGCTGAATTAGCACAAGAATATTCTACTGACAGTTCAGCTGAAAATGGTGGCGACATAGGATATTTCTCAACTGGAGAAATGGTACCGGAATTCGAAGATGCTGCATATAACCTTGAAATTGATGAAATTAGTGAACCTGTTGAATCTCAATATGGATACCATGTTATTAAAGTAACGGACAAGCGTGATGCTGAAGACATTGAGTCTTTTGAAGATATGGAAGAAGATCTTCGTCGTCAGCTTGCTTACTCTAAAGTAGATCAATCATCATTCCAAGAAAAACTAAATCAACTAATTGAAGATGCTGATATTGATGTAAAAATAGAAGAGTTTGAAAACCTATTTGATGCCCAAGAAGCAAACGCTCAGGGCTAAGAAAAAAGCTATCCATTGGGGTACGTCCCCTAACTGGATAGCTTTTATTTTTTCTTTCATTCTAGTGTGAAACTTGCTGATCTCTTTCTTGCTGCATTCTTTTTTGTCGCTCTTCTTCTATTCGGTCCATGTACACTTTTCCCTGCTGCTCAATATATTTCTCTTCCAGCTCTCTTTCCGCACGCATTGCTCGAAAAGCCATATAGCCACTGAGAAAAATAAACAGAACCATCATAAAAACCCACCAAGGAACACCAAAAATCACGTTAAAACCTCCTTGTCCATCACATCTATCATATATATATGAACAAGATGCCAAAATCATTACAATGGATTAGTTTTCTTCCTCAAAACTTGGCTTATAGAATGAACGATTATCCATTGCAAATAATCTCTCTGTAAATTCTCCTGGTTTCACTTTATCCAATGCTCGGTTAAGCATATTCATTTTAGCATCGATTAAGTCAATGAAGTGTAGTAATTCAGCTTCGCGAACAAGTGGTGGTGTTGGACTTCCCCATTCTTTTATACCATGGTGACTTAGTACGAGGTGTTGTAGAATGAGTACTTCCTCTCCTTCGATTTGTAACTCTTTTGCCATATGGCCGATTTCTTCCACCATCATAGGGATATGCCCTAATAGCTTACCTTCCATGGTATAGGAGGTAGAAACAACTCCCGATAATTCTTTTAATTTTCCTAGGTCATGTAAAATAATACCGGCATACAATAGGTCCTTATTAACCTGTGGGTATAATTTATGTATTTCTTTTGCCAACGCAATCATGCTAACGATATGATGTGCTAACCCTGAAACATATTCATGATGATTTTTTGATGCTGCTGGATAGGTTAATAGTGGCTCTTGATATTTTTTAATAAACGCACGAACAATCCGCTGTAATATTGGATTTTTCATCTCAAAAATTGCTTCTGTCAGCTTTTCCATCAATACTTCTCGTTCTACAGGAGCTTTTTCAATAAAGTCAGAGACATGAACACCATCTGTCGGTTGAGAAGGACGAATCGAGGTTATTTTCATTTGAGGCTTACCCCTAAATTGGTTGATCTCCCCAGTAATTCGGATAATTTGTTCCGCAACAAATACCTCTTCATCCTCCTTGGTGACGTCCCATAATTTTGCTTCAATTTCACCTGTTGCATCTCTTAAAATAAGTGTTAGAAATGGTTTCCCTGTACTCGTAACCCCACGCGATGCTTCTTTAATTAAAACAAACCCTTCAAATGGGTCACCTATTTGATGACTCCCGATTCCCCGTTTCATGTCTCATTCTCCTTCCTTATGAAAAAGAGATTGACAGAAAATAAGCACGCGTGACACAGTGCCATATTTAGATTGTCAATCTCAGATCATCGAATACTAATTTTCGTTTTTAGGTATATAATTGAATATCTCACCAGACTCAACTACGCGAATAAACTTCATTAGCCAATCATAGTAATCTTTAGCATAGCGCAATCTCTCAATATCAGAGTTAATTTTATCTTTTAACTCAGGATCATCCGTCTTTTGTTGAATTATCTCTAGCTCTTCAATTGCTTCATTAGCCTCTTCAATATTCGATTCTGTTTGTTTACGCCAACGGTTGGCAAACAATGATGTAAAGGACTTGTACCAATCTTCTTCCGATTGATACAGATCTTTACGAATTCCCTTCTTATATGTAGGTTCAACCATCTTCATATCAGACAACGCTCGAACACCAGTAGACATACTTGTTTTGCTCATTTCTAGTGCATCCCGCATATCATCTAATGTCATCGGTTGATCAGCAAAATATAATGTACCATATAATCTACCTACAGAAGATGTAATCCCATATAGATTCATATTCTTGGCTATTACCTGTATAAATTTTTCTATTGTTTCTTCATATTGTTCCCAATCTTTGCCTTGATTTTCTTCGGGCATGGAAGAGTCCCTCCGTTTACACATTTCCTTTTATGTTAACTACACCATAATCTGAAAACAGTTTATCATTTATTTTCCATTAATGGAACCTGATTTGTTAATTTAATAACATTTGATGTAGTTGATTCCAGTATTTCCTTTCTACAGGAAAATAATAATACTTGTTGTTTTTCTGCTATTTCATCCAAAATACGAAGAACTTTCTCCGTCCGTATAGCGTCGAAATGAACAAAAGCATCATCAATAATAAAAGGAAGATGGTTTTCCTTTGTCATAATTTCTCCGATTGCTAATCTTAAGGATACATATAGTTGGTCAATTGTACCTTGAGAAAGCTCCTCCACAGTATATCTAATATTGTCCTTACTTTCTACTAAAAATAATTTTTCCTCCGTTGGTGCAAATACATGTATATATGCACCTCCTGTAATCTTCTGAAAATAGTATGATGTTTGTTCAATTACTTTGGATTGGTATTTTTTCCTGTAATTTCGTTTTGTCTCGGTTAAAAGCTCTTTTGCCGTTTTATACGTTGCCCATTCTTTCGCTATAACATTTAATTGCTCCTTATTCATGTGAAATTGATGCAACATTTTAGAATAGCTCTCTGATGATTCCATTTTGCTTAAATCTATTTTTATATCTGCGATCTGTTGCTGAAGTTCTTGTATAGTAGCTTCCATGTTAGAAATCATTTCTTTAGCCTGTTGAATCTCCAATTCAACACTACTTTGCTGAGGTCTTTGTTCGACAAGCTTTTGCCATTGATCATTAGAAAATAGTTGCTTATATTGCTGGATAATTTTACTCCGTAATTCCAACCATTTTTCTCTCTCTTCTAATACACTAGCCTGTTGGTAAAACTCATCCTCATTACTTACCTCTGCAGACTTAAACAATAAATCTATTTCATTTTGATATACTTCTATTTTTTGTTTTACATTTTGTTGATGTTGATTATTTTCGCTAATTAATTTCTTTACTTGAGAAAGGGATTCCTTCGCTTTGATGAAATCATTCCACTCTTCCTCTATCCACTTTAGTTGCTCTTCGGTAGTATTCGATGTATCGACTCCTTCCTCTTGGAGAGCTTTTTCTACCTCTTTTTCAAACAAAGAAACGTTACGTTGAATTACTTGATATTCCGCTTCTAATTCTTCTTTCTCGCTCTGCATTCGAAGAATAGATTTTAGTGTATGGAAAACTTCTGTCCAATACGGAACGTCTACATTCCGTAAAAAGGGGTATATTTGCTGCTGTTCTTGAATTTTCTTTTGTAATTGTTCTTTGCTACCCTTTTTAACAGATTGCTTTTCTTGTAGCTGTATACGTTGAATATCTGTAGACTTTAATTGTTCTAATAATAGTTTTTGTTCATTTTTATTCTCATGGTCACGCTCTAACAGACGTTCAGCATCTTCTTTTTCACGGTCGGTCAAATTGCCTTCAGATGGTATGTACATTGATTGCTCAAATAATTTTTCCATGTTTAGTAAGGAGCGCCTACTCCAGCCCCATTGTCCGATACCTATAATGAAACTAATCACTGCTACAGTTACTAGGATATCCCAGTCAGTGAAAATTCCTGTTATCCCTAAAATGACAGCTAGAGCAATAGATGCTAACAAAATAGTAGTTGATCTCTTTTCCGTTACTTTTTTATTTTTTCTCCACTTTTCTGCTTTGATCTTTTCTTCTTGCTGCAACTTCTCAACTAATTTACTTTTACTATAATGCTCAAGCTTTTCGTGTAGTTGATTTTTCTGTTCATTTGTTAGTAGCTCTGCTTCTAGTTCATGTAATTGTTCTTCAATAAATGTTTGTGTTTGCTCAACTAAATGGATATCCTCGTTCAATAGCTTTTGTTCTAGTTCTAGCTGCTCTTGATTACTCTTTAGTTCATTCCAAGTTTTCTCAATGTGGAAAGGTAAACGAATTTCTTTTAAATCCTTACGAGTTATACCTAGGTTCATATCCTCTAACTCAGTTTGAATACGAAGATTTAATTTTTGCATGGAATCGTTTATCTTGAATAATTCGTTTTTTTGCTCTTTAAACTTCTCTTGTTTATCTAAAAGGATTACTAATTTTTCTGATGATTTCTTAGATGAAAGGGACTGTTCTAACTGAAGTTGCTGATTCTTCTGTCTTTGCTCATTTGCCTTTAGAACAGACATCTCACTTTGTAATGGTACTACTTTTTCTTTCAAGGATTGGAGGCGGTTAATCCCTTCTTCTGGAAAAGGAATGTAACTAGGTATCTCTTTTAATTGGTTAGAATATTTATGGTATTCATGTACTGCTGGTAAAGCCTGTAGTTTTTTTTCCAATAACAGTACATGCTCTCTTTCAGTTCGTACGTTATTCGTTAACCGGTCCATCTCCGTTGTCAATTCAATTAATTTAATTTGCTTTTGTCGATAAGTTGCCTCTTCCTGCTGCATTTCTGTCAAGGTCATTTGATGCCCTTGCAATGCTTGAATTTGCTGATTAATGACAGGTTTCTTACCATATGGTTTAAACATTTCTGCTATTTTGGTATCTAACTTTTTTTCAATTGAATGAATATGTACAGAACCTGTTAAACCAATTCCTAATAATACTTCTCCCATATCATTTTCCTTCATCTTACGTATGGAGGATAAATCATTTGCAGAGAACGAAAATATATTATGATATGCTTCTTGATTCATTCCCCCTAGGCATTCTTGGAGCCATTTTTCATTATGTTCCAAGCCGTCTGGAGTGTAGCAGATCGCTGCACCATTTCGAGTATCATCCATTCGTTCAATGATGAATTCTCCATAATCAGGATCTTGTACAGTTAGTCTTCCTCCCATTTTGCTACTTGTTTTCGGTCGATAAAATGTCCGTTGTTTAGGCGGTAAACCAAATAACATAAATAGAATAAATTTATGTAAAGATGACTTTCCTGATTCATTTTCTCCATAAATAATGGTTAGATTTTCATTCCGAAAATCGATGTCAAAATCTACCCATTTAGCAAACCCAAATATGGTCGCGCGTAATAGTTTCATATTTCTCACCTCATTTCTCAAGAAGCTCATGTATTAATAGGTCATAAGCTTCCCTTTTTATTTCTTCTATGTCTTCAGTCGAAAGTTTTTCCATATATTTTCTTGCATCCTTATGCTGATATAATTCGCTTATATAAGTTGCTATGGATGCATTTTTTAATTGTCTAGTAAGTTCCCCGATAAAGTGCTCTCCTTCATATGATCGAAAAGCATCCTGTTCGGATATGCTTATCTGATACCGGTATACATAAGACCAAATTTTTGTTTCTATAAAGCTTTCGTTGATAATTTCTATGACATCTTCTAGTAACTGTTCATTTTTCCACTGCTTCAGTTTTTCTGTATTTCCTTGTATTGTTAAATCAAGAAGCTGTGGTACATCTAGTTGATCGTTTTCTGCTATTTCCGATCGTATATAGGCTTCGGCCTCATGTATTTCCTTACAATGAGACAAATCAACTGAAATGGAATTAAACTGTATTGCTTGTAGAGGAATAAAGTCTGTTTGCATATTCGTTTCTGTTAATCTAACATGATAGCAGCCTTTCTCCGCTGATTCTTTTCGACTTCGCCCTTGTATATTACCAGGATAGACGACAGGTGGCTTAAATTTAAGTACTTCTCGCTTATGAATATGTCCTAATGCCCAGTAGCTAAAATGCTCTTGCATTAAATCTCCTAATTGAAATGGTGCATACAAATCATGCTCCGTATTACTCGCTATACTTCCGTGCAACATAGCGATATGATAAGGGACGTTTGGATCCTTTATTTTATACTCAGAAACCTTTTTTTGTTTTACGGCTCTATTTTCATAGCTAAAACCATAGATATTTGCTAGAGGTTGGCCACCTTTGATATAAGTAAAGTGGTCTACTTCTTCACGTGAAAATACAAATACATTTGAGGGATATGTAATGGGATGAATATTCCCTTTAATAAAGTCGTGATTTCCATAAGATAAGTATACATTAATGTGATGTCGTCCCAACTCCTCAAAAGCCTTCTTCAATTTCACTTGTGCTTTCAAGCTTTGGCGTTCATTATCAAATAAATCACCGACAAGTATTACAAAATCCACTTGCTTTACAATTGCAGTCGATACTAAATTTTCAAGAGCCTTAAATGTACTTTCTCGTATTTCTTTAAACAGTTGATCTGGAACATGTGCCAATCCCTTAAAAGGACTATCTAAATGTAAATCCGCTGCATGAATAAATGAAACTTCCGTTGACACTAAGCTCACCTCCAGCTTATTTCCTTTTTAAATTTATTTTAACAAAACAAGAAAGCGAATGCACGTTCGTTATCTTAACAATAGAAAAGGTCGCTTAAACTTCGCGACCTTATCTTTACTCTTTCTTGGTTAATTCGATTGCTTTTTTCATATCCTTTAATGAACTTGAACGACCATACATTAACACTCCACCTTTATAAACTCTTGAACCAATAAGTGCTAAAAGAATAATTGTACCTATTAGTAGACTAATTGAAATTGCAACTTCCCAAAACGGTACTTCTAACATTCCAATCCGCAAAAACATTAGCATAGGTGCAAAAAAAGGTATAAAAGATGTAACGGTAACTAGTGTTGATTCCGGCATACTTAACCCAAACATCGCAATTAAAAAGGCAGCTACCACTAATAACGTCATCGGGGTAATTAATTGTTGAACATCCTCTACTCTACTTACTAATGACCCTAACATTGCTGCCAAGGTTGCATACAGTAGATACCCCAATAAAAAGAAAATAATCCCGTAAATATAAACAGTAGGTGAAGTATCTTGAATCCCAAAGTATTCAAAGATTCCCCCTGTTAACTCCTCTTGTTTAGACTGAATAAGTGTATAACCTACTATTACAAATAGAGAGATTTGTGTTAAACCTAAAAGAGCTATTCCTGTAATTTTAGCAAACATATGTGTCACAGGGGATGCACTGGAGACTAGAATTTCCATCACTCTTGACGATTTTTCTGTAGCCACATCTGTAGCAATTATTGTTCCATACATCAGTACAGCTATATAAAGCAAGAATAACATAATATACACGATTCCACGTGCTTGATTTAACTCTTCATCAGTTTTCGCACTTTCATTAAGTGCTATTCGTTGAAAAGTGATCGGCTCATATATTTCCGTAATAGTTGCTTGATCAATCCCAGCAGCTTGTGTAGCCATTGCAATTTTCAATTGTTGTAATTGCTGTTCTAATACCATTTGAACAGCTGTTTCTGTAATGGTATTGGAGTAGTAAGTTGCTTCCGGTACTTGATCCTCATTTAACTCCAACACAACAAGCGCTTTATAAATCCCTTCTCTAACCGATTCTTTAATAACTCCTTCGCTCTCATCTACTGATACTATCTCAACATCTTCATTAGAATTTGAAACACTTTCCTGTAATGAATCGAAAAGTACATCTGATTTATCAATAACTGCTATTGTGTCTTTGTCATCACTTGAAAATATATCAACAATCGTCTGAAAGTTTGCCATACCTATAATAAATAACAGAATGATTGCTGTACTAATATAAAATGATTTAGTCTTCAATCTAGTCATATAGGTATGTGATAAAATAATCCAAAACTTATTCATATGCTGCACCTACTTTCTCAATGAAAATATCATTTAAAGAAGGTTCTTCTAAATCAAATTTACGTACAAATCCTTTCCCTTGTAAAGAAGCAAACACTTTTTGTGATACATCCTCATGCTCAATTTGTAGTTCACAGCCATCAGCTACCTTCTTATATCTCAATACTCCAGGGATATCCTGTAAAAAGTCCACTGAAAAATCCCCATGAACCATTAAGTTCTTCTTCCCAAAGGAACGTTTTATATCACGCAAAGAACCTTGAACTACTTGATCTCCATTATGTAGAATACATAAATGCTCACACAATTCTTCAACATGTTCCATTCGATGTGATGAAAAAACAATAGACGTCCCTTGATTTTTTAACTCTAATACAGCTTCCTTTAACATTTCGACATTAATTGGGTCCAGTCCAGAAAAAGGCTCATCCAGAATAAGTAGCTTTGGCTTATGAATAACAGCGGAGATAAACTGGATTTTTTGCTGATTCCCTTTCGATAATTCTTCAACTCTTTTGTCTATATATTCCGGAACTTTAAACCGCTCTAACCAATTATTTAGTTCTGAATCTACTTCGTGTTTACTCATACCTCGTAATTTTCCGAGATAAATCAATTGATCCCTTACTTTTAATTTTGGATAAAGCCCTCTTTCTTCTGGCAAGTAACCAATTAAATGACTTTTATCATAATTAATTGTTTCACCATTCCAAGAAATATCACCATTGGTACGATCCAACAAACCGAGAATCATCCGAAAGGTAGTTGTCTTACCTGCACCATTTCCTCCAAGAAAACCAAACATTTCACTTTCTGGGATTTCTAAAGATAGATTATTTACAGCGATATTTTCTCCAAATCGTTTGGTTACATTGTTCAGTAATAATGTCATTATATTTCCCTCCCTTATTCTCTTCCATTATAATAAGCAGAAGCTACACCATAAATGAGACAATGCAGCACATAGAGTATGGACAATAAGAAAAAACTAAAGGAAATGCCATCAAACATAACAACCAGCGGCCAAGCAATAAGCATGACAACAAGCATTATATCCCAAGTTCTCCCCTTTGCTTGATTATTTACTTGGTAATAACGCTCATCATAACGGTGTTTTTTCTTTCCTAAATGACGTTGCAGGAAAAATAATGCTATTAAAAAAGCATAATTTCCAAGCATAATCAATATTACCCACGGAGTTTGTAAGAATTCTTCACTCAACATTTTCATCCCCCTCAAAAATAAATAATTCCTCAATTGAACAGTTAAATATTTGCGAGAGTTTATGCGCTAGTACTAATGAAGGTTTATATTTTCCTTTTTCAAGTGAAATAATAGTCTGTCTAGAAACCTTCAATGCCTTTGATAACTCCTCCTGCGTCATGTTCATTTCATTACGTTTTTCACGAATAAGCGTTCTCATGATTATCTCCTACTTTTTAGTAAAGTTAACTTTACGTAAAGTTTACATTACATTCATTTCCCTGTCAAGTTTACTTTACAATTTAAAGGAAAGTGTTTGTAAAAGAAGGATTATTCTTGTGGTTATCGAATATTGTATATATGAAAAACGTCAAGGAGGCAACGTCATGCGTACGTACGTATTAACGGTATTTGATAAATCTGGAGAAAAATTATTAGATGAATCCTTTGAGGCAAAAAATGATCAAGAAGCAAAAGAAGTCGGTTCTTCAAAGCTAGCTGAAAAAGGATACAGTGAACATACACATCGATGTGTTTCACCAGATGCGAAATTAGTCTTATTTCATCGATAATTTTGGTGCAAAAAACGACTTCAATCACTGAAGTCGTTTTCAATTAATTATTCTCCTTTAAATACAGGGTTTCTTTTCTCCAAAAACGCCTGTACCCCTTCCTGGTGGTCTTTTGTATTACGTAATTCCCATTGAGATTTCTTTTCTTCCTTCAAATAATATGCCAGTGTTGCTTGGTTTTTCGTATGATACATCATTTTCGTTTTTAGCATAGCTACAGTCGGAGTTGTTAATATTTTTTGTCCGATTTTTGTTGCTGTCTCTACTACACTTTCATTTGTTAATACATCAACGAGTCCCATACGTTTGGCTTCCTGCCCTTGAACCTGTTGCATTCCCCAAGTAAATTGTTTTGCTTGATGGGCTCCCAGTCGTTGCTCTAACCAAAAATGTCCACCACCATCGGGGGCTAAACCTACTCCAATAAACAGCATCCCAAATCTAGATTCATTTTGCGCGACCACATAATCAGCAGTTAATGCTATGCTTAGCCCTAGACCTGCAGCAGAGCCTTGTACAGCGGAAATAACGATTTTAGGCATCATGTACAGCTTCGTTACAACTGCACTGATTGTATCCATAACCCCATCGAAAAATTCTTTATTAGCAAAATCCTTCATCATGTTGATATCTCCACCAGCACAAAAAGCATTACCATTTCCAGCTAGTACGATAACCTTATCATCATTCTTTTCTACTGTTTCTAACACATATAAAAATTCCTCTAACATTTCCTTATTCAAAGCATTAAACCGCTCTGGACGATTTAAATGAATATATGAAATATTGTCTTTACTTTCATACTTAACAATCGACATTACGATCTCCCCCTTTTCTATAATATACATTCTCCCTTTTTTCATCATTTTCCTGCATGAATATTAGAAATGTACTTATACAGGATAAGAAATTTACCATATAAAAAACTGCAGATACAAATCTGCAGTTTTACGTAAAAATTATTCAGCTTGTTCCTCATGTGCACCATATAGTTCTTCTAACGGTTTTGTAATGATTTGGCTCACTTCATTAATCATCATGTTTAAACGCTGTTCTTGTTCCATTAGTTTTGAAATATCTTCATGTTGTTGAACTAATTCTACCACTTGACGTGCTTTTTCAACTTCTTCTTCTGTAATTTCTTCACCTTGCATTTGTTTTTGTTGTAGCTCCATCTGTGTATTACGGAAGTTATCAAACATTTGCTTTGCAGAAGGATCATTCATTACAGCTTCAAAAGCTGATTTTAATCCTTGAAATTCCTCACTCTCACGTATCGCTTTTTCCATATCATATGCACTATCATAAATATTTGGCATGGTTAGCCTCCTTTTAATTATTACTAAAGCATCTATTGAAAAACCTTCAGTATTTGTTTTTCATATACTTTAATTTTTTCACTTTATAAAGTGTAACAAACGAATAGGTTCATGTATAGCGATTCGAAAAATCAAATAGGACGATATATTGTTTTTTCACTTTCCTTTATACTGCTATAATTAAATTAAAGGCTTAGAAGAAAAGAGGATTTTCACATATGATTACACAACTAAAAAAAATTTTTCCTTCTTTAATTATCCTTACCGATATTGACCAAAATCTAGACTCTAACTTTGAATGGTACCTTCATGATACAAATGAGTTAATCGGCATACATAAAAGTGAACTGACATCTAAGGATAAGGGTTTACTTGCTACTTTTTTAGAGCCATATACCCATACCTTTCCACTTCCGACTCAAAAAGAAAAACTCTGGGAAAATAGAATTACTAACCATTCTAACATGCAACTAGATGCTAATATAACTTATAGATTTGTGTATTTTTCCATTTCCAATAATCAAATCGATCCAATATCATTTAAAGAAGCACTGAATGAATTATTTGCTATGGACATTACTATTCTTTGGGAAAATCAACAAGAAGGTATTATTATTGAAGAGCAAAAAAAACATGCCGAGGAAGATATCTCCTATGAAAAAATAATTGATATTTTGATGAGTGATTTATATGTCAAAATCAACTTCCTAGTTGGGCCATTTCGTGAAGACTTGCATCTTGTAAAAGAACATTATGAGAATCTATTGCGTAGTGCGAAAATGTCTTTTTCGTATACAGATAAAAATGTGTTGTCTTATGTAGAAGTTATACCATATATACTCATTGACCAGATAGAAGCCTCTTATAAAAAAGAAATCTCTAAGACCATATTAAAAGATTTTGCAACGGATCAGGAGTTATTACAAACGATTGAAGTATTTCTTGAAAGTAATTTAAATATATCAGTTGCTGCTAAAAAGCTATACATGCATAGAAACAGTCTTCAATATCGATTAGACAAGTTTTATGAAGCCACTGGGATCGATGTAAGGGACTTTCATCAGGCTTTAACCGTCTACTTAGCATTATTAGCTAATAATTAAATACGCTTAGATAACGAAGGTTTCCGATAAGCACTCACAGTGAAAACCTTTGTTATCTACTAGCACTTTCTACCCACCTAGTAAAGATGCACAAAGAGGACAAACTTCTTTGTGCATCTTTACTATTTACGGACTATTTTCTACTAGGCTATACTTAATATAGTAAAACGCTTACAAATTGGGGGAATAAAAAATGGCAGAGTTACGCTTAGAACATATCCAGAAAAAGTATGACAAGGAAGTTATTGCAGTAGATGATTTTAATCTTCATATTCAAGATAAAGAATTTATCGTATTCGTTGGACCATCTGGTTGTGGTAAATCAACTACATTACGTATGATTGCAGGTCTTGAAGAAATCACTGATGGTGGCTTATTCATTGATGATAAAAAGATGAATGATGTAGCACCAAAAGATCGTGATATCGCAATGGTATTCCAAAACTATGCACTTTACCCGCATATGAATGTATACGATAACATGGCTTTCGGATTAAAACTCCGTAAATTTAAGAAAGATGAAATTGATAAACGTGTTCAAAATGCTGCAAAAATCCTAGGATTAGAAGCATATTTAGATCGTAAACCAAAAGCTCTTTCTGGTGGTCAACGTCAACGTGTTGCTTTAGGTCGTGCGATTGTACGTGATGCAAAGGTATTCTTAATGGATGAGCCTTTATCAAACTTGGATGCAAAATTACGTGTACAAATGCGTGCTGAAATCCAAAAGTTACACCAACGCTTACAAACAACTACCATCTACGTTACCCATGACCAAACAGAAGCAATGACGATGGCAACACGTTTAGTTGTTATGAAAGATGGTATAATTCAACAAGTTGGTGCACCAAAAGATGTATATGACAGTCCTGAGAATGTTTTCGTAGGTGGATTTATCGGATCACCTTCTATGAACTTCTTAAACGGTAAGTTAACGGAAACTCATTTTGAAATGGAAAATGTAAAAGTTAAAGTTCCTGAAGGTAAAATGAAAGTACTTCGTGAACAAGGCTATGTAAATAAAGATGTTATTCTAGGAATCCGTCCAGAAGATATCCATGATGAGCCTGTATTTATCGAATCAACACCAGAAACAAAAATTACAGCTCATATCGATGTAGCTGAGTTAATGGGTGCAGAGTCATTCCTTTACTCAAAAATAAATGATCAAGATTTTATTGCTCGTGTTGATTCTCGTTCAGACGTTCAAGGTGGAGACAGCATTGATCTAGCCTTTGATATGAATAAATGTCATTTCTTTGATGCAGAAACTGAATTACGTATTCGCTAGTTTAACAGCATGTGTTTATAAAAGGTGTTCTAGCTGGAACACCTTTTATTTTTATACATATTTTTTATAAATAATGGAATTAATTTCTATACTTTAGTAAATACTACCACTAATTATAAACTTCATTCTAACCAAATATTTCATAGTTGCACCGGGAGTATTGATCGTCTATTACTTTACTTATTTGTTATTAAAAAGTCATCATAAAAGGGAAAGTCATTATTGACTTTCCCTTATCTGTAAGGGGTTTTCCCCCAGAGGCCATATTTATTGAGATTGTCCGTTTAATTGTTGTTGAGCTGTTTGAACTAGACGTTTAGTGATTTCTCCACCAACAGAACCATTAGCACGAGAAGTAGTATCAGCTCCTAAGTTAACACCAAATTCAGTAGCAATTTCATACTTCATTTGATCAAGAGCTTGTTGTACACCAGGTACAAGTAATTGGTTGTTATTATTGTTATTTGCCATGTGATATCACCTCCTTCTGTACTAACTATTGTGAGCAGGAAACCCAATTCTTATCACAAATAATAGTTGGTAATTTGTTCATGTTTTTCTACAATTTTTAAGAACATATAAAAAGCCCGTATTATCAACTGTTTGACAATACGGGCTAAACTTATATTTTATTTTGGATGTGTCATTTCTTTTGGATTAACATACTTATCAAACTCTTCTTCTGTTAAAAGTCCGAGATCTACTGCCGTTTCTTTTAATGTTGAGTTATCTGCAAATGCCTTCTTTGCAATCTTTGCTGCATTTTCATAGCCGATGTGTGGATTCAATGCCGTTACAAGCATTAATGAATCATTCAGATATTTTTCAATTTGTTCGTGATTTGGTTCAATCCCTTGTGCACAGCGTTCATCAAATGAAAGCATACTGTCAGCAAGTAATTGGCTAGACTGTAAGAAGTTATAAGCAATAACTGGTTTAAATACATTTAGTTCAAAATTACCTTGACTTGCTGCAAATCCTATTGTTGCATCATTTCCCATAACCTGAGCTGCTACCATCGTAACTGCTTCACTTTGTGTAGGGTTAACCTTTCCAGGCATAATCGAACTTCCTGGCTCGTTAGCTGGAATAGTAATTTCACCAATACCACAGCGCGGACCACTTGCCAACCAACGAACATCATTAGCAATTTTCATTAAGTCAGCCGCTAGTGCTTTTAATGCACCATGTGCATATACCGTTTCATCATGACTTGTTAATGCATGGAATTTATTTGGCGCAGAAACGAAATCCTTACCAGTATATTCATTAATTGCGTCACAAACACGTTCCGAGAATTCTGGATGAGCATTCAATCCAGTTCCAACAGCAGTTCCACCAATTGCTAGTTCTTTTAAATATTCTACACTTTGTGTAATCATATTTTCCGATTTTTCAAGCATACGATGCCATCCGCTTATTTCTTGTCCAAGTGTTAATGGTGTTGCATCCTGCAAATGCGTGCGACCAATTTTAACGATATCCTGGAATGCATCCATTTTTCCTTTTAATGTATCTTTTAATGTTCGTAATGCTGGTAATACAACATCCTCTAATTTTAATACAGAAGCAATATGCATAGCTGTTGGATACGTATCATTTGAACTTTGTGATTTATTAACATCATCGTTTGGATGTAGGGTAAGGTCACTACCTTGTTCTTTTAACCATACATTACCTACAAAAGCGATCACTTCGTTTACGTTCATATTAGATTGTGTACCACTTCCAGTTTGCCAAACAACTAATGGAAAATGATCATTTAACTCACCATTAATTACTTGAGTTGCAGCATATTCAATTGCCTCAGCTTTTTTGGCATCCATTAACCCTAAATCACTATTTGCTTTAGCTGCACTCTTCTTCAAGATTGCAAACGCTTTTATTATTTCGGTAGGCATTTTTTCATCGCCGATTGGAAAGTTCTGCTTACTACGCTGTGTTTGTGCCCCCCAAGATTTATCAGCGGGAACTTTTACTTCTCCTAATGTATCTCGTTCAATGCGATAATCCATTGTGTATTCCTCCCAATGTCTTTACTTTTTTAAACCCTCCCCTATTGTACCAAATTTTTAATAATAGTTAATATATTTCTGTTTATCAGAAGAAAAAATATTAATTGTTGTTAAAAAGTCCAATATGGTCACAAAATTGTCTTTACTTTTCACACCATCTTTGTACTATTTTGATTTATACTATATATAGTCAATAATTTATATGGATGGCACATTCATTGAAGCATATGTCGTTATGCTTTTTTTAGTCTTATAAGGAGGATTTTCGTATGCCTAATATTTGGACACATATGCTTTTTTGCGAAGATGTAGTAGATTCCATCGGAAAAAATCCGTTCCCAACCTATGAACATTATATGAACTTAGGGGCTCAAGGTCCGGATCCATTTTTTTATTACAACTTTTGGCCATGGATCAAGGAAGATCATATCCAAGATATTGGATTGCTGCTTCATCAGAGGCATTGCGGAGCATTTTTAATGGATTTAATAACATCTGCAAAAAGCTCTATTCCCGAGGTACAGGCCTATGTCTTTGGTTTCGTTACCCATCACATATTAGATAGAAACACACATCCATATATCCATTACCGAGCGGGCTATGAAGGAAATAAACACCAAAAGCTTGAGGTTTGTATCGATACCTTAATGATGGAAAAAGATAAAAATATAAAAACCTGGAAAGTTCCTGTTTATAAAGAAATAAATGTGGGACCTTCATTACATGAGGATATTATAGAACTTCTACATGAAACGATCAAAAAACATTACCCAATGGTTGAGGAAGAAACAACTTATTATATTGAAAAATCTTATCGTGACATGAAGCTCGCTTTAAGAATATTATCCGACCCGTTTGGGTGGAAGAATGCTCTATTAGCTTCTCTCATTTCATCATATTCTCATCGCCCAATTAAAGATAATGTGGATTACTTGAATAAGGATAGAACAACATGGTATCACCCAGCAACAAATCAACCATGCACCAAAAGTTTTATCGACTTATATGAACAAGGGCGAATCGAAGCTATAGAAATCGGCTCCACCATCTTAAAATACTGGAAAGATGAAAACGTTACGGAAACACATTTGAGAGAATTAATTGGTGATATTTCCTATGACACAGGAAAACCTTTAAATTTAAATCTCGAAAATAAATATTGTGACCCAATTGTTTAATATGGGTAGTAAGGAGTTTGGATCATATTCCAAGCTCCTTTTTCTTTTTTAATATGCTAAAGTTGTGAACCTAGCATATTTTAAGCTGTTAGTTGGGAATATTTAATATAGAGTATTTATAACTAATTAGCTCGGAGGAGTTTACATGTTTGAGTTAATAAAAAAAGCAATAAAGATCAACACATTAAAACTAATTACGATAGCATTTGTATTTTATATTTCATGTGCATTTATTATTTATTTTATTGAACCAGATAATTTTAAAAATCCCTTTATCGGTTTGTGGTGGGTAATGACAACTGTAACTACCGTGGGATATGGTGATTATTCCCCTGTTACCTATGTTGGAAAAATTTTTGGGATATTTCTTTATCTAACAGGTATAGGGTTAATTGGTATCATACTTGGTAAAATTGTTGATTCATTTACACTGTACAGAAGACTTAAGGAGGAAGGAAAATTGAGTTATAACGGTAACGATCATTATGTCATCATCGGGTGGTCTACAAAAGCGAGAAAAACGCTCGATGAAATTTTACAAAATAATGCTGCTGATAGAGATGTTGTTTTAATAGATCAATTAGATAAAACACCTTTCGAACATAATAATTTTTATTTCATACAAGGTGATCCTACAAGCTATGAAATTTTGGATAAGGCAAATGTACTGCGCTCCAATTCAGTTGTTATTTTTTCACCAGAAGAAGAAGATGAAGTTTCTGCTGACGGAAAGTCTCTTTTAATTGCTTCTTCGATAGAGAGTTATGGAATGGAACATGATAAAGATATCTATACGATTGTTGAAATGATTCGTGACGATGACGTGAGAATGTTTAATCATGTAAAAATAGATGAATTTATACCTTCAAATGATGCGTTCTCCTTCCTCATGGCTAAATCAATGCAACACCATGGATCTAGTCAGTTATTTATGCAATTACTGAGTAAAAGATTTGGAGATGACCTCTGGATGGTAAAACCGGACCCAACATGGAAAACCTTTCGAGATGCTTTTAATGGATTAAGAGATAGAGGAGCAAACTTAATATCTGCCAATAATGACCTAAGTATCATTAGACGTTTAGACGAAGAGATCCCTGTGGATACTAGTTTATATATCATTTGCAATAAAGAAACATACCATTTGATACAACAAGCTTGGTAGTGGTTAGATGCTGTAATTTTTATACCATTAAAAAGCACGTTTCTATCTTAAAATGTACCCTTTGTAAAGGACTATTTAAAAAAAGACTATGCTACACTGGAAAGGTGATTCCTGTATTGTACAGGGGTCATCTTTTTTAGATTCCATTGATATCTGTAGTTGTTGTAATAAGTCATATAACTCTTAATTTCTCGCTTTAACTCATCTAAGGTTTCACAAGGTTTAATATATGCTTCATCTTTAAAATGCCCAAAAAATGATTCTTGTGGGGCGTTATCCCAACAGTTTCCTCGTCTTGACATGGATTGGCCTAAATCATATTTCTTAACCATCCTT
>NZ_WOCA01000016.1 GCF_009728145.1 Ornithinibacillus caprae | reverse complement strand
GACTAAAAAAGGAGCATTCCCAAACGAGAACGCCCTTCTAAAAGTTTTGTATTTACGAACTAAAGAACTTGAAAATAAGTGGGAAGGCGGCCATATTCAACAATGGGCAATGGTCATGAATCAGCTGTTAATTCATGATCACCTTAATGAACGTGTGTTAAAGTATTTAGAATAACTTACACACTTTTCTTGACAAGCCCCGTTCTATGCTTTTCTGAATGAAGTTTCAGCCATGATAACTCCTCTCATGGACAAATCCATCCTCCCAGAAAAGAATTGTACCGTGACACCCCCTCTCATAGACATTTTCATTCTCCCAACAAAGAATTTTGGCCGTGATCATAACTCCCTCCTCTTTCTCATCGCATTAAAAAAGCCTGGATACCTCCAAACTTTTTCCCAAGACGAATTTAGGCTTTCACTTCAAAATAGCCTCTATTACACATCTACATCCTTTTTACTTTTAACAAATTCACGCTTAATATAATCTATACAGTACGTTAAAATATGATCTTTCATAATAAAACTATACGTATGATTTCGTTTAATATTTGATGGTATCTTATTTATCAACACTGGACCATTTGTCTCATAATACGTTTCTTCTTTACGCAGTGTGTCGATACGAGCAAAGTAAACATTTTTGACTATATGTCTACCTTTCCCATATACATAATATTGACCAATATACGTTAAATCTGTTACTATACCACCTGTTTCTTCTTTTACTTCTCTAATTGCGGCTTGTTCTGCTGTTTCTCCTTCTTCAACATTTCCACCTGGAAATTCTAATCCACGCTTTTTATGATCAGTCAAAAGCCATTTGTTTTGATATAAACAAATTACCCATACATGCTTTGGCTCAGGTGAAAAAGGGTGATCTTCAAAGGAAAACTTTACTTCATTATTATAATAATCTCTAAACGTATACATTATTTCAGCTGCCTTTTTCTTCGTGAAAATCTATTATGCTGGATACAATATCTCGGTTATTTTCCATTTATCGTTATGGTGTGTGAACACTATTTCAATGATATAGTTTCCATAAAGTACTGATTGATTTTCCTGAATAATTTTAATCTGATTCTCATCTAATTGTACTATATCATAATCATTTTCTTCCATAAACCATGGTGGAGTCTCGGTTGGAACGATATATAAGCTGCCCGCTTCTTCATTATAATAATAGTCAACATATGGGAATGCAACCTCTTGAGTAGTAACTTCTTCAAATTTCCGCACCAATTCTTCTTTTGTGTCAAAATGGACAACTCGA
The DNA here is from genome assembly GCF_009728145.1 of Ornithinibacillus caprae. Lineage (GTDB taxonomy): Bacteria > Bacillota > Bacilli > Bacillales > Amphibacillaceae > Ornithinibacillus > Ornithinibacillus caprae. The sequence goes on along the minus strand of NZ_WOCA01000016.1, from coordinate 97,326 downwards.
TATTCTTCATCAATATCTTGCACAAGAATATTCATAAACTCATCCGTAAGTTTAACAATCTCCATATGTGTAATGTTGTATTGATTAGAATCAGATTCTTGGTTACTAGTTTTATCATTTAAATCTTCTACATGTGTTTGCTGGCTACCCTCTTCACCAATCGAGTCATTGGCTGAAGTAAAATGCAATTCATTTAGTTGAAATACTAGAAATAATACGAAGGCGATAATGAGTGCATGAATAGATTTACGTATCATTTGATCAATCATCCTCCTAATTCATTGCTAATTATATTATTCCTTTTAGAGATAAGTTATAAACATTAGAAGAATTAGCATTTACCTCGAAATTGACAGAATCCCTACATTTTTTTGAAAACTTAGTTTATGTCAAGCCTCTGTTGCACTTATGCAGGATAGGAAATTTTATACTTCCTATCTGTCAAAAAAGGAATAAGATATATAATTATCCTATTCCTAACTCTACTTACATATGTCTATTTGATAGAATTCCTATACTTTCTATATGAGATTTAGTATTTTCATCTCCTAATTGATATAACATTTGAAAAGCCTCTGTTATTCCTGCATCATAGTCATCATTTTGAGGGTCTTCATGGTACGGTTTAATTGGAATATGTGCCCGCAAAAACGTCCCAAAGGCAGCATCATCCATTTGGTTTATTTTAGAACGAAGCTCATCTATTTCCTCGTCTGTAGCATAAATCAAGAACTCATCATTATTATCATACTTAATTTGCGATATTTCTCCAGCTTGTAGACTGACATAATATTTTTTCTTTTCCATTCTGCATACCTCCTATACTTAATGTGGCACAAAAAATAGGAAGTATGTAATTCCTACATAAATAAGCATAGAAAACTTGGCTATTGCTAGTGGAATTCTTGGAAAAAATGTTCTATGTTTTTTAGAAGCACTTATCTATTGAATATCATCCTTTATGGTAACTTCCTTAGTTGTTTATGCTGCATAAGAGAGCATTCTTACTTGCAAAAAAACTCATCAAATGATTGATGAGTTTCAGTTCAATATTATTATATATTCGGATTGTATATACAGCGACCACGTCCATGTGGTATACACATTGGTGTACCAAACATTGGATCATACATAACATCACACTTCATATCAAAAACTTCATGCACGAGGTTACATGTAATAATTTCTTCTGGCTTACCTTGTGCAAAAACCTGTTTGTCTTTAATTGCAACAATATGATGTGCATATCGGCTAGCAAGATTGATATCATGCAATACCATAACTATGGTCCGATTATCTTTTTCATTAAGTTCAAATAATAAATCCAATACATCAATTTGATGTGTCATATCTAAATAGGTTGTTGGTTCATCTAATAGTATTAAATCCGTATCCTGTGCAAGGGTCATCGCAATCCAAGCACGTTGACGTTGTCCACCAGATAAGGAATCAACGGAACGATCTTGTAGATCACGAATATTGGTTACATCTAATGCATAATTAACAGCATCTTCATCATCTTTTGACCATTGCTTTAAAAAGCCTCGATATGGATGTCTTCCTTGTTTAACCAATTCTTTAACAGTCAATCCTTCAGGAGTAATTGGACTTTGTGGTAATATAGCTAATTTTTTTGCCACATCTTTTGTAGGCATTTTAGCTATGTCTTCCCCATTTAAAACAACATCTCCACCCCTTGGCTTCATAAGACGAGCCAAAGATCGAAGCAATGTTGATTTTCCACAACCATTACCGCCGATTAAAACTGTAATTTCCCCTTTAGGAATTTCAAGGTTTAAATCGTCGATGATAATTGTATCACCATATCCAAGTGTTAAATCTTTTGCCGTCAACGTTTGCATTGGAATCTCTCCCTACACCGTACTATAAATACATATATCATATTAATATGTGCATTTACCTACTTCATTACTACTTCTAGTTTATTTCCTTTTCATCATTTAGTCAATGATAATCGTTATCAATTATTAAATTTAATCATAAATGTTAATCAATTAATTCACCCAAAAGGTCATCAATTGTTTGCTCAGATGCAATCAAACCTCTATTCGTCCAATTACTTGGATCATTTATTCGGTAAATGTTACCACTTTCAGCAGCCGGTGTACTTTGCCAAACAGCACTATTTTCTAGAATTTCAATTCCGGGTTCTCCTTCTGTTGCCAGCAAAAATACATGATCAGCATCTAATTCAGATAACTTTTCAATCGATAATGGATTCCATTGTAACTCTGCGTCACCTAACTCTGTAACAAGATCTGGTTGATTTATTCCTAACTCCGAGTAAAGAACTATTGCGCTGTGACGGTTATGTTCAAATAAAAAGAATTGTTCCCCTGCTACCCAGATAGCTGCTACCGTTTCTTCACCAAGTGCTTCATTTATTTTCTCGCTTGCTTCAGCAACCTTTGCATCATAATCATTCAAAACCTGTTCTGCCTCGTTTTCCTTTCCAAAAAGTGTTCCAAATGTCTCAATTTGATTGCGCCAACTAGTTGTCGTCTCTTCAGTCATTACATAAGTTGAAGCAATTTTGTTATAATCCTCATATGTTCCTTCATAGCTTTCTAAGTTATTTTCTAAAATAATGAGATCAGGTTCGTGGCTCAACACTTGCTCTAAAGGTAAATTCCATTCAATACTTGGCAAGTCACCCAATTCTGTTTCCAGATAGTCTTGAATACTGGTACCAATAGCCCATTTGGCCACAGGAGTAATACCGAGTGCTAATAATGCATCTTCGTGATACGGTGCAATCACTCGCTCAACAGGTAGAGAAATCGTTACATCACCCATTTCTGAATCAAGAGTGACCTCCGTGTTTTCTTCTGTATTAGATTGTACTGATTCGTCATTGGAATCATCCGTTCCACATCCAGAAACAAGTACAATTAGTCCAACTAATCCTATAAAAACTGTCAAGTATTTTTTAAAATTTATATGCATATGTATTCCTCCAATATGTTATAATCTTATGTAAATGATAATCATTTTCAATTATGAAGTCAATATATATTTTTATTAAAGAAATCTTAGGAGTAAATCATGTTAGCAAATTCAAAAAGTTTAAAAATCCTTATTAATTTTATTGCATTTATAGCTGTAATATTGTCCATTGGACTTTCTATCTCATTTGGCGCAGTACATATAGAGCTTACTTCCGTTTGGGATGCAATACTTCATTTTAATCCTGAACTAACAAATCATCAGGTAGTACAAGAATTGCGTTTACCAAGGGCTTTAGCTGCTGCTTTGGTAGGTGCATTCCTAGCTGTATCAGGTGCAGTTATGCAAGGTATGACTCGCAACCCTCTAGCATCACCATCGATCATGGGGGTTACTGACGGAGCAGCCTTTGCTTTAGTCATAACACTTGCATTCTTTCCTACGCTAACCATGTTCGGTACAACATTTGCATCATTTATGGGTGCTGGTATAGCAGTCGTTATTGTCTTTGTAATTGGTTCCTTGTCAGCTGGTGGGCTAACTCCCGTTAAGCTCGCCTTAGCAGGGGTAGCGATAGGAACAATGCTAAGTTCCATATCATCCATTATCTCCCTACATTTTCAACTTGAAAAACAAATGGGGTTTTGGTTAGCTGGAGGACTAGCAGGTACAAATTGGACTTCAATTCAAATATTAATGATATCTGGTTTAGTCGGTTTAATTCTTGCGCTTGGAATTTCAAAGTCCATCACCGTTTTAAGTTTAGGTGAAGATGTGTCCACTAGCTTAGGACAAAAAAACATGGTAACCAAACTTCTCGGAATACTATCCGTACTAATTCTTACAGGTGCTGCAGTATCTATTGCAGGTGCTGTCGGATTTGTTGGACTTATTGTTCCACATATTACCCGATTTATCATGGGGACAGACTACCGATGGATTATTCCATCTTCTGCAATATTTGGTGCATTACTTCTCGTATTAGCTGATATTGGTTCAAGGCTTATAAATGCACCCTTTGAAACACCGGTTGGCGCAATTACCTCCTTAATCGGCGTTCCGTTCTTCTTATATTTGGCACGTGGTAGTGGAGGTGGAAAATAATGAATACTTATGAAGAAAAAAAACAAAAGAAATTTCTAATTATAATCAGCTTACTTGTACTATTAATCATTTTGATGTTCTTTACTAGTTTGAGTACGGGTATCATCCAAATCTCTCCTATCGATGTTATAAGGACAGTATTTAACAATGGAACACAAAGACAAGAATTGATTTTATTTGATTTTCGTTTGCCTGGTATCCTGTTAGCCCTCTTAATTGGTACTGGATTAGCCGTATCAGGAGCAATATTACAAGGGATAACACAAAATGAATTAGCTGATCCAGGTATTCTAGGAATTAATACGGGTGCAGGACTTGCTGTTGTACTTTATATCTTCTTTTTCCAAAATCGATTGGATATAGATGGTTTTCTGTCGATATTTATGATGCCAATTTCTGCCCTTGGTGGTGCAATATTTGCTGCATTGTTAATTTACGCAATAGCTTGGAAAAAAGGGGTTAATCCAATTCGATTAATTCTAGTCGGAATTGGGATAAACGCTGGGTTTAGTGCGTTATTAATAATTTTTCAATTAAAAATGGATCCCCAAGATTTTAGACAGGCAACGGTTTGGCTATCTGGTGATATTTGGAGTGCGAATTGGAATTTTGTCCTAGCACTTTTACCTTGGATCGTTATATTGATACCGTTAGCTTTACAAAAAGCTCATGCTTTAAATGTATTACATTTCGGAGATGAAGTAGCATCTGGTCTTGGAACAAGTGTTGAAAAAGAACGGCTAAAACTATTAATAATTGCCGTCTCACTTGCAGGAGCTGCGGTAGCCGCTGGTGGGGCAATTGCATTTTTAGGGTTAGTAGTTCCACATATTGCAAGAAAGTTAATTGGTCCATTACATCAATTTATAATTCCTATATCTGCATTAATTGGTGCATTGTTGCTAATGGTTGCCGATATGATTGGAAAAAATATACTTGCACCAACACAAATTCCCGTTGGTATTGTCGTAGCTATTCTAAGTGCACCATATTTTGTCTATTTATTAATGAAATCAAAGTAACCGACTAGGAGGAAAACATATGTCAAGAGAACTAGAATTATATGATGTGACAATTATTGGTGGTGGTCCAGTAGGATTATTCACAGCATTTTATAGTGGAATGCGAGAAATGAAAACCAAAATAATAGAATTCCTCCCTTTTTTAGGGGGAAAGGTACCTTATTTTTATCCAGAAAAAATCATTCGTGATGTTGGAGGAATTCCACATATTTCAGGGGAAGAATTCACAGAGAATTTAATTGAACAAGCAATGACATTTGATCCTACGGTTGTATTAGAACAACAAATTACAAAAATGAAGAGATTAGATGATGGTACGTTTCTATTAACTAGTCATAATGGTACGAACCATCTTACGAAAACGGTTATATTAGCTACGGGCTATGGAACATTACAGTCAGTTAAACTGGACCTTCCAGAAGCTAATCACTTTGAAGGTACTAGCCTTCATTATCACATTAATAAACTAAATAGCTATGCTGGAAAACATGTTCTAATTTCTGGCGGAGGTAATTCCGCTATAGATTGGGCAAATGAACTTGAACCGATAGCAGAAACAGTTTCAGTAGTATATCGAAAACCAGATTTCTCTGGTATTGAAAGTAATATAACTAAAATGAAAAATTCTTCGGTTCGAGTATTTAGTCCTTTTGAAATGATCGAGCTAAAAGGAAGTAACGGACAAATCTCAAGTGTAGTTATCAAGGAAGTAGGCAGTAATAAATTAGAGGAAATTACAATAGACAGCGTCATTGTAAATCATGGATTTATTATTGATCTTGGCTCCATCACTGAATGGGGAATGGTAATGAATAATGGAACTATACAGGTAAATCATACAATGGCTACATCGATTCCAGGAATATTTGCAGTAGGCGATATAGCCAACTATGAGGGTAAATTAAACCTAATAGCTGGAGGGTTTAATGAAGGGCCAATAGCTGTGAATCACGCGAAATTACATATAGCACCTAAAGAAGAACTTAAACCGATCTATTCAACTAATTATGAACCACTAATGAAGAACAATTAAATAGAAATAAGCTTGGCCAAAATTTTGTATAGATTGCACAACTTAAGGTATGAAACAATTTTTATACGTAATGCCACTACTATTATAGTGGGTATTTACTCTCCAAAAATCACAACACCACCACTAGTGTGGCAGAATACTCCTCAAAAATAAAAGTCAATTTTCTTCGTGAGGCGTAATGCTGTCTATGTATTCCTTGTCCTGTGCGAACAGCATGCGTCCGAAGACCACAGAGTGATGCGCCTGCGTCTTCTAGCATCGCTTCGAAGCATATTCCTCAGCGCAAGGGCAAAGAAGCATACCCAAGATGCTCCCTGGCTGATGCCGTGCCCACGGCAAATTAGACACTGTGAAAGTGGCTGCAAGTAGCTTGAACAGATGTCGGCCTTGTGCTGGAAGTGACAGCGAAGTATTCTGCCGCAGCGGTGTTATAGCAATCGTTTTGAAGGAGCGGAAGAAAGTTAATAACCATGCCGGAGAGAAGTTACTGCGCATTCTACATCAACTATGAATTAGTCTCGAACCGTAGAAAATCCATCCTAGCCCTTCTTAATAAACATTCGTTTTTAAACCGGGCGTTTCATTATTGTTGCTTTCGCTTCTATTTATTCATTAAGTTTAATAGCTTACTTCTAACTAATTTGTTCGAAGCATTTCTAGGTAATTCTTCTACAAAATAGATCTCATTTGGAATCTTATATGCTGCCAGCCGTGTTTGAAGGAAGTGATAAACATCTTCCTTATCTAATTTTGGATCATTCGGAACAATAAAAGCATACGGCACTTGTCCCCACTTCTCATTCTCCACACCTACTACACCAACTTCTTTTACTTGCTCCAAACCGGCTATTACACTTTCTACCTCGGAGGGATATATATTTTCTCCTCCTGAAATAATTAGGTCCTTCCTTCTATCCACTACATATAAAAACCCTTCTTCGTCAAGGTAGCCTAGATCTCCCGTTGCAAGCCAACCATCTTTGAAGGAGCCTTCATTAGCAGCTTGATTTTGAAAATACCCTTTCGTTACCATCGGACCTTTCACAAGAATTTCACCGATATTTTCATGATCTGGATTAATAATATCTAATTGCGCAGGTACTAAAGGTTTTCCGGAGGAACCTACCTTATTCAAGGCATCGTGGGGGCTTAATGTTGCAATTTGAGATGATGTTTCTGTCATACCATATGATTGAAAGACCGGTACCAGCTTTTCCTTTGCTTTTTCTAATAATGCTTTAGGTGCAGGTCCTCCGCCTAAAAGCATGCAGCGGAAATGTTCAGGGTAAAATTCTTCGCCTAGCTTTTCCATCAACCGTTGTACCATTATAGTAACAACTGATATCATGGTAACACCTCGATGCATAATAGCATGATGGACACTTCCCACATGAAACTTTTCAAACAACATTACCGGCATACCATAAATAACGCTTTTTAAATAGATAGATAATCCTCCCACATGGAACATCGGTAAAGTAGCCAACCACTTATCTTCTTTAGACAAACCAAGATTTAAGGCAGAGCTAATAGCACTCCACCAATGGTTCCCATACGTATGTACAACTCCTTTTGGAAAACCAGTTGTTCCAGAAGTATAGATAATTGTAAAATCATCTTCTAAGTTTAGTTCCGTAACTAATGGTATTTTCTTTTCCATACAATCATCAATCATGGAAAACGATCGAACGATCTCAACATCCAATTGTTCTGCCTTGGGATAAAGGTCATCCAAGGTAAGAACAATTGAAACCTTTGCATCACGGAGTTGATAGTTTAATTCTTGTGTCGTAAGTCTGGTATTTAATAAAACCCCCACTGATCCAAGATAGCTTAATGCGTGGATAGCAATGATCATTCTTACGTCATTCGTTGACAAAACACCTATATGATCCCCATTTTTGACTCCCAAGCTTGCTAATTTTCTAGCAAATATCTGGCTCTTTTGTTTTAATTCAAGAAAAGTTAGTGTTGTACCATTCTCTAATTCTATTGCAGGTTGATTAGGAGCTAAATACGCTTGTTTTGTTAACCAATGAGGAATCGTTTCCGTCATCAGAAATCCCCCCTTATTTAGAAAACTTGACTTTCATATCGTATTAATAGTGGATATCGTATTTGTTTTTATGCTTATAAAACCTTCTTGACTGCTAATAATGGAAAAACCTTTGCTTCATAGCAAAGGTCTCTCAATACGTCGTCCCATATAGATCACGGGAAGCGTGGGAATTGATCAAAATCTGGCTTTCTTTTTTCCTTAAATGCATCTCTACCCTCTTTTGCTTCATCTGTAGTGTAATACAGCAATGTTGCGTCTCCGCCCATTTGTTGAAGTCCAGCTAATCCATCTGTATCCGCATTAAAGGATGCTTTTAAGAATCGTAGTGCAGTTGGTGACTTTTCTAAAATTTCTTCACACCACTGAATCGTCTCCTCTTCTAATTTCTCAAGAGGAACAACCGTATTTACTAAGCCCATTTCATATGCTTCTTCCGCATTGTATTGACGGCATAAGAACCAAATCTCACGAGCACGTTTATGACCAACCATACGGGCCAATAACCCAGCACCATAACCGGCATCAAAGCTTCCAACTTTAGGTCCAGTTTGTCCAAAAATAGCATTATCAGCAGCAATGGTTAAATCACAAACAACATGTAATACATGTCCGCCACCAATTGCATAACCAGATACCATGGCTATTACTGGTTTTGGAATCGTACGAATTAACCGCTGAAGGTCTAATACGTTTAAACGTGGTACTTGATCACTTCCAACATAACCACCATGCCCTCTTACGGATTGGTCTCCACCAGAGCAAAATGCTTTGTCTCCAGCACCAGCTAATACAATTACACCAACGGATGAATCATCACGTGCATCCGCAAATGCATCAATCATTTCATTCACTGTTAGTGGTGTAAATGCATTACGCTTTTCCGCACGGTTAATCGTCACTTTAGCAATTCCATTGTATTTCTCATAAATAATCTCTTCGTAATCTCTTACTTTTTCCCATGCTACAGTCATGTAATTCCTCCTTAATTGTTCCTTTATTATGTAAAAATACTACAATGAGTTCTGTAAAATAAACTCCGTTACTATTTTACCAAAAATCTCAGCTTGTTCCACATGAATTGCATGCCCAGCATTTTTTATGATCCTTAAATCACTATTTGATAGGCTTTCCTTCATTCTTTCATTTATTTTAACAAACTTATGATCATATTCACCAGCCATTAACAAAACAGGTTTATGAAAGTTTGATAATTCATTCCACCAACTAGGTTGACTACCGGTTCCCATGTGTCTTAAGGAGCACGCTAAACCTTTTTCGGTATGGGACATTCTTTCGTCTCGAATGATTTTCTGTTTATTACTGGGTAACTGTTTCTGCGTGTTAAATAATGGGATGTTTTCCCAAAAATCAACAAAAGACTCTAAGCCCTCTTTTTCAATTCTTTCCGCAAGCTTTTCATCGTTAGCCCTTCGATTATGTCGTTCTTGTTGTAAAGCTAACCCTGGTGAAGCACTTTCTAGTATCAGTGACTTAATTAATCCAGGATAAAGCATTGCAAACGAAAGAGCCGTTCTTCCCCCCATAGAATAACCAACTAGGTGGACTGACTCAAGTGACAGGTGTTGAAATAGTTGGTTTAAATCATGACAACATGCTTCCATCGTTCTTGGTGAATTTATTTTAGTTTTTCCATGTCCAGGTAAGTCAATGGTGACGATTTGAAATTTAGATTTCAAATTATGTACAAGCGGTGACCATGTCTGAGAGCTACCTGTAAATCCATGGAGGAAAACAACAGGTTCACCTATACCATGAATTTCATACCAGTAGGTAGCATCCCCTATATTAAATTTCATTCGACCACCGACTTAGAAATGTCATTATTTATATCTGCCCATAAATTACGATGCCATGTAACGTTTTCTTCCCTGTTTGTAATTACTTCCACAACGGAAAGTCCCGACTCTTGATAAGATTCACGTAAAGCTTTTTCTAGTTCCATTTCATTTGAGGCTTTATGATAATATCCTCCATATAGATCTACTGCCTGTTTAAAGTCAAGGTTCACCGGGGTTCCAAATAAAGCTTCAAAATGTTTACGTTCCGATGCCTGTGGTAGGAATGAGAATATCCCCCCACCATTATTGTTAATCAATAAAATCGTTATATTTAATTGATAATGTTTGGAAGCTAATAATCCATTCAAATCGTGAAAGAAAGATAAATCTCCTAAAACCAAGGTAACCGGTGTCCCAGTAGCTGCTGCTCCTAAGGCACTGGATATGATGCCATCGATTCCATTTGCACCACGATTAGCTAAAACATAAATATTTTTAGAAGTAGTTAAAAAGAAAGTATCTACATCCCTAACTGCCATACTATTTCCAACATATAAACTGCTTTCATTAGGTAATGTGGAGATGAGTTTCCTAACAGCTGAACCTTCCGTTAAAGCTTCACCAGAAACATCTGTGAGATGTTTTTTGGTGATATGATTCATGTTCTTCCATGTTTGGAGCCAATTAGATGAAAACTTCAAGTCTCCACCTTGCTCTATCAACTGTGTACAGAAAGAAACTGGGTCGGAATAAATAAATTCCGTTCGGTTTCCTACTGGTTCTCGATGACCACCATGGTTTTCTACAACATATTGCTTAGCATCCTGATTTTCCTGTACGTAGAACAGATATGGTTTAGAAACTGGCATCGCTCCAAATCGAATTATAAAATCTGGTTTTAATTTTTTTCGGTAATGTTTATTCCTTAAAAATGCATCATAACCTTCAATAATATGATTCTTTGGATGATTACCAGCTCTTACTTGTGATAGAGGATCTGCTAATATTGGTAACTTCCATAGAGCAGCAAGCTTGGTAATAGCTTGTCCCAATTCTTCATCTACCTGTGGTCCACATACGATAACGCCTCGTTTTACTAATTGAAGGTTGCCGATAATTGAACAAATCATATTTTCTGGTATTACTCTTTGCCCCTCGATAACCGGTGCATAAGATTCTTCCGTTGTTTCTCCCCATAAGTTTTCTACTGTAAAATCTGGAATTAATGGTTCACGAAATGGAAAATTTAAATGGACTGGACCAGCATTATCTCCTTGGGCAGTCTGAACAGCTCGTGCTGCATTTTTTCTAACATAAGCTAACATAGCAGGAGTTGCTTCTGGCATAGACATCTCCTGAAACCATTTAACATAGTCACCATATAATTTAATTTGATCAATAGCCTGTGGTGCTCCGACATCACGTAATTCGTGTGGACGATCCGCTGTCAATACCACAAGTGGTACTCTACTTTGATACGCCTCCACAATTGCAGGAAAATAATTGGCAGCAGCAGTACCGGACGAACAAACCAATGCAACAGCTCGTTTCGTTTGTTTTGCCAAACCTAGTCCAAAAAAGGCAGCAGATCGTTCATCTAAAATTATCCATTCTTTTATAGTTGGATGTTCTGCCATGGTCATAGCAAGTGGTGTTGATCGTGAACCTGGGGAGATGACAACATCTGTTAAACCAGTTTTTGCTAATTCATCTACAAAATTTGCCATATATCTTGTTAAATGCTCTTTATATTCCATCATAATCCTCCTAAAACGGACAACATTGGTAAGAATTTTATGTTGGTTTCCTCATACTCCGCTTCTGGATTGGAATCTTCAACAATACCACACCCAGCAAACAGTGTTGCCCGGTTCCCTTGAATAAGTCCAGAACGTATTGCAACAGCAAACTCACCATTTTCATTGCTATCTAACCAACCTATTGGAGCACCATACCAACCGCGATCCAGTTGTTCATAATGACGGATAAATTCTAATGATTCTTTTCTTGGTGTTCCTCCTAAAGCAGGTGTTGGATGTAGATTATCAATGATATTTAAAATACTATATCCCTCTTTTAATGTTGCTCGTACAGGTGTATATAAGTGCTGCAAATTAGTTAACGCTAGAATAACTGGTTCATTTGGTATATCAATGTTTTCACAATATTCTTCCATTGCATGCTTAATCATCTGAACAACAAAATCATGCTCCTCACGGTTTTTCTGGTCCTGTAACAATGAAAATTTATATTTTTGATCTTCTTCCTCTGTCATTCCTCTAGGTGCTGTTCCTGCCAAACAAGTTGAAAGTAATTCTCTTCCCTCTAATTTCACTAGGCGTTCAGGAGTTGCACCTATAAAACAATCCTCTCCATGCTCAAAGGCAAAGATATAACTGGTAGGCTGTGTATCGATTAATTGTTCAAGTACATTACTTACTTCAGCCTGATTCGAAAGCTGTAGTCGAATCTCCCGAGCAAGAACGATCTTTTCTGCATTACATTTTTTAATTTCTTCTGTTGCTTTCTGTACAGTTTGCTTCCATTGTTCTGGCTTAATTTCTTCTTTAGAAACCACACTTACCTTCTCTGGCCAATCTTCTAGTGGTGATAACAATTCTTTTTCCTTTCCTTTTAACTGATGAAGTAATTGTTTCGCATGGTCATTCTTATTTACTCGAACAATAGATGTAAAATAGAAATTCCCATTGTGCTTCGTAAGAGTAAATTCCGGTATTGTAAATTGGCTTGCGTTATAATTTTTCCATAAGTCGGTTGATTTTTTATATGGATCAAATGCCATACCACCAAGAGCCACTATTCCAGTACCAGGTACTTGATATGGGTTATGGATCATGGCATCTTCAAGAATAGTCTGCCATTTATTTTCTATATATAAAATGTCTGGCTGTTCTGTTTCTATTTCAAATGCAGCACCAACTCCAACCATATAAAAATCATCAACTGAGCTTTTCCAAAATGATCGGTTACCACGAATAGACTTGGCTGCTTCAAAAAAAGATAATGGATTTATGTCATCTAATTGTTTGGTATAACTCACAAGTTTTATATTACTTGATTGTATCGAATGAATTGCTTTATCAAGCATAGATTCTAAAAGGTCTTCTTTTATCTTAAGCATCTAGGTTAAACCTCCATGTTAAAAACTACGACAAACTTTCTTATCTATTTTATTCTCTTTTTTATTCTTTCTCAAGAAATGGAACTATATTTCAACCTTACGATATCTACATTAATTTCCATATCCTATCATACCACATTATCTAATTGACACCTTATCTCAATTTCCATAAACTTAATATGATATAGTAATCTCAGGGGGAAAAGACAGAATGAATAAGACAAATAAAGATCATATAAAACAAACTTTAAATGAAAGAGGAGGTTTTCAAGTTTGGTGGCGCCTTCTAAGACCACATACATTAACAGCATCCTTTGTTCCTGTTTTTGTTGGAACAATGATTGCAATTAATGATACTGCTTTACATGTTTGGTTGTTTCTTGCGATGCTAGTTGCCTCTATGTTAATTCAATCGGCAACCAATATGTTTAATGAATATTACGATTATGTTCGTGGACTTGATACAGAAGAATCTGTTGGTATTGGAGGAACCATTGTCCGAGATGGGATTAAACCAAAGACCGTTTTAAATCTAGCACTAGCCTTTTATGTTATCTCCTTATTACTTGGAATATACATTTGTATGGAATCCAACTGGTGGATTGCTGTAATCGGACTCGTTAGCATGGCTTTGGGTTATTTTTATACTGGTGGTCCAATCCCAATTGCATATACTCCATTAGGTGAACTTTTTTCCGGATTTTTCATGGGAACCGTTATTATAGGAATTAGTTATTTCATACAAACTGGAACAGTGACATCCGAAGCGCTATTCATATCGATTCCAGTTGCTATTTTTATTGGTTGTATCATGCTTGCTAATAATATAAGGGACCTTGATGGTGACAAGAAAAACGGAAGAAAAACCATTGCGATATTACTAGGTAGACCAAATGCCGTTCGCTTACTAGCACTATTATTTGTATTTGCATATATTCTTACAACGCTCTATATGATTCTTGGCATTTTACCTATTTGGTCCGTTATCACCTATTTGGGAATCATTCTAGCTATAAAGGTAATAAAAAACTTCTGGGGTAAAACCCAACCTTTAGAAATGATGCCAGCTATGATTGCTACTGGAAAAACAAACTCAATTTATGGATTTCTACTGGGGTTATCACTATTCATTCATCATTTATTTTAATATATAGGGGGAATAAGGATGGAGTTATCTAACACACTATTGGAATCACTAGGGATTGAAGTCGTATCTCTAGATAAAAATCTGGTTGTAATGGACATGCCTGTTGATGGTAGAACACATCAACCTGCTGGCTTTTTGCATGGAGGGGCAAATGTAGCATTAGCTGAATCAGCAGCTAGTATCGGAGCATGCTTGCATGTTGATTTGGAGCACTATCATGTTTTTGGTATAGAGATTAATGCAAACCATGTAAAAAGTAAGCGCGATGGAAAAGTTACTGCCAAAGCAACACCTTTTCATATCGGTAAGACAACGATGGTATGGGAAATAAAAATAGTAGATGAACAAGATAACCTCATCTGTATTTCCCGATGTACCGTTGGTGTTGTTCCAAAGAAAAAATAAAAAAGCTAATTCGCTAAGTAGCGAATTAGCTTTTTTTACTATACAAATTTTGCTTGCTGTTGTTCAATCCATCTACGCATTTTTATAAATAATGGAACAAATAGTAGACCAACAACAATTCCTTTAATCACGTTAAACGGAAGAATACCAGCAACTACGGACCACCATTTTGCCTGATGAGTCATATCTCCCCAATCCATAAGCAACGCGTATGCTGGTAAGATAAAGAAATAATTAAGAACTCCCATACCTAATGCCATAATGATTGTTCCAGTTACTAGCCCAGATACAATGCTTTTTACATTTTTGTATTTATGATACAAAATACCAACTGGAACTACGAACATTAGTCCTGCTAAGAAGTTTGCTAATACCCCTACAATTTCTCCTCCACCTATAGCTAAATATAAGATGTTTTTAATTGCTACTACAATAACACCTGCTAATGGAGAAAATATTAAGGAAGCCATTATTGCCGGTACATCACTAAAATCAATTTTTAAGTAAGGTGGCAACATAGGCAATGGAAAGTTCACAAAGAAAAGTACGAGTGAAATTGCACCCAATAAAGATAATATAATAAGTTTTACTAGTTTTGATGATTGCAGATTCCCTGGTTGCATCATCGATCTCCTCCTTCACCTTTGTATCGATTCACATCTCGTTGTGAAGGATCAGCCTATTCCTGCTTACATATAAAAACCCTAAAGCACCTAATCGGGGCTTTAGGGTATAGTTAACCACAGGAAATTAAGGTACAGTATGCACCTATTTTTTCAGCTCGTCATCTTCTCCCATCCAGACTATAACTGTCGGTCCTGGATTTACACCAGGTCAACCGCAAAGGAAAGAAACTTTACGGGTCACGGACTTAGAACTATGTTCATTTACCGTCGGTCGGGAATTGCACCCTGCCCCGAAGATGGAATCGATATTATATTGTCATTAATTATTATACAAATTATCATATAACTTGAAAAGGGGTTTGCTCAGAAATAATAAAAAGGTGCAGAAATTCTGCACCTTTTTATTTAGAAATGATGGTGGGTATTATTTTTTACCGTTACCATTCCCATTATTTTTACCCTTACCTTTTCCATTACCATTGTTGCCATTATCCTCTTCTCCGTTGATAAATAATTTACCTTCGGCTTGCTGACGAGTTTCATTTCCGTAGTCATCAACCACCTTAACTTCGATAACTGCGCCATCAGCAACAAGGTTACTTGGTACTGTCCAATAACCAACATAATGACCTTCTGATGTTTCCATCATCGGTAATTCTGTTGCATTGTACGTTTGGGCACCTAAGTTAGTTAGTGGCATATGGATTGAGAATGTTGCTCTTAATCCTGGCTCACTATCAAACTCAATCATAACTGTTTCACCAGTTTGAAGTGTTTGATCCTCTGTCGGAGTTAGATTTTCGATTTCTGGTGCTGTATAATCAGCTGAAATTGTAACTGTTTCTGTTGTTACATTACCAGCTAAATCTGTAGCAACCACTTCGATAACATTTTCTCCTTCGTCAAGGATAATGCGTTTTGAATACGCTCCGTCAGAAACAGTTGCTTCTTGTCCGTTTACTGTTACGGAATCAAGATGCTCATCAGAGATGGAACCTTCAACTGTAACTGTTTCACGATTTGTTTTATCCCCATCGACTGGGTTATCTATCGTTAGTTCAGGTGCTTGCGTATCCAACGTCATAGTTACCGCTTCTGATTCTTTTGCTTCTTCTCCGTTAACAATAGATACAGCTGTAAATTCATTCTCACCTTCTGTTAGCTCTACATCAATCGCAAAGCTTCCATCATCACCGATTTCAGCAGAACCAACTTCTTCGCCATTATTTAGTAAGTTAAGAGTTGTAGTAGGAGATGCAGAACCTTCTACCGTTACAGCAGCATCATTTGTTATGAACCCATCAGCAGGAGAAGTAATAACTGGCTCGTCTACTTCATATGCTACACGGGCACGAATCATGTAGTTTCCTTCAGCAGCTGGAGATGGAGACCAAACTCCGCCTACTTGTTGATAACTTCTTTCTGCATTTGGTCCATTTTCATCTGTTGCTAATCCAGGAACATTAGGATTAGCCCCTGTTTGATGATAAACCATAAAGAAGTCACCTTCTACTTGGATATTATGTTCGCGTAGATCTACTACAGTCCATTCATCCAAGCTTCTTATCGCCTCAGCATCAATTGGACCAGCAAGTTTTTCATCAGGCAAACCGTCTTCACCTGCAGACCAAACTTCTACAGCAAATGGTGTGTCGCCTGGTGTTGGCCAATCTGTTCCATGGAACTGGAATACACCATCTGTTACAACGGCAGACTCTCTTCCTTCAGGTAAGGACATTTTAACAGCCCATTTATTACCTGGATCATAGAACGCTCGAGCATTCTCTGCTGTACCATCATCGTATGCAATTTCTCCACCTGGAACTGTAAAATATGGTTCTAATTCTATATTTACTTCTAAGTCCTCGGTTAGATTCACTTCAACTTCTGCACTATGATAATCATTAGCTAGAACTTTTAGCGTATACGTACCCTCATATGCAGTAAGGGCAAAATTACCATCAGCATCTGTCTCAACAGGAGCAATGTTAGCATCCTCCACTAGAAGTAATGTTGCTCCTTCAATTGGATTACCTGATTTCTCACTAGTAACCGTACCACTAACTGTTGCTTGCGGCAGCTCATCTAATGTGAAATTAGCTTCAACAGTTCCATCTGCTTCTAATGTAACTGTTTGTTCATCCGAATAGAAACCATACGCTTCTGCTACAACTGTAAATGTTCCAGCAGCATGCATAAGTGAGTATGAACCATCTTGTGGATTCGTTGCTACGGAACGACCACTTTCAAGAACACTAACTTGCGCACCTAACGGAAGTGCGTTAGGATTATATTGGTTCTCTTTTGCCTGAGAATCATCTTCTTTTGGTAAGCTTGGCTCTACCTTAGCCGAGTTTACCTTTTCTTTATCGACAACAAGGGTATCGTTAAATGATTGAGTTTCATTTGATTCTAATCCTAATGAAGTGTCTGATAATGCTACATCATCGATATACCATCCATCACGTAATACACTACCATCCGTATCTAAATTGAAACCAATGTAAACCCGTTCACCACTATAGTCAGATAAGTCAACTTCCGTTGCTTCCCAACCATTAGAAACATTTGTAAATGTTTCTAAATCCACCCAATTTTCTTGATCAGTAGAGATTACTATATATCCGTAATCCCAGTTATTTTCAATGTTATACCAATTGTTAAACTGTAGGAATGATTCACCCTCTGGTAAATCAATTGGAGGCATCATAAGTGTCGCATCTGCATTATTATCATATTGACCAGATAAATTTGTTGCATAGACCTTATCACCAGAAGCTGCCTCTCCAGGACCAGATGTTGGCTCTCCCCACTCCCAGCTATCGTTGGTTCCAAAAGAAGTCCAACCTACTGGAGATGATTCAAAATCCTGCTCATATCCAACAGTAATTCCTGGATTAACCGCTACTTCATATTCTTCACTCGTTACGGTATTGTTACCAAAGTCATTAATGACAAATTGATAAGAGAAAGAGTCTCCATCAATTACATCACCTGGAACTGTTACAGCATATTCACCTGAACGGTAGTCACCAGATATACGTGTCGCTTCAAATACTTGATCACCAGTGTGTAACTCAACAGAAGTAACACTTACATTATCACTAACTTCAAGTGTTAGATCTAAATCCATTCCTTCATATGTCTCCACTGGCGCCTCATGTGTAAATGCAGGAGCCTCTGTATCCTCACCATCCATTGTTACCTGACCTTCAATCGTACCAAGACCAGAAACAACCGATGAAACAGCTGCAAATGCATCGATAATTCCATATCCATACCCATTATTAGGAGATTCCGGGAAAGAACTATCGGTTCCAGCTTCTGAATCAGCTGTATTCATCAATACTTCTTCAATGGTATCCACATCTAAATTTGCATTAGCTGACCTTAATAGCGCTACTACTCCAGCATTGGCAGGTGAAGCCATGGATGTCCCACTATATCCAGCATAACCCCCTCCAGGAACAGAAGAACGAATTCCTTCACCTGGAGCAGAAACATCTGGTTTTATTTCATCATAAGGTGATGGCCCTTCTAATGAAAAGCTAGCCTTATTATCATTGCTATTAGTTGCACCTACAGCAAATGACTCTGGATAGTTCGCTGGTACAGCTACTGACCCTGGTCCACCTGGGTTAGTTAATGTAGTATTTCCAGCAGCAAAACTAGGGAAGATGTCAGCTGCACGCCAAGCAATTACAGCGTCGCGATACCATTCATCAAGACCTGGCCCGCCACCCCAAGAGTTATTTACTACATCTGGAGCCTTTGTTAAATCGCCACCTGGAGCTAAAATCCACTCTGCTGCTGCAAGTAGATCTGTATCATATGCTCCAGCAGGAGTAAACGCCTGAACAGAGATCCACTTCGCACCTGGTGCAACTCCAACTTGGTTAGATCCATCAGCTTCACTACCAACCATAGTTCCGGTAACATGTGAACCATGCCCATCAATATCATGCGGCTCTGTTTCACCATTTACTGGATCATAGAAACTATACGTATGATCTACTTCTCCAGTTGCCGGATCATAACCACGATATTTTTCCATTAATGCAGGATGTTCCCAATCAACACCTGTATCAATGCTTGCAACTACAGCACCTTGACCATCGATACCCATATCCCATACAGCAGGTGCACCAATTCGTTCAACGTTCCATTCGACATTTTGAATGTTATTTTCAGGAACATCAGCCGCTGTATCAGCTGCAGAAATTAATTGACGCTGCTCGTTTGGTAAAAGTTTTTCAACTTCTGAAAAAGCAGCTAATTTTTCCGCAACCTCTTTTGTTGCTGTCACTGCCATACCATTAACGATATGATAAGCTTTTATATCTTCAGCGTTTCCTTTTTCCACTTCCTGTTCAAGGAATCGCTTAACATTTTGTTGAGATTCCATTGCAGTCGCTTTTAATTCAGAAATTACTGCTGAGCGCTGCGCATGCTCTTGGTTTAAAGCAGAAAGGTTTGCTTTGTTAGCATTATTCTTTGCTTTTAATGCCGCTCCCATTGGATCTGCTTTTTCAGTAAATTTTATTAAGAATGTTACTTTATCCTCTTTTTCTAATTGATCTTGTAAACTATTAGCTACCTTGGCTTGTATGGATGCATTTGAATCGTTTAATGAATGACTCACCTTACCGCTCGATTCAGCTCCTACAAATCCAGGTGTAATAAGTGAGAAGATCATTAGTAAAGTTGCTACAATACTAAATGCTCTAACCTGTTTTTGTTTTTTACTCAAAATTGTTCCTCCCCTCGAATATAAAACCTTGAAAAACTTTTTATCTACCATGTAGGAAAAAGTCTTTCACTATCGAAAACATCCTCCCCTCCTTTCATGTCATTTTTTCTTCCTAACAACATACTAAGTTGGTCTTAGCTGTTACTATAACTATAGTAGAAGAAAAGAAAATAAAATGTCACAATTTGTCGAAATTATATAGAATATTCTAAATTAAATAATAAGTACCACATCTCCACATTGACTAGATAGGAATAAAGTAGGTCAAGCATTTGACTTTAATCTATGAAAAAGCCTATTAATTCGATGTATACATAGAATGATTGGTAACAAAACTTTTAAACTATTAAGGTACTTTCCTATAAAGGAAAGAAAAAATGATACAAAGTTACTATGTTTTTTCATTCTCTGCGAATAAATTTATAGAACCCAACACTAACCGTTACTTTTCACCTATCTAAATAAAGGAAAACGGTCATTGAATAGATCTTTAGTAATGTTTAAGGTGGTACTACCCAAGGAATAAACTACCAATATATCTTAAATGGATTATCAAGACAATTTACTATTTTTCGCATGTAAAAAAAGATCTTAGCCAAAATCATTTGACTAAGATCTTTTTATTGTATATTTACACTTTTACTCCTCTAACGGATTTAGACTCTCTTTACCCGTTAGATCTGCTAGCATTGATACTAATAATTCAATCTCCTCATCAATATCGTGAAAGCTTACTGTCTCTACTGGTGAGTGCATGTATCTTAATGGCAAGGAAACAAGGGAAACCGGAACTCCTTTTCCAGTTAACCGCATTTTATCTGCATCCGTACCTGTCATACGCGGTGTCAATTCAAATTGTACATTCATGTTTAGTTTCTTGGCTGCTTTTTCTAGCATGATATTGATTTTACGATTAATAGGTGCTCCTTTAGCTAATACAGGTCCATTTTCTAATCGAATATCTCCATGCTTATTTTTATTTACTCCTGGGTAATCTGTGGCAAAAGTGACATCACATGCAATCGCCATGGTAGGATTAATTCCTGCAGCAGCAAAGTAAGCTCCACCCATATTCGTTTCTTCGTTAACCGTACTTGCTGCATAAATACCAACTGAGCAGCCTCTATCCTTTAATCTTCTTAGTACTTCAGCAACAATAAAAGATCCAGTACGGTTGTCCAAACCCCGACCAGATAAATATCGATCCATTAGTATTTCTGGCTCTACTTTATAAACAACAAGATCACCTATTTGAACGTATTGCTCTGCCTCTTCCTTTGATTTAAACCCACAATCAATAAAAAGATCCTCTAAATCAAACTTATCCTTTAGGCCACCATGATGTTGAGCATTGACACCAATAACTCCCGAGATCTCCTTGTTATAGCCAAGAACTGTGGTTTTCATTCCTACTGCTGCTTTTGGATTAATACCACCCATTTTATCAAAATGTAAATATCCTTCTTCATCAATTCGATTAACTACAAGCGCAATTTCGTCACAGTGACCAGCTAATAGTACTTTGAATTCTGCGTCTGGGTTTAATACTCCAATTGCATTTCCGGCATGATCAGTTATAATATCATCAGCAAAGTCTTTCACATATGATATCCACTTTTTTTGGATTTCAACTTCCTGACTAGACGGAGAAGGAGTTCTTAGAAGTTCTAACAAAAAGTCTCTATTTGATTTTTCCATTCATAAATCCTCCTATGAAATATGTATATAACGCTCTTTATTTATCATAGCAAATTTTCTATTGTAGAGCACATTTGTTTACGGACAACTAGTAAATGTTTATTATTTATTTAGTCGAACCCTTAACACTGGTAAAGGAGCTGGTTATGTGACATCTTTAAATTCTTGGTATGACAAGGCTATATCAACTGACACATATATTGAATCTATGGAAAAGCATAAAGAAAATTTATTGCATATCTATGATCATTTTACACCACCAGAAGACACAGATTTTTTTCATAAGGTACAACAAAAAAACCTTCGAGTCATCGTCTTAACAGAAGACTGGTGTGGAGATGCAATGCTCAACATTCCAATATTACTTCGAATTTCAGAAAAAACAAATATGAATGTTCGTATGCTTTTACGAGATCAAAACTTAGAATTAATGGATCAATATTTAACTAATGGTAAATCTCGCTCAATCCCCATCTTTATTTTTATCGATTCCGATGGAAATGAAGTTACTAAATGGGGACCACGTGCAGAGAAAATTCAACAGTTTTTTGATCATGCAAAGAATAATCTTCCTTCTCAAGAGGCAGATGACTATGAGGAGAAGTTTCGAGAAATGCTCCTTTTTATAACAAAGTCATTTCGTGAAAATCGAGACTTCTGGAATTATGTATATGACAGTATAAAGCAGACACTATTATAACAAACTCATCCTTTTTAGGATGAGTTTTTATTATTGAATAAACCTTTGATTTTATTGTCTATACTAATAAAAGACGATAATACAAAAGGTGAGATAATGAATATAGAACAATTTAAACATATATACTTTCGACTGCCGGTTATAGCCAGACTACTTTTAACGATAGTAATTGTAATGCTAGTATTCGGCTCCGTTATTCACCTTGTTGAACCAGAACAATTTCCTACTATATTTGATGGCATTTGGTGGGCAATCGTTACTGGTTCAACAGTTGGTTATGGAGATTATGTTCCATTGTCAACTGCTGGTAGATTAATTGGAATCCTATTAATTCTTACTGGTGGCGGAGTAATCACCTTTTATATTGCATTGTTTTCTGCTTTTACAGTCAAACATGAAAAAGATTTATCAGATGGTAAAGTTGCCTATCAAGGAATGAATCATATCGTATTTGTTGGTTGGAATGAACGTACGAAAAAGCTAATAGAGATTACTAAGAAACATAAGCAGAAAACGGAAATTATATTGATTGATCAAACACTAACCAATGTTCCGTATCAACAATATCCGATTCATTTTATAAAGGGTGATGCTACAGATGATATAGTATTGGAAAAGGCTAATATTAAACATGCGAGTCGAGTAGTTATTACCGCAGATGCCACGAATAATGAAAGGCAAGCAGACCATTTCACAATTCTTGCAACCGTTGCAATAAGAGGAAATAACCGGGAAGTACCAATTATTGTTGAAATTTTAACAACAAACCAGGTTGAAAATGCAATTAGAGCTGGTGCAAACACCGTTTTACGCCCAAATGACTTTATTAGCTCCTTGTTATACCATGAACTTTATAAAACGAAGTCAAAGCCCTTTGAGACTATTATACAACTCTTAGCCAATAATCAATTACATCATTATGAACTTCCAAAAGAATTAGAAGACAAACCCTTCCTTTATGTATTACAAGAGTTTAAAAAAGATGATTGCTTATTAATTGGTATTATTCGTGATAATGAGTGGAAACTTAATCCAAAGGCAGAATTAAAATTAATAAAGAATGATATACTTGTAACACTCGAATCATGGTAATTGGATTACTTTTGCCACAATATGAAATGTATGATAAAATTATATATTGTGTGAAAAGAATCGAATAAGGTATAGGAGTTGTTCAGCATGACAGACAAGTTTGAAACTGGTCAAGTTTTACAAGGAAAAGTAACTGGAATCCAACCATACGGTGCATTTGTTGCGTTAAATGATGAAGTTCAAGGGTTAGTCCATATTTCAGAGGTAACACATGGATATGTAAAAGATATTAATGAGCATTTATCAATCGGTGATGAAGTTAACGTAAAAATCTTAAGTGTAGATGAAAAGAATAATAAAGTTTCCCTTTCCATTCGCGCTACGGAAGAACCACCTAAAAAACGTCCAAAGGCACAACCTAAGAAACAGGTAAAACAACAGGTTGAAGAAACTAATTCTGGATTCAATACATTAAAAGAGAAATTAGAAGAATGGATCGAACAATCTGAAGATCGTGAAGGAAGCTTTAAAAAATAATAGAATGTAGCAAAAGGCTTTTTACTACTAAAAATTGTCTATGAAGACAGTTTTATTGGTGAAAGCCTTTTTTCATGAATATTAGAAAACTTGGCATTTTGCCATACCTTTATGGTGAATACCTTCATTGTACTTATGCAGAATAGGAATGCTTTCCTATCTGTGAACAAAGCGTATAAGGGTCCGTTCCAATAAATATTTGTTCATAATTTGTCAAAATATGAATGGTTTCATTCTTGATTTCATTTCACTACTTCGATAAAGTTAAATTGAAAAATTATATAAGCAATTGAGAAGTTTTTTCTCATAGAGGAGGACATATATGACACATATTCAATTTTCATATGATAATGCGTTATCATTTTTTAACCAACAGGAAATTGACAATTTAAATGACTATGTAAAGGTTGCACATGATGCTTTACATAATAAAACTGGTCCTGGAAACGACTTTTTGGGCTGGATTGATCTACCCGAAAACTTTGATAAAGAGGAATATACTCGCATCAAAGCATCCGCAGAAAAAATAAAAAATGATTCAGATATTCTACTTGTAATTGGTATTGGCGGATCTTATCTAGGTGCTAAAGCTGCTCTTGAAATGTTAAACCATTCGTTTCAAAACTTATTATCAAAAAAAGAGCGCAAATCTCCACAGGTTATTTTTGTGGGCCATCATATGAGTTCTACCTATATGAGTGAATTATTTGATGTACTAGAAGGCAAAGACGTTTCAGTCAATATTATTTCAAAAAGTGGTACAACAACAGAACCTGCAATAGCCTTTCGTATTTTCAAACAATTCCTTGAAGAAAAATACGGAAAAGAAGAAGCTAAAAAACGTATTTATGCTACTACAGACAAAGCTAGAGGCGCTCTTAAAACTGTAGCTGATGAAGAAGGCTATGAAACGTTTGTTATTCCTGATGATGTTGGTGGACGCTTTTCCGTATTGACGGCAGTAGGATTGTTACCAATAGCTGTAAGTGGAATTGATGTCGACAATATGATGCAAGGTGCAAAACAAGCTATGAACGACTTTAGTGATCCTTCATTAGCCAATAACCCTGCTTATCAATATGCAGCAGTCCGCAACGTTCTTTATAATAAAGGTAAAACAATTGAAATGCTCGTAAACTACGAGCCACATTTACAGTATTTTGCTGAATGGTGGAAACAACTATTTGGCGAAAGTGAAGGAAAAGATCAAAAAGGAATTTTCCCCGCTTCAGCAAACTTTACAACTGACCTTCATTCGTTAGGTCAATACATTCAAGATGGTCGTCGCGATTTATTTGAGACGGTATTACATGTTAATAAACCAAAGCAGGAAATGACGTTAGAAGCTGATGAAGGAAATTCTGATGGTCTTAACTACCTTGCTGGTAAAACCATTCATGAGATTAATGATAAAGCATACCAAGGTACTTTATTAGCTCATACAGATGGAAATGTACCAAATCTAGTTATTGAATTACCTGTTCTTGATGCCTATACATTCGGCTATATGGTTTACTTCTTTGAAAAAGCATGTGCACTTAGTGGATATTTATTAGGGGTAAACCCATTCGACCAACCAGGGGTTGAAGCATATAAAAAAAATATGTTTGCCTTGCTTGGTAAACCTGGTTTCGAAGAAGAAAAAGCAAACTTAGAAAAAAGATTGAAGTAGAACAAAACACCACATGTTGACTCTCTCAACATGTGGTGTTGTTTTGTTTATTAATCTATAGAAATATCATTTACTTTCCATAATCCATCTTCTTTGGTCATTTGAAGCGTATCTATAATATGTTCCATATTCCATGATTCAATAAAGTGTATATAGACAGTATTATCGTCTATTTGCTCGGTAACAACATGACTAGCCTGTTGAGTCACATCAAACCAATAATTCTGGTTATATAGCTCATCACTAACCGTTTCCTGATCCATCTCAGACCATTCACTATCCTTTGCAAATAATGAATAATACGTCTCTGAATCACCTCTAGAGTATGCATAAATAAAGAGTGACATGACTTCGAATGCAGATAAGTCCTTTAGCAATTCTCCGTCTTTTTCTTTTTTATACTGACTATAGGTTGAATTTGTATTATTATGAAGTGGCCAACGGTTTAACGAGATAATATCGTCCAACTCACTGTTTTTAAACCTATCACTAAGTAGGATACGTAATGAACCATAAGGGTCCATTGAATTTCCACTCAATCTCCAATCGTTTTCTTCATACTCCTCAACCGCCTTATTTACAAAACTCCAATAGATTGAATCTGTATGGTTTTCTAGAAACGATCTATATTCTTGCTCTGCTTCATCGATAGGGTCTCCACCTCCAAACCCGCCATTTAAATAGACTTGTAAATAGTACTCTGAATTGTTAATTATTTCTTCTTTTAAAGGTTGATCTATCTCATCTATATAAGTAAAATATAGTTCTTCTAACTCTAAAAGAACAGAATCTAATTCTCTCCAATTATCATGTAAAGGATCGCGCATTCCAGTTACATGCTTTTCTACAGTTTTTATGACCTCAAAATAACTAATATATGCTTCACTTACATCCCATTCTTTCAAATAGTTTTGTAGTCTATTAAAGTCTATAACTATTATAAGTTCTTGGTTTTCATCTTTCTCAAGTAAATATCCTTGCTCCTTGACTACATGCATAATTTCAGCTATTTCTTGTGGTCCATTAAAATTTTCTGGTTGTTCTTGTAATCTCACTATATCTTCTTGCATCGATTCATCTAGTTGATATTCATTAAGTAGTTCTACAAAAGTAGTCTGTAATGAATAAAGAAAAGATGTTAATGAATAATAAATCTCTAATAATTCATAATTTACATAGTTACCATTCCTATTATCCAATTTTTCCACTTGCATTTGAGGCGTTATAAAGTAGTGATCAATCATATTTTTGACATCAGACCAACGATGGTTCAGCTCATTATTATTTTGAAAGATATCTTGCACGATTCCTTCTGCATGCTTAACCAGCTGAAAATTGTCTACATTTTCAACTCCAAGGTTTTTTCGAAACTCTTCTTTAGCCTCCTCTAGGTATTCCTCCACTTCAGCTTTAAATTTAATTGTTTCTAAGTCTTCTGCTCTATTATCTAACTCCGATTGTTTGCCTTTTTCTTCCTCAATTACTTCCTTTTCATTATCTGAGTTAGAATTACCAGCTATAGTAGCATCTGTATCCATAAAATTCAATGCCATAATGACAAATACGATTAATCCCGCAACCGCTACCAATGTTGGGAATGATTTTTTCCAGTTTGGTTGTCTTTTTTCGTTCTTCATTTGTTCCATAATGGATTGATTTTCAGCAAACTCTGGAAATCGTTCATAGCTTTCTTGCATCTCATGTAGTAGCTCATCAAACTTTTGCTCATCCATGTAAAAACACCTCCCGCACATCTTTATTCTCATATTCTTTCATTAAAAGCTTCTTCGCGCGGTGTAACCTTGTTTCCACAATAGATGTTTTTAGTTTCAGAACCGTCCCTATATCCTCATAGGATTGATCATGAAAATAAGATAGGATTAAGGGTAAACTGTACTTTTGGTCCATCTTCTGTAAACAATCATGAATTAGTGCATGCTCCTCTTTTTCGAAATAGTAACCATACCCTTGTTCACTATGTCTTATATGTATTGCTTTACCTTCTATTTTTTGTTCTTTCTTGAGTTTTCTAACATGTTCCTTTGTAACCTTTAAGGTAATTCGATAAATCCACATAGATAATTTCCCAGATCGGTATAAATTTATTTTTCTGTATAGTGTAATAAATGTTTCTTGAACGATATTAGGAATATATTCAGGACGTACACCTAATTGAAATGCAAATCGTTCTACTACTCGTTTGTATTGATCTAGAAGAATTTTAAAAGCTGATTCATCTCTTTCTTCAACCATCTTTATTAGTTGTTCTTCATTCAACATAATGCCCCCTTGTCCAGCCTTTCTACCTATATAACGTAATACACTAGAGGAAAAGTTTCATTGGCAGAAAAAAATTTTAAAAAACATGTTTAAATATATTGTAACAGGGAATAACTATTACCGTAAGACTTTCTCGTATTCCCCCTGTAAGCAAGGCGTTAAACGCTTTGCTTTTTTTTTGGCCAAAATTAGCCAAGTTAAATTATGGGAATTTTGTGGCTGGTTCGTTATAATTACGATAACGAGTGATGGGAGGTTTCTAAAATGGGAATATTTGATACAGTTTATAAACGAGAAAATACCCGGTCTGTTAAATGGGATATGCTTGATGCTGTGTTTCAATCAAAAGATGTATTACCAATGTGGGTAGCCGATATGGATTTTAAAGCACCCGAGGCTGTTAATGATGCGATAATTAATCGAGCAAAGCATGGCATTTATGGATATACCGTTATTGATGACCTAGTTAAGGATGCGATTGCAAATTGGATTTATAACCATCATGATTGGAGTATCAACAAAGAATGGCTTTCATTTAGTCCAGGAGTGGTTACCAGTTTACATATGGCCGTACAAGCTTTTACAGCAACAAATGATAAAATATTAATTCAGACACCAGTGTATACGCCTTTTTACAGTGTGATTGAGAAGCATGATCGACAGGTTATCAAAAACCCATTAGTTCGAAAAGATAATTACTATCATATTGATTTCGAAGACTTTGAAGAAAAACTTAAACAAGGTGTAAAAGCATTTATATTATGCTCTCCTCATAACCCGGTTGGAAGAGTTTGGACAAAAGAAGAATTATTAGAAATGGCTCGGCTCTGCTTACAATACGACGTTATGATTTTTTCTGATGAAATACATGCGGATCTAACTTATCCAAATCAGCACCATATTCCTATTGCATCTTTATCAGAGGAAATTGCAGATAAAACAATTACTTGTATGGCACCTTCAAAAACATTTAATCTTGCTGGACTCCAAGCTTCTTATGTCATAACATCAAATAAATCCAAACGTAATAACTTAAATGACCACCTTGGCAAACAAGGTCATCACATGCTAAATACAATGGCAACTACTGCCATGGAAGCAGCCTATGAACATGGTGAAGAATGGCTAGAAGAGTTAAAACATGTTCTTTTAGAAAATCGCAATTATGTTTCAGAACAACTTCAGAAGTATACCAATCTTAACGTAGTTGATTCTGACGGAACCTATCTACTTTGGATTGATTGTAGTGCACTAGGTTTAAATGATAAAGAATTAAAAAAATTCATGATTGAAAAAGCTAAAGTAGGTTTAAATACAGGGATTGAATATGGTGAGGAAGGTTCAGGATTTATGCGTATGAATATTGCTTGTCCGAAACCTTTATTAAAAGAAGGTGTTAAAAGGATTATTGAGGCAGTAAATAGATAATCCTGCTATTGATGTGGGGTTAACGAAAGAGGATCCAGTCTACTGATTTACTGGATCCTCTTTTCACTATTCAAACAAGTTGTCTCTTTATCTATGCTTGGATCGATTCTCTAGTTAATCCGCTACCCGTCATTTAAAGAAACCTGCCGTTATTATTCCTCTTGCTCTTCATTTAGTTCTGTTGGATCTGTAGGTGATTCCGTTGACTCCCCTTGATCACCAGATTTTATCTCTCCACAAATAATGCGAGCGCCAGAATCACCGCCAGGCTGACTTACTCCATCGTCTTGTCCATCTGTTATAATTAACGATGTCCCTTCACCAGTTAAAATTGAATTTTTACCATCTGTTAAGGTTGCCCCCGCAAGCATTAATTCCGCATCTACCAGACCACCATCATCCGCTTCTACATTAGGTAAGTCCCCTAGATGTGCACCTTCAGGATGCATTAAACCATGCTCATTTCCCTCTGGATCAAAATGATTTCCTGCTGATTCAAAGTCAGGTGCATCACATTTTGGAAATTCATGCACATGTGCTCCGTGAAAACCGGGCTCTAGTCCTTCCAATTTTATTTTTACTTGAACGCCATCCGGTTGCTCTAACAATTCAGCAGTGCCAACCATATCACCATCAGCATTATACATATCAATTGTTTTAGAAGTAACTTCATTACTTTGACAAGAAACTAGTAGAAACAAAAGGATGACTAATACATACCGCATGTTTATTACCCCTTTACAATAACTTCTCCACTTAGTATTCCTAAAAAACAAAAGAGTAAACACGTAAAGTGCAAAACTGCGCAGTCCAAGTAAAAGATGTAAACAAAAAAAAATAGGAGTTCACCACGATAATTAGTGTCCCCTATTCTTTTACTATTCTTTATTTTCATTGTTCATTTGTTTGTATTCCTCGTCAATTTTCTTCTCTTCATTTTTTGACTTCTTGTATAAAAAGTACATAGCAAACACTGCACCAATCATAAAGATAACCAATGTAATAATTGCTGGGATGTATTCTGATTTATCTTCTGGAAAATATAGAAATTCCATCATGTTAATCACTTCCTTCAAACATTATACTATCATAAAAAAGCATTCTACTAAATTGCAAAAGCAATTGTTCGCTAAATTGTTATTAATTTGGCACAATGAATACTAGAAGGAGTGTGAATAGAAATGACAAAGTTTAACGTTAGAGAATATATACGTGCCAGTTATAAATCTGGAGTTTACATAGGAGAAATTATCGAAGATCGAGACAAAAACTTCTTAGTGAAAGTATTAGCAGTAGAAAAACATCCCATGCAAGGTGACCTACATCACCCCAAACAGGTTGAAGGGGTATTCTTTCATGAACGTAAAGCTCTAGCTAAAAACGAAAAAATGAACGTTCTAAAAGAGGCTGTATTCCCATATGACGGAGACATTCCAAATTATAGGGAATCACTTTCACAAGCTGTAGAAAAACTCAAGGAAAATTTAACTATGAAAGATACAGCATATAACCAAAAAGCTCTTGAAACGTTAGAAGGTATTGTCGAACGATATTATGGAAAGAGTTATTATCAGTAAAAAAGTCTAGAGAGGCAACTGCTCTCTAGACTTCGTTTTCTTACTCACCTAGGTTTTCTTTAATAACTTCTTCTACTCCAGCGATAGCTTCTTCTTCATCACTACCATTAGCAGTAACTTTAATTTCAGCACCTTTAGGAATACCTAACGACATAACACCCATAATAGACTTAAGGTTTACAGTTTTATCGTTATAAGAAAGTTCTACTTCTGATTGATATTGACCTGCTTTATTAACTAACAATGTAGCTGGACGCGCATGTACTCCAGTATCTGCTGTAATAGTAAATGTTTTTTCTTTCATAATAACTTCATCCTTCCAATCATATTGTTTGCCTGTACAATTTTTATTATGTACCTTGTAGCAATTCCTTCACAAAAATAATTCGTGAATAACTGAACTAAGTTTATTATATACAATTTTGAGCTTCATGAAAACTAATTTGAATGAATTTGAAATCGTTTGTTTTTAATTTTACATTATGCTAATGTTATTTCTGAAAAACATACTTTAGGAGGAATTAATCATGAGTGTACATATAGGAGCAAAACAAGGTGAAATTGCTGATAAAATCTTATTACCCGGCGATCCTCTTCGCGCTAAATTTATAGCTGATACCTTTTTAGAGGATGTTTCCCAATATAATCAAGTTCGCGGTATGTATGGTTTCACAGGTACATATAAAGGAGAGCGAGTATCTGTACAAGGTACAGGGATGGGCGTACCGTCCATTTCGATTTATGTAAATGAACTAATTCAAAGCTATGATGTGAAAAAGCTTATTCGTGTAGGAACTTGCGGAGCGATTCAAAAAGATGTTAACGTTCGTGATGTGATATTAGCACAGGGAGCAACAACTGACTCGCAAATGAATCGAATGATTTTTAACGGAATCGATTATGCTCCATTAGCTGATTTTGAATTATTGAAAAATGCTTACGATGTTGGGATTGAAAAAGGTATGAATCTCCGTGTAGGAAACGTATTTACAAGTGATACATTCTACCGAGATAATGCAAAAGAAGTGAATGAATTACTTGCGAAATATAAGGTATTAGCAATTGAAATGGAAACAACTGCTTTATATACATTAGCAGCCAAATTTGATCGCCAAGCATTATCTATTTTAACCGTTTCTGATCATATTTTAACTGGAGAAGAAACATCCGCTAAGGAACGTCAAACAACATTCAATGAAATGATGGAGATTGCCTTAGACGCAGCAATTAAATAAAACTAAAAAACAGTTTTTCAATAAATACGAAAAACTGTTTTTTTATCACATTATTGTTAACCCTAAAAAACAGAGGTTGACAATAAAGATATACAAAGCTATGATCAATTATGAGAGGAGAGAAATGAAATGAAACTACGACCGATTGATTTAACTGTTGGAGCGATGTTCGTATGTTTAATGGCAATTGGAGCTAATATTACAGTATGGTTTCCGATGCTTGCCGTTCCTATTGGGGGAGCATCTGTCCCACTATCATTACAAACATTTTTTGCGATCTTAGCTGGTTTAATGCTTGGTAAAAAACTAGGCAGTATTTCTATGCTGACTTATCTATTTGTAGGTGTTGCTGGTGTACCAGTATTTGCACAAATGTCAGCCGGACCTGCCGCAATTGTTAGTCCTACAGGCGGATTTATTATTTCATTTATTTTTATTGCTTTTTTTGTTGGATTGATCGCTGAAAGAAACAAAAAAAATACTATACCGCTTTACACGTTTGCCGCACTTATTGGGCTTCTTGTTAATTATGTAATTGGAGTTACATACATGTACATAGCTATGAATACGTGGTTAGAATTAAATATCTCCTATTCTTTAGCTTGGAAAGGAATGATTCCCTTTATTATCAAGGATGGTGCCTTTGCTTGTTTAGCGGCATTATTTATGGTTAATCTTGCAAAAAGAGTATCCTTTAAATGGAAAGCAGCTGCCTAGGAAGCTGGGACAAGGTTTAATTAATTTCAGAAAAATCCAAACTAATATTCAAAATTCTTCAGTTAGATTTCTAATTGAAGAATTTTTCTTTTGAGTTTATTTTGTAAACATTGTTGCTAATTAGGTGTAAATAATGAGACTTAATATTTCAAAAGCTGAAGCAATGGGATTCTAAAGTACTTTTACGTTCACAGTTCCTTTCGGCTTTGAACAAGCCTTTAGTAAGAGGACATTTTGGATTTTCCGATCAGCTTTTGAGCACTCATAACGACAATGAGTTACCGTTTTGCATTTTCCAATCAGCTTTTGGGCTCTCATAACTCCTATGAGTTACCGTTTTACATTTTCCGATCAGCTTTTGGGCTCTCATAACTCCTATGAGTTACCGTTTTACATTTTCCGATCAGCTTTTGGGCTCTCATAACGACAATGAGTATTTTCCCCGCTCCGTTGGTATTGAGCTCTCCAATTCAGATTATATCTTTACTTTTTGATAACATAGTACGCTCTTTTTTAGTCTAGTGATTTCCGTTATGGGCAGTTGACTCCTGCGGGAACAGCACCAGCACGTGTCTGAAGCCCCCACACTGATGCGCCTGCGTCTTCTAGCATTGCTTCAAAGCATAGTTCTACGGCGCAAGAGCAAAGAAGCATATTCAAGATGTTCCCTCTGGTTGAAGCCGTGCCCGCGGCAAAGTAGACACTGTGAAAGCGACTTTCCGCAGCGGAAATTACGTTATTAATAATTGGCCTTCCCCCAGAGTGTTTTCTAGATAATAACGTCCCTTTTCCTTGATCATTCGTCTTTATAATGGGGGAGTAAGTTTTGTCACAGTCTCTTTTTAACTGATTATCTAGTTTCCTAATATGATTTTGTGCATTGGTTATGATAAAATTACATTATTATTTATCATGAATTAATCTTACTCAGGGCCAATACTGTCATAGAAAGAGAGGAAGCTAATCACATCATGGATATTTTTTTAAATTTCCCTTTATGGGCAGCGTTTACAGCAATTATATTAGCTCAAGTAATTAAAATTCCTATTACCCTCTTAGCAACAAAGGAATTTAAACCAAGCCTAGCATTTAGTACCGGTGGTATGCCTAGTAGTCATTCTGCTGCTGTTACTGCTCTATCAACTAGTATTGGAATTGTAGAAGGAGTCACTTCGTCTATGTTTGCTATCGCATGTATTTTTAGTGTAATTATTATGTTTGATGCAACCGGAGTTCGTAGACAAGCGGGAGAGCAAGCGGTGGTCCTTAATAAGCTTATTAAAGACTTTCATTATTTTGTAGAAGAAGCTAAGGACTGGAACAGAAAAGAAGAATATGAAAAGCGTAAGGAACTAAAAGAATTATTAGGACATCAACCAATTGAGGTTTTTTTTGGTGGCCTATTCGGAGTATTAATCGCCTTTTTAGTCCATCCGCTTTTCTAAAAATTAAGGACTCCCCTCTGGGAAGTCCTTAATTTTTGCTCTTATTGAATTGTTCTCTAAATACCTGTAATGCTTCATTTTCATTTAATTCGACTAGCGTCTCTTCTGATAGGTTTCCGTCACCCATTTCAATAATATAAACATCTACTTCTTTTTTACCCCATTCAGAATATACATCCTCGACAGTATCATAGTAAAGGTCAATTTTATTACCATTAATTGCTCCACCTTTATCCGCGACAACTCCATAACCATATCCAGGTATAAATAGGATTGTACCTATTGGATAGATGGAAAGATCAGCAGCAATGGTAGAATAAAGATCACGTTTAACCTTTACACCTGAATACGTAATTCCATATTGCGGATGATCAGGTGTTTTTCCAGTAGATTCTATTCCTGCCGTATATCCTGTTGCAACCACAGTTGCACTAGGGTATTGTTCGTAGTTTACCGCTTCTTCCAGTGTTTTTGGTCCTTCAATTTCCTCACTGGATATATATGTTTTTTTCTCTTGAAGATAATTTAAGGATTTTTCCTCTAAGGCTACTTTTCTATTGGCAGCTTTTTTTATTTCTAAAGTAGATCTAGAGTTACTAACTGTATCTGCTTCAAGCATGACATGAACATCTGCAAAGCTTACATTGGAAATACTTGATAATGTAGTTAAAAATGCAGCCAAAAACAAGATTGTCATCCCTGCTCTTTTTACTATTTTACTGATTTTCAATAATAACACCTCTCTGGATGTCATCATTTCCAATCTAGTAAGATTTTATTCATGTTAAATTCATAACTTTAAATTCCAGATTCAAATAGCAATGATCCTTAAAACATTTGGTAACCATTTTTACGTAAGTATTTAATGACAAAACCAGAAACGATTGTACCTGCAAATCCTGCAAGTAAGATCGTATAATCAACTGGTGTCAAACTAGCTATTTTCGTAAAAGCTGCCCGAAATGCTTCACCTGGTTGCGTGAAGTAATCCGTAGTTGCAATATTATCCACAATAATAATGATAATAATTGGATATATAAAAGCCATTAACCAAGTTCTTCTTAATAACATATTTAAGATAAAGGCTATCCCAAAAAAGATAACAAAAAATAATAAAATAGAAACGATAAGCTGTATCAACGCATATTCCCCTTTATCAATCGAAGTTAATCATACAAGTTACATTCTATAAATAAATGATAAAAAAAGCAAAGACAATTAGCTGCCTTTGCTTTTTGTACTCTAAAAAACTAATATTCTGTTCAAAAATTTGTCAATTAATAAAAGAAATTAAATTTACCTTTTTTCAGCATTAATCCAATTCCACCTAACTTAAGTAGGTAACGATTATCACTCATTTTCTTCATAAAGGTAGCTTTCCAGCCAAATATTTTACGGTTATTCATAATAATACCTACAGCGTCATTATGGCCAAGTGAAGCTAATGTACCAAGTGAATTAAACTCAAAGTGCTCTAATTCTGAATGACCTTGAACTAATGCTTTTACATTATGTGCAACGGTATCTGATTGTTGAATAGCAATTTGCGCAGTTGGAGGATATGGACGATCTCCTTCAGGATTCCAAATTAATGCACAATCTCCTACTACAAATACATCATCATACTCTGGAGCACGCATATCCTTACGTACTTCAATTTTTCCACGATTATGTTTAAAACCAGATTTTTCAACAATTGAGTTAGCTCGTACACCAGCTGCCCATACTGTTGTCATGGTAGGAATTTCTACTTGCTTTCCGTCTTTTTCATAGACAATACTATCTGGCTTCGCTTCTTTTAACAATGCACCAGTAATGAATTCAACACCACGTGACTCTAAAGAATTCATAGCATATTCCACTAATTCTGGATCAAATCCTGGTAATACAGTCGGCGCTCCCTCAACATTGATAATACGTACTTGTGCTTTATCAATATCATATTCCTCACATAATTCTGGGATACGATTTGCTAATTCACCAACAAATTCAATACCAGTGAATCCACCACCACCAACAACGATGTTTAAGCGTGCTGGATTTTTCTCTTCTTCATTGTGGTACATTGCAAAGTTATGTTCTAAATGCTCTCTAATTAGGCGAGAACTATTGATATCATTAATCATAAAGGCATTTTCTTCTAATCCAGGAATGCCAAATGTAGCTGGTTCAAAACCAAGACCAATAACTAAGATATCATAGTCTAGCTCACTATTTTCAAGTTTTACCTTTTTCTCTTCTGGTTTAATTTCAACTACTGTGTCTTGCACAAAGTTTACCTTACTCATGTTCACAACATCTTTAATTGGAATACGTGTTTGATCATGATGTATTGTTCCTGCTGCAGTTTCATGTAACCAAGTGGATTGATAATGGTAGTCATTTTTGTTAACTAAAGTAATATTTGCTTCATTTACCCCTAATGACTTCTGAAGTTTTACTGTAGTCATTAAGCCCCCATAACCTGCACCTAGAATTACTACGTTCGGATTCTTCACTCTCGATCACTTCCATTTATAGTATTTATAAATCTATTATTGCATATTACAGATTTTGTATATGTGACATTTTTCACGTATAAAACGATAAATAATTATATTATTAAGTACTTGTCACAAAATCGTAATATATTGTCCACTGATAATATTAGCTCTTTTATCTGTAATTTTCAACCCATAATAGTGTTTTTTTACTATTCAGATTAAATAACTATGTTTTTAATTATACAATATAATTCTATTTATGATACTATGTTAATTGCCTAGTAGTTCACAAAATGGGGGTATTTTAATGTCCGAAAAAATATATGATGTTACAATTATTGGCGCAGGTCCAGCTGGCTTATTTACCGCTTTTTATGGTGGGATGCGTCAAGCAAGTGTGAAAATCATTGAAAGTTTACCACATACTGGTGGGCAGTTATCTGCTTTATATCCAGAGAAATATATATATGATATTGCTGGTTTTCCAAAGGTTCGTGCTCAGGAGCTTGTAGATAATTTGGAGGAACAAGCTAATTTATTTGATCCAACGATTGTACTGGGTCAATCTATTGAAAAAGTAGAACGTTTAGAGGACCAAACCTTTAAGCTTACTTCTAATGAAGAGGTACATTACACAAGAACCATTATTATAACGGCTGGAAACGGTGCTTTTCAACCGCGCCGATTAAATGTTGGTGCTTCAGAAGACTATGAAGGAATTAACTTACACTATTATGTAAAAGATATGAATCAATTTAAAGATCAAAAAGTAGTACTATTAGGTGGTGGGGACTCTGCTGTTGACTGGGCATTAATGCTAGAGCCGATTGCTGAAAAAGTAACATTAGTACACCGACGTGATAAATTCCGCGCCCACGAACATAGTGTGGAGCAGTTAATGAATTCAACCGTTGAAGTATTAACACCATATGCCCCATCTGACATCGTTGCACAGGATAAAATAGAAAAGATCCTATTAGAAGAAGTGAAAGGCGAACAAAAATTGGAGCTTGAGATTGACTCTCTAATTTGTAATTATGGTTTCGTTTCTACCTTAGGTCCAATAAAAGACTGGGGCTTGGAAATTGAAAAAAATAGTATAGTTGTTAACTCCAAAATGGAAACAAATATACCTGGTATCTATGCAGCCGGAGATATATGTACATATCCTGGTAAAGTCAAACTAATTGCAACTGGCTTTGGTGAAGGTCCAACCGCAATTAATAATGCGAAGGCATACATTGACCCTAAAGCACGCGTACAACCAAAGCATTCAACTAGTAAGTTTTAAGTTTTATGCTTTCTTACCTAGCAAAAAAAGCTAGAACACATTCACGTGTTCTAGCTTTTTTTAGCATTTCTCTGGTGTACCTTCATAATCCTTCGCTTTGAAAGAAGATCCACATCCACAAGATACAATGGCATTCGGATTATCAATACTAAATCCGCCACCCATCATATTTTGTTTGAAATCAATCGTTGTACCTTCAATGATCGGAATATCCTGTTTAAAAATAACGATAGGAATTCCATTTATCTCATCAACAAAATCCAATTCTTCATTGATATCATATTCAAACCCTAATGAATAAGATAATCCACTACAACCGCCACCTTTTATTCCAAATCGAAGGCGAACATTTTCGGATTCTTCCTTCATCATGTCCTTTATTTGATGACGAGCATTATCGGTAATTGTGATTGACATATCTCATTACCTCCCTTTATAAATACCTTATTTCTAGTATACTAAGTGAAATTGGACGATTCAACTATCTGGATTATTCACTAAAAGTGATAACTTCCAGTCGCTACAATTTCAGCTCCACCAGTCATCCAAACCTGACCATCCTGATCCCACCTTATCTTTAAGTCACCGCCTTGTAAATGCACGGTAATTGTTTCATTTTTTCTTACATGCTCATTTAATGTTGCTGCAACAACTGCTGCACAAGCGCCTGTACCACAAGCCTGTGTTACACCAGATCCACGCTCCCATACACGAAAGTTTAGTTCATTTGGTGAAACAACCTCAACAAACTCAACATTTACGCCTTCTGGAAATCTCTTATCTTTTTCGATCACAGGACCTTGTTCATATAATGGAGCATCCTCAATACGCTCAACAAAGAAAACAGCATGTGGATTTCCCATGGATACAGCAGTTACATTTAATTCTACATCTTGAACCTTAAAAGGTTCATTAATAACTATTTCATCATTTTCTCCGACCATTGGGATAGCTGTACGATTTAAAATAGGAGCTCCCATATTAATAGTGATATCTCCAACTTTATTTGTTTCATTTACGGAGACCTCTGCTTCTACTACACCAGCTTTTGCTTCAATTCGGAAGTTCTTATGGTCAACAATTCCATATTCATAGGCATATTTTGCTGTACAACGCAAGCCATTCCCACAACTCATACCCTCTGATCCATCCTTATTAAATATGCGCATACCCACATCAGCAATTTTACTAGGATGAATTAATATTAACCCATCAGAACCAATACCTGTATTTACATTCGATACCTGTTGGGCCAATTTCGGAAGTAGCTCCTCTTGTATATCAAATTGAAATAAATCTAGATAAATATAATTATTACCTAGACCATGCATCTTAATAAACGGTATCTCCATATAAAAACCCCCACATCTATTCTGCTCTTAACACTATATCATGTTTATCTAGTACTTGATATATGTCTTTTAAGCGAGGTATTCCTTCAGCAACGATTTCATCATTTACAAAAACAATGGGATAAAATAAATCCTCTTCGAAAATCTGTTCTACAAATTGTTTATGCTTTTCGACCTCTGGAGGCTCATTTATATCTATATATTCATAACTAATGGAGTCATCAACATATTTTCTACCTATAGCTGCCTGTAGCCATTCGTACGTATCTTTTGAACCCGGGGCACCAACACAACTAGCACATATTTGTTCTGCACCGTAAACTGTAATACTAACTTTACCCTTCCCCATTTAAAAACCCCCTCGCTAAATAACTATAATTAGTCTCTTTTATTTTACAAAATCTTTGTATAAAGTTAAAATAAAGTGTACATTTATTTTAAAGGAGTATTTCTTTTCTCCTTAAGAATTGTTGAGTAATATCACATTCCCTAATAATGAAGAAAAATAGATAGATTTTTTTATTATTACATTTTATAATAAAAGATAGGAAAGGAGAAGATGGATAATGCAAGAGCAAGTACAAGAAGTGTTAAATAAGCTACGCCCATTTTTACTACGTGACGGTGGAGATGTGGAATTGGTAGATGTTGATGAAAATGGCATTGTACTTCTTCGTCTCATGGGTGCATGCGGTAATTGCCCAAGTTCTACTATTACATTAAAAGCTGGTATTGAACGTGCTTTAAGAACGGAAGTACCAGGTGTTAAAGAAATCGAGCAAGTATTCTAATATCTAACCATAAAATGAAGCAGACATGCAAGGATGTCTGCTTTTTGTTTTACTTATTAATTGGTGTTATTGGCCCTTCTCCAAAGAAATAATCTTTCATATTATCCACACATAATTGGATCATCTTCGTTCTGGTTTCTATCGTAGCGGAGCCAATATGTGGCAAGCATACAACGTTAGGCGAATTAACTAATGGATGATCACTCCGAATTGGTTCTGCTTCAAAAACATCTAAACCTGCAGCTTTGATTTGTTTACTATGTAAAGCATTGAATAGAGCTTCCTCATCGACTACCTGCCCTCTCGATGCATTAATAAAAATAGCTGATTGTTTCATAGTATCAAATGCTGGTTTGTTAAACTTATGCCTTGTTTCCGTTGTTAAAGGTAATAATGAAACAATATAATCTGCGTTAGCCAACAATGCTTCAAAACTAGTATATGTTGCCTGAAGTTCTTCTTCCGCTTCCAAATTTCGATTCCGATTATGATACAAAATAGACATTCCAAAGCCTTTAGCTCTTCTAGCGACCGCCTGGCCAATTCTCCCCATTCCTACTAACCCTATCGTTTTACCGAAGATATCTGATCCTGCTAAAAGATACGGCCCCCAATTATCCCATTGATCATTTCGGATATAATCATTAGCTTCAACAATTCTTCTCGCAGTAGCCATTAATAACGCAAATGTTAAATCAGCAGTTGATTCCGTAAGAACATCTGGCGTATTCGTAACAATAATCCCTATTTCCCTCGCATAATCTACGTCAATATTATCATAGCCAACTGCCATATTAGCTATAATTTGGAGCTTATGTGCTTGATCTAGTACTTCTTTATCTATTTGCTCCGTTAATAAGGATATTACTCCGTCGACGTGTTTAATCTCTTCAACAAGAACATCTTTTGGAACAGGTACATCTTCTTTCTCCCACATACGTACATCAAATTGTGACGATAATTGGTTTACCAGATTGGCAGGAAGTTTACGGGTTATATAGATTTTCGGCTTCATCTCCTATCACCTCATTTACCCTCTTTTTAACCAGTGTAACACAGGAATGTGCAATGATTTATAGTCAACTTGTAATGTATCAAAAATAATGGCTAATTCTTCTTCATATTTTTCTTGTCTTGTTAATAAATCATTTAACTCATCATATCGTTTCTCATATTGATGGTTTAAAAACCCTCGTTCAATACAGTCATATAAATGTATCGGAAATGTGAGTCGAGCATATAATAACCGCCAACTAAATACAGAAAGTGGACGAATTGACTGATAATCATTCATAAAGGAAATGATTTCTTGATGTCCGTTTAGATTATTGTTCCACAATAATTGATATCGAATGAACTCTGCAATATCTCGGGTTGGATGATCATATACTAGATCATTTATCCAAATAATTGAATCCTGGAGATTATTCTTATATCGTTGGAAGCAAATAGTTCCTTGATCATGCATATGATACCTAGTTTCCACCTCACATTCTTGCATATATTGAATAGCATTTTCACTAATACCAATAATATAAGGAAAGATATCCATGACTAATCGATAATAAGCGTTGGAGTGATATGCTGCTTCTTCTGATAGTTTGTTTTCAAATGCAGTTAATTTATTTATCCATAAATCTTTCCATTGACCGTAACTAGAAATTTCCTGTGGTTCAAAGTTATATGAAGAACTTAGCTGATGAAACTGTGCTAATCGCATTCCGTGTGATATGGATGAATGATTACGTAGTTGTTCAACTTTAACTACCATACAACTATCATCATTTATCATTCGAAACCATTCACCATTTACAGCAGGAATTGGAAGGGCAATATGATCATAACCATTTTCAAATAAGTAATAGGCTAGTGCAGCCTGTTCCATATATATTGTTTCCTTGTTTTTAGAAGGAATGATAAAATAAAGATATTGATCATCTTTATAGCCTTCTAAACCTTTGTAATGGATAAGATCACGTACATGTATTGCATAATCTGATCTAAGAATATCCTTCATAATGCTCTCCTCCTTACTAAGATGTGTATGTAAAATTAAGCAATTTCTTAACCGAAATGATAAATTTTAAGGATAGGTGATACCGATGGATGAAGTAACTAAGCAAAGTGAATTAGAAAAAAGTGCAAGAAAATGGTTAAATGAACGAGGAGTAACGATTGATGACATAGCAGAACTTGTTTACTATTTACAATCTAAGTACCATGAGGATCTAAAAATGGAGGATTGTTATCACAATGTGGACCAGGTATTAAAGAAACGGGAAGTACAAAATGCAATTTTAACTGGCATACAACTTGACCGATTAGCCGAACAAAAAAAGCTGGATGAACCACTACAAAAAACAATTGAAGTTGATGAAAGTCTTTATGGTGTAGATGAAATTGTTGCATTTTCAATAGTTAATGTTTATGGCTCCATCGGATTTACAAACTATGGTTATATCGATAAACAAAAGCCAGGAATACTCAAGAAATTAAATGACAAATCAACTGGTGAGTGTCATACATTTTTAGATGATATTGTAGGTGCAATAGCTGCTGCTGCCTCTAGTAGGCTCGCACACGCAACCGCTGACGATCAAATCATTGATGATTAGAAAACTTGACCTTTGCCAAGCCTTTATGTTGAATTATGCAGGGTAGGAAAATATTAAAAAGAAGTAGCAATCCACATACTAGTGGGCTGCTACTTTTTAGTTTACTTTACATCAAATTCAGATAAGTTTTTCACATGATAGGTTGGCTTCGTTTTAAGATTTGGTAGCTCCTCATATGGAGTTAGCCCGGTAAACACCATTAATGTGTCAATGCCAGCGTTAATCCCCGCTTGTATATCGGTATCATAATTATCTCCTACCACTACCGTATCATCTGATTTTGTTCCTAAGACACTCAACGCTTCCTTCATAATTATTGCTTCTGGCTTTCCTATAAAAGTAGGTTCTTTCCCTGTACTAACTGTCACAACCGAAGTAAGCGATCCATTACCCGGGAGTAATCCATGCTCAGTTGGCACAGCTATATCGCTATTCGTTGAAACAAACTTAGCACCATTTCTTACTGCTAGACAAGCTTTAGCTAATTTTTCATAGCTAATATCACGATCCATTCCCATGACAACAAAATCACATTCACTTTCTGTTATTGTCAAACCTTCTCGTTCTAATGCAGTAAAAAGACCTATTTCCCCAATCACGTAACAACGTGCATCAGGCTGCTTGTGCTTTATATACTTTGCTGTTGCCATACTTGATGTAAAAACATGGTCAGGGGTTGAATGAATACCCATTTGATTTAATTTATTGGATACTACTTCTGGCGTTTTGGATGAATTATTTGTCAAAAATAAATAAGGGATCTGTTTCTCTCGTAGTGTATTTACAAAAGCAGGAGCTTCTTCAATTACTTCATTCCCTCGGTACATTGTTCCATCTAAATCTATTAAAAATCCTTTATATTGTTTCACGAAGTAAATTCCTTTCTAAATGATCAAAGTGTAAGAGCCCGTTTAACGACGTACGAACTGCGCCTGGCCAATTTAATACTCTCTTACCTAAAAAATAAGGGATGAGAACCATTGCCTCATCCTTCAGTCGGACGTTTAATTGTCCACTTACAAAAATTATCACCTTTGGTAATACATGAATGTGGAATGACTTCACTTTTAGCAAACAATTCGTCAAACACACGTTTTTCATTATCGCAAACTTGTTTATAGCACGATGCAATATTAGAAATTGGGCAATTATAATTTTTCATTTCATAATGTCCGTCAGCTGTCTTCTCAATTTCAACCATATACCCTTTTTCATCTTGGATTTTTGCAACTTCTTTTATTCGTTGATCAAAATCCTCAGCTTTTAATTCTGTTTCAAAATAGGTTTTTTCCCTTTCCGCCCTCTTATTTAAAAGTTGTTTAACTGCATCCAATCCTTGTAATTCTTCTAGATCCTTTAATAACTCAACTGGTAGCTTGTCAAATTGGTTTGGAAAGGTACGATGGCCCTCTTCAGTTAGTTCATACGTATAATATGGTCGACCAATCTTTTGTTTAATCGTATTTCTTTTGATCAGTCCTTGACTTTCTAGCTCATGAATATGTCTACGAACGGCAATTTCCGAAATCGTAAAATATTCCATTATTCCATCAATAGTTAATTTATGATCCTTTTTTAAAATATTCAATAGCTTCTGTCTTGTAGGTGCCCTCTTCATGTTATATCACCTTCAATTATTATTGGAAAAAGCATTAGCTACACCTAATTCATTTTCTAGATAGGACCTTATATGTGTACTGAAACTATCCAACATTTGCTTATGATTGTTTAAACTTTTTTCTAGC
Organism: Ornithinibacillus caprae; assembly: GCF_009728145.1. GTDB lineage: Bacteria > Bacillota > Bacilli > Bacillales > Amphibacillaceae > Ornithinibacillus > Ornithinibacillus caprae. The sequence goes on along the minus strand of NZ_WOCA01000016.1, from coordinate 52,674 downwards.
TCACTATGATCAACATTTGCATAATTCGTAACAAGCATCTTTCGTAGTCCAATAATCTCTTTATACATGTCACTTTCCTGTTCAGGTATGACACGTTCATCTACTAAAATATCAATAATATCTTCATAACTACCTGGATCACGCATAATAAATCCGTCAATCATCATATTTCCTACATCAATGATCGATTCAATAAGAACGTGAGTCATTCGTTCTAATGCCATTTTTTCGACAAATGATCGATTGGATTGATCCGAGATTTCAGCTAATATCTGTTCCATATATAAAAGAATTTCTTCAATTTTACTTCGATCAACAAAATACATACTATCCACTCCAATGTGCAAAGATGTTTCATTTCGATTTTATCATATATTTAGTATTGAATGTATAAAACTTCATTTACACTATCGATTTTTCATTAAAACAACTCTCAGATTTTTTTCCTCTTTTAAATATTAAGTAATGGTTTCGTTAAAATTACCATGGTATAGTACAAATAACACAATTAGACAGGAGAAAGGGTGATTTGATGAATGAAGAATTACGTAATTCAATCCTTGATATGGATGCTACTGATATGAAACATGCAATACTTAATCGTAAATTCACAAGCTATGAAGCAGTAGAAACATACATCAATCATATAAAGTATATTAACCCAGAGATCAATGCTGTAGTTGAGGATCGGTTTTCGACAGCATTATTAGAAGCGAAAAACATAGATGAGAAAATAACAAATCCAATTGGTCCATTGCATGGTGTACCAATTAGTGTAAAAGAAGCCTTTCATGTGCAAGGTATGAGGACTACAGGTGGCTTAGTTCAACTTCAGGACTTAATTGCAAAAAAAGATGCCACTATTATTAACAAACTAAAAACAGCAGGGGCAATCATTCTTGGTAAGACGAATACTCCATCCCTTTGTTTTGCTCAAGAAACCGATAATAAACTTTATGGTCGGACTAATAACCCATGGGATACATCCCGAACAGCGGGAGGTTCAAGTGGTGGCGAAGGGGCATTACTTGCATCAGGTGGTGCAGCAGTAGGTATAGGTTCGGATATTGGTGGATCCATTCGTTTCCCTAGTCATTTCAATGGAGTCATTGGTTTTAAACCTGGCAAATTTCAAGTATCTTCACATGGGCATTATCCTCCTATTTTCAATCCTCTACAGGAAAGAATGTTAGGTTGTGGACCAATGGGAAAATCAGTCCGAGATATGGAACTCATGTATTCCATCATTGCTAATCATAAATATGAAGAGCGGCAACTATCTGATTTTATAATTGAAATGTTACCAACGACTATAGATTACCCTTTATCAGCAGAATCCAAATCACATGTACAAAAAGTCAAACAATTTTTAAGTTCTTCTTCACAAGTAAATGAAGGAATACCACCTATGTTTGATGAAAGTGCACAACTTTGGCAGGAAATAATGTCCATTGATGGTGCACAATCTGTAAAGTCTGTTGCATTTGCTAATGATCGAGTAAATTTATACCTAGAATATATAAAAGAAATAACAACTAAAAAATCACAGGTTCATCACTATTTAACTTGGGCATTACTTGGAGCCAATTTATTTAAACCATCTAGTAAACGTCTAGAGGACATCAAAACAATTGTACAGGAAGGAGATAAGATATTAGAGGATTATCTTAACAAGAGATTGCTTATTTTCCCTGTTTATCACACCGGAGCTCCAAAACATGGAACCGTATTTCAGGAGATTTTTTCCATCCGAAAAACATATCTAAACTATATTCCTTTCATTTCTTATGCCAATGTATGGGGACTACCTTGTCTTGTTATCCCCGTTGGAACGGATGAAAATAGGATGCCAATTAGCATTCAAATCATGAGTTCAATTGGAAATGAAGATGCTATTTTTAATTTAGGAAAGCATGTGGAAAAACAATTTAGAGGGTACGTTCGGAAAGTATGATATGAAAGGAACACCAACAATTGGTAAATTACTTCCTTCTAACTTAGTGTAACCTAAGGTTAGAAAGGAGGATGAATTACATGGCGAAAAACGATGATAAAAAATTCTCCGATTTTTCCAATGTAAATAATCAGCGAAATAATTTAATTCCAGAGGAGTTTCCAGAAGGTGCATTTGGTTCGGCTATTAATAAAGAAGAGCCTGTTTCTGGGAAATCAACTCCTTGGAAGGATGAACAGCAACGCACAAGTGCGTTCGTCTTCCCTTATAAAGAGCTTCATGAAGATTTACCAAGACAAGCACCTGGATCCCATGTCATTCATGACGAACCTAATGATGTCCATCCAGAACAAGAGGAGAAGTAGTTCCCGTGAACTGCTTCTCCTCTTTTAATCAATTTTCTTCAAAACGAAGTAAGCACAACCAAAATTGCAATATTCATAAATATAATCATCCAATGCACTAATTTTAGAATCAATTACAGCTTTCATATTATCATCGCGATAAAAGCCCTTTAATCTCAATTGTTCATATCCCCAGTCGCCAACTATATAATCGTATTTCTTTAATATATCTGTATACCGAGCTTCTAGAGCGTCTTGATTAAACCCATCTTTAACATTTTCTATAAGTTCATATTTTTTTCCAAAAAGTTCTATCATAAAAACTCACCTCTCATACGCTGTGTATAGTTTATCATATTTCTACTGTTTCACCTAGAAAATAATTAACTTATTACTGTATGATTTTTTATTTAATACACAAAACTAACCATACATGAAAAACAAGTAAATTATTTTAAAAGGTATAGATAAATGAGGAGGCAAAAACATTGAAATATATACTTTCTAGCTTAGTAATCACAATGATTGCTCTTACAGGTTGTACAACAGATAATTCATTAAGGGATGAACATGAAAAAATTGCTGATGAATTAGATCCTACCAGAGATGAGGGACCCGTCCGTGATCCTGGATATGAAGATCCGGAAGCAAACAGCCGGTTAGGTTACGTTAACTATACAAAGGAACAATTTGAGCAAGATCCGGAGAGAAACCGTGTTATTACCATGAATCGAACAGAGATGGCTGATATCATAACACGAGTTATTTTAAGACATGAGGCCTTCGATGAGGTAGCAACCTTAGTAACTGGTGAAGAAGTATTAATTGCCTACGAAAAAAATGACTTGTTAGAAGCAAATGAAGCTGCTGATGTAGCAAGAAAATCAGCGGAATCCATTATGCCACGTCATTTTGAGATTTACGTTTCAGATAACAATGTTTTAATCCGTGACATAGAAAGCTTGCATAATTCAACTACAAAAGACCCTGATTACGACAATACAATCGAACAAATAATTACAGAAATGAAAAAATCTCCACAAGGGCGAGACGATTAATTTAATCACATTGTTTTGAATGTAGTACAGTAGAAGTTTTATAAAGGACGAAGCTTGGTTGGTCCTATTTCAGCAGATAGGAAAGCATATAACTTTCCTATTCTGCATAAGCACCACTGAGGAATTCCGCTAATGGTATGCTAGTTTTTGAAAAGAATTTGTTTATCTATTTTATGAGGTGAATACATTGTACGAAAAAAGCTATTATTTTATCTTTATTTTCATCCTATCTTTATTTTCACTCGCACATACAGTTCATGCAGAGGAAGAAGAAAATAATATATATGATGAAAGGTTATCGCTTTATAAAAAAACAGAAGCATTAACTCAAATCCCGTGGTATTATATTGCAGCAATTGATCAATATGAACGACAAATTCATAAGGATTTAGAGGATGATCAACTAATTTCAATACAAATCCCTGAAGAAATGTGGTTTGGTATTGGAAATAGTTCCTTTGAAAAAGATGTAAACATCATCAATATGTTTAATGGAAAAGGAAAAGATGGAAACGATGATCGTATCGCAGATCCGAATGAACCGGAAGATGTTTTATATACAATGGCAAATTTTATTTTAGAGTATGGTCAATCAGAAGATGACATTATGATTGGGATATGGAATTTTTATAAACGAGACTTAGCTGTCCATACCATTAAAAATACAGCAAAGGTGTTTAAAAAGTTTCAGGATATCAACCTTACTGATCGTGACTTCCCAGTGGCCATAAATTATAATTACAGTTATCGTAACACATGGGGTGACCGTCGAGGGTTTGGCGGTAATCGAATTCACGAAGGTACCGATATATTTGCTGACTATGGGACGCCTGTTAAGTCAACAACCTATGGAGTTGTGGAATTGAAAGGTTGGAATTTATACGGTGGCTGGCGTATAGGCATAAGGGACATTTACAATATCTATCATTATTATGCACATCTTAGTGGATATGAAGAAGGTGTCGAAGTTGGCCAAATTGTAAAACCTGGTGACGTATTAGGGAAAGTTGGTTCTACTGGTTATGGACCACCGGGAACATCAGGAAAATTCCCACCACATCTTCATTATGGAATGTATAAGGATAATGGCTATAGTGAATGGTCATTCGATCCATATCCATATTTAAAAAAGTGGGAAAGAATGGCGAAACAAAAAAGGAATTAAATATTATATTAAAAGTTGCTAGGACAAAACTAACGCCCTCCATTCTAAGGATATTTTTTAAGGGCGTATCTTAATTCGTAGTTGATGTAAAAAAGTGCAGTTACCAATTGTCCAGAAAATACTCAAGAGAATGCCGAGTAACAGCAACGTGATGTCCTCTACGAGCAGGTAATAAAGCACCGTCTCCGGTTACTGCGGATTCTATGTAAAATTTGCAACAAAGATTACGAAATTATCCCAAAAGAAAATCCGAACTAATTAGTTCGGATTTCCCATGTATTAATACACTTTTAACTCAGCTTCATTCTATGATAATCGGCATAACTTAATTTTTATTTTCTTTTGCTACTTTAACGGCACGTGTAATACTTAGTGCCAATCCTCCCCAAATAACTACAATACCTATGACTGCAACAATTATGGCACCCATATTATTTAGCCTCCTTAGTCAAAGCTTCTTGCTCTTCTGTTGCCGATTGCTTCCATTTGGTGAATGTCATCAAAATACCAATTAGTAAAGCACCCGCTGCAACAGCCCATCCTCCCCAGAGAATGAAGGCATTTGAGTAGTTTTCATAGTTACCAGTATCTGTTGCAAATTCTCTTAATAAGTTTTGCTTAAATAATCCGAACATCATATAACCTAAAACTACTGGAGTAAATACGCATAGACTTAACGTCCACCACCAATTTAAACGGATATCAGATAAATCGTTAGCATGTGTTCTCAAGTCTTTAACTTTACGTAGTACCCAAGCAACTAGAACAACTTCTACTAATCCAACGAAGGCTACACCAAATTGGTTAATGAAGTAATCAGCTGCATCTAGGAAGAATAATCCACCTTGTGTTGCAAATAAAAGTGAGATCAATGCAGATAATCCACCACCGAAGGCAACAGCTTTAATTCTTGAAATCTTGAATTTATCAACTAGACCTGCAATATATGTTTCACAGATCGAAATTAGTGATGATAAACCAGCTAGTACTAAGGACGCAAAGAATAGGAATCCAAAGAGTCCATTTAATCCTGGGAATTGATTAATAATTTCTGGGAATACAACAAACGCTAACCCTACTCCACCAGCAACAACTTCATCAACTCCAACTCCAACTTGACCTGCCATAAATCCAAGGGCAGCAAATACCCCGATACCAGCTAATAGTTCAAAGCTAGAGTTACCAAAACCTACGATAAATGCGTTATTTGTAATGTCCGACTTTTTCGGTAAGTAGCTAGAATACGTAATCATAATTGCAAATGCAATCGACAAACTAAAGAAAATCTGACCATATGCCGCCACCCAAACATCTGGTGATGCAATTTTGCTAAAGTCAGGTGCAAAAAATGCATTTAATCCATCAAGTGCTCCAGGTAATGTAAGTGCCCGAACTACTATTATTAAAAATACAATTACCAATGCTGGAATAAAAATTCGGTTTGCAACTTCAATACCCTTTTTAACACCCTTAAATAAAACTCCTAATACAATTGCCCACACAAGAATTAATGGGATTAATACACCTGGCACAAAACTACCAGTTTGCCCTGGATCAACGGTTAAATTTAAATATTCTCCAAATAAAAATCCTTCGGTATCTGAACCCCAGTTTAAATTGAATGAAAATACAGAATAAGACATTGCCCAGGCAATAATTACGGAATAATATGTTGATATAACAAAGGCTACTAGAACAGCCCACCAACCTATAAATTCTGTATTTTTGTTCATTCTCTTAAATGTTAAAGGAGCAGAACCTCGGTATTTGTGACCCATCGTAAATTCCATAATTAATATCGGAATACCTGCTGTAAGTAAAGCAAATAAATATGGAATAAAGAAGGCTCCCCCACCATTTTCATATGCTACTGTTGGAAAACGCCAGATATTCCCTAGACCGACTGCTGATCCAACCGCAGCTAAAATAAACCCTGCTCTTGTCCCCCATTGAGAACGAGTTTCCATGAATATACCTCCCCTTTTCTTCCACTTATCACTTCAGTAATAAGTAATTTTAAAATGTTATCTTTTTTCAGATATATTAATCTTGTCTTGTATTATAACGGTACTTTTTGACTATGTCAAAACATTTTTTAAATTTTCTATATAATTAGTACAATTCAAAAATAAAGTGAAGAACAATAGCGCTTGTGACTTGCTCACACCCGACAAGCTTAAGATCTCGAGGGGGTATGCGCTGGAGCTGGACATGACTATCGCTGTAGTTATCCACATCTTGTCTATTTTATAATTTCCTAGACAATAAAAAAGCCTCACATCTTCTCAAAGGTGCAAGGCATTCCTATTTTTAGCGATTGAAAGAAAAATGAGTAAATAATGCACTAGCTATAATAATGACAAATGTAATCAGTAATCCAATTAATGCTATACCAGTAAATCCGACGACAATAAATCCTATCCCAGCAGCAACTGCCGCAATAATAGCATATGGTAATTGGGTAATCACATGATCAATATGATTGGAACCAGCACCTGTTGATGAAAGAATTGTGGTATCTGAAATCGGCGTACAATGATCACCAAAAACAGAACCTGCTAGTACTGCTGCTAGAGACGGTAGGATTAATGAAACATCTGTAATAGCTGTTACTTCTGCTGCAATAGGTAGCATAATTCCAAATGTTCCCCATGATGTTCCTGTCGCTAGTGCCATTAAACCAGCAATCAGGAAGAACAAGAATGGCAATAATGCTGAACTTATATTTGCATTATCTACAATCTGTGCTAGATATTCACCTGTTTCTAATGTCCCGATAACAGAACCAATCATCCAAGCTAGTAGTAGGATGTAAATGGCAGGAAGCATTGTTTTGATTCCCTCTATAAATACCTTCATTGTATTTGCTTTTGGTTTCCCTTGTAGAAGGTGGAAGATGAATGCTGTTAAAACAGCAGCTAATCCACCAATAAATAAGGATAAATTAACATCTGTATTTTCAAATATAGTTAAAATAGTTACTTCTATACCACTAGCCTGTATTCCTGTCCAAAGCATTGCTGAAATGGTTGCAACTAGTAAGACAGCAATCGGCACTAATAAATGATACACACGTCCATTTTTGCTTGACTGAAACACATTTGAAAGATCTCCTGGTACTTTTCCATTATTAGGGTCTAAAACTTCTCCGTGCTCCATTGCTCGTTGTTCATGTTTACGCATTGGCCCAATATCCATTTTTAAATATGCAACTAAAAATACGAGTAATAATGCACTAGTGCATATAAATTAAATGGAATCATTTTTATAAATGCTTCTAAAGGCTGAAAATCCGTTATTTGATTTGTTGTTAATAATCCACCAATTATCCCAATTAAATAAGCACCCCAACTTGAAATTGGTGAAATAACGGTAATTGGTGCGGAAGTTGAATCAATAAAGTAGGCTAGTTTCGCACGTGAAATTTTATGACGATCTGTAAGTGGTCTAGCGATTTGACCTACAGCAAGAGCATTAAAATAATCATCAATGAAAATTAAAAGACCTAGAACTGGTGTCATTAGTTGAGCACCTTTTCGAGTTTTAATTCGCTTTATCATCCATTCACCAAATGCTCTACTACCACCTGATGCTTGTAAGAATGCAGTCATCATACCGAGTAGTAATAAAAAGCCAATTAAAAGAAGATCCCCCACGTTCCATTCTCCATCTGAAATAAATATTCCAATGAAAATACTCCAGATTTCATTAACAGCACCTAAAATAGAAAAATTATGAATAAAAAGTGCTCCGATAATAATACCTGCTCCTAATGAAAGCAATACTTTTCTTGTTAGTAAGACAAGTATAAGCATAATTAGTGCTGGTATGATTGATAAAATTGTTCCTTCCATTTTGTAACCTCCGTTGTAATGATTTGTTCTTGAAGATTGTACATGTGGAGATACGTTAGTTTTTGTTAGAATACTTGGATTATCCGTAATGTCTTTAAAGCATATCCCTAGTAACACTTTACAGGGTTATAAAATATACACTTTATTTATCCAAAAAAACCACAAAAAAAACAATGATAGAAAATAACCTATCATTGTTTCACAATTTACGTTATCCTCCATTTCGATCAGTAGTCCCCCATGCACATACTACAAGCATGACAGTTTGCCTTTTATTCAAAGACAACCCAGCATTAATAAGTTCGACCCTTATTAAGCTTCGGCAAACAATCCTTTCATCAATAATCATTGCTGTCATACTCCTATTGACTACTCTTATTGTCTGCGCCTCTACCTCACCGATCTGATAAGGTCTATTATTAAATTACAAAATATATAATACTAAATATTTATTCATCTGGCAAGTCATTTTCACCAATATCGTCTTTAGGTACAGCTATAGATGGTCCACTGCCACCACTTCCATAAAACTCAGGTACATCACCCATTACTAAATGCTTGTCGATTAGAATTCTCGTACTTACATTCGTAACTTCCGTTATAAATGGAATGACAATTTGGACATCAGCTTCGACTTCTACATATAGTGAAACATAAACATTATTAATTCCAAGCACTTCTTTTTCTTCCACTAGTTCCGTTTGAACTGCACCTACTAAATCTAGGTTAACCGGAATTCTTGGACCTAAGTTTGCTAGAATTGAATTCCCAGTGGCTTGCCCGATTGGAATTTCAATTACGGTTGGATCGCGATCAACAAGTTCATCAACCGTATCACCATAAGGATCAGGTTCTCCCAATGGATCCTGATATTTAGGTGGTTCCCCGCGGTTCATGCTATGAAAAAATTCTTCAACCCGGTCAGTTGCCGCTCGATTAATTTTATTTACCACAGAAGAATCCCAATCAACAATGGTTACATAACCATTGTTATTGCTTTGGGTTATTGCTATATCTTCAAAAGTATAGTTTTCAGCAAATTTTACAGCAGAATTAATCCCACGAGTAGCAAATTCCTTAGTTTTTTGTTCTGCAACTTCCATTAAAGTAGGCGTAATCCCTTTATCAATAATAATAATGCTAGCAATCGTTCCAATTGTAAATACAATAACCGTCACCATTAAAATCGTCCGTACTGGAGGTGGTGATCTTCTTCTTTTGAACTTCATTCGATGTCTCATCTAGAAAAACCCCCTTAAAACAATCTATGCTTGTTTCAAGAGGGTTAGAATTTAAAATTTATTATACATTTGTGGTTTACTCAACATTACATGCAGTAATGGTTATATTCAATTCTTTTGCTAAATCTAATTCGTAGGGTGTAATCATTTGTTTGTTCTTATCCTTAATCACTCGGATATATGGACGGTCACAAAGATTTTTATTTTGCTTAATGACCACTCCAATCCTTCCATCACTTAGTAAGACAGTTAATCCATTTGGATAAACTGCAACACTCTTTTTAAACGCCTCAACCATCTGCTTGTCAAAAAGACTGACCGCTCCGGCATACAGTATTTCTAAGCCTTCATGTGGAAGCATGGCATCACGATAGATTCGGTTACTTGTAACAGCATCAAATACATCTGCAACTCCAATAATCTTTGCATACTTATGTATTTCATCCCCAACCAACCCTCTAGGATAGCCTGAACCATCTAAGCGCTCATGATGTTGATAGGCACAGTGAGCTACTACAGAGGATACAGAGCTTTGCTTACGAAGTAAGTCAAACCCAATTGTTGTATGCTCCTTCATTAGTGCAAACTCTTCATCCGTTAATTTATTCGGTTTTTGTAATACAACTGGATCAATAAATGCCTTTCCAATATCATGAAGAATAGCACCCGTCCCAAGCTCTGACAGTTCTTTTTTACTTAAATTTAAGGCTGATCCGATTGCCAAGGAATAGATTGTTACATTTAGTGAATGTTGAAATATATAGTCATCTGTAAGAAAAATATCTGCTAATAGTGAAATTGATTCCTCGTGATGGTTAATTTCTTCCATTAACCGATTGACTATTGCCATTAATCCTTTTTCTTCTTTATCTAATATAAATGAATTAGATAGAAGGTCATCACTTTTAATTTCAGAAAATATTTCACGTACAGATTCCGTCGCTTCTTTTCTTAGTTTTTCAGAAATAGCAGGCTCTACATTAATATCTTTAGTTTCATCATCTTCTATGTATACATACGTTATTCCTTGATCTATTAATCGCTGTAGAATGTTTTCGGATAAACACATTTCTTTTTGCAGTAAGATCATACCATTATCATTATAAATGGTTTGTCCCAGAGTAGCTCCAGGTTTTATGTGTTTTGTGCTTACTAGTCTCATTATGTACTCCTAACTATACTCAAAAAAACGTCATCATTCGACATATATATTAAATAGTACCAAAATTTATATAAAAAATCCATGAGAAAGTTATATCATACGGGTATTTAATCCTTATCATGATAAAATCCTTCCTAAACGGAAGGATTTTTAAGTTAATTTAAGTAGTGCATCTTTTCCTGTCATCCCCACTTCCCAGCCATACTTCTTTGAAGCATCTGTGACTTTTGCAAGTGGAGCATTTAATAATTCTTCAATTGTTCGAACACCTTCTGCACGACCAGCTATCACTTCACGTGCTCTTAGTTTTTCATTTTCATTAAAAAAATCCACATCAAGTGCCGCACACATTATATATCCAATTTCATTTGAAATAATTAATAAATTTGTCTTTGGAAGTTCGACTTGAGTTGCCGTAAAGTACTTACCTTCTATTTCAAGGGGATTAACCGTAATCATTAATCAATTCCTCCTTCGTGATGTACATAATATGTGTATGCATCTTGAAGGAGGAATGTCACTTTTGAAGTGTACAGCTATCTCCCATAATATTCTCTTAATGTTTCTGCTAATAAATCACGTAAAAACTCTGGTACAAAATAGTTCTTCGTTTTTGATTTAGCTATTTCAGGTAATAATCGACCAAACGTAAACGTATCAGCAGTTGCAACCGTATAAATTTTATCCTTTTCGATAGCTTGACCATTAATTGTAACATCCTTTACAAATTCCTGACCATCGTCATGAAAGTCAGTTTCCACCTTTAGCCCTGAAAAAACCATTCTCCCAATGATTTCCCCGCGAAATCCAAAGCCTTTCAATTTTAATTCTGTAAATTCTTTTGTAAAGGAAGCCCTAGTTACTTCTATTAGCTCGTTACCACTTAACTCTACAACACATGGATTAATTGGGTGTGGACAGATACGGTGAATATCTTTGTATGTAACATTTCCAATAGGAAAATCATCTAGTAATAGACCAGAATTTAACATCGCACAATCTGCTTTTGTCCAAGTTCTAACTTTATCTGTAAGTCGTTGCATAATAGGAGTATGTTGAAACCATTTAACTTCAATAACCGAATTCGTTTGAATAACCGTCTCACCCAATATATTTTCAACTGCCAATTCCAATTCAGATTGTCTTTGGACGGTTGATACATCCTTTGAAATATGCGTAATATCCGTTGCATATGCTTCTTTATCAACTAATACTTTATGTTCAAGATCCCATGTTAAAATAACTTCCCCAACAAAGGCACAATGTTTACCTGCAGCTGTTATCAACGAATTGTTTACTTTCTCTCCTGTTCGTAACAGATGATGTGTATGACCACCAATAATGACATCAATAGCAGGAAATCTTCTAGCAATTTCTTGATCCTCACTAATTCCTAAATGTGACAAGATTACGATTATATCTGTCTTTTCTTTAAGATCCGCAAGATGTTTAGCCAATGCTTCATATGGATCTGATACATGCCAATCAAGTAGTTCATAAAAGTCATTAAACGGTGCTGTTAAACCAATAACACCAACCTTAGTTCCTTGTTTTGACTCGATAATTACCGAATTATTGAGCCATTTAGGAAAAACTCCATCCAAACTATGCAAATTAGCACAAACAACTTGAAAGTTTGCCTCATCATATAGATGGAATAAATCATGATGAGCTAACGTAATCCCTTCGTTGTTTCCTATCGTAGCAATATCATAGTCCAACTCATTCATCAACTGAACATTCGCTTTTCCCATAAATGCTTCTGCTATTGGATGTACACGATCAACATGATCACCAATATCTACAATCCAACAGCTATCGCCTGTAACTTCTTTGTTAGCCTTAGCTTCTTTCATAAAAGCTGCAACTCGTGGCCATTGTTCAAAATCACTATGCAAATCATTTGTATAATAAAAGTACAGTTTTTCCTGCATGATGACCACTCCTTACTATAATAAACTATCTACAATCATACGTATTCCAATAATGATTAGTAGAATTCGTAATATCTTTTCAAGTGTTTCTGCTCGAAGGATTTGGTTCGTTTTTGCCCCAAGTCTTCCTCCAATCCATGCTCCAGGAATAAAGAATAAAAGGTATTCCCAAGCAATATGTCCAAGCATAACATGTGTACTAGCTCCAATTAAACTAGTAAAGAAAATAATAAACATGGAAGTCGCCGTTGCAATATGTGTAGGGATACCGAAAAGTAGGATCATAGCTGGGACCATAATGGAACCCCCACCTATTCCGAATAATCCTGATAACGTTCCAACTAAAAGTGATAATACAATTGCTTGCCATACTGAAATAGAATAATTGTATGTAAAACCATTAACTTCAAACGTTCGTTGTTTCTTATATTTGTTTACCGCATTCTCAGATGGTTGGCGACGCTTTAATGAAAATAATCCTGTAATTAAAATCATTAACATACCAAAATACAGTAAAAATGAATCTGTATCTACAAACTGGTTTAACCAGGAACCTATTACTCCTCCTGGAATACTACCAAATAAAAACCATAAACCGGTTTTATAATCCACGCGACCACTCTTATAATATGTAAGTGTAGAAGAAAGAGATGTAAAAATCATCGCAAACAATGATATCCCTACAATTGCTTGTGGAGTTGCCCATGAAAACATATCAAAAGATTGATTTAATAATAACAAACTGGGTATTAATATTACCCCTCCACCTAAACCGACTAAACTTCCAACAAAAGCTGTCGAAATCCCTATAATAATACAAATAATATATACCAAACTGTTTCTCCTCTTATGTATGAATTTTATAATGACTATATATTATACTAGCACTGATTGTCCTTAAATTGAACATTAATGTTTTGTTGGATGTTTGATTGGATCTGTCCGATGTTTGATTGGATCTGTCTCAACAAAAAATCCCCAAACCAGCGATGCTGGTTTGAGGGATTTTTCACTACCTTATGATTAACCGATACTACCTTCCATTTCGAATTTGATCAAGCGATTCATTTCAACTGCGTACTCCATTGGAAGTTCTTTTGTGAATGGCTCGATGAAGCCCATTACGATCATTTCAGTAGCTTCTTCTTCAGTAAGTCCTCTACTCATTAGGTAGAATAACTGCTCTTCAGAAACTTTAGAAACCTTGGCTTCGTGCTCTAATGAAATGTTGTTGTTATACACTTCATTATATGGAATTGTATCAGAAGTAGATTCGTTATCCATAATTAACGTATCACATTCGATATTTGAACGAGCACCGTCTGCTTTACGTCCAAAGTGAACAATACCACGATATGATACTTTACCACCTTGTTTAGAAATGGATTTCGAAACAATGGTGGATGAAGTATTTGGTGCTAAGTGATGCATTTTAGCACCAGCATCCTGTAATTGGCCTTTACCTGCAAGGGCAATAGATAATGTATTACCACGTGCACCTTCACCCTTAAGGATAACGGCAGGATATTTCATCGTTAATTTAGAACCGATGTTTCCATCGATCCATTCCATTGTAGCATTAGCATCACATGTGGCACGTTTTGTAACTAGGTTATACACGTTATTCGCCCAGTTTTGAATGGTTGTGTAACGGCAATACGCATCTTTTTTAACAAAGATTTCTACAACCGCACTATGCAATGAATTCGTTGTATAAACTGGTGCTGTACATCCTTCAACATAATGTACAGATGCACCTTCATCTACAATAATAAGTGTACGTTCAAACTGCCCCATATTTTCAGAGTTAATACGGAAGTATGCTTGAAGTGGTGTTGAAGTTTGCACACCTTTTGGTACATAGATAAAGGATCCACCTGACCATACCGCTGAATTTAATGCAGCGAATTTATTATCAGTATAGGGAATAACTTTTCCGAAATATTCTTTGAAAAGATCTTCATTCTCTTTAAGCGCAGTATCCGTATCTTTAAATACAATACCTAGCTCTTCTAGATCCTCTTTTAAACTGTGGTATACTACTTCAGATTCATACTGAGCAGATACACCAGCAAGATATTTTTGTTCCGCTTCAGGAATACCTAATTTATCAAAAGTTTGTTTAATTTCATCAGGTACTTCATCCCATGATCTACCTTGTCTTTCAGATGGTTTAACATAATAAACGATTTCATCAAAATCTAACCCTGAAAGATCTCCACCCCATTGTGGCATTGGACGCTCATAGAAGTGCTCTAACGCTTTTAAACGATAATCAAGCATCCACTGTGGTTCTTCCTTCATTCTTGAAATTTCTTCAACGACTTTACGAGTTAGGCCTCGTTCGGTACGGAAAATAGAGACGTCTTTATCGGAAAAGCCGTATTTATACTCATCAATTTCCGGCATATTTTTAGCCATTTTAAATACCCTCCTTTAGGTGTATAAAAGCTGGATTTCACTCTTCATGAACACCTTTTTCCATTGCTTTCCATGCAAGTGTTGCACATTTAATACGAGCTGGGAATTTGGAAACACCTTGTAATGCTTGGATATCTCCTAGATCTAGTTCTGAATCAACTTCCTCACCAAGCATCATATTTGAAAAGATTTTTGACATCTTTAATGCATCTTCAACACGCTTACCTTTAATAGCCTGTGTCATCATCGATGCTGAAGACATACTAATCGAACAACCTTCACCATCAAACTTTGCATCTTTTACCATGCCATCTTCTATTTGTAATTGAAGTTGAATTCGATCACCGCAAGTTGGGTTATTCATATCGACAGTTAATGAATCACCATTAACTACCCCACGGTTGCGGGGGTTTTTATAATGATCCATAATAACCTGTCTGTATAATGTGTCCAGGTTGTTAAAAGACATTACCAAAAAACTCCTTTGTTTTCAAGAGTCCATCAACCAACTGATCAACATCTTCTTCCGTATTATACATATAAAAGCTAGCACGAGCTGTAGCTGCAACATTCAACCATTTCATCAATGGTTGACAGCAATGATGGCCAGCTCTTACCGCAATACCATACGAATCAAGTGCTGTAGCAACATCATGTGGGTGGACATCATCCAAATTAAAGGTAACCAATGATGCACGGTTTTCAGGACCATATACATTTATACCATCTATTGTTCGTATTCTCTCCATAACGTAAACAGCTAATTTTTTCTCATGCTCGTGTATCGTATCCATTCCAATTTCATTTAAGAAATCAATTGCCGCACCTAGACCAACTGCTCCGGCTATAATTGGTGTTCCACCTTCAAATTTCCACGGCAGCTCTTTCCATGTAGAATCATACAGATTGACAAAATCAATCATTTCACCGCCAAACTCAATAGGCTCCATTTCTTCGAGCAATTGCTTTTTACCGTATAAAACACCAATACCAGTTGGAGCACACATTTTATGGCCAGAAAATGCATAGAAATCACAATCTAAATCTTGCACATCCACTTTCATATGTGGTGCACCCTGTGCTCCGTCAACTAATATAACTGCTCCATTATCATGGGCAATTTTAGCAATTTCTTTTATCGGATGGATGGTGCCTAATACATTCGAAACATGAGCAATTGCCACTACTTTTGTGTTAGGAGTAATTGTGTTACGAGCATCCTCTAGTGTAATAGAACCATCCTCTTGCAAAGGAATAAACTTAAGGGTGGCTCCAGTTACCTTGGCTACCTGCTGCCAAGGTATGATATTACTATGGTGCTCCGTTTGCGTAATAACAATTTCATCACCAGCTTTTACATTGGCACGGCCAAAACTACTTGCAACAGTATTTATCGCAGTAGTCGTTCCTCGTGTAAAAATCACTTCAGCAGTACTTGAGGCATTAATAAAGCGACGTACCTTTTCACGAGCACCTTCATATTGGTCTGTTGCCCGTGAACCTAACGTATGCACACCACGATGAACATTGGCATTATTTTGTCGGTAATAGTTATCTACTGCTTCGATAACAGGTATTGGTTTTTGAGAAGTTGCTGATGAATCCAGGTAAACTAAGGGATGTCCGTTTATTTCCTGATCAAGAATCGGGAACATTTGCCGTATGGCTTTCGCATCCATTAGTTAACCTTCCTTTCAATCATTTGGGTTAATTGAGCTTTTACAGAATCAATAGGTAATTGATTTACAACAGGAGCTAAGAAGCCGTGAATGACTAAACGCTCAGCTTCTTGTTGTGTAATACCGCGACTCATTAAATAATATAATTGTAACGGGTCCACACGTCCAACTGATGCAGCATGACCTGCTGTTACATCATCTTCGTCAATTAACAGAATTGGATTTGCATCTCCACGTGCTTTTTCACTAAGCATTAATACGCGGGATTCTTGTTCCGCATTTGACTTAGAAGCACCATGTTCAATTTTTCCAATTCCATTAAATACATTGGATGCACTGTCTTTCATTACACCGTGCTGTAAAATATATCCTTCTGAATTTTTACCAAAATGAACAATTTTAGCTGTCATATTCGTATTTTGCTTACCACGACCAACAGTAACAGCCTTTGCATTTGAAGTTGAATTATCACCAACTAAATGTGTGATATTCTCGAATACCGTGTTTCCATCATTCATTTGTCCAAGTGCCCAATCAATGGTTGCATCACGATAAGCAACACCGCGACGGTTAACATATGATGTTGTTCCTGCAGCAAAATTATCTACTGCACCAAATGAGATTTGCGCATTATTTTGAGCAATTACTTCTGTAACGATATTTGCAACTGTTTCTTCTGTTTCATTATTAGAGATATAGTTTTCAACATAAGTTAATGAGCTATTTTCATCTGCAACAACTAATACGTGGTTAAACAGTGATGCTTCTGGATCTTCTTGCCAGAAGACAACCTGTAATGGAACTTCGATTTGAACATTTTTAGGAACATAAACGAAAATTCCACCGTTCATTAATGCTGCATGTAAAGCTGTTAAACGATGCTCATCGATTGATACGGCATCTTTCATGTAATAACGTTTAACTAATTCTTCATGCTCTTTTAAAGCAGTAAAGATATCCGTGAAAATAACACCTTTATCTTTAAGGTCTTTACTTACTGTTGCATATGCAACAGATTGATTACGTTGAATCAGTAAGTTTTCTGGTAAATTATCTTTATCAAAGAAATCTTGAATTTCAGTTGGTAAATCAGTTAAGGATGAAATAGTCTCACCAGCTGCTGTATGTTTAAATTGACCAAAGTTCCATTTGCTGATGTTTGTTTTATCAGGCTTTGGCATTTCTAACGTATCAGCCTTCTCCAAAGCTTGAATGCGTAAGTCTTTCATCCACGCTGGTTCATTACGTTCAGTTGAGAACTGTTCAATATATGATTGATCATACGGTAACTTTGTATCCACAGTCATGTTATCCCTCCTTACGTTTATGCGTTTTGCTCAACAGTTTCGTCTTCAATACCTAATTCTTCTTTAATCCAGTCATAACCTTCTGCTTCTAAGCGTTGAGCTAGTTCTGGTCCACCAGATTTAACAACACGTCCTTGCATCATTACATGAACTACATCAGGTGTTATGTAGTTTAATAAGCGTTGATAGTGCGTAATAATTAGGCAACCAAAGTTTTCATCACGTAACTTATTGATGCCTTTAGAAACTACTTTTAATGCGTCAATATCTAATCCTGAGTCAATTTCATCTAATATTGCAATTTCAGGTTTTAATAACATTAATTGAAGGATTTCATTACGTTTTTTCTCTCCACCTGAGAATCCTTCATTTAGGTAACGCTGAGCCATATTTTTATCAATTTCTAAGTAATCTAATGCTTCATCCATTTCTTTAATAAATTTCATTAATGGAATTTCATCGCCTTCCGCACGACGAGCATTGATAGAAGAACGTAAGAAGTCAGAGGTAGTTACTCCACTAATCTCACTTGGATATTGCATTGCTAGGAATAGACCAGCGCGTGCACGTTCATCAACTTCCATTTCCAATACGTCTTCCCCATCAAGAAGTATACTTCCTTCTGTTACTTCATATTTAGGATGTCCCATAATTGCCGATGCTAGAGTGGATTTACCTGTACCATTTGGTCCCATTACTGCATGGAACTCGCCACCCTTAATTGTTAAATTTACACCCTTTAATATCTCTTTATCTTCAATTGAAACATGAAGATTCTTAATTTCTAGTGTTGATCCTGCCATATCGATACCTCCAAATACTATTTTTATTATATAATTGATTAGGATTGATTTTTACATCCATTCTCAATTTATTCTCATTACAATCTTAAAGCATTTCGAATTTATAATCAACATTTTTAGGTTACGAAAGTTATATTAACAACGTAATAAATATTATTTACTTCCCACAGTTCCCCATTTACGAATAGTATCAGTAATAATGGAAAAAGTAGTCACTTTTTAATAGTAAAGTGAATCTTCTTTATCAAAAAAACTGATGTCCAATTTTCAGGACACCAGTTCATTTTCTTCTATATTATTATTTATGAATTTGACTTTCAAGCTCAGAAATCATATGTTTACACTTTTCATATTCTTGGTGACGTCGTTTCTCTACATCCATACGTTTTTCCAACTTCCGACTGTACTCTGCATAGCCCATTTGATGTGACTGTTGCATTGCCTTCTCCATTTCAGAAGTGTAATTCAGTTTAACCTCACTATTAATAGTGAATCATCCTTTCGTTTTGTTTACGATATAAATCATACCACAGGGACAATACCACCTTCAAAGTCCATATAACGCGCTACTTACGAAAGGATTTTTGTTTAAAGACATTTCCGTTATTTAGCAAATAATCTTAATAATATTTAGCTATTTACTAACATTTGCTATGAAATGCTCCATATTTATTAGAAAACTTGGGTTTTGTCCATTATTAGTTGTTTCCACCAACCGGAACAACTGCTCCTTCAAATTCTTCTAATATATAGTTTTGAATTTCTTCTGAATGTAGGATTTCAACCAATTTATTTAGAGCTTCATTATCCTTATCCTCTGAACGAACAGCAATTACATTCACATATGGTGAATTTTCATCCTCAAGAAACAGTGCATCCTCTAATGGGTTTAACTCTGCACCAATTGCATAATTCGTGTTAATAACTACGAGTGTATTTTCTTCTGTTTCATATAACTCTGGTAAAAATGCAGGATCATAATCTGGCTCGAAAACTAAACCATTAGGATTTTCAACAATATCTTCAATGGTTGCTTCCCCTTTATCCACTTCTGGATTTAGAGTTATCAAACCAACTTCTTCAAACAATCCCAAAATACGACCATGGTCAGGAACGGAATTACTTAATAATACTTCTGTGCCTTCTGGGATGTCTTCTAAACTAGTAACTCCTTTAGAATATACACCAATTGGTTCTACATGAATTCCGTCAATATAATCCAAGTCATACCCAGTATCCGCAATTGTTTGTTCTAAATACGGTATATGTTGGAAGTAGTTTGCATCTAGCTCACCACTAGCTAAATCATCATTAGGCAACACATAATCCTCATACGGCTCAACTACTAAAGTAATCCCTTCTTCTTCAAGCAATGGTGCTGCTTCCTCTAGAATTTCTGCATGGGGTACACTTGATGCTCCAACAGTAATTGTATTTTCGTCTGAATCTGCTCCCCCACATGCTGCTAATGTAAGAACAACTAATAATGATAAAATACCAATAATCTTTTTCATACTATCTTCTCCTCTATGTTTATTTATTTGAATTTGGTTTTTAACCATTTATTCACAATTAACGTTTATCTAATTTATTTGAAATAAAATCTCCAATAAATTGAAAAATAAATACAATAATGACGATAATCACGGAACAAATAAAGACGATATCAAAGTCGCGTCGTTGAAATCCGGAATAATACGCATAACTTCCTAATCCACCTGCACCGATCGCCCCAGCCATAGCTGTATAACCGATTAACGCAATTGCTGTAACAGTTATACCTGAAATAAGCGCTGGCATCGACTCGGGTAACAGAACCTTAAAAATAATTGTTCTTGTTTTCGCACCCATTGATTGTGCTGCTTCGACTACACCTTTATCCACTTCTCGTAATGCTATCTCAACCAAACGTCCATAAAATGGTGCGGCACCGATAATTAATGCTGGCAATGCAGCATTTGGACCCCGAATTGATCCAATTAGGAAGTTTGTAAACGGGAATAATAGCAAAATTAAAATGATAAAAGGAATCGCACGAAATACATTCACTATTGCAGCAACGATGAAGTTAAGGAATTTATTTTCCCATATCCCTCCTTTCATCGTTAAATAAAGAAGTAAACCCAGTAAAATCCCTAAAATAAATGTTCCTACTAATGCAATAGTGGTCATGTAAAACGTCTCATACGTTGCTTCTAGCAAATCATCTATCTTAATATTTGAATCATTTAACATTGCGAATAACCTCCACTTCTACTGAGGTCTTGTTGGTAATATACTGGACCGCTTTATCAATTTCATCCGTATTACCTAATAATTGTACGATCAATGTTCCGTAAGCTCCTCTTTGCGTCTGTGTAATTTTCCCTTGTAAGATATTTAAATCCACGTTGTATTTTTTCGCAAGCTGACTAATCAAGGCCTGATTAGCAGACTCTCCTACAAAGTGAAGGCGGATGATATTTCCTTGATCATATTCAGCAAGTAATTGTTCTAGGTCATCCTCTTCCCCATTTCCCATTACTTGTTCCACAAATTTTTTGGTAACTGTTTCTTTGGGATGTAGAAACACATCTAGGACATCGCCTTGTTCAACAATTTTTCCATTTTCCATGACTGCAACTCGATTACATATTTTGCGAATTACATGCATTTCATGTGTTATAAGAATAATCGTTAATCCTAGTTTTTGGTTTATATCAACAAGAAGATCAAGGATAGAATTCGTTGTTTCTGGATCTAATGCAGATGTTGCCTCATCACAAAGTAACACTTTTGGATTATTAGCTAAGGCTCTCGCAATACCAACTCGTTGTTTTTGTCCTCCACTTAATTGTGAGGGGTAAGCATTCTCTCTACCAGCCAAACCAACTAAGCGAATTAATTCTTCTACTCGTTTATCTCGTTCTGCTTTTGGAACTCCTGCTATTTCAAGTGGGAAAGCAATATTATCTTCAATGGTCCTAGACCAAAGTAAGTTAAAATGCTGAAAAATCATACCGATTTCTTGTCGAGCTAATCGAAGCTCATTTGTATTTAGTTCTGTTATTTCTTTGTCGTCAATCTTTATACTTCCTTCAGATGGTTCTTCTAATCGATTCAACAGTCGGACGAATGTACTCTTTCCAGCTCCACTGTAACCAATCACTCCAAAGATCTCTCCATCTTGAATATCAAGGTCAAGACGATCTACAGCTGTTATTGTATTGGTTTTTGTCTTAAAAACCTTGCGTAATCCCTGTATGGATATCATGGTAATCCTCCTTAAAAACTTGGCTTTTACCAGTTTGTCGCAAAAGCCTTAGTTGCACTTATAAAAAAGTAATACTTCTTATATTCTTAAAACGAAACATGTACCTTCGTTATTATTATGTCCTTTGGCAAAGAAAAAACGCCTTTCTGCACAAGAGAACAGAAAGACGTAATAATTTTATCTACCGTTCTCTCATCTTTCAAAGCAAATCCGCTTTGTAGGAATTGGCACCTTTACCAAACAAAAAAGTTTGATGGTTGCCGCGGTTTCACAGGGCCTTTCCCTCCACCGCTCTAGATAAGAGTTTTCTTATTCGATTTAATTGATAAGTAGAATAATAGCATCGATCACATATCATGTCAACAACTATTTTAAATTTATATTTGAAAAAGTTCAGGCTTATATTTCATCATATAGCTATATATATTTGCTATTGATTGGAAAGCATATATTTTTTCTGCGATCTTATTTTCATGCTTCACCAACAAACAAGGGACGCTCTCGATTTGATTTTCTTGCATAAATTCAGGATACAGCGAAGCGTTCATTTCATAAAATATCGTTTCTTTATGAATATCCTCAATTTGGTTTAGCATTGTACGAGCCAATTGACAGGTACCACAAAATGGAGTATGAATAAATAACATATATTGATCTTCCGATAAAATATCTTCACTTATAGCTTGCAAAAAATCACCCTAACTCCGTTACATTAAAAATAAAGGATTAACAGAGAATCGTTTACCTACTAAGATTGTTGCTAAAAAACTTTCAGGAGTTGTAGCTACTTCACGAAATTCACTACTAATATAAATGTGTTCTGCATGCGGAAGTTCCTTTGATAACTGTTTTCTAAGTTTTTGACCAGATTGATCCTCATCAACTAGAATATACACATCTTTATGATCCAAATCATAGGTTTCTAGAAGTTCATCAAATCTTTCTACTCCAAATGTACCATTAGTACATATGATTGTGACATCTTCATCTATCACCTTTTGAATTTGTTTTTTATCAGTCAATCCTTCCACAATAATAACTTTATCTAAGCTATCCGTCATCATTACACATAACACCCCTACAGATTGTTAGTATGTGAAATAAGGCTGGCTCCATACCTATCGTATAGGTAGAGCCAGCCTTTTATGTACCTTTATTAACCTTCTTCGATAACCGCTTGATAACCATCAGCATCTAATAAATCATCATATTCAGATTCATCAGATGGTTCGATTACAATCATCCAAGCTTTTTCATATGGTGATTCATTTACTAACTCTGGGCTATCTTCTAGCTCTTCATTAATTTCGACAATTTTCCCGCTTAATGGAGCATATAATTCGGAAACAGTTTTAACCGATTCTACACTACCAAATGGCTCATCTGCTTCTATTTCTTCTCCTACCTCAGGGAGTTCAACAAATACGATATCCCCTAACTCATCTTGTGCAAAGTCAGTAATCCCAATACGTACTTTGTCGCCTTCCTTTTTTACCCACTCATGTTCTTCAGAGTATAACAAGTCTTTTGGTAAACTCACGTTAAATCCCTCCATTAATTCATTCAAATTAAATATACATTGTACAAGCATTTATTTCTAGTAATTCATCTTAATCTATAACCAATTTTGTTCAAATTGTTCTTCCTTAAAACCAACCGTAACTTTCTCTCCATCTGTTACGATTGGACGTTTGATCAACATGCCATCTGTAGCAAGTATTTCTGCCATTTCTTCCGTACTAGCATCTTTTATTTTTTCTTTAATATTTAATTCCCTGTATTTCTTCCCACTCGTATTAAAAAACTTTTTCGCCGGTAATTCACTTTTTTCAATCAAACGTAAAAGTTCATCTTTTGAAGGTGTTTCTTCCACAATATGTATGCTATTATACCCTACGTTATGCTCATCAAACCATTTCTTAGCCTTTTTACATGTTCCACAATTCGGATACCAATAAAAATCCAATGCCATAATTAGTCCCTCCTTTTTGATTGTATTTTACCATGATTAAAAGGAATTTGGTCAATAAAAACTATCAAACCTATCATTTCAATAATTATAATAATGTATACTAATTTTACATCTATATACAGAAACTCCGTATCTATACTAATATTTTGACACTCACAAAGCTAAAGCAATAGGATTCTAAAGTACTAATGCGTTCACAGTTCCTTTCGGTTTTGAACTAGGCTTTAGGTAAGAGGCAATTTGGATTTTCGATGAGCTTTTAGTTACTCATAATGGCGATGAGTTACCGTTTGACTTTTCTCCTACTTCATTTGGGCACTCATAACTCCGATGAGTTACCGTTTGACGTTTCTCCTACTTCCTTTGGGCACTCATAACGGCGATGAGTTACCGTTTGGCGTTCCTCTGACTTCATTTGGGCACTCATAACGGCGATGAGTTACCGTTTGGCGTTTCTCCGGCTTCATTTGGGCACTCATAACGGCGATGAGTTACCGTTTGACGTTTCTCCTACTTCCTTTGGGCACTCATAACGGCGATGAGTTACCGTTTGGCGATATAATTCTTTATGAAGTCATTTGCCCAATGGAGAAAAGGGACTAACAGAGCATATTAATGAAATACTATTTATAATCTTCCAAATAATATATAATATAAGTGAGTAAATATATCTAGGAAGTAGGTTGGTTTTTAATGAAAAAGCATACCATCTTGCTAATTACTTTACTATTATTCATACTATTGTTTAACGGATTATCGGCCAAAGACGCTAGAACCGAGTTAACCCATTCCTTGGAAAAAGTTGATGAAAAGATAACTCTGTTTGAAGCTGATCTAATTCATAAGGAAAATTTGATCAATGAACTAGAAAGACAATTACAAAGTAAAAATTCTCTATTGGATGAACTACAAAGACAAGTCAATAAACTACATTGGGAGAACGGAAGAAATACGACCAAAAGAAGTAATACAGTAAATGAGTTGGAAAAAATGATAGAACTCCCAGCAGTCATCCGACCAAACGAGGCAATCTTAACAAGATAAAAGTCACGCTATTGTTGGATAGTCTGTTATCTACGGATAATACATATAAATCCCCCTACCAACTTTTGTGATAGGGGGATATTTTGTTTTTCGATCTCTTCTAATTAAACAACATATTTTTCTTCTTCAATTATTTTTGCTGCAATTTCACGTTTTTTCGCAATTACATTCGTTGGAGTATGACGAGTTAGTTTACGTAAAGAAGATAGCATCATACGTAAAGTATCTCCCTGTTCTACAGCAATTAATGTTTCTTTAGCATCAGCTTCAATACGATTAAATGCTTCTTGTACATACACTTGCGTATAAAGTAACTTTTGATTATTTTTCTCTAACCCATTTTTGTTAATTGCTTTTTCTGTACGAAGAATTGCAGATTCCATATTATAAACTTCAGCAACCATATCTGCTAGATTTACTAAAATCTCTTGTTCTTTCTCCAGTTTTTGCATATATTTCTGAGCTGCTAAACCTGCACCTAATAATACCATCTTCTTCGCATTTCTTAATAAATACTTTTCCTGCTCTAATGGCTCTGTGCCAACCTCTTCTGGCATCATCATCATAAGCTCTTCTTGTAAACCTTGTGCTTTTTGAAGTAGTGGTAATTCACCTTTTAACGCTTTTTTTAGAAGCGTACCAGGCACTAACAATCGATTGATCTCATTTGTTCCCTCAAAAATACGGTTAATACGAGAGTCACGATACATACGCTCTACTTCATATTCCTGCATAAAGCCATATCCACCATGTAATTGAACTGCTTCATCAGCAACATAATCCAAGCACTCTGTTGCTGTGTATTTATTCATGGAGCACTCAATTTGGTATTCTGCAATTGCTTTAGCAATCTCACGACCATCTTCTAATTGCTCATCCGTCATCGACCCCATCCGTTGCTCAAATAGACCAACTGTACGGTATACGGCACTTTCATTAGCATACGTTCTTGCTGCCATAGTTGCGAGCTTTTCTTGAGTTAAACTAAAGCTTGAAATAGCTGTTCCAAATTGTTTACGCTCATTTACATATTTTGTAGCTAATTCAATTCCACGTTTGGAACCACCAACACCACCGATTGCTAGTTTGTAACGACCAACGTTCAATATATTAAAAGCAATCTTATGACCTTTCCCTTTCTCACCTAAAAGGTTTTCTACTGGTACCTCTGCATCCTCTAAAATCAGTGTACGAGTAGAAGAGCTCTTAATACCCATTTTCTTTTCTTCTGGTCCTGTTGAAACTCCTGGGAATTCTCGCTCTACGATGAAGGCAGTAAAATGTTCACCATCAATTTTTGCATAAACTACAAATACATCGGCAAAAGCAGAGTTTGTAATCCATTGTTTTTCACCATTTAAGATATAATGCGTTCCTGCTTCATTTAATTTAGCTGTAGTTTTAGCCCCCAAAGCATCTGAGCCTGAGCCTGGCTCTGTTAAAGCATATGCAGCAAGTAATTCACCAGAGGCTAATTTAGGTAGATATTTAGCTTTTTGTTCTTCGTTACCAAAGAAAACGATTGGAAGGGAACCAATCCCTACATGCGCCCCATGCGTAACAGAAAAACCACCTGCACGAGAAAATTTTTCTGTGATTAAGGAAGAACTAATTTTATCTAAACCTAGACCACCATATTCTTCAGGTACATCTGCACCTAGTAGTCCAAGCTCACCAGCTTTTTTCAATAGGTCAACAGAATGTTCAAATTCATGATTTTCTAAGTTTTCTACCTTAGGTAATACTTCACCAACAACAAAATCCTCTGTTGTTTTTGCGATCATTTGATGTTCATCTGTGAAATCTTCTGGTGTAATTACATCTTCACCAGTTAAATCTTCTACTAAAAAAGCTCCACCTTTAAATAATCTTTCTTTCGTTTCACTCATAATTTTCTCCCTCTCCTTTATGGAATGTAGGAATCTACAAATATTTGTTGAATATATTTGTAGATTCTTATGACTTAGGATTCTTTCAGATAGTAAATTGCTTTTCACAAAAACTCTGCAGTAATTTCACTTCGGAACTAATGTTTACCAGTCCGTTTTAGTTTTCAACCAACATATTTCATAGCAAAAGTTACTACATATTCCCTACATCAAATCAACCACGCATTACTTATTAGCAAAGTTTTATAGAAGCTCAAACACTCCTGCTGCACCCATTCCGCCACCAATACACATCGTTACAACTCCAAATTGTACATTACGGCGCTTCATTTCATGGGCAAGACTTAAAGTAAGTTTCGTTCCAGTCATTCCTAGTGGATGACCAAGTGCGATTGCCCCACCATTGACATTGACAATATTTGTATCTAAATCTAACGCTTGAATAACACGTACAGATTGAGAAGCAAATGCTTCATTTAACTCAAACAAACCTACATCTGAAATATCTAACCCAGCAATTTTTAATGCTTTCGGAATAGCTTCAATTGGTCCTACACCCATAATTTCTGGTTCAACACCAGCAACAGCGAAGGAACGGAACTTAACTAACGGTTTTAACCCCTCTGCTTCAGCTTTTTCCCGCTCCATAACTAAAACAGTAGCTGCACCATCACTCATTTGTGAAGAGTTTCCAGCGGTAACAGACCCCTTTACATGAAAAGCAGGGCGTAACTTTGCTAGTACTTCCATTGATGTTTCAGGACGAACTCCTTCATCTGTATCAAATAACATAGATTTTTCTTCTACTTTGTTATTTTTACCTATAACTCGCTCCGTTACTTCCACTGGAACAATCTCATCCTTGAATTTACCTTCTTGAATTGCTTTAGCTGCGCGTTCATGGCTTTGAACAGCAAAAGTATCCTGATCTTCTCTAGAAATATTAAATCGATTTGCCACTTCTTCGGCTGTATGGCCCATCCCCATATAATATCCTGGTGCATCTTGAACAAGTGTTGGGTTTGGTTTAATAACATGACCTGGCATTGGAACTAAACTCATAGATTCTGCTCCACCAGCAATAATCGTATCACTTGCACCAAGCATGATACGCTCGGATGCATATGCTATACTTTGTAACCCTGAAGAACAATATCGATTAATTGTAATTCCTGGTACATCATTTCTTAAGCCTGCAAGCCCTGCAATATTTCGAGCCATATTCATACCTTGCTCTGCCTCTGGTATAGCGCAACCAATAATAACGTCATCAATGTTTCCATCATAATTGTCTGCCCGTTTTAGTGTTTCTTTTATCGTTAACGCTGCTAAATCGTCTGGACGAGTATTTGCTAGCGTTCCTTTTTTAGCTCTTCCCACAGGGGTTCTTGCTCCTGCAACAATAACTGCCTCTTTCACCTTTTCTCCCCCTCTTCTATTAATTACGTAATGGTTTTCCTTTAACCAACATGTGCTGCATCCTTGCTTGAGTCTTTGGTTCTGCAATCAAACTTAAGAATGCTTCACGTTCTAAATCAAGCATTACCTGCTCATCAATTAGCGTACCTTCTTTAATCCGACCACCTGATAATACATATGCTAATTTTTCTGCAATTTTTACATCATGATCTGATGCATAACCACCAAATTGTAGTGTTTTTGCTCCTAAGACCATTGCAGCATAACCCGCTTCTCCAACAACAGGAATCTTTTCCGGTGCTGGTGCGTTATAACCGCTTCTAGCTAGCTCGAGTACTCTCTCTTTTGCATCATGAATTAGATGATCTGGATTGACACTTATACGGTCATTTCGATCCAAGAAACCATTCTCTCTTGCTTCAGCAGCAGAGGTTGATACTTTTGCCATCGCTACCTTTTCAAATACATCATTAGCAACTTTAGTTAAATCAAAGTCAATTCCTTTTGGTAAATTACGAAGCTCTTTTAAGTAAAGCTCCTTCGTTCCACCACCACCAGGAATTAACCCAACACCAAATTCAACAAGACCCATATACGTCTCAGCTGATGCTTGGATTGCTGCTGCAGGTAAGGAAACTTCAGCACCGCCCCCTAATGTCATGTTAAATGGTGCAGTAACAACTGGTTTATCAGAGTACTTTATATTCATTGTCATGTTTTGGAATTGTCGAACAACCATGTCTAATTCAAAGAAGTTGTCATCTTGTGCTTCCATTAGCATCATTGCTAAATTTGCACCAACACAGAAATTTTTACCTTGATTACCAATGACAAGCCCTTCGTAATTTTTGCCAACCTCTTCAATGGCGAAATTCACCATTTGTATGATATCTAAACCAATCGCATTGCTTTGCGAGTGAAATTCGAGACCCGCTACACCATCACCTAAATCTATTAAACTCGCACCAGTATTTTTCTTAATAACTCCATTTACATCCTTAAGTCGCTTTATATTAATCTCTTTTGGATTGAAGTTCTGCTGTTTATACTCTCCTTGATCATAGTAATAAACAGTTCCATTTTCCGTTTTATAGAATGAATCATGTCCTGCTTCTAACATGTTTAGCACCCAATCAGGTACTGTGTCCCCTTCCTCTTGCATTCGTTCAACTGATTTGGCAAGACCTATTGCATCCCATGTTTCAAATGGACCAATTTCCCAGCCAAATCCCCATTTCATCGCTTGATCAATAGATAAAATATCATCTGCAATTTCTCCGGTTAATTCTGCTGAATAAATAAGTGCTGGTTTTAAAATTGACCAAATCAAATCCCCAGCTCGGTCACCTTTAGCAGATACAAGCGCTTTCAATTTACGACGAGAGCCTTTTTCTTGTTTGGCCATCTCCGTAGCTGCTGTTTTTAATTTTTTTCGATCCTCATATTCTAATGTTTCTGGATTCAATTCGTAAATTGTGCTTCCATCTTTCCCTTTTTTCTTTAAGAAAAAGCCTTGACCACTTTTTGCACCTAACCAGCCTTTTTCTTGCATGTTAAGCATGAAGTCGGGAACATCAAAAACTTCTTTTTCTTCTCCTTCAACCTGGTCATATACATTTTTGGCTACGTGGATAAATGTATCTAAACCAACAACATCAAGGGTACGAAATGTTGCACTTTTCGGACGACCAATCATTGGTCCTGTTACAGAGTCCACTTCTCCTACACTATATCCACCTTTTAGCATCTCCCTTAAAGTTACCAGTAATCCATACGTTCCAATACGATTAGCAATAAAGTTTGGCGTGTCTTTCGCTTCAACAACACCTTTACCTAAGACATTTTCTCCAAACGTTTTAATAAATTCTAATACTTCAGGGTCTGTATCCTTTGTTGGGATAACCTCAAGCAATTTCAAATAACGTGGTGGATTGAAAAAATGAGTCCCTAGAAAATGTTTTCGAAAATCCTCTGAACAATCTGCAGCCATAGCTTCTACAGATATACCAGATGTATTCGAGCTTACAATAGATCCTTGCTTACGATACGTATCCACATTAGCAAAGACCTTTTTCTTAATCTCTAGGTTTTCAACGACCACTTCTATGATCCAATCCACATCCGCCAATTTCTCCATATCATCATCCATATTTCCAACCTCGATTAAATCTAGGCTATCCTTTGTAGTAATTGGAGATGGCTTTTGTTTTAGTAAAGCATTTTTGCTTTCTGTAGCAATTCGATTGCGCACAACCTGATCCTCTAATGTTAAGCCCTTTTGCTCCTCTTTCTTGGTTAATTCTCGCGGTACAATATCAAGCATAATCGTTGGTATTCCCACGTTCGCCAAGTGAGCAGCAATTCCAGAACCCATAACACCAGAACCTAAAACTGCAGCACGCTTGATTGTTCGCTTCATATTTTATCCCCCAATCAAATTTGAATGAATACTCATTCATTTTTTGCTAAAAAATAAAAGACAGCTTTTTTCCGTCCATCTATACTCTACTATAAAATATATTTGAATGTTTCGCAATAAAAATAAATTAAATTTTTTAGAAAATTTCACAGTAAAACGATATTTGTATTCTATTAACAATCGAATATGTTCTATTTATTGGTGGAAAATTAATGACATTGAAGAGAAAAAATCTTCCTTCATTTTAATCGTAATCATTCTCATTTACAAATCGTAACCATTACGATATGATAGAAAACGGAATGATCATTTAGAAAACATAACTATTCCCTTGCATTTATGGCAAAACCTTAGTTGAACTTATGCAACATAAGAAAGGAATACACCTATGAAAAACATACTTGGAATTATATTATTATTACTGACTGGATTAATTACAATTGGCTGTACATCAACAGATTCAACTACAACAACAGATAAGGATGTAGATCTTACTGTATACACAACTATATACCCGATTCAATTTGCTATAGAGAGAATTGGAGCTGAGACTGTTACAGTTAATACTGTCTACCCTCCAGGGGGTGACGCTCATACCTATGAGCCCACTTCTAAAAAAATGACGGAAGTAGCAAGAAGTGATGCATTTATATATCTCACCTCTGGAATGGAGGCTTTTGCTGAAAGTATGGCAGGAGCACTTTCTTCCGAAGATGTATCCATAGTTGAACTAGGGGAGCATGAAGAATTATTTGAAGCTACAGTCGAAACACATTTAGAAGATGAACATGATGAAGAACATAGTGATGATGGGCATAATCACGGCGATCATGATCCACACATTTGGCTTGACCCGTTACGCATGTTGAAAATGTCACACCTCGTTTTAGATACGTTAATCGAACTAAACCCAGAAAAAGAAGAATATTACATTTCTAATTTTAATGAATTGGAAACTGATTTATTAAATCTAGAGGAATCATATCAACAAACGTTAATAGACAAAACGAATAAGAAAATACTCGTATCCCATTCAGCATATGGTTATTGGGAAGAACGATATGGACTTGAGCAAATTTCTATTCATGGATTATCATCTAGTGATGAGCCATCGCAAAAGGAATTAACTGAGATTATTGAGCAGGCTGAATCAAGTAATCTTCATTACATTATATTTGAACAAAACAGTTCCAACCGTGTATCTAAAATTATTCAAGATCATATCGATGCAGAGGCACTAGTTATTCATAATTTATCCGTATTACTTGATGAAAACATTGAAAATGATGAAGAATATTTAACCTTAATGGAAGAAAACTTAAAAGTACTTGACCTTGCTACGAACTAAAGAAAGGAAGAGATTTCATGAACGAGCCAATCATTTCTATGAAAAATATCAGTTTTACCTATGAACACAAACAGGTACTTGATCATATTGATTTTATCCTTCCCCGTGGTGCATTTATGGGTCTTATCGGACCAAATGGTGGGGGGAAAACAACACTCATTAAACTAATTTTAGGATTAATGAAACCCGACCATGGTTCCATTACAATTTTTAATAAACCATTTGAACAATTTAAAGATTGGAATAAAATCGGATTTGTTTCTCAGAAATCAAATTCATTTAATAAAGGATTTCCAGCAACGGTCTATGAAGTTGTTTCTATGGGACTAACAGCCAAGGTTGGTTATTTAAGATTTTTCAATCAAAAGCATAAAGCCAAAATACTTCATGCTATTGACCTTGTCGGTATGAGTGAGTACACGTATGAGAATGTTGGAAATCTATCTGGTGGTCAACAACAACGCGTTTTCATTGCCCGTGCACTGGTTAGTGATCCAGAACTATTAATCCTGGATGAACCAACTGTAGGCGTTGACTATGAAAATGTCCAACGCTTTTATGAACTACTACATGAATTAAATACGAAACAGCAAATTACCCTACTCTTAGTTACCCATGACACTGGAACAATGACCGAGTATGCTACAGATATTGCTTGCTTAAATAAATCATTACATTTTCATGGTAATCCCGAGGAGTATCTTGAACTATCCGAACATGATTTATCGAAAGTTTATGGTCATCCTGTAAACCTTGTTACACATGATCATTAATATTGGAGTTGGAGGAACAACACATGCTTGCAGATTTTTTAGAGTTTGACTTTTTAAGAAATACCTTTTTAACAGGACTTTTAATTGGAATTATCGCACCTCTTTTGGGAACATTTATTGTAGTACGCAGGCTCTCTTTAATTGCTGACGCATTATCTCACGTCACATTAGCGGGAATTGCATTTGGTTTATTTATGGAAAAGAAATTTGCATTTACATTGATTACACCACTCTACAGTGGGATGGCTTTTTCTGTTATAGGATCAATCTTCATTGAAAAATTACGTGGAGTTTATAAGGCCTATCAAGAAATCGCTATACCTATCATCTTATCCGGTGGAGTTGGCTTGAGCGTCGTTTTTATTGCCCTGGCTGATGGCTTTAATACCGAATTATTTAATTATTTATTTGGTTCTGTTTCAGCCGTAAGTAAAAATGATTTCCTAACCATACTTGGTATATCCATTTTTATCGTTCTAATCATTTCATTATTCTATAAAGAACTTTTTACATTATCTTTTGATGAAGAGCATGCAACCGTTTCGGGTATTCACGCAAAACGAATTCATTTTTTATTTATTATACTAACAGCATTAGTAATCGCCGCTTCCATACGTATAGTTGGGGTCCTTTTAGTTTCAGCACTAATGACTTTACCTGTTGCGGCAAGTATGCGTCTAGCAAAAGGATTTAAACAAATGATGGTTTTATCTATTGTTTTTGGTGAATTAGCTGTTATTATTGGATTAGTATCTGGTTATTATTTGAGTATCCCACCTGGGGGTACAATAGTTATGGTTTCTATAATTATATTATTGCTTTCCATTGGCTTAAAACAATTACGTTATCGAAAACAAAAGTGAGGGATAGACAATGAATATAGCAGAAGCAATCGAGTTACTAAAGGAACATGGTTATAAAACAACAGGAAAAAGGAAGGACATTCTAACTTTCTTTGAGGAAGCAGACGGCTATCGTACAGCAAAAGATCTTATTCAATATTTAGAGGAATCGTATGACGGTATCAGCTTTGATACTGTTTATCGAAACCTTCACCTTTATAATGAAGTTGGAATTTTGGAGACAACCGAGTTAAATGGAGAAAAACATTTTCGGATGAATTGCACTCATCACCACCATCATCATTTTATTTGTAAAGATTGTGGGAAAACAAAAGAGATTGAAGTTTGCCCAATGAATGAAGTGAAAAAAACACTGCACAATTATGCTATTGAAGACCATAAGTTTGAAATCTATGGACTATGTCCAAAATGTCAACTAGCATAAGTCTTAAACTAGTATTCGCTGTTGGTATCGGTGGTATGATCGGTGCAATTTCTAGATATAGTATCGCTTTAGTTATTGTAGAAGATAGTATATTTCCATTTGCAACCTTAATCGCAAATTTAATTGGCTGTTTTTTATTAAGTTATCTTTTAAACCATCATTTATTAAAGGATAAGCTCACTCCAGAGCTATTTACTGCTTTAACTACTGGAGTAATAGGATCGTTTACGACATTTTCAACCTTCGCAGTCGAGGTGATAACAACATGGAATACTAGTATACTATTAGCTATCATTTATCTGACAAGTAATTTATTTGGTGGACTAGCTCTATGTTATGTTGGATATAGAATATCTCCTAGTATAAGGAGGGCTACTTCATGAACTTTTTATTAGTAGCATGCGGTGGTTTTCTTGGCAGTATCCTCCGATTTTATATTTCAATAAAAGCAAACAAACATTTTCTCGGTACTTGGATTGCCAATATTACCGGCTCTACTATGTTAGGATTTTTATTTCACTTTTATAGTAATGGTGCTATCACAGATGGATTATGGCTTTTGGTAGGAGTTGGTTTTTGTGGTGCGTATACAACCTTCTCTACCTTTGGAAATGAAACCATTCAATTGTTGATCGCTAAAAAATATCGCACAGCTCTATCCTATGTTACTAGCTCCATGATCGTTTCTATCGGTGTGGTTGGATTGATCGTTACCTTGTTATGAGATAAGCTTCAATCCAACTGCAGCGGATAGAACCATACTAATAAATAGTATTCGTCGCCAGTCCTTTGATTCTCCATATACGAGCATACCAACTACCGCACTCCCAACTGTGCCCATTCCAGTCCATACCGCATAAGCAGTACTCATTGCGATCGTATCCATTGCTAATGATAAAAATATAAAGCTTACCAAAAAACCACCAATTAAGAATCCAAAGGAAGTAACGCTCTTCTTCTGATTTACCTTATTGATACCGATTACCCCAACCACTTCTCCAATTCCAGCTATCAATAAATATAACCAATCCATTTACCTGTCTCCCTCCTGTTCCACCGTAACGGCTTTTAGTCCAATAACTCCTATTAATAAGACAACAATTAAAAGCAGTTTGGCAACTTGAAAGGGCTCTCCAAATACAAGCATATCTAGCAAAACAGTTCCAGTTGTTCCCATCCCAGTAAATACGACATATGTGGTACCAACTGGCAATCTCTTGGAAGCAATCAGTAATAAATGCATACAAGCGTATATCGCAACAACGGTTAATCCCCAACTCCACCAAGTGTTTGCATACTTTAATCCAACAACCCAGCCTATTTCAAATATCCCTGCACCAAAAACAAATAACCAAGCTTTATTCAACGTAAATCACCTCATAGATAAAATCTTCAATCAGTAGGGGGTTCTTACTCCCCTTTATGCGGGATAAAAAATACCCGAGAAGATATCAATTATCAGATATCCTCCCGGGCTTTTGTCCCTCCGTGTACACATAGTGCGTTTTCTCTCGGACCAGACCATCATATATGCGGAACCCTAGAAAACTATTTTAATATCTATTTATTATCAATTTTACATTTAGTAATCCTTCACTCGAGTCATAATCATACAGTTTTTTTAATTTCGAATATCCATTCTACTATAACATGAACTCTCTGATCTACGTCAAGATAAAATATAGTTTTCAAGCTTCAACATACCTTTAATTTTTTAACTTAACTTCCATATTTCCAACTTCAACGAGTAATAGTTCTACTTCTTTGTCACTCACATCTATATCACCATAACGAACTTTTTGGTACACTTCTAAATTTGCATTATAGCCAATTCTTCGTAACCATTCCTCTATCGTTTCAAAATGTTTTCTACCTTTTTGATGTTTGGCTGCATAATGCTCAAATTGATAGATGACTTTACGAACGGGGTGGTCAATCTTTTTAAACTGTTTTCGATATTTTCGCTTTTGTGTCTTTACACGTGCTAGTTTTTCTTCCGATTTTTGATAGAGATTCTTTTCTTCCTGTACTTCTTTTTTAAAATTAAAACGTGTTCTAAAATATCTAATGATCAAGAATACTCCTAACCCGATAGCAAGGGCTGTTAATCCAAAATAAATCATGGCAACTAATGGAATTTCACTAATAGATTTTTGATATACTGGATTTTCTAATTCTCCAATTGCTGGTGAATCTTCTGCACCATAATCCACAAAATCCTCCAACTTAATATCTGGTAAAAATCCAAGCATATTACTTAAACCTGAAATGAGTCCATTGGTAATGTATAAATATCCTTCTAAAAAGGCATTTCGGATTACATCTGTTAATAAATAAAATGATAAAGACGCAAATGAAAGAATCCCCAAAAATCGATACCAAAAGCTTCGATTAAATGCTTTTTGGTCTATTTTTTTAATCACTGCAGTGTGACTAATAATATTTCCTATGACAACAAGTATCAATTGAATAAAAACAAACATTAATGCTTGGGAATCCCTTATAAAAATTGCCAATACAGTACCTAAGATAATTGTTGTGATAAGATAAAAGTTCTCCCGTTTGATATGCATTTCACTACGTATTGCTATGTATCTCCAAGTTAATAATAAAGCCAGAATAATGCTTAATAGGAGCGGTAAGCCAACTATATGAAAAAGTAATACAATAATTGGGACCGTAACTATATAAGGTACATGGTTCCAATCGAACTTAGCATATAACGAAAATAGAATACAGATACAACTTATAATAACTAAGTAAATCCAATAAGGAATACCTTCATAATGATGAAAAGTGGCTGGAAGTAAAAGCAAAAAGATGATAATAGCTTCACTTATAAAGTGATAGGCATGGGTAATTAATAGATTTTTGTTTTCCATAATCATCAAATCCTTTGTCAGGAATTTTAATAGGTACACTACTTTATATAAAGGCTGAGACACAAGTGTAACAATCAATGAAAAATCCGAACTATTTCGGATTTTCTTTCGAGATATTTCGTAAGCTTTGTTGCTAATTTTGTATAAACAGTGAAGTAAATTTCGCATGGATTTACTTTCTCCCGCTTCTTTGAAACAACTGCTATAACACCGCTACGGCAGAATACCTCGCTTTCTACATCAACTACGAATTAGACCCAGCAGTAAAAAAATCACATTCTAGTCTTCTGCCCCTGAACTATTGTCTTTGCAATGAAGCGATTTTGTTTTGTCCCAGCCTCACCTTCTATCATAAATCTAATTTAGCTTCCATTTCTTTGAGCTGAACTTTTAATGATTTAACTTCCTGGTCACTTGCACGTTTTCCACCATAGCGCACCTTTTGATATACGTATATATCTGCACCGACATTAATCCGCATAAACCAATCCTCTATCGTTTCAAATGGTCTTCTACCTTTATTCTGCTTTGCTGCCTTCCGTTCGAATTGATAGACTAATTTTCTAATCGGATCACTTGGTCTGTTAAAATACTTATTAAAAGGATTCCTTGAATAAGTATTATTCCCAGTGGAACCAGAAAGACTCGAATAGGATACTGCATCACTTTGTTCAGCTTCGACTAATTTTTGCTTCGAACGTTTT
Organism: Ornithinibacillus caprae; assembly: GCF_009728145.1. Lineage (GTDB taxonomy): Bacteria > Bacillota > Bacilli > Bacillales > Amphibacillaceae > Ornithinibacillus > Ornithinibacillus caprae. The sequence continues at coordinate 14,762 of NZ_WOCA01000016.1, read as the reverse complement.
CGCCACAAAATCATGATAAAAAATGTAACCAATGCAATTAATAAAATAGCGATGGCCACAATAAGAAATACGGACATACCTTCCACAACATTATATTCTTCAAGTTGATTCCAATAGCCGTCTCCATGCTTAGCATCATCTGGTGTTTGTTCTGGCCAGCCACGTTGTTCCACCGTTAGAAAGCTTAATATATTTGAAAAGCCACGAATGACACCACCGATTGCATTAAAAAACCCCTGGCCAACATATAATGCTACATTACGTGCAGATTCAAATAAGAAGAAGAAAATTGTTGCTCCGAGTCCTAATATTCCAATAAAATAGAAAGGTAATTTTAAGTCAATCTGTTTTCGATCCTCTTTATTTACTACAACCAATTGACTAGTTATGTACCCAAGAAATAAAATAACAAACTGTAAAAATGGATATATCATAATAAAACTATCACGAACCAGAATACTCACAATAGCAGTAAGTAATAGCGTAAATAATATATAGATATTTTCTCTACTGATCAAATCTTCTTTTCGAATATCAATATACCGCCATACAAATAAGAGGGTAAATAGCACTGTAAAAATCATTGGGTAATCCAAACTATTAAAAACCAAAAATAATATTGGAGCCATTACTATATACCAGATATAACGGGTAGTATAACGAGTTATGATAGAAAATAAAATACAAGCCCCAATAATAATTACGAAGTAACTCCCATAAGGAACATACGAGAAACGATGGTAAAAGAATGGCAAAGCTATGAGAAACATAATAATTGCTTCACTTAGAAAGTGGTATGCATACGTAATCGATGCAGCAAGATTAGGTTGCATTTGTCATTGTCTCCTTCCTCAAAGGTCGAACCATTGCACCATCCTCTGTACCAGTTACATGAAAAACGGTATTTTGTGTTTGTTTCCAGGTGCTCATCATTTCCATCGCTCCAGACGGAACATCCCCAATAATAATAATCGTCTTCGGTTTAATAAATTGTTTTCCCAAACGGTACAGCATTTGATTAAAAGGCATAATCATAGATTGTTTATGGATTCTAGCAAGCATTTCTAAAGAATAAGCAAAATGTGTTTTCCCCTCTCCTTCTGGTAAATGAACATATGGAACTTTACCAGGTCTACGAGAGTTAACATAAATTTCGTACGGTACGCCAGTTTTGGTTGCATATTCACTTAAGTAAGCTGTGTAGCTTAATAGATTTTCCAAATTTTTATTAAAACTAGACATATTTAAATCATTTTCAGTACCTAAATTAACGATAAAAACATACGACATATCTACAACTCTTTCATACACATTGGTTTGCATTTTCTGTGATTTAACAGTTGCATTCCAATTGATCCGATGAAAAGGATCACTATAACTATAATCCCTTGTGCCTAAAGGGCTTTGAATATCTTCAAATGGGGAAAAATTTGCTCTTCCTTCTCCTGGAATCATATGAAAAATCGCTTCTACACCCTGAACAGGTAATAACTTAGGATATACGATAAATTCTGTTTGATACAAACGCCGATAAGCTAATGTTACTAAGTTAAAGTTTAATAAATGCGGAAAATCAAATTCAATATTATTTACTTTTGAAACACCACGTTGCTCTGCAATAACAGGAAACTCAATTATTGTGTTTCTTTTCTGCAATACAGACAAAGGAATTTTTAACTGCTTCCAATAATCTTTTTTCTTTTCCACCAGTGTATATGCTTTAATAGAAGGTCCTAATTGGACTTTGAACTTTCCATTAACCATTGGAAATGCAGAATAATTTTTGAGCTCAAACCGTAAAGTAGTCTCTTCTCCTGGGAAAAGCTTCACCGTCTTGTGGACATTATCAAGCTCTAATCTTTTTCCAAGTCCACGGTCATAAATTTTATAAACAATTAGATATGCTGCAAATATTCCTACGCCAATAAATGCAACAGGAGTTCTAAAAATAACACCAATTAAGAAGAATACAACCAAAGCAATAAGGATATAATCATAGCTCCTGGAATGCTCTGAACCTACTTCCTTTTTCCACATCATTCGCTAAATGCCCCTTCTTCTACAGGTACAGGCACTTCCTTCATAATTTCCGCTACTACTTGCTGTGACGTTTTTTTAATAGATCCTTCCATCGTTAAAATTAATCGATGCTCAAAAACGTATGGTGCTAACTTTTTAATATCCTCTGGAGTAACAAAGTCACGTCCATCTAAAAATGCTCGTGCTTGAGCAGCACGCATTAATGCAAGCATTCCTCGTGGACTTATTCCTAGCTCGACATCATTATGTTCTCGGGATGCATGGATTAATCCAAGTAAGTAATCGGAAACAATATTAGAAATAGTCACTTGCTTTATTTGATATTGGAATTCTCGAATATCCTCTAAGGTTAACGAAGCTTGGATTTCATCGTATGGATCACTTGTCCGGTAAGTAGTTAATATTTGCTTCTCTTCCTCTTTATCTGGATAACCTAAATCAATTTTAAATAGGAAACGATCTAGTTGTGCTTCAGGTAGTGGAAATGTACCATAATTACTTTCTACAGGGTTTTGTGTGGCTAGAACAATAAAAGGTGATTCAACTTTAATCGTTTCACCATCAATTGTTGATTGGTACTCCTCCATTACTTCTAATAAACTTGATTGCGTTTTTGGTGTCGCCCTATTAATCTCATCTGCCAGTAAAACGTTGGAAACAACTGGTCCAATACGAAGCTCAAATTCCTGCGTTTTTGGATTAAAGAAACGAATTCCAGTTACATCACTTGGCAATACATCTGGTGTGAACTGAACACGATTAAATTCTCCATCCATTACTTTCGCGAAGCTTTTAGCTAATTTTGTTTTTCCTGTACCAGGAACACTTTCAAGGAGGACATGCCCCTGTGCAAACAATGCAACAAATAATAAATCTACTACTTCTTCTTTCCCATAAATAACGTTATTTAGTGATTTTTTTGCTTGTGTAATTTTTTCCAAGTTTAATTCCCCCATTTTTAAAAAATTAGATAATTAACATTATTGTAACACTAAATGTTACGTTATATAAAACAATTATGTTTCATCAAAATACATTTTCTTACTTGAAATGAAAACAATTACAGTTAAAGTAATAGCTACTACTAACATAACAGAAGCTAAGAAAATAATAGTAATTCGTAGTGGTATAACATCTGCCACTGCTCCAACTAATAATACAAAAATGATCTGTAAAAAACTTTGAATTAATTGGAACATGCTAGTTACTCGCCCCATCACCATCGCAGGAACATTATTCTGATAAAACGTAGTGATTCCTGCGTTTAAAAATGCATTAAAAAATCCTAGAATAACAAACCCTACTGTTATGGATAGAAACGACCAGGAAAATGCATAGATTAGATAACCAATAGTCACCATGGAAATCCCAATGGCGATCATATAGCGAAGGGAAAGATGTTTAGAGAAAATGGAAACAATTACCCCTCCTGTAATTGCTCCAATACCAGTAATACTAATTAGCAAACTATAATCCATTTCAGACAGTCCTACTACTTGTTGGGTAAACACAACCTCTTGCGCATCCATAGCCAAGCTAAAAATAATCGTTGCTAAATAAGCACTATACACAATAGCAACATACTTCTGTTCCTTAAAGAATTGAAAAACAACCAGCCAATCTAATTTCACTTGTGCTATTGTCAATTTAGGAATCGAATCCTTTTCAATTTTCTCCTGGTCAGGTAATACAAATAAGAGTATGGCTGAAATTAAAAATGAAATAGCATTCATGAATATCGCCGTATCCACAGATCCAATTAGTATTAGTGCACCACCAATTGCAGGCCCAACAATAAAAGCACCGGACATAGATAATGACTGAATCGAATTATACCGCTTACGAATATCTTTAGGAACTAATTGTGTGATATACGTAATTGATGATGGGTTAAAGAAAGCCTTGGCAGTACTTACACCAATTAATATAATGTAGATCCCCCAAATAGATGACACAAAAGGAATACTAAAAACCAAAACAGCTCGAATGATATCGGTAACGATCATAATCATTCGTTTACTGCGATAGTCAATAAAGCTGCCAGTCCAAAACTTCGTTAGCACATTTACTGCTGGACCAATAACCCATAATCCTGCAACAGCTGTAGCAGAACCAGTCATCTGATAGACTAATATATTGATAGCTACCAAATAAATAAAGTCCCCTAATCCAGAAATTCCTACAGAGGTTAAGAGGATGACTGGATACTTCCACTTGTTAAACGACGATTCCTCCATTATATCTCCTCAAATCAAATAAACTATCCAAATACTCTTCAAGTTTAATCTATTTCGATAATATTTGACAATTTTAATATACATCACATACTTTTTATCATCATTTGTTCTTCTAAATCATACGCTTTAAGTAGTGAAAAAATGGACAAGGTGGAACCTTCGTGATAAAAAAAACGATCGCTATATTATTAGGAAGTGGATTACTTGCTGCGGGAATTAATATGTTTATTATTCCCAATCATTTACTCGATGGTGGAATTATTGGATTAGGGCTAATCGGTAAGTATGTTTTTGAATTAAAACCTGGTTTAACTATAATTTTATTAAGTGTCCCACTATATACAATTGCTTTCTTTTATAATCGTGATTATTTCTATAATGGGGTTCATGGACTATTTGTTTCTTCATTTTTAATAGATCTATTTCGTCCATTATCGACATGGGATGCCCCTTCGATTTTAGTCAGCTCACTTATAGCCGGTATCATGGTAGGTACGGGAATAGGAATTATGTTATCTGCTAATATCAGTTCAGGGGCAAGTGATCTGTTAGCATTGATGCTTTCAAAAGTTACACATATTAATGCAGGAATCATTATCTTTATCTTTGATTGTGTGGTTTTATTATTAGGTTCGTTTATCATAGAGGAAGTTACGATTTTCTATTCGGCGATCATGGTGACTATGGTTGGAATAACAACTTCGATTATATTAACTATTTTTCGTAAGGATCGCCGTTCCTACCGTTTTTAAGAGGATAGCTAACGATAGAAGATTTTCCAACATCATGTAAGTCAGATTTCATCACAACATCTTTTATTTTTCGAAATCTAGGTTAAGAATCATGACTTCGCACCCTCATTTTTACGATCAGTAAAAAGCAGTTAAAAGACTAATTTCTTTTAACTGCTTCGCAAATTTAAGCATCTTTTTTACTTTGATAATCCTTACCAACCATCCGTAAAAAAGATAAAACAATCAGTATAAGAATTACTGTAAAAGGTAGTGCAGAAATTAATGAGGCAGTCTGAAGTGCATTCAATCCACCTGCTAATAGTAAAACCACTGCAATGGCAGTAATCAGTACGCCCCAAATCATTTTCACGTATATGGCCGGATTTAGACTACCTTTCGAAGTCATACTTCCTAAAATATATGTCGCGGAATCAGCTGAAGTTACTAAAAATGTAAAGATCAAAAGAATTGCTAACAGAGACATCAAATTGGACAATGGAAGATTTCCAAACGTCTCAAATAACGCTACAGCTATATCTGCATTTACAGCCTCTGCAATAGCTGTACCATTTGTTAAATCACTATTAAGTGCTGTACCTCCGAACGCAGCAATCCATAAACATGCAAGAACTGGTGGGACGATTAAAACACCAAACACAAATTCACGAATGGTTCTTCCTCTAGATACCCGAGCAACAAATGCTCCAACAAACGGAGACCATGCAATTGCCCACGCCCAATAAAAGATGGTCCAATCTCTTACCCAAGTACCACCTTGATATGGAGTTAGCCGTAAACTATATTCAACAAAGTTTGTTAAATAATCTCCTAAACCAAGCACAAATGAATTTAAGATAAATACAGTTGGTCCAGTAATAAACACAAAAAGAAGTAATACGATACATAAGCCAAGATTTATATTACTAAGCCATTTAATTCCTCTGTTTAAACCAGTGCTTGATGATACCAAATATAATACAAGAATCACACCAGCAATTACGACCTGCATCCAGGTTGTATTAGGAATATTAAATACCGTCTTTAATCCCCCATTCATCTGCATGATTCCAAGTCCTAACGATGTTGCTACCCCCATAACAGTTGCAATAACAGCTAATGAATCAATGGTAACTCCAACTCCTTTATTCTTACCAACAACTGGCTGAATGGAAGTTGAAATAAGTCCATTATTGTCTTTTCTAAACTGTAGATAAGCAATCACTAAGCCAACTACAGCAAATACAGACCATTGGCTTACTCCCCAGTGAAAAAAGGAGTATCCCATGGCAATTCTTGCGGCTTCTTCTGTCTGTCCTTCTAATCCTTCAAATGGTGTGTTGAAAAAATGGCTCATCGGCTCTGCTACACCCCAGAAAACTAACCCAGAACCAAAACCAGCTGAAAAAAGCATTCCAATCCATGTAAAGAATGGATATTCTGGTCTAGACTTTGGAGGACCTAACCGAATCTTTCCATATTTACTAATCGAAAGTCCGATCAAAAATAAGACAAATACAAATACTGCTAATACATAAAACCAACCAAAATTTCTCGTTGTAGTATTAAATAATGCTTCAGCTACTGTACCAAATTGTTCTGGTAATACAGCACCGATAATTACTAATAATAGAATAATAATGGCAGAGATAAAAAATACTGGGTTTTTATATGTATACTTTTTCATAAATTACGCCCTTTCTCGTAATGTAAGTGTGTAAGGATATGAACAATTACAAAGATACCCTAAACTACGGCATCGTAAACTATATTTTTTAACATGCCGCAAATATTATACCTACATTGCTAATGAGTTACCGTTTTGGTTTTTCTAATTAGCTTTTGGGCACTCATTACTCCGATGTGTAAACAGAATGCCTGTTTGTGCTGGTTTAGTTTAAATTTCCAAAATAGAGGGATTCATCCCACATTTGAAGAAATGGGCTTTCTTGCTCTTAAAATCTGTATCCAAAAAAAAAAGGAGTAGCAAGAAACCTGCTCTCCCTTTCCCTTAAATATTAATCGTTAAAAACACCTTCTGATATAAAGTCCTCTATTTGTTTTCGATCCGATGGCTTTTCCCGTTTACGTAGCTCCTCATTCAAGGCTTCTTTCTCTCCTTGATATCCAATCGCAACAATAGCATGAACCGCATATCCTTGTGGAATATTCAATTTCTCGATTGCTTTTTCTTTGTTAAAACCACCCATAGCATGAGTAATTAACCCTTTCCTTGCAGCTTCTAGAGCAAGATACCCCCATGCAGCTCCAGTATCAAATGCATGAGCTTGGTTGAAGCCTCCAAATCGTTTTTCTTCCGTTTTGGATATGACAGCTACTAGTACTGGTGCTTTTTGACACCAGACCACATTACCTTCATTAATAAAGCTTAAAAATCTCTTTCGATCAGACTGTTCCTTTGCCACAACAAATCTCCACGGTTGTATATTTCCTGCAGACGGTGCCCAACGAGCAGCTTCAAATATACTATTTAAAATATCTGTTGGAATTTCTTTTTCTAGAAAAGATCTTGGTGACCAACGCTCCAAGAATATAGGATCAATATCATATGTACTTTTTCGAAACTCTTCTATCTTTTTATACATGATATGACTACACCCCTTTACTACATTTTTTAGAAAACTTGGCATTCGCCATTGCCTTAATTGTCATTTTAAGGACAGAAAAACTTATATTTTACTATCTGTCAAAAAGTTTCGATTTCTATTATATATGGAATAAGCCTGAGGTGAAAATTAAAAGGCTCTAGCATTTTGCTAGAGCCTTTTAAATAATAATATTATTTAACGACACGTCTTACATGTCCCTTAAATTTACTTTTCCAATAACCAGAAGTCATGTCAGCAACCGCTAAACCTGTTGAATTTTGAGATCCAATAAATTTACCATTACCAACATAGATCCCAATGTGGCCATTAACCTTATACGTATCGAAAAATACTAGGTCGCCAGGTTTGACATCACTGTATGAGACCTTTGTGCCTACATACTGTAATTGAGCAGTACTAGACGGTAGGGAATATCCGCCTTGGGCAAATGCCCATGAAATGAATCCAGAACAATCGAATCCACTAGGGGACTTTCCTGCCCAAACATAAGGAACTCCCAAATATGGATAACCAGCATTAATTACCGTACTAAGATTTCCACTTCCTGATACTGGTGTTGAAGACTTGCTTTCTTTTTTACTTAATGTTGTTAAGTTACTACTATTCCCATCGCTTGAACCATTTGAAGAGTTAGCACTTGCTGTAGCAGGTGGTGTTCTCTTAGCAGCTATATTACGACGAACTTCCGCTTCAATCGATGCAAGTTTACTGTCTTTGATCTTTAACTCTTCTTTTTTCGATTGTAGCTCTTGCTCTTTTTGTTTTAGTTGTTTCTTTTGTTCTTCGTTTTTTTCTTTTTGTACAAGAATTAACTCCTGCATACCTTCTAATTCGACTTTCATATCCGTTAACTCAGTTAATTTATTTTCAACTAACGTTTTTTCTTCTTCCTGTTGTTTAAGTAAAGCACTATCTGATTCGGTAATTTTAGTGACAGCAGATACGCGACTCACTAAGTCTCCAAAACTCTTTGAACCAAATATAATATCAAGAAATCCTATATTTCCACCGTTTTTTTGATAAGAAACCATACGATCGTTTAAAATATCTGAACGCTTTTGGATAGATTGTTCTAATTCAGCAATCTCTTCTTCTTTAACTGAGATTTCTTCTGTTGTTTCATTTAGAGTTTTTTCATTCGTTTTTAAAGCTTCGTTGTTTTTAGTAATTTCCTTATTCAACTCTTCTAAATCTATTAAAACATCCGCTATTTCTGCTTCAGCTTTTGATAGATTTTCCTTTATAGATGAACGTTCACTTTCAATTTGTGATTGTTGGTTTTGCAATTCATTTAATGTATCAGCATGGACTGTATCCGTGAAGAAAGTACTACCAAGACCAACTACGGTAACCGTGGCCATTGTTATCAATGATTTTTTCAACTTTCTTTCCTCGCTTCCCACGTCACTGCCATATTCTATGTAAATAGCAATGAATCTATTATTTTAAATCATGTATCTATTTTATTAGGCAATTAGTAGTATATCATCATTTAATTGCAACTATGTTATAGTAATGTTACAAATATATTTCAAAGACGACAATTAGTTATGCTTTTTCCTATAAAACAGAAAAAAATTGCTGTCTTTTGACAGCAATTTCAGATATATACCGCCTACTTTATTCTATTTTACCGTAAATTGTTCTTCTTCCGTTTACCTTTAAGAGCATTCATAGAGGACACGCATGGAATAACTTTTGCCACATACCCAGAACCAGCTTCCATGTGTAGCAGTATACCCCTTTCTTTCACTAGTAAATTTTTCCGATGTCATTCAAAATTATGCAGTCATACCATCTGTATTGTATTTCTTGCTAATTCAAACATACTCACCCCAAATGCTGTCGCCTTTTGAGGAGGGAATCTTCTCGCCTAACTCCGATATAATGAAACTCTTTTGTTTCATTTTTCTAAAAACAATATATCTTAAATACCTTGATTAAATAAACTAGAAGTGAAAAAATATGAATTGTAGTTTGTAGGTAGGGGAAGGTTTCGATGAAAATAACTCAATTGATTGGTAGTAGATTAATTAAAACCGCAGTTGCCATTTTCATAACCGCTTGGGTCTGTGAGCTGGTAGGTTGGCCACCAGTTTTTGCTGTTATTACAGCAATAGTTACACTAGAGCCTACTGTATCTGAATCGATAAAGAAAGGATTTATACGTTTCCCTGCATCTGCGATCGGATCTGCATATGCAGTTTTATTTATTGCGTTATTTGGCAATTCACCAATCACATATACACTAGCAGCATTTTTTACCATTGCGACATGTGTTACATTTAGACTCCATGCAGGATTACTCGTTGCTACTCTAACAGCGGTAGCTATGGTGGAGGTTATTCATAATAATTTTTTAATCTCATTCTTTATCCGGCTTGGAACGACTACAATCGGATTGATCGTTTCTACTGCAGTAAACATGTTCATATTACCACCTGACTACACAAAGGATATCGTCACCCATATTCGACGGTTAAATAAGCAAACAGGGAAAAACATTGAAAAACTATTTCAATTAATTTTAAACGAAAATGAGGTTAGAGATGCAGACATTGTTACACCGCTACATACAGCATCTACTAAAGTAGGTCGATTGATACAGTTTCAAGAAGATGAATCAAAATATCACCCATTAGTAGGTCATGAAAAACATATATTCCAACATGCACAACAACAAATGATTACGATCCGAATGATTCATTATCATATGGATAATTTGCTCCATACATCTTTAGAGAACGTATCATGGTCTCAAGATGAACGATCTGTTATCCTTCAATCTGTCGAGGAGTTGGCAGAAGGGATGAAGAGCAAAAAATACTTTGATCAAGAGAAACACAAAAAACAACTGAAACAGTTAACAAACATGTTTTGGGAGGATAGTGAAGAAATTACAAAAAGTAAGGAACAACACCCTACTCATTTCCCACCAAAATTGATCATTTTATATGAGCTGTTGTCCATTTTCGAGCTCGTAACAAGGTTTTACCAAAATGAAAGTGAAATAGAAAAATCTGTGTAACTATACACAGATTTTTACTATACGAGTTCATGTTTAAAAGCATAAATTACAGCTTGTGTTCGATCTTGAACTTCAAGTTTACCGAGAATATTACTTACATGAACCTTCACAGTTTTTAAAGCAATGTATAGTTCATCAGCAATTTCCTGATTTGTTTTTCCCGCTGCAATTAAAAGCAAAATTTCCATTTCACGTTCGGTTAACTGTTCATGTAAATGTACAACAGGCTTTTCTCTCATTTTGGTCATAATTTTCCCCGTCACTTCTGGTTCAAGGACAGAGTGACCATTAAATGTTGAACGAATTGCCTTGGCTATTTCACTAGCTTTTGATGTTTTCAGCATATAACTAGTTGCTCCCGCCTCTAGTGCAGGGTATACCTTTTCATCATCTAAAAAGCTTGTAACAATAATTATCTTAGCTTCTGACCAGCTCTGTATAATTTGCCTTGTAGCTTCAATTCCATCCATTTCCTTCATGACTAAATCCATTAAGATGATATCCGGTTTAAGCTCTAATGCTAAACGGACTGCTTCCCCACCATCATCTGCTTCTGCAATGACATCCATATCTGGTTGTGCAGACAAGTACGATGAAACACCTATTCGAACCATTTCATGATCATCAGCAAATAATATTTTAATCATCACTCTCATCCTTTTTTCGTAAACTTGGAACCTTAACTTCTAAGCGTGTACCTTGATTAGGTAGGCTAATAACCTTTAACGTTCCACCAACCTCGTTTGCGCGTTCACTCATATTGGAAAGCCCATAGGAACTAGTTGTTCGTATTTTTTCTGTATCAAAGCCAACTCCATCATCGACTATTCGAAAAATAATGAGGTCATCCCGTTCAATTAACATCACATGTAAAGTTTGGGCTTCTGCATGCCTAAGTGTATTGGAAACAGACTCCTGTAATATTCGAAATAACTGGTCCTCTACACCCTTATCCACATTAAATTCTTCAATTTTCCAATCAATCTTTAATGGAACTTTTTGTTGAAGTTCTAATAGTAGTTCTTTGATACCTTCTTGTAATGCCTTTCCTTTTAATGCAACTGGTCGCAAGTGGAGTAATAATGCTCGCATCTCTAATTGTGATTGATGAATCATCTTCTCGACTAATTGTAATTGCTTCTTAGTAGATGAATCCATTTCAGAATTTGATTCATTTATTGCCGACATCATCATGGAAGCTGCAAATAATTGCTGACTAACAGAATCATGCAGTTCTCGTGCCAGCCTATTTCTCTCTTGAACGACAATTTCTTGTAGGCTTTTTTCACGTTCATTTGCTCTTTCCGTTGCCAATCGTTGCGCATTCTCTGTTTGCTTACGGATTTTTTCTTGAACTTGTTGTACTTGATACTGAATCGTTATTAGTTCTTTATACGGTTGTTCATCGAATGTAACCTTCTGACCTTTTGCAAGTTCATCTAATTGTCTTGTGATTTTATGAAAGCGTTGTCGCCAAAAAATTCCCGTGGTAATACCAGAGATTGCTCCTATTGTAATTGGAATAAATAATATATATACAATAAAAGGAACATTACTGATCGTTTGGGTGAATATTAGCTTCCAATCGTCAATCGGAAAAGTAAGTAATGTTATTCCAAGTATCATTAATGATATCAGCGTTCCAAACAATATCGCGGTAAAAGCATGTCGCAAAATAGTGATCATATTCGCTTCACCTCGATATCTCCAGAAAATATAGAGGTTACAATCTTGACACGTGATAACTTAGTTGTATCATATTTTTCCGTTTGATATAACAGAGACTCGTTCATTAGCTTTGTTTGGCCTTCGCCAAAGATATGAGCTCTACCAAAAACCGCACTATGATGTATACTTACTTCCACTTCATACGGTACGAAGACCTCAATATTTCCAATGAAATGTCGTATGGATATAACTGCAGTATCATTTGGTAGTACTGTATTACTTAAATCAATAATCCGATCCCCAAATCCTCCGTGTATATTTATATCTCTCCATTGATAGGAAGTATTTTCTGTTTCTTGATCATTAAAAAGTTTGTGGTCAAATAATGGTTCCCTTTTAATGAGTGGATCTACTATTACCTCTTGATGAGTTAATATATTGGGCTTTACAATTTCAGCGTCCTGTGTTTTCTTTAAATAATTCATAATAAATAATACAATCGCAACAATCACCAGAAAGCGAACTGCTAACATATTTAATATTGAAAACACTAAGCTGATAACACTAATCCAAAAAAGTATTTTCCCCCATAAGCGACTAAAATTTTTCCAACCAATATACGTAAATAAACCTGAAAATAAAGAAGAAATAATCATTCCACCATGGAAGAAAACAATCTCTACAATAAAGAGGATCAATCCTATAATCAATATCCAGTTATACGTATCTGTCTTAAGTCGTTCAAACAAGAATAGTGACCCCCTAATTAATAGTGAAATAGACGCAGTAACCTGCGTCTATCAAGTATATCACTTTTAATAGAAATAATTAATTTGCTTTTTCTTTTTCTTGCATTTCTTTTTCAAGCTTAGCTATTTTATGATCAAACGTGCTTTTATAATATGCACTATTCACTTTATATTCAAGCCCTTCTATATAACGCTCCATTTCAGCAAAACGAGAAAACGGCTTGTCTGATACTTCTTCCATTACTTTGTTCATCTGGTGATTTGCATGTGCAATATTTTCACGCCCCATTAGCTCCATTCGGCGTAAATACATATCCTTTAATTTATGCTTCATTTCCTCATATTTTTGCTCGAGCATCTCTAATTGCTCAACAGCTTCTTCTCTAGATGCTTTCATCCGATCTGCACGAGCTTGATATTCCTCATATTCTCTCATTGCAAACTCATGCATTTGTTGCTCTCCTGCTTTTTCTGCAATACTAGCTTGTTTTAATCGTTTATCTGCAAGGTCCTGAGCTTTATGATACTCACTTGTGAATTCGTCCTTTAATTTATATTGACGGTCTACTAGTCTACGTACCTTTTCTTTTTCCTGTTCACTTTGACGTAAATATTGATTTAATGCTGCAATTGGATTTTTTTGTTCCTTTTGATCCATTAGTTGATGTAAATCTGCTGAAATAGAATCCTTCATTCGTGTAAAAATGTTTGTCATTTTCCATCGCTCCTCTTTCATTTTTAATTATTAATTTCTGCCCATTGTCTTTCAAAATTGGTAAAAGGATCGTCCTCATCCACAGTAGCTACTACTGGGTCATTTTCATCCTTTTTCCAATTCGTAACAATTAAATACAGTGCGTAAGCTGCAGCTAATCCTACTACGGCAAACATATTTGAAAAAGTTATGCTTAGTACAACTAGCCCAAGAATTACCCAACCAATTTTCCCTGCGGTTGAATCGCTTTTAAGAAATTTCTTAAAGATAATATACAGTAGCCAAACACTAACTCCCAACAATACCATTGGGCCAAGATTCGCAAGTAATATAAGTAAGGCAATTAGCCCTCCTATAAATAACATGAATTTTCTCATCCAAACTGCCTCCTTTCTTTATCTTGACTTCATCATACCGAATTGCCTCTTCTTTCATAATGAGCCTAAGCAATATTTTGATATAAGACCTAAGGCTTATTTATTCGTTGGAAAACTTTTTATAAAAAAAAGCAGGGGAATTCCCCTGCCCAGCTTGTAGAGAAAGTAGGTGTTTTTTCTCTACAAGCTTTTTTAATTCTGTCATAACTATTTCATTAAGTAAGAAATTTTTAATGAAAATAAACTCCCACACACCTAGCCTAGCTTTGCTAGGTGTGTGGCAATCTTCTTCATGTTCTGGCACGCTGCTGTGAGTAGTACTTGCTCACTCGCATTGTGCAATCCCCTTAACCTGCAGTAGCGAAGCCCATGCAGTTCTTTCGAATCTGCGAAGCTCCGCTCAACTTTTTCTTTTCTATATTTATAAAGCATTTTTCCAGATTGTGATAACCTATTCAATCTAACTTTTTCCTTGAATTCTTCCCAAAGATGCCGAGTTATTACTTTTTGATGGTTCTTCGATCTTGTACATTGGTCTAATAATGGGCAACTTGCACACAATTTGGGGTCTGATTTATATTCCCTGT
>NZ_WOCA01000015.1 GCF_009728145.1 Ornithinibacillus caprae | reverse complement strand
CACCTAGCAAAGCTAGGCTAGTTGTGTGGGAGTTTATTTTCAATAAAAATTTCTTACTTAATAAAACAGTTATGACAGAATTAAAAAAGCTTGTAGAGAAAAAACACCTACTTTCTCTACAAGCTGAGAATCGCCTTTCAAGTGAAAGGCGATTCTTTTGTTTATATTCCTATAAATTTAATGACAAAATCAAACAAGAATAAGGTTGATATAATCATTAATGTTGCAGGTAATTCTTTACGTTTTCCTAATGCCATTTTTACGATAGGGTAGGCAATAAATCCAAATGCCATTCCATCGGCAATACTATAGGTGAACGGAATCATTACAACAATTAAAAAGGCAGGTATTGCTTCTGATATATTATCTAATGGTATATGGCGTATATTCTGCGCCATTAAAAATCCAACGATAATTAAAATCGGGCTAATCGCTGTATTTGGAATCATTGTAATCCATGGGATGATAAATATTGTTGCCAAGAACAATAAACTAGCAATGATTGCAGCAAAACCAGTTCTTCCCTTTGAAGCAATTACCGCAGCATTTTCAGCAGCAGAAACGGTTGGTGATGTTCCTAAAAAAGCACAGGTAAGGGTTGAGAATGCCGTTACTTTATACCCGCTTTTATAGCTATCATTACGGTCAAGCATATGAAGTTGGCCATGTAGTAATCCCATATTCTCAAAAATTAAGATCATTGCTAATGGGAAAACAGCTAACCAAAACGATAGATCACCAATTGCTGAAAAAGATGGTACAAATAATGCCTCACTTGGATTCAAATTAATTGAGCTTTTACTTGTACCTGTTTCAATAATTCCAAACAAGTATGCAAGAACAGTTCCACCAATCATCGTAATTAAAAAGTTTGCTGGAACATTTTTGACAAACAAAAAGATTGCCATAAACAATGTTAGTACACTTACGATGATTGTAGGAGAAGTGAAATCACCAATTGCAATTATCGTGCTTTCTCCACTTACAACGAGACCGCTTTTCTCTAAACCAATTAGAATTAGGAAAAACCCTAGTCCAACGGTAATCGCATGTTTCAGCGAATTTGGAATTGCTTCTTTTAAAATTAATCCAAGCTTTGTGAAGGCAGTTATGATAAAAATAATTGCAGCGATGAAAACGACTGCTAACCCCTCTTGAAATGTGAACCCATTTCCCTGTATGATAGAATATGCAAAAAGCGCATTGATTCCCATTCCAGGAATGAGTATTAAAGGTAATTTACTAATCATTCCCATTAATAACGTTCCAACAAAACTAGCTAGTATCGTTGCGATCATACCTGCTTCTAACGTGATGCCTGCTTCACTGAGAATGGAGCCATTTACTACTACAATATAAACTGTAGTTAAAAAACCGATAATACCTGCAATAAGATCGTTGCGAAGGTTATCTCTACTCTCAAGCTTTGGCTTTTGATTGTTGAAAAGCATGTAATCTCCTCAAATATTTTAATGTCCCTCTCCCACCCGATTATTAAATCTATAATCCACAAATGATTATTATAGAGGTTTTTGTTATAATTTACAATAGGTGTTTTTACTATACAATATTAGGCGGTGACAATATGAAATATAATTCCGTTTTTGACATAATCGGTCCGGTGATGATCGGACCGTCCAGTTCACATACAGCAGGTGCAGCACGAATTGGCTTAGCTGCACGAAATTTATTTGGAAAAGAACCAACTTGGGCACGTATTCATTTATATGGCTCATTTGCCAAGACATATAAGGGGCATGGAACTGATTTTGCGCTTGCTGGTGGATTACTTGGATTTAAGCCGGATGACCCACGCATGAGTAAGGCACTAGATGTAGCTGAGGAACGTGGCTTGAAGGTTGAATTCATCGAAGACAGTGCGAAGACAGAACATCCAAATACTGCAAGATTAATTATTGGAAAAGATGAAGAAAGTATGGAATTAGTAGGTATTTCAATTGGTGGTGGAAAGGTTGAGGTTACGGAATTAAATGGATTTGAATTGCGTTTATCTGGAAATCATCCTGCTATACTAATTATGCATAATGATCGATTTGGGGCTATTGCTAGTGTTACTAAAATACTTGCTAAACATGAAATAAATATAGGTCATATGGAAGTAAATCGGAAAGATGTGGGTAAAGAAGCCTTAATGGTCATTGAAGTAGATCAGAATGTAGAAGATGATATATTAAAAGAATTAGAGAATGCAGATCATATTATACGAATTTCTAAGATTGTAAGCTAACTAGAGAGAGGAGTTTTCACATGTTTCGAACAGTAGCGGAATTAGTGGAAATGGCAGAAAAAGACAATATTCAAATTTCAGAAGTAATGATCCGACAAGAAATGGATGTTAAAAATAGAACTCGCGAAGAAGTATTTGCAGATATGGAAAAAAATCTTGAGGTAATGGAAAAAGCCATTGAGGATAGTTTAAAAGGGGTACAATCTGTCACCGGTTTAACTGGTGGAGATGCAGTGAAAATACAGAGTTATATGAAAGAAAAAACTCCTTTATCAGGTCATCTTATGTTAGATGCAGTGAGTAAAGCTATGGGAACTAATGAAGTAAATGCTGCAATGGGAACGATTTGTGCAACACCTACGGCGGGAAGTGCTGGTGTTGTTCCAGGAACTTTATTTGCAGTTAAAAATCAATTGAATCCGACCAGAGAACAAATGATTCGCTATTTATTTACCTCTGGAGCATTTGGGTTTGTCGTGGCTAACAATGCCTTTATATCAGGCGCCGCTGGTGGATGCCAGGCAGAGGTTGGTTCTGCAGGGGCTATGGCTTCTGCGGCTATAGTAGAAATGGCAGGGGGAACCCCTCAACAATCAGCTGAAGCTTTTGCGATAACGTTAAAAAATATGCTTGGACTTGTTTGTGATCCTGTTGCTGGTCTTGTAGAAGTTCCTTGTGTGAAGCGAAATGCAGCCGGTTCTTCTTTAGCAATCGTTTCTGCTGATTTAGCTTTAGCTAATGTAACGAGTAGAATCCCTTGTGATGAGGTAATTGGCGCGATGTACCGTATTGGAAAGCAAATGCCGTCAAGCTTACGTGAAACTGGTGAAGGTGGTTTAGCTGATACACCTACAGGGCGACTATTAAAAGAAAAAATATTTGGATTGACTGTATAGAAAGAGTGATTTATATGCTAAGTGATGCAGTAATAAATATTAAAGGTATCGGAGAGAAATTTGCAGAAGATTTAAGTGAGATGGGAATCCATACCATTGAAGACCTAATCTTTCATTTTCCCTATCGATATGATGTGTTTGAAATAAAACCCCTTAGCGAATTAATTCATGAAGATAAAGTAACCATTGAGGGAAGGGTATTAAATGCACCTTCTCTCTCCTTTTATGGAAAGAAAAAGTCAAGGTTGATGTTTAATGTGGAAGTAGAGAATGTCGTTGTAAGGGCTGTTATGTTTAATCGAGCTTTTGCAAAAAAACAAATACAAATGGGTGACACGGTTACTATGACAGGAAAATGGGATGCGCATCGTTTACAAATTACCGTTAGCAACTATAAAAAGGGTTCTGCAGAAAATCAGAGTAATATTCAACCCATTTATTCCGTAAAGGGTGACGTTACGAACTATAAATTAAAAAAATCAATTCAAGCGGCAATCAAAGATTTTGGAGAACAAATAACCGAGCTACTTCCTTCGAATTATTTAACTTCCTACAAACTGCCAAATCGTAAAAATGCGATTAAGACAATGCATTTTCCTAAAGATCGTCAAGCATTAAAACATGCGCGGAGAAGGTTTACGTATGAAGAATTTTTACTTTTTCAATTAAAGGTTCAATTATTGAGGAAATTAAATAGAGAAGCTTCAAAAGGAAATACACAGCACTATGATAAAAAGCAAGTAGAGGATTTTATCAGTGATTTTCCATTTAAGTTAACTGGAGCACAAGAGAGCTCTTTAAGTCAAATCCTACAGGATATGAAATCATCATATCGGATGAACCGTTTATTGCAGGGAGATGTTGGTTCAGGAAAAACTGCTGTAGCCGCAATTGCGCTGTATGCTGCGATAACGGCCAACAAACAAGGTGCATTAATGGTACCGACTGAAATTTTAGCAGAGCAACATTTTCAATCGTTAACAGAATTATTTGGGGATCGAGCAAATATCGTATTATTAACTGGTTCTGTAAAAGGAAAGAAACGGAAAGAAATTTTATCCTCGATACATAATCATGATGTACATATTGTTGTTGGTACCCATGCGTTAATTCAAGATGATGTATTTTTTGATGATCTTGGTTTGGTTATTGTTGATGAACAACATCGATTTGGGGTAGAGCAAAGACGAACGCTTAGGGACAAGGGGTTACATCCCGATGTACTATTTATGACGGCTACACCGATCCCTCGAACCTTAGCGATTACTGCATTTGGGGATATGGATGTTTCGGTGATTGATGAAATGCCAGCAGGGAGAAAAGAGATTGAGACCTACTGGACAAAAGCAAATACATTTGATCGTATTCTTCAGTTTATTGAAAAAAGAGTAGAAGCAGGGGAGCAAGCTTACGTTATATGTCCACTTATTGAAGAATCGGATAAGTTGGACATCCAGGATGCAGTGGACCTTTACCATCAATTACAAGATTATTATCAATCTACCGTACAAGTTGGTCTTATGCATGGAAGATTAAGTTCTGAGGAAAAGGATCAGGTCATGCAGCAATTTGCAGGAAATCAAGTCCAAGTATTAGTATCTACCACTGTTGTTGAAGTAGGAGTAAATGTACCGAATGCTACGATTATGGTTATTTATGATGCGGAGCGTTTTGGCCTTTCGCAATTACATCAGCTAAGAGGTAGAGTCGGACGAGGGGATAAGCAAAGTTACTGTATACTAATTGCCGATCCAAAAGGTGAAGTTGGAAAAGAGAGAATGCGTATTATGACAGAAACGAATAATGGTTTTGAGTTAGCTGAACAGGATTTAAAACTACGTGGTCCTGGTGATTTTTTTGGAAAGAAACAAAGTGGTGTTCCTGACTTTAAAGTAGCCGATATGATCCATGACTATCGAGCACTAGAAACGGCTCGACAGGATGCACAAGAAATAATAAGTAATAATTTACTGGAAGAGGATCCATCATATCTACCATTACGATTGTATATCGAAAGTGATGGTGTATATTCACAAAAGTTAGACTAAAATCCACACTTGCATAAATAATCGTGGTATTATATATTACTATTAGGACCTAGTCATAAAACTGATGTACAACATAGCACAAATGAATATTTTAATAATTAAGTGGATGGTGTTTGATGTGAAATTACCAAAGGTAAAACGTCAAGAACTATTAAAAGAAACAATCGAACAAACACCTTTTATTACAGATGAAGAGTTGGCAAAAAAGTTTTCTGTAAGTATTCAAACCGTTCGACTTGATCGAATGGAGTTATCAATTCCCGAATTAAGGGAACGAATAAAAACAGTTGCTACTAGCCAATGGAATGAAACGGTTCGGGCGTTACCGTTAGAAGATGTAATAGGGGAAATAATTGATCTAGAATTGGATCAACGAGCAATATCTATTTTAGACATTGGTCAAGAGCATCTTTTTACAAGAAAGAACATAGCAAGAGGGCACCATTTATTTGCCCAAGCAAATTCTTTAGCAGTTGCAGTTATTAATGACGAGCTGGCATTAACTGCTAAATCGGAAATAAAATTCATGAGACAAGTTAAACTGGGAGAACGAGTGGTTGCAAAGGCAGAAGTAGAAGGAACTAATGAAAAAGGATTAACGATCGTTCACGTTACTAGTACTGTTGAGACTGAAAAAGTTTTCACTGGAATATTTCATATGTATCGTTCAACAGATAACAAAGGAGATCAATAAATGAGATTAGCAATCGATGCAATGGGTGGTGACCATGCACCTGAAGAGATTGTTAAAGGTGCAATGGAAGCTATCGAAGCTATTGAAAATGTACATATTACGTTAGTTGGCGATGAAGATAAGATCAAACCATTTTTAACTAACTCAAAAAATATCGATATTATACATACAACAGATATGATTACGGCTGAGGATGAACCAGTTCGAGCAGTACGTCGCAAGAAAAACGCTTCCTTAGTTTTAATGGCAAAAGAGGTAAAGGAAGGGCGAGCAGAAGCATGTATTTCTGCTGGTAATACTGGTGCTTTAATGAGCGCTGGCCTATTTGTAGTAGGAAGAATACCGGGAATCGATCGACCAGCATTGAGTCCAACGCTTCCAACAATCGATGGGAAGGGATTTTTAATGCTGGATGTTGGAGCGAATGTTGATGCAAAACCAAATCATCTCCTGCAATACGCCATTATGGGTTCCATATATACGGAAAAAGTGAGAGGAATTCACAATCCAACTGTCGGTTTACTAAATGTAGGGACAGAGGATGGTAAGGGTAATGAATTGACTAAAAAAGCTTTTGATCAACTAACAGAAGCACCAATTAACTTTATCGGAAATGTAGAGGCTCGAGACTTATTAGAAGGTGTTGCTGATGTAGTCGTTGCCGATGGATTTACTGGGAATGTCGCTTTAAAAACGATTGAAGGCACTGCTTACGCGATGTTCACCATGATCAAAGAGACCTTTTTGAGTTCGCTTAAAACAAAAATAGCAGCAGCTATGGTTAAATCGGATCTTAAAGGTTTAAAAAATAAATTAGATTACTCGGAGTATGGTGGAGCTGGGTTATTTGGATTAGCAGCACCAGTGATCAAAGCGCATGGATCTTCTAATAGTAGGGCGATCTATAACGCCATAAAACAAGCTTGTCATATGGTAGATTATCAAGTGACAGATAAAATTAAGGAAACAGTAGAAGAGATAAATAAGGAGGGGAATGAATGAAACGAGTAGTTTTTATGTTTCCCGGCCAAGGCTCACAAGCAGTCGGAATGGGAAAAGAGATTTATGAGCAATTTTCAACAGTAAAAGAATTATATAATAAAGCAAACAATGCCCTTGGTATTGACTTAAAAAAACTTATGTTTGAAGGGCCGAAAGAAACACTAACACAAACAGAGAATGCACAACCTGCCCTTTTATTATCAAGTATTGCCATTCATTCTTTACTAGATGCAGAAAACATTCAACCGGTTATGACGATTGGACATAGCTTAGGTGAATATAGTGCACTCGTGGCAGCAGGTGCACTATCTCTTGAAGAGGCACTACCACTAGTTCGAACCCGTGGTCGCTTAATGGAGGATGCTTTTCCTAAGGGGCAAGGGACAATGGCTGCTGTATTAGGAATGTCCGAAGAAGATATCCAAAATGTTTTGGATCAGGTACAAGATGAAATTGTTGATATAGCTAATTTAAATTGTCCTGGACAAATTGTTATATCCGGCTCCCGAAAGGGAATTGAACAGGCAACAGAAATTTTAAAGGAACACGGTGCAAAACGTGTGCTACCATTAAATGTAAGTGGTCCATTCCATTCTAGATTAATGGAACCAGCCAATAATCAATTTGCTAAGTACCTAGACGAAGTAACCATTCATGATGCTAGTATACCAGTAGTTGCGAATGTAACTGCCGAACCAGTGAAAAACAGTAATGAAATAAAAGAACTTTTATTAAAACAGTTATATTCACCAGTAAGATTTGATCAGTCGATCCGAAACATGATGGATGAAAATATTGATGCATTTGTCGAAATAGGGACTGGTAAAGTGTTAAGTGGACTAGTGAAAAAAATAAATCGTAAAGCACAAATCTTTACCGTACAGGATGTAGCATCTTTAGATGAATTTGTGTCTTGGTTTAAGGAGGATGCATAATGTTAAAGGGTAAAAGTGCACTTGTTACTGGTGCATCACGTGGAATTGGTCGTGCCATAGCTTTAGAACTAGCTAGACAAGGAGCAAATGTAGCTGTAAACTATGCTGGAAGCGAAGCGAAAGCACAGGCTGTTGTAGAAGAGATTGAACAGCTTGGAGTAAATGCTTTTAAAATCCAAGCAGATGTGTCCGATGAATCTAGTGTGAAAGCTATGGTTAAGGAAGTTATTGGCCAATTTGGTAGTTTAGATATTTTAGTGAATAATGCTGGCATTACGAGAGATAATTTATTAATGCGCATGAAAGAAGAAGAGTTTGACCAAGTTATAAACACAAATCTTAAAGGCGTTTTTGTATGTACGAAAGCTGTAACGAGACAAATGATGAAACAAAAATCTGGTCGGATCATAAATGTTGCATCTATTGTCGGAGTTAGTGGTAATCCTGGTCAAGCAAATTATGTTGCTGCAAAAGCTGGGGTAATCGGATTAACAAAAACTACAGCTAAAGAATTAGCATCTCGCAATATTCTTGTAAATGCAATTGCACCTGGATTTATTTCTACCGATATGACAGATGAGTTAACTGATGAGCAACGTGAAGGAATGCTAGCTATGATTCCTTTAGCTAAATTAGGTACTCCAGAAGATGTGGCAAGAGTTGTTCGTTTTCTAGCTTCAGAAGATGCTAACTATATTACCGGACAAACTATCCATATTGATGGTGGAATGGTGATGTAAAAATCCAACAACGGCATTTGAAAGGGGGTGAAAGATATGGCAGACGTGTTTGATCGTGTTAAAGACATCATCGTTGATAAGCTTGATGTTGAAGAATCAAAAGTAACAATGGAGGCTTCTTTTAAAGATGATCTAGAAGCAGATTCATTAGATGTTGTTGAACTAGTAATGGAATTAGAGGATGAGTTCGACATGGAAATTGCTGATGAAGAAGCAGAAAAAATAAATACTGTTGGTGATGCTGTTAATTACATAAACAGTTTACAGTCATAATTTAATAGCTAACTCGAGTTTATGCTCGTACAGATAGCCAAATTAACTTTTAGAAAGTCTCGTTTTTACGAGACTTTCAGTATATTTTTTATGTATAGAGGAGCATTGTACATGAATGTTGCACAATTAGAAGAACAACTTCATTTAACATTCAATAACCATACATTACTTAGGCAGGCATTTACGCATTCATCCTATGTGAATGAGCATCGGGATCAAACCTTTTCGGATAACGAGCGTTTGGAATTTTTAGGTGATGCTGTATTAGAGTTGGGAGTATCGCAATACTTATACCGAAAAAATCCTAATATGCCAGAAGGAGAAATGACGAAACTAAGGGCTTCTATTGTTTGTGAACCATCCCTTTATAATTTTGCTAAAGAATTAAAATTTGGTGATCATGTTTTACTTGGTAAAGGAGAGGAACAAACTGGTGGGCGCGATCGTCCAGCTTTATTAGCCGATGTTTTTGAAGCCTTTTTAGGGGCTTTATATTTGGATCAAGGTTTTGATATAGCTTTAGCATTTCTCGAAGAGCATGTTTTTCCAAAAATTGATACAGGTGCTTTTTCGCATGCGATGGATTATAAAAGTCAATTACAGGAATTAGTACAACAAGATAAAAATCAGAAGATTGTTTATCAAATTATTGAGGAAAAAGGTCCTTCACATAATAAAGAATTTGTTGCTGAAGTAGTGATTAAGGAAGGGGTATCTGGTACAGGAGTAGGTAGAACGAAAAAAGAAGCGGAGCAGCGGGCTGCTAAAAAGGTATTAGATACGTTTGCTAAATGATTTTCAAAAGGAGACTGTACGCACAAATGTGGAATACAGTCTCTTTTTTCTATAATATCTATTTTTTTCTTACAGAACGCAACTCTTCGATAAATGCTTGAGTTTCAGAAGCACTTAACTGACCTTTTTGTTTTATGATATCATACATGAACTTTAAATCATCATATTTTTCTAGATCATAATCTTCTGCATCCATAATGGAACGATTAACAACGTCCAATAATTCCGCTAATTCATCTAATATAAATTTCAAGTTTTCTTGTGTTGCATTTTCTAAATTCATTACTACACCTCTTAAGATTAGATTTAGGGGGTAACAAAACCGGTGAATACGTCGAGACGCTTCTTTTGTTACTAAGTTTATGATAAAATAAATGAGTTAAAAAGCCAACTTCTATTTATTGCAGATTAGAAAGTCTATGCCTTCTAATCCTGCATAAGTGCAACTAAGGCTATTGCCATAAAGACTTGGTAAAAGCTAAGTTTTCTAATTTATTTTGGGGGAATCATTGGTACATAAATACAAAAGCCAGTGTTTGATTAGGAGAATGATTATGTTTTTAAAAAGATTAGAAAGTGTTGGGTTTAAATCTTTTGCAGAGCGCATTAATGTTGATTTTGTTCCAGGAGTTACTGCAGTAGTTGGACCTAATGGTAGTGGGAAAAGTAATATTACAGATGCGATCAGGTGGGTGCTGGGTGAGCAATCTGCTAAATCATTACGTGGCTCGAAAATGGAGGATATTATTTTCCAAGGTAGTGATACAAGAAAAGCATTGAATGTGGCAGAGGTTTCATTGGTACTTGATAATTCGGATCAGGCACTTCCATTAGATTATGAAGAAGTAAGTGTGACAAGACGGGTTTATCGCTCTGGTGAAAGTGAATTCTATATTAATAAACAATCCTGTAGATTAAAAGATATTGTGGATTTGTTTATGGACTCAGGACTTGGCCGAGAAGCATTTTCGATTATTAGTCAAGGGAAAGTAGAAGAAATTTTAAGCTCTAAGGCCGAGGAACGTCGAACTATTTTTGAAGAAGCAGCAGGTGTACTAAAATATAAGCAGCGCAAAAAGAAAGCGGAGTACAAACTTGCGGAAACTCAAGAAAATTTGAACCGTGTGGAAGATATTATTCATGAAATAGAACAGCAAATTGATCCTTTAGAGGAGCAAGCGGAAACTGCTAAAGAGTACGTAAAACAGAAGGATTTATTAAAAGAACAGGAAATTTCCCTTCTAATTACTGAAATTGAAAAATTACATGGTGAATGGCAAGAATTATTACAGGATATTGATCAAGAAAAAATGAAAGAAATTGAAGTGAAAACTGCTATTCAACAAAAAGAAGCAAAACTAGAAAATGAACGTCAAGAAATAGAGAAGATAGATGATGCAATAGAGGAATTACAATCAAAATTACTTTCAACCACTCAGCTACTTGAGCAGTATGAAGGGAAAAAGCAAGTTTTTCATGAACGTTCTAAGCATTTTGAAGAGAATAAAGAAAAACTTGAAGCCCAAAAGCATGACACGACTGTACGAATTGAGAAGTTGGAAGAAGAATTAGCAGCAGAGCGGGATAAGCTTAAGGAATTACAAACAGAACGACAACAAACAAAAGAACTTGTACAACAATTAGAAGCAAAATTAACTACTGAACAAGAAAATATAGCGGAACAAATTGAAGAATTGAAGTCAGAGTATATTGAGTTCTTAAATGATCAAGCTGCACTTCGAAATGAACGTCAGTCGATCCAACAACAGCTACAGCAAATTACAACCAAGAAGGATAAGCAAGCTGAAAAGTTCCAGGACCTTATTACGTTACGGGATGAGTATACACAACTTAAGGAAGATAAAGGGAAACAGCTCAAGGAAGTTGAAAAGACTTACCAAGATAAGTCAATGGAACAACAACAATTAAAAAAGGATTTAGAACAAGGGCGTGCTTCCTTCCAAGAGTCCCAGACGAAACTGTATCAAGGCTATCAATATATCGAGAAATTAAAGTCGAAAAAAGAAACACTTGAGGAAATGAAAGAAGATTTCCAAGGTTTTTTCCAAGGTGTAAAAGCCGTATTAAAGGCGCGTGAGGAGAGAGTTTTAGAGGATATCCACGGGGCTGTTATTGAGTTAGTAGATGTTCCGAAAGATTATATTACAGCAATAGAGACCGTACTAGGTGGACAGGCACAACATATCATCGTAGAAAATGACCAGAGTGCTCGGAGTGCTATCAGTTGGTTGAAACAAACCAATAATGGACGTGCTACCTTTTTACCTCTTGCTTCCATTCAACCTAGATTTATTATTCACGATAGTCTAATGAAAATAAAATCTCATCCTGGTTTTATTGGTGTTGCTTCTGAGCTAGTATCTACAACGGACAAATATAAAAGAGCTATTGATCATTTAATGGGACATGTGGTTATCACTAAAACATTAAAAGATGCGAATGAAATTGCTAAGCTTGTTAATAGAAAATATCGTATTGTTACATTGGACGGGGATGTTGTAAACCCTGGAGGATCTATGTCTGGTGGTGCACAAAAGAAAACGAACCAGTCTTTGTTTACAAGAGAAAAAGACTTACAAGAACTAACCAATAAACTAGAGGATTTTCAACAGAAAGCTATTAATTTTGAACAACAAGTTAACGAACAAAAACGGCAAAATGTTGATAAAGAAAATAAATTGGCTACACTTGAACAGGATTTAAACGATAAGCAGATCACCCTTCAACAAGTAAGAACGGCATATAATGAAGTTGAAATGAAATTAAATTCTCTTGATGAGAATCTTTCTATGTATGATCAAGATAAGCAGCAATTTAATCAAGAGCGTGATCAATTAGAAAACAGGGATAGAGATATAACAGAAAAACTAAGTCATATTGAAGCAAAACTATCTACTATTCAAGAAGAGATTAATGTTCTTACTAAGCAGGAAACAGAATTTAAAGAAAATCAAGAGCAACTTCAAAATGAATTGCATCAAAAACAAGTTTCGTTAGCTGAGCAAGAGGAACGAACGAGAAACCAACGTGATAAAACGAATACTCTTCAAGCTCAATTACAAGAACTGGATGAACAGTTAACCATCTATACGAAGGATCTAGATGAATTATTAGCTATGAAACATTCGGATGAAACGGAAGAAGAGATTAACGCAAGCATTCAAGGGACTAAAGCAGAAAAGGAATCCATTACCACTTCTATACAAGATTTAAGGTCTGAGCGAACAAAGCGTACGCAACTCATGCAAGATCAAGAAAGAGAATTAAAGCAAGAATCAAAGCATCATCAAACATTAAGTCAAGCCATCCAGCAAAAAGAAGTGAAAGCAAATCGTCTAGACGTAGAGTTAGAAAACCGTTTATCACTCTTACAAACGGAATATACAATTACGTATGAGAAAGCAAAACAGGTATATAAGCAAGTAGAAGATATCGATGAAGCAAAATCTAAGGTCAAGGAAATTAAATGGTCAATTGAACAATTAGGAACGGTTAACTTAGGTGCAATTGATGAATTTGAACGAATTTCAGAACGCTATTCCTTCTTAACAGAACAAAAAAACGATTTAGTAGATGCGAAAGAAACACTATATTCGGTAATTGCTGAGATGGATGCAGAAATGGAAAAATTATTTGACGAGACGTTCACCCAAATCAAAGAAGAATTTGCCATTGTGTTTAAAGAATTATTTGGTGGCGGACGTGCAGAATTAAAGCTAACAGACCCAAAAAGCTTATTGGATACAGGTGTTGATATAATAGCTCAGCCTCCTGGTAAGAAATTACAAAATCTAGGATTGCTTTCGGGTGGAGAGAGAGCTTTAACTGCAATTGCATTATTGTTTGCTATATTACGAGTTCGGCCAGTACCATTTTGTGTGCTAGACGAGGTAGAAGCAGCACTTGATGAAGCTAATGTTGTTCGTTTTGCTAAATATGTGAAGATGTATAGTGAAAATACACAGTTTATCGTTATCACGCACCGTAAAGGTACAATGGAAGAAGCAGACGTGCTTTATGGAGTAACGATGCAAGAATCAGGTGTTTCGCGACTTGTTTCTGTTCGCTTAGAGGAAACAAAAGAACTAATTGAATCGTAAGGAGTTGTTCGATCATGGGTTTCATGGAGAAATTTAAAAATACATTCAAGCAAAATGATAGGGAAGACGTATCAGCTAAATATAAAGAAGGCATGAAAAAGACGAGAAATTCTTTTTCAGGGAAGATCAATGATTTAATTGCTCGTTATCGAAAGGTTGATGAGGACTTTTTTGAGGAATTAGAGGAAGTACTTATATCGGCTGATGTTGGTGTTATGACAGTAATGGATCTTATTGATGAACTAAAGATGGAAGTAAAACGCCGTAATATTAAAGATTCTTCAGAGGTAAAAGATGTTATATCCGAGCAGCTTGTCGAAATCTACTATGGAGAAGATAATGAAGAGATAGAAGAAATCAATCTACAAGAAAATGATTTATCCATAATCCTAGTAGTTGGTGTAAATGGAGTAGGGAAAACAACCTCTATCGGAAAACTTGCACATCAATTAAAGCAACAGGGTAAAAATGTAGTACTAGCTGCAGGAGATACATTCCGTGCTGGTGCGATTGAACAATTAGAAGTCTGGGGAGAGCGTGCAGGTGTAGATGTCATTAAACAAAATGCAGGGAGTGATCCTGCTGCGGTTATATTTGATGGTATTAAAGCTGCGAAATCCCGTAATGCGGATGTTTTAATTTGTGATACTGCAGGAAGATTGCAAAACAAAGTAAATTTAATGAATGAGCTTGCCAAAGTAAAGCGAGTAATCGAAAGAGAAGTACCTGGTGCACCACATGAGGTTTTACTTGTCTTAGATGCAACAACAGGACAGAATGCCCTGAGTCAAGCAAAGACTTTTTCAGAAGCAACAGATGTTTCTGGTATAGTTTTAACGAAGCTTGACGGAACTGCCAAAGGGGGAATCGTGTTAGCTATTCGCCATGAATTAAATATACCTGTAAAATATGTTGGACTTGGGGAGCAGATTGAGGATTTACAAAAATTTGATGCAAATGCTTTTGTTTACGGCTTATTTGCTGATATGTTAGAAGAGCAAGCAGAATAATGGATAAAGATGAACTTGACAACAAATAAATTCATTCGTTATTATGAAATGTAAAGGTAATTCACTTAACAAGGGGTGTTAATATGCTCGAGAAAACAACTAGAATTAATTATTTATTGGATTTTTACCAAGCATTACTGACACCCAAGCAGCGTAACTATATGGAGATGTACTACTTGGAGGACTATTCCTTAGGTGAAATATCCGAATTGTTTCAAGTATCCAGACAAGCTGTTTATGATAATATCAAACGTACTGAAGCAATGCTAGAATCGTATGAAGAGAAATTATTATTATATGAAAAATTCCAGCGTCGTGCTGAATTAATGGAACAGCTTGAAGCTGAAGCAAAAAACGCTGGAACTGACCAATTGATTACGTTGATAGACCAATTAAAAGAATTAGATTAGGGGGAAGCTTCCATGGCATTTGAAGGATTGGCCGACCGTTTACAGGATACAATTAAGAAGATTACTGGTAAAGGGAAAGTTTCCGAACAAGATGTAAAAGAAATGACACGTGAAGTCCGTCTAGCATTACTAGAAGCGGATGTTAATTTCAAGGTGGTTAAAGATTTAATTAAACGGATTAAAGAGCGTGCTGTTGGACAGGAAGTAATGGAAAGCTTAACACCAGGACAACAGGTCATTAAAGTAGTTAAAGAAGAATTAACCGAATTAATGGGTGGAGTGCAAAGTAAAATTGCCGTTGCAGATCGTTCACCGACAGTAATTATGATGGTTGGTTTACAGGGTGCGGGTAAAACGACCACAACCGGTAAGCTTGCTAATCACTTGCGTAAAAAACACAATCGTTCACCACTTTTAGTTGCGTGTGATGTCTATCGTCCAGCTGCTATAAAGCAATTAGAAACACTTGGGGAGCAACTAAGTATGCCTGTTTTTTCTATGGGGACAGAGGCAAACCCAGTTGATATTGCTCAAAAAGCGATGGAGCAAGCAAAGGAAGAACATAATGACTATGTCATTATTGACACTGCTGGACGTTTGCACGTAGATTCTGATTTGATGGAAGAACTCGAACAAATTAAGGCAACTGTTAAACCCGATGAAATTTTCCTTGTGGTTGATGCAATGACTGGTCAAGATGCAGTAAATGTTGCAGAAAGCTTCAATGAGCAACTTGATATTTCAGGGGTTGTGTTAACGAAACTTGACGGTGATACACGTGGTGGTGCTGCATTATCAATTAAAGCAGTTACAGATAAACCAATTAAATTTGCTGGGATGGGTGAAAAGCTTGACCAATTAGAACCCTTTCATCCAGAACGTATGGCTTCCCGTATATTGGGGATGGGTGATGTTTTATCCTTAATTGAAAAAGCTCAAACGAATGTGGATGAAAAGCAAGCCAAGGAATTAGAAGAGAAAATGCGGACTATGTCCTTTACATTTGATGACTTTTTAGAACAGATGGGTCAAGTAAAGAATATGGGACCATTAGAAGATTTAATGGCCATGATCCCTGGTGCGAATAAAATGAAGGGATTAAAAAATGCGCAAATCGATGAAAAGCAGCTTTCTCATGTTGAGGCTATTATTCAATCGATGACAAAACAAGAGCGCAAGGATCCTAGTTTGATGAATGCAAGCCGTAAAAAACGTATTGCTAAGGGGTCTGGTACCTCAGTTTCACAGGTTAACCGCTTATTAAAACAGTTTGATGAAAT
Organism: Ornithinibacillus caprae; assembly: GCF_009728145.1. Taxonomy (GTDB): domain Bacteria; phylum Bacillota; class Bacilli; order Bacillales; family Amphibacillaceae; genus Ornithinibacillus; species Ornithinibacillus caprae. The sequence continues at coordinate 101,696 of NZ_WOCA01000015.1, read as the reverse complement.
GAAAAAAATGATGAAACAAATGACGAATATGCAAAAAGGTAAAAAAGGAAAAGGTATGAAATTTCCTTTTATGTAAGCAATAATAGACGAAAAGAGTAAGGAAAAATCAAGTTTTTTATGTTGTAATGTAAAAACACTTTACAGACGAACAAGTTTCTGATAGAATCTAAACTTGTGATGAACATTTTATGATAAATATAATTTTTGGAGGTGCAATAAACATGGCAGTAAAAATTCGTTTAAAACGTATGGGATCTAAAAGAAATCCTTTTTATCGTATCGTTGTAGCTGATTCACGTTCTCCTCGTGATGGACGTTCTATTGAGCAAATTGGAACATATAACCCTGTAGTTAATCCAGTTGAAGTTAAAATAGATGAAGAAAAAGCGCTAGATTGGATGACTAAAGGTGCAAAACCAAGTGATACAGTACGCAATCTTTTCTCACAAGAAGGCATCATGAAAAAATTCCACGAACAGAAAAATCAATAGTAAAGTAGTGTGATAATCATGAAAGCCCTAATTGAATCTATCGTTACACCACTTGTTGATCACCCAGAAGATGTCGTAGTGACAGAAACAGAAGAAGAAACGAAAATCGTTTACCATCTTACTGTGAATCAAGAAGATGTAGGGAAAGTTATTGGAAAAAATGGGCGTATTGCAAAAGCTATCCGTACGGTTGTTTATGCAGCGAAGTCGGATGCTAACAAAAAAATCTATTTGGATATTATGTAAAGGGAAAGGGGATACCTTTCCCTTTTTACACATCTCTGGATAAACTAAACTGATTATGTTTAGTGAGGGTGAGGGAATAGTGAAGATAATTAAAAAGGTCCTAATCAAGCAAATTATTACAGAGAAAAGTAAAGATAAATTAAAAGCAAAATTTATGGAGACGAAAATGCGACTTGAGCAAGAGTGTCAACAGTTACTTTTCGAGCAGCGAAAGCTACAGAACAAGCCTGGGGTATCTAAACAGGATATTTCCGCGCGCTTTCAACAAGAGATTAAAAATCGCAAAGAAAAAGTAAAACTAATCGATTTTAAAATGGACCAATTGGATATGCTAGCTATTGGTAGTGAAATTGTAGAAAAAGAAGTTGAAGCTCTTGTTGAAGTGAGTGTTGGTTCACATTGGAATGAAATAATGGAACAAACAGCAATCGTCATTAAAGATGATGTTGTTGTAAGGATCGATAATAGCAGGTGATAAGTATGACAAGTAAAATGTACAATGTCGGAAAAATTGTAAATACACATGGTATCCGTGGAGATGTGAAGGTATTACGAATTAGTGATTTTGATGAACGTTTTCATATTGGAGAAACATTATATATTGAATTAGGAACCAATGATATGCATTCTTTGATCATTGATGGACATCGCATACATAAAGGCTTTGATCTATTACATTTCAAAGGCTATGACAATATAAATGATGTGGAGCATTTCAAAGGCTCCTTTTTAAAAATTTCGGAAGACCAACAAGATGAATTAGAAGAGAATGAGTATTACTACCATGAAATTATCGGTTGTCAGGTACAAACGACAGACCAAAGAGAACTTGGTGTTATTAAAGAGATCTTATCACCTGGCGCTAATGATGTGTGGGTAGTTAAACAGAAAAAAGGAAAAGATATCTTAATTCCTTACATTGAAGAGGTTGTAAAAGAGATTGATGTGGAAGCGAAGCATGTCGTGATAGAACCAATGGAAGGACTGCTAGACTAATGCATATCGATATTTTAACATTGTTTCCAGAAATGATTGAAGGAGTTTTTAACACATCTATCTTAAAGAAGGCACGTGAAAAAGAAAAATTTAGTTATAATCTAGTTAACTTCCGTGATTATACAGAAAACAAGCATAAAAAAGTAGATGATTACCCATATGGTGGTGGAGCGGGTATGGTATTAACACCGCAACCTGTATTTGACGCGGTAGAAGCAGTAACTAACGAAACAAAAACAAAACCAAGAGTTATTTTAATGTGTCCACAAGGGGAAAAATACACCCAAAAAAAAGCAGAAGAATTTGCACAAGAAGAACATCTAGTTTTTATTTGTGGTCATTACGAAGGCTATGATGAGCGAATTCGTGAGCATTTAGTTACAGATGAGATTTCTATAGGTGATTATGTGTTAACTGGGGGAGAATTAGGTGCTATGGTTGTCGTAGATAGTGTAGTTCGATTATTACCGGATGTTTTAGGTAATGAAGAATCAGCACCACAGGATTCATTCTCAACAGGTTTACTGGAACACCCTCACTATACAAGACCAGCAGAATTTAGAGGAATGAAAGTACCAGATACATTACTATCAGGTGATCATGCTAAAATTGAAGAATGGCGTAAACGGGAATCATTAAAGCGAACCTATGAACGCCGAAAGGAACTATTGGAAAGCCATTCATTATCTGATGAGGAAATAAAAATACTAGAAGAACTGAGAAAAAGGAAAGATAAAAATCTGTAAAAAACTTTTATTGATAGTTGAACTAACCTCTCTGTTATGATATATTTATTATTGTGCTTAAGTTCGATTAAGTGCGTATAAACGATGTTCCGCTGTCACCTAGTGAGATAAGAGCATTGGTTTGGAAGGAGTGAAGCAGGATGCAAAAATTGATCGAAGACATTACAAAAGATCAACTTCGTACTGATCATCCTGATTTCCGCCCGGGTGACACTGTAAAAGTTCACGTTAAAGTTGTAGAAGGAACTCGTGAGCGTATTCAGGTATTCGAAGGTGTTGTAATTAAACGCCAAAACGGTGGAATCAGCGAGACATTTACAGTAAGAAAAATTTCTTACGGTGTAGGTGTTGAACGTACTTTCCCAGTACATTCACCTCGCATTGATAAAATCGAAGTTACACGTCGTGGTATTGTTCGCCGTGCGAAACTATACTATCTTCGTAACCTACGTGGAAAAGCAGCACGTATTAAAGAACGTCGATAATTACAATGAATGGTTCGAAAAGGAGCTTTGCTACAGTGCACAGGCTCCTTTTTACATATTAAATATTAGCTATTTTGCATAGCAAAAGTTACCTAGATTCATAATAAAACATACATATGTGTAGGGTCGGAGGTTTGTGCATGGCTAAACGGAATAGTGAATGGTTTGATTGGGTGAAAGCATTATTGATAGCCTTTGCGTTAGCTTTCATTGTTCGAACATTCTTTTTTACTCCAATTATAGTAGATGGTCCATCTATGCTACCAACACTACATGATCGTGACCAAATGATTGTCAATAAATTTAAGTATCAAATTAATGATCCAGAACGTTTTGACATTGTAGTTTTTCATGCTTCCGATCAAAAAGACTTTATTAAACGGGTTATAGGATTACCTGGTGAACATGTTGCATATGAAGATAATGTACTCTATATAAATGGAGAAGCGGTGGAGGAGCCTTTTTATACGGAAGAACAAGATGATGTTCTTCCATATCCAGGACCGACTAATGATTTTACTCTTGAAGATCTTCCTGGGAATTATGAGGTGATTCCTGAGGGACATGTTCTAGTACTTGGTGATAATCGTAATAATTCAACAGATAGTAGGGTGTTGGGAGTCATTTCAATGGAGCAAATTGTCGGCACTACGAGTTTAATTTATTGGCCATTTGATCGTATGCAAATGGTAGGAAAGTAGGGTTAACATGACGATACAATGGTTTCCTGGCCATATGGCTAAGGCAAGAAGAGAAGTTGAGGAAAAGCTAAAGTTGGTGGATTTCGTGATCGAGTTAGTTGACGCACGAGCACCTTTATCCTCACAAAACCCAATGCTACATCAAGTTTTACAAAACAAGTCAAAAATGATTGTTTTAATGAAAAAAGATTTAGCTGACATGAAGGAAACTGATAAATGGATTGCTTATTTTAAGGAGCGTAATATTACAGCAATTGCAGTAAATGTAAATGATAAAGCAGACATAAAACGAGTTATTCAATTAGCAAAAGAACTTGGACAGGAAAAAATGGAAAAACTGAAAAAGAAGGGGATCCAGCCAAGAGCATCGAGAGCAATGATTGTTGGAATTCCTAATGTCGGTAAGTCAACTTTAATTAATCGACTTGCAAACAAAAAAATAGCAAAAACTGGTGATCGTCCCGGTGTTACAAAACATCAACTGTGGATAAAAGTGAAGAAAGACTTTGAATTATTGGATACTCCAGGAATACTCTGGCCAAAATTTGAAGACGAATTGGTAGGATATCGATTAGCGGCAATTGGAACGATAAAGGATCAATTGCTTTCTTTACAGGATATCGTTGCGTTCGTCATTAAATATATGCAGGAGCATTATCCAAGGCTTATTGAGGAACGGTATCATATTGATCAGGATATGCAGGATATGTGGGATATCTTTGTTAAGATTGGAAAACAACATGGTGCCTTAGAAAGCGGAGGTAATGTTAATTTTGATAAAGTATCCGATATAGTAATCCGTGATCTACGGACAGGACGATTAGGTAATATCACGCTAGAAACTCCAGATGAAAACTAATTTGAGGCTGGCAAAAATAAAGCTCCATTCTAAAGACGCAACGCTAACTTAAAATATCCCAAAAGAAATCCGAACTAATTAGTTCGGATTTTCCATTGATTAATACAACTTTTCCTCAGCTTCATCCTTTTTTAGCTGATAGGTTTTGAATCTGATTTACCAGTCGTATTACTAGCTAATATAATTTAAAATGTATCCGATATATAGATAAAGAGATAGGGGTATTAGTATGATGAGAAAATCAATTGCAACGTTAAAAACACTTTTTCATGAAGGTAACATAGATGATCATTTATTAAATGAATTAAAAAAAGATGAACGAAAAGGTGTGCAACAATTAATTAAAAACTATGAAAAGCAAAAACTTAAGAAATTAGCATTGGAAAAAACGTATGAAGAAATGCGTACATTTGAAAAGAAAAATTATGCTAGAGGTTGCAAAAATATTGCAGGGATTGATGAAGCAGGGCGAGGTCCATTAGCAGGTCCGGTTGTAGCAGCAGCGGTGATCTTACCGCCAAACTTTAAACTATTGGGTTTAAATGATTCCAAGTTATTAAATGAAACCGAGCGGAATGAATTCTTTGACATTATAAAGAAGGAAGCGGTAAGTTATGCTATTTCTATCATAAGCAATGAAGAGATTGATAAAATTAATATTCTTGAAGCTACGAAATTAGCAATGCGAAATGCTATTTCTGAAATGTCTCCACAACCAGATCATGTATTAATTGATGCTGTCGAACTTAATGGGATATCTTGCACCACTGAAGCAATTATTAAAGGGGATGCTAAAAGTATTTCCATTGCAGCTGCGAGTATTTTAGCTAAGGTAACTCGAGATCGATTGATGAAGGATATACATAATGAGTACCCAATGTATGAATTTCGGACTAACATGGGTTATGGTACGAAGCATCATATGGAAAACTTAAAAAAGCATGGTATATCTCCATATCATCGTAAATCATTTGCACCTGTACGTAGTGTCATTAACGAATAAAAAGGTGGTGTCCTAATTGGGTATTCAACAAATCATTGGAAATAAACAACCGGGAATAATAGAGTCAGTACAAACCTTACGAACTGGCCAGGTTGTTCAAGGAAAAATACTGAAGCTTTTCCCAAATAATAAGGCACAAATTCAACTTGGCTCCCAACAGCTTATTGCGCAGTTAGAGGCATCTTTGACGATCGGTGCTAACTATCATTTTCAAGTAAAAGCATCGAATTCACTTCTGCATTTACAAGTAATAGGGCATCAATTACAAAGCAAGGATCGTTTAAATACAATGAATCTATTGGAACAATTAGGATTAAAAGCCACAAAAATGAACATTACCTTTGTACAGATGCTTCTTAGTGAGAAGATTCCATTTGATCAAGAACAACTAGGAGGTGCATTACAGCTTTTAAGTAAAACGGGCGATAAAGTTGAAATGCAGCAAATTGTAAAAGAAATGATTAGGAATAAATTACCGATGACGGATTCTATATTTCAAGCCTTACTCACAAGGCAGGCGACTAGTTTCACTGATGGAGTAAATGCACTACTACAACAATTAATGAATAGCACAAATAAAACAGAGCTTCAACAACATTTAATGAATCGTCTTAGCCAAATAGTAGACCAACCTATAAATGGAAGAACTCCTTTTATCAATCAAGTAATAACAGAATCATCCATGAACAACCCATCTCTGTTAAATTTATTACAAGCAGTTGGAGTGATGGATCGAAATGTGAATTTACTTCAATGGACAAATAACTGGGAAGATTTTATGAAACAGAATACCTCCCATTCATTTCAACCTGAAAATTTGCCGTTTCAACTAAATGAATCGAGTGTCATGAAACGATTCGAAATGATAGTCGAAAACCGAACGATGTTTAAAATGATTGCGAGTGAAATGTTACATAAATGGGGAAGTACGATCGAACAAGCCCTAGCAAAAAACGCACCATTACCAAACAATCTTTTTCACCAATTGAGCAATGAAATAATACAAAAACTATTACCCATGTTATCAAAAGAACAGAATGTTGCATTTCAAAATAATGTACAATCAATTAGTCAAATTCTGTCACAATTGCAACTTTTGTCGAGTGAACAGACATTTTTAAAATTAGAACAATTACTTACTTTGGAAAATAATCCAAAGCAGCAGTTTTTATCACAGTTAAACCAGATGTTGTCAACTACAGGTTTGAACTATGAACACAGCATAAGTAATGAAATATCTGAAAAGCAGCTTAATACGATCAAGTCGATGTTAATCCAATTAGTCCAGCAGCCAGATGTTGGATCACAAGAAGCTTCTAACAAATTATTGCACTTTATTAATGGTATGCAGTTACAATCGGTTCATGAATCAAACAACTTTTTACAAGCAAATCTATTAATTCCAGCTGAGAAGCTAGGACTAGGAAATGATATGCAACTAGAATTCGAAGGAAAGAAAACGGAGTCAGGGGAAATTAATCCTGACTATTGTCGAATTTTATTTTATTTAGAGCTAGCAAACCTAAAAGATACAGTAATTGATATGAACATACAAAATCGTACGGTATCAATTACTGTAGTAAATGATCATGAAGACATAAGTAAGCAAGCTAACGCATTAAAGCCACTCTTGAAAAAGGGGCTAGAGGAATTAGAATATAAGCTTTCAACCATTACATTTAAATCATTTCAGCATATGAAAGATGAACCAAAAAGACTAGCTAATACCCAATCACAGTTATCATCTTATCAAGGAGTTGATTTTCGAATATGATCGAAAAAAGACAAAAAGCAGCAGCACTTCAATATGATCAGGACAGAAATGATGCTCCTAAGGTAACGGCCAATGGAAAAGGTTTAATTGCTGAAAATATTATTGAAAAAGCAAAAGCCAATGACGTACCGATTATCGAAGATGCGTCTTTGGTAGAATTATTAGCAGAGTTAAATATTAATGAAAAAATTCCAGATGAACTGTATCAAGCAGTTGCTGAAGTATTTGCATTTATCTATCGAACAGATCAACATGTAAATCAAAAAGAAAAAAACTAACAATTTTACGACAATATTTGCACTACAATTCTTGTGATATTTTGGTTTTTTTAATACAATGGATATGCAGTGAATTTTGATGGGAGGACAAAGCATGAACATTCATGAATATCAAGGCAAAGAAATTTTGCGTAACTATGGTGTAAAGGTTCCGAATGGAAATGTAGCATATACTGTGGATGAAGCTGTAGAAGCCGCAAAAAAATTGGGTTCAACAGTATCCGTAGTTAAAGCACAGATCCATGCAGGTGGCCGTGGTAAAGCAGGTGGGGTAAAAGTTGCAAAAAATCTAGATGAAGTTCGTACATATGCAGATGAGATTCTAGGTAAAACCCTTATTACACATCAAACGGGACCTGAGGGGAAAGAAGTTAAACGCTTACTTATTGAAGAAGGTTGCGACATTCAGAAGGAATATTATGTCGGATTAGTTTTAGATCGAGCAACTTCACGTGTTGTAATGATGGCATCTGAAGAAGGCGGTACTGAAATTGAAGAAGTGGCAGAAAAAACCCCTGAAAAAATCTTTAAAGAAGTTATAGATCCAGTTGTAGGATTATCTGGATATCAAGCTCGTAGACTAGCATTTAATATAAATATCCCTGATGAGTTAATCGGGAAAGCTGTTAAATTTATGACTGGTCTTTACCAAGCTTTTGTAGAAAAGGATTGCTCTATTGCAGAAATTAATCCACTTGTAACTACAGGTGATGGTGAAGTGCTAGCTTTAGATGCTAAATTAAACTTTGATGATAACGCTTTATACCGTCATAAAGATGTACTTGAATTACGTGATTTAGATGAAGAAGATGAAAAAGAAATTGAAGCATCAAAATATGACCTTAGCTATATTTCACTAGATGGAAATATTGGTTGTATGGTTAATGGTGCGGGGCTTGCGATGTCTACGATGGACATTATTAAGCATTATGGTGGCGACCCAGCGAACTTCCTTGATGTTGGGGGCGGTGCAACAGCAGAAAAAGTAACAGAAGCATTTAAAATCATTTTGTCCGATTCCAATGTAAAAGGGATATTTGTTAACATTTTCGGTGGAATCATGAAATGTGATGTCATCGCTGAAGGTGTTGTAGAAGCAACCAAACAAGTAGGTCTAGATATTCCGCTTGTTGTACGTTTAGAAGGAACAAATGTCGATTTAGGTAAGAAGATTCTTGATGAATCAGGCCTAAATATTACTTCAGCAGGTTCTATGGCTGATGGTGCAGAAAAAATTGTTTCTCTAGTAAAATAAGTAAAAAACGGAAATAGATTGCATTGAAAGGACGGACGAAAATGAGTGTATTTATTAATAAAGATACAAAAGTAATTGTTCAAGGAATTACTGGTGGTACAGCTAAATTCCATACGAAACAAATGCTTGAATATGGTACAAAAATCGTTGGTGGTGTAACACCTAAAAAAGGTGGAACAGAAGTAGAAGGTGTTCCAGTATTTAATACTGTACAAGATGCAGTTGACGCAACTGGTGCAAACGCATCTGTTATTTATGTTCCTGCACCATTTGCTGCTGATGCTATATTGGAAGCAGTAGATGCTGAATTAGATCTTGTTATCTGTATTACGGAACATATTCCAGTTATGGACATGGTAAAAGTAAAACGATATATGGAAGGCAAGAAGACTCGCTTAGTAGGTCCAAACTGTCCAGGAGTTATTACTCCAGAAGAATGTAAAATTGGAATTATGCCAGGATATATTCATAAAAAAGGACATATCGGTGTTGTTTCACGTTCTGGAACATTAACATATGAAGCTGTGCATCAATTATCTGAAGCTGGCTTTGGTCAGTCTACTGCTGTAGGTATTGGTGGAGACCCAGTTAATGGCACAGATTTCATTGACGTACTGAAAGCATTTAATGAAGACCCTGAAACAGAAGCTGTTATCATGATTGGTGAGATCGGTGGTACTGCTGAAGAAGAGGCTGCAGAATGGGTGAAAGCTAATATGAAAAAACCTGTTGTAGGTTTCATTGGCGGAGCAACTGCACCTCCAGGAAAACGTATGGGTCATGCAGGAGCAATCATCTCCGGTGGTAAAGGTACTGCTGATGAAAAAATCCGTGTGATGAATGAATGTGGAATCCAAGTTGCTGAAACACCAGCAGTTATGGGTGAAACAATGATTAAAGTGTTAGAAGAAAATGGTTTAGTTGAAAAATGTAAAACACATTAATTGTTACATGCATGGAACCTAAAGGTTTTGACCTTTAGGTTCCAAAAATTTAATGAAGGAAGTGATAGTATTGAAAGACTTACGTACAAGGCTTATACATATTCACAGGTGTCGAGGTATAACTCGTCGTTCAATTCGAAGATTGCTCCAGGTTGACCCCACGTTAAAAAGCATCTATTATTATTCTCCAACTCAGTTTAGTAAACTTCTAAATATTCCTCAGAAAAACGCTACTATTTTTTATCAAGATCTCCACAATGATAGAATTTTTAATCAATTATTACTTGATCAAAACCATTATTCTATTATTTCATTAGTTGACGAAAACTACCCTTTTATGTTAAAAACAATTAAAGATGCACCGATCGTGTTATATGCGTTAGGTAATGTCTCTATTTTAGATAAAACACCTTCATTAAGTGTCATAGGGACTAGAAAACCATCCAAGGAGGCAATGGCTAAAATAGAATATATTGTAGCTCCTCTTATAAAGGATGATTGGATCGTAATAAGTGGGATGGCAAGAGGAATAGACAGTTTTGCCCATCGATTAACACTTAACTATCATGGGGAAACAATCGCAGTATTAGGTGGGGGATTTCAACACATATACCCAAAAGAAAATGTCGGACTATTCCAACAAATAACTCAAAAAGGTTTAGTCTTATCCGAATATCCTCCAGATACTTCACCCAAGCCTTATTATTTTCCTGAAAGAAACCGAGTAATTAGTGGGTTAAGTTTTGGAACACTTGTAATTGAAGCAACTGAAAAAAGTGGTACATTAATTACAGTCGATCAAGCACTTGATCAAGGGAAAGAGGTATATGCAGTTCCTGGTTCACCATTAATCCCACAAACAAGAGGCTGTCACCAAATGATTCGTGATGGTGCTAAACTAGTTGCAACTTCACAGGATATAATAGAAGATTGGGAAAATATTGGTGAAAACTGGAAGAAAATTAAAACATAAGTAACCGAAATAAAGAAGAACAGGAAAAAATTTGCAACAGTATGTTTGACAAAAGCTTTGTAAATATTTAATATTAGTGAAGATTTCTATATTAGAATACAAGAAGTATTTATGATACATGAAAGTGTATAAATCTACATAAAGTTATTATTACAATAATTAGAAGATAGTAGGAAGAATTTGAGGAAGTAAACATCAACAAATGCAACCTCAGGTTGGAGGAGAATATATGGCAGATTATTTAGTGATTGTTGAATCACCTGCAAAGGCAAAAACAATTGAACGATATTTAGGAAAAAAATATAAAGTAAAAGCATCCATGGGACATGTTATAGATTTACCTAAAAGTCAAATGGGTGTTGATGTAGACGAGGGCTACAAGTTGAAGTATATCACGATTCGTGGTAAAGGCGATGTACTTAAAGAGTTAAGGAAAGAAGCAAAAAAAGCCAAGAAAGTATATTTAGCAGCCGACCCGGATCGTGAAGGGGAAGCAATTGCTTGGCATTTAGCTCATGCCTTGAAGGTTGACGAAGATTCTAAATGCCGGGTTGTGTTTAATGAAATAACAAAAGATGCGATTAAGGATTCCTTTAAAAATCCTCGTACCATCGATTTAGATCTGGTAGATGCACAACAGGCTAGAAGAGTTCTTGACCGTCTAGTTGGTTATAACATTAGTCCATTATTATGGAAAAAAGTGAAAAAAGGCTTAAGTGCTGGTCGGGTACAATCTGTTGCTCTTAAAATGATCATAGATCGTGAAAAAGAAATAGAAAACTTTAAACCTGAAGAATATTGGACGATTGAAGCTAATTTCCAAAAAGATAAGGAAGCATTTCAAGGTTCTTTCTATGGGATCGAGGGAAAGAAACAGGAGTTGAAATCAGAGGAAGAAGTAAATTCTATCTTAAAGAAATTAGAGGATAAGAAATTTACTGCGGAAAAGGTAAATAAGCGAGAACGTAAGCGGAATCCAGCGAAGCCTTTTACTACTTCTTCCTTACAACAAGAAGCAGCTCGAAAATTAAATTTTCGAGCTAAGAAGACAATGATGGTTGCCCAACAATTATATGAAGGAATTGATTTAGGAAAAAAAGCTGGTGGTATTACCGGTTTAATCACTTATATGCGAACAGATTCAACTCGTATTTCTAATACCGCTAAAGAAGAGGCAAAAGGTTATATAGAAGAGCAATTCGGAAAAGAGTATTTAGGCGCCGGAAAAAATGACAAGCAAAAAGAAGGTGCACAAGATGCACACGAAGCAATCCGTCCGACATCGGTTATGCGTGATCCTAAATCGCTCAAAGATATTTTGTCTCGAGATCAATTGAGATTATATAAATTAATTTGGGAAAGATTTTTGGCGAGCCAAATGGCACCAGCTGTACTTGATACGATGACCGTACATTTAATCAATAATCATGTTGAATTTCGTGCTACTGGATCAAAAATCAAATTCAAAGGGTTTATGAAGGTTTATGTAGAAGGTAATGATGATAATAAAAAAGATGAAGATAAAATTCTTCCAGACATTGAAGAGGGTATGACTGTACAAGCGGAAGATATTATTCCAAACCAACATTTCACGCAACCACCACCACGTTATACGGAAGCTAGACTAGTTCGAACAATGGAAGAACAAGGCATTGGTCGTCCATCAACATATGCTCCAACGTTAGATACGATCCAACGAAGAGGATATGTAACGATTGATCATAAGCGATTTGTTCCAACCGAGCTAGGAATTATTGTGGTTGACATGTTAAAAGAATTCTTTCCGGAAATCATTGATGTCGATTTTACTGTGAAAATGGAAAGCGACTTAGATGCCATTGAAGAAGGTAAGGTTGAATGGATTAAACTGATTGATAATTTTTATAAGGATTTTGATATACGGTTAAAAAAAGCTGAAAAAGAAATGGAAAAAATAGAAATTAAAGACGAACCGGCGGGAATTGATTGTGAAAACTGTGGACATGAAATGGTATATAAAATGGGTAGGTATGGAAAGTTTTTAGCTTGTTCAAACTTTCCAGAGTGTAGAAATACAAAGCCGATTTTAAAGGAAATTGGAGTGAAGTGCCCAAATTGTAAAGAAGGAAACGTAGTGGAACGAAAGTCTAAGAAACGAAGAGTTTTTTATGGCTGTGATCAATTTCCAGAATGTGATTTTGTGTCATGGGATAAACCAATATCTAGACCATGTCCCAAGTGCGAATCCCTGTTGGTTGAAAAGAGAAGTAAAAAAGAAGTTCAAATACAATGTACAAACTGTGATTATAAAGAAAAGGTACAATAATTCTAAAACTCGTCTGGGTGACAGGCGGGTTTTATTATGTTTAGCGTGTTTTACTTATAGCTTAATAGGGAAGAAACTAAATTAGGAATAAAAATTTCGATAAAAATGTATATCTAAATATTTTAAAGGGTATACAATATTTTATAATGAATATATTTTGCTAATTGTTGACTATTCATTTATAAACAGATATAATTACGTCTTGGTAAGATGAATTACTTGACAGTATTCCTCTATGAATACCACTTACACAATATTATATTTTGATCCATTTCAAAAGTCTTGAATCCAATTCAGAATTTTGTTACAATTTTGTTAAGTTCATTGCGTTTGTATATAATTAATGTTATGCTAATATTCGCTGTTCAATGAGGTGGGAACTTGGCTAGTTTTTCTGATTACAGTAAGGACTTTATGGAATACTTACAAATAGAAAAGAACGCTTCACCATATACGATAAAATACTATCGAGAAGATATAGAAACGTTTTTTTTATTTTTACAGCAAGAAGGTATTCATGATCTTAGCAATATTGATCAACGAATTGTCCGTGTGTACTTAACCAGTTTATATAATCAACAATTATCAAGAAGAAGTGTTTCAAGAAAAATATCAAGCTTACGCAGTTTTTATCGGTTTATGGAAAGAGATTCTATCGTTACAACCAATCCGTTTATCAATGTAAGTTTGCCAAAGACAACGAAGCCAATACCTGGTTTTTTATATAAGGAAGAGATTGAAAAGTTATTTGATGTTAGCGATGAAACGGATCCACTAGGACAAAGAGATCAAGCTTTACTTGAAACGCTCTATGCAACAGGAATAAGGGTGAGTGAATGTCAGCAATTAACCTTAATCAATATTGATTTTTCCATTGGGACAATTCTTGTTTCTGGAAAGGGAAGAAAAGAAAGATATATACCATTTGGAAGCTTTGCAGAAAAGGCATTACAAACGTACATACAAGATGGCAGACAAAAGCTCTTAAACAAAGCAAAAGCAAATTCCGATTATATTTTTCTTAATTCGCGTGGCAACCCATTAACAGATCGAGGAATTCGTTTAATATTGAAAAAAATGGTAGAAAAAGCGGCACTAACTGTACATGTGCATCCACACAAATTAAGGCATACTTTCGCTACACATATGTTAAACGAAGGTGCAGATTTGCGAACCGTTCAAGAACTATTAGGACATGAAAATCTGTCATCAACACAAGTTTATACACACGTAACTAAGGATCATCTGCGAAACATTTATTTGAACAGCCACCCGAGAGCTAGAGAATAATAAGAAGGCAATGAGGTGATTAGATTGACGCATGAGATGCATGCTACTACTATTTTTGCAGTTATGCATAAAGGTCAATGTGCAATGAGTGGGGACGGTCAAGTAACCCTAGGAAATGCAGTGGTAATGAAGCATAAAGCGAAAAAAGTTCGCAGGTTGTATAATGGGAAGGTGTTAGCGGGGTTTGCTGGCTCTGTAGCAGATGCCTTCACTTTATTTGAAAAATTTGAAGGTAAGCTTGAAGCTTATAATGGAAATTTAACAAGAGCTGCAGTTGAACTAGCTAAGGAATGGCGTAGTGATAAAGTGCTACGTAAATTAGAGGCAATGTTAATAGTTATGAACAAGGATAGTATGCTACTCGTATCAGGTACTGGTGAAGTAATTGAGCCTGATGATGGAATACTAGCCATTGGCTCTGGCGGTAATTATGCATTAAGTGCTGGAAGAGCACTTGTTAACTACTCAGAACAATTATCTGCAAAGGAAATCGCAGAAGCTGCAATGAAAATTGCGGGCGAAATTTGTGTGTATACAAACAATCACATCACTTTGGAAGTACTTGACTAATGAGGAGGCCATGTAATCATGGGGATTAATTTTACTCCAAGGCAAATTGTGAACCAATTGGACCAATATATTATTGGGCAGCAGAACGCTAAAAAATCAGTAGCTGTAGCACTTAGAAACAGATATCGACGTACTCAATTAGAAGAAAAGATAAAGGATGAGATCGTTCCTAAAAACATATTAATGATTGGTCCGACGGGTGTTGGGAAAACGGAAATTGCAAGAAGGCTAGCTAGACTAGTCGGTGCTCCGTTTGTAAAAGTGGAGGCAACGAAGTTTACTGAGGTTGGTTATGTAGGGCGAGATGTTGAATCGATGGTTCGTGACTTAGTAGAAATGTCCATGCGGATGGTTAAAGAAGAAAAAATGAGCCAGGTAAAGGAAAAGGCAAGAGTTGAAGCAAATAAACAGCTTGTTAAACTTTTAGTACCACAGGCTAAAAAACAGTCAACTATGACCAATCCTTTTGAAATGCTTTTTTCTGGTCAAGGAAATGCAAATGATGATGAACATGAGACAGAAAAAAATGATGAAGTCAGAAATAAACGTCAACGAATTGAGCATCAATTAGCTCTAGGTGAATTAGAGGACCATACAGTGACCGTTGAAATAGAGGAAATGCCACCATCTATGTTTGATATGTTACAGGGGTCAGGTATGGAGCAAATGGGAATGAATATGCAGGATGCATTCGGACAGTTTATGCCGAAGAAGAAAAAGAAGCGTAAGCTCCCAGTGTCAGAGGCACGAGAAGTATTGACTCAGCAAGAGGCTCAAAAAATGGTTGATATGGAAGAAGTGGCACAAGAGGCAATCGATCGAGCCGAGCAATCTGGTATCATATTTATTGACGAAATTGATAAGGTTGCTGGCAAACAAGACAATTCACCGAATGTATCAAGAGAAGGTGTTCAGCGGGATATTTTACCGATTGTAGAAGGTTCTACTGTTGTTACCAAGCATGGACCAGTTAAAACAGACCATATGTTATTTATTGCGGCTGGTGCTTTTCACATGGCTAAACCTTCCGATCTTATTCCAGAATTACAAGGAAGATTTCCTATTCGAGTTGAGTTAGAAAAACTGTCTGTGGAAGATTTTAAACGTATTTTAAATGAACCTTCCAATGCATTATTAAAACAATACCAAGCTTTATTAAAAACAGAAGGTATAAATGTTGTATTTACAGACAAAGCTGTTAATAGATTAGCGGAAATCGCTTATCAAGTTAATCAAGATACCGATAATATTGGAGCTAGAAGATTACATACGATCCTAGAAAAACTATTAGAAGATTTATCTTTTGAAGCACCCGATATTAATATGGAGAAAATTGAAATTACTCCTGATTATGTTGATGAAAAATTAAGTTCAATTGTTAAAAACAAAGACTTAAGTCAGTTTATTCTATAAAAAACAAAAACCAATAATTTAGTTTAAATGGAGGATTATTATGGAACTTTTAAATCGAGCAAGAAGAATTAATGCAATGTTGCAAAAGGCGACAGGAAAATCAGTAAACTTTAATGACATGGCTGCATCATTAACAGATGTGATTAAAGGGAATGTATTCATTTTAAGCAGAAGAGGGAAATTGTTAGGTTTCGCTATTAATCAAGAAATTGAGAACGAGCGTATGAAAGGTATGCTTGAAGAACGTCAATTCCCTGAAGAGTATACAGAAGGGTTATTTCACATTCACGAAACAACCGCTAACCTAGATATTGACAGTCCTTATACTGTATTCCCAGTTGAGAACCGTGACCTATTTAAAAATGGTTTAACAACGATTGTCCCTATTATTGGAGGAGGGGAAAGATTAGGAACTCTAATTATAGGAAGATTAACAGAAAGCTTCAATGATGATGACCTTTTACTTGCAGAGTATGGTGCAACAGTAGTTGGTATGGAAATTCTGCATGAAAAAACGGAAGAAATTGAGTTGGAAGCTAGAAGTAAAGCTGTTGTACAAATGGCTATTAGCTCTCTATCGTATAGTGAGCTGGAAGCAATCGATCATATTTTTGAAGAATTAAATGGTCATGAAGGACTATTAGTAGCAAGTAAAATAGCGGATCGTGTGGGAATTACTCGTTCTGTAATTGTAAATGCACTTAGAAAATTAGAAAGTGCGGGTGTAATTGAATCTCGTTCACTTGGTATGAAAGGGACATATATTAAAGTTCTTAATGATAAATTCTTGGTAGAACTAGAAAAATTACGTTCAAGATAATATACGTGATAAAAAATAAGTAAAAAGTAGTTAGCAGATTAATTCTGCTAACTTCTTTTTTGGTAGAGCATGAACTTTCCTATCTGCATAAGTGTAACTCAGGCATTTACCATAAAGGCAAGGCATTTGGTTTATGGACTTGGTAAATGTCATGGTTCTAATCATATCATTTGGGATGGAAGGTTATAGGATCGAATAAGGAGCGTATTTACTATCTACTACTAATAGTAGTGATCTAAAAGCATGTTAGTTAGTTCATCCTAGTAAATTATAACTATTTTACCCCCATGCAGAAGAAATATGTCGAAATTTGATAGACTTTAACCGGTAAATAAATTACAATATTCGTAGGGAATTAACAGTTTGTGTCGGTTCTTGTAAAAATATTTTCAAAAACTTTTACAGATGATCTTTTTGTAAACGGAAGGGTGAGAAAATGAATATTTTTGGTGGTACGATCCAATCATTAGAAAAATCACTTGATTATGCATCTGCGAAAAACCAAACAATTTCTACTAATTTAGCGAATGTTGATACGCCTAATTACAAAACTCAAGATGTTGTTTTTAAAAATGTATTAAATGATGCTTTATCCTCTAATATATCAGCTAAACAGACAAACGAAAAACATATGCCGTTTGGTGATAATCCGCATTCTTCATTTAAAGTTGTGACAAATAATAATACGAATTATAACCATAATGGAAACAATGTCGATGTTGATAAAGAGATGTCTGAGTTAGCAAAAAACCAAATCTATTATCAAGCTTTAGTAGATCGCATTAATGGCAAATTTGGTAGCTTGCAAACCGTAATTAGAGGAGGAAGATAATTATGTCGATTTTTAATTCCATGAATTCCAGTTCTAGTGCATTAACAGCGCAAAGACTTCGCATGGATGTTATCTCTTCTAATATTTCTAATGCTACCACTACGAGAGCAACGGTAAATGAAAATGGGGAGTATGAGCCATATCGGAGAAAAATGGTAAACTTAGCACCTTCTGATAATACGTTTAAATCGTTTCTATCGAAGGCTGCAAATAACTCCTCCAACGCTGGAAATGGTGTTAAGGTTACAGGAATAGTTGAGGATGAGGAGCCGTTTAAGATGGAATATAACCCATCCCATCCAGATGCGGATGAAGCAGGGTATGTTCAACTGCCAAATGTTGATCCGTTAAAGGAAATGGTAGATTTAATGAGTGCAACTAGATCGTATGAGGCGAATGTTACAGCGTTGAATGCTAGTAAAGGTATGTTAATGAAAGCATTAGAAATAGGAAAATAATAGAGGGGATTTGTGAACATGAGTCTTTCGGTAAATAATTTGCAAAAACCATTAGCTATAGAACCTAACCTAGCTTCACCATCTGTTAAACCTGGTGAAGCACAAAAAAACTTTGCTAATGTATTAAAAAGTGCGATTGAAGAGGTTAATGATGCACAAGTGATTTCTGATAAAAAGACAGAGGCACTTGCGCGAGGAGAAATTGATGATTTACATGATGTAATGATTACTGCACAAAAAGCAAGTATTACGCTAGAAACCACTGTGCAAGTACAGCGGAAGGTTATTGATGCATATAACGAAATCATGCGTATGCAAGTATAATTTTTTCTCTTTTATTTTTATATCGGCAACATTTTGAAATGTTTAAACAAAAAATATAATTTTTTATTTGTTTGATATTTGGCGGGGGAATATATGAAGGAAAAAATAATGAAAACCAGAGAATCAGTAAATGCCTTTTGGTCTAAACGATCAAAAAGTCAAAAAGGAATCTTTATAGGATCAATCGTAATTATAATTGCCCTTATTGCAGCTATTTCATTATTTGCGACTAATTCTAATTATGTTCCTTTATACAATAATTTATCCTTGCAGGAAGTCGGTCAGATAAAAAATGAGTTGGATGCTAGAGGTGTTCCTTATGAAATACAAAGTGGAGGGACAACCGTTTTAGTACCTGAAGAACAGGTTAATTCGTTACTAGTTGACTTAGCAGGTCAAGGTATACCGAACAGCGGAAACATTGACTACTCATTTTTTAGCGAGAATAGCTCCTGGGGTGTTACGGATAACGAATTCGATATGATGAAGCTCGATGCTATGCAAACGGAGTTAAGTAACTTAATCAAAGGAATAGATGGAATTCAAGATGCGCAAGTCATGATTAATATGCCTAAGGATCCAGTATTTGCAAGTGAGTCTCTTCAACCAGCTTCTGCATCTATTGTGTTGAGTACTCAACCGGGTTATCAATTCCAAGGAAATCAAATAAATTCACTCTATCATTTAGTTTCTAGAGCTGTACCTAATCTAACACCAGAGAACATCGTGATCATGAATCAATATTTTGAGTACTTTGATCAAAATACACAGGATGGATCTGGCACACAAGATACGTACACTTACCAACAGACAGTGAAGAAGGACATTGAAAGAGATATTCAGAGAAGAGTTCAACAGATGCTTGGGACTATGGTTGGCATGGATAATGTAATCGTTTCTGTTACAGCAGATGTGGACTTTACACAGGAAAATAGAGTGGAAGAATTAGTTGAACCGATTGATCCAGAAAACATGGAAGGTCTTCCGGTAAGTATTGAATCCATTCATGAGACATACTCAGGCCTGGATGGTGTAGGAGGACTTGCTGGTTTAGGTGATGATGATACGATAGATAATTATGCTGAATTAGATGGTGAAGGTGGAGAGTATGAGCTTGTAAAAGAAACGATTAACAATGAGTTTAACCGAATTCGTAGAGACATTGTAGAAAGTCCGTTTAAAGTTCGTGATTTAGGAATCCAAGTCGCAGTTGATAATGTAAGGCAACGAGATGGCGATGAAATTGAATATTTAACACAACAAGATATGAATGTGGTTGAGCAGGGGATTGGAGATATTTTGAATTCAATTATTACCACATCTATTGATAAGGAATATGGAAACATTACTACAGATGAAAAGATCTCTATTGTTTTCCAGGAATTTAGCGAAACTACCTCTGTACCTAGTGGTACAACACCAGCTATTCCTGTTTGGATGTATGTTGTTGGTGGTTTATTGTTAGTAGTTATAATCATTTTACTAGTGATGTTACTCCGAAACAGAAACAGTACCGAAGAAGAAATAGTCGAAACGGAAGTATCTGCTGGAACACAAGCTGAAGTTCCTGAAATTAACGAAGATGAATCTGAATCAGTCATCCGTAAAAAACAACTAGAGAAGATGGCAAAAGACAAACCAGAAGACTTTGCAAAGTTATTAAGAAGTTGGATTGGGGAAGAGTAGGAGGATTAATAAATGGCAAGACAACAATTAACCGGAAAACAAAAAGCTGCGATTCTATTAATCTCCCTTGGTCCAGATGTATCAGCTGAAGTATATAAACATTTAACAGAAGAAGAGATCGAAAAATTGAGTTTGGAGATCTCTTCTGTTAAAAAGGTTGAAAGTCAATTGAAGGAAGATGTGTTAGAGCAATTTCATCAAATTGCTCTAGCTCAAGACTATATCTCTCAGGGTGGAATCGGTTACGCTAAAACGGTATTGGAAAAAGCTTTTGGTCAGAACGAAGCATCTAATATTATCAGTAGGTTAACATCGTCTTTACAGGTTCGACCGTTTGACTTTGCTCGAAAAGCGGATGCTCAACAGGTTTTAAACTTTATACAAAGTGAACATCCACAAACCATCGCTCTTGTGTTATCGTATTTGGATTCTGACCAAGCTGGACAAATCTTATCTGAATTACCACAAGAAATGCAGGCGGATGTAGCAAAGCGAATTGCGACGATGGATTCGACTTCCCCAGAAATTATCAGTCAAGTGGAGGAAGTGTTAGAGCGTAAAATATCATCATCGTTATCAGAGGACTATACGCAAACTGGTGGAATCCAAGCTGTTGTAGAGGTGTTAAATGGTGTTGACCGAAGTACGGAACGAACGATTTTAGATGCTCTTGAAATTCAAGATCCAGAGCTAGCAGATGAAATCAAAAAACGGATGTTTGTATTCGAGGATATTGTTATTCTGGATAATCGTGCAATTCAGCGTGTTATTCGCGAAGTTGAAAATGACGATTTACGACTAGCGCTTAAAGTATCAAGTGATGAAGTGAAAGATATTGTATTTAAGAATATGTCTCAACGGATGGCTGAAACCTTTAAAGAAGAGATGGAATACATGGGACCTGTACGCTTGAGGGATGTTGAAGAAGCACAAACTCGAATCGTTGCGATAATAAGAAGATTAGAAGATATTGGTGAGATTGTTATTGCGCGTGGTGGAGGAGACGATATCATTGTCTGATTCACAGAAAAGGCTAATTCAAATAAGACAGATTCAGGTAAAGAAGGAGCAACAAGAACAGTTAGAGGCTACAGTAGAAAATACAGTCGTTGAAGAGGAGAAAACATTACAAGCAATTCGTAATGAAGTAGAGGAACTTCTGATTCAAAAAGATACCATTATCCAAGAAACTAAAGAAGAAGTTGAACAAGAAAAGATTAACTGGGAGCAAGAAAAACAGCAGTATATCGAACTTGCTAAACAAGAAGGCTATCAAGCAGGTTTTAATCTAGGTAAAGACGAAGGACTAGCAGAGTACCAAGGGTTAATTGCACAAGCTAACTCTATTATTCAATCAGCTACTAATGACTATCATACAACAATTGAAAAAAGCGAAGATTCTATTGTTGAAATGGCTGTATTTGTAGCAGAAAAAATCCTTAAACAACAAATAACTGAGAAACCAGAGACATTTTTACACATTGTAAGAGAGGCAATTGATTCATTAAAGGATAAATCTTCTATTTCGATTTATTTACATCCTAATAACTATGAAGCTGTCTTACAGCAAAAAAATGAATTGAAACAGATCGTAACTAATAAAGCTGAACTTTCCCTTTATGTAGATGAAAAGGCTACGGAAGGAAGTTGTGTTATCGAACATCCATTTGGAAAAATCGATGCGAGTATAGACACACAGCTATTACAAATTCGCGACGTATTACATGTAGTCGTTATGGAGAATAAACAATGAATGTAACTCATTACTTTTCTGCAATTGAACAAGCCGACACGTATAAACGTTATGGGAAGGTACAACAGGTGGTTGGAATTATGATCGAATCACAGGGGCCTGATGCCAATATCGGTGAAGTATGTTATATCCATCCTGCTTCTTCTAGTAAACGTAAAATTCTATCTGAAGTAGTTGGGTTTAATAATGAAAAAATTATTCTCATGCCGTATTCGGAGTTAACGGATATCGGTCCTGGTTGTTTAGTAGAATCGACTGGTAAATCTCTAGCGATTAAAGTAGGTAGGGGGTTGATCGGTAAGGTCATTAACTCTTTAGGAGAAAGCTTAGATGACACTGCTTTACCAAAAGGGTTAGCATCCTTTCCAACCGATCAATCCCCACCTAACCCGATGGCAAGAGCACCTATTTCTGAACCTATCCAGGTTGGAGTTAAAGCAATTGATTCAATGCTAACTGTAGGGAAAGGTCAACGTATCGGTATATTTGCGGGAAGTGGTGTTGGAAAAAGTACACTGCTAGGTATGATTGCTAGGAATAGTGAAGCTGACATCAATGTAATTGCCTTAATTGGTGAACGTGGTCGTGAAGTGCGAGAGTTTATTGAGAAAGACCTTGGTGAAGAAGGGTTGAAAAAATCAATAGTTGTCGTAGCGACATCTGATCAGCCTGCTTTAATGAGAATTAAAGGTGCATATACGGCAACAGCAATTAGTGAATTTTTTCGCGATCTAGGTTATAAGGTAAACCTTATGATGGATTCTGTTACAAGGATAGCGATGGCACAAAGAGAGATTGGATTAGCCACTGGTGAACCACCAACAACGAAAGGTTATACACCATCCGTTTTCGCAACACTACCTAAACTTCTTGAACGGACTGGCACAAATGAATTTGGCGCAATTACTGCTTTCTACACTGTCTTAGTTGATGGTGATGATATGAATGAGCCGATAGCAGATACAGTTCGTGGTATTTTAGACGGTCATTTTGTTATGGATCGTAAGTTAGCAGAACAAGGTCAATTTCCTGCAATAAACATCCTTAAGTCTGTTAGTAGAGTAATGAATCAAATTGCTTCAGATGAACATAAAAGCACCGCTCAGCAGGTCCGTTCACTATTGTCAACTTATGAGCAAAATAGTGAATTAATTCAGATCGGAGCCTACAAGCGTGGTACCGATCAGATGATAGATAAAGCCATTACCTATTATCCTAAAATCCAGACATTCTTGAAGCAAGACATATTTGAACATAAGACGCTTGAGGAATCAATTGACATGATGAAACAGTTGATTAATGGAGGAATGTAACGTGGTTAATACGCTAGCAATCGATAAAATACTGAACGTCCGTGAAAAGGAAAAGAAAGATGCACAACAAGCATATCAACAATCGGTTGATTATTTTGAACGCATAGCTACTGCGATGTACACATTACTTCAAAAAAAAGAGAGGGCAGAATTGGCCTATGAAGAGTCTATTCAAGAACCAACTCAAATTGAATCAATAATTGAACAACTAAACTATATTGAAACATTATCTAAACAAATTGAAAATCTTCAGCGAGATGTACAGCTTGCAAGATCCGAGATGGAGACAAAACAATCCGAGTTAACCAATGCTCACGTTGAAGTGAAGAAATTTGAGAAAATCATAGAATTTCGAAAAAGAGATTATGAAAAAGAAGAAAAAAGATTAGAAAATACAATGATGGATGAAGTATCAATCCAACAATTTCTAAGCTGCAAAAATAGGTGAATAGCATGTCAAACGAACTAAAAAAAGAAGAAAAAAAGAAAATGAATCCGATTCTATGGTTTTTATTTGCCATTGTAATACCAGTCATCATTGCCATTTCGATTACGGTTATAGCATTTGCAATTGCTGGGGTAAATGTACTTGATTGGGCGAAAGAAAAGGGAAACAATCTACCTGTTGTAAATACCTTTATTACTACCGAAGAAGAGGCTGAAGCGGAACAAAACGAAGAAAAAGTGCAGTCAATGATTGCTGAAAAGGATAGCGAAATAGAAGGTTTAATGAGTGAAGTAGCTACCCTAGAAGGGGTTATCGACCAATTAGAGCAAGAAATACTTAAGTTGGAAAATACTTTAGAACAAAACTCTTTAGAACAAGAAGATGAACAGATGCTTGAAGAAGACTTGGATACTGTACATGAAATGGCTAATTCATTTAAGGAAATGAATAGTAAACGAGCAGCAAGGCTTGTTGAACAACTAGAGCAAAATATTGCGGTATCTATTTTTAAAGAATTAGCAAGTGAAGACAGAGGCGCTATTTTAGCTGAGATGGATCCTGAAATAGCTGCTGAAATTACGGAATTATTTATGCAGGATTCAAATTAATTCTCCATTTCTTTGAAAGGGGGTGAAAAAGTGAATACGGTTGGATTACTTTTTTCAAAACTAGTTGGGCAAACCTTATCAGGCAGCACAAAACAGCAGGATTCCAACAAATCAGGTGATCTATTTCAAGATATTATACTGAGTAAAATTAATACCTCAGATGAAAATTTGCTAAATATTGATTTAGAGTCTCTACCATTAAAAGGTAATGAATTATCTTTACCAATCGAACTAATGATGAATGTTGAACAACTAGAGGAATTTAATTGGAAGACAGGTCTATCCATAAAAACTAGTGATTCAGTAGAGTTTGAACTAACGCAAGACAATATGGAAGAGATTTTGTTAACCGGCTTGAATAGTAAAGATCTCGATCTAGAACAGCTATCTATTCTACAAGGTGCATTTAATGAAATTTTTTCTAAGTTTGTAGAATTAATTCAAGGTATGGTAACAGAACAAGACATGAAGAAAGCTGCACCAAAGATACTAGATCTACTCCAGCAGTGGACTAGTTTAGAAAAAAATCTTGGCAGTGAACAAAATAGTGCAAAGTTGTTTATCCAAGAAGGTCCAAAGGAACAAGCTGTTTGGAAGGAATTATTACAAGCGTTTCAAAAGCGAAACCAGTTTGCCACAAACTCACAATATAACTCGAATGCTAAGGTTACCACTAGTGATGTTGTTAAATGGATGAGTCATGCATTGGAGAAACATTCACAATCGGAAATGCTTACTACTCAGAATTCAAGCACTGTTACAATGTCATCTATGCCTATGTCAAAGGTTGAGCAATTTGTGATATATGTAAATCAAACACAAGAAGCACAACCAGTCGATAAGCAATTGATTGATCAATTTCAAAAGGTAATGAAGACAAGTAAGTTTTTACAAATGCCGAATGGAACGAATCAATTATCGATTACATTACGTCCAGATAATCTAGGAGAAATGATGGTTAAGTTAACACAGGTAAATGGTGAAATGACGGTTAAAATCTTAGTATCTTCTCAAGCAGCAAAAGAAATGCTTGAATCCAATATCAATCAACTTAAAACTATGTTTTCGCCACATCAGGTCCAAATAGAGAGACAGGATGTTAATGCACAGCAACAAGGACAAAATATGCAAAAAGATCAGGATGGACAAGCATATAAAGAACAGAACGAGAATCAGTCTAAACAGTCATCTTCTGATCAAAATAATCAACAAGGTAACGAATCAGATTTCGAAGCAACATTTCAAGAGTTAATGTTAAATGAAAAAGTGTAGGTGAAAAAAATGACAGTGATTGATCCATCTTTATACTTAAAGAATCAACCAACAACTAGAACACCAAGTCCAGATCTAGGTAAGGATGAATTCTTAAAAATCTTAATGACCCAATTACAAAATCAGGATCCAACAAGTCCAATGGACGATCGAGAATTCATCTCACAAATGACGACATTCTCCACATTGGAACAAACGATGAATATGGCTAAGTCAATTGATAATTTAGTTCAAAGTCAAATGATTTCTCCAGTAGTTCAATATAGTCATATGATTGGGAAAGAAGTAACATACGAAGTTAAAGATAAAGAAACAGGTAAAAAACTTGAAAATAAAACTAGTGAAGTAATTGCTGTAAGTCAAAAAGATGGCTGGGCGATATTAGAACTAGCGGACGGGGAAAAAGTTTATGCGGATGCTATTTTACAGGTTAGCAGCATAACTGAAAATAGTGGAGATACAAACGAAGGAAGTGATTAGCATGGATCATCGTGTACATCAAGTGCCGCATCATGCATTACAATTTCCGAATGTAAAAAAATCTGTATCCAACCAACCGAATGTAAGTTTTAAAGATGTTCTAGCAGAACAACAAGAGTTGAAGCTTAGTAAACACGCGACAGAACGTTTATCAGAGCGCAATATACAGTTTAATGATGAACAATGGAAAATGATCTCGGAAAAAGTAATGGAAGCAAAGGAAAAGGGCGTTACCGATTCCTTAGTTGTTACTAGTGATGCTGCTTTAGTTGTTAGTGCCAAAAATAATGTAGTCGTAACTGCACTAGGACGAGAAGAAGCATCAAGCAAAATTTTTACAAATATTAACGGAACGATTTTAATAAATGATTAGGCTGGACCCTAATGGGAGGCCTACCTAGCTGTTGAATGATCGATACGGCTAATTAATATAAACCAAAAGGGGAGAAAATAATATGCTACGTTCAATGTATGCAGGTATTTCTGGAATGAAAAACTTTCAAACAAAATTAGATGTAATTGGTAACAATATTTCAAATGTAAACACATCTGGATTTAAGAAAGGTCGCGTTACCTTTCAGGATATGATGAGTCAGATGACTTCTGGTGCTCAGGGACCTACTGCTACACGTGGTGGGGTGAATGCAGCACAAGTAGGATTAGGTTCTCAATTAGGCTCCATAGATAACATTCATACGCAAGGATTCCGCCAAACAACCAATAACCCACTAGACTTTGCATTAGAGGGAGATGGAATGTTTGTCGTACAAGATGGTGATTCAGTAGCGTATACACGTGCTGGTAACTTCTATCTCGATGAAGATGGAAGTATTGTGAATCCACAAGGGT
This sequence comes from Ornithinibacillus caprae, assembly GCF_009728145.1. Lineage (GTDB taxonomy): Bacteria > Bacillota > Bacilli > Bacillales > Amphibacillaceae > Ornithinibacillus > Ornithinibacillus caprae. The sequence goes on along the minus strand of NZ_WOCA01000015.1, from coordinate 74,524 downwards.
TGTATTTGATGGGATTTCAAGTTGACACCGACGGGGACTTGGTTGTTGAAGATAATGGTAACTATTATTCCCAAGATGAAAACGGTGATTGGTTTGAACTACAGGTAAATAATAATACTTTTGTAAAAGAACAACAAGCAAATAATCCACCAGCAAATACAGGAGCATTTGTTGTCGGAAATATGCAGATCCCTGATAACGCTCAAAGCTTCAGTGTTCAAACAAATGGGATTGTGAACTTTATTGATCAAGATGGAAACACACAGGTTGCTGGGCAAGTAGCAATAGCAAATTTCTCAAACCCAGCTGGACTAGAGAAAGCAGGGAGTAACTTATTCTTAAACTCAGTGAATGCTGGCTATACTGGTTTAGCAATACCTGAATCTGAAGGAACAGCTTCTATCGTGAGTGGTTCATTAGAAATGTCTAACGTTGATTTATCTGAAGAATTTACGGAAATGATTACAGCTCAACGTGGTTTCCAGGCTAATACAAGAATAATAACTACATCTGATGAAATCCTACAAGAACTTGTTAATCTAAAACGATAATAAGGAGGTAGGGAGTGCCTGATCATTAGATTAGTGCACTCCTGCCATTATATGATTCCAGTTACACGATTAAATGGTGAAGCTTTTGTATTAAATGGAGTAATGATTGAACAAGTACAAGCATTACCAGATACAACGATTACGTTACAAAATGGAAAGAAGATTGTTGTTAGAGAACCAGTCCAAGAAGTGGTTGACTTAATTACAACGTATTATCAAAAGGTTGGGATCCAGCAATCACTTAAAGAGGTGAGTGAGGCAAGTGAGTAAAATAGTAAAAGTAATGTTAACCTCATTATTAATCATTTTATTAATAGGTGGGATTACTACTGCAATCGTATTATATATGGTTAACGATAAAAATAATGATGAGGAACAAACAATAGATGATATCATTGAATATTCGTACACTACACCTGAAATCACAACGGATTTAAATGATGGAAGCTTTGTTCGAATTCAGTTTCAGATTGTGACGGATAATAAGAAAGCAAAAGAAGAAATAGAAAAACGAGATTTTCAAGTTAAAAATATCTTAATTAAAGAATTAGCAAAATTGAATGAGGAAGACTTCAAAACAGGGCTTCCAGAGCTTGAAAGCATTGTAATGAATAAATTAAATGAAGTTATGACAGAGGGAACTATTGCAGACGTTTATACCGTACAGAAAATATTACAATAGTAAACTACTCCGAAATGGAGGTGAGTATATTTGGTAGATGAAGTGCTTTCGCAAAATGAAATAGATTCACTCTTATCCGCATTAACTACTGGTGAAATGGATGCAGAGGAATTAAAAAAAGAAGAAAAAGAGAAAAAGGTACGCGTATATGATTTTAAACGAGCTTTGCGATTTTCTAAAGATCAGATTCGAGGAATTACTAGAATTCACGAAAATTATGCTCGGTTACTAACTACATTTTTCTCATCCCAATTACGATCATACGTAAACATATCGGTTGCTTCCGTTGATCAGATTCCTTATGAGGAATTCATCCGCTCGATACCGAATATCACCGTATTAAACGTATTTAGCGTTTCCCCTTTAGAGGGAAGAGTTATTATGGAAGTTAATCCCAATATCGCATATGGAATGCTAGATCGAGTGCTTGGTGGTAAAGGCGACAGCGTGAATAAAATTGAGAACTTAACTGAAATTGAGACTATCTTAATCTCGCAATTACTAGAAAAGGGATTTTCTAGTTTGAAAGAAGCATGGTCTTCCTTGCTCGATATTGACCCAGTACTAGAAGAGTTTGAAGTTAATCCTCAATTCCTGCAACTTGTATCACCTAACGAAACGGTTGTAGTCGTATCATTAAACACGACAATCGGTGAGACAAGCGGAATGATCAATATATGTATCCCACATATTGTACTTGAACCAATTATATCCAAACTTTCGGTGCAATATTGGATGCAAACTGCTACGAAGAAAAGAGATCCGGAAGCGTATGAGAAACTATCTACCAGCATACAGAAAGCAAACGTGGTAGCAAAAGCATTATTGGGGGAAACAACAATAAATATTCAACAATTTTTAGACTTAAATAAAGAGGATGTTATCGCGTTAAATCAGCAGATTGATCAACCTCTTACATTGAAAATAAATGATGAACCTAAATTCTATGTCCAGCCAGGTAAGTATAAAAACAAACTTTCCGTACAAGTGTTGGAAGAAATCAAGGAGGGGAATGAAAATGATGAATGATGGTATGCTTTCCCAAGACGAAATCGATGCATTATTAAATGTTGGGGGAAATGATGAGGAGGATAATGAATCAAACCAAACAGCGGAAAAAGAAACTCTCTCTAGCATAGAAGAAGATACTTTAGGAGAGATTGGGAATATTTCATTCGGAAGTTCAGCTACAACTCTTTCAACACTCCTCAACCAAAAAGTTGAAATTACAACTCCAATGGTTTCTGTGATTAGCCGTCAAGAGTTAAACAATGAGTTTCAATATCCACATGTGGGCATTGAAGTAAATTACGTTGAAGGATTTACAGGAGTAAATGTATTTGTAATTAAAACAGAGGATGCAGCGGTTATTTCCGATATCATGCTAGGCGGTGATGGCACTGGTGCAAGTGAGGAGTTAAATGATATTCACTTGAGTGCCGTACAGGAAGCTATGAATCAAATGATGGGTGCAGCTGCAACTAGTATGTCAACGGTATTCGAAAAGAAAGTGGACATTTCTCCACCTTCGATTTCGGTTAATCAAGTGGAAGAATCATTAAGTGCAGATAGTGATGAAGAATTATTTGTTAAAGTATCTTTTCAACTTAAAGTTGGAACATTAATAGATTCCAATATCATGCAAGTGATTCCTATTGACTTCGCCAAGCATTTAGTTGAAAGCTTAAGCAAAGAATCAGAAGAGGAAGTAGCTGCGGCGGTGGAACAATTAGACAAGCCACTAGATGTGAAGGTAGACCAGGAACAGAAAGTATCTGTGAAACAGGATCAAAAAGAAGAAGAGAGTAACCCACAATTTATCGGTAATTCAGTAGCAAATGATCCAACAAATATACAGCAAGCAGATTTTTCAAACTTTAATCAGGTGGAATTAAACCAAAACGAGCAACGTAATTTAGATATGCTACTTGATATTCCTTTGAAAGTAACGGTTGAGCTAGGTAGAACCAATCGTTCGATTCGTGACATATTAGATCTTTCAGCAGGATCAATAATAGAGCTGGATAAACTAGCAGGTGAACCAGTTGATATTTTGGTTAATGAAAAACTAATTGCCAAAGGTGAAGTTGTTGTTATAGATGAAAACTTTGGTGTACGTGTAACAGATATTATTAGTCAATCTGATAGATTATTGAAGTTGAAATAGGGGGAAGTAACATGAATAAGCGTATTTTAATAGTAGATGATGCAGCATTTATGCGAATGATGATTAAAGATATTCTAAGTAAAAATGGATTCGAGGTTGTTGGAGAGGCACAGGACGGTGCGCAAGCAGTTGAAATGTATAACGAATTAAAGCCTGACCTAGTAACAATGGATATAACGATGCCAGAAATGGATGGTATTACAGCATTAAAGGAAATTAAATCTGCTAGTCCTGAAGCTAAGATTATTATGTGTTCAGCAATGGGACAGCAAGCGATGGTAATTGATGCAATCCAAGCTGGAGCGAAAGATTTTATTGTTAAACCTTTCCAAGCTGACAGGGTAATCGAAGCGATTCAGAAAGCGCTAGCCTAGAAACGAGTGACTAAAGTGATAAATAAAGTTGGTTTTAGTTTTGTGTTTATACTAGTCTTACTCATGACTAATTTTTCATTACAGGCTGTAGCCGAAGAAGATCATGATAATGGAACAGTTGAAGAGATGTTTGGTGAAAATGAAGAAAATGAAAGTAATGCAAATGAATCGGACAGTGAAGACGGTGAGGTAGATTCTATACCTGGTGATTCAGGAAGTAATTCAATTAATAATGATGAATCAACTTCAACTAGTTCACTAGTATTTGATGTAATAAAAATGTTCTTTGCATTACTTTTAGTACTAGCACTTATTTACTTTTTACTCAAATTTTTAAATAAGCGCAATAAGTTGTTTAGTCGTGTAAAGGCGTTAGAAAACGTAGGTGGAATAAATTTAGGACCTAGTAAATCGATCCAAATCATTCGGGTTGGAAGTAAGCTTTATTTAGTAGGTGTTGGTGATAATGTAGAGCTGCTTCAAGAGATTACAGATCCAGAAATGATAAATGAAATAATATCTAGTCATGAAGAACAATCTAGTTTTTCTGCTAACAACTTATGGTCTACTGTTCTTCAGAAAACTAACCATACAAACCGTGCAACGAACGATAAAGATAAGAAGGAATTTAAGAATATGTTTTCTACTGAACTAGATAAGCTAAAACAAAATCGCAATACACTTAGAAATATGAATGAACAGAAGGATGAGCGACATGAATGAATTTATAGATATGTTTTCTAGTTCAGATCCTTCTAATGTTGCGACATCTGTAAAGTTAATTCTTTTATTAACTGTTTTATCATTGGCACCAGGTATCTTAATCTTGATGACTAGTTTTACAAGAATAATTATCGTACTATCCTTCGTTCGTACGTCATTGGCGACACAACAGATGCCACCTAATCAGGTGTTGATAGGACTTGCTCTATTTCTCACATTTTTCATTATGGCACCAACATTTAGTGAGGTATATGATGATGCATTACAACCATTATTTGATGAAGAAATAACGCTAGATGAAGCATATGACCGTGCAAGTACTCCAATAAAAAACTTTATGGCCAAGCATACGAGACAAAAAGACCTTGAGCTATTTATTAGTTATACAGATATGGAGAAGCCAGAAAGCATTCAAGATGTACCACTTACAACCCTTGTACCTGCATTTGCCATTAGCGAATTAAAAACTGCATTTCAAATGGGATTCATGATTTTTGTTCCATTCTTAATTATTGATATGGCTGTTGCAAGTGTATTGATGTCAATGGGGATGATGATGCTACCGCCGGTAATGATCTCATTACCATTTAAGATTCTGTTATTTGTGTTAGTTGATGGATGGTATTTGATTACTCATTCATTATTAAGTGGATTTTAATGAATTGCTATATTGGAAAAGGAAGGGTGGGTTTCGTTGAGTAGTGAATTTGTATTATCTTTAGCAGAAAAAGGAATATATACTATTTTATTAGTTACGGGTCCTTTATTAATCTTGGCGCTTGCAGTTGGTTTGCTTGTTAGTATCTTTCAAGCAACAACTCAAATACAAGAGCAAACTCTAGCCTTTATTCCAAAAATCGTAGCAGTTTTAGTTGGTTTGATTTTCTTTGGACCATGGATGCTGTCCAAAATGGTAGAGTTCACAGTAGATGTATTCCAAAACTTAAATAGGTTTGTAGGCTAAATTATGCTAGAACTGATAAATATTAATAGTTTTCCAGTTTTCTTACTAGTCTTAGTACGAGTAGCGGCATTTTTTGTAACCTTACCATTTTTTTCTTATCGAACGATTCCGCTACCATTTAAGATTGGCTTTAGTTTCTTTTTAGCATTTATTATGTTTTATACCATTGATGCTTCTGCAATTGTTATAGACGAAATGTATATTTTCTTAATTGTAAAAGAAATTCTTATTGGCTTATTAATTGGTTTAATTGGCTACATTATTATTTCAGCTGTGCAAATTGCGGGTGGGTTTATTGACTTTCAAATGGGTTTTGCAATCGCAAACGTTGTCGATCCCCAAACTGGTGCACAGAGTCCCTTAACAGGTCAATATTTTTATATTATTGCTTTATTATTTCTATTATCGGTTGATGGTCATCATTTATTAATAGACGGAATCGTAAATAGTTATAAATTTATTCCGGTTGATACATTTATACCATTTCAAAATGGCAATATTGCAGAATTTGTCATTCAAGCTTTCAGTAAAATGTTTTTAATCGCTTTTCAAATTGCGATACCTATTGTTGGCTGTCTATTCCTAGTTGATGTTGCGTTGGGGATCATTGCTAGGACGGTTCCACAATTAAACGTTTTTGTTGTTGGATTACCACTAAAAATATTAGTGAGCTTTGTAGCTATCTTTGTTTTCTTAAGTCTTTACATGGTACTGGTAAAAAATTTATTCGGACTTATGTTTGAAACAATGCGTGGTCTTATGCAATTATTCGGAGGTGCTTAGGTTGAAGCAATTACAACTTGACCTACAATTCTTTGCAGGTGAAAAAACAGAAAAAGCTACCCCGAAGAAAAGACAAGATGAGCGTAAAAAAGGGAAAGTTGCCAAAAGCCAAGATGTGAATACAGCCATTTTATTATTATTTTCCTTTATTATATTGTTTGTTTTTGGTGGCTTCATGAAAAATGGTATGACTACGTTATATCAACAATCCTTTACAGAATATATTCACTGGGATCTTACACCGAATACGGTACACCAAATATTTGTAGAAGGTTCTATCGAAACAGCTAAAATACTCGCACCTATTATGTTGATTGCACTAATTGCTGGATTGGCCTCGAATTTAACACAAATAGGCTTTCTATTTACAACCGAGCCATTAAAATTTGATTTAAAGAAGATAGATCCTATCCAAGGTGCAAAACGTATATTTTCTATCCGGGCACTAGTAGAATTACTAAAATCTTTCTTTAAAATCGGATTTATTGGAGCAATTACGTTTGCGATTATTTGGATCTATAAAGATGAAATGATGATGACGGCCTTTAAGGATGTAAATAGTTCATTAGCGTTTTTCGGGAATGTAACGATGATCATGGGGATCGCTGCTACAATTGCTTTACTGTTTTTATCTGTTTTTGATTATGCTTATCAGCGTTATGATTTTGAAAAAAATATGCGTATGTCAAAACAAGATGTAAAGGACGAGTATAAAAACATCGAAGGGGACCCTTTAATTAAGTCGAAAATTAAAGAAAGACAACGACAAATGGCAATGCGTCGGATGATGAGTGAAGTTCCAAATGCCGATGTTGTTATTACAAACCCAACCCACTTTGCCATCGCTATTAAATACGATGAAGATAAGGCGGGTGCGCCATATGTTGTGGCAAAAGGGGTCGACCACCTTGCATTTCGTATAAGGGAAATTGCAAAAGCACACGATGTTGTTACCGTAGAGAATAGACCACTCGCCAGGTCTTTATATGACAAGGTTGAAATTGGCGATATTATACCAGAAGAATTTTACCAAGCTGTAGCGGAAGTTTTAGCATATGTTTACCGTTTGGACAAAAAAGTTAGGTAATTAAGGAGAGAGACATTCATGAAGGCACGTGATTTTTCCGTACTTTTAGGCGTTATTTTAATAATCGTTATGTTAGTTATTCCTTTACCGGGCTGGCTATTAAGTATTCTCATTTTATTTAATATTACTCTTGCGTTAATTGTCATTCTTGTGTCTATGAATACTCAAGATGCATTACAATTTTCTATTTTTCCTTCTCTCCTATTACTATTAACCTTATTCCGATTAGGGCTAAATGTTTCGACGACGAGATCTATTTTGTCTGAGGCTGATGCTGGTGGTGTAGTTGATACGTTTGGTTCATTTGTTATTGGAGATAGTGCACTAGTCGGATTTGTAGTATTTGTTATTTTAGTTATTATCAATTTCCTCGTAATTACCAAAGGTTCCGAGCGTGTTTCCGAAGTTGCTGCTCGTTTCTCATTAGATGCTATGCCAGGGAAACAAATGAGTATCGATGCTGATTTAAATGCAGGTCTAATATCTGAACAAGAAGCCAAAGAAAGAAGAAAAACCGTTGAAGATGAAGCTGATTTTCATGGAGCAATGGATGGTGCTAGTAAGTTTGTAAAAGGAGACGCCATTGCAGGTATCATTATTGTTTTAATTAATATTTTATTTGGTTTAATTATTGGTATGGTTCAGATGGAAATGTCTTTTGGAGAAGCCATTAATACGTTTATGCGATTAACAGTTGGGGATGGATTAGTAAGTCAAATTCCTGCGCTACTCATATCTACGGCAACTGGTATTGTTGTAACTCGTACCTCGTCATCTGGAAATAATTTAGGTAGTGATGTATCTGAACAGCTACTAAGATACCCTAAGTTATTGTTTATTGCAGCTGGAACCATCTTCTTATTAGGTTTAACACCAATAAACTTTTTCCTCACAACCATGATTGCTGCATTTTTAGCTTTAGGTGGCTACTTATTGCTACAACAAACAAAGGAGCCAGAAATCAAAGATGTAGAACAGGAAGATGAAACAGAAAGTTCTGAAATGAAAACACAAGAAAACGTAGTCAACTTAATCAATATGGATCCAATTGAATTTGAATTTGGTTATTCATTAATCCCATTGGTTGATGCCAAGCAGGGTGGGGATTTATTAGATCGTGTGATTATGATTCGTAGACAGCTTGCTATTGAACTTGGGATTGTTATACCCGTCGTAAGAATACGTGATAATATTCAGCTTAATCCAAATGAGTATCGATTAAAAATAAAAGGAAATGAAGTAGCTCAAGGTGAATTACTGCTCGATCATTTCCTAGCTATGACACCTGAGATGGATGATGACATGATTGAAGGTATAGATACGCAAGAACCAGCATTTGGATTACCAGCAAAGTGGATTAGTGAAGAGCATAAGGATGAAGCGGAGCTCTCCGGCTACACGGTAGTAGATCCTCCTTCTGTTGTTTCTACGCATATTACAGAAGTAATAAAACAGCATGCACACACACTATTAGGAAGACAAGAAACAAAAGAATTAATTGATCATTTAAAAGAAAGTTATCCAATTTTAGTAGAGGAAGTTACACCAGAGCCTTTAGCAATTGGTGATATTCAAAAAGTATTAAGCAAACTACTAAGAGAAAATATTTCCATACGAAACTTACCTATTATCTTTGAAACGTTAGCTGACTTTGCAAAATTGACGAATGATCCAGAATTGTTAGGGGAGTATGTAAGACAGGCATTATCTTCACAAATAACGAAACAATATGTTAATGATGATATGTCATTAAGAGTCATTACTGTTTCTGGAAAAGTAGAAAAAATAATCGCAGAAAATATTCAACAAACAGAGCATGGAAATTATTTGGCATTAGATCCTGATTCACAACAGGCAATAATTAAAACCATTCACGAAGAGGTAGAGAAACTAACATTGCAAGAGGAGAATGCGATTGTTTTATGCTCACCGGCAATACGCATGTATTTAAAACAGTTACTTGACCGATTCTTACCGCAAGTTATTGTTTTATCCTATAATGAATTAGAACCAAATGTACAAGTTCAAAGCGTTGGAGTGGTGAATGTAGCATGAAGGTAAAAAAATTCGTAGCGCCAACGATGCCAGAGGTAATGAGCATCGTACGAAAAGAACTAGGTCCAGATGCAGTAATCTTGAATTCAAAGGAGATTCAAGACGGAGGGTTTTTGGGGTTATTTAAAAAGAAGAAAATAGAAGTTGTTGCTGCACTTGATAAACAACCGCTACCAGAAAAACCAAGAAAACAACCAGTTATACCCAAACCTCAAACAAGCATATCAAAGGAAACAGTTTCATCAGATAAACGTAATACAGATATATTGGATGAAATCAAATATTTGAAAAAGATTATGCAGCAACAGGCTGAACAGAAAAATTATCAATTTGATGTGGACTATCAAGTCGTTTATCAGTTTTTAATAGATCAAGAAATAGACCAAGACATTGCTAAAAAAATTGTTCAAGCGGTTGTTCAGCAGCATAAGGCAGCTTCAAATCCTATTAGTGCTCCATCAATTATACAGGATGTACGTTTAGAAATTGAAAATCAATTACGTTCATTATCGTTTGAAGGGATTACGTATAATAAAAAAATTGTACAATTTGTCGGTCCAACGGGTGTAGGGAAAACAACAACTTTAGCTAAAGTAGCAGCACACAGTATGCTAAAGGATAAGAAAAGGGTTGCCTTTATCACAATGGACACGTATCGTATTGCTGCAATTGAACAATTAAAAACATATGCAAAAATCTTAGACGTTCCAATCGAGGTTGCATATTCGATTGATGAATATAAAGAAAAAGTACAGCAATTCAATGATTATGATTTGATTTTGGTTGATACTGCGGGAAGAAATTTCCGTGATGAAAAGTATGTTAGGGAGCTAAGAGAGAATATCAATATTACGGAAGATGTCGAGACATTTTTAGTTCTTTCATTAACCGCAAAGCCTAAGGATTTAATTGATATCTACAATAGTTTCTATCATATACCGATAAAAGAAATAATCTTTACTAAAATTGATGAAACAAGACAGTATGGGAGTATGTTAAATATAGCAATTGAAAAACAAGTAGGAGTTGCTTATCTAGCGAATGGACAAGATGTTCCAGATGATCTTATCCAACCAACACCTAAAAAAATTAGCGACTTTATAGTAGGTGAATTTAGTGAAGCATGATCAAGCTGAAAGTCTTCGACGACAATTTGAAATTTTACAAAACCCTAAACAAGCAAAAACGATCTCGTTTGTAAGTGGAAAGGGTGGAGTTGGGAAATCTAACACTGCTTTAAACTTTTCATTAGAATTATGTAGAAATGACAAAAAAGTACTATTAATTGATTTGGATATAGGAATGGGGAATATTGAGATACTACTTGGCTTACATTCTCAATACACAATAGTAGATATGTTACAGGAACAATTACCCATTTATGACATTATTGAGACAGGTCCCAATAATTTATCTTATATTTCTGGTGGAACAGGCTTAAATGATATTTTCTCGTTGGATCAAACTGAGTTAGATTACTTCTTTGTTCAGTATCATAAGATTTCTAAAATGTATGACTTTATTGTATTTGATATGGGAGCTGGAGCAACTCCAACTAGTATGGCATTTGTACTCGCTGCTGATGAGTGTATAGTTGTTACTACACCTGAGCCAACCTCGATCACAGATGCTTATAGCATGATTAAACATATTGTGAAAGAACAGCCCGGATTATCTATGTATGTACTCATGAATCGCTCTCAGTCACAAAAAAGTGGTACAAAGGCTCTAGAAAGATTTCAGCGAGTGGTTAAACAGTTTTTAAAAAAAGACATACAGCTTTTAGGAATTCTACCAGATGATCAAGTTGTTTCAACTGCAGTAATTCGCCAAGTTCCTTATAGTATTTTTAATAAAAAGGCAGCAGTTTCAAAAGCGCTGAAATTGTTAATTAAAAACTATATTTCAGATTCCGCAACACAAACTGCGAATGAACCGGTATCATTTATACAGAAATTCAAACGACTAATTAGAGAGAGGTAACCGTTGTGAAACCTATTCGTGTTATTGTAGTGGATGATTCGGCATTTATGCGCAAAATGATAACAGACATTTTAGAAAGTGATAATCGAATAAATGTGATTGCTACAGCTCGAAATGGTGAAGAGGGCATACAGAAGATAAAGAGATGGAAGCCGGATGTTGTAACGTTAGATGTAGAAATGCCTAAAATGGATGGCATTACTGCTTTAGCAACGATCATGAAGGAAAATCCGTTACCTATCGTTATGCTTTCAAGCGTAACTGCTGAAGGAGCTTCGAAAACTGTTCAAGCAATTTCAAATGGTGCGGTTGACTTCATTACCAAGCCGTCTGGTTCTATTTCTTTAGACATAAATACGATTAAACAAGAAATAATTGATAAGGTGTTAGCAGCTTCACAAGCTCAATTAACAACACAAACAAGGCATGTGAAGCCACACCCTAAACTACAACAAGCTCAACAGCCACATAAGAAATCAATCATTGCCATTGGATCTTCTACAGGTGGACCTAGGGCATTGCAAACAGTTCTAACTAGTTTACCAGTGGAATTTGATACACCGATATTAATTGCCCAACATATGCCTCGGGGGTTTACGAAGTCACTTGCTGAACGACTGAATATTAAAACCCATATCCATGTAAAAGAAGCAACGCATGGAGAAATCATCAAGGACCGAACAGCATATATTGCACCGGGAAGCTTTCATATGAAAATTCGAAATGTTGGTACAGCGTATGCAATTGAATTATCTGAAGAAAGCCAAGGTTATTTACATAAGCCTTCGGTAGATGTTCTATTTGAATCACTTACTAATATGAAGCGAGTAAATAAAATAGCAGTTGTATTAACTGGAATGGGTAGTGATGGTTCCGTTGGGGTCAAACGGTTAAAGGATGTAGATCCTAATACGATTGTTATTGCTGAATCTGAAGAATCTTCCGTTGTCTATGGTATGCCAAAATCAGCCATCAAAACAAACGTGGTTAATTATATACTACATATTCAACAGGTTGGACAAATGATAGATTCTATAACAAAGCGTTTAGTTTAGGGGGGAATTAGGATGGATACAGCACAATATATGGATGTGTTTATTGATGAGAGTACAGAGCATTTAGAAGTTCTATATAAAAAATTGCTAGATTTAGAGAAGAACCCTAATGAAAAATCGATTATTGATGAAATTTTTAGGGCGGCACATACCTTAAAGGGGATGTCTGCTACAATGGGGTTTCAGGATATAGCAAATCTCACACATAAGTTAGAGAATATTTTTGATGGTATTCGGTATGAAAAAATAGCTGTTAACCCAAACATGATCGACACCTTATTTGAAACAGTAGACAGCTTAAATGCAATGGTAGAGAATATTTCTAATGGTAGTAATGGTGCAAGAGAGGTTGGTCCAATTTCTGCTAAATTGGAAGCGATTGAAAATGGTGATTCATTACCTCCTGCAGTAGCTACTACCGAAGTTGAAGAACAAGTAATATCAAGTAATTTACAAACCATACCATCACTTGATGAATTCGAACTTTCGATATTAAATGAGTCATCAGAACGCGGTTTCTCAAACTATGAAATAACCGTTACATTAAGAGAAGATTGTCTACTTAAAGGTGCCCGTGTTTTTATGGTTTTCGAAGTTTTAGAAAAGATAGGAGAAGTCATTCGATCGGAGCCGTCTGTAAGTGATTTAGAGGAAGAGAATTTTGACGTTTCATTTAGCTTAATTCTAGTTTCCGAGCAACCTGAAGCTGAGATCAAGGAAAAAATATTAAAAGTATCTGAAATAGAGCAAGTATCCATTAACCATTTCTCAGTAGCTAAATTTATAGAGAATAAACAGCAAAAAGAAACCGTGCCAGCTGTTGAACAATCAGAATTGAAACAGGTAGAAAAAGAAAAACAAACAGGTAAAGCTACTAATTCAACTTCTAAAACGATTAGAGTTAATATCGATCGTTTGGATGTGTTAATGAACTTATTCGAAGAGCTTGTAATTGATCGAGGAAGATTAGAACAAATTGCTGGTGAGCTACAACATCATGACTTGCAAGAGACAGTTGAACGTATGTCACGAGTTTCTGGCAATTTACAAAATATAATATTAACGATGCGTATGGTACCAATTGACCAAGTGTTTAGTAGATTCCCAAGAATGATTCGAAATTTAGCACGTGAATTACAGAAGGATATCGAACTTGAAATCATTGGAGCAGATACAGAATTAGATCGAACGGTAATTGATGAAATCGGAGACCCATTGGTACATTTACTACGTAATGCGATTGACCATGGCATTGAAACACCTCAGGTAAGAAGAGAAAAAGGAAAGCCTGAACAAGGGACAATTAAACTAGAAGCTTATCATAGCGGTAATCATGTGTTTATAGAAATATCAGATGATGGTGCTGGTATTAATAAAGAGAAAGTATTATCTAAAGCTCTAACGAATGGAATTATAACCGAGTCTGAGATTGATACCTTAACCGACCAACAGATTTATGAACTTATAATGTCAAGTGGTTTTTCTACTGCGGAGAAAATTTCGGATATATCTGGCCGAGGTGTAGGATTGGATGTTGTAAAAAATACGATTGAATCATTGGGTGGAAGCATTTCTATTGATTCAAGTCTTAATGAAGGATCGATATTTTCTATTCAACTTCCTTTAACCTTATCGATTATTTCTGTCTTATTAGTAGAATTAGATAATGAAAAATATGCGATTCCATTATCATCAATTATCGAAACTGCCATTATGCATAAAGATCAAATTCTTTCAGCACACAACAAACATGTTATAGATTTCAGAGGGGAAGTGGTACCTTTAGCATACTTGAAAGACATTTTCTCTGTTTTAGACTCCAGTCAGAATAATAGTGATTATGTATCCGTCGTTATTGTTAAAAAAGGGGATAAAATGGCAGGTTTGGTTGTAGATTCCTTTATAGGTCAACAGGAAGTCGTATTAAAGTCGCTAGGAAACTACTTAACAAATGCTTTTGCAATTTCAGGTGCGACAATTTTAGGAGATGGGGAAGTAGCATTAATTATTGACAGTAATGCACTTATTAAATAGGGGGTAATAATTATGGAAAATGAGACAATGTTGGAACAAAAGGTTATTGTATTTCAATTAAAAGATGAAGAGTTCGCGGTACCAGTGAAACAAGTTGGATCCATCGAGAGATTAATGAAAATTACAAGGGTTCCACAAACTGCTGATTTTGTAAAAGGTGTTGTTAATTTACGTGGTGTTGTAACTCCAATTATTGATTTAAGAGTACGTTTCGGTATTGAAGCTACAGATTATAATGAATCAACACGTATTATTATTGTATCTCTTGATGATATGGAGGTAGGGTTAATTGTTGATGCAGCAAATGATGTTATCGATATCCCTGTAAACGTAATTGAACCTGCACCGGAGGTAGTTGGAGCAGTTGACGTTGATTATATCGAAGGTGTTGCTAAATTAGAAAACCGTTTATTAATATTACTTGATTTGCAAAAAGTATTAACAACCGAAGAAATGAAAGAGTTAAAAACAGTAGAAGGTTAAGCTAATGAACTATAATCACTTATCCACTATTCAATTAGACGCTTTACGAGAAATTGGCAATATTGGTGCTGGTAATGCAGCTACTTCCATGTCAAAATTAATCAATGAAAAAATTGATATGCAAGTACCAAATGTTAGCATCATTGAATTTGATGAAGTAATGGATATGATTGGTGGAGCAGAATCCTTAGTAGTAGCTATATTATTTCAAATACAGGGAGAAGCACCTGGGATGGTTTACCTTTTATTTACGGTAGATGAAGCAGAATCTTTAGTGAAACATATCACATCAAATTCAAAGCAAAGGCTATTTCATGAAGATGGCACTTGTAACGACTTTGCTATCTCTGCTTTGAAGGAAACAGGGAATATATTAGCAGGATCTTATTTATCAGCGCTTTCTGACTTTACAAACCTTAATATGAATACCTCGATACCACACTTCAGTGTTGATATGGCAGGTGCTATTCTTTCTGTAGGATTATTAGAAATATCTCACGCGACCGACTATGCCATTATTATTGATACAAAAATAAATGATGCAAATTTGAAAAATGGTATTAATGGTCAATTTTTATTTCTTCCAGGACCAGAATCCTTCGAAAAAATTTTTCGTGCGCTAGGAATTAATGAAAATGAATGAGATAAAATCAATCGTAAAAGTAGGAATAGCTGATGTTAATATTGTTACGGCACCTAATACCATTCGAACAACCGGATTAGGTTCCTGTGTTGGAATTGTTATTTATGATTTACCTAAAAAAACAGCTGGACTAGCTCATATTATGTTACCAGATTCAAATTTAGCTAAACAGACAAATTTTAATGCATTTAAATATGCGGATACGGCAATAGATAATATGATGGAGAAATTGTTAGAAAACGGTGTAAGGAAATTTGCTTTAAAGGCTAAAATCGCTGGTGGAGCACAAATGTTTCAATTTTCTTCCAATGATACGATCCGAATTGGAAGGCGGAATGTAGAAGCGGTTTTAAAAAGGCTCAGTAAATATCATATTCCAGTTGTAGCATCTGATGTTGGCGGCAATTGTGGTCGCACAATAGATTTTGATCCAGATACTGGTGAATTGAAGATACGAACTGTTTCTAAAGGTGAAGCGATTATTTAATTATCATTTATGGTAATACGAAAAACGCAAAAAACTAGGGAGGAGTAGATGAAAATTGAAAAAAACTAGATCTCCTCTAGAGCAAGGATTATGGAATAAATGGTTAGAAGAGAAAGATAATGAAGCAGCAAATGAACTAATAAAAAATTACATGTATTTAGTAAACTTTCACGTCGACAGAACGGCTAGTCATCTACCAAGTAGTGTTCAAAAAGATGACTTAAAAAGCCTCGGTTTAATGGGTTTATATGATGCATTAAAAAAATTCGAGATTGATCGGGATTTGAAATTTGAGACGTACGCCTCGTTTCGAATTCGTGGTGCCATTATGGATGGATTGCGTAAGGAAGATTGGCTACCTAGGTCTATTAGAGACAAAGCAAAGAAGGTTGATCAAATCTCTCAACAATTAGAGCAATCCAACCAAAGAGAACCAACTTTACAAGAAATTGCTACGGCTGCAGAACTCCCGGTTAAAGAAGTAGAAACATTGATCCGTGATTCCTTATTTGCAAACGTTCTTTCTATTGAAGAAAAACCCAAGGATGGTTCATTTGATCATAAAGAAGGTATAGGGTATTCCATACCAGATAGATCTGCATCCTCTCCAGATGAAAATATAGTAAAATCTGAGTTAAATAAGGATCTTGCTATGGGGATCAAATCATTAAATGAAAACGAACAAATGATCATTAGTTTATTTTATAATGAAGAATTAACGTTTACAGAAATAGGACACGTATTAGGATTAACAACATCTAGAATTTCTCAAATTCATAAGAAAGCTGTTGTGAAACTAAGAGGGATACTAGAAAAAATATAACACCAAAGAGGGGAAGAACATGGGGCAGATTCACGAACATTTCACTCTAAAAATTTCCCATGATTATATGTTTGCAGAAATTGATTGCACAGAGTCATATCATGAAGAAGATATTGATGTAGCGTACGAAGAAATCACTCAATATCTTCGTGAACATAATATTGTTTATGGAATTATTGAGCATCATGTTACATTATTATCTAAAAGAATGCCTAAGGATCAATTTCCTATTGTTGTTTCTAAAGGAACACCTGCACAAGTGGGAATTGACGGTAAAATACAATATGCATTTGACCTTAATTCTGACGTTGACAAAGATAATGCTTGGAATTTTCGTGATGTCATGCGTATTCCTTCGGTTACAGATGGGGAGAAGTTAGCAGAAGTAATTCCTCCTACAAACGGTATCAATGGAAAGGATATCTTTGGGAATATTGTACAGGCAAAGCCAGGGAAGGCTCTAACCATTACCGCTAGAAAAAATGTTGAATTTAAAGAGGACACCCAATCATTTTATGCTACTTCAGATGGACAAGTTAGTTTGAAAGGAAACTATATTGACGTACATGAGGTATTTGAAGTACATGATACTTTATCTATGAAAGATGGAAATTTAGATTTTATTGGTTCGATCATTGTTCATGGGAATGTTCCTTCTGGGTATAGGATTAAAGCCTTAGGAGATGTTAAGGTGTTTGGGATGGTTGAAGCAGCAGAAATAGATGCTGGTGGTTCTATTTATATTTCTGGAGGTTTATCGGGATTGCAAAAAGGCAGTATAACAGCTGCAGAAAATATACATATTGGTTATATCAATCAGGGTATAGTGAATGCAGGAAAGAACTTATATGTAGAAAATTCAATCATGCATAGTGTTAGTACAGCGGGAAATCAGGTGTTTTGCCAACGTGGTAATATTATTGGTGGTAGTGTTTCAGCTGGTGAGTTTATCGAAGCAAAAGAGATAGGAAACAAATTACAAACTAAAACAGAAATTAGCTTTGGAGTTAATAAACTTCAACGTGAAAAAGAAGAAGAATTACTACTTAAAAAAGAGGAATTATTAGATTCCTTGACGAAATTAAATATAATTGGAAATAAATTAAAAGAAAGAAACGACATTCAAGATAACCCAAAATTAAGAATTGCCTTGCTTAGACAAAAACACACCTATCAACAAACAACCCAAAAGATAACAGAAGTTAATAAGATGCTTGAGGATATTAATTCAAACTTAGGCGATGAGAAACAGGCTAAATTAATTGTTAATACGTATTTATACCCGAATGTTATGGTTAGTTTTGGTAAGTACAAAAAAACAATTAATACCGTCCATCAACATATACAAATGAAACTGGATCATCATGAGATCATCAGTATTAGCTTGTAACTATGGAGAGGGTGTTTCTAATTGAGTTGGAAATCAATAGAATTACAAGTGGCACTTCCAAGAACACAGGATGCAGGAAAACTACAAGACCAAATGTTAAAGCAGAATCAACATTTCCAGGAATCACTTGTACAAAGTCAATTAAAACAAGAAGAATTAAAACGTAAAAAGGTACAGCAACAGGAAGATGTAGCAAAAACTAAGCTAGAAGATGAGGAAAATAACAGTACTACTAATCAACATGATACGCAGAGGAAAAATTCAACAAAAAATAAGAAGCAATCTATAGATCATCCTTATTTAGGGAATAAGTTTGACTTCACGGGATAGAAGGGATTTTATGACATCTTTTTTACTGATTATTAGTTTTTTATTACATATTATTACGCTAAGTGGTCTTTTCTTTTTACTCAAGCAACTACAAGGGAAAAATGATGAAACTAGTTCAGAGATTCCGAATTTGTTGGAATCCTATTTAGAGGAAATAAAGGCAGAAAACAAACGGCTACAAGATGAAATTTCTGCTAACCATATAGTGAAGAAAGAAAATAGACTAGATCCTTCACCAAATAAGGATCGTGACTTAGATCAGCATATGCAGATAATAGAAACGAAACAAGATACGGTAGAAGGTAGAATTGAAGAGAATGATGATAAATATGTAGCATCAAAATTGGATACGATGAATGACGAAGTACAAGCATCATTGCAAGCAAGAATATTACAATTACATCAAACTGGTTTATCAGAAGAAGAAATAGCTCGAAAATTAAACTGTGGTAAAACTGAAGTAGCATTAACTATTAAATTACATGGAAAAAAATAATATTTTTGCTTGATTACAGGTGTTCTGTATGATATATTTATTTTTGGTGTAAATAATGTTTACTAATTTGAGTGAGCATGTAAAAAAACACACGTTTGTTAATTTGTATATTGGTGCCATTCTTATGAAAGGTCTTATACAAAAATGATACAAACGGAGGATAAAAACCATTTAGGAGGAAACATTATGTCAGTAATTTCTATGAAGCAATTGCTAGAAGCTGGTGTACATTTTGGACATCAGACACGCCGTTGGAACCCTAAGATGAAGAAATATATCTTCACAGAGCGTAACGGTATTTACATCATCGACCTACAAAAGACGGTTAAAAAGGTAGATGAAGCATATAACTATGTAAAGGAAATCGCTGCAAATGGCGGTACAATTCTTTTCGTAGGTACAAAGAAACAAGCGCAAGATTCTGTGAAAGAAGAAGCAATTCGTTCTGGTATGTACTTTGTTAACCAACGCTGGTTAGGTGGTACATTAACTAACTTCCAAACTATTCGCAAACGTATCAACCGTTTAATCGATATCGAGCGTATGGAAGAGGATGGAACGTTTGAAGTACTTCCTAAAAAAGAAGTAGTTGGCTTGTTGAAAGAAAAAGAACGTCTTGTTAAATTCCTTGGTGGAATTAAAGATATGAAGAAACTTCCAGATGCATTATTTGTAATCGACCCACGTAAAGAACGTATTGCGATTGCAGAAGCACATAAATTAAACATCCCAATCATTGGTATTGTTGATACAAACTGTGATCCGGATGAAATCGATTATGTAATCCCTGCTAATGATGACGCAATTCGCGCCGTTAAACTTTTAACTGGTAAAATGGCAGATGCTATTTTAGAAGTTAAACAAGGGGAAGAAATGGAAGAAGTTCAAACAGAAGAAACTGTTACTGCTGAAAAAGAAGAAGTAGAACAGAACTAATTCTTTTTAAAAAGGTCGGGGTGATAAGAGGATAAGCCTTTTATCACCCTTTTTTAAAAACTTATAATCTTAACAATCAAGGAGGAATTACAATGGCTATTACAGCTAAAATGGTAAAAGAATTACGCGAAAAAACAGGCGCTGGTATGATGGATTGTAAAAAAGCACTTACTGAAACAGATGGTGATCTTGATAAAGCAATTGATTACTTACGTGAAAAAGGTATTGCAAAAGCAGCTAAAAAAGCAGATCGTATCGCAGCAGAAGGTTCTACATATATTGAAGTAGATGGAAATACAGCAGTGTTACTTGAAGTAAACTGTGAAACGGATTTTGTTACTAAAAATGATCAATTCAAAAACCTACTTGCAGATTTAGGAAAACATTTAGTTGAGCAAAAGCCTTCTACTGTAGAGGAAGCTCTTCAACAACCATTACATGGTGACGGAGATACTGTAGAAACTTACATTAACTCTGCAGTAGCTAAAATTGGTGAGAAAATTTCACTTCGTCGCTTTACTGTTATAACAAAAACAGATAATGATGCATTTGGTGCATACCTTCATATGGGTGGACGCATTGGGGTTCTAACTTTACTTGAAGGAACTACTGATGAATCTGTTGCGAAAGACGTTGCTATGCACGCGGCAGCTGTAAATCCTAAATACGTTTCTCGTGATGAAGTTTCAGAAGAAGAAGTTGCACATGAGCGTGAAGTATTAAAAACACAAGCATTAAACGAAGGTAAACCTGAAAATATTGTTGAAAAAATGGTTGAAGGTCGTCTTGGGAAATTCTTTGAAGAAATTTGCTTACTTGAGCAAAATTTCGTAAAAGATCCAGATCAAAAAGTGAAAAAATTTGTAGCTGATAAAGGTGCTACTGTGAAAACTTTTGTACGTTATGAAGTGGGAGAAGGTATGGAAAAACGCGAAGAAAACTTCGCAGAAGAAGTAATGAGCCAAGTGAAAAAATAATTTCTTAAGTAGGGGACATCTTTTGTTCCCTATTTCTCCATGAAGAAGCAAATAAGACAGATAATTATAGTAAGGAATAAATCATTAAATTTCTTTGGAGGTTATTATGACAACAGCTCGTTACCGTAGAATTGTGTTAAAATTAAGTGGAGAAGCTTTAAGTGGACAACAGGGTTATGGCATTGAACCAAAAGTAATCCAATCAATAGCTCAACAAGTAAAGGAAGTTGCTGAACTTGGTGTTGAAGTAGCTGTTGTTGTTGGTGGTGGTAATATTTGGCGTGGAAAAGTCGGAAGTGAAATGGGTATGGACCGTGCGAATGCCGATTACATGGGAATGTTAGCTACTGTAATGAATTCACTAGCACTACAGGATAGTCTAGAAACAATTGGTATCCCAACACGCGTACAAACTTCTATTGAAATGCGCCAAGTTGCAGAGCCATATATTAGAAGAAAAGCCATCCGCCACTTAGAAAAGAAACGGGTTGTCATCTTTGCAGCTGGTACTGGAAACCCTTATTTTTCAACAGATACAACTGCAGCTTTACGTGCAGCAGAAATAGAAGCTGAAGTTATACTAATGGCGAAAAATAATGTTGATGGTGTCTATACTGATGATCCAAAAATTAATAAAGATGCTGAAAAATACGATAACCTATCGTATATGGAAATGTTAAATGAGGGTCTAGGTGTAATGGACTCAACTGCATCATCTTTATGTATGGATAATGATATTCCGTTGGTTGTATTTTCAATAACAGAAGAAGGAAATATTAAAAGAGTTGTTCAAGGTGAAGAAATAGGAACAACAATAAGGGGGAAATAAAAATGACAGATGCTATTTTAAAGCAAAGCAAGGATAAAATGAATCAAGCTGTACAAGCGTTTTCTAGGAATTTGGCAACTGTAAGAGCAGGTCGAGCAAACCCTAGTTTATTAGATAGTGTGTTTGTTGATTATTATGGTGCTTCAACTCCATTGAATCAATTAGCTACAATTTCTGCTCCAGAAGCACGTTTACTTGTTATTACTCCTTATGATAAGAGTGCAATTGGAGATATCGAAAAAGCAATTCAGAAAGCAGACCTAGGATTGTCTCCTTCAAGTGATGGAAATGTAATTCGTATTAATATTCCTGCATTAACTGAGGAACGTCGTAAGGACTTAGTTAAAGTTGTAGGGAAATTTGCTGAGGAATTTCGAGTGCAAGTTAGAAATGCTCGTCGTGATGCAAACGATCAACTTAAGAAAGCCGAAAAGAATGGCGACTTAACTGAGGATGAACTACGAATTTCACAAGATGAAGTGCAAAAAGAAACAGACAAACACATCGCTGAAATAGATCAACTTGCTAAAAATAAAGAAGAAGAAATTATGGAAGTTTAATCATTGATTTCTTCCATAACGTATTTAGCTAAAATAAGAAGCAAAAGCCCTCTTGTTTAAGAGGGTTTTTGTATTCTTATGAAAATATCGTTATAATAAATATGCATTACGTGTTATACTAATTTTTATTTACTTTAATACATAGCATGTTATACCTACATTTACATACATATAATTATAATGTAAGAAAGAATAGATTGGGATTATTACCAGGGTTCGGAGGACAAAATATGTCAATGAGACTTCCTTTTTTTAAAAAAAATAAACAATCACAACCTGAGAACGACTCTGAGCTAGTAAACGTACCAGAACATGTAGCGATTATTATGGACGGTAATGGCCGCTGGGCTCAAAAAAAAGGGTTACCTCGTGTTGCTGGTCATAAAGAGGGAATGGATGTCGTGAGAAACACAGTAAAGGCAGCTGTGAATTATGATATTAAAATTCTTACGCTTTTTGCATTTTCCACAGAAAACTGGAAAAGACCTAAATCTGAGATAGAATTCATTATGCGTTTACCTAAAGAATTTCTACATATTTATTTACCAGAGCTAATGGAGAATAATGTACGAATTGAGACTATTGGTGACTTTAATACATTACCAGATTATACAAAAGAAGCTATACAATATGCCAAAGAACAAACGAAAGATAATAATGGCTTATTATTAAATTTTGCTTTAAACTATGGAAGTAGATATGAAATTATGCGTGCAATAAAACTAATTATGTCAGATGCAGATCATGCAAAAATTTCTATAGATGAGATAGATGAAAATTTGTTTTCAGAATATCTATATACAAATGGTTTATCAGATCCAGATTTATTAATTCGAACTAGTGGAGAAATGCGTTTGAGTAATTTCTTATTATGGCAGTTGGCATATACTGAATTTTGGTTTACAGATGTACTTTGGCCAGATTTTAGTGAGGATATTTTCAAACAAGCACTCCTTGACTATCAACATCGAAAAAGACGTTACGGAGGTATATAAGGTGATGAAAGGTAAATGAAACAACGTATTCAAACAGCAGTTATAGCTCTTATCGTATTTATACCAATTGTTATATATGGGAACTTGCCTTTTTCTATTCTTATTTATCTCTTGGCAACAATAGGGTTAATCGAATTAATGAAAATGCATAAAATTCCTATTGTTTCTGTTCCATCTTTTTTAGCAATTGGATTAGTATGGTTGATTATTCTCCCACAAACATCAGAGGCATTTATGTGGTTTAATAAAACACAATTTATCATGATTTTTGTTATGCTACTACTTTCATATACTGTGCTTGTGAAAAATAAATTCACCTTTGATGATACTGGTTTTATTTTACTGGCTGCTCTATATGTGGGTACTGGTTTTCTTTTTTTTCATGAAACAAGACTTGAAAATGGACTAGCTCCGATTTTTTATGTGTTACTTGTTGTATGGGCTACAGATACAGGAGCATATTTTTCTGGTCGTTCATTTGGTAAGAGGAAGCTTTGGCCACAAATTAGTCCTAACAAAACGATAGAGGGAGCTATAGGTGGTATTTTACTAGCTATGGTGGTGGGAGTTATCTATCATTTAATTTTTCCTATGTCATATACTATAGGTATCATTATTATCGTGTCTATTTTAGTATCGATATTTGGCCAGATCGGCGATCTAGTGGAATCTGCTTTTAAACGACATTATGATGTGAAAGATTCAGGGAATTTATTACCGGGTCATGGCGGTATCCTTGATCGCTTTGATAGCTTATTATTTGTTTTTCCAATGCTACACTTCATTTATTTCTTTTAACGAAAAATCGGATAAGCTATTAATCCCTAGCCCATAAAAGGAAGGTGTATCTATTTGAATACGGTTATTGCATTTATTTTCATGTTTGGATTGCTCGTTTTTATTCATGAGTTTGGTCATTTGATCTTTGCAAAACGTGCTGGAATGCTTGCTCGTGAATTTGCAATCGGGTTTGGTCCAAAGATCTTTGCATTTACTAAAAATGAAACAGTTTATACGATACGATTGCTCCCTATTGGTGGTTATGTAAGGGTGGCAGGTGAAGATCCAGAAATTATTGATTTAAAGCCTGGTCATCATATTGGTTTGGAGTTCAATGAATCTGGAAAAGTTAACAAAATCATCGTTAACAACAAATCCAAACATCCTAATGCTCGTGTCATTGAAGTAGAACGAGTTGATTTAGATCATGATTTAATTATTGAAGGATATGAAATAGATGAACAGGATGAAAAACTACGATTTGATGTAGACAGTAAAGCCTATTTCGTCATGGACGAACGTGAAACGCAAATAGCTCCTTATGATCGCCAGTTTGCTTCTAAAACACCTGGCCAACGTGCAATGCAATTATTTGCTGGTCCAATGATGAACTTCCTTTTAGCTATTTTTATTTTCTTGATCCTTGGTATAATTCAAGGTGTTCCAACGGAGGAAGCGCGATTAGGAGAGATTCAACCTGGAAGTCCTGCTGAGGAAGCTGGATTCCAATCGAGTGATGAAGTAATACAAATTGAAGGAAATGCAGTTTCTACGTGGGAAGAGTTTACAACTATTGTTCGCGCTAATCCTGGGCAAGAACTAAATATGACAGTGTTAAGGGATGGTCAATCAGAGGCTGTTACAGTTATTCCTGGTGAGGTTATTGTTGAAGGACCTGAAGGTGAAGAAACGATTGGTCAAATTGGTGTTTACCAAGCGTTTGAAAAGTCCATATTAGGAACATTTAAGTATGGTATAACCCAGACCTATGATACAACTTCCCTTATTTTAACAAACCTTGGTATGCTAATAACTGGTCAATATTCAATCGATATGCTATCTGGTCCTGTTGGAATTTATGACGCAACAGATCAAGTTGTTCAAACTGGGTTTATGAATTTTCTTATGTGGACAGCTATCTTAAGTATTAACTTAGGTGTTATTAACTTAGTTCCACTTCCTGCACTAGATGGTGGACGTCTATTATTTGTAGGGGTTGAACTAATACGAGGAAAACCGATGGAACCAGAAAAGGAAGGTATTTTTCATTTTGTCGGGTTTGCTTTCTTAATGTTACTTATGATAATCGTAACATGGAATGACATACAACGATTATTTTTATAAAATAATTTTAAGAGTTATCATGAAACGAAGGACTTAAAACCCTTGTCTATTTCTATTAAATGGCAAGGGTTTACCTTGTTTAAAAATGATATAATGAATCTTACCGTTACACTGTAAATTGTAACAGGAGGAATACGAATGGACATTTTAAAACGAGAAAAGATGGATATTTTATTACAGCAGGTACAGATGAATGCAGACCAAATCGAAACATTTTTTAAAGATAGTTTACTGGAGCGATTGGTAGTATATAAAAATGAGAAACGCTGGCATTTTTATATACAAGTTAATAGCGTACTACCTGTAGCCGTTTATCAGGAGTTTCGAGCAAAGCTACAAGAATCATTTAGTCAAATTGCAGCCGTAGATATCACATTAAATACATTAGATAATCAGTGCAACGCTGAAGTACTATGCGATTACTGGAAACTATTTATACAATCTACGAATGACTTGTCACCGGCATATCGAGATTTGGTGTTCAATCAAAAGCCAGTAGTTAACAATAATAAAATTATGTTAACTGTAAGAAATATTGCTGAAGGTAATGCTTTGAAAAAAAGATTAGAAGAGGAGTTCCGTTCGTTTTGTAAAAAGGCAGGAGTTCCATTTTCTTCACTTGAAGTAGAAGTCAAATCTCAGGATGAAGAAATTCAAAAATTTAGAGAGCAAAAAGCACTAGAAGATCAGCAATTGGTGATGAAGACGATCCAAGAAAAAGAAAAACGTGATCAAGATCGTATGAAAAATGAAGATCAACCATTTACGATCGGATATAAAATTCCAGACGAACACACACTTTTGGAAGAAATTCAAGAAGAAGAGCGTCGTATTACTGTACAGGGTTATGTGTTTGATGTTGATATTCGGAAACTACGCTCAGGTAGAAGCTTATTAATTGCAAAGGTTACAGATTACACCGATTCATTACAAATTAAAATGTTCTCAAAAGGGGACGAAGACGCAGCTAAATTTGATCAACTGAAAAAAGGTATGTGGATTAAAGCACGCGGAAGCATCCAAACAGATATGTATTCCAACGAATTAGCTATGATGGCAAATGATATGCATGAAATCAAGGTGGAAGCTCGTCAAGATACGGCTAATGAAGATGAAAAAAGAATCGAGTTTCATGCTCATTCGACAATGAGTCAAATGGATGCGGTTGTTTCGCCTAGTCGTCTTGTCGAACAAGCAGCAAGATGGGGACATAAGGCAATAGCTATTACAGACCATGCGGGGGTCCAAGGGTTTCCAGATGCTCATTCAGCAGGTCAAAAACATGGAATTAAAGTAATGTATGGAGTAGAAGCTAACCTTGTTGATGACGGTGTGCCAATCGCGTATAACGAAACCGATGTAGATTTAGAATCAGGTACCTATATTGTTTTTGACGTGGAGACAACGGGTTTGTCTGCCGTTTATGATACGATCATTGAATTGGCTGCGGTTAAAATACAAGGTGGGGAAATTGTTGACCGGTTTGAATCATTTGCTAATCCACACCACCCTTTATCCCAAACAACTACTGATTTAACTGGTATTACAGATGATATGGTGAAGGATGCTCCCGAGATTGATGATGTCTTAAGAGATTTTTATGAGTGGTGTGGCAATGATATTTTAGTTGCCCACAATGCAAGCTTTGATATTGGATTCTTAAATCAAGGGTATAAAAAGATTAACTATGATAAAGTTATCAATCCAGTTGTTGACACGTTAGAATTGGCTAGATTTTTATTTCCAGAATTGAAGAATCACCGCCTAAATACATTGTGTAAGCATTTAGATATTGAATTAACACAACACCATAGAGCAATTTACGATGCAGAGGCAACGGGTTATTTATTATGGAAATTAGTTCAAAGGCTATTAGAGAAAGAAATTACGAACCATAATCAATTAAATAATCATATGGGTGAAGGAAATGCATATCAGCGTTCTAGACCTTTCCATTGTACTTTAATTGCTAAGAATGAAGAGGGATTGAAAAATTTATATAAACTTGTCTCTCACGCTCATATCGATTATTTTTACCGGGTACCAAGAATTCCACGTTCTCTATTACAGAAACTGAGAGAAGGAGTTTTAGTAGGGACTGCTTGTGACCAGGGTGAAGTCTTTGAAACGATGATGCAAAAATCAGCAGATGAAGCTGAAAGTGTTGCAGAATTCTATGATTATATTGAAATACAGCCACCAGCCAACTATACACATTTAATTGAAAAAGATCTTGTGCAAAACGAAGCACAAATTTTAGATATTATTACAAAAATAGTAGACTTAG
The DNA here is from genome assembly GCF_009728145.1 of Ornithinibacillus caprae. GTDB lineage: Bacteria > Bacillota > Bacilli > Bacillales > Amphibacillaceae > Ornithinibacillus > Ornithinibacillus caprae. The sequence goes on along the minus strand of NZ_WOCA01000015.1, from coordinate 46,706 downwards.
GTGCTAAAATGAATAAAACAGTTGTTGCGACAGGAAATGTTCATTATATTGATGAGCATGAGAAGCTGTATCGACAAATTTTAATAGCTTCGCAAGGTGGTAACCCATTGAATCGTGTTACACTTCCAGACACACCGTTTAGAACAACAAATGAAATGCTTGAATGCTTCAACTTTTTAGGTGAAGAGAAGGCGAAAGAAATTGTTGTAACAAACACACACGCATTAGCGGAACTTATTGAGGAGGTTTCCCCGGTTAAGGACGGGCTGTATACACCAACGATTGAAGGTGCTGACCAAGAAATGCGAGATTTGTGCTATGCTCGTGCGAAGCATATTTATGGGGAGCCAGTACCACAAATCGTTATTGATCGATTAGAAAAAGAATTAGATAGTATAATTAGTAATGGGTTTGCGGTTATCTATCTGATTTCTCACAAGCTAGTGAAAAAGTCATTAGATGATGGTTATCTTGTTGGTTCAAGAGGTTCAGTTGGATCCTCGCTAGTAGCAACGATGACGGAAATCACCGAGGTGAATCCATTACCTCCACATTATGTTTGTCCAACTTGTCATCATAATGAATGGATTACAGATGGATCGGTTGGTAGTGGATTTGACTTACCAGATAAAAATTGTCCACATTGTGATACACCTTTAACAAAAGATGGACAAGATATTCCATTTGAGACGTTTTTAGGGTTTAAAGGAGATAAGGTTCCGGATATCGATCTCAACTTCTCAGGGGAGTATCAACCGAATGCACATAATTATACAAAGATTTTATTTGGTGAAGATAATGTTTATCGTGCAGGTACAATTGGTACGATTGCAGAAAAGACTGCTTATGGTTATGTAAAAGGATATGCATCTGATAAATCTTTAGTATTTAAGAATGCAGAAGTCGATCGATTAGTGCAAGGATGTACTGGTGTGAAGCGTACTACAGGACAACATCCAGGTGGAATCATTGTTGTACCTGACGATAAAGAGATATATGATTTTACACCAATTCAATATCCTGCTGATGATCGAAAAAGTGAGTGGAAAACAACACATTTTGATTTCCATTCCATTCATGATAATTTATTAAAATTAGATATACTTGGACACGATGATCCGACCGTAATACGTATGTTGCAGGATTTAAGTGGAATTGATCCAACAACTATTCCAACGGATGATAAAGAAGTAATGAAAATATTTTCTGGTACAGAGTCATTAGGTGTTACAGAAGACCAAATTAACTGTAAGACAGGAACACTAGGTGTACCCGAGTTTGGAACGAAGTTTGTTCGTCAAATGCTTGAGGACACAAAACCAAGTACATTTGCTGAACTTGTTATTATTTCTGGTCTTTCCCATGGGACAGATGTATGGTTAGGAAATGCCCAAGAATTAATTAATGATGGTATTTGTGAACTACCAGATGTTATTGGGTGTCGTGACGATATTATGGTCTATTTAATGCATAAAGGTCTAGAAGCTTCATTAGCCTTTAAGATTATGGAATTTGTTCGTAAAGGTAAGGGGCTACAGGATGAATGGATTGTTGAAATGAAAAAACATGGTGTACCAGATTGGTATATTGAATCTTGTAAAAAGATTAAGTACATGTTCCCTAAAGCTCATGCTGCCGCATATGTATTAATGGCCGTTCGCATTGCCTATTTTAAAGTTCACTATCCAATTTATTTCTATGCGGCTTATTTTTCCGTACGAGCTGGAGACTTTGATTTAAATACAATGGTGAAAGGTTCAGACGCTATTAGAAAGCGTATTGAAGAGATCTCCTTAAAAGGAAATGATGCTTCACCTAAGGAAAAAAACTTATTAACAGTACTAGAAATTGCTCTAGAAATGAGTGAGCGTGGCTTTTCGTTCCAAAAAGTAAACTTATATAAATCGAAAGCATCAGAATTTATTGTGGAAGGAAACACGTTAATTCCTCCTTTTAATGCAGTAGATGGACTAGGAACAAATGCTGCGATCAACATTGTTAATGCGAGAGAGGATGGCGAATTTCTTTCTAAAGAGGACTTGCGAGAAAGAAGTAAGATCTCTAAAACGGTATTAGAGTATTTAGATAATCATGGTTGTCTAGAAGGGATGGCAGAGAAAAACCAGCTATCTTTATTCTAAGTTTATTGATTTTCAAAGTAATAAATCTTGATGAATAATTAACGTAGACTCCGTAGTAACTTATATGGTTTACTCTTAATTTACCTGATATAGGGATCTTTCCTATAGGATAAAAAGAGTCATTTAAATACAAGCACTAGCAGAGATGTTAGTGCTTTTTATATTAATAGGTAAACTATAATATGCTATAATAAAATTCATAACATTGACACATTTATCTAGAAATATTAGTAAGGAAGTGAGTATTTTGAATCTTAATTTTAATGAAACGATGGATATTCGAGAATTTTTAATTATAAATAGAGGAGTATTTGAGGAGAATCTTTTAAATGAAGCTGTAAACGTAAGAGATAAAATTGATGAAATACATTTAATTGGAAATATCAATTTACTAGATAATGCCCATAAATTGGTTTTACTAGTCGTGGAAGAAGACTATGAAGAGGTGACTAACTTCGCAAAACAAGAAGGTGTTTTGTGGGCGAAGTTTTCTCTAACACTAGCATTCAAACTAGAATGGCTCCAAGCAATTAGAAGAACATTATGGAAGTTTTTACGTGAATATGATGTACTAAGTGGAAATATTGATGTTGGAGAACATTTTTATGATATGGAAAGTAAAATAAATGATTCCATTGATATGTTCTTAAATGGTTTTTTCATTAGTTATTCTAAATATAAGGATGAGCTAATTGAAAGTCAGCGGAAGTTAGTAGATAATTTATCTGTTCCAATTATTCCAATCACACCATCTGTTTGCATTCTACCTTTGATTGGAACCATTGATACATATCGTTCACAAATTATTGAAGAGAAAGTACTTATGGAAATTGGGAAATTACGGATTCAAACATTAATTATGGATCTATCGGGAATAGCAGAAATGGATTCTGAATCCATTAAACTTTTCCTTAAGTTGCTAGACGGAATTTCAATGATGGGTACAAAGTCTGTTATTACTGGTTTACGACCAGAGATTGTTCGGGATATCGTTAAACTTGACATCTCATTTGGATCTAAAGCTGATACTAAAGGATCATTACAGAAGGCGTTACGAGATTATTTGAATATTGGCTTTCCGTCAGATGAGCGAAATATAACGGTTGACTTGCAAGCGAAAAAGTAACAAGCTTATTTTGTTGCGAAATTTTACTTCTTATGATATAGTAAAAACGTGTTGATATGAACGTTTAAAAGAGTGGGCACTCCCCACTCTTTCTTTCATACCAAAATCATCTTTTGTCGTATCCCTTGCCACTTTTTTAGGCAAGGGTTTTATATTGAATATAAGCTAAGCAATACATATGGAAATGAAAATGGCTATGTTTGTCCATAATAAGAAGAAGTAGGAATAATCGAAGTAAAGGAGGATTAAAGGTGAGTTCTCAAGTTATACACACAACCGAAGAATTAGTAAAACCAATTTTAGAAGATAAAAATCTAGAGTTAGTAGATGTAGAGTACGTAAAAGAAGGGAAAAACTGGTTTTTAAGAGTTTATATTGATAAAGAAGGCGGCGTTGATATTACCGAATGTGGTGAGGTTTCAGAAAAATTAAGTGAAAAACTCGATGAAGTCGATCCAATAAAAGAAGCTTATTTTCTTGAAGTATCTTCACCAGGTGTTGAACGACCACTTAAGACAAAAGAAGATTTTGCTAGTAATGTGGGAAGTAATGTTTATATCAAATTATATGAACCAATTGATGGAGAAAAAGAATACCAAGGTATTTTACAATCATTTAGTAATGATATGGTAACCATTGAATACAAGAAGAAAACACAAAAAAAACAAGTGGAGATACCATTTGGAAAAATTGCCAAAGCAAGGCTAGCAGTTTCATTATAAAGGGGGAAAAGAAAAGTGAGCAGTCAGTTGTTTGACGCAATTGAGAATTTAGGAAAAGAAAAAGGTATTGACAAAGATATATTATTAGAAGCTTTGGAAGCAGCATTAATTTCAGCATATAAAAAGAACTTTAAATCTGCTACAAATGTTCGTGTTGATTTGGATGAAAGCGCTGGAACAATGCGTGTTTTCTCTCGGAAAACAGTAGTAGACGAAGTAGAAGATAGTCAGCAAGAGATATCCTTAGATGAAGCAAAAAAAATTGATCCTAATTATGAGTTAGAGGATATTATTGAAGTAGAAGTGACCCCAAAGGATTTCGGACGAATTGCTGCCCAAGCTGCAAAGCAAGTTGTTACACAACGAGTAAGAGAAGCAGAACGTGGAGTTATTTTTGGTGAATATGCTGACCGAGAAGAAGATGTAATGACTGGTATTATTCAACGAAAAGATAGCCGTTTTGTATATGTGAATTTAGGGAAAATAGAAGCGAAATTGGCTGAAGCTGAACAAATGCCAACAGAAGAATATCATATCCACGATCGAATTAAAGTATTTGTAACGAAAGTTGAAAATACAAACAAAGGACCACAAATTTACATTTCAAGATCCCATCCAGGACTTCTAAAGAGATTGTTTGAGATGGAAGTGCCTGAAATTTATGATGGTATCGTAGAGATAAAATCAGTGGCTAGAGAAGCTGGGGATCGTTCCAAAATATCTGTTTATGCACCAGATCCTGAAATTGATCCAGTTGGTTCTTGTGTTGGGCAAAAAGGACAACGTGTTCAAGCGATAGTTAATGAGCTAAAAGGCGAGAAAATCGATATTGTTGAATGGTCAGAAGATCCAGTTGTATACGTATCTAATGCATTAAGTCCTTCTAAGGTTATTGATGTACTAGTTAATGAAGAGGAAAAATCAACAACAGTAATTGTTCCAGATTATCAACTTTCACTTGCGATTGGAAAGCGTGGTCAAAATGCTCGCTTAGCTGCGAAGTTAACTGGCTGGAAAATTGATATTAAAAGTGAATCGGAAGCTCGTGAAGAAGGGCTATTGACTGAAACAGAAAATACTTATTCCGATATCGAAGAAGTGGAAGAAGATTTATTCGAATAGAGGGGGTATTTTAATGGTCCAAAAACGAAAAGTTCCGGAGCGTAAGTGTGTTGTCACGAATGAAATGAAGCCCAAAAAAGAATTAATCCGTGTGGTTCGAAACAAAGAAGGAGAAGTCTTTGTTGATCCAACCGGTAAGAAGAATGGCCGTGGGGCGTATGTGTCCAAGGATATAGAAGTTATTGAAAAAGCAAAAAAAACTGGAGTACTAGCACGACAACTTAATGCACAAATCGATCCGATAGTTTATAACGAGCTAAGCGATTTGGTTCTTGGTGAGAAGAATGAAAAATGATTATCTAAACATGGTCGGGCTTGCTTATCGAGCTAGGAAATGTTCCTTAGGCGAAGAGACCATTGTAAAAGATATACAGAAAAAGCGTGCTAAGTTAGTTCTGATAGCTAAAGATATTGGACCTCAAACACATAAGAAGTTAACAAATAAGTGCAAATCGTATGATGTACCTTATGTCATCGTGGATGATCGGGATACATTGTCAAATGCGATTGGAAAATCCCAGAGAGTAGCAATTGCGATTTTAGATGAAGGCTTCGCAGCTAAGATTAAATCGTTACTCGGGTAAATAAATTCGGGGGTGAACGTATGAGTAAAATGCGTGTATATGAATATGCAAAACAAAATAACACAAGTAGTAAAGATGTTATAAACTATTTAAAAGAAATAAATGTGGAAGTATCGAATCATATGTCAACAATTTCTGATGATGTTATTTCCAAGTTAGATGGTAAATTTGGTACTGCAAAACGTTCTGAATCAAAAGGGAATAGCTCTAAGAAAGAGGAAAATAAGAACACGAACCAAAATAAAAAGTCTGTGCAGTCAGGATCAAATCATAATAAAGATCATAAAGGAAAACCCAATAAAAAGGGTAATCACCAACAAGGACAAAAAAATAAGCCTCAAAATAAAGATAAAAATAAAAAACAAAAAGGTAATAGAAACAAGCAGGCATATCAATCTCAACAGCCTGTAGTAAAAGAGACTCCAAAAGAAATTAAATATTCTGGTACACTAACTGTTAGTGAATTAGCTGAGAAATTAAATAAAGAGGCTTCTGAAATCATTAAAAAGCTTATGTTTTTAGGGGTAATGGCTACTAAAAACCAAGATTTAGATGATGATGCAATTGAATTAATTTGTTCAGAATTCGATGTGGAAGTAGAAAAAGAAATCGTATTGGAAGATACAGATTTTGATAAGTATGTTGAAGAAGATGATGAAGCAAATCTTCAAGAAAGACCTTCAGTTGTTACCATCATGGGACATGTTGACCATGGTAAAACAACGTTACTTGATGCAATTAGACATACTAAAGTAACAGAGGGTGAGGCAGGTGGAATTACCCAGCATATTGGGGCTTATCAAATTGAGAATGAAGGCAAAAAAATTACATTCTTAGATACACCTGGTCACGCCGCTTTTACTAGTATGCGTTCACGTGGTGCTCAAGTAACTGATATTGCTATATTAGTCGTAGCCGCAGATGATGGAGTAATGCCACAGACAGTGGAAGCAATTAACCATGCCAAAGCTGCTGAAGTTCCAATCATCGTTGCTGTAAACAAGATTGATAAAGAAGGTGCCAATCCTGATCGCGTAATGCAGGAGTTAACGGAGTATGAATTAATTCCAGAGGACTGGGGCGGAGAAACGATTTTTGTCCAATTGTCTGCACTACAAAACCAAGGTATTGATGATTTACTTGAAATGATTCTTCTTGTAAGTGAGGTTGAAGAGTTAAAAGCTAATCCAAATAAAAATGCATTTGGTACAGTAATTGAAGCGGAGCTTGATAAAGGTAGAGGATCTGTAGCTACATTATTAGTACAAAACGGTACATTACATGTTGGTGATTCCATTGTAGTCGGTAATACATTTGGACGTGTGCGTGCAATGGTTAATGATTTAGGCCAACGTGTAAAAGAAGCAGGACCATCTACTCCTGTTGAAATTACAGGTCTTAACGATGTACCTCAAGCTGGAGATCAATTCTTAGTATTTGATGATGAAAAGAAAGCACGTCAAATAGGAGAAGCTCGTCAACAAAAACAAATCCAAGAGAATCGTGGAGAGCAAACCAAAGTAAGCCTAGATGATTTATTCGAGCAAATCAAACAAGGTGAAATGAAAGAAATTAATGTTATTCTAAAAGCAGACGTTCAAGGTTCTGTTGAGGCATTAGCATCCTCCCTACAAAAAATTGAAGTAGAGGGCGTTAAGATTAAAATTATCCATACTGGTGTAGGAGCAATTACGGAATCAGATATTATTCTAGCTTCTGCTTCCAACGCAATTGTTATTGGGTTTAATGTTCGTCCAGATGCAAATGCTAAGAAAGCAGCAGATTCTGAAAATGTCGATGTACGTTTACACCGTGTAATTTATAAAGCAATTGAAGAAATAGAGGCTGCAATGAAAGGGTTACTTGACCCTGAATTTGAAGAAAAAGTTATTGGTCAGGCAGAGGTTCGTGAAACATTTAAAGTATCACGAATTGGAACAATTGCTGGAAGTTATGTAACGGAAGGTAAAATCACTCGTGATGCTGGTATTCGACTTATTCGCAACGGCGTAGTCCAATTTGAAGGAGAAATAGATGCACTTAAGCGTTTTAAAGATGACGTAAAAGAAGTTGCCACGAACTATGAATGTGGTATTACCATTAAAAATTTCAATGATATTAAAGAAGGCGATATTATTGAAGCGTTTGTGATGGAGGAAATTGAACGCAAATGATCTTCTACCTAGAAGTAGAATGTATGATGTATGAAGGTCATTCTTTAAAACAAAAACGATCTGTTATTAAACGAATTATGGCTAAACTACGTCATGAGTTCAATGTTGCTGTAACAGAGCTGGATTATCATGATTTATGGCAGCGAACCAAACTTGGGATCGTTACCATTTCAAATGAAAGAAAGCATGGAGAACAGATTATGCAAGAGGTTTTACGTGTGATCGATACGTATTCAGAGCTTGAGCGTACAGTAACGAATGTTGAGCGACTTTAGAAAAATCTCTTATTGGAGTGTAGGATCATAAACAGCACGAAGAATCCAATATCTTGCTTCGCATTCGTCATTATGTTGCTGGCGTATGCCAAGTTTCCTAATAAAGAGGTGATAGAAATGAGCAATTTACGTGCAAATCGTGTAGCAGAACAGATGAAAAAAGAATTAGGAGAAATACTAACTCGTAAAATTAAAGACCCACGTGTTGGGTTTGTAACTGTTACTGATGTAGAAGTGACTGGAGATTTACAACAAGCTACCATCTATATTTCCGTTCTTGGAGATGAAAAGAAGAAACATGATACATTATTGGGTCTTGCGAAAGCAAAGGGATTTATACGCTCTGAGATTGGAAATCGTATTCGCTTGCGAAAAACGCCAGAACTAACATTTGAGTTTGATGAAGCATTAGAACAGGGAAATCGAATCGAAACTATACTACGTGATTTAAACAAATAAAACCATTAAAATCTGGCTCATTATTACTACTAAATGGGTCAGATTTTTCCTTACCTAAAGGAAGGTGAATGACAATTGGACGGAATATTAGCTCTATGGAAACCAAGAGGAATGACTTCTCATGATTGTGTCATGAAGATTCGAAAACTATATAAAACGAAAAAAGTAGGACATACAGGTACTCTAGATCCTGAGGTTGAAGGTGTATTACCAATATGTATTGGCCAAGCTACAAAAATTGTTCCCTATCTTACGGAAACCAAAAAAGTTTATATTGCGGAAATTATGCTTGGGTCAGCAACAGAAACGGAAGATAGTTATGGTAAAATAATCGAAAAAGTAGATGTAAAGGAAATTCCATCTAAACAGAATATTGAAAACGTGTTACAATCTTTTAAGGGTGATATTGTGCAAATACCACCTATGTATTCTGCGGTTAAAGTAAACGGGAAGAAATTGTATGAGTATGCACGTGCTAATCAATATGTAGAGCGTCCAAAAAGAACGGTTACTATATATGATATTAAGCGCTTACCAAATGAGAAGAACGATCCAAGATATATTAGTATGGAAGTCGTTTGCTCCAAAGGTACATATATTCGTACATTATGTGTTGATATTGGAAAAGAATTAGGGTTCCCAGCACATATGTCTGATTTAGTTCGTATAGAAACTGGATCATTTACCAGAGATGAAACCGTAGATTTTCATGAGATTGAACAAGCAGTTGATGAAGGAAAACAAGCAGAGTTATTATTACCAATTGTAAGTGGGCTGAGCCATTTAGAGAGTTTCCGAGTTGATGAAAGCACGAAACGAAAAGTTCTAGTCGGACAAAAATTAGCGAAGCCTGAAACTATTCGGAGCACGAAACCATTTGTAATCATGTATGGGAAACAATTATTAGCAATATATCAAGTCCACCCAAATAATCCTGATGAAATTAAACCGGTTCGTGTTTTTTCATGAATGAGAAAGTTGTAGGTGATGAACAATGAGAACGATTGAATTAACATATCCTCATACTTTGTCAATCGAGGATCTACCTGAAACAGTATCAGCAATCGGTTTCTTTGATGGGATACATAAAGGTCACCAGCGTGTTATTCAAACGGCTGTTGAAGAAGCCAAACAGAGTGGGATGGAAAGCGCAGTTATTACGTTTCATCCACATCCATCTGTTGTCTTAAATAAAGAGAAAAAGCATGTTAAGTACATTACACCTATGCGAGAAAAAAAAGAAGTACTTACTAGAATGAATGTAGATCGCCTTTATATAATTACATTTAATAAAGAGCTTTCTTCGTTATCTCCAGAAGATTTTATTGACCACTTTATTATTGGCCTAAATATTAAACATTTAGTAGCAGGATTTGATTTTTCTTATGGTCATAAAGGAAAAGGAAATATGAATGTTATTGGCGACCATGCAAAAGGATTATTTACTTATACTACTGTAGATAAAGTGATCAATGAAGGAGAAAAAATTAGTTCGACAAGGATTAGAAAGCTTCTTGATCAAGGAAATGTAGAGAAGGTTCAAGAACTATTGGGACGACCGTTAAGTATCTCAGGTAAAGTAATTGAGGGGGCTAAACGGGGAAGGGAAATAGGTTTTCCTACAGCCAATATAGAAATTAACTCAGATGTACTATTACCTAAGCCAGGTATTTATGCAGTAAAAGTAATATATAAAAACACCCCATATGAAGGAATGGCAAGTCTAGGAATAAATCCTACTTTTACAGCAGATCGCGTTGATCTATCATTAGAAGTTAATATATTTGATTATAATAATGATATATATGGGGAAGAATTACAATTACAATGGTTTAAGTTTATTAGAGATGAAGAAAAGTTTGATAGTGTTGAAGAACTAATTGATCAAATTCATCATGATGAGAAAGTAATTCGTACTTATTTTAGTTAATCTAGTATTGCATATTCGTATTTTCCCTTGCATTTTGGTCGAAAAAGATGTACGATATAAAAGTTGAAACCTTCGCTTGGCAATTCGTAACTCCGACGTTTGCTAGGGGACAGGGGATATTTAATATTATTAGGAGGTGGGCCGAATGGCTATTACAAAAGAACGTAAGAATGAAATCATTAATGAGTACAAAGTTCATGAAAGTGATACTGGTTCTCCAGAAGTACAAATCGCTGTACTTACGGAAGAAATTACTACATTAAATGAACATTTACGTGTACACAAAAAAGATCATCATTCACGTCGTGGTCTTTTGAAAATGGTAGGTAAGCGTCGTAACTTGCTTAACTACTTACGTAATAAAGACGTTACTCGTTACCGTGAATTGATTAAAAACCTTGGCTTACGTAGATAAACTAAAAGCAGGAGTAATCCTGCTTTTTTTCATATATGTTTTATTAACCGACAAGTTTAACATACATAAAATTTACTTTATTGCTGATAAACTATAAAATAGGTACTAGAATGATTATTGAAAGGAGTACTACTACTAATGGCAGAAGAAAAACAAATATTCTCCACAGAAATTGCGGGCAAGCCGTTTATTATTGAAACTGGAGAATTAGCTAAGCAAGCAAATGGTGCATGTATGGTTCGTTATGGTGATACATCGGTATTATCTGTAGCAACAGCATCAAAAGAACCGAAGGATTTACCATTCTTTCCACTAACCGTTAACTATGAAGAGCGATTATATGCAGTCGGAAAGATTCCTGGAGGATTTATCAAACGTGAAGGAAGACCAAGTGAAAAAGCAATTTTAGCATCACGATTAATCGACCGACCAATCCGACCAATGTTTCCGGATGGGTTCCGTAATGAGGTACAAGTAATTAGTACCGTAATGAGCGTAGACCAAGACTGTTCAACTGAAATCGCGGCAATGGTCGGTTCATCTATTGCACTAAGTATCTCTGACATTCCATTTGCAGAGCCAATTGCAGGTGTGCATGTTGGACGAGTAGATGGCGAATTCATCATTAATCCCACGGTAGAACAGGAAGAGAAAAGCGATATTGATTTAACCGTAGCTGGTACGAAAGATGCAATTAATATGGTTGAGGCGGGTGCAAATGAAGTACCTGAAGAAACGATGCTTGAAGCGATCATGTTTGGACATGAAGAAATTAAGCGTTTAGTTGCTTTCCAAGAAGAGATTGTACAAGCAATTGGCCAAAAGAAATCAGAAGTATCTTTGTTTGAATTAGAAGAAGATTTACTTGCAAAAGTGGAATCTGAAGCTAAGGACAAGCTTTTAGAAGCAATTCAAGTAAAAGAAAAACATGCAAGAGAAGATGCGATTAATCAAGTCAAAGAAGAAGTACTTGTAGCATATGAAGAGGAAGAAGATGTAATTAAACAAGTTAAATCTATTTTAGATAAAATGGTTAAAGAAGAAGTCCGACGTTTAATTACAAAAGAGAAAATTCGTCCCGATGGTCGTAAACCGGATGAAATACGTACACTGTCATCTCGAATTAATGTGTTACCAAGAACTCATGGTTCTGGATTATTTACTAGAGGTCAAACACAAGCATTAAGCATCTGTACACTTGGCGCTTTAGGTGATGTACAAATCCTTGATGGTTTAGATCTAGAAGAATCCAAACGTTTTATGCACCACTATAACTTCCCACAATATAGTGTAGGTGAAACGGGACCAATTAGAGGACCAGGTCGTCGTGAAATTGGACATGGTGCATTAGGAGAACGTGCATTAGAAAAAGTTGTTCCATCAGAAAAAGACTTTCCATACACAATTCGTTTAGTATCTGAAGTTCTAGAATCAAATGGTTCTACTTCACAAGCAAGTATTTGTGCAAGTACATTAGCGATGATGGATGCGGGTGTTCCGATTAAAGCACCGGTGGCAGGTATTGCAATGGGCCTTGTTAAATCAGGTGATGATTATACCATTTTAACGGATATTCAAGGAATGGAAGATGCACTTGGTGATATGGACTTTAAAGTAGCAGGTACTGAAAAAGGTGTAACAGCTTTACAGATGGATATTAAGATTGATGGATTATCTAGAGAAATCCTTGAAGAAGCATTGACACAAGCGAAAAAAGGTCGTATGCAAATTCTTGAATCCATGCTAGCTACAATTAAAGAACCAAAACAAGAATTATCACAATATGCACCTAAAATCATGACAATGACAATTAATCCAGATAAAATTCGTGATGTTATTGGACCAAGTGGAAAACAGATTAACAAAATCATTGAAGAAACTGGTGTGAAAATTGATATTGAACAAGACGGTAGTGTCTTCATATCTTCTACTGATCCTGAGATGAACGAAAAAGCGAGGAAGATTATCGAAGATCTTGTACGTGAGGTTGAAGTTGGTCAGATGTACTTAGGAACGGTAAAACGTATTGAGAAATTTGGTGCATTCGTTGAATTGTTTAAAGGAAAAGACGGATTAGTTCATATTTCTGAATTAGCAGAAGAGCGTACCAATAAAGTAGAAGATGTTGTAAGTATTGGTGACCAAATCATGGTTAAAGTAAAAGAAATTGATAATCAAGGCCGTGTTAACCTTTCTCGTAAAGCGGTGCTTAAAGAGGAAAAGGAAAAAGCGGAAAAACTCAAATCATAGAAAAAGTAAGAAGCTGGAACCCCAGTTTCTTTTTTTATTATTGTCGTTTCCTAACTGGTTAGGGTGATTTTTTCGAAACAGATATTAACCACCCACGGCAAAGTAGACACTGTGATAGCGACTAAAAAGGAGCTTGAACAGATGCCGCCCTTGTGCTCGAAGTGAAAGCAAAATGTGTTTCCGGAGCGGTTTAAAAGCTCCAATCCATCAATTCTAGTTACTACGCATTCTATATCAACTACAAGGCTTAATAATAAAATAGGATATAGTCTTGTTTAAAATCAGATCATCTTTTTCATAACTTGTCCTCCTCGTTCATATAATCTGAAAGAGGAGGGAGAATGCATGTATCTATACAAAGATTTTATCAACCTTTGTGTGTTTATTATAGTTGTTGCTGTAACATTTAACCCAGAAACAAACCCTTTTGCTACAAATCATATAGATAGTGTTTCAGTTACCGAGGTTTCTAAAAATGATCCCTTATATGCTGAAATTCAACAAAAAAGCACTACCCTAGAGCAAGAACCACAAGACGCATATATTGATAAAGTATGGAAAAAAACCCCTGGTCTAAATGGTGTGCGAGTAAATTTAGACCGATCCTATAAGCAAATGAAAAAAGAAGGAAGATTTAACGAATCATTAATCGTTTATGATCAAGTATCTCCAGATGTAACCTTAGATGACTTGCCAGCTGCACCCATTTATCGTGGTCATCCAGAGAAACAAATGGTTTCTTTTTTGATCAATGTATCATGGGGTGAAAAATACATACCTGATATCCTAAATATTTTGAAAAAAAATAATGTAAAGGCTACATTTTTTATTGAAGGGAAATGGGCAAAAGAAAATATAGATTATGTAAAAATGATTAATGAACAGGGGCATACTATAGGTAATCATGCATACAATCATCCTGACATGTCTAGATTATCCGAACAAGCAATTGTTGAGCAGGTAACGAAAACTAATGAAGTGTTAAACGGAATTACCGGTGAGGAACCGAAATGGTTTGCTCCTCCAAGTGGTAGTTATTCCGATTTAGTTGTAAAGAAGATAGATCAAATAGGAATGGAAACGATCCTATGGACTGTAGATACGATTGATTGGAAGAATCCATCCGTTAGTGTTATGATGAATCGAGTAATGGGGAAAATACATCCAGGTGCAACTATTTTAATGCATCCAACGGAGTCTGTGGTTAATGCGCTTCCAAATATGATAGCCGATATTAAAGGAAATGGGTATAAAATTGGTACAATAGATCAATTATTGGACGAGAAAAGATAACCTATTAGATATCCCTAATGAACAGGAAGGTATAGGAGGCAACAATTTGATACAAAAACATACAAGTAAAAATGGACTGAGAGTCGTCTTAGAGAATATTCCATCAGTTCGTTCAGTAACAATAGGAATATGGGTATTAACGGGTTCAAGAAATGAAACAGAAATTAATAATGGTATATCGCATTTCTTAGAACATATGTTTTTTAAAGGTACCGATACTAGGTCTGCAATTGACATTGCTGAAGCTTTTGATTCGATCGGTGGTCAAGTGAATGCATTTACTTCTAAAGAATACACTTGCTACTATGCTAAAGTGCTTGATACACATAAAGATTTTGCATTAGAGGTATTAGCTGACATGTTTTTTAATTCTTCGTTTGATGCAGAAGAAATGGAGCGCGAGAAAAAAGTAGTTTATGAGGAAATAAAAATGTATGAGGATACCCCTGATGATATTGTACATGATTTATTAGCACGTGCATCATTTGGTGGGCATCCACTTGGATATCCAATCCTTGGGACAGAAGAGCATTTAAGAACATTCTCACCAGACATATTAAGAAATTATGTAAAAGATCGATATGCACCAGAAAATGTTGTCATATCTGTTGCAGGTAATGTAGATGAATCATTTATTCATAAAGTAGAAGGTTATTTTGGTAACTATGAATCACATCGTCATATAGAGTCCATTTCAGAACCGACATTTATGGCTAATCATATAGAGCGGAATAAAGAAACGGAGCAAGCGCATTTATGTATTGGTTACAATGGGCTATCTATTGATTCTGAAAACATATATAGTCTAATTATAATGAATAATGTCCTTGGTGGAAGTATGAGCTCTCGATTATTCCAAGAAGTTAGAGAAAAGCAAGGACTTGCCTATTCAGTGTTTTCCTACCACTCATCCTTTCTTGATAGTGGAATACTTACCGTCTATGCAGGTACAGGAAAAGAGCAATTACCTTTACTAAAAGAAACGATACAAAAAACCACCGATACTCTAATTACTAAAGGCCTAACCGATAAAGAATTGAAAAATAGTAAAGAACAACTAAAAGGAAGCCTAATGCTAAGTTTAGAAAGTACAAATAGTCGAATGAGTCGAAATGGAAAAAATGAGTTATTACTAAAAAGACACCGTACCTTAGATGAGATGATTGCCGAAATTGATGCAGTAAGTCATGATTCTATTCAAGAAGTAATTCACAAGATCTTTGAAAAAGAACCGTCAACCGCTTTAATTGCACCTAAAGTTTCATTTTAAGAGCCAATGTATAACATAGGCTCTTTTTTCTTTGCATATGTATATAGCAAAGAGATTTTAATGGAGGCTATACCAATGCGCTATAACGATATTAGTGGTAAGGAAATTGTAAATGTCAAACATGGTTCAAGGCTAGGAATATTAGGTCAAACCGATTTAGAAATCGATGAGAAGACGGGTCAGATTGAAGCGTTTATTTTACCAAATTATAAATGGTTTGGACTAAAGAAAGAGGGTGGTGAAACAAAAATTTATTGGAACTCCATTACTAAAATTGGTGAAGATATGATAATGATTGATATTGATTAAAATGGTAAAACCATTGATTAGGCTAGTGTCCAATATATGGATACTAGCCTTTTTTGTCGTTTTTTAAAAACTACTATTCACTAACAGCCCATAAATTCATAAGCTATAAAGAAAGTGGATTTTGAGAAGTTGTTTATTTTAGGTTCTTATATTTTCAGGTAACTTTATATAAACAACACGGACATATAGTTGTTTGGAGGGTGTTCAAAAGATGAAACGACTTATAGCAGTAATAGGTGGAGATGCAAGATATTTAGAACTCATTCGACAGTTAAAAAGTTTATCTGATACTGAAATTATTCTAGTAGGCTACGATAAATTAGAACAAGGCTTCACTGGGTTAAACCAGATGGATTTTGGAGATCTAGAGATTGATCAATTAGACGTGGTAATTTTACCAATTACAGGGACTGATAAAGAAGGAAATGTTGAGACCGTATTTTCCGATCAAGAAATAGCATTAACGAAAGAATGGTTTGAGCAGTTAAATGAAGGAGCATTAGTATTTACAGGTATTACAAATGACTATTTATCATCGGTTACACAAGACACGAATACAGATTTAGTGCCATTATTAAACCGTGATGATGTTGCTATTTATAATTCTATTCCTACTGCCGAAGGAACCATTATGATGGCAATTGAACATACTGATTATACGATCCATTCTTCGAAGGTAATTGTTGCAGGATTTGGCAGAGTAGGTCACACCGTGGCTAATAAATTCTCTGCACTTGGTGCAAAAGTATCAGTTGCAGCTAGAAGTACGAAAGACTTAGCGAGAATTACCGAAATGGGGCTCCATGCCATCCCGTTAGATGATTTAGCGGATTACACAAATGAATGTGATATTCTAATTAACACAATTCCAGCACTAGTAATTGATAAAAACTCCATTCAACATTTACCACCACATGCACTAATTCTTGATTTAGCTTCAAAACCTGGTGGTACAGATTTTGAGTTTGCAAAGCAGCGGGGTATAAAAGCAATTTTATCAAGAAGCTTGCCTAGTATTGTTGCCCCAAAAACGGCTGGAAAGATTTTAGCCGATGTAATTACGCAAATCTTATATGATCGAAAGGAGTTAGATGTATGAGTTTAGAAGGCAAAAGAATTGGCTTTGGGTTAACTGGTTCGCATTGTACCTATGATGATGTCTTTCCTCAACTAGAACGTCTAATGGAATTAGGAGCAGATGTTGTACCAATTGTATCTTATACAGTAAGAAATACAGATACCAAATTTGGAAAAGCGGAGGATCATATTGAAAAGATTGAATCCATCACAGGGAAAAGAGTTATCTCTACGATGCCAGAAGCAGAGCCATTAGGACCAACGTATCCTTTAGATTGTATGGTAATTGCCCCATTAACAGGTAATTCTATGAGTAAATTGGCAAATGCTTTAACAGATTCACCTCCTTTAATGGCAGCTAAAGCAACGATGCGAAATCAAAGTCCGGTTGTTTTAGGTATTTCTACAAATGATGCCTTAGGATTAAACGGAGTGAATCTAATGCGTTTAATGGCAAGTAAATTTATCTACTTCATTCCCTATGGTCAAGATGATCCTTACAAAAAACCAAATTCTTTAGTTGCCAAGATGGATTTACTTCCAGATACGATTAAAGCTGCACTTGATCGAAAGCAATTACAACCAGTTATTGTTCCTCATTTGGAATAAATATGGTAGAATTATTATTTATGATAGATAAACTATAAATGTGGATCGAGAAAGGAGTCGGACTAGATGACGGAAAGAAAAAAGTATAATGTAGCAGTAGTTGGAGCAACAGGGGCTGTAGGAGAAAAAATTATTAAAATACTTGAAGAAAAGGATTTTCCAATTCAAGAATTAAAACTTCTTTCTTCTAAACGATCGGCAGGTACAAAACTAGTATTTAAAAATGAAGAGATAACGGTTGAAGAAGCGACAGACGATAGTTTTAAAGGTGTAGATATTGCTCTATTTTCTGCTGGAGGAAGTGTATCGAAGCGATTTGCACCTTCAGCAATAAAACATGGAGCTGTCGTAGTTGATAATACAAGTGCATACCGTATGGACGAAAATGTTCCATTAGTTGTACCAGAAGTAAATGAAGCAGATATTGCTTCACATCAAGGAATTATTGCTAATCCTAATTGTTCAACGATACAAATGGTTACCGCATTAAAACCAATTCAAGATCATTTTGGATTATCCCGGGTAATTGTGTCCACTTACCAAGCAGTTTCTGGAGCAGGTGCCCAAGCAAATAACGAACTAGAGGAACAGTCGAAGCAATATTTAAATGGGGAAGAAATGCAAGCAGAAATATTACCTGTAAAAGGGGATAAAAAGCATTACCCTATTGCTTTTAATGCTTTGCCACAAATTGATGTGTTCCAGGAGAATGGATACACATTTGAAGAAATGAAAATGATTAATGAAACGAAAAAAATCATGCATACTCCAGAACTATCTGTTACTGCAACATGTGTTCGATTACCATTTTTCACTTCACATGCTGAAAGTATTTATGTAGAAGTAGAGAAAGATGGTTTGTCTGTAAAAGATATTTGGGAGGTACTTGAAAATGCGGATGGTGTCTTGTTAGAGGATGACCCAAGTACCCAAACGTATCCAACTCCATTAAGTGCAGCAAATAAAGAGGAAGTATTTGTTGGTCGTGTCAGAAAAGATTTAGATCATGAAAAAGGTTTTCATATGTGGGTCGTTTCCGACAACTTAATTAAAGGTGCAGCATGGAACACAGTTCAAATTGCTGAAAAACTAATTGCTAATAATTGGTTAAGTTAACTTGAAAAAAGTTATGTAAGGTAGAGGTGTAATAATGTGCAGATATTAGTTCAAAAATTTGGCGGGACTTCTGTACAGAATGAAGAGAATAGACTTCATGTGATAAAGCATATAAAAAAAGCCCTCTCAACTAACTATAAATTAGTCGTAGTAGTATCTGCATTAGGAAGAAGTCCAGAACCATATGCTACAGATACGTTACTAAAGCTCGTAAATTTCCCAGCAAACTACAACTCTAAACGGGAATTGGATTTACTCATGTCATGTGGGGAAACAATTTCCTCTGTAGTATTATCAAATGAATTACAAAAGAATCGAATTGATGCCATAGCGTTAACAGGCTCACAAGCGGGATTCATTACTAACTCCGATTTTAATCAAGCAAAGATAAAGAAAGTGAATCCGGAACGTATTAAGAAAGAACTAACCACACGGGATGTTGTCGTTGTAGCAGGCTTTCAAGGGCAGTCAGAAACTGGAGAGATCACAACTATTGGACGTGGTGGAAGTGATACAACAGCGGCAGCCCTTGGTGCGGCATTAGAAGCGGAACGAGTGGATATTTTCACAGATGTTAATGGGATTATGACAGCAGATCCACGGGTTGTTAAAGCTGCTCGCCCATTGGATATAGTTACCTATACAGAAATTTGTAATTTAGCTTATCAAGGTGCCAAGGTAATTCATCCAAGAGCTGTTGAAATTGCTATGCAAGCTAAGGTTCCGATTCGTGTACGCTCCACCTACGCAAAAGATGGAGGTACACTAGTAACTAATTCTAGAACGAAAGAATTTGGTAAGGATATAACCGATCGTCCGGTTACTGGAATTGCACATATGTCATCCATATGCCAGTTAAAAGTTCACACAAAGGAAGAGGCTTATCGTTACCAATCGGAAGTTTTTAAATCGATGGCCGACGCAGGGATTTCTGTTGATTTCATCAATATTTCACCAAGTGGCGTCGTGTATACTGTGCCAAATACACTGGCACAAAAAGCAGTTGAAGTATTAGAAATGCTTGGGTTTCAGCCGGAAATTACGGAAAACTGTGCAAAGGTTTCTGTTGTTGGTGCTGGTATGACTGGAATTCCTGGCGTAGCGTCCAAAATTGTCTCAGCTCTTACAAATCAAGGTGTTCAAATATTGCAGTCAGCTGATAGTCATACTACTATATGGGTCCTTATTCATGAGAAGGATCTTTTTACAGCGGTAAATGCATTGCACGATGTGTTTAAGTTGAGTAATATTAATAAAAAGGTACAGGATTTTATAATAGAAAGGTGAATGTAAATGGATTTCGGTAAAGTTCTTACAGCAATGATTACACCCTTTGATCAAGAAGGAAATATTGATTTCGATAAAACAAGTGAATTAGTAGAGTATCTAATAGCGAATGGAACGGACGGTCTTGTCGTAGCAGGAACAACAGGAGAATCTCCTACGTTATCCACCGATGAGAAGGTTCAATTATTCAATCATGTAGTTAAGGTTGTTAATAAAAGGGTGCCGGTAATTGCAGGAACTGGAAGCAATAATACCGCTACTTCCATTTCATTAACAAAAAAAGCAGAAGCTAGTGGTGTTGATGGAATCATGTTAGTCGCACCATATTATAATAAACCGAATCAACAAGGCTTATATGAACATTTTAAAACGATTGCAAATGAAACTAAATTACCTGTAATGCTGTATAACATCCCTGGTAGATCCGTGGTAAAGATGTCTTCTGAAACAATTATTCGCTTAAGTGAGATTGATAATATTGTTTCTGTAAAGGAAGCAAGTGGTGACTTAGATCAAGTCGCTGAAATTATTGAAAACACAAGCGATGATTTTAGCTTATACTCTGGAGACGATGGCTTAACATTGCCAATGCTCGCGGTTGGTGCTCATGGTGTGGTTTCAGTGGCATCCCATGTTATTGGTAATGAAATGCAATCTATGATCGATCATTATGTAAATGGTCGTAATAAAGAAGCGGCTTCCGGGCACCGTAAATTATTACCTGTTATGAACGCTTTATTTAGTGCACCATCTCCAACACCAGTTAAGGCTGCTTTAAAATTAAAGGGACTAGATGTTGGAAGTGTACGATTACCATTAGTACCACTAACGGAAGATGAACTAAATAATATTAAGAATGTTATTTTATAAGAATGATGAGGTAATATGAGAGATATCGGTAATTCAACTATCGATATCTTTCTTTTATGCATGTATTGAACATTTTACGATCATACTAAATTTAACACGTGTTAAAGGAGTGTCGTAAAATGGATAAAGACATGGAAAAAAAAGCACAACCACAGGAGGATCAATCGTCATCTAGTTCATCATTGGTGCAGAAGATTCAATCGTTAGGACAAACCAATGTACCTCAAGCACCAGATTCTAATATACATGTACTTTCAATCGTAGGACAAATTGAAGGACACATTCAATTGCCTCCTCAAAACAAAACAACAAAGTACGAGCATTTACTTCCTCAGCTAATTGCAATTGAGCAAAATCCAAAAATTGAAGGATTAATTATTTTACTAAATACAGTCGGTGGAGATGTAGAAGCAGGTCTTGCATTATCTGAAATGATTTCATCCATGTCCAAGCCTACCGTTTCGATTGTATTAGGTGGAGGGCATTCGATTGGAGTACCAATTGCTACATCAGCTAATTATTCTTTTATCGTTCCAACAGCAACCATGACGATCCACCCTGTTCGTTTGACAGGTCTAGTTATTGGCGTACCTCAGACGTTTGAATACTTAGATAAAATGCAGGACAGAGTTATTAATTTTGTTGTAAGTCATTCCAATATTAAAGAAGAAAAATTTAAAGATCTAATGTTTGCTAAAGGAAATTTGACGAGAGATATTGGTACTAATGTAGTTGGTAATGACGCAGTTGATTATGGCTTAATCGATGCTGTTGGCGGAGTGAAGGATGCAATGGAAAAAATCAATGAGTTAATAGAAAATACGAAAGGTAGTCAACAGGAGGTTATACAATGATCTTGTATACTCCGTTGGCAGAAACAGATATTTTTCCTAATGAAGCAGGTGAAAATGTTAATAGGGAATGCGTTTCATATAATGGAAAACAGGTCTATGTGGAAAGAAACAACGATGGAACATATCAAGTACTTCAACTGCTTTCAACAGACCCACAGGATTTTCTTGATAGTACGTATGCACCTGGAACAATTCTTAAATGAATTTTTTAATCATTCATTTACACATCTATGTTATACTAAATATAATTACATCTAAGAGAAACCCTTACCAACTATGTGGTAAGGGTTTACTCTGCTACATATCATTGTTTGATTTAACAGAGGTGAAACCCATGGCTAAAAAACGTAAAAAAAGAAAAAGTAAATTAAAAAAACAGGTAAAATATGAGTTGTTAGGACTTTTATTTATATTTCTAGCTATTTTCGGAAGTGGAGCGAGTGTTATAAGTGATGGAGCAATACCAGGAGGTTTAGAGCATTTATTTAGATTCTTTCTAGGAATATGGTATTTTGTTGCCTCAATTTTTCTATTGATTACAGGAGGTATTTTAGTAGTTAAAAGACGCTATCCAAATTTTGCACATAAAAAAATGATAGGATTTTATATCCTATTTACAGGTGTTTTACTGTTAACACATATCCAAACATTAGAACGATTATTGGTGACATCGACAGACGTTTCGATTATCAAAGCGACATGGAATAATTTTTTTGCATTCATTGATGGACAAGGCACCGCAGCTCAAACAGGTGGGGGAATGATTGGTGCGTTTATGTTTGCATTTTGTTATTATCTTTTCTCTTCTGTAGGAGCAAAAATAGTAGCTGTATTTTCAGTTATGATTGGACTTATGTTTATAACTGAGTTTTCATTAGGTGATTTTTTCTCTAAGTCTCTTAAAAGAACAAATAATATTGTACAGCAATTAAAGACAAAGTGGGTGGAATCCCGACAAGCTAAAAACGAGGAACAACCTATCGATGTCCCTGATGTAGTGGCTCCGGATCCAATAGATGTAGAACCAGAAGTTCAAGATTTCCCGGATGTTACCTATGCATTTGATGGAAGTAACGAAACACAATCTAACGCGGAAGAATTAAAGGGTGAACTGGAAAAAGAAGAGACTAACAGTGATGGCAATAGCGTCGACGATGAATTACTTGAGAATATGCCAATGACAGAACCCGAAAACTATGAATATATTCTTCCATCAACCAATTTACTAGCTGAACCAACCGTGAATTCTCAACAACATGAAAAATCTCAAATTCAAGCAACAGTTAGGAAACTTGAAAAAACGTTTCATAGTTTTGGTGTAAAAGCAAGAGTAACGAAGGTTAATGTTGGACCAGCAGTTACGAAGTATGAAGTATATCCAGAAGCAGGCGTAAAGGTTAGTAAAATTGTTAGTTTACATGATGATTTAGCTCTAGCCTTGGCAGCAAAGGATATCCGAATTGAGGCACCGATTCCTGGAAAATCTGCTGTAGGTATTGAAGTGCCTAATAATGAAGTTGCTATGGTTTCCTTAAGAGAAGTGCTAGATAGTATCGTTCATAATCAAACTTCAAAATTATTATTTGCTCTTGGACGAGATATTTCTGGTGATGCAGTTGTAGCAGAATTGAATAAAATGCCACATTTATTAATAGCTGGTGCTACTGGTAGCGGGAAAAGTGTGTGTGTAAATGGAATTATTACCACGATACTAATGCGTGCTAAACCGCATGAAGTAAAGATGATGATGATCGATCCGAAAAAAGTTGAACTAAATGTTTATAATGGAATCCCCCATCTCTTGGCACCGGTTGTAACAGATCCTAAAAAGGCTTCTCAAGCTTTGAAAAAAGTTGTTGCTGAAATGGAGCGAAGATATGAATTATTCTCCGATACAGGTACGAGAAATATAGAAGGATATAATGAATATGTTCGTAAATATAACCAGACAGTTGATGAAAGTGAGGCACAACCTAACTTACCATATATTGTAGTACTTGTTGATGAATTAGCAGACTTGATGATGGTTGCTTCAAATGATGTGGAGGATTCCATTACTAGACTTGCACAAATGGCCCGTGCTGCAGGAATTCATTTAATCATTGCAACCCAGCGTCCTTCTGTAGATGTTATTACTGGAGTAATTAAAGCAAATATTCCATCTAGAATTGCCTTTAGTGTTTCCTCAGCAACAGATTCCCGCACAATCCTGGATTCAGGTGGTGCTGAAAAGCTATTAGGCCGAGGAGATATGCTATTTGTACCTGTTGGAGCGTCTAAACCAACTCGTGTTCAGGGAGCATTTTTATCTGATGAAGAGGTAGAACGAATTGTTGATCACTGTATTGAACAACAAAAGGCATCCTATCAAGAGGAAATGATTCCAGAGGATGTTAGCGAATCACAAACAGAAGTAGATGATGAGTTGTATGACGATGCCGTGCAGCTTGTAATAGAAATGCAGAGTGCTAGTGTCTCCATGCTGCAACGAAGATTTAGAGTTGGATATACAAGAGCAGCAAGGCTGATTGATGCAATGGAAGATAGGGGAATCGTTGGCCCTTATGAAGGAAGTAAACCAAGGACTGTACTAGTATCTCAATTAAGTGAAGAAAAAACTTCCTAACTTGTAAAATGGACAAGTAACATAAGCAATTATGTTATCGTGTCCATTTTTTATGTCATCCTTTTCGACTAAAAACGACATATTTTATGAATAAATTAAGAAATTTGTCATCAAACTATTTATTTATTTTTAGAAAAATGATATGCTTATTTCAGCCAAAAATAGTCATACGTCAGAGGTCAGATCTCTCTGAAAGAATGAATCGACGACTAGGAGGGATTTCATGTCAATCAAGGCTGATTCACGTCATTTGTATCTCCAGGTAATAGATGAGATTAAACGTGATATTGAAAGCGGTGTATATAAAGCAAAAGAAAAATTACCATCGGAGTTTCAGCTTTCAAAAACGCTAGGGGTTTCTAGAGCTACATTACGAGAAGCATTACGAATACTAGAAGAAGACAATGTTGTTACTAGACGTCATGGCGTTGGAACCTTTGTTAATCAAAAACCTATTTTTTCGTCAGGCATTGAACAATTAACTAGTGTTACAGACATGATTGAACAATTTGGAAAAAATCCTGGGTCTTATTATCTATCTACAGATATCGTAGAACCGACTGAAGAAGAACGAGTGAAGTTTTCGACTAAAGAAGTCAAAACACTAGCAAAAATTGAACGAGTCCGAACCGCAGATGGCAATCCTGTTGTTTTCTGTATTGATAAGGTTCCAGAAGGATATGTCCCTTTAGAATTAGTGAAAAATGAAGATTCCTTATTTAAGTTGATGGAAGAGCATTCTAATAAACGAGTTTCATATGCGGTTACGTATATAGAACCTATTAGTTATCATGAGCGTATCTATAAAATACTAGAATGTGATCCGGATCAACCATTGTTATTACTTAAGCAAATGCATTATACGGATGATGATGAGCCAGTATTATATTCTGCTAACTATTTCCGTTCTGATGTGTTTAGTTTTTATGTTTTAAGAAAGCGCTTATAAAATGGAATTTTCATCCATTTTAGGAGGTGGTCGTTGGAGAGGAATACAAAGTGTTATTTATCACATTATAAGATGGAATAGATTACAAAAGGAGGCAATTACATTGAAAAAGTTTACACTATTATTCGCACTTTTATTAACCTTAGGCATGCTACTTGCGGCATGTGGCGGTGGAGCAGATGAAGAGGATACAACAAACGAAGATAATACTGGTGGCGATGATGCTACTGAAGAAGCAGGAGATTTCAGTGCTGCAATGGTAACTGACATTGGTGGTGTTGATGATAAATCATTCAACCAATCAGCATGGGAAGGTTTAACTGCTTGGGGCGAGGAAAATGGCCTATCAAAAGGAAATGGAATTGACTATGCGCAATCTAATGATAAGGCAGATTATGTTCCAAACTTAACTCGTCTAGTTCGTGACGAATATGATTTAATCTTTGGTATTGGATTTGAATTAAAAGAGGATCTTCAAACAATCGCAGATCAATATGAGGATACAAACTTTGCATTAGTGGATGACACTGTTGATGCACCGAATGCAGTTAGTATTTTATTTAAAGAACATCAAGGATCATTCTTAGTTGGTGTTGCAGCAGCTCATAAAACAAAGACTAATAAATTAGGTTTTGTTGGTGGTGTTGATTCTCCGCTAATCAATAAATTTGAATCTGGATTTATTGCTGGTGCAAAATCTGTAAATCCTGACATTGAAATTGAAATAGAGTATGCAGAATCATTTGGTGATGCTGCAAAAGGTAAAAGTATTGCATCTTATATGTATGACAGTGGTGTAGACGTAATTTACCATGCTTCTGGTGGTACTGGTAATGGAGTATTCAACCAAGCTAAAGATATCAAGCAAAATGATCCAGACCGTGAAATTTGGGTAATCGGTGTTGACCGTGACCAGCACGAAGAAGGTGCAATTGGTGATCATAACGTTACATTAACTTCAATGGTTAAGCGTGTTGACATTGCTGTTCAAGATGTAACGAACTTTGCAATGAATGGTGAATTCCCAGGTGGAGAAACACTTGAGTTTGGTTTAGAGGAAGATGGTATTAGTGTTGCTACCACCAACTCTGAAGCTATGACTGAAGAGATTATCAATGAAGTACAACAGTGGGAAGAAAAAATACGTAATGGCGAGATAGATGTACCTCAAACTCGTGAAGAAACTGAAGCATTTGTGGATGCACTATAAACATATCTTGGAAAAGGCTGTTAGAACAGCCTTTTCCAAATTATAAAATCTTCAACTGAAGAGGATTTTTACAAGGAAGATCCTTTTCATTTGGCGATTTTATATCATATACTTTAATTTTCTCCAAAAAGGGGTGAGGTTACTTGGATTATGTAATTGAAATGTTGAATATAAGAAAAGAGTTTCCAGGAATCGTGGCAAACGATAATATAACGATTCAGGTAGAAAAAGGTGAAATTCATGCATTATTAGGTGAAAATGGTGCAGGGAAATCAACATTAATGAATGTTTTATTTGGTTTATACCAACCTGAAAAAGGTGAAATTCGCGTTAAAGGGGAAAAGGTTAATATTACTAACCCAAATGTTGCAAATGATTTGGGGATTGGCATGGTGCATCAGCACTTTATGTTAGTGGAGCCGTTTACTGTAACGCAGAACATCATTTTAGGTAGTGAGCCTAAAACTAAAATGGGAAATATCAACATTAAAAAAGCAGAAAAAGAAATTCAAGAGCTTTCCGATCGTTATGGCTTAAAAGTTGATCCGTCTGCAAAGATCAGTGATATTTCAGTTGGAATGCAGCAACGAGTGGAAATATTGAAAACATTATATCGAGGTGCGGATGTATTAATTTTTGATGAACCAACTGCGGTATTAACACCTCAGGAAATTAGTGAATTAATTGAAATCATGCGTTCCTTAGTTAAGGAAGGTAAGTCAATTATACTAATTACCCACAAACTGAAGGAAATTATGGAAGTTTGTGATAAATGTACGGTTATTCGTAAAGGTAAGGGCATTGGCACTGTTGAAGTTGCTAATACAACTACCAACGAGTTAGCATCATTAATGGTTGGTAGAGAAGTTAACTTCAAAACGGAGAAGAAAGAGGCTGAACCTAAAGATACCGTCCTTGATATTAATAATTTATATGTGAAGGATGCAAGAAAAGTAGATTTAGTAAAAGGGTTAGATTTGGAAGTTAGAGCTGGAGAGATTGTTGGTATAGCTGGTATTGATGGAAATGGTCAAACAGAGCTAATTGAAGCAATAACCGGTCTAAGAAAATCCACTTCTGGAAAAATCACACTCAGAGGGAAGGACATTACGAATAAGAGTCCAAGAAAAGTAACTGAAAGCGGTATAGGCCATATTCCGCAAGATCGTCATAAATATGGACTAGTTCTAGACTATCCAATTGGAGCAAATATAGTTCTGCAAACGTATTACCAGAAACCATACTCCAAGGCAACTATCTTAAACTACAAAGAAATTTATTCGAAGGCAAAATCCTTAATTGAAGAATACGATGTTCGCACACCAAGTGAATACACATTAGCTCGTGCCTTATCTGGTGGAAACCAACAAAAAGCAATTATTGGTCGTGAAGTAGACCGTTCACCTGATCTATTAATTGCAGCTCAACCTACAAGAGGGTTAGATGTTGGTGCTATTGAATTTATTCATAAAAAATTGATCGAAGAGCGTGACAAAGGAAAGGCTGTTTTACTAATTTCCTTTGAGCTAGATGAAATTTTAGATGTAAGTGACCGAATTGCGGTTATGTTTGATGGTAAAGTTGTAGCAGACGTTAAGCCTGAGGAAACCAATGAGCAAGAACTGGGACTTCTCATGGCTGGTAGTCAGGTTAGTAAGGTAGGTGGAACAAATGACGGAGAATAATAAGCTTTTTGGCATTTTAGTTCCTATCGTTTCTGTTATTCTTGGATTGATTGTCGGTGCAATTATTATGCTATTTTCTGGTCATAATCCAATTATTGCATACACTTCTCTATGGAATGGTGCATTTGGTGACGCATTTACGATTGGGGAAACGGTTAGACGAATTACCCCATTAATTTTAACTGGTTTAGCAGTAGCGTTTGCTTTTAAATCTGGATTATTTAACATTGGTGCAGAGGGACAAGTAATTGTTGGATGGCTGGCAGCCGTTTGGGTCGGTCTTACAATTGATGCACCTATGATCATTCATTTACCACTTGCGGTAATAATGGGCGCAATAGCTGGTGCGATTTGGGGATTCATTCCTGGTTTATTGAAAGCTAAAATTGGTGTCCACGAAGTAATTGTAACAATTATGTTGAACTATATAGCTTTATTTAGTACCAATGCAGTTATTAGAGGAGTTTTAACTGACCAAAGTACTACTACTGAACGAATTTCTCCTACG
Organism: Ornithinibacillus caprae; assembly: GCF_009728145.1. Classification (GTDB taxonomy): domain Bacteria; phylum Bacillota; class Bacilli; order Bacillales; family Amphibacillaceae; genus Ornithinibacillus; species Ornithinibacillus caprae. The sequence goes on along the minus strand of NZ_WOCA01000015.1, from coordinate 17,845 downwards.
GCATCATTAGCTTCTGAGTGGTTACAAAGCTTAACATTCTTTTCAAGAATGCACTATGGTATATTAATCGCTCTATTTGCAGCTGTAGTCATGTGGTTCTTAATTGAAAGAACGACAATTGGTTATGAACTTAAAGCGGTCGGTTTTAACCAACATGCATCTAAATATGCTGGTATGAACGTAAGTAAAAATATCATTCTATCTATGGTGATCGCTGGTGGATTTGCTGGATTAGCTGGGGCAATGGAAGGTTTAGGAACCTACGGAACTATTTCAGTAATGTCAGGATTTACGAACTTAGGTTTTGATGGTATTGCCGTAGCTCTGTTAGGTGCGAATAACCCTCTTGGTGTTATATTTGCAGCTGTTCTTTTCGGTGTATTAAAAGAAGGGGCAGGAGAGATGCCTACAGGTGCAGGTGTTCCAACAGAATTAGTTGATATTATTATTGCGTTAATAATTTTCTTTGTCGCTTCAAGCTATTTAATTAGATGGTTATTACTTCGCTTTAAAAAGGAGGGGGATAAGTGATGGATTTATTACAGTCAATTATTCCAACCGTATTGTTTTATTCAGCTCCTCTAATTCTAACAGCGTTGGGCGGAGTATTCAGTGAACGATCTGGTGTAGTTAATATTGGACTAGAAGGATTAATGGTTATGGGGGCATTTGTTGGTATCGTATTTAACCTTGCATTTGCTGATGTATTTGGAACCTGGACTCCTTGGTTATCCATTCTAGTGGCTGCTCTTGTTTCAGCTGTATTTTCAATCATCCATGCGGTAGCATCTGTATCGCTACATGCTAATCAAGTCGTAAGTGGTGTAGCAATTAATATGCTAGCATTGGGAATAGGGATTTATTTAACAAAAGTTTGGTATGGAAAAGGGCAAACGGATATGGTTGATCAACCTTTCTATACACAGAATCTAGGATTTTTAGCTGATATACCTATTATCGGACCTATTTTCTTTAAGGGCGTCTACGTTACATCTTATGTAGCAATTATTTTAGCATTTGTAGTATGGTACGTTCTTTATAAAACTCCATTTGGACTTCGCTTGCGTGCAGTCGGTGAACATCCAATGGCTGCTGATACCAATGGAATTAGTGTAACTAAAATGCGATATATTGCGGTTATACTATCTGGTGCCTTAGGTGGTTTAGGTGGTTCTGTTTTCGCACTAACCATTGTATCTAACTTCTCGCATTCAACGATTGTTGGACAAGGATTTATGGCTCTTGCAGCAGTAATTTTTGGTAAATGGCATCCACTAGGCGCTATGGGAGCAGCACTTTTCTTTGGTTTTGCTCAAAGTTTAAGTGTTGTGGGTGGAAGTATTCCGTTACTACAAGATATTCCACAAGTGTTCTTGTTAATTGCACCTTATGTGCTAACAATTTTAGCATTGGCTGGATTTATCGGACGTGCAGAGGCTCCAAAGGCAAATGGTGTTCCATATATTAAAGGGAGTAGATAGAGTTTAAAACTGACTTGCAATAATGCAAGTCAGTTTTTTTATGCGTATTTAATGTAGAATGTGCAGTAACTTTGTTACGAATTTGCTCTTTCACTCTTAATTTATTCGGTGTGTGCTATAACACCGCTACGGCAGAACACTTCGCTTGTAGAGGTGTTCTGAATATTAGAAGTATCTCCTCCTGGTATATTTAATATAAGAACGTTACAACGCACGAATCCTAAAAGAAGAGCAGAGCTATTTTGTATTTATTGACATCCTCTCCCCACCTAAAATCCTAACGGATTTTTTAGGAAGGGGATTCCAATAGACCAAAAGACTATTGGGTGGTTACCGTTACTTCAGTTCAGTCCCGTTTTTCGTTTATGCGAATTACGGGTAGAGCGTCATTAGCTAGGTGTACAGCGCAGTCAGGCGCCTTACAGAAAACATTAGGTTTCCTGCTACGACTGTTAAGTCGCAGTTATTGCTTTTTCTTCGTTAGATGGTCTTGTGGAAATGACAAAGCTGACATTAACGTCAGCGTCTTTCTTATACCCACAAGAGCATGTATACAGCGAACCTCGACGGTTCTTTTTAACTACGTTACCGCAGTTTGAACATTCATGGCTAGTTTTGAACGGATTTACTTTAACCACTTCTAGCTCGGCTAGTTGTGCTTTGTAAGTAAGTTTTTCTTCCAAGTCAAAAAAAGCCCAAGAGTTAATATTTCGGTCGCTACGTTTCCAAAACTTTTTCATAGAGCGGATATTCTTCAAATATTCGATTTTAATAATAGAGGCTCCTTGTTTTTGGGTGAAGCGTACAATTTCTTTTGAAATCACATGATTCCAGTAGTGAATGATGCGCTGTTCTTTGTTTTCAAGACGTTTTAAAGCCTTCATATTTTTCATCTCCCACCTAAACACTGTCGCGTTTTGAGAAAGGAGTCTTCTCGCCCAAGTTCGATAAAACACTAAAAAAGATATATTATCGATACTTAAAGAACTATACAGCGGAGAAAATACATGAAGACTCCTGGAGGAGGAAAGGCATCGGTGAGACCCCACAGTGCGTAGCACGAGGAGGCTCACCAGCCGACCGGGAAAGCGAAGTGTATTTTCGGAGCGGTAATAAGACACTAACCGTTAATATACACCACATTAAATATATATCGTTCTATGTTTTCATTCTTGGCTGTACATCCATATAATGGTAAACTAAATATAATTGATTAAACAGAATGTGTTTATGAATTAGAAAAACGTATAAACTAGTATAGATTAATGTTGGTATTCAAAATGGAGGATCAGTTATGGAGGCAATTAAAGAAGACGTACTAGATGTAAATGGATATAACCTGCATTTAGTACCAAATAAGAAATTTAAAACGATAAATATTGTAGCAAAATTTAAAGCTACTTTAAATCGAGAAACAATTACAAAACGGGCTCTGATTCCATATTTACTAAAACAAGGGCCGAAAAACCACCCAAGTCGCAAAGAATTACAAATACAATTAGATAACTTGTATGGAGCGGTTCTTTCAATTGATGGTGGTAAAAAAGGAGAAAACCACATTATAAGTTTGCGTTTAGAGGTAGCAAACCAAAAATTTATACCAAATGAGTCTGGAATTTTAGAGGGTGCTGTTGAATTATTTAATGATGTAATATTTCACCCCAATACCTCAGGCCAAGCTTTTCAACCAACAATTTTTAAACGTGAAAAAAACACATTAAAGCAAAAGATTAATTCCATCAAGGATGATAAAATGAGTTTTGCCAATATGCGTTTAATTGATGAAATGTGCGATGGAGAGCCTTACCAATTACATGTTCATGGCTATGAAGAAGATTTAGATTCAATGACACCAGAAGATACGTACGCTTATTATCAAGAACTTCTACAACAAGATGAGTTAGATATTTTTGTTCTAGGTGATTTTGATATCGAAGAAATGAAACAGTTAATAACAAGTAAAATTAAAAGAGACGAAAAACAGGCTACGAATCACAATGACAATGTTACGGAAGCAGATAACAATTCAAAAGAAAAACCGCAAGAAGTTATTGAAAAACAAAATATCCAACAAGCTAAACTTCACATTGGTTATCGAACCAATATTACGTACCAGGATGAGGAATATCCAGCATTACAAGTATTCAATGGAATATTAGGGGGATTCCCTAGCTCCAAGTTATTTATTAATGTAAGAGAGAAAAACAGCTTGGCCTATTATGCGTCATCAAAGCTTGAAAGCCATAAAGGATTATTACTTGTTTTTAGTGGAATTGCACCTGCCGATTATCAAAAGGCGAGAGAAATAATGGAGTTACAAATGTCCGCTATGAAAAATGGAGAAATCTCGAATTCAGAGTTAAGCGAAACAAAAGAGTTAATTGTGAATCAATTGTTGGAAACAATGGACCATCCACAAGGTATGATTGAACTGTTATATCAACAAGTGATTGCTAAGAAAGATCTGAAGCCTAGTGAATTAATTGAAAAGATTAAAGCTGTTCAAGTAGAGGAAGTTACCGAAGTTGCATCACGTATTGAAGAAGATACGGTGTACTTGCTAACAAGTGAGGGAGGTGAGCCAAGTGAGTAGAAAGACATATGACAATATTAATGAGACTGTTTATTTGGAACGACTAGACAATGGTTTAACTGTATTTTTACTACCTAAGCCAGAAATGTCAAAAACATATGGTATTTTTTCAACTAACTATGGCTCGATTGATCAAACGTTTGTTCCAATTGGTAATAACGAAAAAATTACTGTACCAGAAGGGATTGCACACTTTTTGGAACATAAGTTATTTGAAAAAGAAGACCGCGATGTATTTACAGACTTTGGCAAGCAGGGTGCATCAGCAAATGCGTACACATCCTTTACAAAAACAGCATATTTATTCTCTGCAACGAATCATATTGAGGACAACGTAAAAACATTAATTGATTTTGTTCAAGATCCATATTTTTCGGAGCAGTCGGTTGAAAAAGAAAAAGGTATAATCGCTCAAGAAATTAAAATGTATGATGATCAACCTGATTGGCAGTCATTTATGGGTACGATCAAAACAATGTTTAAAAATCATCCAGTTAATGTTGATATTGCAGGTACGGTCGAATCGATCAATTCAATTACCAAGGATGATTTGTATACTTGTTATAATACCTTCTACCACCCGGAAAATATGATCCTTTTTATAGCAGGGAATTTTGATCCAGAGAATATGATGAGCTTAGTTAAGGAAAACCAGGCAGCTAAAGAGTTTGAAAAAATGAATGAGATAGTACGTGATTTTCCTGATGAACCAGAGCAAGTAGGCATGAAGGAAAATAAAATTGTAATGCCTGTGTCTGTTTCAAAATGTACGGTAGGTATAAAAGAAGCTAACAAGGAATTAGACCGCGATGAATTTTTAAAAAGGGATTTACTTCAGGATATGCTATTAAATTTTTATTTTTCAAAAAGTGGTCAGTTTTATCAGGAGCTATATGATGATAATTTAATCGATGATAGCTTTTATTTTGAGATGAATTTAGATCGAAACTTTGGTTATACCTTAATTGGAGGTAATTCTGATAATCCGGATCAATTAGCAAATAAAATAAAAGAATTATTAATGACGACAAATTCCGAAACTATACAAGAAGAAGACTTTGAAAGAATGAAAAAGAAAAAAATTGGTCAATTATTACGTTCAATGAACTCCTTAGAGTTTATTGCAAGTAAACATATTCATTATCACACATTGGGAATTGATTTCTTTGATTTAATTCCTGAAATTCAATCGTTAACAATTGATGATGTGAATCATTACTTAAAACATTGGATCTCAGAAGAAAAGTTAGCAGTTTGTAAAATAGTAGCAGAGTAGGATGTAACATGGGGACAAACATATTAATTATCGGAGCTAGTGGTGATATAGGTAGTGCTATAGCGGTGCGCCTTGGAAATGAAGGGTATAAATTAATATTGCATTATAACCGTAACCGGGAAAACATTAACAAAATTAAAGGAAAACTTGACAACGAATGTGTTTTAGGCGAGATTAAAGCAGATTTAAGTAAGGATGAAGAAGTAAAAAGGTTGTTAACAGAACTAGTTTTTCCTGTTGATGGAATTATTTTTGCAAGCGGAAATGCTTATTATGGTTTATTTCAAGATACAACAGAAGAAAAAATGGATGAAATGCTTACCATTCATGTAAAGTCTCCTTGGATGATTACCAAGCATTTATTAAATTCAATGATCCAGCGGAAGTATGGAAAGATTTTATTTATCACTTCGATTTGGGGAGATGTTGGTGCTAGCAATGAGGTGGTTTATTCCACTGTAAAGGGAGCTCAAAATTCCTTTGTTAAAGCATTGGCCAAAGAAACAGGTCCAAGTGGTATATCGGTTAATGCGATTAGTCCTGGTTTTATTGATACAAAAATGAACGAGCATTTTAATGAAGATGAAAAAGCCATGATCGTATCAGAGATCCCATTAAACCGAGTTGGAATGCCGAACGATATAGCTAATGCAGTTAGCTTTTTAATGGGAGATCAATCATCATATATACAGGGTGAAATCATACGAATAAATGGTGGTTGGTAAAAAAGGGGCATATTTCTCCTTACTTTACAATGTATAATCATGTTTTAAATTCAAATACTATACATGTACAAATGAAGGAGGAGATAAAATGTCTGTTCTAGATAATTTTGGAACTTGGAAAGAGTTTTTAGCAAACCGTCTTGAACAAGCTCAATCTCAAGGTATGTCTCAACAAACGATTAATGAAGTAGCATATGAGGTTGGGGATTACTTGTCGAAGAGTGTTGATGCTAAAAATAGTGAAGAAGCTGTGTTAAGAGAGCTTTGGAATGCTGCTTCTAAAGAAGAACAGCATGCAATAGCTAACTCAATGGTTAAGCTAGTGCAGAATCAAGGAAATACCCAGTAATCAACAAACCTCTTGATAGAAGCTGCAGTACAATAAGCAGCTTCTTTTTATTAATTAATTGTATAATGTTGAAATATTTCCTTTTAACTGAGGCTAAAATCATTTATTATAGAGATATATTGCATTTATAGTTAATAGTTTCCTATTATCAACAAAGGAGATTGCATATGGATCGAACCCAATGGTATCTTGAATATGAAATTCAATATAACCGTCCTGGATTACTTGGGGATATTTCTTCACTATTAGGGATGTTATCGATTAATATTATTACCATTAACGGTGTCGAAAATGGGCGAAGAGGTATGTTGTTGCTCGCGAAATATGACGAACAAATAACACGGCTAAAATCCATTTTAGATACAATGGACACAATACAAATTACTAAATTACGAAAACCCAAGCTTCGAGATAAGTTAGCAGTTAGGCACGGAAGATACATTCATCGTGATGTCGATGATCGTAAAACAATTCGATTTGTTCGTGATGAATTAGGTTTACTGGTCGATTTTATGGCTGAGTTATATAAACAAGAAGGTCATAAACTAATCGGCGTGAGAGGGATGCCACGTGTTGGGAAAACTGAATCTGTCGTAGCAGCAAGTGTTTGTGCAAATAAACGATGGTTGTTTGTTTCTAGTACGTTGCTTAAACAAACTGTTCGTAACCAGCTGATCGAAGGTGAATATAGCAGTGATAATATCTACATTATAGATGGGGTTGTATCAAAAAAAAGAGCTAATGAAAAACATTGGCAATTAATACGTGAGATTATGCAGTTACCCGCTATAAAAGTTGTGGAACATCCTGATATTTTTGTTCAAGCTACCGAATATAATATTGATGATTTTGATTATATTATTGAATTACGAAGTCATGAAGATGAAGAGATTACATATGAACAACTTGAAAAAACACAATATAATCAAGAAAATGGTTTTTCAATGTTTGATTTTTAAATTGGATGGTGTTAAGTATGGGAATAGGTGCTAGGTTAAAAGAAGCAAGAGAAGAAAAAGACATTTCTTTAGAAAGTCTGCAGGATCTTACAAAAATACAAAGAAGATATTTAATCGCAATCGAAGAAGAAAACTTTTCTATTTTACCTGGTAAATTCTATGCTCGAGCATTTATAAAGGAATATGCAAATGCTGTAGGCTTGGATGCCAATGAACTATTGGAGGAATATAAAGAAGACATCCCTTCACCAGATGAGGAAAGTACGGTACAATACACTAGAATTAGTCGTTCTAGAAAAGAGAACAGTCCAGCTAAGAACTCACAAATATTTTCTCTAATACCCACAATCATTGTTATATTATTGGTGATTGGTATTGTATTTGCTGCATGGTGGTTCTTCCAACAATCAAACGCTACTAACGATGATGATCTTGTAGAAGATCCTGAGGATAACGAAATTTATCGACCTGAAGGAAATGTGAATAATGATACAGATGAAGAAGAAGCAACTGAGGATGATGAACCTACTCAAGACGAAGAAACAGAAGAAGGATCAGATCCTGAGGAACAGGAAGAAGAGCCTGCTGCTGAAACAGAATTAATCTTGACGGAAGAAGGAGAAGTGGCTGAATTTGACTTGATTAATCCAGGGGAAGAATTAATTTTCACATTTGAAGCAGAAGATAGAATTTGGTTTTCTGTTGAGAACGATGAAGGAGAATCTTTTTTCGCCACTTTCTTAGAACCGGATGATTCACCAATGGATATTGATTTAACTGGAGAAGATAGAATTTATTTTAATATCGGTTATTCTCCTAATTTAAATATTACTGTAAATGGAGTTGAATTTGAATATCCAGTAGATCCTTCCGAGAAAGATGTTCAGCGTTTTTGGATTAATGTAAATCAAGAAACTGAATAACCACATAGATACCCTTCCCGATATTGTGGAAGGGTTTTATACCTTAAAATTGAATTTATTTTAGGAGGACATTTGTATGAATATACCTAACAGAATTACGATCTCTAGAATTTTGCTAATCCCAATTTTTATTATTTTACTAAGTGTTCCGTTTGCGTGGGGAAAATGGAATATTGGAGAAAACACCCTCCCGATATCACATTTTGTTGCAGCTCTAATTTTTATTATTGCATCTGCGACAGATTGGGTGGATGGTTATTATGCTAGAAAATATAATTTAGTTACTAATTTAGGGAAGTTTTTAGATCCACTAGCAGATAAATTATTAGTTTCTGCAGCCTTGATTTTACTTGTAGAAATGGGATTTGCTCCAGCGTGGGTAGTAATTATTATTATTAGTAGAGAATTCGCGGTTACTGGTTTACGATTAGTTGCTGCTGGGGAAGGAATCGTCCTTGCAGCAGGTAATATGGGGAAAATCAAAACGGCTACACAAATGATTGCTATTGCAGCATTACTGTTACATAACTTTCCATTCTCATTCATAGGCTTTCCATTTGCAACAATTATGCTATACGTAGCCCTGTTCTTTACGGTTTTATCAGGATATGATTATTTCGCTAAAAATTGGCATGTCATGAGGGATTCAAAATAATGAAACAGTTAAATGCAGAAATAATTGCTGTTGGTACCGAGTTGCTATTGGGACAGATCGCAAATACAAATGCACAATGGATTTCTGAGCAGTTAGCAGCCTATGGTGTTAATGTTTTTTACCACGGGGTAGTTGGCGATAATTTGAAGCGTGTGGAAGAAACGTTTCAACAAGCAAAAGGTCGTTCAGATTTAATCATAGTAACAGGGGGCTTAGGTCCAACAGATGATGATTTAACTAGAGAAGCTTTTCAAACTGTTTCTAACTTATCGATGTATGAGCATAAGCCTTCTATGGATAAGATATCGGAATACTTCCGTAAACAAAAGTCTGAAATGACGATAAATAACCGAAAACAAGCCCGCGTATTTACTGATTCTGAGGTAATAGAGAACAAGGTTGGTATGGCACCGGGAATGGTTGTTAGCATGAATGAGCAAAAATGGATCTTTCTACCTGGTGTACCACGAGAAATGAAACAAATGATGCGTGATGATGTGTTGCCATATATTCAAGAGTTAATGGGCACTAGTGAAATGATCAAATCAACGGTTTTACGATTTATAGGTATTGGAGAAGCAAAGCTTGAGCATGAAATTTCCGATATCATTCAATCGCAACAAAATCCTACTATAGCACCTCTAGCACAAAATGAGGGGGTAGTTATACGACTTACGGCAAAAGGTAATTCAACTGAGATGGTAAATAATTTATTACAACAAGGAAAGCAAAACATTCTTGATAGAGTTGGCAAGTTTTATTACGGAGTGAATGAAGAAACAATCGAATGTAAAATAGTTTCTCTATTAATAGAAAACCATAAGACGATTGCTGCAGCTGAAAGTTTAACAGGGGGATTATTTACAGAAAGGGTTATTTCAGTCAATGGCGCTTCTGCAGTTTGTCCCGGGGGTGTTGTTTGTTATGACACTACAGTTAAAACCAATGTATTAGGAGTTCATGAGGATACTATTGTGACCAATGGAGCCGTAAGTAAAGAATGTGCTCTAGAAATGGCTACTAATATTCGAAATCTATTAAAAACGGATATTGGAATTAGTTTTACAGGTGTTGCTGGACCAGATGCAATTGAAGGGAAGCCTGTAGGAACAGTATATATTGCGATATGTTCTGAAGGACAAACAATTATAGAGAAATTCACTTTTCAAGGAAATCGTGATGCTATCAGACGTAAAACCATTTTAAAAGGATTTGAATTATTATTCAATCAGTTAAAATAGTGTTTCTATAGCATAAACTATGATAAAATTTATTATTCGTTAGTTGTTTTAGTAGAGAAAAATGAAATTTCTATAAAAAAATGCCATGAAAATATAAGAACATTTATTCGTTTTTTGCTTGGCAAAAGAATCAAAACAATGTATGATATATATAGTTCTAATTAGGAGGTAGTTTCGTTGAGTGATAGAAAACAAGCTTTAGATATGGCGTTAAGACAAATAGAGAAGCAATTTGGTAAAGGTTCTATTATGAAGTTAGGAGAACAAGCTGAACAAAAAATAGCAACAATCCCAAGTGGTTCACTTGCACTAGACGTTGCATTAGGTATTGGTGGTTATCCTAAAGGTCGTGTTGTAGAGATCTATGGTCCTGAATCTTCTGGTAAAACAACTGTTGCTCTACATGCTATTGCGGAGGCACAAAGAAAAGGTGGTCAGGCTGCATTTATTGATGCAGAGCATGCACTTGACCCAACCTATGCAAGAGCATTAGGAGTAAATATTGAAGAATTACTTCTATCTCAGCCGGATACTGGAGAACAAGCCTTAGAAATTGCGGAAGCTCTTGTTCGAAGTGGTGCAGTAGATATTATTGTTGTTGACTCAGTTGCGGCTTTAGTACCTAAAGCAGAGATTGAAGGGGAAATGGGTGACGCTCATGTCGGTTTACAAGCTCGTCTTATGTCCCAAGCGTTAAGAAAACTATCTGGTGCAATTAATAAATCAAAAACAACTGCGATTTTCATTAACCAAATTCGTGAAAAAGTAGGCGTTATGTTCGGTAATCCAGAAACAACACCAGGTGGTCGTGCACTGAAATTCTATTCTTCTGTTCGTTTAGAAGTTCGCCGTGCAGAAACATTGAAGCAAGGTAATGACATTTTAGGTAATAGAGCTAAAATTAAAGTAGTAAAGAATAAAGTTGCTCCACCATTCAAACAAGCAGAAGTAGATATCATGTATGGTCAAGGAATTTCTAAAGAGGGAGAAATTATTGATATTGGGGCAGATTTAGATGTTGTCGATAAAAGTGGTGCTTGGTATTCCTATCAAGGTGAAAGATTAGGACAGGGTAGAGAAAATGCGAAGCAATTTTTAAAAGAAAATCCTGATGTTATGAGTGAGATCCATAATGCCATTCGATTACATTATAATCTTGACGCTACCGCAGAAGAAGCACAAGAAGAAATTGGTCAAGAAACTTTAGACGTATAATGAATGTAGAATCCTTTGCCACAGCGTAAAGGATTTTTCTTTTATAGATATCATATTAGTATAGCTATGGAAATCTACTCTACAGACAAGTTTTCTTACAAATATATGACGATTCCTTGACAACACTATCATAGACAATTAAAATTAAATTGTATAATTTTATATTTTTATTATACGAATTTAATTTTATTCATTGAATATGGTACATGCCGACAATAATGAATTGAAACAACTTTATAGCAAGAGGAGGTGAAACCGTGGACAATCCCTTAATCATCTCCATTTTGCTTGCCTTAATTTCCCTAATCGTCGGTATTGTTGTTGGTTATCTGATTCGTAAATCTATTGCAGAAGCTAAGATTTCTAGTGCAGAAACCTTAGCCAAACAAATAGTTGATGAAGCACACCGAAATGCAGATGCCGCTAAAAAAGAGGCACTTCTTGAGGCGAAGGATGAAAATCACAAACTTCGCCAGCAGACAGAGCAAGAACTACGTGAACGTCGTGCTGAAGCACAAAAACAGGAAAATCGCCTGATGCAAAAAGAAGAGAATCTGGACAGAAAAAGTGAAACGCTGGACAAGCGTGAGCTCTTGTTAGAGAAGAAAGAACAATCACTAACAGAAAAACAACAACAAATTGAAGAAATGGAAAGCAAAGTGGAATCAATGATACAAGAGCAGCAAACCGAGCTTGAGCGCATTTCAGGATACACTACTGATCAGGCAAGAACTATTATTTTAGAGCGAATCGAAAAAGAGGTAGCGCATGAATCAGCATTAATGATAAAAGAAGCTGAAAATAGTGCGAAAGAGGAAGCTGACAAGAAAGCGAAAAACATACTTTCTCTGGCCTTACAGCGCTGTGCTGCAGACCACGTTGCTGAAACAACAGTTTCTGTTGTAAACCTACCAAATGATGAGATGAAAGGTCGTATTATTGGTCGTGAGGGTCGTAATATTCGTACGTTAGAAACATTAACTGGAATTGATTTAATCATTGATGACACACCAGAAGCTGTTATATTATCTGGCTTTGACCCGATTCGAAGAGAAACAGCTCGTATGGCGTTAGAAAAACTTGTACAAGATGGCAGAATTCATCCTGCGAGAATTGAAGAAATGGTGGATAAAGCTAGACGTGAAGTTGATGAATATATACGAGAAGTTGGAGAAGAAACTACATTTGAGGTTGGTGTACATGGTCTACATCCAGATCTAATCAAAATACTCGGTCGTCTAAAATATCGAACAAGTTATGGTCAAAACGTGTTAAAGCATTCAACTGAAGTTGCATATCTTGCTGGTTTACTCGCTGCTGAGTTAGGTGAAGATGTAACATTAGCTAGAAGAGCTGGTTTACTTCATGATATTGGTAAAGCAATAGATCATGAAGTAGAGGGAAGCCACGTTGAAATTGGGAAAGAGCTAGCAATGAAATACAAGGAGCATGAGGTAGTCATTAATTCGATTGCTTCTCACCATGGTGATGAAGAACCTACATCAATCATTTCTGTTTTAGTAGCTGCGGCTGATGCGTTATCGGCAGCACGCCCTGGAGCAAGAAGTGAAACATTGGAGAACTATATTAAACGACTAGAGAAATTAGAGGAAATTTCTGAGTCATTTACAGGTGTAGAAAAATCATTTGCTATCCAAGCAGGTAGAGAAATTCGAATTATGGTTAAACCTGATGAAATTGATGACATTGAATCTGTAAGAATAGCACGTGATATCCGTAAACGGATTGAAAGTGAGCTCGATTACCCAGGTCATATTAAAGTAACTGTGATCCGTGAAACAAGAGCAGTTGAATATGCGAAATAATACAGAAAAGCGAATTGCCTGTTCAGTGACAGATGGAATAAACCCTGCCCAAGATAAAGGGAGATAAGTCCATTAGTCACTAGGCATGTAGCTAGACAAAGAAGCGAGGCATTTTTTGCCCGCTTTTTTCTTATTCACAAGTATAAAATAACTAATTTTTGACATGATAAATTAACTATGGAAAACTATAGATATATTAATAGTTAGGATGAAATAGATATGAAAATTTTATTTATAGGTGATGTTGTTGGTTCACCTGGAAGAGATATGGTACAAGAATACTTACCAAAACTAAAAGATAAATACCGTCCCAATATGACCATAATTAATGGAGAAAATGCTGCCTCTGGAAAAGGAATTACTGAAAAAATATATAAGCAATTTTTAGAATGGGGTGCCCATGTAATAACAATGGGTAATCATACTTGGGATAAAAAAGAGATATTTGAATTTATTGATGATGCTAAAAACATGATACGACCTGCAAATTTTCCTGAGGGCAACCCAGGAAAAGGATTGGTATTTGTAAACATCAACGGTGTCGAGGTAGCCGTTATTAACCTTCAAGGTAGAACGTTTTTACCAGCAATTGATGATCCCTTTAGTAAGATTGATGAACTCATCGATGAGGCCAAAAAGCGAACAAATTTAATATTTTTGGACTTTCATGCGGAGGCAACTAGTGAAAAGCAAGCAATGGGGTGGTATGTAGATGGGCGCGTTAGTGCAGTGGTTGGAACTCATACACATACACAAACAGCTGATGAACGAATTTTACCAAATGGCACCGCATATATTACAGATGTTGGAATGACAGGACCATATGATTCTATTTTAGGGGTGGATCGTGAATTAGTATTAAAACGCTTTAAAACGAATCTCCCTGTTCGCTTTGATATAGATAAAAAAGGACGGACTCAGCTTAACGGTGTTCTTATTACCATTGATGAAAAAAATGGGAATGCCACCAAAGTAGAGCGCATATTAATTAATGATGACCATATTTTCTTTTCATGAGTATTTGAATTTTTTGAATTCTTGATGCATAATGGTAATAAGCTAACATCTCCAAGAATATAGTAGCAGTAGAACTATAATAGCAAATGAAGGAGGTACTAGTAATGGAAATATTAAAAGTCTCAGCAAAATCAAATCCTAATTCAGTAGCGGGAGCACTTGCAAATGTATTACGAGAACGTGGCTCAGCAGAAATCCAGGCTATCGGCGCGGGAGCTCTTAACCAAGCTGTGAAAGCAGTAGCAATCGCAAGAGGGTTTGTGGCACCTAGTGGAGTTGATTTGATCTGTATTCCTGCATTTACCGATATTTTAATCGATAATGAGGAACGTACAGCTATTAAATTAATTGTTGAACCTAGATAAAATGAAACGGAATGATATCTATTACTTTATAGTGTTACGCAGTTTGCGTGGCACTATTTTTGTGTATCATAGAAATATGACAAATTTAGTAATCTTGCAATTAAAAAATAGATGTTTTTTGTTGAGATTTGTATCATCTGTTGTTAAATTTAATTGTAGGCTTTATACTGAAATAATGAACAACTATGCATAAAAGAAATCTTTTATATATAAAGGAAAGGAGTTTCGGTATGAACGAACAGCAGCGTAAAGAACAATCGCAAATTAAACAAACAGATCATCCAACGGACGGAAAATCCGGTAAGGATAATATCGAACGCATAAAAAGTACTACTAGTGATGAAATGATTGCAAAGTATTTCCAAACTAGTTATCAACCACCTGATATTAAAAAAGCGAGAAAACGTCGTAAGGAAGATGTTCAATTTCATTATGACTTCTCCATCCCAGAAGATATGGCAAACATCGGAAAAGGGAAAAAGTTTCTTATTCGTACATATGGGTGTCAAATGAATGAGCACGATACAGAAGTTATGGCAGGTATTCTAACAGAAATGGGATACGAATCAACGGCTGATACGAATGAAGCCGATATTATATTGTTAAACACATGCGCAATCCGTGAAAATGCAGAAAACAAAGTGTTTGGTGAAATCGGTCATTTGAAACCATTAAAGCTAGAAAAACCCGATTTAATCCTTGGTGTTTGTGGTTGTATGTCCCAGGAAGAATCAGTTGTAAATCGTATCTTAGAGAAACATCATCATGTAGATTTGATTTTTGGTACGCATAATATCCATCGATTACCACATTTAGTAAAAGAAGCAATGTTTGGTAAAGCACAGGTAGTTGAGGTATGGTCTAAAGAAGGCGACATTATAGAGAACTTACCGAAAGCTCGTAATGGTAAAATCAAAGCATGGGTTAATATTATGTATGGATGTGACAAATTTTGTACGTACTGTATTGTTCCGATGACACGTGGAAAAGAGCGTAGTCGTCGACCGGAGGACATTATTCAAGAAGTTCGTCATTTAGCGTCACAAGGGTATCAAGAAATAACATTATTAGGTCAGAATGTTAATGCATATGGTAAAGATTTTGAAGATATGGAATACACGTTTGGTGACCTAATGGATGATATGCATAAAATTGACATCCCACGAGTTCGGTTTACAACTTCACATCCTCGTGATTTTGATGATCATTTGATTGAAGTCTTAGCGAAAGGTGGTAATCTTCTCGATCATATTCACTTACCAGTTCAATCTGGCAGTAGTGAAATTCTTAAAAAAATGAACCGTAAATATAGTCGCGAGGAATATTTAGAGCTAGTACGTAAAATCAAAGAAGCAATTCCAAATGTAACATTAACAACAGACATAATTGTAGGTTTCCCAAATGAAACAGAAGAGCAGTTTGAGGAAACGATGACATTAGTCGAAGAAGTTGGTTTCGAAGCAGCATATACGTTTATATATTCACCTCGTGAAGGTACACCTGCAGCTCGTAAAAAGGATGATGTACCAGAAGAAGTGAAGAAACAACGCTTATACCGTTTGAATGAGCTTGTGAATAAGCAATCAGCAAAATCTATGAAGTCCTATGAAAACAAAGTTGTTAAGGTTCTTGTTGAAGGTGAAAGTAAGAAAGACCCTAATGTACTTGCAGGTTATACAGAAAAGAATAAACTTGTAAACTTTAAGGGACCAAAATCAGCTATTGGACACATTGTGGAAGTAAAAGTTACAGAAGCAAAAACATGGTCATTAAATGGTGAAATGGTAGAAAAAACAGTTGAGGTGAACTAACATGGTGGAATACACACGTACACAAGTATTGGATGAAGCAAAAAAGCTTGCAGAAATGCTTGCTAATACAGAAGAGATCGATCGATTCAAACAAGTGGAAGCAAAATTAAATGAGAATAAAAAAGTACAACAATTAATCAATCGTATTAAAGCATTACAAAAACAAGCAGTAAACTTCCAAGCATATGAAAAAACGGAAGCACTGAAAAAAGTAGAGGCAGAAATTGACCGTCTCCAAGCAGAGATTGATGAAATTCCAGTAGTTCAAGAATTTAAGGAATCACAAATTGTAGTGAATGATGTCTTACAATTAATTTCTGGAACAATTGCTAGAGAAGTAACAACTAAAGTTATTGAATCAACCGGTGGTGATGTACTTGCTGGTGAGACAGGTTCAAAACAGAAAAACAGCTCATCTTGTGGGCATTAATTAAAATCCAAGCAAGAATTTTCTTGCTTGGATTTTTTTGAGATTAGCATGATGACAATGCTTTCTAAGCAATTATTTTGTAAACTTCTCTTGGATTCATAGAATAGCTATGCACTTTAGGTATTTGTCTTGCATAAAATGACTATGAAAAAAGAGGAGGTAGCGTAATTATGAGTTTTCTAGATAATGACTATAGAGAGATCATTACTAAAGCTGTCATCGGTAAGGGTAAAAAATTCACGCAGGCAACTCATTCCATTTCACCGTCACATAGACCTACCAGCATTTTAGGTTGTTGGGTAATTAACCACCTGTATAATGCTAAACAAAAATCAGATGATACTGTTGAAATAAACGGTAGCTATGAAATTAACGTTTGGTTTTCCTATAATGATAATACCAAAACAGAGGTAGTGACAGAAAGAGTCACTTACTGTGATTTAGTTCCACTTGGAATCAAAGATGACAATTGCCTAAATGACGAATTTGATGTTATTGCTAAAGTACTTCAACAACCTAACTGCTTAGAGTGCAAAATCTCTAATCAAGGTCACAAAATCTTAGTAGAAATTGAACGCGAGTTTCTTGTTCAAGTAGTTGGTGATACAAAAGTATATGTAAAGGTTGATCCAAAAGGTGTTAAAGTTAATAATGACGATGAAGAATGGGATTTTGCCGTAACTGATGATGAATTAAGTGAAATTGACCCTGAATTTCTTGAAAGCAGCAGTAGAAGTAAAGACTAAAAAACTTACGAGGGTATACTCCTCGTAAGTTTTAATTTTAAGGTATTTTCGAAGCGATGTCAGAGGCAGTACATTACGTCTCAAATTATAATCAAGTTTTTCATACCATAAGTTACTCCCTCAGTTAGATTCTATTTACTCACAAATGCTCGCTTATTCGCAGGATTTCAAACCACTTCTAAGAACAATGACGGATGAATGGAATGAGTATGGGTATTAAAGGCTACATGAAG
>NZ_WOCA01000014.1 GCF_009728145.1 Ornithinibacillus caprae | reverse complement strand
TTCCTTTTCCGTAAACAATCTCTTACTCATATTCTTTCCCCATTTACTATTTTTTTCTTTATTATTACACAAAAGTACCCTATAGGTAGACTTTTTTTAAAGTGTCTACTCTATAGGGTACATTTTAATGTCTAGTGTTTGTTTTTTTAGATTCAACTATGTGGTAGAATAAATGTAGAAAATTCGTTTAATTGAAGGATTGATGAGATGAGAGAGTGGAAACAGGGTAAAAATATCAGTGCACCTATTGAACAGGTGTGGAAGCTATTTGATGGTTCCTTAGAGGATATGCAAAAAATAATGCCCAATGTCGTTGAAAATAAGCTAGTTAAAGAGACGGATAATGGTGTAGGATCTATTTATAGACAGAAATTTAGAGAAGGAAAAAAGATTCAAGAGTATGATGTTGAAACCTTGATCTATGAAAATGAACCAAATCGTAAAAAAATGAAGGTTGCCTTTACATTGGCGAATATGTTTGAAATTACAACAACCTATGAAGTAGAAAAGCTAGAAGACGACAAAACATACTTTGTTTATACAACTACGAATAATCCTTTAAAATGGCCAGCCAAGATATTAATGAAACTCGGTGGTGGTGACAAAGTAGTCGTTCAATTTGTTGAGCGTGTGAAGCAGGTGGCAGAAGCGGAAAATGAAGCTGAATTAACATAGTCTATTTGTGTGGTGAATAGGGTGAATAAACATATTTATCCCGCATGTAACGGGCAGTAAGATCCCCACTTCAAGACTTTGAAGTGAAGAAGGATAAGTGGGGATCAACTGCCCGTAAATCATGGTAATCTCTTGACATTACTATTAAAGTATTTTGATGATTCTATTGGATTTGATGAATGGAAGAGTCTCACTAACCCGGATGTGTTTCAGTTACAAGTGAAAGAACAGGCGATTACGTTGAAACGGATTTGGTGTGAAGATAAAAGAACGAATTAGAAATAGATCCTAATTCGTTCTTTTTAGGAAGATAGGAAAGTATAAAAATGCCTATTTTGCCTAAGTTTTCTAATTTTCACCTAAATATTCTTCTAATGTAATTCCCTGTTCCATAATCTCTTTTGCAGCTTGTATCCCAACGTAACGTAAGTGCCAGGGTTCATATTGATACTCTGTTATCTCTTCTTTTCCTAAAGGATAGCGAATAATAAATCCATAGTCAGCAGCATTCTGCTGGAGCCATTTCCCTTCTTCTGTATCACCGAAATCCGTAATTAATCGGTAGTCAACATCTGGACTAGTAACGTCCATGCTTAATCCAGACTGATGTTCACTCTCGCCAGGTTTAGCACTAAACATATTTGCCTCTTCTTCTCCATAGGTAGTCACATAGGATGTGTACAAGTTATCTTGTGTTTCATAGGAACGATAGCCAGATTGAGCAAATAAGTCTAAGTCTTCTTCATCAATTGCGGCAAATAATTCTTCTAAGGCATTGGCCGCTATTTTTCTCATTTGCTTTTTAGGGTTATCTTCCACAAAAGTAAAACGAACATCTGGTACAACTAAATCATCTGGAATATAATCTGCAGGTAATGCATGTTTTTTATTCACTAGTGCTAATATTTCATATGGATTTGCAAGTTCAACCGTCTCTTCATCTAATGAAGCATTCTTTTCATACGAGAGAGCTGATCCTGGTTTAATTTCAATATCACCTACGGTTACTAGTTCTAAGGAATCCTTCGTTTGTTGGTCGTATAAACCAGTTACCTCCATATTATCATCCTGTTGAAGTTGAAAGTCAGTAAGTGCCCATATCGTTTCTTGGTCGAACTGCTCCGTTATAGCTATGGAGTAACCAAGTTCATTTAAAAATTCTTGTAAGATGCGCACAGCTTCTCCCTCATCACCTTTTTGTAAACCTTCTTCAGGTAACGTTATAAATTCTTCCTTTTCATTACTTTCACCTGTAATTTCTTCACTCTGTTCGTCATCAACTTCACTTTCGTGTTCTTCGGATGAATCTGGCGGGGGGCTTTCCTCTGGTTGTTGTTTAGAGAAATTACAGCCTGAAAGAAGAAATATTAAAGTTAATATAGTTAATGAAATAATAAGGTTTGATTTAACCATGTTAGTCTCTCCTTAATCTTAGGTGAGCAGTATACCTCAATTGTAATTTATCCCGCATGTAACGGGCAGTAAGACCCCCACTGAATGAAGTTTCACTTTATTTAAAATGAAACGCATACTCTATTTTCTCATATTTTCTGGAAAGAGGGCAATAGGCTATTTATTCCACTATAACTGGCAGTAAGATCCCACTTCAAACCCACGAAGTGAAATTTTCCGGTAATTACCAATATGTTCAATGGCCTTTAGATCATACCCTTGCGGTGCTAACAATCAGTGGAGGTGATGAAAACCCCATTGATTGAAGATTCACCATATATGTAAACAACGCTTTATCATTCGCACAATCCTAGTTTGTTTGCCATATGTATATAGAAGATAAGAGGAGAGGATCTGGATGTATCAGGTAGCTACAAAGACTAAACCTCAGGTGAAGACCAATTACGGATTTATAACTGGCATGTTATTTTGGTGCGCATTAATTGTTGTTTCTAGTGTGTATGTGACAACACCACTAATTATTCCCTTTTCAAGTGAATTTCAAGTAACACATTCCATAGCTGCCTGGACTAGTAGTTCCTTTTCTTTGTTTTATGGAATTGGTTTTTTATTCTTTGGTCCACTTGCTGATCGATATGGTAGAAAGCAAATTATCGTATTCGGTCTGTTAGCCCTAACCGTTACAACATTTATAATAGGCTTTATCCATTCATTTTATGGTTTAGTAATACTAAGAGGAGTACAAGGATTTGTTGCAGCAACATTCGCACCAACAGCGTTAGCCTATGTATTTGATATCTTTCCGAAGAAACAAATCGTTACAGCAGTAGGGTTTATTAGTTTTGGATACGTAACTGCAGGAATCTTTGGTCAAGTAATAGCGGATGTTATTAATCAAACGTTTGAATGGCAATTTGTGTTTATTTTGTTTGGATTCTTTTATCTTCTAACCTTTGTTGCAGTTCAGTTTATTCTCCCTTCCTCAGAAAATAGAAATACTACAAACGGACTGTATGATTACCTCAAGCAAGCAAAAATTATATTTTCACAAAGTAATTTTTTATTTTGTTATACCATTACAATATTTTTATTGCTTACCTTCATTGGTATGTATACTGTATTAGGGAGTTATTTAGGGAATGCACCATTTGATCTTTCGGAGAAAGGGATATTATTTGTTCGTGCTGCAGGAATAATAGGGATGGTGTTATCTCCATTAACTGGAATGATTGTTCATAAAATAGGGTTAATGACTACACTACGGTTAGGACTGTTAATGGCTATTATCGGTCTTTTCTCTCTTGGTATAGCACCAAATTTATTTTGGATTGTATTCGTAAGTATTATTTATGTGGGTGGTATTTCAATGATATTTCCAGCAATCATGATGCTGGTAGGAGAATTAGGTGGGAAACAACGAGCACTAGCAAATTCCTTTTACGCATTTATTTTATTCATTGGTGCTATGCTAGGACCGATTGTCGGAATAGCATTAATGACAACAGGTAACTATATAATTACATTTAGTGTTTTCGCATTTCTACTGGTCATTGGTTTTGTTGTATCTTTCTTAATTAAGAGGTAAGTAGTAGTCAGATTCAAGTAGAATCTGACTATTATCCATTACTTTTCTGCAAATAATCTACAAATCTCTATAATTACGTTCGTTGCTTTTTCCATATTATCCACAGAAATATATTCAAATTTACCATGGAAGTTTTCTCCACCGGTAAAAATATTTGGTGTAGGTAAGCCCATGTATGAAATTTGGGATCCATCGGTTCCGCCACGAACTGGTCTAATAATCGGTTTGATATTTAAATTATCCATTGCTTGTTTGGCAATCTCAATGATTTCCATAACAGGTTCGATCTTTTCACGCATATTGTAATATTGATCTTTCATTTCTAGTTCAACACGTGATTCCCCATATTTTTCTTTTAACTCTTTAGAAAATTGATGAAATGTTTCTTTTCTAGATTCAAAATTTCCCTTGTCAAAGTCTCGAATAATGTAATATACAGTTGTCTTTTCTACATCCCCGTTAACAGAGATTAAGTGGTAAAAACCCTCATATTCTTCTGTATGCTCAGGAGATTCCTGTTCAGGGAATTTATTAATAAATTCTGCTGCCATTTTTCCGGAGTTTATCATTTTATTTTTAGCAGTTCCAGGATGCACACTATTTCCTTTAAACGTTACTTTAGCTGCAGCTGCATTGAAGCTTTCGTATTGTAATTCTCCTAATGGGCCACCATCAACGGTATATGCATATGTTGCATTAAACTGCTCCACATCAAATTTATGTGGCCCACGTCCGATTTCTTCATCTGGAGTGAACGCTACACGAATTTTTCCGTGTTCAATTTCTGGATGTTTTATCAGATAGTCCATTGCTGTCATAATTTCGGCAACTCCTGCCTTGTTGTCAGCACCTAGAAGGGTCGTGCCATCGGTTGTAATTAACGTATGCCCTTTATAACTTGGTAACTCAGGAAAATCATTGGCTGACAAAACAACGTTTAACTCTTCATTTAATGTCAGATCATTCCCATCGAAGTTCTCCACAATCTGCGGATTCACGTTTTTACCTGTAAAATCTGTAGCTGTATCTACATGAGCTAAAAAACCAATAGTAGGTACATCTTTTTTAGCATTTGCGGGTAATGTTGCCATTACATAACCGTTTTCATCAATTGTTACATCTTCCATCCCAATTTCTTTTAATTCGAGAACTAATTGTTTGGCTAGTTCAAGCTGTCCGGGAGTAGAAGGGGTGGTGTTGCTTTCTTCATTGGACTGCGTATCAACTTTTACATATGTAGTAAATCGCTTTATTATGTCTTCCTTCATGGTAAAGATCTCTCCTTCGATTCGTATTGTTTTAATTATACCGTAACTCGAAATATTTTCTAAGAGGAAAACACTAACTTTTAGCGAATATATTAAATATGAAGAATGGAGTGTTATGTATGATTAGACATGCAGTATTAGATGATGCAGAAAACTTGGCCAGGCTAATAAAACAGGTCGAAAAAAGTAGTGAGTATATGTTATTTGAACCTGGTGAGAGAAATCCTACAGCTGAAAAACAAGGCGCAATGATTAAAGCTTTAACAGAACAAGATAATTCGTGTATATTGCTTGCAGAAGGGAATCACGGGTTAGTAGGATATCTTTTCGCTATTGGTGGAACAACCAAAAGAACTATGCATCGTGCGTATATAGTTATAGGTATTCTTTCAACCTATAGGGGAAAAGGGATTGGGACAGCGTTGTTTAAGGAATTAAATCAATGGGCAACTCATCAAGGAATCCATCGATTAGAATTAACGGTTGTCACGGAAAATGAAGCGGGAGTTTCCCTGTATCAAAAGGCTGGATTCGAATTGGAAGGAGTTAAGAAAGATTCACTATTTATTAATAACAGATTTGTAGATGAGTATTACATGGGGAAAGTATTAAATAATGGAGGGGAGTAAGAAAATGTTAATGCGTGTTGAACAATTAGTGGATAGGTTAAATAACCATGAAGATGAGACGGTAGTAGTTGATGTACGCTTTCAGTTGAATGATACTGATGCTGGTAGAAAAGCATATGTGGAGGGACATATTCCTGGTGCTGTCTATTTAGATTTAAATAAAGACTTATCAGGAGAAGTTCAAAAGCATGGAGGAAATCACCCTTTACCAGATTCTAATGAATTTTCAAGTAAATTAGGTGAGATAGGAATCGATCATGGAACAACAGTTGTTGTTTATGATCAACAAAATGATATGTTCGCTTCGAGATTATGGTGGCTTTTACAGTATATGGGGCATGAGAAAGTGTACGTGTTGGATGGCGGATATCAGTGTTGGGTGAAGCAAGGAAATAAGGTTTCAGTTGAAATCCCTACATATGCAAAGAAAAATTTTATACCAAAAGTAAACGAAGATGAAGTGGTTGATATTCGTAAAATAAAGGAAAATATCATGTCTAGTAATGCTGTTTTAATAGACTCTCGTTCAAAAGAAAGGTATTTAGGCAAAGTAGAGCCTTTGTATGCAAAGGCTGGACATATTCCAGGAGCAAGGAACTTCTTTTGGAAGGAGGTTTTACATGAGGATGGTTCCTGGAAGGATGAAGACACATTAAAAGAACATTTTTCTTCTTTGGATAAGGGAGCCGAAATCATTGTTTCTTGTGGCTCAGGTGTGTCTGCTTGTCCAAATATATTGGCATTAAAACGAATTGGGTTTACTAACGTTAAATTATATCCTGGTAGCTATAGTGATTGGATATCCTATGAAGAAAATAGAGTAGAAACAAAGGATGAGTAGAATGGAAAAAGAAAGATGTAAATGGGTTCCGAAGGACGATCAGTTATATATTGAATATCATGATCATGAATGGGGAAGACCAACATATGATGATCGAGAACTGTTTGAAATGCTATCTCTTGAAGGAGCACAAGCGGGTTTAAGTTGGATTACAATTTTAAGACGTCGAGAAAACTATCGAAAGGCATTTGCGAACTTTGAAGCAGATCGATTAATACACTTTGATGATGAAAAAATAACTGAATTAATGCTAGATGAAGGGATTATCCGAAATAAATTAAAGATACGTTCTGTTATAAAGAATGCGAAGGCTTTTCTACGTGTGCAAGAAGAGTTTGGCAGCTTTAATCAATATATATGGAAATTTGTAGGTGGGGAGCCGATTAATAATCATTGGAAAACACATGATGAAGTACCTTCATCTACGAAAGAGTCGGAACAAATGAGCAAAGATTTGAAGAAACGTGGCTTTTCATTTGTTGGACCTACTATTTGTTATGCTTTTATGCAGGCTACTGGAATGGTGAATGACCATACTCAAAACTGCTTTTTATCAGAGTGATAAAATGATCTACCGTTAATTTGGTAGATCATTTTAATATCCATCGTTTTAGTCAATTCGTACTGCTGTTCCATATGCTATTACTTCTGATGCTGCACTCATAACTTGAGAAGTTTGATACCGCATGCCTACTATAGCATTGGCTCCAATGTTTTCGGCTTCTTTTTCCATACGTTTAAAGGCGACTTTTCTAGCCTCCACCATCATGTCTGAATATCCTTTGATCTCACCTCCAACAAGGGTTTTTAGTCCGGCACCAATATCTCTTCCTACATGCTTCGATTGCACCGTACTGCCTTGAACGAAACCTTTTACTTCAGCGATACTTTTACCTGAAATTTGTTCTGTTGTTACAACGATCATATTATCACCTCCATTATTAGTATACGGTTCAATTGCTACTGCATTCTTCGTTTTATTAAAGGATCTTTAGAGAACAAACTTATGAAAAGAAAGAATCTATGCCTATAAATACTAGACATAGACTCTCTTTGTTATATTTTAAAGATTTTTAATTCTTTGCTTAATTGTTCTGCTAATTCTGCTAGTTCTTCTGCATTACTTGAAACTTCTTCCATAGAACTAGATGTTTGTTGAGAAGATGCAGCTGCTTGCTCCACGCCCGCTGCTGATTCTTCTGAAACAGAAGCGATTTCTTCAATTAAATTATTCATGTTTGTACTATTTTCTGCAATATTACTAAGGTTTGTAGAAATGGTAGAGATCTTATCAGCCATTTCTGAAACAAAATAATTGATACTTTCAAAGTTCTTTCCGGTAGTCTCAATTTGAGCGGTTCCTTCTTTAACTTCGCCATATCCATTATTCAATGAGGTAACTACGTCATTTGTTTCACTTTGAATACTTCTAACGATGGTAGTTATTTCTCCGACTGATGATGCTACTTGTTCGGAAAGCTTTCTCACTTCATCTGCCACTACCGCAAAACCTTTTCCATGCTCACCTGCTCTTGCAGCCTCAATCGCAGCATTCAAGGATAGCAGGTTGGTTTGATCAGCAATATCTTTAATAACGAGGACTAGTTTTGATATCTCGTTAGATTGATTTTCTAACCCTTTTACCTTTTGTACAGATTCTGAAACGATTGAATCAATTTGTTTCATTTGATCGACAGATTTTTTCATAAGTGCCGTTCCATCATTAGTTAAAGAAAGTACATGTTCGGATGAAGATGCGACTCCTTTACCATCTTGTTCTGACTGTTGTACTTTTTGAACAAAATCACTCATATTTCCAGCTAAGTCTGAAGCGCTATTTGCCTGGGTTTCTGCTCCAGTTGATAGTTCTTCCATAGTTGTTGCAATTTGTTCATTACCTTCTTTTACTTCGGATGCTGATTGAGTTAATTCTTCACTTCTTGATGATACTAACTCGGAAGCGGAGGAAACTTTTGATAAGATATTACGGATATTATCCTTCATTTGATTTACTGCATTAGCTAACTGACCAATTTCGTCTTTACCATCATAACTCATAGATTGTACTAATAAATTTCCTTTTGCAACCTCTGAAGTAATCGTTACAACTTGCTTCAAGTTAGATGAAATAGTGCGACTTACTAAAATCATGAAAATAATTCCTGCTACTAATGCAATGGGATTTGCGATAGCTAAAAGTAATGCACTTGCGTCTAAGCTTCTTTTAGATTGTTGAACAGCTGCTTCTTGATCTTGCTTTACAATGTCCATTAACTCATTAACTAACCCTACTGTTGAGGCTCTTAGCTCAGATGAACGATTACGGATTAATCCTGCCATATGTTGTTGTCCGCTATCTACAGCATCACTGATTTCCCCAAAAAACATTTCATTTATTTCTTGATCATTTTTTCTAATTTCATTAAAAATCTCTTTTTGTTTATCCGTATTTAGTGTTGGCTCAATTTCTGCTGCTAGTGTATCAAATTGTTCCTGGTAGTCTGTAAATGCTTCTATGTATCTTTTACTTTCGGAAAGTAGATAATCTGCAATTTGCACATCTTTCACCTGGATGAGTGCAGCCATATCTGACATGTCATTTACCCGCTTACTATATTCATCAATTGCTTCGATATCATTTTGTCCTTTGATTAACTGTAGATATACTATACTACCAGCAATCAAGAATAAGATGGCAGTCGTAAAAAAGGCGATCATATACTTATTGCTTATTTTAGTGTTTTTCCAGAATTTAAATGCGTTTATATTTCTCTTCTTTTTTATTCCTTTTTTCTTTTCTTTAACTTTGACTGGTTTTGTTTTCTTGATTTTATTTTTCTTCATATGTACCCCCCAATTGTAGATAAGACGCTTTTCAGTATATATCGGCATTTTTGTCTAAGTATTAAGTACTATTTGTTTATTTTATTTGATGGCGAATTTTCTAACACTTGAAATTATGCCTAACAATCTAGTAAAATAGCAGACTGTGTTTGCATAGAAACGCAAGGAGGTGAATAAGTAATGAAATCCGCATTTTTAGAAAAAGAAAAGAATAAAGAAGAACTAAAACAAGAATTAGATTCATTGGAAATACAGTTATTTCGTATGCAAAATAATATAAGAGAAATCGCGAAGAATTCTGAAGTAATAAGTATTGATCAAACGAAGGAAGATAATTGGGTAATTATATATGCAGATAAAGAAGAGGAAACGTGTCAATTAATGCTTCATAACTGCGAGACGCCTTACCGAGGGAAATGGAATTCTGCTATTCAAGCGGAGTATAAAGATGATAATACGATTCATATTGCAGATATTAAAGGAGAAGAAAATAAAGGGTACGGATCAATCTTGATGAAGCATTTAAAAGAACTAGCACGTGATGAAAATGTCCAATTTATAACAGGTGATATTGTAAAAAGGGATTTTGATCATGTAGAAAGGCTAGAGTATTTTTATGAAAAGCATTATTTTGATGTGAAAATAGATCATGAAGAACAATGTGGTGAGATTGTTTGGAATGATGAATGAACATGGCTATTCCTATAAAAGAGGTGTAGTCATTTTTTTTTGCTTTATGTTTGATTATTATGATGAGCTGTAATAAAGTAATAATTGAACAGTGGTTAATTAATGGAGGTTAAAATGGTAGCAAGAAGAGCGGTGAAAATTGAATTAACTCGTGACATGATTATGAATGCGGCAAGAGATCTATTTGTGGAGAAAGGGTATCAACATGTTTCCATGAGACAAATTGCAAAGAAACTTAATTATAGTCATGGTGCAATCTATTATCATTTTAAAAATAAAGCAGAATTATTTTACGCATTAGTTGAGAAACATTTTTTAATGCTTGATCAAACGATTGATGAAATTGTTAATCAAGATACAGACGATGAAGAAAAGCTCCGACAGATGTGTTTAGGTTTTATTGAATTTGGTTTAACCCATCAAAGCCATTATGAAATCATGTTTTTAGTTAAAGAAGAGGAAGTAAGAAATTTTATGAATGAAGGCCCAATGAAGACATATCAAAAATTTGCAAAACAGGTAAGTAGCTTAAGTGAAAAACAAATTTCTATTCAAGAGGTATGGTCACTTTTTCTTTCATTACATGGTTTTGTAACACACTATATAAGGCATATTACAACTTTTAATGAAGTGAAGGGAGCGGCGGAATTTCATGTAGAAATGGTACTGAAATGGACAAGAAATTAAAGGATTAAAACCTTTTTTTAAACAAAACTGACCACTGGTCAATTAAAGGGGGAATACGTAATGAAAAAATCGTTAGTGTTAGGAGCTACAGGGGGGATGGGGTATTCCATCGTTAGAGAGTTATCTGCGCGTGGAATGGAAGTAATTGCATTTGCACGAACAAAAAAAAGGCTACATGAAATGTTTGATGGAGACCCAAATGTAGTATGGAAATCAGGAGATGTTTTTAATCAATATGAATTAGAGGAAATAGCACAAAACGTTGATATTATCTATCATGCTATTAATATTCCATATGGGGACTGGAAAGAGAAATTGATACCATTAAACCAAAATATAATAAACACAGCTAAAAATGCATCTGCAAAGCTTGCAGTAGTAGATAATATATATTCCTATGGAAGAAGCAATGGGAAGAAGATAACGGAGAACACTCCTAAGAACCCTAATACCAAAAAGGGAAAATTAAGATTGGAAATGATAAACTTAATCCAACAATCAGGCGTTCCATATTTTATTGCACATTTTCCTGATTTTTATGGACCGTATGCTGAGAATGCGCAAATAAATTACACGCTTAGAGATATAGTTAATGGTAAAAAGGCGAGATTTATAGGGAAGCAAGATTTGTTAAGAGAACATATTTATACTCCCGATGGAGCGAAGGCGATTGTTGAGTTGTCTTTACATGAAGTGGCCTATGGGCAGAGCTGGAATATACCTGCCTACGATGTCATCACAGGAGATGAAATAATAAAACTAGTTCGTGATGTTACTGGGTACAATAAGCCTGTTGGGACAGTTACGAAAAATATGCTTCGGTTAGTAGGATTATTCGATAAACAGATGAGAGAGTTTGTGGAAATGCAGTACTTGAATGAAGAACCAGTTGTTTTAGATGGGCAAAAATATGAGCAGTTTATAGGGAAAGTTCCTAAAACACCCTATCAAGAAGGGTTAAAGAAGACATTGGAAGTATATAAAGTCTAAAGGTAAGAAAAGGCTAGAGTTGTTCTCAATGAGAATAACTCTAGCCGTGCTTATTATCTCGAATATAAGGGCCAATACCCCCCACTAATTGCAGATTCACTTTATGTTAATTTAGGTGCTCTTCGATGTTCTGTAGCTTGCTCATAAGCAAATGCTAATTCTATTAACTTAGCTTCTGTAAATTGAGTGCCGGTAAATGTGATTCCAACAGGTTTACCTTCTGAAGTATATCCTGCAGGAACTGTAATGGAAGGGTATCCTGCTTTGGCTGCAATTCCTGCACCATAGTTATTAACAAATACTAGGGCATCCAAACTATGCTGTTTTACTGCTAAATCAATTCCTTCATCCTGGGAAGTACGAATGTCTTCAAGACGATCAGTAATGTATTCAGCCTCTGTTAATGTTCCGCTTTTTTTCTCTGAATCTAGTAATACTTCTTGTCCATATTTTAGAGCGTCTTTAGCATGTACCTGATTATAATTAATGACATCTAATAAGGAATGAACAGGTGATTTAGTTGGTAGTTTAGATAAGTAAGCATTTAAGCCACTTTTAAACTCATGAAAGAGTACAGTCGGATTCGGTAGCTTTGTTGGTAATTCAATAGGGTCAATAATAGTTGCTCCTAATTTTGCCATATCTAATAATGCTTTATTGACTATATCTAACTCTTCTTCAGGCAATCCTTTTAAATAATCACGTGATACACCAAGACGTGTATGTTGTAATCCATTCTCGTTTAAGTAAGGGGTGTAATCTGTAATTATTTCTGGGTTCATGGCGGTAGCAGGGTCTTGGGCATCTTGTCCTGTTAAGGCTCCTAGTAAGATAGCTGCATCTGTTACAGTACGTGTCATTGGTCCTGCAGTATCTTGACTATTTGCGATAGGTATGATTCCAGTTCTGCTAAGCAAACCTACAGTTGGCTTAATTCCAACTAATGAATTGCTACTTGCTGGACTTAGGATTGATCCGCTCGTCTCCGTGCCAATTGCTCCTAGTGCAAAATTAGCTGCAATTGCTGCGCCCGGTCCAGAGCTTGATCCACCTACATCAAATTTTCCTGGTCCATATGGATTAAGTACCTGCCCACCGTGTGAACTGTAACCATTAGGCATATCAACCGTCATGAAATTTGCCCACTCAGTTAGATTTGCTTTACCTAAAATAACAGCCCCTGCTTCACGGAGTTTTTTCGTAATAAACGCATCTTCTTCAGCATAATGATCTTTCAGAGCAATAGAACCTGCAGTTGTATGTGTTTTATCAGCCGTGTCTATATTATCTTTAAGTAGAATGGGAATACCATGAAGAGGACCACGAGCCCCTTTTTGATTGCGTTCAATATCCAGTGCCTCAGCAATATGAAGCGCATCAGGATTTACTTCAAGCACGGCATTAATCTTCGGTCCTTGGTGATTGTAAGAAGCAATTTGTTGTAAGTATAGCATGGTAAGTTCTTTGGATGTTAGTTCCCCTGATTCCATATTTTTTTGAATGTCATCAATGGTTGCTTCTGCTAGTTCAATTATTTTTGTGGTCATTTGGTTTCCTCCTGGATTAGTGTTTTAGTACTACTTGAAATATTTTGTCTATTAATAAAAGTATATACCTTTCATTAATCCAGTTCACCACTAATGTTCTGAATTTGTTCATTTTTTTCTATCTCATTAATATATTCAAACAGTCCGAGCCGATTTCCCCATGGATCTGTAAAAGTAGCCCATTTCACTGGGACCTCTTCCCTGGAAAATATGTCAAAATGAGGTACTTTAAGTTCCCCTTTAATTCTTTCCCGTTCAGAAACAATGTCTAGAACACCTAAGCGAAGAGGGCCACTGTCTTTTGCGGGAATTCCTTCTGCTACTTGCAACCAGCATCCAGGAATCAGCTCCCATTCTGCAAAACCTTCGTGTGGAATAAAATCAGGTTTTCTTTGAAGGAGCGTTTCATACCACTTTTGACCTTCCGATATATCTGTAACTCGAATCTGAATTGTCATTTCGTAAATCAATGGACTCCTCCTTTACCGTTTTATCGTAGAATTAGGATAACCAGTATCTATTTCTATGGGGTGACAACATAGGTTCCCTGCTCCTTTTTCAAGAGCAGACTTTAAACTGCTAAGAACATCAGTCCAAGCTGTCTGGTGCCATTTCATGGCTTCTTGCCAATCGTTCCCTTCTTTAAATCCACTATGGTTGATGGTTACGTTCGTAGTTTCTTGATCTATTTTATGAAAGTTTACATGTACGATAGTTAACTCATTTTCTTGATTCATTATATTAGTAAATTGATCAGGACCTTTCCATGTGAATTGGAGTTCTTTTTCATGGAGCACCCTTATTATTTTACATCCTTTTGTATTCATCGTGCTGGTATTCTCTGGAATGAAGTAAAGTTCAAAAGCTCCACCTACTCTTAAATCTATTTCTGCTTTTGGGGCAAACCATTCGGAAACTCTTTCCGAAATCGTCCATGCGTGCCAAACAAGTTGAATAGATGCTTGTATTGTTATCGTGTTGGTAAGTGTATTTCCTTGGATTGTATGCAATTATAGCTCCTCCTAAATACTACAAGACGTGTAATTATACGCTTTCAAATACATGAAATTTTAATCCATAAGGATCTGAAATCATTATGCTTTTTTCATTATACTTTTTCGTAATTTGGCAACCATTTTCCAATAACAGTTTCTTTGCTTGTGGAAAATCACTAACTGCAAATTCGAAAAAAATGTTATTTGAATCATTATCTTCAACATAAAAATAATTTCCTGCAAATTGAAGTTTTACTTCAGAATCCAAGTCATCTACCTTTTCCATTCCAAATACCTTGGTATAGAATGTTAACGCATCGTGATAATTTTTAACTTGGATTGCGATATTATTTGTTAACTGGAAATCTGTCGTTTGATTAATTGCTCTCTTCGGATGGAAGTTACTAGATCCAGTTGGTAAGAGATCAAACAAATGCCATATCGCACAAAAATCATCTCCAGGACCAAATGGTGCATTGGCTACATGATAAATTTCTCCATTGGCATCTTTCGTAAAAGTAGAAACACCTGGATGGTAATTGTTGTTTCTTTTAAATCCAAAATCTTCTTTGAAGGTTGTATCGATCGTAGAAATCATCGGAAATTGCCATCTACGTTCAGCTGCAAATGCATCTTGTACCTCTGGTTTGTCAGGGGAGGCAACTACAAAAGCTGCTTTTTTAATGATATGATGGTAGACTCCGTTAAAACCATCTGCCCACATGGTGCAATATGAACAGGATTTGCCCATATTTTGAATGACAATTAATTCATTTTTGTCCCCAAATAAATCAAGTAAACTAACTTTCTTATTCATGGAAATTATAAACTGATAGTTTTCTACTTTTTGATAAGGAATGGATCTTCTTAATTCTGTTAGCTTTTGTTTTTTAGCTAATATTTCCTGTTCTAGTTCTTTCATTTGATTTATTATTTCTTCTTGACTCATAGCTATCACTCCTCTACAAATTCAACGATTTCAATTTGCTTACCAGTAGGATCCTCAATAACAAAGAAATATCCAGGAGGACAAGGCTTCGGTTCATCAAAGAGAACGTTAACTTGTTTGGATTTCAATCGTTCAAAACCATCGTGAATATTTGTAGATTGAATACCAAGCAAGACAGTATTAGAACGGGATGGCTGACCTACGGTGTCTGCCTTTTCAAGGATGAATGGAAGTCCATTATGTTCTAAGCTAATAATGGTATCACTATATTTTTTGGACACACTAAAATCCAGAACTTTCGTATAGAATTCAAGACTCGCATCCAAATCATCTACTTTGACGGTCAATACACAAACTTGATTTAACATGTGAAGATTCCTCCTTATTTTGGAAAACTAATCTAATTGTAAATGTTAATAAATAATTATTTTTCTTCTTGTTTGCTGTTTTTCTCTTTCTCTAATAGTAATTTTGGTAAATTGATTAATATGGGTGGATCATAAGGAAGCGGATTTCTTAATGTAATAGATACCGTGCTTTCTGTATCATCTTGTATAGTCACGGGATGCTCAGCTATTCCACGCAATGCCTTATCTAGTACAAAGTAATTTTTAGGATTTAAACTCCTAGATATTGCTGCAGCTAAAATATAATAGGTTCCTTTAGGTACGGTTGAAAAGGTGCAGCTTGTTTCATGGTGAGCGAGTGCAGTTCCGACAACGGGATTCTGATCAGGGATTGGCCTTGGAAAAAGTCCTACAAATAAAACACCTTTAAAATCTGAAGGTACTTCTAGATGACATGTAATCGAAGGGGGGTGTACTTTTCTTCGTGTTTTAGTTGAGAATTGGTACTCATTTACAAAGTGATGTAACTCGTGAATGCTAGATTGAAATTGTTTGGGTGGGATGCCAACAAATCTTTTAAATTTTGAATTGAAGGTTCCCATGCTTCTAAAACCAATATCCAATAGCGTTTTTAAAATAGTAGAGGAGGAATTTACTAAAATTTGTTTTCCTGTCTCAATTCGTAATGCTGATAAATAATGACGAGGTGATACACCGGTAACTTCTTTAAAAACTCTACTAAAATGATAAGGGCTATAACCAACATGTTTAGCAAGTTGTTCGGATGTTATTTCTTCCTCTAAATGCGTTTTCATATATTCAATAGCTTGCAGAACAATCTCTGTTTTTCCGTTAGTCATTTGCTTCACCTAATTTAATTATGATTATCATATTAATATTCGCTATGAGCATGTAGAAATCCTATTAAAATGATGAAATATAATATTTGAAGAGGAAGGAACATGTTTTCTTAAGCTTTATAAGTCAAACTAAGATTTATACAGCTATGTTTTCACGTGAAGAGCTAATTTTTTGAGAACGAATCGACATTATGGTAAACTAATTCCACTAAACAAGAGAAAGGGTGCAGAATACATGCAATATGTAACATTAAACAATGGTTTAAAAATGCCACAGCTTGGATTTGGTGTATGGCAAGTTCCTGATGAAGAAGCTACGCCAGCTGTAGCAAAAGCATTAGAGGTTGGTTACCGTTCAATTGATACAGCAAAGGTCTATCAAAATGAAAATGGAGTCGGTCGAGCATTAGCTGCATCAGATATTCCTCGTGAAGAATTATTTATTACAACAAAGGTTTGGAATAGTGATCAAGGATATGAGAATACATTAAAAGCTTTTGACGCAAGCCTAGAAAGATTAGGTCTTGATTATGTAGATTTATATTTAATTCACTGGCCAACACCAGAGTTTGATGAATATGTAGATACATATAAAGCATTAGAAAAGTTATATAAAGATGGAAAAGTAAAAGCAATTGGTGTTTGTAATTTTAATGTGGAGCACCTTGAGCGACTATTGAACGAATGTGATGTTGTGCCAGCAGTTAATCAGGTGGAATGCCATCCATACTTACAACAATCTGAATTAAAAGCTTTTTGTAAAGAGCATGATATTTATTTAGAAGCTTGGAGTCCTTTAATGCAAGGTGGAGAAGTATTAAATCATGATGTTGTAACAGGAATTGCTCAAAAATACAGTAAAACACCTGCGCAGGTAATTATTCGTTGGCACTTACAATACGAGAATATTGTCATTCCTAAATCCGTTACACCTTCGCGTATTGAAGAGAATTTTAATGTCTTTGACTTTGAATTGAGTAAGGAAGACATGGCTGAAATGGCAAAACTTAATCGTAATCAGCGTAAAGGTCCAGAACCGAATGAAATGAATGTACGATAAACGCTAAACCAAGAAACGTATGGAAATTAATATTCCATACGTTTTTTAGTTATAAAAGGGGGTTGCAATAGTGATAAAATAATTACATAGGGTAGCATTAGAAAAGGTAGTGTATAAGGAGAGGATTGCAATCGTTGACTTTGCTTTAACTCAGGAATAGGGGACGGCTGCCGACGCCAGTGATACGAAACATACACTTACTAGTGGAAGGTGGATGAAAATCCGTCTTACAGTGGCTGGTACAAAGACACAAAACTAGCCGTGGTTCGGATATACAGATGAAATAGGCTGTATTGAAGCTGGAACTAGAAGTAATCGCGGTCTCAAAAGGAAGGCGGTGAACATGTCACTAGTTTCGTAAAGCCTGGGACTTACTTTGTGAGGAAAAGGAAACGGAACCCTGCCTCCATAGATTTTTAAATAAATCTAGGAGGAAAAGGATCTTGAGTAAAAAAATATTAAATACAGCATTTCAATGTGAACAGTGTGGAGCTTGGGTAGAGCCACTTACAAATGGTAGCTTTCGAAACCATTGCCCATATTGTTTATTTTCGAAACATATGGATGACAAACCAGGTGATCGTGCAAGTTTTTGTAAAGGTTTAATGGAACCTGTTGAAGTATATTTTCATTCAAAAAAAGGTTATCAAATTGTTCATCGGTGTACTTCTTGTGGTAAGATTCATAAAAATATTGTTGCAGAAAATACCGTACAAGAAGATGACTTCTTATCATTTATCTGTTAACTAGCAATATTCATTTTTGACCTTAATCAATGTTGCCCTATGGAATTTTAGAAAAATGAAGGCATTCACCAAATCTTTATGGTGAATGCCTTAAGTTAGACTTATGCAGAGAGCTTTTCTATCTACAGAAAAGTGTAGAAATCTCTACACTTTTTGTCCATGTAATACAACTTCAGCAGCTTCAGGTGAATATTTTTTTAATATCCTTAAGGATTCATCTGCCAAAATTCCACCAACATAGTTATGAACACGTTTTTCTATGTAAGGATTCGATGCAATAAATGGTTTCATGTTCATATACTTATCTTCAACGGCAAATACTACATTACGAATGTTAGCCATGACAATTGTGGATAAACACATGACACACGGCTCTACCGTTGAATAAATAATGCACTCTCTCGCATGCTTGCGTAAATAGGCAGTATTTTGGTTAATGGTCTCAATTTCAGCATGTGCAACATTGCTGTTAGATGTTTCAATGCTATTGGCACCTCTAGCAATTATTTCATCGTTATGGACAATGACCGAACCAATAGGTCTGTCGCCTCGTTTTCCTGCTTTTTTTGCCTCAATTAATGCTTCTCCCATAAATGTTTCGTGGTTGATGGAATCAAAATCTTTTATCATGATTTCCCTTACTTAAGTTTGGAATAGTAGGACTATTATCTCATATTTGTCATTTTCTAACAAATAATTCTTGCTTAGAGAATATAGTATATAAGTCTGTATGCTAGATAGAATCCAATTACAAATATACTAGCAGTTTGTATGTTATTTCGTGCAACAAACAAGTATGAAATCAAAAATATAGAAATATATAAAAATGTAAATGAAAGGGAGTTAATCCATGAGTGAAACGTTATATCTAGTGCATCTAAAGGTAAAGATACTGCTATAAAAATACTTGGGACTATTAAAAGAGCTCCAAATTTCTCCATAAAAAAGTTCAAATCGAATGTATGACCATTTTTATTTGCAAAATGCTTAAAAACAGCAAGCAAAATAGCAATGGCAACGAGATAAGCAATTCCCCTACTTAGATAATTAAATACATTACCAAAATCTGAATTGTAGCGTACAACTACTATTAATCTTCCAACTAGTGAATTTACCATAACTAAGACAATAAAGGCGATGATGTTTATCATTCCATAAGTATGGTAGCCTTTGGGTTCATTCGTTAGAATTCCATCAGGATTCTTAATAGTTTGGATCAAGAAATCAATGTAGCTAATATCTGGTTTATCCTTATCCTCTCCTGAATCATGTTGTACTGGGTTCTGTGGCATGATCTCGCTATCTTTATTTTCCATTTAATCTCCTCCTTAAAATTAATCATGTACCTATATGATAAAATATTTTTTAGATTAATGTGTTTGATCTGACAAAAATAGTAATATTTTCCTATAAAAAATTGTGCTTTTTCACATAAAATGTTTGCCATTTTAGAATTTTGTAATATTATAGAAAGAGAAGTATTAATAAAAGGGTTCATCCATGAAAGGGAGTGATGTGTTATGACAGTAATTAAACGTTTTTTGGGTTATATAACAGTAAATAACATCATGGAGGAACTGTCGGAGTAATCGGACTTCCTCCAACACTCAAGGAGGAAAAGATTTATTGCGTAAATTAGAAAATCTAGGTTGGGAACAATTTGATCAAACAAATGCGGAGCTAGTAGCTCGTGTAATTACCGTACAGAAAAACAGTTATCGAATTTCTGATGGGACACTAGATTATATTGGCCATTTAAGTGGTAAGTTTATCAATGAGGTAGAAAACCCGCTTGACTTTCCAGCTGTCGGTGATTGGGTAGAGGTTCAAAAATTAGTTGATGAGCAAAAAGCAGTAATTAAACGAATATTGCCTCGTAAAAGTAAATTCGTCCGGCAAGTTGCAGGTTTAAGGACAGACGCTCAAATTATCGCAGCAAATATTGATACCGTTTTTATTGTAAATTCTATAAATCAGGATTTAAATGTAAGAAGAATAGAGCGATATATTTTGTTGGCATATGAAAGTGGTGCGAAGCCTATTATTGTGTTGACCAAAAAGGATACATGTTCTTTAGATGAATTAGAACTTGCTTTATCTGAAGTAGAGAATGTAGCAATAGGGGTTCCTATTATTACGGTAAGTAATATAACGGGTGAAGGTATTGAAGAGATGTGGGAACACCTTCTCCCTAAGAAAACTGCTGCTTTACTAGGTTCTTCAGGTGTAGGTAAATCTACTTTGGTCAATACATTATTAAGTAAAGAAGTTCAATTAACAAATGATATTCGTGAAGAGGATAGTAAAGGCCGTCATACAACTACACACCGTGAAATGTTTATGCTTCCTAATGGGGCATTGTTAATTGATACTCCAGGTATGCGTGAATTACAATTGTGGGATGTTGACTCTAGTTTGGATGCAACATTTGAGGATGTCGAAGTGTTGGAAAAGGAATGTCGTTTCAATGATTGCCAACATGATACAGAACCAGGCTGCCGTGTCCAAGAGGCTATAGAACAAGGGGAACTATCATTAGGCCGTTATCGTAGTTATTTAAAGCTAAAACGGGAAATTGCTTTTGAAAAGAGAAAACAGGATAAGAAATTACATATCGAAGAAAAAAATAAGTGGAAAAAGGTAAAGAAATCTAGGCAAGAGAAATATAAATTGAAATAAATACAGAAAATCTCCTCCTAATTATTGGGGGAGATTTTTAAATAGTTATAAGTATAAAAATTGGGCTTCGTTTGATCCATTTACAGGAACAGCCACGTCCGGCTGCAGGGCCCAACGTCGGCATACCCCTATCAAGGGCATGTTTCCTTTTCGCTTCCAGCATAAGATTCACTATTACTTACCTCCATTGCTGGCGGAAAGTAATGTTCATCTAATCTCCTACGTAGGAATGTCCAATTAATATCGACACTTTGCACAGGCGCAGTTCATACGCTTCCGTTGCTCTTAATGGAATACACGTTGAACAGCTTCTTCAAATTCAACAAAATAATCTGGTGTATCCTTTTTATCAATTCCATGGTACATATACTTAGCGATGGATTGGTTGTACCACTTTTGTTTGTCGATTCCCGCATTAAATTTTTCCCATACAACGTCACCTTGTTCTTTAAGATCAATTTCTAACCCAAGTAAATTATCTAACTTATCTGCAACAATTAAAAATTTCACTTCTTTTTCAGCATGTTTGATCGTATCAATGGTGTGCAGCTTACGTTCTTGCCAAGACTTCGATTTATCCTCCGTATGAGCTGCTACTAATTCGGCAACTCTAGAGCCAAAGTTTTTTTGAATATCCTCTATTTCGTATATTGTATCTTCGACTACGTCATGTAGATAACCAGCGCAAATAAGTTCTTCTGAGAAGCCAGCTCGTTCTAGACGTTTTGCCACACGTATAGGGTGTGTAATGTAAGGAACATCTGAATTCTTTCGCTTTTGACCGTGATGTGCTTTTTCAGCGAAATCTTTAGCTTTTTCTTTCACTATACCTTACCCCTTTCTTAAAAACCTACTTACATAGTGATTGTAAGTGGTATTTTAATGTATGGATCATTCTGTCTTTTGTGAAGGTTTTTGGATGTAATAGGTGGTGTAAGGATAGTCCATCAATTAATGCATGTAAGCGATCGATTTCAATGCTAGGATTTAAGTCATCTTTTGCAAGTTTTAGAGTCTGAAGCATCTGAACGACATTACCAATACCTTTATTCATTTCGAGATAAACCTTTTCGTTCAATGCTTCAAGTTTGGAATCGACGAGTGTTTTTGCAGAAAAGACAAACCATACCTCCATTTCAATTGTTCGATCCTCGTCAATCGGCAAAAGTTCACAGAGTGCATCCATTAGCATCTCCAATGGCGGTCCTTCGTATTTTTTATGAATCGCCCTTTGTTTTACTCGTTCAGAGACTAATTCCATGGAAAATAAAAGAAGCTCTGACTGTGAGGGAAAATAATGACGTAAGGAACCTACAGACATCCCAGATGCATTTGCAATTTTCCTTACTGTTGCATGTTCAAGTCCATCTTCCACTATGACCTTCCAAGTAGCTTCTGCTATTTTAATTTTACGTTTTTCGTGATCAACTATTTTTGGCATAGTATCATTATAACACAGTTGTATTATTTTAATTAGTTTGATATTATTTAATACAGATGTATTAAAAAGGGGGCGGGAGAATGATAGGGTGGTTAATCGTTGCTTGTGAAATTGGATTTTGGATATTTGTTTTAGCTGGATTAGTTGCTAGGTATATTTTTAGAAAAAACAAGCTTAGTGCTATATTGTTAATCTGCACACCAATTGTCGATATATTACTTCTCGTTGCTACAGTAATCGATTTAAGAAATGGTGCAGTTGCTTCCACACTTCATGGAATAGCGGCAATATACATTGGTGTAAGTATTGCTTTTGGTCATCGAATGATTAAATGGGCAGACGAACAATTTAAATACCGGTTTTCGACTGGGGAAAAACCTGTTAAAGAGAAGAAATATGGGAAAGAATACGCCAGGCAAGAAAGGAAGGTTGGTATCGTCATTTACTTTCCTATATAATAGGTGGAACAATTTTAATAGGAATCATATTATTTATTAATCATACACATCAAACAGAGGCATTGTTCCGGACATTTCAATTATGGTCATTTGTATTGATAATTGATTTTATAATTAGTTTCAGCTATACCATTTTTCCAAAGGAAGCACGCAATTAATAGGTTGCGTGTTTTTAATTGGATATTAGAAAATTGAAAACTTAAAAACGGTAACTCATCAGCGTTATGAGAGCCCAAAAGCTCATCGAAAACTCAAAAACGGTAACTCATCGATGTTATGAGAGCCCAAAAGCTCATCGAAAACACAAAAACGGTAACTCATTAACGTTATGAGTGCCCAAAAGCTCATCGAAAACACAAAAACGGTAACTCATCAGCGTTATGAGAGCCCAAAAGCTTATCGGAAAAGTCAAAACGGTAACTCATCGGTTATGGTATGACGGCATTGATGTCGGGCTAAGCTACCTTGCTGTGGAATCCCATTACATTATTTGTAGGAGTGTTAAATTCAGCATTTTTTGGTTCTCCCATTACATTTAACTAAATTCTTGGTATGATAATGGTAATAATAGGTGTATATATTGTTACCTTTGCAGATAGGAAAGTATAACTTTCCTATCCTGCATAAGTGCAACTAAGGCCTTCACCATAAGACTTGGCGAATGCCAAA
The DNA here is from genome assembly GCF_009728145.1 of Ornithinibacillus caprae. Taxonomy (GTDB): domain Bacteria; phylum Bacillota; class Bacilli; order Bacillales; family Amphibacillaceae; genus Ornithinibacillus; species Ornithinibacillus caprae. Next base: position 95,484 of record NZ_WOCA01000014.1, on the reverse strand, counting down.
TTTTCTAAAGAAGGAACCATAGGGAAGAAAATTAGCAACTATTGCTTTTAAATATATAGGATTAGGATGTGAAGAAATGGCGGAAGAAGGAATTAATAGACGTAAAACAGAACATATTCGTATTTGTTTGACAGATCATGTAGAGGGTGTAAATAAATCAACTGGTCTAGAAGGTATATCATTTATACATAATGCATTACCGGAAATAAATTTTCATGATATAAGTTTAGAGACTAGTTTTTTAAATAAGTCATTACATGCTCCATTCTTAGTAAGTTCTATGACTGGTGGATCGGAATTAGCCGAAAAAATTAACCAAAACCTAGCATTGGCTGCTGAACAAAGACGTTGGGCAATCGCACTTGGATCAACAAGAGCAATATTAGAAGGGGATAAGCATCAAGATTCCTTTTTAATTAGAAAACAAGCACCAACCGTTCCATTAATTGCAAATTTAGGAGCTGTACAATTAAATTATGGATATGGTGTAGAAGAGGCGCAAAAACTTGTTGATTTAACGGAAGCAGATTCACTTTACCTGCATCTAAATAGTTTGCAGGAAATTATCCAAGATGAAGGTGATTTAAACTTCGAAGATCTGTTACCCAAAATTGAGGAAGTGTGTAGAAAGCTATCTGTACCAGTAGGGGTTAAAGAAGTTGGATTCGGAATTGACGGTACGGTTTCACGAAAGTTATATGATGCTGGAGTTTCTTATATCGATGTTGCAGGAGCAGGGGGAACATCTTGGAGTCAGGTGGAGAAGCTTAGGTCAAAGGATCCTTTAAGAAAAGCTGCGGCAGAAGCATTTAACAACTGGGGCATTCCTACTAAAGACTGTATCGTTTCTGTTAGAAGCAATATAGCTGATGTACCAATTGTGGCTAGTGGTGGAATGAAAACAGGTCTAGACGCTGCGAAAGCCATTACGATTGGAGCTGATATGATTGGGTTTGCAAGATCCTTGTTACAAGCAGCAACAGAATCAGCTGAAGAAGTGAATCGAGTAATGGAACAAATAGAATTTGAAATGAAGATAACCATGTTTGGAATTGGGGCAAAGGATCTCAACGAACTAAAAAATACAAATAGAGTGGAAATAATGGGAAGATCTTTACTTACAGATCAGTAAGTATAATTATATTGAAGGCCGTTGCCATAAAGGGTTGGTAAGAGCCAAGTTTTGTTAAGAGCTAAGCTATTATGCTGTAGCTCTTTTTATTTGTTTAATTTTGATTTCGTTTCAAATACTAACCATAAAGAAGGTGATAAGTAATGGAAAAAGATATACACAAAAGTGATGATCATAAATTTATTCCTATGACGTCAGTTGCGAGTAGAACTGGTCAAGAAATATCGTCTGATGTTTATTATTATACGGATCAGATCGTAAATATTATTTTTATCGGAAATCCTAGTAAGGACAAGTGGATATTAGTTGATGCAGGTTTACCAGGGTCAACGGAAGAAATAAAAGGAGTTATTGCTGATCGCTTTGGAGAAGGGAGCAAGCCAGAAGCTATTATGTTAACTCATGGACATTTTGATCATGTAGGTACTATAGTTGAATTGGTTAAAGAGTGGCAAATACCCATCTATGCACATGAGCTTGAGTTTCCTTATTTAACAGGTAAGAAACGTTATCCAGAGCCAGATATAACAGTAGAAGGTGGAATGTTAGCTAAAATTTCTGCTATGTATCCGAATGAACCGATTAATGTAGGTCCGTATGTAAAGCCGTTACCAACAAATCATCAGGTTCCTGGCTTATCAGATTGGAAATGGGTTCATACACCTGGCCACACGCCTGGTCATGTGTCTTTCTATAGAGAATCTGACTCCCTTCTGCTATCAGGTGATGCTTTTATAACGGTTCGCCAGGATTCCTTTTATAAGGTATTAACACAACAACCAGAGGTTCATGGTCCACCACGATATTTAACTACAGATTGGAAGGCAGCAAAAAAGTCAGTCGAGGTGTTGGCTGATCTTAATCCGGTTACTGTAATACCCGGACATGGTCAGGCGATGACAGGGAAGGCGCTTGAAGAAGGATTAAATGAGCTTAAACAAACATTTGATCAAGTAGCTGTACCTGATTATGGAAGGTATGTAAATAAAGATATTCACTAGGAAAAAATGACTAGGCAGAAAAATATTCATCCGAAGTGACATTATGCTAAAATGATGTCAAAAGAGAGGTGCAAGTATGAAGATAGAAGTATGGTCAGATTTTGTTTGTCCGTTTTGTTATATTGGAAAACGGAGATTAGAACAGGCATTAGATAAATTTACTAATAAAGAACACGTTACAGTTGAATATAAAAGTTATGAGTTAGATCCGAATGCAGAAATTAATCCTAATAAAAGTATTCACGAATTATTAGCTGGTAAATATGGAATGTCGGTTGAAAAAGCTAAGAGCATGAATGAGAATGTAGGAAAGCAGGCAGCAGAAGTAGGGTTAACGTATAATTTTGATACCATGCAGCACACCAACACATTTGATGCGCATCGTGTAGCTAAGTATGCCCAACGTCAAGGCAAGGGAAAAGAAATGACGGAAAGATTATTACATGCCTATTTTACGGAAGGACAATTAGTTAGTGATACAACAACATTAGCTAATTTAGCCGAAGAAGTTGGGATAAGTAAAGAAGAAGTATTATCTGTATTGAATTCGGATAAATATGCGTCACGTGTAAGAGAAGATGAAGATACGGCTAGACAAATAGGAGTTCAAGGTGTTCCGTTTTTCGTATTTAATGAAAAATATGCTGTTTCAGGAGCACAACCTCTAGAGGTATTTGCAGAAGTATTGGAAAAGGTTTGGGAAGAAGAACGTGAGAAACCAGCATTACAATCCTTAAACCCTAAAACCTCAAAGACTACCTATTGCACAGATGATGGATGTGTTGAAGAAGATTAGTTCCAAAGCTTATTGAGATGGTTGTTCTCAATAAGCTTTTTTAATTGAGGTAACCTGTTTCATTAAAGGATTAAACTATTAGGATATCACCATATAGTAAATTCACAAAATTGTAGAAATATGACAGGTTGTTTTTGTTGACGTAAGTCACATATATGCTATACTCAAACTATAGTTCTAATTGATAATGAATATCATTATTAATTAGAATAGAACTCAAATAATAATTATTATTGATAATGATTGAGGTTTTTTATGAAAATACGATATTTGGTTTTAATACTTATTACTTTTTCTTTTGCATCCGTTTTTATTGGTGTTTCGAATGTATCTCCTCTAGATTTGTTTCATTTAACAGAGGATCAAGCGCAAATCTTATTGGTAAGTCGATTGCCAAGATTGGTAAGTATCTTGATTGCTGGTATGAGTATGAGTATTTGTGGTCTAATCATGCAACAATTAAGTAGAAACAAATTTGTTTCTCCAACAACAGCTGGGACTTTAGATTCTGCTAGATTAGGAATTCTTGTTTCCATGATGATGTTTACAGCAGCAAGTCCATTTCAGAAAATGCTTGTATCCTTTGCATTTGCTCTTATAGGTACATTCATTTTTATGAAAATACTAGATAAAATCAAATTTAAAGATGCTATATTCATCCCGCTGGTTGGTCTAATGTTTGGAAATATTATCAGCTCTATATCAACCTTCTTTGCTTATCGAAATGACTTAATTCAAAACATGTCTTCGTGGATGCAAGGAGATTTTTCCATGATTATGAGTGGAAATTATGAACTTTTATATGTAAGTATCCCAATCTTAGCGTTAGCTTTCTTCTATGCAAACAAATTTACAATTGCAGGGATGGGAGAGGATTTTTCCAAAAACTTAGGGCTGAATTATCGGCAAGTGGTTAACTTAGGATTAATTATTGTTGCGCTTGTTACAGCATCAGTTGTACTTACAGTTGGGGTTATTCCTTTCTTAGGTTTAATCATTCCAAATATCGTAACTATTTATCGTGGAGACCATTTGAAAAAGTCAATTATACATACTGCATTGCTAGGAGCAGTTTTTGTCTTATTCTGTGACATTATTGGTAGATTGATTATCTATCCATATGAAGTTCCAATTAGTTTAACAGTTGGTGTGATAGGTAGTGGAATATTTATCTATCTATTATTGAGGAGAAAGAAATATGGGCTATAAGAAAAAAACGATTATCCTAGCAATAATCGCTATATTACTAGCAATGCTTTATATTTTTTATGATCTACGTGGAAATATTGGTTATATCCTACCTAGAAGAATTATTAAGGTTGTAGCTATTGTTTTAACAGGTGGTGCAATTGCTTTTTCCACTACGATTTTTATGACGATTACTAATAACCGAATTTTAACGCCAAGCGTCCTTGGACTTGATTCGTTATACTTATTAGTTCAAACGTTTATCATTTTTATTTTCGGTGCTAATTCTCTCGTTATGATGAGTAGCAATATTAACTATTTAGTCTCAATTGGAATCATGGTTTTATTCTCATTGTTACTATATCGTTTCCTATTTAGAGGAGAAAAGAATAATATCTACTTCCTATTATTGATAGGGATGATACTTGGAACCTTTTTTGGTAGCTTTACAGATTTTATGCAAGTTCTTATTGATCCAAATGAGTTCATGGTTGCACAAGACCGTATGTTTGCAAGTGTAAATAATGTAAATACAGATTTAGTGTATATTTCCATCATCATCATTGTTGCAGCCTTGATTTACTTTATGCGTTTTTATAAATATCTAGATGTAATGGCTCTAGGGAAAGAACATGCAGTTAATTTAGGTGTTCCGTATGATTATATAGTAAAACGACTACTTGTTATTGTTGCCATATTAATTTCAGTTTCTACTGCTTTAATTGGCCCGATCACATTCTTAGGATTACTAGTTGTCAATGTATCCTACGAGTTAATGAAAACATATCGACATTTTTATGTGATATGGGGATCTGTTTTTATCAGTATTATTGCCTTAGTTGGCGGACAATTTGTGGTTGAAAAGATCTTTACGTTCGACACAACCATTAGTGTTATTATCAACTTTATTGGTGGCGTGTACTTTATATATCTTTTGTTAAAGGAGAATAAATCATGGTAGATATTAAAAATGTATTTAAAATGTATAACCAGAAAAAGGTTGTGGATGATGTTTCTATTTCCATCGAGAAAGGAACGATCACATCATTCATCGGGCCTAACGGTGCTGGGAAAAGTACGTTAATCTCGATGATTAGTCGACTTATTGCAAAAGATGATGGTGAAATTACGATTGATGGTCAAGACATAATGAAGACTAAGAATAATGAACTTGCCAAGAAAATTTCTATATTAAAGCAATCGAATTCAATTAATTTAAAATTAACTATCCGTGAATTAGTTGCTTTTGGAAGATTCCCTTATTCACAAGGAAAATTAAGAAATGAAGATTGGGTAAAAGTAGATGAAGCGATCAGGTATATGGAGCTTGGTGAAATACAAGATAAATACTTAGATGAGCTTAGTGGAGGACAGCGTCAGCGTGCACATATAGCAATGGTTCTAGCACAGGATACAGAGTATATTTTGCTAGACGAACCATTAAATAATTTGGATATGAGACACTCTGTTCAAATAATGAAGACATTACGCAAATTAGTGGATGAATTAGGAAAAACTATTCTCCTAGTTATTCACGATATCAATTTCGCGTCTTGTTATTCCGATCATATTGTTGCACTAAAAGATGGAAAAATTATAAAGCAGGGTCGTACGTGTGATGTTATTGATCAATGTGTATTAAAGGATATCTATGATATGGATATCGAAATACAAAACATTGATGATAGAAAAATATGCGTATACTTCTAGATTGGGAGCTGCCGCCTAAAAGGCGGTAGTACTTCAAAATGCCCAAAAAATTACCATAAAAAAATCCCTTATAATGGTTAGCAGACGTGCTAATACATTATAAAGGAAGACTACTTAATTATAGTTTACCTTATACTTTGCTTTAGGTAAATCATATTGCATTACCAATATAAACATATCTACCCGTTTGGAGCGCTCGACTGGTAGAAGCTGTACTATAAAAGTGGTTAATTTTTTGGGGAAATGGAGTATTACTGTCCATGTAAAATGAAGGCTCTTCTCACATAGTATGTTGCTATTGATTTAGATTGTTCGGATTCGAAAGAGAGGAAGAAAGCTATAATTTCCTCCAAAGTTATGTTGCATTCTATCTTCCTTGAAAAAGCAACAATTTATTAGGAAGCAGCCAAAAAATTATATAGAAAAGGGGTTAAGTATAAATGAAAAAATTATCACTTACACTAGTTATGAGTCTATTAATCTTGTTCATTGCTGCTTGTGGTTCAGCAGAAAGCAGTGGAGATACTAATGCTAATTCTCAGGAGGAGACTGTTACGGTTAATCATGAGTTAGGAGAAACTGATGTACCAAAAAATCCTCAAAAAGTAGTTGTATTTGATTTTGGAATTCTGGATACATTAGATAAATTAGAAATTGATGTAGCAGGTGTAGCACAATCAGGAACAATTCCTGCTTATTTAGAAAAATACGGTAGTGATGAGTATGAGAATATCGGTAGTTTAAAGGAACCAGATTTTGAAAAAATCTCAGAAATAGATCCAGACCTTATAATTATTTCTGGACGCCAAGCAACTCTTTATGATCAATTAATGGAAATTGCGCCAACTATTCATCTAGGTGTGGATACAACAAATTATATGGAGTCCTTTAAAACAAATATGAACATTGTTGGTGAAATCTTTGATAAAAAGGATGAGATTGAAGAAGAACTTTCAACTATTGATGAGGCAATTGCTTCATTAAATGACAAGGCTTCTTCCTCAGAAGAAAATGGACTTATTATCCTTGCAAATGATGATAAAATCAGTGCTTACGGAACGAATTCAAGATTTGGAATCATTCATGACGTATTCGGTGTTACTCCGGTAGATGAGGGCATTGAAGCTTCCACACATGGTATGAATGTAACGTTTGAATATGTGAAGGAACAAGATCCAGACTTATTATATGTTATTGATCGAACAGCAGCAGTTGGTGGAGAATCATCTGCAGAGCAAATTGTAGAAAATACGTTGATGGAAAATACAAAAGCTTATCAAAATGATAATATTTTTTACCTGGATCCAGATTTCTGGTACCTTTCTGGCGGAGGATTAATATCTGTAGCTGAAATGGTAAATGAAATAGATGCAACTATTGGTCAATAGGTATGTGATTAAGGCAGTCCAATTATGGATTGCCTTTAATTGTGGCATAAATAAAGAAAGGCTTGGTTAAATTGTTATATAAATGTTAAACTGCCTTGGAATAGTGCAACCATGCCCATTTCGGATGCATTGTCATTTTACAGGACTTGAATCTACCCCCTTAAATATGTTTGAATTGGATTACACTAATTTAAGAAATGAGGTTTTCACATATGAAAAAGTTATTATTACTAATCGTAGCAGTAGGACTAGCTGCTGTTTTAGTTGCTTGCGGTGATGATGAAGGAAATGAAGAGAATGCAGAAGCTCCAGAAGCTCCAGAATCAAGTGATGGTGAGCAGGCAGCTCAGGAATTTGAAGTTACTGAGGATGAAAAAGTTGCTGAAGATGAAGTAGTTGTTACAGTTAATGGTAAAGAGGTCACTGGAGTTAAATATAATCCAGTTTATGCTCAGACAAAAATGACCATGGCTAATTATGGAATGGATATGAATGATCGTGAATTGGTTAAAGAACAAACAATCAATGAATTAGTAGCACAAGAACTGCTGAAACAGGAAGCGGAACAAAAAGGTATCGATGTTACTGAAGATGAGGTTCAAGGCGAAATAGATGCTATTGAAGAGGAAGAATTAGAAGCGTATCTAGAACAGATGCAGCTAACAGAGGATCAACTTAAAGAGCAGTTAACGTTAAATCTAACAGTTAACAAGTACATGGAACAAGAGCTAACAGTTGAGGAAGTATCTGATGAAGAATTAAAAGAAACTTACGATCAATTAAAGGAACAAAACGGAGAAGGAATCGGTGAGTTTGAAGAATTAAAAGATACACTTAGACAACAACTTATGCAACAAAAACAAACGGAACTCTTGCAAGCTAAACTTGAAGAATTACAGGAGCAAGCTGAAGTGGAAACATTAATATAAATCATTAAATAAAAACATCTCCCAAATTACTGGGAGATGTTTTTGAAATTTTAATTATAGCTTTGTAGAATAGTTTTTAATTGTGCAATGAATAGCTTCATGTCCTTTTCTTTACCAATTGTAATTCGCAAGTAATTTTGAATAGGTTTTTTATTAAAATGTCGTACAAGAATTTTATTCATTTTTAACTCCTTATATAAATCCTCGGCAACTACTTTATAGTGACTTACAAATAAGAAATTTGCTTGTGATGGTAACACGTAAAACCCTAGCAGCTTTAACTCGGATGTAACCCATTCCCGTGTATGGATAACTTTTTGTGTTGTTTCCATAAAATAATTTGTATCTTGAAAGGCTGCTGTTGCTCCAGCAATTGCTAGACGATTTAAGGTATAGGAGTTAAACGAGTCTTTTATCCGTGTTAGTCCCTCAACTAAATCTGAATGGCCGAGTGCATATCCAACTCGCAGTCCTGCTAATGAACGTGATTTTGAAGTGGTTTGCACGATGAGCAGATTTTCATAGGTATTAATTAAGGATACAGCTGATTCAGATGCGAAATCAATATAAGCTTCATCAATGATTACAACTTGATTTGAGTTGTTTTTAATGATTTCCTCTATAGCTTCTATAGATAAATAAATGCTAGTCGGTGCATTTGGATTAGGAAAGATGACCCCACCCTCTGATTGAAAAAAACCTTCAACTTGTAAAGAAAAATCACGCTGTACAGGTATTAATTCATATGGAATATTGAACAATTTACAATATACAGGGTAAAAGCTATACGTGATCTCAGGAAAGCGAATTTTTTTTCCTGGTTCAAAAAAAGCCATAAATGAAAAAGCTAATACTTCATCTGAACCGTTTCCCACAAAGACATTCTCCTTTTGCAGGAAGTTATATCTCGCAATTTCCTCACGCAATCCATCCACTGTTGGAGAAGGATATAAATGAAGTTTGCGTTTCAATTCATTGGTAATAGCATCCACTACCTTTGGAGAGGGGGGATATGGGTTTTCGTTTGTGTTTAATTTCAGGATATTCGCCTCATTTAATTGTTCACCTGGCACATAAGGTTCTGTTCGATGTACCATCTCGCTCCAAAATGCACTCATTTTACTACACCTTTCCCTTTAATAGGGTTATGTCTTTTAAGGAGTTCTTTTTTAATATCTGAAATGCGAACCCCTGTCATTTCCATTAATACAAGTGTATGATATGTTAAATCGGCAATTTCCCAAGTTAACTCTTCTTTATCTTGATTTTTTGCACCAATAATTACTTCACTCGTTTCCTCTCCCACTTTTTTTAGTACTTTATCGATTCCTTCACGGAAAAGGTAAGTCGTATAGGATCCGTCCACAGGGTTTACACGTCTATCTCGAATATTGGCGACCAATTCTTCGATAATATCTACATAGGAATGATGATTTTCATAAACGGAGTTATAGAAGCATGTTTGCTCTCCGGTATGACATGCTGGCCCTTTTGCATTCACTTGAACTAGAATGGAATCGCCGTCACAATCGTAGGAAATATGCTTTACGATTTGTTTATTCCCTGACGTTGCACCTTTATTCCATAATTCCTTCCTTTTTCTACTAAAAAACCATGTTTCCTTTGTTTCTATTGTTTTCAAGTATGCCTCTTCATTCATATAAGCTAGCATTAGCACTTTACCAGTCGTTTCTTCCTGTACAATGGCTGGTATTAACTCATTCACAGAAAAAGCTGGTCCTTGTAACTCCATCATGGATTCCTCCTCACAACAATATTTTGATTAGCTAGGGCGTCTTTTAAAGCAGGAATTGATATCTCATCATAATGGAAAACGGAAGCTGCTAGTGCTGCATCTGCAATATTTGGTTGGAGAATTTGTACAAAGTGCTCCATTGATCCTGCTCCTCCACTTGCGACAATTGGAATGTTCACTGCATCTGCTATTTTTTTGGTTAAATTGTAATGATAACCATTTTTTTCACCGTCTGCATCAATAGAGTTAACAACTATTTCACCAGCACCTAGCTTTTCACCAGCCATAGCCCAATCAATTGCATCGCGATATGTATTTTTCCTCCCCCCGTGAATAAAGACATTCCATTTATTAGATTCTATTTCCTTAGCATCAATAGAGAGTACAATACATTGAGTGCCAAACCTCTTAGCAGCCCGTTTGATTAGCTGAGGGTCTTTTACTGCTGAACTGTTGATAGAGACTTTGTCTGCTCCTGCTCGGAGAACATTGTGAATATCATCCAAGGTGCGGATACCTCCCCCAACAGTAAAGGGAATGGCTATTTCTGCAGCTACTTTTTCCACAATATCAAGAAAGATATTTCTCTCTTCATTAGACGCAGTAATATCGTAGAATACAAGCTCATCAGCCCCTTCGTTGTTGTATCTTTTGGCTATTTCAACAGGATCAGCAACATCTTGAATGTTTTTGAATTTCTTTCCTTTTACAACTCGACCTTGATCAACATCTAGGCAGGGGATAATTCGTTTAGCCAGCATTTTTTTCACCATCCAATAATGAATCAAAACAAAGTGTTCCATCGTATAGTGCTTTACCAATAATCGCGCCATAAAGGTTCATAGATTGCAATGTTTCAACATCCTCTTTGCTAGAAATGCCACCAGAGGCAATAACATTAATGGTAGACGCCTCATTCATCACTTTTAATTCAGTAAAGTTTGGCCCCTTTAACATTCCATCTTTTAATATATCCGTGTATATTATTGTTTTGATCCCAGTAGATTCTAATTCTTTTAGTAAATCTAATGCTAAGACTTTACTCGTTTGTTTCCAACCATTCGTTGCTACATATCCATGGCGTGCATCGATAGAAATCGCGATTTGATCTCCAAATGTTGAAACAGCCTGTTGTAAAAATTCCTTATCTTCAATTGCTGCTGTACCAATAATGACACGAGCAATTCCAGATGATAAATACGTTTCAATGCGTTCTAAGGAACGAATTCCACCACCGACTTGAATAGGAATCGATGTGTTTTTAGCTATTCGTTTGATAACTGATTGATTTATGGCTTTTCCGGTTTTGGCACCGTCTAAATCTACTAAATGTAAAGCTGATGCACCTTTCTCTTTCCATTTTTGTGCTATCTCTATGGGGGAATCGCTATAAATCTTTTCTTTGTTATAATCTCCTTGAGTCAATCGAACACAGTTACCGCCTCGAATGTCTATTGCTGGAAAAAGAATCATGATATCATCTCCCCAAAGTTTTTTAAGAGCTGAAGCCCTGTACTACCACTTTTTTCTGGGTGGAACTGCATTCCAATAATATTATTCTTTCGTACAATAGCAGGAATTAAGCCACCATAATTGGTACTACTAATTAGTTCACTTTCATTAATATTAGTTGCGAAGTAAGAGTGAACAAAATATACATATGCCTCACTAGGAAGCTGATACGTGATGGTACTATCCCGGTGTAGAGATAAGGTATTCCATCCCATATGAGGAACTTTCACGCAATTGTTAATTCGCTCAATATGACCATTTAATAAGCCTAGGCCATTCGAAAGACCATCTTCATTACTTGTTTCATAGAGAAGTTGCATGCCTAGACAGATTCCGAGAAGCGGTTTTTCATTGTTTGCCTCATCCTTTATTACTTCCACTAAATCAGCCTTGTGCAACGCCGTCATCGCATCCTCAAATGCCCCAACCCCTGGTAAAATAATGGCATTACTATTTCTAATCTCACCTTGATCAGTTGTTAAATAAGATTCATAGCCTAGTTTTGTTAGTGCAAATTGCAAGCTTTTAATATTGCCCGCACCATAATCGATTATTGCAATCATCCGTATACTCCTTTGTTGTTCGTCTTATAAGATACCTTTTGTAGAAGGAATACCTTGAATACGTGGATTTTTTTTGCTAGCTTCATCTAAGGCTCTTCCAAATCCTTTAAAAATGGATTCAACTATATGGTGGCTGTTTTTACCATATTCTAAATTGATATGTAAGGTAATATTTGCTTGATTCACAAAAGCACGGAAGAACTCTTCTACTAATTCTGTATCAAAATTACCTATTTTATCTTTCATACCTTCCACATGAAAAACGAGATAAGGGCGTCCACTAATATCGATTGTTACAGAAGATAAGGCTTCATCCATTGGCGTATTTATCGTTGCATATCGATTAATGCCTTCTTTGTTACCAATACTTTTTGCAAAAGCTTGCCCAAGTACAATACCGATATCCTCCACAGTATGGTGTTGATCAACGTCAAGATCACCCTGACAGGAGATCGTTAAGTCGAAAAGTCCATGTCTTGTAAATAGAATGAGCATATGATCGAAAAAACCTACACCTGTTTCGATAGTGGCATTACCATTTCCATCAATGGAAAAGTCTAAACTAATATTGGTTTCAGTTGTTTTTCTAGAAGCGGAATAACTACGCATGATGATCATCCTTTCTGATTTGAATGGAATTGGCATGTGCTGACAAACCTTCTGTATTTGCTAGTTTTATGACTTGATCTGCAGCTTGTAGTAATGCCTTTTGAGAATAGTTAATAATACTAGATTTTTTCATGAAATCATAAACGCCAAGTGGGGAAGAGAACTTCGCTGTACCACTAGTTGGCAGCGTATGGTTTGGTCCTGCAAAATAATCCCCAAGTGGTTCGGGAGAATAATTTCCCAAGAAGATAGCCCCTGCATGTTGAACGTATCTTAGCTGTTCGTTTGGATTTTTAATCATCAGTTGTAAATGCTCAGGTGCAATCTCATTTGCGACTTCGAAAGCTTCTATAAGAGTTTCTGCTACAATGATATATCCGTTATTACGTATGGCTGTTTCCGCAATTTGCTTTCGCTCTAAATCTGTTAATTGGCGTTCAACTTCATCAGCAACTTTTGTAGCAACTTCTTGGCTAGTAGTAATACAAATTGCCCTTACTTCCTCGTCATGTTCTGCTTGTGAGAGGAGATCAGCAGCAATAAAGCGAGGGCTTGCTGTTTCATCTGCTATAATGCAGATCTCGCTTGGGCCAGCTATCATATCGATGGCAACATCCCCATATACCCACTTTTTAGCTCGTGCCACGTAAACATTCCCTGGACCAACAATCTTATTTACCTTCTCTACAGTTTCGGTTCCATATGCTAGGGCAGCTATAGCCTGAGCACCTCCAATTTTATACACTCTTTTTACCCCTGTAATTCGTGCTGCAACTAAAACATATGGATTAACCTTTCCATTTTGATTTGGAGGCGTAGTGATGGAAAGAGATTTTACCCCTGCAAGTTGAGCTGGAATAACATTCATCAGGACAGTAGAGGGGTAAGCTGCTTTACCTCCAGGAACATATATACCCACCCTTTCAATGGGAGTGATTTTTTGTCCTAAAACAACTTCATTTTCTAATTCTGTAAACCATGATTTTTCTATTTGTAGGCTATGATAGGCGGTAATATTATCTTTTGCTTGGTTTAAAGCCGTAACAAATTCCTCATCTACAAGCTCCATAGCTTCATAAAATTCTTCCTCTGAAACAAGTAGATTGTCTAATTGAGCTCCATCTAATTTTTCTGTGTAGGCGAATAAAGCGTTATCCCCATTTATTTGAACATGTTTAAGTATTTCTAATACCGTTTGATCTAGTTGTTTATCTTGTACAGATGGAGAAGAGGTATTGGTTTGGGTGAACTGTGAAGCAGTCATGATTTTCATTTCCATCACTCCAGTACGGTTTTTATTTTTGTTATAAATTGCTCAATTGCATTTGTTTTGGTAGCAAAACTAGCTTTATTTACAATTAATCTTGTACTAATGTCGTCCATTTCTTCGATAATCGATAATCCATTTTCACGTAGTGTTCTACCAGTCTCAACGATATCTACGATTACATCTGCCATGCCAATCAGAGGGGCTAATTCGACAGAACCATTAAGCTTGATCGTTTCTATTGGTACCCCTTTTGCTTCAAAGTGGTTTTGAGCCACAACCGGATATTTAGAAGCAACGATTAACCTGGATTTGTACTGTAATGTTTTACTCATTCCTGCTACTACAAATTTACATTTTCCAAAGCTTAAATCTAATAATTCATAAATATTGGACTGCGCTTCTAAGATGTTGTCCTTTCCAACGATACCGATGTCAGCAGCCCCTTTTTCAACATACGTAGGTACATCAACTGCTTTTACAGAGATAAGCTTCATACGTTTATGGTGATCATCGAAAACGAGCTTTCTTGTATCCTCATCAAAATCATCAAAATGATAGCCTGCCATTTGTAAAAGTGAAATGGAATTTTTTGATGTTCTTCCTTTAGCTAAAGCAAGTGTAATGGATTCCAATTGCATTCCTCCTCCGAGGTTCTCTATTTTTTGTTGGTAGATAGGAAAGTATAAACGTTCCTATCCTGCATAAGTGTAACTAAGGATTTTGCCATAAAGGCATGTACTCTGGGAGTATAAGAGCTTCTAAAAAAGCAATGAACTCTATTCAAGAATCCCTTTAACAAAGGCCAAGATTTCTAAAAGTTCTTCCACGTCTTTAAAATTACTAGTTTCATTTTTCGTAATAAGAAAGTTTTCCTTGCTATTTAATTGTAAGATACATGTTGACTCAGTACGCACATCGTTATGGGGAAATTGTATGAGCACGCGATATGATTGCCTTCGTAATACTTGTGCAATTGATAAAGCTTCCATTCGTTTCAAAGGCTCATATACAATTAAAAAATCTAGTTTGTTATGTGGATTACCCTCTGATTCGTGTTCTACTAAAAGATCCACATCAAATGCAAAGCCGATTGCCGGAATAGATGCGTCGAATTGATCAGCTAATCGGTCATATCTTCCACCGGATAAGACAGGTTTACCTATACTATTAATAAATCCTTGAAAAATAACATCTGAATAGTAATCCATATGGTTGATTAATCCTAAATCTAGAACAATATTTTTCTCGCATTGGTAGACTTTCAATAAGTTATAAATTTCTTCTAGTGATTGGATTCTTGCTTGCATATTCTCACTTAATGTCATTTGTTTTGTTCGTTCAATAACTTCACTAGGAGGTCCATACAATAATGGTATTTCTTTAATCGTGTTTTGAATTGATGGTTCTATGTTTAATTGATTAAGAAATTGAATCAATCCCGGAATGTTTTTAGCCTGAATCAATTGTTTAAATTGTTCCGTTTCTTCTTGTGATAAAGATAAAAGCTCTAATACATCTTTGAAAAATCCAGCATGACCAATTTCAATTGTAAATTTACCAACCTTCAAATCTTGTAAAATATGAGCAGCTAGTGCAATAACCTCTGCATCAGAATCAGTCTCATTGTTTCCAAAATACTCTACCCCAGCTTGTGTTCTTTCATAATCGGAAAATGGATTAAACGTTTGTCGGAATACATCTAACACATAAAAATACCGTAGTTGATCGGCTATTTTGTTTGAACGCTTAGCTACTTGCTGAGTAATTGGAATTGTAATATCTGGCCGTAGGACTAGTACACGCCCTGTTCGATCAACAACTTTAATCATGTCATCCTGATGAATCGTTCCTATAACAGAGGTGTATAAATCATACGGTTCAAACGCTGGAGTTTGAATTTGCTGATAACCGTAAGTGAAAAAACGTTTCTTAAGAAGATTAATCACCTTTTCTTTTTTTTTAAATTCAACAACATTTAAATCCAGTCGTGGGTTATGTACATAGGGTCGCATATGTTGCTCCTTTCAGTAACCAAAAACTTTATTGCTTTATCACTTTATCTAACTAAAGTTATATAGTATTCTAGTAGTTAAGGAGACATATGTCAATACTAAGGGGGAAATTATCATGTTTGATTATCATATTCACAGCAACTTTTCAGCAGACTGTGAGACTCCTATGGAAAAAACAATTGAGAAAGCAATTGAAATTGGATTAAAGGAAATATGTTTTACGGAACATATTGATTATGAATATCCAGATCCAACGATAGACTTCGAACTGAATTTTAAGGACTATGAATGTAAAATTAGAGAGGTGCAACAACAATATAGGAATAAAATTTCTATTAAAAAAGGCGTGGAAATCGGGGTTCAGCCGTATTTACTGGATAACTATCGTTCCACTATTGTAGAAGAGCAGTTTGATTTTATTATTTGCTCCATGCATACAGTAGAGAAAAAAGCTCTTCATTCTGGTAACTATTTTAAAGTTAAAACAGTAGACGAGGCATTTTTAACGTATTATGAAGAGCTATTATACTGTGTGAAAAACTATGATTTATTTAATGTATTAGGTCATTTAGATTTGGTGAAACGCTATACGGACGAAATTCCGAATAATGATTTTAAGGAAGTTATATCAGAGATTTTTAAGGAAATTATTCCAAGAGGACAAGGGATCGAAGTAAATACGTCAGGTTATCGTTATGGCTTACATAGGGCGATGCCGAGTACGGATATCCTTACTTTATATAAAGAATTAGGTGGTGAAATTATTACATTGGGATCAGACTCTCATGTGGAAGCAACACTTGCCTATGAATTTAATTCATCTTTAGAACTTCTTGAATCCATTGGATTTTCATATATAACAACATTTGATGAACAAAAACCGGAGTTTCACTCGATACAACAACTCCAACAAACTGTCAAATAAATGTCGGATCTATAGCGAGGAAACAGTGGGGAAATAGGTATAATAATACTATACGATTTCACATGAAACTGGTGTTAAAAATGAATTATCTTAAAAAAATCTTATTAATTGGTAGTGGTTCGCTTTCTTTAGGAGTAGGTATAGTTGGTATTTTTCTCCCATTGATTCCAACAACGCCCTTATTACTATTGGCAGCAGCTTGTTATATACGTAGTTCCGAACGCTTGTATCAATGGTTAATTAACAATAAATATTTTGGCCCATATATTAAAAATTATCGCGAAGGTAAAGGTATCCCCCTTAAAGCAAAAGTGATGGGGGTCACCGTATTATGGGTATCCATGCTATATACAATTTTTTTCGTTATACCACTATTGTTTGTGAAAGTGGTTTTGGCTTTGATAGCAGCTTACTTTACTTGGTTCATACTTAAGCAAAAAACACTTGTAAACCAGGTTAGTAAACCTTTGACTGATCAAACATATAAATAAAGTAGGCGAGTATAGATATAATTATTTGTTTACTAGGAAGGTAAGAAAGCATAAACTTTATCGTATAAATACAACTGGTTTTATCCGTAAGACTGGGTGACCAGCTTAGTTTTCTAATGACAAGAATGGGCTACATGCCTTACAATATAACAGATAGCTAAATATTTACATGGAATGTAAAGGAATGATTTTTAGTGGCAAATCATCAAATGTACGAAAAACTAGTCGGTATCACTTCATCAGAAAATGTATTGGTGAATGAGCCATTGAAAAACCATACGTATACACGTCTCGGTGGCAATGCTGACTTTTTTGTAACACCAGAAACTTACAAACAAGTACAAGAAATTGTTCAACTTGCAAATAAAGAAGATATTAAGTTTACCTTGCTAGGAAACGGTTCTAATTTAATCGTTAAGGATGGTGGAATTCGTGGCATTGTCATGAATTTAAATAAATTAACCTCCATTAATACAGAAGGAACAAAAATAATTGCGCAAAGTGGTGCGCGCATCATTGATGTTTCTAGATTGGCCCTTAAAAAAACGTTAACCGGATTAGAGTTTGCCTGTGGTATCCCTGGCTCTGTAGGTGGAGCATTATATATGAATGCAGGAGCCTATGGTGGGGAAATAAAGGATGTGCTTGAGAGCACAATAGTAGTAGATCCACAAGGTAATTTGCTTACATTAGCGGCAGATAAGTTGGATTTAGAGTATCGCTCAAGTAACATTCCAGCCAATGGATATATTGTTTTAGAGGCAACTTTTTCGTTAAAAGAAGGTAATTATCAAGAAATTAAAGCAGTAATGGATGATCTAACATTTAAACGTGAATCGAAACAGCCATTAGAATATCCTTCCTGTGGTAGTGTATTTAAGCGTCCACCAGGATATTTTGCAGGCAAGTTAATTCAAGATAGTGGTCTTCAAGGACAGCAAATAGGTGGAGCCCAAGTATCTCTAAAGCACGCAGGATTTATTGTAAATAAGGATGAAGCTACTGCACAGGAATATATTGATTTAATCCGGCACGTTCAGGCAACCGTTAAAGAAAAATTCGGTGTTCAATTAGAACGTGAGGTTCGAATTATCGGTGAAGATTTGCAGAAATAGAAGGAAGCTATGAGTATCTAGGAAGCTAGGTGCTTATAGCTTTTTATATTGGATTTGGTTTTGATTTTGAACATTCGTTAATAAGGTGGAAAAATATGGAAGTGGGAGCGGGAACATCGGACACAGGAGCGAGATCATCGGAGGTGGGATTGAGAACATCGGAGGTGGGAGGGGAAACATCGGACACAAGAGGGGAAACATCGGACACAAGAG
The DNA here is from genome assembly GCF_009728145.1 of Ornithinibacillus caprae. GTDB lineage: Bacteria > Bacillota > Bacilli > Bacillales > Amphibacillaceae > Ornithinibacillus > Ornithinibacillus caprae. The sequence continues at coordinate 76,874 of NZ_WOCA01000014.1, read as the reverse complement.
CGAGAACATCGAGGTGGGAGGGGAAACATCGGACACAAGATCGAGAATATCGGACACAAGAGCGTGAACATCGGACACAAGCGAGAGAACATCGGACACGGGAGCGGAAACATCGGACACAAGAGCGGGAACATCGGACACGGGAGCGGAAACATCGGACACGAGATCGAGAACATCGGACACAAGATCGAGAATATCGGACACAAGAGCGGGAACTTCGGACACAAGAGCGGGAACATCGGACACAAGATCGAGAATATCGGACACAAGAGCGGGAACATCGGACACAAGAGTGGGAACATCGGACACAAGAGGGGAAACATCGGACACAAGAGCGAGAACATCGGACACGGGAGGGGACATCGGACACAGGAGCGAGAACATCGGACACAGGAGAGGAATCATCGGACACAGGAGCGAGAACATCGGACACAGGAGCGAGAACATCGGACACGGGAGGGGAAACATCGGACACAAGAGCGAGAACATCGGACACAAGAGCGGGAACATCGGACACAAGAGCGAGAATATCGGACACAAGAGCGCGAACATCGGACACAAGAGCGGAAACATCGGACACAAGAGGGGAAACATCGGACACAAGAGTGGGAGCATCGGACACAAGAGGGGAAACATCGGACACAAGATCGAGAACATCGGACACAAGAGAGGAAACATCGGACACAAGAGCGCGAACATCGGACACAAGAGCGGAAACATCGGACACGGGAGTGGGAGCATCGGACACAAGATCGAGAACATCGGACACAAGATCGAGAACATCGGACACAAGATCGCGAACATCGGACACAAGAGCGGGAACATCGGACACAAGAGCGGGAACATCGGACACGGGAGTGGGAGCATCGGACACAAGAGCGAGAACATCAGACATAGGCCAAACCTACACGTACGAGAAGATCAATCTAACAAAAAAGCATGAACACCATATTAGGTGCCCATGCTTATAACAAGTTTTATGATCTAAACCTGTGTAAGAATTGTTGTAGGCGTTCATTATCTGAATGCTCAAGTACTTCACTAGGTGTACCTTCTTCAGCGATAACCCCGTTGTCTAAGAAGATAACTCGATCAGCGATATCAAGGGCAAATTCCATTTCATGGGTTACGAGAACCATTGCCATTTCCCCTTCTTTAGCAATATCACGAATAACTTCAAGGACTTCACCAACTAATTCTGGGTCAAGAGCAGATGTTACCTCATCAAATAACATGATCTTCGGTCGCATTACAAGAGCACGAGCCATTGCAACACGTTGCTTTTGTCCACCAGATAATTGACTTGGGTAATTATCTAATTTGTCACCGAGTCCAACCTTTTTTAGCATTTCAATCGAACGTTCTTTAGCACTTGCTTTATCTTCCTTTTGTACATGAATTGGTGCAGTCATACAGTTTTCTAATATGGTCATATGAGGAAATAGGTTAAAATGCTGGAAAACCATCCCGATGTCACCACGTACCTCACGCAGGTGTTTTTCATTGGCAGGTACTAAATCCCCGTTCTTTTCCATATGCCATAAGTTTTTTCCATCAACAATTATTTCACCCGATGTTGGTTGCTCTAAAGTCATAAGCATGCGGATGATTGTAGTTTTACCAGATCCACTGGGTCCAATAAGAGCAACTTTTTCCGCGGGCTTGATGTCTAAATTAATACCTTTTAAAACTTCTACATCACCAAATGATTTAGTTATATTTTTATAGCTAACAATAACATCTTTGTTTTCAGTTTGTGTATCCTGTGAGTGTTCTTTTGTTACCACAGATTCTGACATTACGACACCGCTCCTTTACTTTCATTCATACTATTAAGTGCAGCCTTCTTATCAAAACGTCGATTCATTTTTCGTTCTAGCTTATTTATTAGTATAGCAGAAGGATAGCTTAAAGCTAAGAAGATAAGTGCTACAATTGTATAAGCCTCTAGATATCTAAAGTTAACTGATCCAAAGCTCTCTGCCATATGCAAGATTCCAACTACCCCAATAGTTGCTGCTAATGGAACTTCTTTAAACATAATAATTAAATAGTTACCTAGCATTGGTATGGTAGGAGGAATGGCTTGTGGCAAAATAATTTTAGTCCACTTTTGGGTAGTGGAAAAATTTAATGCTCTTGAAGCTTCCCATTGTCCTTTTTCTACACCTTCAATTCCTGAACGGTAAACTTCACCAATATACGTACTAAAGTGTATACCAAGTCCTAAGACAGCACTTGCAAACGGACTTAGCGTTACCCCAACATAAGGGACCATTGGCCAGGCAAAGAAAATAAAAAATAGCTGAACAAGTGGTGGAGTAGAACGGATGAATTCCATAATCCAAGTAATAATCCAGTTGATGGTTTTATTTGGAATGCGTCGTAAAAACGTCCATCCAAACCCAACTATTAAAGCAAAAAGGTAACACGCAAAAGTTAAACCAATCGTAACTCCGATACCTTGAAGTACATAAGGGAGGGCTTCAAAGAACATATCCCATCTCCAATTCATTGACTAGCCACCCCTTTCTTAGATATAGCCTCTCCTTTTCTTGTTAAGAAAATTAAAGGTAATGCCATAATAAAGTAGAAAACAAGAATTAATAGATATACTGTTGGAGCCGCTGATAAATCAGAGCTTCTTAATATGTTTCCATGATATAAAATGTCATGCATTCCAATTAAGGAAACTAATGATGTTGCTTTTAGCATCTGTATGAGGTAGTTACCGAACTCTGGAAGCATCATGCGAACTGCTTGGGGAAAAATAACGAGTCTCATTCGCTGAAAGCGGGACATATTAAGAGCAGTAGCAGCTTCGGATTGTCCTTTCGAAACAGCTAATATAGAACCACGGACAATTTCCGACATGTAGGCACCGTAGTTTAATGAAATTGCCAAAACACCGGCTAATAAATTACTTCCAAGGTCGATTCCAAATAACATTGGAATTGCATAGTATAACCAAAATAATTGAACAATTAATGAAGTACCACGAAAAATTTCAACATAAAAACTTGTAAAACCTCGTAGTATGGGATTAGTGGAAAGGCGACATAGCCCAGCAATAAATGCAAATAAATAACCAAATATAGCGGATAAAATTAGAACGGTAATGGTTATTTCTATTCCACGCATTAGGACGGGGAAAACTTCAATTATTGCACTAATCGTAATCACTCCTTTATTAAATTGATAGTTTCATAAAAAAATAGGGTTAGACCCCCCGGGCGAGGGAGCATAACCCTATGGAGTCTTGATTGTCATATGTTTTAAAGTTCTCTCTATAATTTTATTTTATAGTTCACCGTTACAGATTTGTTCAGTAGTAATATCATCTGGTACCATATTCATTTCTGCACTAAATCCGTTTGCTTCTAATAATTCTGCAACTGTACCATCAGCTTTTAATTCAGCAAGTTTTTCATTGTACGCATCCACTAACTCTTGCTCGTCTGGATGGAAAGCAGCTGCACCATAGCTTGGGATTCCTTCTACATCAGGTTGTTCAAACGTTTCAACAAATTCTAGTGCATCAGTATCTGCTGATTCTAATGCCATTTTAACTGTCATCTCTGTACCAGTTGTAGCATCTGCACGACCAGATTCTACTGCAGCAAATGTCGCAGGAATATCATCAGCAGATTGAATTTGACTAGGATCCACACCTTCTTCTTGAAGGTAATCATTTTCCATTGCACCCGACATTACAGATACAGTTACATCTGGATTAGCAGCAATATCTGCATAGCTTTCTAAACCAAGAGGATTACCTGCTTGAACAATTAATCCTTCCCCATAAGTCATTTCCGGTTCACCGAATGTAACGTTTTCACAACGATCTGGCATAATCGCCATACCTGCTGTAATTACGTCGAATTGTTTAGCTTGTAATCCGGAGATCAACTGACCAAACTCAGATAACTGTGAATCCATTTCATCAATACCTAATTCAGCAAACACAGCTGCTGCAATATCAACGGCTGCCCCTTTTAATTCGCCATCTTCTTCATATGCATATGGTTTTTCATTAGCAAAACCGATTGTTACTTTACCCTCATCTTGTAGTTTTTCTAGTAAGCCATCATCTCCATCACCACTAGTGCTATCACCACATGCAGCTAGTAGGATAATAGATAAACCAAAAAGCGAAGCTAATAATAACTTCTTCATACGCTAAAAGACCTCCTAATTTTTTTAGCATGGCCTCGTGAGCCAAATACTAACTAAAAGTAAGTATTAATACCTGTTTGAAACCGTTCTAGTTTCCCAATATGTTCTCCACTATCGAGTGATGATTCCTTACTAGGCATAAATCACCACCAAGAAACCAGAAAACCCTTAAGATTTAAATTAAATTGATGTTTCAAACAGCTATATATAATGTTATCGATTTGTGGATTTGAGTTCAAACGCAGTATTTTTAGATTATTTGCAATTAAGTAGCATGTGCATCGATTGGTTGTACATTAGCTCTTTTATGCGGAAATATCCTCAAATATAGTTTGATATACTTTTAAATCCCCAAAATATGGCAGGTAGTGCTACTTTAGAAATTAGACAATATGATGTAGAACAAGTACGATAACACTATAACTAGTTAGGAGGGGTTTCTATATGAAAATAGTTGTGTTTGGAGCTGGGGCATTAGGAGTATATTTTGGTGCTCGATTTGAAGAAGCGGGTGCTGACGTTACATTTTTAGTGAGAGAAAAAAGAGCGAAACAAATTCACGAAAACGGACTTGCAGTTAACAGTCCGAAAGGTGATTACACATTCCAAGATCCTACAATTATAACGGATGTATCTGAAATTGAATCTGCTGATCTAGTTTTATTAAGTGTAAAAGGATATCACCTAGAAGGTGCATTAGAAAGTTTAAAAGAATTACAGAAAAAAGGTGCATATGTATTACCTGTTCTTAATGGAATGGAGCATATACCTCTGTTACAAAATGAGTTAGGAAAAGATTTTGTTCTCGGTGGATTATCATTCATCATGGCTACTCTTAATGATCATGGCCATGTTGAACACAATAGTGAATTCCATCAAGTGGTTTTCGGGGCACTTGAGCCAACACATAAAGCAATTTGCCAACAATTAGAGGAACTAACGGAAAATGCTAATGTGGATGTCGTAAATAGTGATCGTATTTTAATAGAATTATGGAAAAAGTATATGTTTATTAATGCATTTTCAGGTATTACGACTGCTACGAATTTACCAATTGGTCCTATACGGTCGAATCAAGAAACCTTTCGAATTGCAGAAATGGTCCTGCAGGAAATGAGGATAATTGCAAATGCATATCATGTTGAAGTTACAGAAAAAGATGTAGAAGCTGCCAAAACACAACTATTGAATATCCAAGACGATGGAACCTCTTCTATGCATCAGGATAGACGTAAGGGGCTAATCCTTGAACTAGAACATTTACACGGCGGAGCAATTCGTTTAGCTAAGGCAAAAGGGTTGGAAGTACCGTATATTGAGGCTATTTATGGTATTATAAAACCATTTGAAGATCCTAAAAATATGTAATATAAGGAGTGTCACCATGATTTGGTTTATTGTTCTTGCAATTGTCATCATACTTGCGGTACTAGCATTGTCCCTTTTGACAACATCCAAAGGCTATGCTTACAAGCATACAATTGATCCATTGCCACAAAATGATGAACACCTAAATACGGATAATGAGAGGAAAGAAGAATAGAGCTATGAAATTTTCTACAATTGGAACCAGTTGGATTACTGAGATGTTTATACAGGCTGCTAAACTTAGTGGTAAGGCAAAGCTTTTGTCTGTTTATTCGAGGAATGAAGAGACGGCAAAAAGTTTTGCAGAAAAAAATAATGCTGAAAAATGGTATAACCTACTCGATGAGATGCTACAAGATGATACTGACTTTGTATATATTGCTTCTCCTAATATTTTGCATTATGAACATGTAATGAAGTGTATTCAAAGTGAGAAGCATGTGTTTTGTGAAAAGCCAATGGCCTTTACTCAAATGCAAGTTAAAAAGATTAGGGAAGAGGCAATAAAATATGGAGTATATGTATTTGAAGGGTATCGTCACTTGTTTTCACCTAACTATGAAATCCTAAAAAATACGATTGAACAAATCGGGGAGATACGAAGTGTATTTCTGCAGTATATTCAATACTCCTCAAGATATGATGCATATAAGGAAGGGAAACAACCAAATATTTTTTCAAAAGAATTTGCTGGAGGTGCTTTAATGGATTTGGGGGTATATCCATTAAGTGCTGCTATTGACTTATTTGGTGATCCAGAAGATATTCATTACTTCCCAGTTTTATTAACAAATGGGATCGATGGTAGTGGTACGTTAGTTTTAAAATATAAGGGATTTAATGTTACCATCATGTGCTCCAAAGTGGCACAGGGAACTATTCCGTCTGAAATTCAAGGGGAGGATGGAACAATTACGATTGATCATATTGCACCAATTCACGATATAACTATATATAATCGATTAACCAAAGAGAAAAAACAGTTAGCACAAAGTCAATTAGAATTAGATATGGTGTACGAGATCGAAGTATTTACAAGGCTAATTGCAGAAAATGATTCCAATAGTTTCCACAAGTGGATGGATCGAAGTGAAAGTGTTGCAAAGTGGACGGAAAAAGTAAGACATGATAATAACATTTTATTTTTGGGAGAATAAAGAAGCTTTAGAAAAGAGCTTGAAGCTTGATGACATCAAGCTTCTTTAATTTTATCCCGCATGTAACGGGCAGTAAGACCCCCACTTCAAGACGTTGAAGTGAAGAAGGATAAGTGGGGAATCAACTGCCCGTAAATGTCCGATTGGTTCAACTAACATTCGGTGGGGGATGAAGAAAATCGCCGCTGAATGAAGTTTTACTTTATCAAGGACGAATTAGGGGAAGGGATGATAATGTCCGAGAGAAGGTGCTTCACCGACAAAATTCAGTTCAGACAGCATGCAAACGTCTTAAGTGAAGAATTCTCACGGACAAAATCCTTATTAGGAAATCATGAAAAAGCCCCCGAAAAAAACTACTCGTTACAATGAAGAACCTTATTTGTTACCTATAGTATCTAAAGGAACCAGTTTTGCTTCAATTTCTTCGCGTTGGTCTTCTAAGAACGGTGGTAATGCAAGTGATTCTCCTAAGTGATTTATATCCTCATCCGTAGCAAATCCCGGTCCATCTGTAGCTAATTCGAAAAGAATCCCGTTTGGCTCTCGGAAATAAAGTGATTGGAAATAATAGCGGTCCACCAATCCTGAATTTGGAATTCGTGCTTCTGTTAGTCGAGCTTTCCACTTAAAAAGCTCTGCTTCGTTTGTAACACGAAATGCAACATGGTGTACGCTACCTCTTCCCGGTCTTTCTCTTGCTAAGTCATCTCTTACTTCTACATGAATTTCTGCACCGGTTCCACCTTCTCCAGTAGAAAAAATTAAGATGTCTTCCTGCCCTTTGACGGTGGATGGATAACTACCAACCTGAGTAAAGGTTAGAATCTCAGTTAAGACTTTAACAGTAGGAGTAGGGTCCTTTATAGTCAACTTACTTGGGCCTAGACCGATAATGCCATGTTCGACAGAAGCGCTGCTTTGTGACCATGGCCTACCACCCGGAACACCATTATTGTGTTCATCGGAAATAAGGGTTAGTCGTTGTTTTTCGTGGTCATAAAAATGAATGACGTTTCGTTCTCCTTGATTAGAGATTCCCTCATGTTCCACATGATACTGATTAAAGCGATCTACCCAATAGGATAGGGCCTTATCATTTGGAACCCGCAAGGATGTACCGGATATACTACTAATTCCTGGATATGTGTTCCCGGCATTTTTAATTTCAAAAAAGGTAAGATCAGTTCCAGGATTTCCAGCTTCGTCTGCATAAAATAAGTGATACATAGAAGTGTCATCTTGGTTCACTGTCTTCTTAACAAGTCGCATGCCTAGGATTTCGGTATAAAAGTGGTAATTTTCTTTTGCATTTGCAGTTATTGCAGAAACATGGTGAATACCTTTTAATTGCATAAATGTTCTCCTTCACAAAAAAGTATTTTGAATTCAAGATAATTTAAGTTTAATGGAGTAATGTATAAAATACCATATTACTGCTTAACTTCCGTTTCAACTTTTGGTCTGAAACCAAGTTTAAGCTCTTGGATACTTAATCCAAACGTCATTTGAAGGTGTGGATAATCTTTAAAATTACTCCAGTCTCCACCCCACTCAAATCCTAGATCCTTAGCAATCTCAGCCACTTCATGCCAGTCAGATTTATCATTTCCATTTCCGTCATAATTAATATCCCAAGTTAAATCTTCATTTTCCTTTACAATCGCAAAATCAATGGCCAAACCATAGTTATGATAGGATTCTCCGCCTTTTGCATAGGTAACAATACTGCCTTCCTCCGACCTACCTTGTGCATATAATTCTTCTTGACGTTCAAACGTACGAAATGACTCTGTTATAACTATCGATATATCTTGAGCTTCAGCTTCATTAATGAGGTGTTCGGTCTTTTTTTTCACGATAGGGTGAAGCCCTGTTGGTATTGGAGCATCTTTACCTTCATATTTATAATCATTATAACCTAAATAGTTATAAAGATAGATAACAATGGCAAAGAACATGAGGATGATTGCAATGGATTTTAAAAATGTTTTTAGGGCTTTCATGTAAATCACTCCAACGGGATAATTGCTTGCTTTTTATCTTCTAAAAAGTACTACTAACCGCATTCATTATTACGTTATAATAAGGAAAAGGGGGTAGGAGAATGTATATCTTAGTAGCTTGTCTAATCGGCTATATTTTTGGATGTATCCATGGGTCCCAAATCGTAGGAAAACTAAAAAAGATAGATATAAAAAATGCCGGTGTAAAAAATGCAGGAGCCTCAAATACAACTATTCTTTTAGGATGGAAATATGGAATACTAGTCGGTTTAATTGATATTTTCAAAGCAACCGCAGCTATACTACTAGTTTTATATATTTTAAACGAAAATGGCATTACTGGTGAAACACAAACTCTTTTAGTATATCTTACCGCACTATTTATCATAATAGGTCATAATTACCCAATAACAATGAGATTTAGCGGAGGTAAGGGAACTGCATCTTTAGTGGGTGTTTTATTGGCAATAGATTGGAAAATAGCTTTAATTGGGATTGGGATTCTTTTATTATTTACGATTACTACGGATTATTTAGTTATTGGTGTTTTATTTATGTATTTTTCCTTCTTAGTATCGACGTATTATTTCTTTGGAATTGAACCAACTATGATTGTTATACTATTATCTGTGCTAAGTATTTTGAAACATGTTGAAAATTATAAACGTATTATGCGTAAGGAAGAAAAAACATTATCAAGTATGTTTAAGAAACAGATAGATTAAGTGTTCTGATTGGAGGGAATAATGCTGGATATCTTAATATGGGTCGTTATTATTGTATTATTTTTACTAAGCTTTGTAGGAGTTATTTTTCCATTAGTTCCTTCTGTACTGGTATTATGGGTAGGCTTTCTTCTGTATCACTTTGTTATTAATGGAAGTGAATTAACCATTGTTTTTTGGACGGCTATGCTTATATTTACGATAATTTTAATCGTTGCTGATATCATAGCTAACAGTTATTTTGTGAAAAAATTTGGAGGAAGTAAATGGGGAGAACGTGGTGCAGCATTAGCCGTAATAGTTGGCTCCTTTATTTACCCTCCGTTTGGAATTATCATAGTGCCGTTTCTTGCTGTTTTTCTTATCGAAATGGTACAAAGAAGGACAGCGCAGGAAGCTTTGCGAGCCTCTATTGGTTCGTTGCTTGGTTTTCTAGGTGGTTCATTTGCAAAAGTATTTGTTCAATTAATTATGATTATCTGGTTTTTTATTGTTGTGATTTTTTAGTAGGTAAAAAACTATTCGGAATAAGTGTTGACTAATGCTTTTAGAAAAGCAAAGTTTTTGTTAGGTAGGGATTGTTCATGAAATTGCCATCAAGGGTTATGACAATTGCAGGATCTGCTGCAGGGGGAAGCGCAGGGATTCAGGCAGATTTAAAAACATTTCAAGAGCTAGATGTATATGGAATGAGTGTAGTAACAGCCATTGTGGGGAGGCATCCAGTAACGAACAAAAATGTACACTTACAAACGACTGAAGCAATTGAAGCGCAATTTTTAACTGCTTTGGAACAGGTTGGTATGGATGCCATAAAAACCGGGATGTTATTTTCTGAAGAAATTATAGAGACTGTAGCAAAATTGATAAAACAAGTTTCTATAAACCATTATGTCCTTGATCCTGTTATGGTAGGGAAAATGAATTCAAAGTTGCTAGAGGACCATGCAATTTCACTTTTAAAAGAGCGACTTATACCTGTTGCTACTCTAATTACTCCGAATATGCCTGAAGCATCCTTATTGTTAAATGGTCGGTCATTGGATGATGTTGATGATTTAAAGCAAGCTGCAGTTGATCTTTATCAATTAGGGCCAAAAGCTGTATTGGTAAAAGGCGGAAGGTTATCTGGTTCTGCAGTAGATGTTTTGTACGATGGTAAAACGATAACTACGTTTGAAGCACCAAGAATTGATACTGCAAATACTAGTGGGGCAGGTTGTTCATATTCAGCTGCAATTACAGCTAACTTAGCAAAGGGAGAGACTCTTGTGAGTGCCGTTCAATCTGCTAAGCAGTTTGTTACAACAGCAATTCAATATGGATTTTCGTATACAGATATAGTTGGACCAACGTATCATGCTGCATTACGAAAAAAGGGAGAGACCATAAAAATTAATGTCACTCAGAATAACGAGAAAACAAGCTTGTAAAATCTACATGCTTGTTTTTTTAGTTATGAACCATCTCAGGTAGCGGTCATACGCTGGCGGTGCTAAAGTAAGAAAAAGTCCACCACAGATTGGAGATAGTAGTTGGCTTATAACCCTACTCAAGGTAAAATTTGATATAGAGGATAATTTAAAGGAGGAATACATGTGAGTAAGCGAGCTTTAATTAATGTAGACTATACCTATGATTTTGTTGCAGAACATGGCAACTTAACTTGCGGTAAACCAGGACAAGATATTGAAGAGAAGGTTGTATCACTTACAAAAGAATTTATAGAAGCTTTAGAATACGTAGTTTTTGCAATTGATGGCCACGAAGAAGGAGATCATTATCACCCAGAATCCACTTTATTTCCCCCGCACAATATTATAGGAACTGCTGGTCGTGCTTTATACGGAGAATTAGCGAAAGTTTACGATGAAAACAAGCATAAAACGAATGTATCTTATCTAGATAAAACTCGGTATAGTGCATTTGCTGGAACAGATTTAGAGATAAAATTAAGAGAACGCTCTATAGAAGAAGTGCATATTATAGGGGTTTGTACAGATATATGTGTATTGCATACAGCGGTGGATGCCTACAACAAAGGGTTTAAGATTGTTATTCATAAAGAAGCTGTTGCGAGCTTTAATGAGGTAGGGCATAAGTGGGCGTTAGAACATTTTGCCCAAACACTTGGTGCTACGGTAAAATAAGCATTTCTGTAATATTTCCATCCTAAATTCAAATACTACAAACATATTCCAAATAGAAAGGTTGATTTTAGGATGGAACATATAAAAATAATGGGCATAAAGTTACTAGCAATCTTTTTTACTGTGTTGGCTATTTTTGGTATTTTTCATGATGTATCATTCTTTGATATTGTTTTAATTAGTGTTCTTACTACAGTTATTTCATACGTGGTTGGAGATTTAATTTTTCTTAGAATGTTTGGTAACTTATGGGCTTCTTTTTTAGATTTTGGTTTAGCATTTGTTATTCTATGGGGCATAGGAATTTTTATAGTAGGAGCAGAAATACCGGTTGCGACCTTATCATTATTAGCCGCATTCTTTATTACCTGTTGTGAGCCTTTCTTACATGGCTACATAGTTAATCGTATCCCTATGAAGAGACAAGATAATTATTCTCTTAATAAGTTACAAACAGAGTTTGCTGAAGAAGCAGATGTACATGATCTAGAGAAAAAAGAATATTGATATAATGAAAAGCTTTACTATTGCTTGACTTTACATACGTTGACCTATATATTAAAAATTAATATAAGGAAACGTTGAAAAGGATTAGTATAATTCGAATTGTCTTTTACAGAGAGGGAAGGAGTGCTGAAAACTTTCCAAAGACATGAATTAGAACCTACCTTGGAGTTCGCCATCCGAAAAGTTGGCGCGGTTCATAACCGTTATCAAGCAAAGTGTGTTGTCTTCAAAAATAAATAGACAGCAAACAAGGGTGGTACCACCAGACCTCGGTCCCTTTTCGGATGGAGGATTTTTTGTGTTCTTAAATAAATTTAATATAAAGAGGTGTTTGATTTGGGTAAGAAAAATAAGCAGTTTGTTGAAAAGGTTACTGCAATGGAAGACGATTTCGCTCAGTGGTATACAGATGTTGTTAAACAAGCGGAATTAGTTGATTATGGTCAAGTAAAAGGAACAATGATTATCAAGCCTTATGGGTACGCTATTTGGGAAAATGTTCGGGATGAGTTGGATCGAATGATAAAAGAAACTGGACACTCCAATGTAGCTTTTCCATTATTTATTCCAGAGAGTCTTTTGCAAAAGGAGAAGGACCATGTGGAAGGTTTTGCACCTGAGGTAGCTTGGGTAACACATGGTGGGGAGGAAGAACTACAAGAGCGTATTGCAGTACGTCCAACTTCTGAAGTGCTATTTTGTGAATACTATTCCAAAAATATTCATTCGTATCGTGACTTACCTATGCTCTATAATCAGTGGGGAAATGTTGTTCGTTGGGAAAAAACTACACGTCCATTCCTACGTTCTTCCGAATTCCATTGGCAGGAAGGGCATACTGCTCATGCAACAGATGAGGATGCATCAAATGAAACAGATCGAATGCTTAATGTTTATGCAGACCTAGTTGAAGATTATTTAGCAATTCCAGTCCTTCGTGGAAGAAAAACGGATAAGGAAAAATTTGCAGGTGCTAAATATACATTGACCATTGAAGCTCTAATGCATGATGGTAAAGCATTACAATCCGGTACATCGCATCACTTTGGTTCTGAATTTGCAGAAGCATTTAATATTACGTATTTAGATGAAAATGGTAAAAGTCAATACGTACATCAAACATCATGGGGGCTTTCTACACGAATAATGGGAGCTTTAATCATGGTACATGGTGATAATCGTGGGTTAGTTGTTCCGCCTCGAATTGCTCCAACTCAAGCTATGATTGTTCCAATTGCACAGCATAAGGAAGGTGTATTGGATAAAGCTTATGATCTTCGTGACCAGTTAAAAGGTCTTGTTCGCGTTGGCATTGATGCAAGTGACAAAATGCCAGGCTGGAAATTTAACGAGTATGAAATGAAAGGTATTCCAGTTCGAATCGAAATGGGACCTAAAGATATAGAAAAAGAGCAGGTAGTACTTGTTCGTCGCGATACAGGGGAAAAAGAGTTTGTTTCACTAAGCGAATTGGAGGAACGTTTACCTGCATTATTAGACGAAATTCAAACCAATCTATACAATAAGGCATTAGAACATCGTGATGAGAAGACATCTGTTGCAACGAATATGGAACAGTTTAAACAAACGCTTGATCAAAAAGGTGGATTTATAAAAGCGATGTGGTGCACAGATGTAGCTTGCGAAGAAAAGATTAAAGAAGATACAACGGCAACTTCTCGATGCATTCCATTTGAACAAGAAAAGGTTTCAGATACATGTGTATGCTGTGGTAAAGAAGCAAAGGAACTAGTTTACTGGGCAAAAGCATATTAAGGTATATTTAAAGGAGCTAAGGGATAAATTATCCTGTTTCGTATATAGATAAACAAACATTTTATTTAAATAAAGATCGCACAGTGAATAAATCACTGTGCGATCTTTATGGTTTAATAAGTTAGAGCTTATTTTCACTCTTCCAGCAATGAATAAATACTTTAACGACGAATGCACTTATTGTGAAAACTAATAAATAGGCAATAATTGAATAACCAATATACCATCCATTATGATATGAAAATACATGAAACTTTACGGAGACCCATTCAATTAGAGTGGTTTGTCCACTCCAATAAATAATGATTAATAATAATTTACCTCTACGTATCATCCACTTATAAATCAAAAATGAAAAAAAGTAACCATATATAGAATAATTAACACCATAGATAAAAACATCAAAAAGCTCTAATTTGGAATCATCCATGATTTGGTAAAAGTTAAATGGATAGTCTACACCGATTAGAACATCTGTAGCTAGTCCGAGTACAGCGAAGTATAAAAGTATCGAAATCGTCATTTCTGTAGGAAATATTTTAGGTAACATGAAAAAGGCAATTACTAAAAAAATCATAGTTATCATAACAAACCATTCATTTGAATCAAATTGTGTTGGGAGTTTAAGAATGAGAAATCCCCCTCTTCATGAAATGGTAAAAACAAATAGAAATCATAATGATTGAAGACCATAAAATAGTAGAAAAAGCTATATTCCAATGCGTATATGTAATGATGCCTATTTGTTCTATAAATTTTTCTGCAATTATCAAAATTATGGTTCCTAGTATTAGCGTAGCAACTTTAAGTGGTAATCTAACTAACTTGTATATATTGATTATGAATAGTATAGCTAAAGGCAGTATTAAACTTTGCAGGATTAAGTATGAAATATATGAGTCTGCTGATTTTGGTTTTGCTATATACTCTAAGTTTGTAAAAACTGAATTTATAATTAAACCAGAGATGAATACGATGAAAAGCCAAATAGGTATAATTTTAGTTATCGGTAGAATATTAAATTTATTAAAGCCAATCAACAGTATGAAGAAGAAAAATATAAAAGAAAGTGTTAGCATATTTTCATCTCATTTCCACAAGTTCATTGAAACCTTATTATTAGTATGACAAATGGAAGGATTATTATCCTTCAAGAGTTGAAGGGCAATAACGTAAAAAATTTCCTCTAAATAAAAATTAAAATAGGCGATTCATCTCCCACCTAAAGCTGCCCACGTTTTGAGGAAGGAGTCTTTTCTACCAAGATCGATAAAAAATTTTATAAAAACTATTGCGTATGATTATTAATATGTGGTATAAATATACACATGAATTAATAAATATACAAAAAGGTGAATAAATATGAGAGAGAAACTGATTCGAGAACTACACAACATAGAACCTAACCTCATTCGAATGAGTGACCACCTATACGCCAATCCGGAACTAGGTGATCAAGAATTTAATTCGATGGAGTTATTATCAGATTATCTAAAAGAACATCATTTTGAAGTTCAAAAGGGTATAGTAGACCGACCAACAGCTTTTAAGGCTGTATTTAACAGTAATAAACCAGGTCCAACGATTGCTTTGTTAGCAGAATACGATGCTTTGCCTGGAATTGGACATGGTTGTGGACATAATTTGATCGGTACAATGAGCGTCGGAGCAGGAATAGCACTTAGTAAGCTGTTGAATGATACTGGAGGAAGAGTTGTCGTTTTAGGCACACCTGCAGAAGAAACAAATGGAGCTAAGGTGCCCATGAGTGAACAGGGTGTTTTTGATGATATAGATGTCGCAATGATCCTTCACCCAGGTGACCAATCTTATGAAAGTGGAGATTCGCTTGCAATGGATGCGATCCAGTTTGCTTATACTGGAAAGTCTTCTCATGCTGCAGCATCACCTGAGAAAGGGATTAATGCTTTGGATAGTGTCATCCAAATGTTCAACGGAATTAATGCATTGCGTGAGCATCTTCCGACAGATGTACGAATCCACGGGATCATTTCAGAAGGTGGTCAAGCAGCTAATGTAGTACCAGATTATGCTGTTGCACAGTTTTATATTCGTGCAAAGGAACGCTATTACCTCAATGAGGTTGTCGAAAAGGTGAAAAACATCGCACATGGTGCTGCATTAATGACTGGGGCAACCGTAGAAATTAAAAACTATGAACTAAGCTACGATGATATGGTTACTAACCAAACACTATCTAATGCCTTTAACAAGAATTTAGAGGAATCAACAAAGCTACCAGTTCTACCTGCCAAACTAAGCTATGGTTCGATTGATATGGGGAATGTGAGTCAAGTTGTTCCAGCAATTCATCCATATATTGGGCTAAATGCGCCAGGTTTAGTTGCACATACAAAAGAATTTGCAGACCAAACAATTACACAAGATGGTCACAGAGCATTAGTAAATGGAGCATTAGCGTTGGCGAATACAGGATATGATATTTTAACAGATTCAAAGTTATTACAAACTATTAAAACAGAATTTGAAGAAAATAACTAAAAGGGAGAGATTGATATGAAAAAAATAATGTTTCATTCTCTATTCGTAGTGTTTATGGTAAGTATGTTAGTTGCATGTGGTTCAGAAGGAGAGGATACAACATCTGCCTCTAATGATTCCGAGGACAAGGAAATACTAAAAATGGCAACGTCAGCTGATTTTCCTCCATTTGAATCCTATGATACAGAAGGAAACTTTGAAGGATTTGATATTGAATTAGCACATGCAATTGCGAATGAATTAGGATATGATCTGGAAATCGAAGATATGAATTTCGATGGTCTAATTGGAGCATTACAAGCAGGACGTGTAGATATGGTTATGGCGGGTATGAGTGCTACCGAAGAACGTAGTAAGAATGTTGACTTTTCTAAGGAATACCACCGTTCAGGAGAAATGCTGATTTCTAAACCTGATGCAGAGGTTAATAGTTTAGAAGACTTAGAAGGGAAAATTGTTGGTGTGCAATTAGGAACAATTCAAGAAGAAGGTGCAGAAACGTTAAGTGAAGAATACGGGTTTGAAGTGAAAAAAGTAGATGATTCAAGTGTTTTAGTTCAGGAATTAAATTCAAATCGTATTGATGTAGCTTATATGGATAAAACCGTAGCGGTAGGTTATATGGATTCCCAAGGTTTTGTTGGATTTGATGACCCAACAACAAGTTCACCTGGAATGGGGATTGCGTTTCCTAAAGGAAGTGAACTAGTTGAAGAAGTAAATGCTATTTTAGAAGAGTTAGAAGCAAGCGGAAAAATAGATGAGCTGAAGGATCAATGGTTATCAGAATATGAATAAGGAAGGCAACTAGAAGGTGAGGTGTTAAGGCATGAATTTGGACTTTAGCCAAATCGTGCCTTATGTTCCTTTTATACTTGAAGGAATATGGGCTACATTAAAATTTGTAAGTGTATCAATTGTATTCGGACTAATATTAGGTATTGTGTTGGCCTTGTGCAAAATTACGAAAAAACCATTTATAAAATGGCTAGCAGATGCATACACGTCAATCTTTCGTGGAACTCCACTTATATTGCAATTATGGATTATTTATTTTGCGGTACCACAATTAACAGGGTATGATATTGAAATATTTTTATCAGCAGTATTAGCATTTGGGTTGAATTCGGCAGCTTATGTGTCCGAAATAATACGAGCTGGGATATTGGCAGTTGATAAAGGGCAAACAGAAGCAGCGGAGGCACTAGGTGTTCCATACAAACCAATGATGATAAACATCATCCTCCCCCAAGCCCTGAAAAATATATTACCTGCATTAATGAATGAATTTATTACATTAACGAAGGAATCTGCTCTAGTAGCAACGATAGGATATATGGATATTATGCGTCGAGCTCAGATAGTTGGTGCTGATATATACCGTAATTTTGAGCCACTATTACTCGCAGGAGTTATTTATTGGGTGATGATTTTTATCCTTACAAGACTTGGTAGTGCTGTGGAACGGAGGATGAGACAAAGTGATTAGTACACAGGATATTACGAAAAAATTCGGAGATAATACCGTTCTAAAAAATATTACTGCCACTATTGGGCAGGGAGAAGTAGTAGCTGTTATCGGTCCGTCTGGATCAGGTAAATCAACCTTTTTGAGATGTCTCAATCTTTTGGAACAGCCGTCTTCAGGAAAGGTTTGGTTTCAAGACCAAGAAATTACTAACTCCAAAATAAACAAAATGGAAATCAGAAAAAACATTGGTATGGTTTTTCAACATTTCCATTTGTTCCCACATATGACCGTTTTGGAGAATGTAACGTATGCTCCAATCAAAGTAAAGAAATTAAAAAGAGAGCAAGCGAATGAAGTTGGAAAAGAACTGTTAGCGAAAGTCGGGCTCACGGATAAAGAAGCATCCTATCCGAATCGTTTATCAGGTGGTCAAAAACAACGTGTTGCAATTGCACGAGCCTTGGCAATGGATCCAGATGTGATGCTTTTTGATGAACCTACATCAGCACTAGATCCAGAAATGGTAAAAGAAGTACTGGATGTCATGAAGGATCTTACTCAAACAGGTATGACGATGGTCGTTGTTACCCATGAGATGAATTTCGCTCGTGAAGTTGCAGATCGAATCATGTTTTTAGATGATGGAAAATTGATGGAGGAAGGAGAACCTGAGTCTTTCTTTATGAAGCCCAAAACAGAAAGAGCAAAAGATTTCCTGGATAAGGTGTTATAATTAAAACACTCTGTGAGTAATAAATATCACAGAGTGTTTTTTGCAGCTAGGAATGTGTAAACTTTCCTATCCTGCATACGTGCAGCTTTGCATTCCACTATAAAGGCATGGTGAATGCAACGTTTTTTAGCTATTTAACGATTTTTCTATATCATTTGCTATGGTTTCAGGTTTGGTTTGTGGTGCATATCGATCAATAACCTGTCCATTTTTATCCACTAAAAACTTGGTGAAATTCCATTTGATTTCTTTGGTTAGTAAACCTTTTGCCTCATGTGTTAAATAATTGAATAGAGGATGTACATTTTCACCTTTTACATCTACTTTACTAAACATTTGAAAGGTGACGCCATAATTTTTTTGACAAAAGCTTTGGATTTCTTCATTTGAACCAGGATCCTGACTTCCGAATTGATTACATGGAAAACCTAACACTTCAAAACCTTTGTCCTTATATGTATCGAAGAGGTTTTGTAACCCTTCTAACTGAGGAGTAAATCCACATTCACTTGCGGTATTAACAATAAGTAGTACTTTTTCTTTATAATCAGCTAGTGACTTTTCTGTTCCATCGATCGTAGTTGCGGAAAAATCGTAGACACTCATGTTTATTCCTCCCTTTTAAATAAGAATAGCAAGATATTGATTTAAAATCAAAGTAGTCCTTGGAAAACGTATCTAGACCAATTATTATAGAAACGATTTGTTAAAAGCTCTAAAAAAACTGGACTCCAATTGTTGGTAATATCCAACAAAGGGAGTCCAGTTGTGTACAAACTTTATGCTTCTTGTTTAACGTGGTCTTCTTCAGCTATAACATCTAATCTGCGTTGAATCTCTTCTTGAGTTAAGTTATGCTCTTTTACATATAGGTTTCGTGGGCTTACACGGCAATCGTGTGTACATCCACGCATATATTTATGCTCATTTTCTTCTGAGCAGAGAATTTGTTTATTACATTCAGGATTTGCACAATTTACATAGCGTTCACATGGTTGACCGTCGAAGTAGTCTTTTCCAACAACGACATGTTCTTTTTGGTTGACTGGAACAGAAAGACGCTCGTCAAACACGTAGCATTGTCCATCCCATAGTTCGCCTTGAACCTCAGGATCTTTACCATATGTCACAATACCGCCGTGAAGCTGTGCAACATCTTCAAAACCTTCTTTTATCATCCACCCAGTGAATTTTTCACAACGGATTCCACCAGTACAATACATAAGAACTTTTTTACCTTCAATTAAATGTTTATTTTCACGAACCCAATCGGGTAAATCACGAAACGTTTTGATATCAGGATTAATTGCACCACGGAAATGGCCTAATTCATATTCGTAATCGTTACGAGTATCAATAACAACCGTATCTTCACGTTGCATTGCTTCATACCATTCTTTTGGATTTAGCTTTTCACCAGTTAGT
Source organism: Ornithinibacillus caprae (assembly GCF_009728145.1). Lineage (GTDB taxonomy): Bacteria > Bacillota > Bacilli > Bacillales > Amphibacillaceae > Ornithinibacillus > Ornithinibacillus caprae. The sequence goes on along the minus strand of NZ_WOCA01000014.1, from coordinate 56,857 downwards.
TCTTGTGGACTCACATCTTCTTCTTCATCCAAACGAAGAGTAACTAATTCTTTGCGAGGACGCACGTGCATTTTCTTGAATGCATGTCCATCATGTTCATCTACTTTGAATACAATACCATCAAAACGAGGATCATTTCTCATCGCTTCCATGTACTTGTTTGTGTTTTCTACTGTACCAGAAACGGTGCCATTGATCCCTTCTTTGGCAACAAGGATTCTTCCTTTTAGTTCCATGTCTTTGCAGAACTTAAGATGTTGATCAGCAAAAGTTTCCGGATCCTCGATGTCTGTGTAATGATAATACAGTAGTACTCTGTAATCTTTCTTTTCCATTTTATTACCACCTATCCATTCATATTTGCAAGATATAAATGTTTGGTAGTCGATATTCATTTTTATAATCTTGCAAGAGTATATTTTATCAAAAAAAACATGGGTTTTCAACATGTCAATAGTGATAACTTATAACTACATAATATTCATAAGAAATTAATTATTTTTTTATAAATTACAAAGTGATTTGCTTGCATTTTTTTTCATAAAAAGGTAAAGTTAAAAGTGCAAAAGGAAATTGAAATTTGTAATACTTTACGATCTCTTTAACAAGTGGTGTAAAAGTATTAATGATTCAATTATACTTTGCACGATATTTGTATAAGGAGGTCATTTTAATGACTGGTAAAGTAAAATGGTTTAACGCAGAAAAAGGTTTCGGTTTCATCGAGCGCGAAGACGGAGACGATGTATTCGTACATTTCTCAGCTATCAATGCAGAAGGTTTCAAAACTCTTGAAGAAGGTCAAGACGTAGAATTTGAAATCGTTGAAGGTAACCGCGGACCACAAGCAGCTAACGTAACTCGTCTATAATTAATAAATAATAAAATCGAAAGGCTTATCTCTTAGGGGGTAAGTCTTTTTTTGGCAGATAGGAGGCATAGACTTTCCTATTCTTTAATAAGTGGAACTAAGGCATTTACCATGATGGCATGGCAAATGCAAAGTTATGTAAGCTATAATAAATAAATCGAATAATGCTTAAGGGGAGATGACATGGCTAAGTTTGATTGGCATAGTGTCGCAAAGGAACAATGGGATCAACAAGCTCAGTTTTGGAATAAGCGCAGCACCAATATGTGGGACAACGGCAGCCGAAAAGATATTATACCGTTTGTTGAAAAGTATAATAAAAGTGGAAGTGACATATTAGATGTTGGGTGTGGAGATGGCTATGGTTCTTTTAAGCTTCAACAATTAGGATACAATGTCACCGGAGTTGATATCTCTTCAGAAATGATTTCAAAGGCAATGCAACGTACAAAAAATATTTCTTTTATACAAAGTGACATGAATGAATTACCTTTTGAATCTGGAAAGTTTGATGGAATTATGTGTATAAATGTATTAGAGTGGACAGAAGTTCCTGCAAACTCCTTGCAAGAGCTAAAACGTGTATTAAAAAATGATGGTTATGTATGTGTTGGTATACTCGGTCCAACTGCAGGTCCAAGGTCAAATGGATATCCGCGATTATATGGTAATGATACGATCAGTAACACTATGATGCCATGGGAGTTTGGTATGTTAGCAAAGGAAAAGGGTTTTACACATATTGATGGCTTTGGTGTATATAAGCAAGGGGTTACCGAAAGAAATTACCAGGATCTACCTGTAGAATTAAAACAAGCATTAACATTTATGTGGGTATTTATGTTACAGAAGGTTGGGGATTAATTTGGATAAAAAAGAGATGGAACAACGAGTAATTGAAAGTTATAAAAGTGATGAGAAAATAATGATTTTAGTTTATGCACAGTGGTGTATTAACAATAATATTGATCCAGTGAAATTATATGAAGAAGCGTATCCATCTCAGATGAAAAATCAAGCATTAGTGGATGCGATGGAATTAACCGTTCCCAAAAAAGAATCTGAAGAAATTCCTGATCAAACGGTATTAAATGTCTTGCAGCTTTTTGGGAACGATGATTTAGCTTTCCTTGTTCAGCATGAAATAGATAAGTGTAATTAATTCTCGAACAGCTTAATTAGTGCTTGAGTTCCGCTATCTTCTTCCCCTTTATCTGCTAATTCCTTATACAGTTCAAGGGAAAGGGATAGTCCAGGTGTAGATAATCCCATTTCTTGCGCTGATTCCAGGGCTATGGTCATGTCCTTAATAAAATGTTTTACATAAAATCCTGGTGTAAAATCACCTTGAATCATACGAGGACCAAGCTTTGATAAAGAGAAACTACCTGCTGCTCCTGTTGTTATACTCTCAAGTACCCGTTCTGGATTAAGTCCAGCTTTTTTTGCATACATAATGGCTTCACAAACGCCAATCATATTGGAGGCAATTGTAATTTGGTTACTTAGTTTTGTATGCTGACCGGCTCCGGCTGACCCTTGTAAAATAATATTTTCACCAAGGACATTAAAAACAGGTAATAAAGTATTAAATGCAGATTGATCCCCGCCTACCATAATAGCTAGCTTACCACTTTTGGCACCGATATCACCACCGGATACAGGAGCATCCAGAGCGAAGATGCCTTTAGATTTAGCTTGTTTGTAAATATCAATAGCCAAGGATGGTTTAGAAGTTGTCATATCAACAACAAATGATCCTTTTTTTGCATGTTCTAATATACCGTTGGCTCCAAAATATATTTCTTCAACATCAGTTGGGTAGCCGACGATTGTAATAATAACATCTGAGTCTTTTGCTACTTCAGCTACTGAGTCTTTCCATATTGTTCCATTCTTTATCAGATCTAATGCTTTAGACTTTGTTCGTGTGTATATATGGACCGTGTATCCAGCTGCCTGTAAGTTTTTAACCATACTCTTACCCATTACGCCAGTCCCGATAAAGCCTATTTTTGATTGTTTTGTTAACATATACGATCCCTCCATGAAAATAAATCACTATAATTTATTTCGACATTCGTTATATAATATCCTTCAAGGGAGTGAGTAAGATGGAATGGAACATAAAAGAATTCAATGAATTACCTAATGATGAATTATATGAACTGCTAAAGGCACGGATAGATGTATTTGTGGTTGAACAGAATTGTCCTTATCCTGAATTAGATAATTATGATCAGCAATCACTTCATTACTACTTAAAGGTGAATAATGAAATTGCAGCTATTGTTCGTTTGTTACCAAAAGGATTGAAATACAAGAATGCTGCTTCCATTGGACGAGTTATGGTAGTTAAAAAATTTCGCGGCAATGGATATGCAAAAGAATTGATGCTCAAAGCAATTGACTATATTTCGAATGAATGGGGAACAGATAAAATTAAAATCCAAGCCCAAGTTTACTTGAGGGAATTTTATGGTTCTTTAGGTTTTGAACAAATTTCAGAGGAATATTTAGAGGATGATATTCCACATATTGACATGCTTCGAATACGAAAATAGAGAATCATAACAGTGCTTTTACACATAGTATAATTAGCAACCTTTTTCAATCATGCATTTACGGTAGTTTGTTTTTAAGGGAGGCTAATTGATATGATTTCAAGGGAACAATTGAGTCAATTTAAACAAGCATTGTTAGCTCGGCAAAATGAATTAATCAATCATGTTCAGGATCATTTTGGATTAGATTTTGAATTGGTGAAGGAATCGATGAGTGAACTGTCCAATTATGATAACCATCCAGCAGATTTAGGTACGGAATTATACGAAAGAGAAAAAGATGTGGCTTTAAATGAACATGCTGAACAAGAACTTGAAGAAATAAACAAAGCACTACATGCGATCGAAGAAGGAACATATGGGATTTGTAGCAAGTGTGGGGCGGATATTCCTGTTGAACGGTTGGAAGCAGTACCTACAGCAGACCGATGTGTAGAGCATGCTAATGATGATACCTTTGAGAGCAATCGACCTGTTGAAGAAGGAGTTTTTAGTCCTAATATTAATCCTGACGAAGTTACGCAAGAGGAACAAGTTGGGTATGATGCAGAAGATGCTTATCAAGAGGTGAGCCAATATGGTACATCAGAAACGGCGGCTGACTTCTATGGTGATCAGGATCAATACAATGAAATGTATCCAAATGCTGATGAGATTGTAAGTAGTGCTGAAAATATTGAAGAATTTTTAGCAGCAGATGAACACGGAAATTTTACTGGTGTTACACCAAATCATAATAAGTATGAAGAAGAATATGATGAAGAGTTTGGTGAAACAGAATAAATTGATAGCAAAAAAGAATCCTTTCCATTCGAAAGGATTCTTTTTCTGTATGATCAAGCAAACAGGGTGAGTTAGAGAGAAGGCTTTTTATTATTAGGTTTGGGAGTACGAAAGAAAATAAATCCAACTAAAAGTTAGAGTACATTCTTCCAAAAAAGCAACAATCAAAAATCTCGTAAAAAAAGAAGGGAGTCCTCCCTTCCTAAATGGATTCTCTTTCTGTTAGCTTTAACTCGATATCATGTTTCTCACCATTTCTGTATATCTCTAATGTGACCGTATCACCAATAGTTGTTTGGGAATACATATATTTTCGTAATTCAAGAATAGAAGTGACTTCTTTATCATTAATTTTCGTAATAACATCAAATTGTTGTAGCCCCGCTTGATCTGCAGGTGAACCAGTCTCTACATCCGCAATAACCATGCCTTCTTCTATTTCTTCAGGTAGAACAATATTATGTCGATATTGTGGTGGTACCTGATTCAATGTAGTAGTACTAATTCCGATAAACGGTCGAGTAACTTCACCATTTGTTTCTAGTTGTTCCATTATTGGTAAAGCAGCATCAATGGGTATTGCAAATCCGATTCCTTCAACCTCATTTCTAGCAACCTTCATGGAATTAATTCCAATGACGTTTCCTTCAGCATCGACTAATGCCCCACCACTATTACCAGGATTGATAGCAGCATCAGTTTGGATAACCTCCGTTATCCAATCTGCAGCACCGTCACCATTAGTATCAACACTAACGGAACGGTCTTTGCCACTAATGATTCCTTTTGTAAGTGAGTTAGCAAACTCCATACCAAGTGGATTTCCGATAGCTAGAACTGTTTCACCAATTTTTATTTCTTCAGAGGAACCTAAATTGGCTACTTTGTTAATTTGGCTACCATCCACCTCTAATATTGCTAAATCAGTTAATTCGTCTGTTCCTAATACCTTTGCAGATAATCGTTCTTCACTCGTTAAAACTACTTCAACTTCTTCAGCTCCATCGACAACATGTTGGTTAGTAACAATATAGGCTTTGCCATCTTGTTTTTTATAGATAATACCGGAGCCTGCTCCAGCTTCTTCATTTGATGTCCAGATACTTTGTCGTCTTAAATTAATTACACCAACTACTGCTTCTGATACCTCTTCAATATTTGAGGAAACAATTTCTTCATTATCAACGGACATGGTTGCTACGATTTCCGGATCATTCTGTTCCTCTAGTGGTAGTGAATTTGGATCATTATCTGCATCGGTTGGAACAATATTATTAGTAAATAGGATAGCCACTGTTACTGCTGAAATAATCCCCCCTACTATACCTGAGAATATATTATTGTATGAAGAAGTCCTTTTCTTCTTTGGTTGACTTGAAGATGTTATTGCCTGACTATGACCTGGGTCATCTGTCTTCTCTTCTATGTGTGTAGGGTCTATTTGATTTTCTTCCATCGGTTTATTTTCATCATGCTCCATGATATTCACCCTTTCATACGTGTTAGTTTTAGTATAACCAGCGATATTGTGATACCTTTGGAAATTTTGTGGAATAAATGTGTAAAACAGCTAAATTATTGTCCAATTATCAATAGTTGTGTAAAAATAAAATTAACATGTTAGTAGAGAGTGAGGTGCAAGTATGAATTATCATATTGGCATTGTGGAAGATGATCCAAATATCCAAAATATCGTTTCTGCTTTTTTAAAAAAGGAAGGTTTTGAAGTAACCATTCTTAACTCGGCAGAAGAAGGCTTACAGCTTTGGTCGGAAAACCCACCAGATATGTGGATATTAGATATTATGCTTCCTGGTATGGATGGATATGAGTTCTGCAAGAAAATTCGTAATGAAAGTAATGTACCAATTATCATCATTTCTGCTAAAGATGAAGAGATTGATAAAATATTAGGTCTTGAATTGGGTGGGGATGATTACTTAACCAAACCTTTCAGTCCAAGGGAATTAGTTGCTCGTGTTAAACGATTATTTAAGCGAACAACACCTTCTATTACACCTCACGAAGATCAAGAAAAAGTAAAGGTTGGTCCATTAGTAATTTACAAAAATGACCGGCGATTATTTTGGGATGGTATGGAACAAGATGTGACAACAAAGGAATTTGATATGATTCTTTTGTTTGCAGAAAATGTAAATCGTGCTTTTTCACGAGAAGAATTATTAGTGAAAGTATGGGGAGAGGACTACTTTGGTAGTGATCGAGCTGTAGATGATTTAGTAAAACGAATTCGAAAAAAATTCGCAGAAATGCCACTTGAAACGGTATGGGGATATGGTTATCGACTGCGATTTAATGAGGAATAATTAGTATGAAACTTCAATATCAGTTAAATGCAGCTTTTACTGCTTTACTAATTGTTATTATGGCAGTAACAGGCTATGTCATTTACTCACTAATTTTAGATTTATTAATTGAGGATGAACGAAGACAACTAGAGCAAAAAGGCGAAATTATTGTAAATGTGCTGAATGAGACGTACAGAACTCAAGAGGATGTTCAACAATTTAATGATTTCTTACAGGATCAGGATCTCCAGTTGTTCTTATATGATCGCAGGCAAAATAAAGTCCTTTTGTCAACAATGTCTAATGAAGTTGTTAATGGTTTTTTTATGAATAATGATTTTTCAGATACTACTGAAGATCTTTGGGAGTATGGGAATGATAAGTTTGTAACATCACGGATTCTTTTCTATCCAGAAACGTTAGGAATGGAACTGATCCTTTTAACCCCATTGCGAGACATTCAAAATGTACAGCAAAATTTTATCCAACGTATGTTAATTGTATTTCTTGTAGGTTCATTAGTTATCGTTTCACTTAGTTATTTCTTAACCAATAAACTAGTCACGCCACTTACTCGTTTGAAGCAACAATTAAAGAAAATTGAAAAACGGAAATTCGAAGAGATTGAACCAATTAAAGCAACAGGTGAAATAAAAGAAGTTGCACAAAGTGTCTATGATATGGCAAATGAATTACAGCGATATATAAATTCGCAACAGACATTTTTTCAAAATGCAAGTCATGAATTAAAAACGCCACTAATGACAATTCAAGGATATGCAGAAGGGATAAAAGATCATATTTTTGATGAAAAGGACGAAGAAAAAGGTTTAGAGGTTATGGTGAAAGAAGTAAACAGATTGAAGAAAATAATAAATGAGATGATATTACTTGCTAAGTTAGAAAGTGAGCAGTCTGTTTACAATCCTACAAAAGTTAGCGCTAAAGTTCTTATTGAGGAAATTATTGATCGAATTTTACCGGTGGCAAATGAAAATGAGTTACAAATTAAACATAATGACGTAGAAGATATAACGTTACTTGTCGATGAGGAAAAAATGTTACAAGCATTATTAAATTTGAGCTTTAATGGAATTCGTCATGCTAAATCACAATTGCATATTACGGTCACTAGTCCATCGAAACAAACAGCCAATATCATAATAGAAGATGATGGTGAAGGGATTGCAGATGATTTAATCCCACATATTTTTCATCGTTTTGTGAAAGGTAAGAATGGAGAAACAGGTTTAGGATTAGCGATTGCTCGAGCAATTGTTGAGCAATCAGGTGGGAAGATTGAAGTTGGTAAGTCTCAGCTTGGTGGAGCGAAGTTTACGATACAATTATATGTATAAAATTGAAATATATAAGACAGTTTTAAAAGTATATGATATAATTGTATGGTTTGAACCATTTCGTGATGAAAGAGGAGCGTACTTTTATGCAATTAAGAGAAGATATTCGTAATATCGCAATAATCGCCCATGTAGACCATGGTAAAACAACCCTTGTTGACCAGTTATTAAAATACTCTGGTACTTTTCGTGAGAATGAACAAGTGGATGAGCGTGCGATGGACTCGGACGATATAGAACGTGAACGTGGTATAACTATTTTAGCTAAAAATACAGCAATTAACTATAATGATACAAGAATCAATATTTTAGATACACCAGGTCACGCCGATTTTGGCGGTGAAGTGGAACGTATCATGAAAATGGTTGATGGTGTTGCACTAGTGGTTGATGCTTATGAAGGAACGATGCCACAAACTCGTTTCGTGTTAAAGAAAGCATTGGAACAAAAATTAACACCAATCGTTATTTTAAATAAAATAGACCGTCCTAATGCTAGACCATCTGAAGTTATTGATGAAGTTTTAGACTTATTTATTGAACTTGGAGCAGATGATGATCAGTTAGAATTCCCTGTAGTTTATGCATCGGCATTAAACGGTACATCTGGACACGAGCCCCAAGAGCAGGAAGAAACGATGGATCCAGTATTTACTACCATTTTAGATCATATCCCTGCACCAGTTGATACAAGTAGTGAGCCATTACAATTCCAAATTACATTACTTGATTACAATGATTATGTAGGTCGAGTTGGTATTGGACGTGTCGTTCGTGGGTCGATTAAAGTTGGCCAACAAGTTGTAGTAATGAAAAAAGACGGATCAACAAAGGCTTTCCGAATTAGTAAATTATTTGGTTTCTTTGGCTTGAAGCGTGTGGAAATTGAAGAAGCGGTATCTGGTGATATTGTTGCTATTTCCGGATTAGATGATATTAATGTTGGAGAAACAATTTGCCCGGTGGAACATCCTGAGGCATTGCCAATTTTAAGAATTGATGAACCTACATTGCAAATGACTTTCTTAGTGAATAATAGTCCTTTTGCTGGAAAAGAAGGTAAATTCATTACTTCTCGTAAAATCGAAGAACGTTTGATGAAACAACTGGAAACAGATGTTAGTTTACGTGTAGATCCAACAGAATCACCAGATGCTTGGGTAGTATCTGGACGTGGAGAACTTCATTTGTCCATCTTAATTGAAAACATGCGTCGTGAAGGATATGAGTTGCAACTATCCAAACCTCAAGTTATTATAAAAGAAATTGATGGTGTTGCATGTGAACCAGTAGAACGAGTACAAGTAGATGTACCAGAAGAGTATACAGGATCAGTCATGGAATCACTTGGTGAACGAAAAGGTGAAATGCTTGATATGGTTAATCACGGAAATGGACAAGTTCGTTTAGAATTTAAAGTTCCATCTCGTGGACTTATTGGGTATTCTACTGAATTCATGTCACAAACACGTGGATATGGTATTATTAATCACACATTTGAAGCATATGAGCCTTTGATAAAAGGGCAAGTTGGTGGCCGTCGTCAAGGTGTGTTGGTAAGCTTAGAAAACGGAAAAGCCTCCACATATGGAATTATGCAGTTGGAGGATCGCGGGGTTATATTTGTGGAGCCTGGCACAGATGTATATGCTGGAATGATCGTAGGAGAGCATAATCGTGATAATGATTTAACAGTTAATATTACGAAAGAAAAGCACTTAACGAATGTTCGTTCAGCAACTAAAGATCAAACCGTTACGATTCGAAAATCAAGAAATATGTCGTTAGAGGAGGCACTTCAATACTTAAACGATGATGAGTATTGTGAAGTAACGCCAGAATCGATTCGTTTACGTAAGAAAATATTAAACAAGAGTGAACGTGAAAAAGCGGCAAAACGTACGAAACTTGGTTAATTAAATATTCTTTCATGAGAGTCAGTCTCCGGAGTAAGAAAGGGGCTGACTCTTTTATTATATTCCACTATGTGTAAATTTCATGTGAAGGTGGTTAGTACTATTCGATATATACTAGTAATTTTATTTAGTATCTTTATCATAGGCTGTTCGGTTCTTGAGGAAGATACTGAAGAAAAGAAGGAACCATCAGAAGAAACAGACTTACCAGTAGAAGATTTTGATGTAATTGCTACAGAACTTCAAGAGCCATGGGAAATTGTATTATATGATGATGTATTTTATATAAGTGAACGTGGTGGAGCGATTGTAACGGTTAAAGATGGTGAACAACATCGTAAAGCAGTCCAATTAGAAAGGGATCTATCCAATCAACCAGAAGCTGGTTTGTTAGGAATAGCTTTTCCAAATGACTTTAATGGTACAGCTTATGCATATTACTCCTATCACGACGGGGATGCATTCTATCAGCGTGTAGTGAAAATTAAGGAGTTAGATAATCAATGGGAAGAAGTGGAAACACTTATCGACCATATTCCTGGTGGTCAATATCACCAAGGTGGAAGAATCGAAATAGGACCTGATCAAAAGCTATATATAACAACAGGAGATGCATCAAATCCTGAATTATCACAAGATCTTACTAGTTTAGCGGGTAAAATCCTTCGTATGAATTTGGATGGTAGCATTCCGCGCGATAATCCATTTGAAGACTCATATGTATTTTCCTATGGACATCGTAACCCGCAAGGACTAGCTTGGATAGATAATGAGTTGTATGCTACAGAACATGGAGATAGCGCACATGATGAAATTAATCGAATTAAAGGTGGAAATAATTATGGCTGGCCTATTATTCAAGGAGATCAAGAACAGGATGGGATGGAAACCCCTGTTGTTCATGCTGGAGAAGATACATGGGCACCATCTGGGCTGGCTTTTTATAAGGGGAAACTTTATTTTGCTTCATTACGGGGAGAAGCATTGCGTAAACTAAACCTTGAAACGATGGAAGTAGATACCGTTATTTCAGATGTTGGTCGCGTGCGGGATGTATTAGCAACAGAAACCGGACTCTATCTGATTACGAATAATACAGATGGTCGGGGAGATCCTACAGAAGATGATGATCGATTACTGTTTATACAAGAAATAGAAAACTAAAATGCTAAGGGCATCTTTACATGCCTTTAGCATTTTTTTGTTATGACTCCTTGTTAACAGGGAAGTATAATACATAATTCAATATCATTAGATAAAATAGTTGCCTAAACTTGTATATACAAGATATACTTTATTAGTTAACTTATATATACAAGTTAAAATGAAATCGCTTTAAGGAGGTAGTCTAATCGTGAGTAACGAGGGAATAAATAATGAAATATTACTATATGCTCCCTTAACGGGTATTACGAAAGGGATAGAAGAAGTTCCAGATCCAACGTTTTCACAAAAAATGATGGGTGATGGGATAGCCATTGAACCAACTGAAGGAAAAGTGGTTTCACCAATAGATGGTGAGGTTCTACAAGTTTTCCCTACCAAACATGCAGTCGGATTAGTAGGTAAGTCTGGTATTGAGGTATTAATTCATATAGGTTTAGAAACAGTTGATTTAAAAGGTGAAGGCTTTGAATCACATGTGAAGCAAGGAGATAAAGTTAAAGCTGGGGATCCATTAATTACCTTTGATTTAGATTATATTAAAGAAAAAGCGAAAAGTCATATTACTCCAATAATTATTACGAACGGTGATCAATTTGAAACATTACAAAAAACAAAAGAGAAAGATGTAATTGCACTAGACTCAGTTCTTCTTGGAACTGCGGTAAAAGGAGATTCAAAATCAGATGAAAGCGGAAAGATGAAAACGAAAACAAGTGTAATGCAATATAGCCAAGAAGCATTAGATATTGTTTCAGCGGTTGGTGGAGTCGAAAATATTAGTGCTGCAACGCATTGTGTTACACGCCTTCGATTTGCGCTTTTAGATGAGGAAAAAGTGGATGAACAAGCTTTAGAGAAAATGAGCTTAGTTAAAGGCTCTTTTTCAGCAAATGGACAATTCCAAATCGTAATTGGACAAGGTACAGTGGATAAAGTCTATCAAGCGATGGTAACAGAAACAGGAATACAAGAAGCTTCAAAAGAAGATGTAAAAGCTGCAGGTGGAAAAAATCAAAATCCAATACAACGGGGGATTAAAGTATTAGCTGATATTTTCATTCCAATATTACCGGCCATTGTTACTGCTGGTTTATTAATGGGTATTAATAATATTTTAGCTAACCCAGGGATTTTTGGTAGAGATGCGCCACCATTAATCGAAACCTATCCACAATGGGCTGGAATTGCTGATATGATTAATATTATTGCAAATACAGCATTTGTTTTCTTACCGGCACTAATTGGTTGGTCAGCTGTTAAAAGGTTTGGTGGACATGAATTATTAGGTGTCGTACTAGGACTAATTTTAGTTCATCCGGATTTGATGAATGCATGGGGCTATGGTTCTGCATTAACGGAGGGTGAGATCCCAACATGGAACTTGTTCGGGTTGGATGTTCAGAAAGTAGGGTATCAAGGCCAAGTATTACCGGTTTTATTTGCATCTTGGGTATTAGCTAAAATTGAGATTTTTCTTCGTAAACGAGTTGTCGATTCCTTGCAACTATTAGTAGTAGCACCTGTTGCTTTGTTAGTTACTGGTTTCTTAGCATTTATTATTATTGGACCAATTACATTTACAATTGGTAATTGGATTACCGAAGGATTAGTAACAATTTTTGATACAGTACCGATTATTGGCGGACTTGTTTATGGTGCAATATACGCACCACTAGTTATTACAGGTATGCATCACACCTTCCTTGCGGTGGATTTGCAATTATTAGGAAGCACAGGAACCACATTCTTATGGCCGATCCTCGCGCTATCTAATATCGCACAAGGTGCAGCTGTATTTGCAATTATGTTAGCTACTAGAGATGAAAATCTAAAAGGGTTAGCTGGAACATCGGGGATTTCTGCCTGGTTAGGTATAACAGAGCCTGCGATGTTTGGTGTGAACTTGCGTTATCGTTATCCTTTCATAGCTGCCATTATTGGTACATCAATTGCAGGTGCATTTATTACACTTCAAGGAGTAAAAGCTAACTCTATTGGGGTAGGCGGTATTCCAGCACCACTATCAATCGTTGCATCGAATTGGATACCGTTCTTAATTGGCATGGCAATCGTAATTGTAGTTCCATTTATCATTACGTATCTAATTGCAAAAGAAAAATTAAAATAACATGTTTAGAACTACTAGGAGTGAAACGTAATAATGAGTGAAGCATGGTGGAAGAAAGCAACAGTATACCAGATATATCCTAAAAGCTTTAACGATACTACAGGCAATGGTATTGGAGATCTACAAGGGATCATACAAAAGCTAGACTATTTAAAAAAACTAGGTGTCGACGTTATTTGGTTGACACCTGTTTATAAATCTCCACAAAAAGATAACGGATATGATATAAGTGATTATTATTCTATTGAGCCAACATACGGTACGATGGATGATTTTCAAGAGTTATTGGATGAGACCCATAAACGTGGGATGAAACTGATTATGGATTTAGTAATTAATCATACATCTACAGAGCATGAGTGGTTTAAGCAAGCTGCTTTATCAAAAACAAACCCATATCGTAATTTTTACATTTGGAAGGACCCAGTTGAAGGTAGAGAACCAACTAATTGGGAATCTAAATTTGGGGGTACTGCATGGAAGTATGACGAGAACACTGGACAGTATTACTTACATTTATTTGATGTAACGCAAGCTGATCTTAACTGGGAGAACAGAGAAGTACGAGAAAACGTAGTAGAGATGATCAAATTTTGGGCTGAAAAAGGTATTGATGGATTTAGATTGGATGTCATCAATTTAATTTCCAAAGATCAGCGTTTTCCCAATGATGATACTGGTGATGGTCGGAAATTTTACACTGATGGTCCACGCGTACATGAGTATTTACATGAGATTAATCAATCTGCTTTCTCACCATATAACATGATGACAGTTGGAGAAATGTCATCAACTACGTTAGAAAATTGTGTTCTATATACAAAGCCGGAACGAAAAGAGTTAGATATGACATTTCAATTCCATCATTTGAAAGTGGATTATCCAAATGGTGATAAGTGGACAAAAGCACCATTTGATTTTGTGGAGTTGAAAAAAATATTATCTCATTGGCAGGTTGGCATGCATGAAGGAGAGGGTTGGAATGCGTTGTTCTGGTGTAATCATGATCAGCCTCGTGTCGTCTCTCGTTTTGGGGATGATTCAACTTACCATAAGAAATCGGCAAAAATGCTTGCAACAACCATCCATATGATGCAAGGAACGCCCTATATTTATCAGGGAGAAGAACTAGGAATGACGAATCCGAACTTTACTTCCATTGATCAATATCGGGATGTGGAGTCAATTAATGCTTTTGAGATGTTGAAACAAAAAGGTAAGTCAGAAGAAGAGATCATAGCAATTTTACAACAGAAATCTCGGGATAATGCTAGAACTCCAATGCAATGGTCAGCTGAAGAGAATGCAGGCTTTACGACAGGAATTCCTTGGATCGAATTAGCAGCAAATTATACTGATATTAATGCTGAAACGGTGTTGCAGGATCCGGATTCTATTTTTGGTCACTATCAAAAGTTAATTGAGCTACGTAAAAAGTATGATATTATTACGTATGGGGACTATAAACTGCTATTTGCAGAAGATCCTCAAATCTTTGCATATACACGTAGTTGGAAAGGTGAAAAATTAGTCGTGGTAAATAACTTCTATGCAACAGAAGCCACAGTAAAGCTGCCTCTTGAGGATAATCAACTTCCCCAACTATTAGTTTCAAACTATACGGATTCACCGGACGGGTTAGGAGAAATCACATTAAGACCGTACGAGTCTGTCGTGTATTATGTTAAATAATGAGGTATAGGTAATGCAGAAGAAATATTTAACCATCTACGATGACTTAGTCAAGAAGATTAAAGGAAAAGAAATACCTGTTAATACGATGTTGCCATCTGAGAACGAGCTCACGGTGCAGTATGAAACATCTCGTGAGACAATTCGGAAAGCATTGAATTTATTATCCCAAAATGGTTATATACAAAAAATCCGTGGAAAAGGATCGATTGTCATAGATGTGCATAAGTTTTCTTTTCCAGTCTCGGGTATTGTAAGCTATAAAGAGTTATCCAAACAGTTACATCTTTCAAGTAAAACAATCGTACAAGAATTGGGATTTATTAAAGAAGATGAGGAAATAGGAAAAGAATTAGATACTACTCTTGAACATGTATGGAAAGTAATCCGCACAAGAGAAATCAGTGGTGAAAAGATTATTTTAGATAAAGATTATTTTAATAATCAACAAGTTCCAATACTTACAAAAGACATATGCGAAAATTCGATTTATGAGTATATAGAAGGCCAACTAGGATTAACGATTGGGTTTGCTCAAAAAGAAATTGTAGTCGAAGAACCTACGGAAGAAGATAGACGATATTTAGATCTAGAAGGATTCTCGAATATTGTAGTTATAAAAAATCATGTGTATTTAGAAGATACAAGTTTATTTCAATACACCGAATCCAGACATAGACCAGATAAATTTCGTTTTATAGATTTTGCAAGAAGGATTCAAGGTTAAATTATTGGGGGAAAAAAGAATGTCTCGATTTGTAATGCGACTTGGATTTTTATTTCAGTTACGAAAATCAATACCATTCTTTAAGGATTTTTTCTTTGCAAAGGAAGTAAGCATTTTCAAGAAAGCTTTGTTCCTCTTTCTTATTATCGGATATATTATTTTTCCGTTAGACCTTATCCCAGACTTTTTACTTGGCTTTGGTGTGGTAGATGATATTACAATCGCAATACTCTTATTACAATTGATGGTGAAAGTTGCTCCGCATTCGTTAAAAGAGAAACATCAGTTATTTAAATGAAAAATCTAGGGAGAAATGATTAATCCCTAGATTTTTCTTTTTCCTTTCTATCTGGAATAAATTTTGTGCAATACGCTGCAAAAACGAGACAAATAAAGGTTAGCCCCCAAGTTACAGCACCTGTCCATTGTAGATCAAGGCGCAATCCGAAAAATAAGATCACTGCACTGACTAATAGAAAGATCAAGGTTAAATAACGCTTCAAGATAAACACCTCAATGGTATACTATACACTTCTGATTTTATTTATACCACAAATGTACCATAGGTTTTAAGTATATATACCTATTACTGACCAGCAACATCTCTTTTTGTAAAGAACACCCATGTTAATGCCATGAAAATAATATAGTAAACAAGTAGGACGGTGATGGAAAATCCCATTGTCATTCCTTCTATCCAAGGTGTATTTCCATCCGCATACTGTTTTAAGTCAGTATTTGCAAATAAAATATATTTGGCCCATTCCCGGTCTCCAAAAAAGCTAACAATTGAATTTCCTGCCATCATTAAGAAAATAGCGATCCCTATCGCAAGTGTGCTATTTCGGAAAACAGATGAAATCATAAATGCAAAGGTTGCCATCATTACTAAGTTCACGAGACTGTAGCCATATCCAGAAAAAATTTCACTAATGACAGATATATAAGCGAACCCTTCATTTTTTTCTGTCACAAAGTGGGGATCTATTCCTTCAAAACCAAAGAAGACTGTTCCAACAATTAGTGAGAATAAAAATACAAATACTAACGTAAAGAAAGCGAATAATAAAACGGAAATATATTTAGATAGCAATACAAGATTACGAGAAATTGGTCGTATAAGTAATAACTTAATGGTACCCCAACGGTATTCACTAGCTACGATACCTGCAGCAATAATAATCGTTAATAAGCTAACAACAGATAGTAATCCTCTGTTATCCATCGTGAACTGCCAAGCCCCATATTGCAATGGTTGAATATCATTTTCTAAGTAATAATTGTTCTTTTCGATGGTATCCATATTAAAACTAATATAGAAATCATCATCTTCTGCACCTGTATCCTCTTGGAACTCTTTATTTTCGTTTAATAATGCCTCGTTTTCATTCTGAAGCTCTTGTCGCCAATTGTCTTCGGTGTATTTGTTTGTGTCTTCAAAGGTGTTTGTTAATGCTGCAAAGCCAATAATAAGTATTGCTAATATGATATACATGGCCCATGTTGATTTTCGAATATATATTTTTAGTTGCTCGTTAATAAGTAGTTTAATAAATTTAACCAATTACATTCTCCCCAATCAAATCAAAGAATTTATCCTCTAGTGTAACTTTCGAAATCTCAACCTGATAAATATCGATTTCTTCTGAAACGAGAAATTGAATTAATTTTGGAATATCTGCTTTATTGTACTCGAATGAAATGGATTGATCGTTTACTTCAGCATCTATTTCATATTTCTCTTTTAGAAGGTTCATAGCATGATTGATTGGTGTAACTTCCAATTGAACTTGGCTAAGACTTTCCTGTTCTAATTCTTCTTGATCTTTGACAGATTGGATGGAAATCATTTCTCCATTTTTTATAATGCCAATACGATCACAAACCTGCTCAATTTCAGCCAATAAGTGGCTAGAGATGATGACTGCTACTTGTTGTTCCTTCGCTATTTTTCGTATGTATTCGCGGATTTCCCTAATTCCTGCGGGGTCTAATCCATTTGTTGGCTCATCTAAAATTAAAATAGATGGGTTATGTAACAATGCTTGCGCAATCCCTAACCGTTGACGCATACCTAATGAATATCGGCCCACTTTTTCTTTAATTACTTTTTCCAGGCCAACTAAGGAAATAACTTCTTTCACTCTTCCCTTTGAGATTCCAGGTATCATGCGTGAATAATGCATTAGGTTTTGCCAACCAGACATAAATGGATACATTTCAGGATTTTCAACGATTGCCCCTACCTCACGTACAGCTTCCTTATAATTAGACTTTATACTGTTCCCTAGGATCTTCACATCTCCATCAGTTAGTTTCATTAATCCAACCATCATACGAATGGTTGTGGTTTTACCAGCACCGTTAGGGCCGATAAAACCAAACACTTCACCTTTTTGAATGGAAAATGATAAACCTTTAATAATTTCCTTTTTACCAATTGATTTTTTTACATTTACTAACTCCATTGCTACATTAGACATTTCTTCATCCCCTAAATGGTAATACTTACTCTTCAATTAATTGCTTTGGCTTACGAACAAGACACATGATTCCAGCTATTAAATACAGGATTCCTGCAAAGATACCTCCGCCAAATGTTATAACTGTAAAAATAACAGAAGTCGCAATGAAAATAATACCTGCAACTTTTGGTTTTTTATTTCCTCGAAGTAGAACCATTGCAACAACCCCTAAAATAATTGCAATAACAGAAGATACTACTAAGAAAACACCGCCACTACCCATCGTAGCTGCTAGCTCGCTTGCAGATATACCAAGGTCTTCAGGACTTTGATCTAGTGCTTCTTGTACCAGATCTGGGTTGTTTTTTAACCAAATCGCTGATCCACCAATAACTGCCAAAAATGCATAAAATGCTGCACCGATAATCCCTAAAATAACTTCTCCTGTTCTTTTCATATAATGCCCTCCAGTTTTTTATTCATATAGTAGTACGATTTTGAAATAATAAAGATTCAAAAATGTACTATTATGTTAAAATAGTAACATTTTTTAATCCTTTAATTAAAATTTTAAACGAGTTATAATGAAGAAAAAGAATTTTCTAAAAACGGGGTGAGTATATGCGTGAAGTTGTTATTGTGGAAGGCTGTCGTACTGCAGTTGGGAGGAGAAAGGGAAGTTTTACAAATTATCGTGCAGATGAATTAGCGGCTATAGTATTAGAAGAATTAGTAACTCGTTCATCTATTAATAAAGAAGCGGTTGAGGATGTTATTCTTGGCTGTGTCACTCAAGTAAATGAGCAAGGCGGTAATATTGCTAGAACAGCAGCACTTATAGCTGGGTTTCCGATCCATGTTCCAGGTGTCACGATCGATCGTCAATGTGGATCTAGTCAGCAAGCGATTCATTTCGCCGCACAGGCGATTGCATCGGGTGATATGGATATCGTCATTGCTGGTGGGGTGGAAAGTATGACTCGATCCCCGATGTTTTCCAATATGGGGACTACGAAGCCAAGCGGGAAGCTTACGGATAAATATGAAATTGTTAATCAAGGAATCTCTGCCGAAAAAATTGCGAATCAATGGGGGTTATCTAGGGAACAGTTGGATGCGTTTTCACTAAGAAGTCATAAGAAAGCATTGGAAGCGATTCGTCGAGGAAAATTTGAAAAAGAGATTGTTCCAGTTGAGGTAGAAGGAGAAGATGGAAAATTACGTATGATGGTTGTGGATGAAGGTCCACGTGAGTCCACTTCTATGGATGCATTGGCACAATTAAAGCCAGTTTTTCAGGAAGAAGGGAGGATTACAGCTGGGAATTCAAGTCAAATGAGTGATGGAGCAAGTGCAGTTCTTCTCATGTCAGGAGATAAGGCAAAAGCTTTAGGGTTAAAACCTTGGGCTCGAATTATTGCTCGGACGGTTGTCGGTTCGGATCCAACATTGATGTTAACAGGTCCAATAGAAGCAACGAATAGAGTTTTAGACAAAGCTGGTTTAACGATTGATGATATGGATCGTTATGAAGTTAATGAGGCATTTGCTTCGGTTCCTTTAGCATGGTTACAGGAAACAAAAGCAGATCCAGAAAAGCTTAATGTAAATGGGGGAGCAATTGCTTTGGGACACCCATTGGGGGCAACTGGAACGAAGTTGATGACAACGTTAATTCATGAATTAGATCGAATAAATGGAAGGTATGGTTTATTAGCTATCTGTGAGGGTATGGGAATGGCTAATGCTACGGTCATTGAAAGGTTATCCCATATATAAAGTGAATGAAGGAAGCAAGCAGTCCCCACTGATTGAATCTGAATTTGTCAATAGGAGGGAAAATGTTGGGAGGATATCGTTTCGAGACGGAGGAGCATGAACTGTTTAGAAAATCACTTCGGAAATATTTAAACAAAGAAGTAGTACCGTTCTATGATCAATGGGAGCAGGAGCGAATAATTCCGAGAGACTTATGGATAAAGCTTGGAAGGATGGGGGTTCTTTGTCCACATGTTGAGGAAGAATATGGGGGACTAGAGCTTGATTTTAGTTTTTCTGTTATCATTTTGGAGGAGCTTGAACGGATTGGTACTAGTTTAATAGGAATCGGACTTCACTCGGATATTGTTGTTCCATATATTTCTTCCTATGGAAGCCGAAAACAAAAAGAAAAGTGGCTTCCAGGATGTGTTAGTGGAGATCTAATCACAGCAATTGCCATGACAGAGCCTGGAGCTGGGTCGGATTTAGCTAATATTAAAACAACAGCAGTTCGGGATGGAGACCATTATATTGTCAATGGCCAAAAAACGTTTATCACAAATGGTATACATGCGGATCTAGTACTAGTTGCTGTGAAAACCGATCCCAAAGCTAAGCATAGCGGGATTAGCTTACTAGTGGTAGAAAAGGGAACATTTGGATTCTCACGGGGAAAAAAGCTAGATAAAGTTGGATTACATGCACAGGATACGGCTGAATTATTTTTTGAAGATTGCCGAGTTCCAATTGAAAATCGAATTGGTGAAGAAGGAAACGGTTTTACATATTTAATGGAGAAACTACAACAAGAACGTTTAGTTGTTGCAATTGGCGCCCAAGTAGCATCAGAAGAAATGGTGCAGATGACGCTTGATTATGTAAAATCACGAAAAGCGTTTGGAACATCGATCAGTACATTTCAAAATACAAAATTTAAACTAGCAGAGATGGCGACACAAGTTGAGTTAGGTCATTCTTTTTTGGAATCATTAATCGAAGAACATATGGCAGGGGAAAATATTGTAACAAAGGTTTCGATGGCGAAATACTGGTTAACAGAAACGGCACGAACGATAGCCTCAGAATGTATGCAATTACATGGTGGCTATGGGTATATGGAAGACTATAAAATTGCTAGAAGGTATCGAGACACTCCAGTAGCAACTATTTATGCAGGGACGAATGAAATTATGAAAAGTATTATTGCAAAAAATATTGGGCTTTAGAATGGAAAGTTTTTGATTAGGTATACTAAAGGTATAATAGCTCAAAAAATAGCTAATCAGCTCATAAAATGTCAGTTTGTGTGTTATGATGTTGACAAGAGTGTAAAGGAGAGGCTATTTATGAAAAAGGTTAAGACTGTATTAATTATGTTTTTGTGCATGTTGTTAGTAGCCTGTTCAGGTAGTTATGCAAATAACCAAGAGCCCAAAACTGTTAGTAATCATAATGGAAAACTAGTAAATAATGATAAAACGAAAGAACCGATTTCTGTAATACAAGAAATTACGTTCTCTGCAATCGGTGATATGTTAATCCATAGCCCTGTTTATAATGATGCAAAAACAGCAGAAGGCTATGATTTTACTCCAATGCTAAAAAAAGTGAAGCCTTATATAGAAGATTCCACCATTTCTTTCGCTAATCAAGAAACGATGATTGGTGGGGAAGGATTAGGCCTATCCTCTTACCCAGCTTTTAATAGTCCTACTGAAGTAGGTGATGCATTAAAATGGGCAGGAGTTAATGTCGTTTCCATTGCGAATAACCATACATTAGATCGTGGAGAAGAGGCCATACAAGAAGCCATTAAGCATTGGGAAAAAATAGATATGATGTATACTGGCGCTTATAAGGATAAAGCAGACCAATCAAATCTAAGAGTTTATGAAACGGACGAAGGTATATCGGTTGCTTTTTTATCCTACACATATGGAACCAATGGAATCCCAGTACCTGATGGAAAGGATTATCTGGTTAATTTAATTGATCGTGAACGAATGGCCATGGAAATAGAGGAAGCAAAAGAACAAGCCGATGTGATTGCTTTAAGTCTCCACTTCGGTAATGAGTATGAACGGATGCCGAATCAGGAGCAAAAGGATCTTGTTCAATATGCTGCTGATCAAGGTGTTCATGTCGTAATTGGACACCACCCACATGTCCTACAACCGTTAGAATGGGTAACAGGGGAAAGTGGCAACAAAACGCTTGTTGCGTATTCATTAGGTAATTTTTTATCAGGTCAGGATGAATTTTACCGGCAAATTGGTGGAATCCTGAAATTTTCAATTACCAAATCTCTGAAAGGAAATGAAAAAGACATCGAGATTCATACCCCACAGTTTGTTCCGACCTATGTAAAATATGAAAATTGGGGAGATTATGAAGTCATTCCTATGTATCAGTTGACAGAAAATGATCTTAAAGATGCACATAGGCATTACGAGGAAATAAAGGCACATGTTTCTCAGTGGATGCCAGAATTAAAGTTTATAGAGGGGTAAAATAATGAGGTGCTCATTCCCAGAATGAACACCTCTTCTTACTTTGTGATGTGAACTTTTTTGTTTACTATGAATGTTCCAATGTACAGGGCTCCACCAATTAAACCGATACTAAGTATAGGGACGGTTATGGTTGTTCCAAGTGTAGGAATTATTTTAGGCGTAACATAATATAAACCAAAGTATAGGGTGCAAAAAATCCATAGTTGAAGAAATTCTAGCCATTTCTTTCTCTTTTTAAATATACTATTCTGAATCCACTTCATAACCACTTTGATAAACAGATATAGTAGTAGTAGATAAATAGCAATGATGATTATTCCGGAAATAAGCGAAAATGTAAAGCCACCTGAACCTATTTCGAAAAAGTAATGTAAACCAAAACCTATAAATCCTGTGACAAAACTAATGATCGCTATATACTGGAGGGCGAGAAAGACACCAAAACCTATCTTCTTTTTTTGTTTTTCTCCTGGGATTTCTTGAATAATTTCATCACAATACGCTTTTATATTAGCTCCGAAGATCTCTATTGCAGATTTCCCCTCATTTTGGGCATGTATTAGATGTTCTAGCAATTCTAGCAATACTTCTTCGGTTTGTTGTTCAGACTTATTTGAACTAGCCCTAATGTAAACAACCATATCCTCATAAATACGCTTATTTTCATCTGTTAATTCTTCTCGTTTTTTATTGTTCCATTCGATAATCTCATTCACTTTCATCAATCATTCCCCCTTTTTCAATTATTTTTTCTACCGGTGGTTTGATGGAGTTCCAATGTTGAATAAATTCCTGTAGTGCTTTTTGTCCTTCATTTGTTAAATGATAGTACTTTCGCTTTGGTCCAGCTTCGGATTTAATTAATGTCCCTGATATTAATTGTTCTTTTTGTAGGCGAAGTAAGATTGGATAAATCGAACCTTCACTAACATCTGTTAATCCAAAGCCTTGAAGCTTTACAGAAAGCTCATATCCATACGTTGGTTGTTGTTTAATAATTGCAAGGATACAACCTTCTAATATACCTTTTAACAATTGACTGCGTAATGACATAATTCTAACCTACCTTGTATTACAAGATACTAGCTTTAATGTTAGCTACCTTGCATAACAAAGTAGCATATTTTTATTATAAATATTTTTCTATAAAATGCAAGTCTTTTTTGATAAGATATAAAGTATTAGTGGATTGAAAAAGGAGACCGATTGGATGGAATGGAAGAATATTTATCGAGGAATGATGATGGGAGCTAGTGATGTTATTCCAGGTGTAAGCGGTGGTACAATTGCAGTTTTACTTGGAATATATGATCGGTTAATTGCAGCTATCAATGGATTAATGAGTAAAGAATGGAAAAAACATTTAGGTTTTTTAATTCCTTTAGGATTAGGAATCGTTACAGCTATTTTTTCATTAGCAAAATTAATTGAGTGGTTGTTTGAACATTATCCGGGACCAATGCAGTTTTTCTTCCTTGGATTAATTATAGGTATTTTGCCAAATCTATTGCAAAAAGCAGATGCGAAGAAGACATTTAAGCTAAAACATATTGTACTCTTACTTATTGGAGCTGTGTTAGTTGGATCGATGGGATTTATGCAGGAAGCTGAGGAAGCGGTAATCGAAAATTTAACAATTTCTACATATGTTTTGTTATTCTTTTCCGGATTCATTGCTAGTGCTGCTATGGTTTTACCTGGTATTAGCGGATCATTTATATTAATGGTTATTGGTGTATATTATACAATCATCAGTGCAATTAGTAATTTACAGCTTGATGTAATTGCTGTGGTGGGGATTGGAATTGTAATTGGGATCGTAACCATGAGTAAAATTGTCAACTATTTCTTAACGAATTTTCATACAGCCACATTTGCATTGATAATAGGACTAGTTATTGGCTCTATTGTTGTCGTTTTTCCAGGTTGGCCAACAACAGGTGGACTAGTAGGAATTAGTATAGTAACTTTTGCTACAGGTCTTTTTGTAGCCTATATTCTAGGGAGAGTAGAATACAAAGAATAAGCAAACTATAAGACAAACTTTTATAAAAACCTTACAATAGGCTATAGTAAGCAAAAGGGGTGACGATGATGGAACATATTCAAACAGAAGAGAAATTTAATGAAATAATTGAAAGTGAAGAACCGGTGATTGTGAAATTCTATGCAGATTGGTGTCCAGATTGTAAGCGAATGGACATGTTCATCGATGGAATTTTAGAAGAATTTAATAACTACAAATGGTACGAAGTAAACAGCGATGAAATAGAAGGAATCGCTCA
The DNA here is from genome assembly GCF_009728145.1 of Ornithinibacillus caprae. Taxonomy (GTDB): domain Bacteria; phylum Bacillota; class Bacilli; order Bacillales; family Amphibacillaceae; genus Ornithinibacillus; species Ornithinibacillus caprae. The sequence goes on along the minus strand of NZ_WOCA01000014.1, from coordinate 32,318 downwards.
GAAATATGAAGTAATGGGAATTCCTAGTATCTTAATTTTCCAAAATGGAGAGAAAAAAGCACATCAGCATAGTGCATATACCAAAACTCCAGAATCAGTAACTGAATTTCTACATCAGCAATTAGGATAGATTTAATAATGATCACTCTTCTGTATAGAAGGGTGATTTTTTTAATGGTGGATTGATTTGAACTGGTTGAAGGAGGAGAGTCATCGGACGGATGAGCAGGAGTATCGGACACGAGAGAGGAAACATCGGACGCAGGAGGGGAAACATCGGACACGAGAGGGGAAACATCGGACACGAGAGCGGGAACATCGGACACGAGAGGGGAAACATCGGACACGTGAGGGGGAGTATCGGACACAGGAGGGGAAATATCGGACACGAGAGCGGAAACATCGGACACGAGAGCGGAAACATCGGACACGAGAGCGGGAACATCGGACACAGGAGGGGGAACATCGGACACGAGAGCGGAAACATCGGACGGATGAGTAGGAGTATCGGACACAGAAGGGGGAACATCGGACACAGGAGGGGGAGTATCGGACACGAGAGCGGGAACATCGGACACAGGAGCGGGAACATCGGACACGAGAGCGGAAACATCGGACACGAGAGGGGAAACATCGGACACGAGAGGGGAAACATCGGACACAGGAGGGGAAATATCGGACACGAGAGCGGAAACAACGGACACAGGAGCAGGAGTATCGGACACGAGAGCGGGAACATCGGACACAGAAGCAGAATCACGCATCCTACAATCCTACATCAAACAGATTAAAAAGGAGGATGCGACCCTGTCACATCCTCTTTTAACACTATGCTAAATCAAAGCTAAGCTTTCTTTCATCACTAAAAAGGATCTTTGCATTTTGTAGTGTGAATTGATTTTTTAATAATCGTTTTGGTTTAAGTTGATAAATCTGTTCAAAACGCTCTTTATCAATTCCCCCAAAATAAATATTCAAAATTGCTTGTGGGTTAGATAAGCTTTTAATAGAAGGGCCACCAGAGTCTGAACCCCATTCAATCAAGAAAGGGAGCATTTCTTTTGTATGGTCATATGCTGGAAATAGCATTCTCCAGGTTAAATTAGAGCCATCTGGTCTTTTTCGTTGTCCGAAAAAAGGACCGTGATATGGAATGTTATTATCTTTAAAGTGTTCAACGTAATGATCCATATTATTGGTTCGAAGAGCGAATTGAAATGGAGCTAGTACATGATTATCTATTTCGTACACTAGATGTTGAATTAGTGGATTAGCACTATTTTTTGCTTTTTCTATATCTTGAATACCTAACCATTCAAGATAGCTTTCATTGGAAAAATAGGCTAAGTAATTATAAGTCCCCCATTCATCATGTTCGCCGCCTTTAATTGCTTTAATTGCAAACTTTCGTCCATAATTAGTACTATCTTCTTCAATGTTTTTACCAGCAAGGACAATATGATCCAATGCTAACATTTCATTCACTCCCTCAAGTTTCTTCCGTCCATGTTACTATTATCTACTTTTTTTCATCTTATTTGCAAAATGTTTGATTATGATTTTATTTTTGATTACATTTCTTACGAGTTTTGTTATATTACAACAAAGAGGTGGGGAAAAAATGAGTCAATTGTCCATTCTAATTGTTGAGGATGAAAAGAAACTTAGTCGAGTATTAGAGCTAGAGCTACAATATGAAAATTATCATACACAAGTTGCATCTAATGGAAAAGAAGCATTGCAATTAATTGAAGATCGTAAATGGGACTTAGTTCTTCTTGATATCATGCTTCCTGAGTTAAGCGGTATGGAGGTATTACGTCGCGTTCGAAAAACCGATAAGATAACACCGATCATTTTACTAACCGCTAGAGATCAGGTACATGATAAGGTTAGTGGTCTTGATTTGGGAGCTAATGATTATATTACGAAACCATTTCAGTTAGAAGAATTACTTGCGCGAATCCGTGTGCATTTACGAAAACCAACTCAAGAAAATCCAATTAGAGAGCAACTTTCAGTCGGAGATTTACATGTGGACTTAGATGGGCGGGAAGTAAGAAGAGGTGATCAGGTCATTGAACTTACTCCGAGAGAATATGACTTACTCGTTTGCTTGTTAAAAAATAAAAATATCGTACTCACTAGAGAAAAGTTAATTGAAAATGTATGGGGTTATGATTATTTTGGTGAAACAAATGTGGTAGATGTGTATGTAAGATACCTCAGGCAAAAAGTAGATAAAGGATATGATGATGCTTATATTCAAACCGTTCGTGGGGTTGGATATACCATAAAGGACAGGGAGCAATGAAGTTAAAAACGAAAATACAACTTTTTTCTAGTTTATTTATGCTCGTATTGATCCTAATCATAAATACATCTATTTATTTTTTATTTTATAAACTGTCTGCAGATAATGAATTAGAGGAATTAGCTTCCCACACAAATACGATCATTACCTCATTAAATTCTAATCCAGAAATAGCAAAGAATGACTTGTTAAAAGCATTCTTACCAATGGATGGAATGATTCGAGTCATTCCAAAAGAAGGTGAACCATTAGCCCATACGAAAGACAGAGATTATTTTAATTTGCCGGGGGAATATTCCGTAGCAGAGTCACAGACTATCATTAACCAGCAAGGGGAATGGTTTGCAGTCATCTCTAAGCCAATAATCTGGGGTGATGGAGAAATTCTCACGTTACAAGTTTCCAAGCATCTTATCAATCTTACCGAAACGATGAAGGTTTTGTTATATGTGTTAGTTGTGGCATCTATAATCATATTAATTCCAACGGTGATTGCTGGTAATGTATTGAGCCGATTCCTGTTAAGTCCAATTAAAGCATTTATACAAACAATGAACGCAAATGCGAAGCATGCAGAATGGGAAAAGATTGATAGAAATAGCAAATCAAAGGATGAGCTATACGAAATGACAAAGGCGTATAATGATATGATCGATAAACTAAAAGAAGCCTATGAGAAACAAGAAATTTTTGTTTCTGATGCTTCTCATGAATTAAAAACTCCAATATCGATTGTTAAAAGTTATGCTCAATTGATGGAAAAGCGTGGACTTGCGAATCCAGAGCTATTCAAAGAATCTGTGGAAGCGATTAATTCCGAGGCAGATCGAATGCAAAAGTTGGTAGAGCAGATGCTAGCCCTTGCTAAAAATAAAGGAGAACATCACAACGAACAAGTAGATATAGTGTCCAAATGTAAAGAGGCAGTTGCATCATTTATAGGTGCATATAACAGGGAAATTGACTTAGATTACACGGATGATGCAGTATACGTAAAGGGAAATGCTGATCAGCTTCAACAGATTATGTATATATTAATTGATAATGCCTTGAAATATAGCGAAGATAAGGTCCATGTGCGAATAAGAAAAGAGGAAGGGAATACAATTCTTTCCGTTACCGATTATGGACAGGGGATTCCTGTTCATGAACAATCTCGTATCTTTGACAGATTTTATCGTGTAGATAAGGCGAGAAGTCGTGATACTGGTGGAACAGGTCTTGGACTATCTATAGCCAGGACGATTGCATTATCTCATAAAGGAACTTTAACTCTGAAAAGCAAGGTAGGGGAAGGATCAACATTCACTTTAAAACTTCCATTATGAAAGAATACTAATTCGATTCTCATCAAATTTTAATCTTTCTCACATTGTTCTTTCATTCTTCGTGTGTATGCTGTAAGTAACAAATAGCTAAGGAGGTTTCACAATATGAAGAGGAAAGTCGCAATTACCGTTGGTGCAATAGCATTAACAACAGTATTAGGCTTAGGAATTTATCATTCAGACGCAGCAAATGCTGAACCAGCACTTTCTGAAGCGGATATTCGTGTAATGGTTGAGTCTCAATACCCGGGTGAAATTACAGAAATCGAGCTAGAAAAGGATAGAAATAAAGCAGTTTATGAAGTTGAAGTTGAAGGTAATGGGAAAAAGTATGAAATAAAATTTGACGGAGACACTGGGGAAGTTCTTAAGCTGGAAGAAAAAACTTATACTGCTAAAGGAGAAGTGGATGTAGAAAGTGATGATGATACAGAGGGTTCTAGCAGTTTAACGGTTACCGAAAAAGATGATGACAATAACTCTAATAAAACGGATCAAACGGACGATAAAAATGAATCTTCTGATCAGAATGATGATTCAACGAAGGAAAATGAGCGTTCAGATGACCGAGATGACAAAAATGACCAAAATGAATCTAAACAGAAAGACGGCAATAATAAGTCATCCAAGAAAGCAACCATTGACATTGAAGCAGCAAAAAAGATAGCACTAAAAGAATTTCCTGGAACAGTTACAGAATTAGAACTAGATGAAGATGATGGCCGTTTAATTTATGAAATTGAAATTGAAACAGCAACTGGAGAAGCGGAATTTGAAATTGATGCATATACTGGTGAAATCCTAGTTATCTCTATTGACTCTGATTTTGATGATGATGAAGATGATGATTAATATTTCATAGTAAACGAAGAAAACGGAAGCTACCCTTGTAGCTTCCGTTTATTCCGTATATAACAAACAGTCTGGCCCCACTTCCACCTACGAGGTGATCTCAAGGAGGTTAAGTGAGAGGCTGCTGTTCATAACACTTTATCCTGTTACTTGGTAATTTTCTATTACATTAGGCTCTATCGTTTTGTATTTCTCAAAATGAGCATGGATGAGCTCAACAGCATCCTTTTGTATTTCTTTTACCACTGGTTTATGTTTAAACATGTCATAATTACCGCCCCCACTTGCGCGATAATTATTTAGTACAACGTGGTAGGTTTGATTATGCTGAAGGGCCTCTCCTTTGTAGCTTACATTTTCAATTCGTGATCCAAATGGATTGGAAACATTAATTGTGTACTCGATTCCTTCCCACATGTCGTAATTATAATGTTGAGGTTTCGGTTCAATATAAGTTGGATTTACTGCTATTTCACCATTGTTGTTCATGACAAAGTATTCCGCGCTCTTTTCTAAGGCAGCAATAATATCGGAACCAGTTAATTCAAGAACAACAAGTGTATTTGGATACATATAATTTGAAACAATATCTCTCATTGTCACAGTAGAATCAAAGCCTCGAGAATCGTTATTTAAAAGAGAAGTAACAGATATATCTACACCACTGGCTTCCATTTGAACATTTTGAATCAGTTGGATAAATGGATGTTTATGGATTCTAGCCTGCAATGGATCAGTTATAATCATATCACCTTTTATTTGACCTATAGGTTGGTCTAACCATTTTTGCGTAGATTCTTCAATATTTTCCATATACTGCATGATAGTAGGATTGGGTTTTTCTCCTTCCACGCTCTTAATCTCTGCATGTTTATCTACAATTACCCAATTTTCTTCTTTTTTCAGTATAATGTCTATTTCTCCGTACATTTTTCCATTGTTACCTGGTTGTGTAACGAGTACATTATTAATTTTTCCTGTTAATGTTCTATGCTGATGGCCAGTTAATAAAACATCAATTCCATCGATCTGTTCACACATTTCATAGCCCTGGTTTTCTCCCGTTAATTCTTCGGTCGGTTCACCCGTTTCTAGATCTCTCTCTAAACCGCCATGATAAGAAGCTATTAGAATATCTGGATGATCGTTATTATGAATATATTCGACCCATGATTTTAGAGTTGCAAAAGCATCTTTAAACTCTAATCCTTTAATATGCTCAGGGGATTCCCAATTTGGGATGTAGTGCGTAGTCACCCCAACTATAGCCACTTTGATGCCGTTCTCTAAAGTTTTTATCAAGTACGGAGGGCCAAAGAAAGGTTCACCGGTAGTTTTATCAATAATATTTGCGGATAACCATGGGTATTCGGATTGTTCCACAGCATCAGATAAGATTTGCTTACCAAAATTAAATTCGTGATTACCGATTACGCCTGCATCAATATTTATTTTATTCATAACCCCAACCATAGGGTTTTGTTTTTCCATATGTTCTTTAACATAATGTGTCATCATAGGAGTCCCTTGAATTAAGTCACCATTATCAATGACAATGATGTGTTTATGTGTCTTTCGTGCTTCGTTTATAACCGTTGCGTATTTCGCAAGTCCTAACTCAGCTTCTTCATTTGTCCCATACAATATAGGGATGGCGTTTCCATGTACATCACTCGTATAATATATTTTCACTGTTGTCCTATCCAATTGTTCGTACATCCTTTCATCTTTATGTAAGAAAGAAACGAAATTAAAGATATATACTTTAATTTCGTTTCATATGGTTTTATTATACAATTTTACGTCTAATTCTTGCAGAAGCAAAGTCAATAACGGTTACGACAATAATAATCGCGAGTAAAATCATTCCCATTTCATTCCAGTTACGGTTACTTGATGCGAATACGATCATCGTACCAATACCGCCTGCACCTACAATACCTAGGATAGAAGATGCACGAATATCTACTTCAAAACGATAGATTGCATAAGATAGAAATTCTGGTGTAATTTGCGGGATAACACCATAGAACAATATCTGAATCTTATTAGCACCATTTGCTTCCATTGCTTGTACAACATCCATATCAATAGATTCAATGATTTCCGAGAACATTTTTCCGAGCATACCAGTTGATCCAATTGCGATGGCTAAAACCCCAGCAAAGGCATTCGGTCCCACGGCAACTACGAATAGAATTGCTAAAATAAGATCTGGAAATGCTCGGATTGCGGATAGAATCCACTTTCCAATCGTAGAAACTACTTTACCACCCATCATATTTTGTGCAGCTAAGAAAGAAAGTGGAACAGCTAAAACTGCTGCCATTAGAGATCCAGCAAATGCAATAAATACGGTTTCTAGCATTGCTAGACCAACATCACCCGCTGCAGCCCAATCGGGACTGAATAATTTAGGAACAACACGGTGGAAATTGCTAATAGATCGTTCAATAGCTCTTCCCCAATCGATATCTATACCAACAAAGGTCCAAACGTACATCGCGATAACTAGTAGCGTGATAAAAATTGCTCTAATCTTCTTGAATAATGACTTTTCAGGTTTTGGAGGTAATTGAAGGTTTTCCATTAGATCAATGCCTCCCTTATTTTATTACTAATATATTCTATAATTAGTACCACAGCGAAAATAACTAGGATAACCGTCATTGCATTCGGATAGTTATAGAATTTTAACTGTTGATTCAATACTAGTCCAATACCACCTGCTCCAACTAACCCTAATACAACAGAAGCACGGATATTAATCTCGAATACATATAGTACTAATGATGTAAATTGCGGAAGAACTTGGGGTACTAAAGCGTACCAGATAACTTGAAAAACGTTTCCACCAGAAGCTCGCATTGCTTCTAATGGATTCATATCAACAGATTCAATTGTTTCACTGATTAATTTTGCTAATATTCCTAGTGAGAAAATCGTCAGTGCTAAAATACCAGGAAATACACCGACACCAAATAGTCCTACAAAGATTACTGCTAATACTAGATCTGGAATAGTACGTAATAAGTTTAAAAAAGTCCTAGTTAAGACATACAACGGTTTAAAGGTTGTAATATTTTGTGCGGATAATACCGCTAAAGGGACGGTTAAGATAGCAGCTACTGTTGTAGCGATGATCGCCATTTGTATGGTTTGCATCATTGCGTTCCAGATAGCTGGTAATATGGAAAGGTTCGGTGGGAAAAACTTTTCAATAACAACATACATGTTTCCTAGTGCTCCACCAAATCCATTTACCATTTCTTTTTGTGTCCAGAACATACTAAAGGCATAGATTCCAAGGACTACAAAGAAAATTATTGTAACTTGCATTTTAGTCTTCGCCGGGTAAAGAGGCACCGACTTTTGAACTAATGATTGGTTTTCATTTGTCACGATTCATCTGCCCCCCCACGCAAGTCATCCTCACGAATGGAACGGCCATAGATTTCTTCGAATGTTTTTTCAGTTACTTCAGAAGCAGGACCATCAAATACTACTTCACCTGCTCGCATTCCGATAATACGGTCAGCATATTCCATTGCCATATCAATAAAGTGTAAATTTACGATCGTTGTAATCTTATCTTCTTTATTAATCTTTTTTAAATAGGTCATTACTTGATGTGATGTTGGAGGATCAAGTGATGCCACAGGCTCGTCTGCTAAAATATACTTCGGTTTTTGAGTTAAAACGCGGGCAATACTAACACGTTGCTGCTGACCACCACTTAATTCATCAGCACGATTATAAAGTTTTTCTGCAATATTTACACGGTTTAAACTTTCATAAGCAAGTGATTTATCCTCTTTTGAATAAAGGTTTAAAATGGAGCGCAATGTACCTGTATGCCCTAAACGACCGGCCAACACATTTTTAAATACATTGGAACGTTTTACTAGATTATAATTTTGGAAAATCATCCCGACTTTCGTGCGGAGTTTACGAAGGTTACCGCTGTGATAGTTTAATATATCTTCACCATCTACTAGAAGGGAACCAGAAGTAGGGGTTACTAATCGATTGATACTACGGATGAAAGTTGATTTACCTGCACCTGAGAGTCCGACAATAACAACAAACTCACCTTCATTAATTTTAACGTTAATATTTTTTAAACCTTCTGTACCATTAGGATAGACAAGGCCTACATCTTTAAATTCTATCATTTTAAATCCTCCATTATAGGCATTTAGTTTTCTATATTGTAACATGAAAACTAGTAATTATTACATAATAAAAGGGAAGTTAAGTACCCTTCCCTTTTGTATATTATCAATTTTCAGAAATAACTCGTTTGAAATATTTAATTAGTCAAGACCAACAGTATCTTTGAATTTATTATAAGTGTCTTTAACTACTTGATATTCTTCGTCAGATGCGTCATCAATGGCATCCCAGTTATAAACGTCATTCATAATTTGAATCATTTCATCGTCATCATTAAATGCTAAGAAAGTATCTTTAATTTTTTGGACGAATTCTTTATCAAGTTCTTTTGTTACAGAGATTGTATCGTTTGGAATTTCTTCTGTATAATCTAATACAGTTAGTACTTCCATAACATCAGGGTATTCTTCTTCAAGTTCAGTACGAACATCATCAAAAGTAGTTGCTACATCAGCATCTCCTTCATAAACCATGATAGCTGAATTATCGTGTCCACCTGATTGACGTGTACCACTGAAGAATTCTGTTTCTAATTCAGCAGCACTTTCTAGTCCGAATTCTTCCATTAATTGGTTAGCAGGGAATAAGTATCCAGAAGTTGAACCTTGGTCACCGTATGCCCAAACTTTACCTTCTAAATCTGCAAGACTTTCAATACCGGAATCAGCGCGTACAACGTATTGTGCTTTGTATGTACCTGATCCGTAACGGATAGATTTTAAGATTACTTCTACATCGTATTGCTCATTTGCTAAAACATATCCAAATGCAGGAATGAATCCAACATGTACTTGGTTTGCTCCCATTGCTTCTACTAAAGCGTTATAGTCAGTCATAACTTGACTTTTAACTTCAATATCTAGCTCTTCACCTAAACGATCTGCTAATGGTGCAACAGTATCAGCGATTGTGTCTGAATCTTGTGAAGGTACAAAACCGATTACTAGAGTATCTGGGATCATTCCTTCGCTTTCTTCTGCGTTTCCTTCTCCGTCTCCATTGTTTGAATCAGAGTCACTATCAGATCCTCCACATGCTGCAAGTACAAGCGCTAATGCTAACATTAGCAATAAACCGTATAATTTCTTCATCTTGACCCTCCTAAGAATATAAAGAATTAATAATCTTTCTATCTTATTAAATAACATTTTTGTAAAAAATGCTAGACTAATTTACAAATTTTACGGTTTTTTTACAAAAAATATTATCGAAAACGATTGCAATCGTATATTACGTTCGGATTTTAGGTTATTATTGTAATTAAATGTAATTTATAAGTGTTTCTTAATGATGTTTACTAAGAGGTTAGGATTTTATAGTATAATAGTTTTATCGATCAATTAATCTCTGGTTGAAGTAGAATTGAGATGATCGAAAGCTCTAGTTTAAAAAACTGGGAACTGTAAAAGCCGAACATTGAAATATTTTAATTACTTACTAGATGGGTTTTATACCAGTAATTAATATGAGAGGTAATATATTTCTTTATTTATAAGGGGGATATGATGTGACATATGTCACTGCTATATGGAGATATAGATGTTAATCTAAAGAAGAGATATGGGATGTCTCTGCTTTCACGATAAAAGTGTTATACTTGTTTGTCGGTATACTAGTATAACGCCCCAGACTTAGAAAAGAGTAACTGAAAAAAAGTTACTCTTTTCTTTTTGGTTGATAAGAAATCTTTCCCCCTTCCAGTTTAATGTATGACGACATCAAACCAAGGAACACCGTAAAAATTTCTAAGTGTAATAGAAAACAGTTTGTAAATAACTCATACAGGGTAACTGTTAAATGGGACAAATTGAGGAGGATTCATTCATGGATTTACAGATAACAGTTTATATAAGTGACAATTGTAAATATTGTCAGCGAGTACTGGATATGTTGAACGAATCGAATGTCCGGTATGAAGTGAAAAATGTTACGCAAGAAAAAAATTTTATGAAAGAATTACAGGGACAAGGAATATTTGGAACACCAGCAACCTATATTCATCGAAATGATCATTTTATCTTAGGTCTACAAACAGAAAAGTTAAAGAAGGTGCTAAATATAAAATAAGGACACTCACATCAAATGGATGCCTGCATAAATTATTAGTAATAAAGTAGTTTAAAGGATGTGGTGTTATGAATCAAAGGCCATTTTATCATCATCCTCCATCCTATCGACAAAGCTATACGAATAATCCATATCCATCAAACCAGCAACCGTACAGTCCGTATTATCAACAAAATGAGCCACTTCAAACACAAACTCCATTTGAATATTTTTCCAAGCCGAAGCAACCTCCAAACTGGTATCAGTATACACAACAACAAAACCCTAATTCCTTTGAGCAACAGTATGCTCCAGCACCTAAAGGGATACTATCGCAATTTCAGGATGAAAATGGACAAATAAACCTTGATAAGATGTTATCTACCGTTGGACAAATGGCGAACACATATCATCAAGTCCAACCGATTATTAAGCAATTTGGAGATTTGATTAAAACGTTTCGATAAATTATGGTTAAAGTGAGATACTATAGAAGTTATAGAGCTGAATTTAGTACATTTTCAGCTCTTTTGTCAGTGGGGATATGGAGCGAAGTATGATTTCGTGTGAAGTAGGGCAAAAGAAGGAGAGAACTTTTGTAAGGAGAATGAACGATGATAGGTTGTTTAATTATACACGGATTTACTGGTGGTCCATATGAGTTAGAACCACTAACTAACTACCTGAAAGAGAATACAAATTGGGATATTTTAGTACCAACCTTACCAGGACATGGCAAGCAACTAGCGCTAGAAAATGTTACACATAAAAATTGGATAAACACTGCTGAAAAATCACTACTGCAACTAAAGGAAAAATATGAGGAAATTTATGTTATCGGTTTTTCGATGGGAGGAATGATTGCGGCATATTTAGCTGCAAAATACAAGGTGGATAAACTTGTGTTGCTGGCAACTGCAAGAAAATATTTATCCGTAAAACAAATGGGGGTAGACCTTGGTGATGTGATCAAGGATAGTTTCCAAGGGAATTTAAGTCAAAATAAATTGTATCTAAATTACAAAAGGAAATTAGGTACTGTACCATTAAAGGCAAACATTGAATTTCTAAAACTTGTTCGATTTACAAGAAAATACCTAAAAAATATAAAATCACCTGTCCTCATTGCACAAGGGCAAATGGACAGCATGGTCCCGTATAAAACTGCGTATTACCTAGACAAAGAGATTCCTTCATCCAAAAAAGAAGTTGTTTTTTTTGAACGGTCTAGACATTTAATTTGTTTAGGTGATGATAAAGATACGTTAAATCGAATGGTTTATCAATTTTTGGATAAGAAGAAGGAAGATAAAAAAGAAACGGTTTCTTTAACTGACTCTACAATATAGGAAGAGGTCGGCAACTAATTGCCGATCTCTTCTTTATCCTGCTTTAGTTTTCTAATCCTTAAAGAAGGAAATAACTAATGCACCTTGTCCACCATATGTTGAGATTAACGGACCTGTTTCCGTTAAAAACGAATCCTTAAATGGATAGTTATCTGTCATATCTTTAAGAACCTTCATTGCACGATCTTCTGCATTGCAATGTGTCATCATAATCACTTTATCTTCTACGTTCTTGGTATATTCTCCAATTTGCTCGACAAATCGGCGGATCGACTTTTTATCTCCACGTACCTTTTCGGATACTTCAATTGTTCCTTCATCACTAGCTTTCATTAGTAATTTAATGTTTAAGGTTTTTGCTAATGTGCCTTTTACTCTATCTAGACGACCACCAAGTACTAAGTTTTCGAGTGTTTTTAAAACGAAAAGTGTTGTTGTTTGTTCTGTTCTCTCGTTTAAGTGGATTACGAGTTCTTCAAAAGAAAGACCTTCTTTTATTTTTTGAGTTGCTTCATGTAATAATAAAGCTTGCCCACAGGAAGCAGTTTTCGTATTAATAACTTCAATTTTACGCTCGGGCTCTTCTTCTAATAACATGTTTTTACCGGTTACGGCATTTTCATATGTACTGCTTAATCCTTTTGATAAGCTGAGCATTATAATTGGTCTTCTTGGGTCAACTTGTTTATATGCCTCATAGAAATCATTCGGACTTGGAGCTGAGGAACGAGGTAATTCCTTTGTTTCCTCAATCTTCTTATAATAAGTGGGAATATCAATAGTTACTCCAGTTTGATATTGTTCATCCTTAAAATGTAAATAAAGTGGAACAACAATGATGTCAACAGTTTCTGTTAAACGTTTTGGAATATCTGCACCACCATCGGTCATTAATTGAAAGTCCATTCCTTCACCTACTTCTATTTAATTAATGTTAGTATACCAGTTTATAGCTAGAGTTTATATAGCTTTGTTGAAAATCAGCTTTTATGTGAAATGGTTACGTTTGCTTTACGAGTTGTACTTAAAACAAATAAGAATAAACCAAATACAACAATGGTGCCTCCGAGCCATTGTGACCAGGTAATTTTCTCACCTAATATGAAATAGGCTAAAATAGAGGCACCTATGGGTTCTAATATAACTCCCATAGATATTGTAGAGGTACTTAACCATTTTAATGCCCAGTTAAATAAAGTATGTCCCAAAAATGTCGGAATAATTGCTAGTGCTAAGAATAGTAACCAATGGTTACTTGAGTATCCGGTAAATGGATTTTGTAGCACAATATTATAAAAAATCAGAGTCAAACTACTAATCCCATAAACCACAAACGTATATGTCATTAAAGATAGACGCTTTCGAACAGATTGTCCCATAAGAAAGTAAGCAGTAACCATAATAGCTCCTAAAAGAGCTAAAATATCACCGAAAAGTGCAACCCCACTTATTTGAAAGTCGCCCCAACTTATAATGAAACTGCCTAGTAAAGCAATAATCATACTAATAATTGCTCCAGGTGAAAACCGCTCCTTAAAAAACAGATAGGTCCCTAGAAACGCGAAAATTGGTTGTAGGCTAACTAGAACCACAGAACTTGCGACAGATGTATAATTTAATGATTCAAACCAGAAAATAAAATGAAATGCTAAGAAGATACCAGCAAATGTAGAAAGGATCCAGTCCCTTTTTTGGATCATCCGAAATTCATGCCGGTATTTCAACAGGATTACTGGTGTCATTAGTAATACGGCAAAAAGTAAGCGGTAATTAGCAATGATTGCAGCGGGTGCATTTTCAGCTAATTTTACGAAGATAGCTGATGTAGAAATAGATATTACACCAATAACTACAGCAAAATATGGATTAACGGGAGGTAGCCTCATTATAAATTCTCCTTTTGGTTTGCAGTAGTGAAATGTTCCTTTTTTACGGGAAGAAATTCATTCACTAACGGAAGGCTAGTTTTATACTACATTTTATCATGCAAGGTATGAAAAATCATATTGTAACTAGTGGCTATTGTAATATGGATTGTGTTATGATGAAATAACGATTAGTATGCCACGGTGCTAAATACCCGAAAAAATCCACTTTATAAAAGAATATAAATAACGGATTCGGTATAAAAATAACGGAAAAGCAACATTTTTATTAACCTCCATTTAAAGGGGACGAAAGAAATTAGGGAGCTTCTTTCCATAATTGATTGAGCTTTTTTAATGTAGTCTTGGAAGTAAATATTAGTTTATTCCTACGTTTTTTAAATTGAGCATATATAGCTAAACGATTTTAGCATCACGGCAAGATGAAGCGCTAAGGCGAATAATTATACACAAAGGAGTAGTAAAAGCGTGACAACATTTAGCGAATTAGGAATTTCAGATCCTATTATGAAATCATTGGAAAAAATGGGTTTTGAAGAAGCAACGCCTATACAGGCGGAAACCATTCCACTAGCAATTAAGGGGAATGATGTTATTGGACAGGCTCAAACGGGTACAGGTAAGACTGCTGCGTTTGGGATCCCTATGATCCAGAAAATTGATCCAAAGCAACGAAAAGTTCAAGGGCTAGTCGTTGCCCCGACTAGAGAACTTGCGATTCAAGTAGCGGAAGAATTAAATCGTCTCGGTAGAATTAAAGGGGTACGTGCATTACCAGTTTATGGTGGACAACATATGGATCGCCAAATTCGTTCTCTAAAGGATGGGCCACAAATTGTGGTGGCTACACCTGGTCGTTTACTTGACCATTTCAGAAGAAGAACGATTCGAACAGATTTAGTTCAAACTGCAGTTTTAGATGAAGCGGATGAAATGCTAAACATGGGATTCATTGATGATATTCGTGAAATTCTAAAAGGTATTCCCGAGGAAAGACAGACGTTACTCTTCTCAGCAACAATGCCTAAAGAAATTCGTGATATTGCAACGAACCTTATGAAAGAACCTAAAGAGGTTAAAGTAAAAGCTAAAGAAATGACTGTTGAAAATATTGAACAGCATTTTGTAGAGATTCCAGAAAAATTTAAGTTCGATACATTAACCAACCATTTAGATATTAACAATCCAGAATTAGCGATTGTGTTTAGTAGAACAAAAAAACGTGTAGATGAAATAACGGAAGGTTTACAAGCTAGAGGGTTCCGTGCGGAAGGTATTCATGGGGATTTAACTCAAGGAAAGCGCATGTCTGTATTAAATAAATTTAAACACGGACGTGTTGATGTTCTAGTTGCTACTGATGTTGCGGCACGTGGATTAGATATTTCTGGGGTTACACATGTATATAACTTTGATATTCCTCAGGATCCAGAAAGCTATGTACACCGTATTGGGCGTACAGGTAGAGCTGGGAGAACAGGAGAAGCAATATCCTTTGTTACTCCAAGAGAGATTGCTCATCTACGTCTAATTGAGAAGGTTACGAAAAGTAAAATGAAACGTATGGTTCCACCTTCTAATAAGGAAGCTCGACGTGGTCAACAACAAATAACAGTAGAAAGAATTTTAAAAACGATTGATAATAAAGATCTTGAATCTTATCATGAAACGGCAAATGAGCTTTTACAAGAGCATGACTCTATTACGGTAGTTGCTGCGGCACTGAAAATGTTAACAAAAGAAAGAAGAGATGTACCAGTACAAATATCTTCTGTAGCACCAATCAGTGTTAAGAAAGCACAAAATATGAAAAAAGATAATAATCGTCGCTCTAATAACAAAAGATTCTTCGGAAAACGCGGTCAAGGTGGTCGCAACCAAGGTGGCCGAAATCAAGGTGGCGGACGTAACCGCAAAGGAAATTTCCAAAAACGGAGAAATCGTGACTAAGATCATACAAACATGAACAAAAGCTCCTACATAAAAAGGGGCTTTTTTCTATTAGTTTCATGAATCTTAATTATATACTTATACGTAAATAGTATTGGATTGGAGGTTATTAATGATGAGACAGCCACCTAGTAATACAATAGCAAAGGATGCAATAAAAGCGTGGAGGATCACCGCTTTACTAGGAGAAGGAATTGTATGGTTGGTTACAATATCGCTAGGAGTACTATATTTTGTTTTTGATTGGTCCGTATGGATTGTGTTGATTGCATTCATTGTAAGTGTTTTAAGTACCGTGTTTTTTGTGGTGATTTTGCCAAAACTCAGGTGGAGAAGATGGCGATATGAGGTTTTTGAACAGGAAATTTATATTCAACATGGTATTCTTATTGTTTCGAGAACACTCGTCCCGATGATTCGTGTTCAGCATGTAGATACTAAACAAGGGCCGATCTTAAAAAGATATAATTTGGCTAGTGTTACCATTTCAACAGCTGCTACAACACATGAGATACCAGCATTATTAGAAGAGGATGCTTCCGAACTTAGGGATAGGATTTCTGCTTTGGCAAGGGTGGATGAAGATGATGTCTAAACCGCATAGATTACATCCAGCTACCATTTTATTTAATTTTATTCGAACAATTAGAGAGTCGATTTTTCTAATCATATTAGGTTTTATTACGTTTAAAGGAGAATCATTTTTATATTTTAGCTTAGTTTTATCTGCTTTAGTCGTTTTGTTTATCACGATAAGTGTTTTATCATGGTATCGCTTTACATATAGAATTGTTGAGGATGAGCTTCGAATTGAGTATGGAATTTTTATTCGAAAGAAAAGGTTTATATCGAAAAATCGTATTCAATCGATTGATTTAACAGCTGGAGTTATTCACCGGTTATTTAAGCTAGTGAAGGTTCAAATTGAAACTGCCGGAAGTGGAATGAATGCAGAGGCTTCTTTGAAGGCGGTAACTTTACAGGATGGTGAACAGATCCGTCGGGAATTAAAATCTGTACGTTCAACTTCTATAGAAGAATCAGAAATAGAAGAGTATCCATCACAGAAGATATCAAAGAAGCGTTTATTTATAGCAGGTTCTACCTCAGGGAGTATTGGGGTAATGTTAGCTATAGCAGCATTTGGTTTTTCAGAGCTGGAGCAATTTATACCTGATGATTTCTATAACAATACATATGAATGGGTAATAGGGCTTGGTTTAGCTATTATCGTATTTTTAGTAATGGTTATACTCCTCATGCTGTGGCTGTTAGGAATAGCTGGAACAATGATTAAATATGGAAATTTTACAATCACTAAACATGAAGATGAATTATTTATTACTCGTGGTTTATTAGAAAAAAAGCAAATTACAATTCCATTAAAACGAATTCAAGCGGTTGGAATGCAAGAAAGTGTAATTAGACAACCATTAGGGTTTGTTACAGTCTATGCGGAGGTTGCTGGAGGTTCATTAGATCAAGGTGAGGAATTTTCAACAGTACTTTTCCCAATTTTAAAGGCGAATGAAGTAGAGGGGTTTTTAGAGAAGTTCTTGCCAACACATAAGCCGACTAATAAACAACTACAACCATTACCGAAGCGAGCGCGAAAGTTCTATGTGCTTCGGTCAATTGTACCGTTTGTTATATTAGCTGGAGTAGCCATTTACTTTTATCCCCAATTTAGTTGGGTTCCTATTGTTTTATTAGTAGGGAGCTTATATTTAGGTTTGTTACGATATAAGGATGGTGGAATATTAACAGAGGATAAACGGTTAACGGTACGGTTCCGGGTTCTTAATAAAAATACCGTTATCATCTTTCATAAACGTATTCAAGCCTTTGAGAAGAAACAACATAAAATACAGAAGTTCAACCGATTGGCAACCATTAGTTTATCAATCGTTGGAAAATTAGGTGTTGGAAAGCACTATAAACTGAAGGATCTTGATGAATCAAATACAGATGTATTAGCTGATTGGTATTCCTATCGAAAATAAGCGGATGAGAGAATAGTATTTTAGTTAAGGAAAAGCCGGACTATGATTCAATACGAATTAGATCGGCTTTTTCATTTGAGCTGTTTTTTATACTTTGTTGCCAATTTTGTATAAACTGCGAAGTAACTTTCGTATGGATTTACTTTCTCCCGCTTCTTTGAAACGACTGCTATAACATCGCTACGGCAGAATACTTCGCTTTCACTTCCAGTACAAGGGCGACATCTGTTCAATCTCCTTGCAGTCACTTTCACAGTGTCTACTTTGCATCGGGCACGGCCCAAGCTTCCTCTGAAGAAAAATCACCTTCCTGCGGGATCTTCGGACACGGGAGGTGAGATCCCGCAGTGCGAAAGCACGAGGAAGCTCACCAGCCGCCCGCGGAAAGCGAAATCTATTTTCGGAGCGATGTCGAGACCAGTACATTACTTCTTAAATTTATCCTAGTTTCATACCATTAGTTACTGCGCTTTTTTACATCAACTACGAACTAAGATCTAGCTGAAAAAATAACATTCTATGCTTACTGCCCCTGCAACATTCGCTTTGAAATGGGGTGATCTTGTTTTGTAACAGTCTCTTTAATCTAATAAAAAATACCTAACCGACTTAGTAGTCCTAGTAGAACAAGAACGGCTATTATAATCCACAGGAAGTTCTTCTTGAATTTTTTAGGAAATCTTTTTTTATTCCACCGGTTTGGATCGAATTGAATCTCACTATCATCACGAAAGCGTTGGTTTCTCCATGGAGAATAGGGTTTTGCATTAATTAGAACAACAGATGCCAGTATAAAGCCCCCAATGAACCCAAAAATATGACCATAAATATTAATGTTAGGCTGGATAAATGTCATAACTAGCCCAATGATAAAGATAGTGGTAATGATTTGCGAGTTTCCAGTATCAATTAAATGCTTTCGAAAAGCTACCATAAAAATATAAATTCCAAAGATTCCATAGATAGCCCCAGATGCACCAACATGTGTATAAAACTCCGGTCCAAATAGGTATGAACCTAGATTTCCGATTATACCTGCTCCTAGATAAGCGAAAATAAATTTAAATTTCCCTAGCATTTGTTCTAATGCAGGACCGAATAATACGAGTGCAAAGGAGTTAAAAAGAGTGTGCATCAAATCGACGTGAAGAAAGATTGGTGTGATGAGGCGCCAATATTCTCCCATCGTGATAAAGAAATTGTTTCCAGCACCCCATTGATATAGTTGGATTCCAAAAGGTAACTGCAAAAAATGAATGAGAATCCATAAAGCAAGGTGAATAATCACCAGTGTGGAAACAATAGGATAAAATTGCATAAATTCTTTTAAACTTCGTTCGGTTCTAATAAACATAAATGTCCCCCTCTCGTGAAAAATATATTTTTAAAAGGAATTCGATTGTTTGTACAATAGATTTTGTAGGTTATGATAAGAATAGTATTACCACTCTAAGATTACTAAAATACAGTGGTTAAATACAAATATATGCTTTTATAAGAAGTAAAATGATAGGAGTATACATATGATTAAAGGAATCGGAATTGATATTATTGAACTAATAAGGATTAAGGAAAGTATTCAGAAAAACAATCGATTTGCAGATCGGATTCTTACAAATAGAGAAAAAGAATATTTTATGACTTTAAATAGTGAATCGAGAAAAGTAGAATTTCTAGCTGGAAGATTTGCTGGAAAAGAAGCATTTGCGAAGGCAACTGGAACCGGGATAGGTAGGTTAAGTTTTGCGGATATTGAAATTCTTCCAAATGAACAAGGTGCCCCAACAATTACAGTGAGTGGATATGACGCTGAACAAATTTTTATATCCATTAGCCATAGTAAAGAGTATGTTGTTGCACAAGTAATAATAGAAGATTAATCTAATAGGTTCTGCATAATTAAAAGGGTTGTCTCATATATTTTAGTGCGGGTAGGAGGGAACAAAGTGTTTATTGTCACCGCAAAAGAAATGTACGATATTGACCATTACACCATTAGTGAGATCGGTTTAGAAGGAAAGTTATTAATGGAGAATGCCGGAAGGGCTATTTATGAGAAAGTAGTTCGTAAAGTAGGTGAAAAAGATCGAATAAAAGTAATTGTTGGTTCGGGGAATAATGGGGGAGACGGTTTTGTTATTGCTAGAACGCTACAAAATAATCAGTATCACGTTTCCGTAGTACAAGTCGTACCTGATGAAAAGATTAAAGGGGATGCACTCGTCCACAAACAAATCTATATAAAGTTTGGTGGAAAAGTTAATACGGTAAGTAACCATGCGGATCTATCTAAACATTTGGCGGATACAGATGTAATTATTGATGCTATGTTTGGTATCGGAATAACAGGAAAACTACGTGAACCTTTTGCAACAATGGTTTCCATGATTAACAACATAGAAGCATACGTTATTTCTGTTGATATCCCGTCTGGGCTTCCAGCAGATGAGGGATTAAAAGACTTTGTTTCGGTACAAGCCGATTATACGGTTGTTATCGAAGCTCCAAAAATAAGTGCTTTTCTACAGCATACTTCTAGTTACTATGGTGAGTGGGAGGTCGTAACGATCGGTATTCCATTACAGGCATTTCAGACAAATGTCCGTAGAGTTTTATCCACGGAGAGAGCATTTGTGGAATCCTTGCCTAAGAGAAAACCGTTTGCCCATAAAGGAAACCATGGTAGAGGATTAGTAGTAGGTGGAAACAGTGAAATGCCTGGAGCGGTCGGAATGTCTGCTAAGGCTGCATTAAGAGCTGGTGCAGGTCTTATATCCATTGGTACTTCCAAGGATGTGGCAAGCATTATCGCATCTCAATGCTTTGAAGCAACCTTTCAATTTTTGGCTGAAACAAATGGCTTTTTAACGGATGAAACAGAAATCCCTTTCCACAATTTTGATGCCATTGCAATCGGAGTAGGATTAGGACGAGAGCCTCAAACGAGAAAGCTTGTAAAGCGAATTGTACATGATGCGCAATGCCCGTTAATTATTGACGCAGATGGATTGTATCATATTAAAAATGAACTTTCCGTACTAAAACAAAGAACAAAACCTACGATCTTAACGCCTCATCCAGGCGAAATGGCAAGACTACTTGATATTACGGTATCTGATCTATTAGTAAATCCTTTCCGATATTCTCTTGAGTTTGCAAGAGAGTACAATGTATTTTTGGTGTTAAAAGGGAAATATACCATTATTACAGCACCAACTAAAGAGCAAGCGGTAAATATAACTGGTAACCCAGGTCTTGCAAAAGGCGGGAGTGGGGATGTGCTTACTGGAATCAGTTTAGCAATGGTCATGCAAGGACAGCCAGTTTTTCGTGCTATATGTAATGCTTGTTATCTTCATGGAAGGTCAGCTGACTTACAAGTGAATGATTCTAATTCAGAGCGTGATTTAATGGCTACCGATGTAATCGATGGGATTTCCAAGGTGTATCGTACGTATACATTTCGATAATGGTGATAATCGTTCCGTTCCCTTTGTTAAAAGGAATCTATTTGTAGGTAGGTTTCACTTGTATGTAACCTAGAACAAGGGAGATATGTCCATGACTAAAAAATCAAGTATTTGGATAAGCATTTTCTTAGGCTTAGTATTAATCCTTTCAGCTTGTGGTGAGAAATCACAAGAAGATGTAGTAGATGAATTGCAAAAAAATATGGAAGAATTAAGCGGTTATAAAACAAATGCCCAAATGAAGATGAACACAGGGCAAGAGGAACAGTCTTTTGATATTGAAGTATGGCATAAGAAGGAAGACTTTTATCGAGTAACACTATCAAATGATGAATCAGACAAAGAAAGCCAAATCATTTTAAAAAATGAAGATGGTGTTTTTGTTCTCACACCGGAGTTAAATAAGAGCTTTAAGTTTCAGTCGGAATGGCCAGAAAATAGTAGTCAACCATATTTATATCAATCTTTAGTAAGTGATATCATATCGGATGATGAAGTGGAATTTGAAGCAACAGAAAACGAATATATTTTCCATGCTAAAACGAACTATCAAAGCAATAATAACTTGCCGTTCCAAGAAATATATATTGACAAAAAAAGCTATACGCCAGTTTTAGTGAAAATATTAGATAAAGATAAGAATGCTTTAGTAGAGGTAAGTTTCTCTAATTTCGAATTAAATCCAACATTTGAAGAGACTGATTTTGAAATTGATGCAATTATGGAAACTGCCGCTGCTTCTGAGGATGTTCCTGTATCAGGGGATGTAAGCGATGAAACGTTTGCTGTGGTAGTACCAAATAATACTGTAGGAGCAGAGTTAACAGACCGAATCGAAGAAGATATCGAAGATGGAAAACGTGTTATTTCAACGTATACTGGAGAAAAGAACTTCACGCTTGTGCAAGAGAAGCGGAATACTGTACCAACGCTCTCCTCTCCACAAGAAGTTAATGGAGACATCGTTAATTTAGGACATGCGGTCGGTGCCCTTTCAGAAAATGCAGTTGAATGGGATTATCAAGGAATGAACTTCTATTTAGCAAGTGACCAATTAACGAGAGAGGAATTAATTGAAGTTGCGCAATCTGTTGTAGGAACAGAAGTGAAGTAAGATGAGATGGAATAGAGCAGACTCAAAGTGGAGGGGGTCTGCTTTTTATTTTTCCTTTAACACATGTATAATAGATAAAAAGGTTACGAAAGGGGCAACTTGTTGTGGTAGAACAGATGATTTACAGACCAACATGGGCTGAAATTGATTTAAATGCAGTACAATATAATATAGAACAAATAAGAAATAAGCTGCCACAGCAAAGTGATATTATTGCCGTTGTAAAAGCGGATGCTTACGGACATGGGAGTGTAGAGGTTGCTAGAAAAGCTTTAGAATCAGGTGTAAAAGTGCTGGCAGTTGCTCTTTTGGAAGAAGGAATAAAATTACGAGAAGGAGGAATAAAAGCTCCTATACTCGTGCTAGGATGGGTTTCTCCTTCATTTGTAAGTATTGCAGTAGAGTATGATATTACACTCACATTTTTTCAGCAAGATTGGTTAGAAGAGGTTATGCAAATCCCGTTAGACAATACGTTAAAACTCCATATGAAGTGGGATACTGGAATGGGAAGAGTAGGGATTCGATCTCACCAAGAGTTAAGGAATATTTTACAGCTATTAAAAAAGAATAAAAACATCGAATTAGAAGGAGTGTACACTCACTTTGCTACTGCAGATGAAGAAGATTTGCAGTATTTTTATCACCAACAAAAACGTTTTAATAAATTATTAAATATGTTTAATGAATTGTGGTCTAAGCCGGTATCCATTCACATTGGAAATAGTGCTGCATCCATTCGTTTTCCAAAACAGATGCATAATTATATTCGTTTTGGCATATCCATGTATGGGTTATATCCTTCAAAAACTGTTAAGTCAGAACAAAGGATTAAGTTAAAACCGGTATTTTCTTTACATAGTAGGTTAATACATGTGAAGAGAATCCCAAAGGATGAAGGTGTCAGCTATGGGAAAACGTATATAACTCAAGGTGACGAGTGGATTGGTACCATTCCAATAGGATATGGTGATGGTTGGAATAGAAAGCTTCAGGGTTCGTTTGTATTGGTTGATGGAAAAAGAATGCCAGTTGTTGGAAGAGTTTGCATGGATCAAATGATGATTCGGCTAGACCAAGAATATAAGGTAGGAACAAAGGTAACCCTTATAGGAGAACAGCAGAATAATCAAATAGAAATAGATGAAATAGCGGACTATTTAGATACCATTAACTATGAAGTGCCTTGTATGATTAATAGCCGTGTACCAAGAGTTTATATTAGTTAACTTAGAAGGTTTTGTAGGAGAAAATAGTAATAATGTAGAAAATTGCTGGATCTTGTAGATGATATGAAGGCAATAACCTATATTTTTTATAAAAAAGTATGATAAACCTTTGCATTACAGTCTATACAATGATATTATTAGAATGAATTTTAATATGGTCGTTCAACAGTTGGCGGAGGTGCATGGTTTTGTCAGAGAGTTTACAAGAGATTATGGTGCGGCTACCAAAAAACCTGTTAAATGAGGTGGATGGAATAATGAAATACGAAAATAGTGATCTAAGTGATTTTATTTGTCAAGCAACACGGAACTATCTAGAAACCAAGAAAGAACAACACATTAAAAACTTTTATGAATCCATGCAAAAAGGCTATGAAGAAATGGCTAGAATAAATCTTACAATTGCTTCGGAGGCTTTTCAAGCTGAAGAGGAGGCGGAAATCACTTTAGAGCGCACTGTGATCGGGGTGTAGCATTTTGATCGTACAAAGAGGCGAAGTCTACTTCGCTGACTTATCCCCTGTGGTTGGATCAGAGCAGGGGGGCATTCGTCCGGTATTGATCCTTCAAAATGATATTGGTAACCGATTTAGCCCTACTGTTATTGTAGCTGCTATTACTGCACAAATTCAAAAGGCGAAATTACCTACTCATGTAGAGATTGATGCCAAACGGTATGGGTTTGACCGTAATTCTGTTATACTTCTTGAACAGATAAGAACGCTCGATAAACAGCGGTTAACGGATAAAATTACGAAATTAGATGATGAAATGATGAAAAAAATTAATCATGCTTTAGAGATAAGTCTTGGATTAAAAGAATTATATGGTCAATGATATAACCCTAGTTTAAATGAAAACTACGGGTTTTTATTATGTAGCAGATTAAATCAACATCCAACTAAAACAGTCTGAATATTTTAAAATTCTTATTTTCATTATGTTTGCACAAAAAATAAATACATGTGACAATATTTATAATTATTTTTGATGTTAGGGGAATAAAAATGGATAGGAACTTAAAACGAATTGCATTAGATAATAGCGATTCCATTGTTAAAATGTGGATGAGTGAAATTAATACAATTAAAGATGGAAACTATACGGCTACTATTTCAGATGATTTATTTGAAAGCACGAACCGAGAATTTGTAAACGTTATATTTACAAGCATTAAAGACCAAGGATCTTCAAAAGCTGTAGAAGATTTTTCAGAAAAAATTATTAATTTGGGTTGGCCGTTAAGTTATATTACTGATGGTTTACAAATTTTTCGTCGTGTTACTATTGAGTATATATTAACGAAGACAGAAAAAGTAGACTCTAATTATTTTTCCCAAGTGCTAGAAAGTGTTGATTTATGGGTTGAACCTATTATACGGAAATTAGTAAATGAATACTCGGGTAGTTGGGAGCATATTGTTTCCCTGCAGCGTGTAGCTTTACAAGAGTTATCCGCACCACTGATTCCTGTTTTAGAAGGAATTACGATTATGCCGTTGATTGGTACAGTAGATACGGATCGCGCAAAATTAATTATGGAAAATCTATTAGAAGGAGTTATGCAGCATAATTCTGAAGTTGTGTTAATTGATATTACAGGTGTTCCAGTTGTAGATACCATGGTTGCTCATCATATTATTCAAGCTGCGGAAGCTGTTAGATTAATAGGTGCAACATGTATCCTGGTAGGAATACGTCCAGAAATTGCTCAAACCATAGTGAATCTAGGAATAGACTTAGGCAAATTCCCAACAAAAAGTTCGTTGAAAAAAGGTTTTACTACTGCCCTAGAATTAATGAATAAAAAAATAATAGATTTAGAGTCGAAGGAAGAGAATATCAGTAAAATGCTAGATTCTATTAAAGGGGAGTGAACCTAGTGCGAATTCCTATTTTAAAATTGTATAATTACTTACTTATTTCAATACAAACTGAGATCGATGATCAAACAGCTATACAATTTCAAGAGGATCTATTAAATGAAATTCATAAAACTGGTTCACAAGGTGTAGTCATTGACTTAACCTCTGTTGAAGTAATTGATTCATTTATCGCAAAGGTTCTTGGAGATGTAGTTACGATGTCAGATCTTATGGGGGCGAAAGTAGTTCTAACTGGAATTCAGCCGGCAGTTGCTATGACATTAATTGAACTGGGAATTCATATGCGGAATGTTCCGACTGCATTAGACTTAGAGCAAGGTTTGTTGAAACTCCATCAGGAATTGGGGGAATGACGATGACAACCCAATCCTGTGTTATGATTCAAAAAGAGTGGGACATTGTTGCCGCTCGTCAATTAGGCCGAGAAATTGCCAAGAAAATCGGTGTGGGTACGGTAGATCAAGCAAGAATTGCGACGGCAGTATCCGAAATTGCTCGTAATATTTACTTATATGCTGGAAAAGGGAAGGTCTGTTTTGATGTTATAGAAACAATAGATCAAAAAGGAATTTTAATTACTGCTGAAGATTCAGGACCAGGAATAGATGATCTAAGTATGGCAATGGAAGATGGATTTTCCACGTCAGGCGGTCTAGGTGCAGGGCTTCCTGGAGTAAAACGATTAATGGATGAATTTGATATTAAATCAGAAGTCGGTCAAGGTACTCAAATAAAAGTGATTAAATGGGTTAGATAAAAGTATAATCTAACATTTGAATTATTAAATAGCAGCACAGAGAAGGGTTATGCAAATACTGTATATCCCTGTTTGTTTTTATAGGAAGATAGGAGAGAACATTCGTGGAAACGATAAAATTAGACTTGAAACATTATAAGGAACTATTAAAGAGTTATATTGAGACTCAGGATGAGAAATCGTTATATGGAGCAGAACAAATCTCAAAATCATTTATTAAAAATAATATCTTACCTGAAGAAATTGTTAATTTACATATACAATCGATTATTGAACTATATCCCGATTTAAATAAAGAAATTCGGCATGCTATGAATTTTCTCCTTGAAACAATGATTTCCTATGGATTAGCACATCAGGAATATCAAACATTGCGAGAGAAGCAATTAGAATTAAAATCAGAAATATCAATTGCTGCAAATATGCAAGAAACCTTATTAGCTACAACGATACCTAATGTAGAAGATTTGGATATTGGAGTAATTAGTGTTCCTGCCCATCAAATGAATGGAGATTATCATCATTTGGTGAAAAGTAATGATGGTTTA
Organism: Ornithinibacillus caprae; assembly: GCF_009728145.1. GTDB lineage: Bacteria > Bacillota > Bacilli > Bacillales > Amphibacillaceae > Ornithinibacillus > Ornithinibacillus caprae. Next base: position 5,410 of record NZ_WOCA01000014.1, on the reverse strand, counting down.
ATTGGGATAGCTGTTGCGGATGTCATTGGGAAGGGAATTCCTGCTGCTCTGTGCATGTCAATGATTAAATATTCTATGGAGAGCTTTCCAGATCAATCTATGAAACCAAAAGCGATATTAGAAAGTCTTAATCGTGTCGTGGAAAGAAATGTTGAAGCAGGCATGTTTATAACGATGTTTTATGCTTTATATAATCCCACTGATAGTAAATTACAATACGCTTCTGCAGGCCATGAACCAGGATTTTATTACTATGCAGAACAAGATACATATAATGAAATAGATGCAAAAGGGCTTGTATTAGGTGTTTCCCCAGATACCAACTATAATCAATATGAACTTCAACTTCATCAAGGTGATATGGTTATCCTACTTACAGATGGCGTAACAGAATGTCGTAATAATGGTAAATTTATTGAGAGAGAAGAAGTTATTGAAGTTATTAAGAAATATGCTCATTTGCCTGCACAAGAAACTGTAAATCAAGTCTACAAACACTTTGAAAGGCTGCAGAATTTTCAATTAAAAGATGATTTTACTTTAATTATTTTGAGAAAGAATGTTTAGTTGTAGTGAGGTTAGGGAAATTACCATCTAAAGGGCTTTTCATAGTAGCTAATTCAATTCTCATCGCCTGTGATGGGTGATATGTTCTACATGGGGATTCACTTTATCCTTATACTTTTGCTTTATGAAATAATTTTAGTAGTAACTTGTTTCAACGATTTATATAGTCTAAAAATTACTCGTTTTTTTAAGGAGGATTTTTATGAATTTAGATATTAACGTGACGGAAAATAGTGAGAAATACCTGGTTCATCTATCTGGTGAAATAGATGCATATACGTCTCAAAAACTTAAAGATACCCTTTTACCATTAACAAAGAAAAAGGGGTACACCCTTGTGGTAGATTTAGAGCAAGTTAATTATATGGATAGTACTGGTTTAGGAGTGTTTATTAGTGTTTTAAAAGCGACTAAGGAAGCGGAAAGTAGTATGACATTGATTAATTTGAAAGAACGCGTTCGAAAACTTTTTAAAATAACAGGATTAGATCAAATTATTAATATAAACTTGGACGAACGAGGTGTAAATGACTAATGGAGGCTTTTGATTTTATTGAGATGAAAGTTCCAGCAAAAGAGGAGTATGTTGGTGTTGTTCGTTTAAGCATATCGGGTATTGCGAATCGAATGGGATTCACATATGAAGATATAGAGGATTTAAAGGTGGCGATCTCGGAAGCAGTGACTAATGCAGTAACCCATGCTTACGAAGCAAATGAAGAGGGAGAAGTGACAATTGGTTTTGGGATATATGAAAGCCGGTTGGAAGTAATGGTTGCTGATCATGGGGGAAGCTTTAATCTAAGTGAGGTTAAAAATGGTATCGGTCCATATGAAAATAATGAGTCTATTGAGAATCTTCGCGAGGGTGGATTTGGTTTATTCTTAATGCAAGCTTTAATGGATAAGGTTGAAATTAAGAATGACTCTGGAGTAATAGTGCTAATGACCAAGTATATAGATGAAATTGGGGTGGGATTTGATGACGACCACGTCTCAACCACCAAATAAAGGAAGAGATGAGGTTTACCAATGGATTAAAAAATTGCAAGAAAATCCTACAGATGAACATATTCAACAAAAAATTGTCCTTGCATACCAAGATCTCGTAGAATCAATTTCTCGAAAATACTCAAAAAACAGTAGTATTCATGAAGACTTAGTCCAAGTAGGGATGATAGGTCTTCTTCAAGCTGTTCGTCGATTTGATGTATCTTATGGTAAAACATTTGAATCCTTTGCCATTCCAACTATTGTTGGTGAGATAAAACGATTTATTCGTGATAAGACATGGAGCGTTCATGTTCCACGAAGAATCAAAGAACTGGGTCCTAAAATTAAAAAAGCAGTAGATGAATTAACCACTTTAAATCAAAAGGCTCCTACAGTTGCTGAAATTGCAAAACATCTGGAAGTGTCTGAGGAAGATATTCTAGAAACGATGGAAATGGGGCGGAGTTATAACGCGTTATCCGTTGATCGGAAAGTAGATGTTAGTTCTGAAGGAAAAGCTGTTGCGATCCTTGATTTAATTGGGAATGAAGAGAACGGATATAATCAAGCAGATTTGAAGATGTTGATTGATAAAATTCTTCCCATACTTTCAGAAAGAGAGCAAGAAATATTAAAATATACTTATTTTGATAATATGAGCCAAAAGGAAATTGGAGAGCTGTTAGGAATTTCACAGATGCATGTTTCGAGGCTGATGCGCCGTTCATTACGTAAACTTCGTGAGGCTATCCAATCTGACAGTACGGAGGTATTAGATTGAGTAGCGAAAAGAAAGTACATGTTTCGGTCTATCAAAAAGCTAAAAAGGGAAATGCTTGCAGCGGTGACAGCTATTATTATATTGAAACAGAAAATGAATTTGTCTGTGCGTTAGCCGATGGATTAGGGAGTGGGGAGTATGCCAAGGAGTCATCTGGGGTAGTAATTGATATAATCAAAGAAAATATTCATGCCAATGTAGAACAGCTTGTTCAAAAGTGTAATGAGCAATTGTTTGATAAACGTGGTGTGGTTTTAGGGATTTTTAAAATTGATTTTCTTGGGAAAAGATATTCCTTCTCTTCTATTGGTAATATAGGAGTTGTCACAGTTACGAAAGATAAAAAGAAGAAAAGAAATATCCCTAGTGCTGGATATTTATCGGGATATAAGCGGCCATTTAAAGTTGTTGAGGAAAAATTACAGGATGAGATGAATTTCATTATGTTTACGGATGGGGTCAAAAATACCGAGCTTTCTTCTAATTTTTATATACATACATCTGTTGAAGATATTACTAGATCTTTTGCCCTTCAGAGTGATCATGAAAGGGACGACGATACTACGTTAATAGCTATGAGATACGAACAATAACGAGGCTGACATATGGGGTCAGTCTTTTTGTTTGTATAGACAATATGCCTCTTTGAATAGGAAATTAATTTGTTATTTGTTAAAATAAGCATGTACGAAAAGGAGGAACCAAGTGTGTCAGATGAACTGAAACAAGATTTAAGTAAATGGGTAGCTAATGAAGCTAAGGTTAAACCGTCTATAGTAAATAAAGTGATTGCATTAATGGATGAGGGAAATACGGTTCCATTTATTGCTCGTTATCGTAAAGAGGTAACAGGCGGATTAGATGAGGTACAAATTAAGTTAATTCAGGATAAATGGCAATATGCGACTCATTTAGCTGAACGAAAATCAGAAGTAATTCGATTAATAGATGAACAAGGCAAATTAACAGAGGAACTAGAAAATGATATTAACGAAGCAACTCAATTACAACGCGTAGAGGATTTATATCGTCCCTATAAGCAAAAACGTAGAACGAAAGCAACGATTGCTAAAGAAAAAGGTCTTGAACCATTAGCGAAACTAGTTTGGCAACAAGAGACTGTAAAAGTAGTGGAGGAAGCTAAAAAGTATCTATCAGAGGAACATGAATTACATAACGTAGAAGAGGTTCTTACTGGAGTAAATGATATTATAGCTGAATGGATTTCTGATGTGCCGACCTATCGTGAATATATTCGTGAGGAAACCTTTAAAAGAGGCACAATCCATGCTGATGTTAAAAATGCTGAGAAGGATGAAAAAGGCGTTTACGAAATGTATTATCAATATAATGAGGCTGTGCGTTCAATCGTGTCACATCGTATACTAGCATTGAATCGTGGAGAAAAAGAAGAGGTACTTAAAGTATCAATTGAACCACCATTTGAGCGGATAACAGAATACCTACAAAAACAAGTGATCGATAAGAATCCGAACGATGAGGTAAGGGGAATATTGCTAGGGGCGATAGATGATAGTTATAAACGCTTAATTCAACCTTCTATTGATCGTGAAATCCGTAATTCCTTAACGGAAAAAGCGGAAGAACAAGCGATTGATATCTTCTCTACAAATTTAAAAAATCTATTGCTACAACCACCATTGAAAGGGAAAAACGTACTAGGTGTAGACCCCGCCTATCGAACAGGGTGTAAATTAGCAGTTGTCGACGAAACAGGAAAAGTTCATGAGGTTAGTGTTATGTACCCAACTGCACCAAAGAATGATATCGTAGGTGCGGAAAAAATAGTTATGAATTTCATCACAAAATATAATGTTGAATTGATTGCAATTGGAAACGGGACAGCTTCTCGTGAAACAGAGCAGTTTATTTCGGATGTTATTACAAAACATAATTTAGATATACCATATATCATTGTGAATGAAGCGGGAGCTAGTGTATACTCTGCATCGAAATTAGCACGTGAAGAATTTCCAGACTTACAAGTAGAAGAGAGAAGTGCTGCTTCTATTGCCCGTCGTGTTCAGGATCCGTTAGCTGAACTAGTAAAAATTGACCCTAAATCTATTGGAGTAGGGCAATATCAACATGATGTAAGTCAAAAGGCATTAAATGAATCGCTTACTTTTGTTGTTGAAACTGCAGTTAACCAAGTTGGTGTAAATGTAAACACTGCATCTAGTTCGTTATTGCAATATGTTTCTGGCCTTAGTAAAACAGTTGCCAATAATATTGTGACTCAACGAAATGAAAATGGGAAGTTTACTAATAGAAAACAATTAAAGAAAATCCCAAGACTTGGTGCTAAAACATATGAACAAGCCATTGGTTTCCTACGTATTATTGATGGAGAGCATCCACTTGACCGTACACCGATACATCCTGAAACATATACCCATACGGAAGAGTTATTGAAAATGATAGGTTGTAAGGTTGAGGATATCGGTTCACAAATCTTAAAAGAAAAGTTAAACCAATTAGAATTAAAAGAAACAGCAGCTAAGCTTGATATTGGAGAGCTAACCTTAGCTGATATCATGTCCGCCTTAAGTAGACCAGAGAGAGACCCACGGGATGATTTACCCAAGCCATTGTTGAAGAAAAATGTGTTAACTTTAGAAGATTTAAAACCAGGGATGGAATTGCAAGGTACAGTACGAAATGTAGTAGACTTTGGAGTCTTTGTAGATATTGGTGTGAAACAAGATGGTTTAGTTCACATATCCAAAATGGCTAATAAGTTTGTTAAGCATCCGATGGACATTGCTTCAGTTGGTGATGTAGTAACAGTTTGGGTGGAGCAAATAGATGTAGATAAAGGAAGAATTGCTTTATCGATGATTGGAAATGAAAACTAAAAAAACAGAACTTGCTTATACGCAAGTTCTCAGGCTGTCGAAAAACCCTCGACAGCCTGTTTTTATTTAGAATACTTTAACAATTCACCGCGTTAATTTGTTATAATATAAGTAACAATACAAGGCGGTGGTAACTGTGTTTCATACTAGAAATAATACTCAAAATGAAGTGGAATTTGTAAGTATAGAA
>NZ_WOCA01000013.1 GCF_009728145.1 Ornithinibacillus caprae | reverse complement strand
TTACTACAGATCCTGGTCGGGTGTCTACCCTACTATACTCTATTGATTTCGAGATATTATCGGTATGACCTACCCCTTCCTCATCAAAATATCCTTTAAGGACTGCTTGGTAATACCAGGTCTCTGTTGTGACTTCATCCCAATACAGTGTTATGTCGCGTTCGCCAACTACTTCTCTATAATTTTGATTATTGGTGTGAGACCCATAGTCTTGAAAATTATATTCCCACGTTTCTCGAATACCAAATTCTGCTTCATCACCAGTTAACGTGACAGAAAAATCCTTTTTTTGAATTACTTCTGACGGGATTTCCTCTGCCGTCCGTCCCGTTGGATCCCAATAATTCAACGGATTATTCATCACGTAAGAATAACGGTTTTGTGTTAACGGATTATCCAACGTTCCCGCATACGTATCTTCCTGTAAGAATCGAGCAGTCGATGGATCATACATACGGGCCTGCATATCGATTAAGCCTACATCTTGATCATACGAATGACCAGTATAGCTTGTTGTATTATAAGGCGCCGTAATACCGTTTACAAGACCACCAAATGCATCATGTCGATAGCTTTGGATTACATCTCCGTGGCGGTCGGTTAGCTCACTTGCCGTAGCCATTCCATCATAATGATAATACATCATGCCACCAGTTGTTTTCATACTTGGGTCATGGCCTGGAATACTTCGTCCATGATAACCGAACATTTTTTGCGATACCACTTGGTTGTTTGCACCGATGTAGTATTCTGCATATGGTGATCCGGATGGACTATACTCCTTGTGCACGAGATGGCTCATCCCTTCATAGAAGTAGCGATTTTCTACAACTTCCATCTTTTCTTTGCCTTCTCCATGCTTATAAAGTCCCCAAGCGTTTCCCTGACCTGGATGATCTTCTTTATCTCTTCCTTTTCCAGGATTGTCCTTATCATTGCCTTTTCCTGGGTTATCTTTCTCTAATCCTTTTCCTTGCCCCGGATGTCCATCTTTATATGGATTACCAAGTGAACGCCACATACCACTTTCACGAGTTACTTTACGATCGAGGCCATCATAACCATAAGTTACATAGCTGTTGTCACCGAACATAACTGTACGTAATCGATTAGCCGCATCATATGTGTACGTTCGTTGTTCAAATAAACTTGTTTCCTGTATGATATTTCCATTTTCGTCATACTCAAACGATTGGTCACCAGCTTTGACTAGTTGGTTGTTCTCATTATAGTAATAATTCGTTACTTCTCCATCAGCTGTCTCAGTCAAACGGTTTCCAACAGCATCATATGTGTATTCTACATAGTCTACCGGTTCAACCATGTATTTCGGTTCTTCTGGAAATCCTTCCGAATCAATACCTTCATCTGCACCAAGTTTCACATTCCCGTATAATTTAGAACTATCTACTTCTTCTGTTTGTTCTTGCTGGATATTTTGTTCTTTATTATTTTCTATTGCTTGATCCGATTCCTTACCTTTATCAGAACCATTTCCCACACCATTTTGCTTTAAGAATGGATCTTTTGGTGTTGCAGAGGCAGTAGATGTAAATAATCCAATAAACCAATTCCAAGCAGTTTTAATTCCTTCCCAAACTTTTTGAAAAAATTCTTTAATATTTTCCCATGTTTTTTTAAAGAAACCTGCCTCTTGATCTTGATTATCTACTTCTGAATCATTAGTATCTGTTACTACATCTCGGTTGCCTTGTACATCTCTATCTTTCTCATGTTGCTCCTTTTCTTCAAGTTTAACTTTTTCGTCTTCATCTAATGTCTTTTCAACAGTTGAAACAGCCTCACCTACATTTTCAAGTTCCTGGTTATCATATATTGAATCTGCATCATTGGAAGAAGTTTTTGCTTTGACATCCTCTTCATTAAGAGCCTCTAATGCAAGTGAATTCTGTTCATCATTTGTTCTATGGTGTTTTCGATTTTCAGGAAATTCAGGCTCCCTCTCATACATTTTGTCTAACGGGTAATCCACAGCTGTTAAACGGTTTAAGGCATCATAACTGTAAGTTGTGGTAGATCCATCTTCTTCAATTTGCTTCGCACGCTGCCCAGCATCATTATACTCATAGGTAAATGTTGAGATTACCCCGTCATGGTTACGATTTTCAATACTATCAAGTTGACCATCTACTGTATAGGTTCGTTTAATTTGATTGTTGTTAGCCAAATCTTGCTGTTCAATTCTACCAAGTGCATCGTAGCTATATTTACTAGTTTCACCATCAGGATCTGTTATAGAAGTCATAAGGTTACGTGAATCATAATTATAGGAAATCGTACGGTCTTCACTATTCGTCATACTTGTAATATTACCAACCGCATCATAGTTAAAGAATAATTGCTTTTCTACATTATGATTCATCTGTTCGATTATTCTACCAAGTGCATCATACTTGAAGGAATCCTCTGAATCTGGAGACTTCATGTAAGTAAGACGACTTAGCTCGTCATATTTGTACTCTTGTTTAAATCCATCTAAATTAATTTCTGCAACTTCACCACGAGGTGTGTAGTCATATTTAATCGTTTGACCGTTCCTGTTTATCTCTTCTACTAATTGACCAGCTGAGTCATAGGCATAGGAATGAACATTACCTAACCCATCTATTTCTTCTATAACATTGGCATTAAGGTCATATACCCATTTACGAGTGTTTCCATTCGCATCAATAATTTCAGTTAAATTACCTGTTTGATCATAATGATAGCTAGTAACTCCATCTAGAGCATCTGTTACTTTTACCAATTGATGCGTTGCATCATAGTCATAATTAGTTTCATTTCCTAATGGATTAATTTCTTTAATTAAGTTTCCAGTAGGATCGTATTCATATTTCCATGTTGAACCACTTGGAGACTTTTCTTCTATTAATCTAGATAATGCATCATAATCATACGTAATAGATTCTCCAAGAGCATTTGTCTCTTCAACCAAATTACCTATTTCATCATAATCCCATTTCGTAACATAATCGGAAGCGTCAATATACTTCGTCATGCGATTCAATTCATCGTAAACATATTTATCTTCTCGTTTTAGTGGATCAACTTCCTTGATTAAGTTACCATTTGCGTCATACTCATACGTTGTTTTCCCTTTTAATGGGTCTACAATGCTAGTAAGCCACCCATTTGGATTATACTCATATTCCCATTTCCCACTATCATTTGTAATTTGCTCCGTCATACGACCTAACTCGTCATACTTATAGAGCGTTGTAAATCCTGCCTGGTCTGTTTCCTCTATCACTCGACCAAGATTATCATACGTAAACTTATATTTATCTCCTAAAGGGTCTGTTGTTTCAGTTAAACGACTTAGTTCATCATAGGTAAAATTCCACTCGCCACCTTCAGGGTCGGTTTGCGTAGTTATATTACCAAGGACGTCATAATCATATGCGGTAATTCCTCCACGTGCATCCACGATTTTTTTCACTTGATAATTTGCATCATACGTGTAAGTAGTTGTATCTCCTAAAGGATCAATTTCTTTTAATAGATTTCCAACTTGATCATATTCATAGGATATTTTTTCGTTGTTCTCATCTATTAAAGCTATCACATTATCCAGTCCATCATATTCCATTTGATTGGAATACCCCAGTGGATCTGTTTCGGATATGATACGACCAGCTGCATCATATTCATAGGTCGTTGTCTCACCTGCAGCATCGGTAATAGACTCCAATTGATTTAAACTATCATAACTTAAAGTTGTTACCTCACCTAATGGATTGGTAATTGTTGTCCTGCCATTTTTATTATCATAAACATAAGTAGTCGTATTCTCACGAAAGTCTGTTTTACTTGTTACCCGACTGTACGCATCATAGGTGAACGTTTCTGCATTTCCCAACGCATCTACTTGTTCCACTATATTTCCAAGTGAATCATAGTCAAATTTATTCGTATAGCCAAGGGCATCAGTTATTTTAACAACTTGTCCAATCGCATCATACTCATATTCTGTAGTAGCTTCACTTGGATCTGTTACTTCAATTGGTCTTCCAAGTTCATCATATTCATAACTTATGATATTTCCAAGTTCGTCCGTAACGGTTTCCAATTCGCCAAATTCCGAATACGTATAAACCGTTTCATTTCCAAGTGGATCGGTCTCCAATTTAATCTGATCAAATGCATTATATGACCACTCGTATACGTTTCCTAGAGCATCAGTTTGTGAGACTAATCGTCCAGCTGCATCATAATCTGTTTGCGTCACATTTCCCTCTGGGTCTTTTTGTGTTTTCATTCTCCCTAATAAATCGTACGACCATTCCCATATTCCACCTTCCGGATCCGTCATTTGACTCATTCCACCAAGAGGGTGATATTGCATTTTATAGGTTTCTCCTAAAGAATTTGTAGTAGCCTCAACACGACCAATACCATCATAATCTAGACTAGACACATTTCCTTTTACATCCGTATAGGAAACCTCTCGTCCCATCGCATCATATTGGAATTTTGTTACTCCCCCGCGATAATCTTCAATTTCTTTTGGCAGATCATAATAGTTGTTATATTCAATGGTAGTGATTAGTCCAAGCGGATCCGTTACTCTCTCTACTCTGCCTTTTTCATCATAAGTATAAGTAGTTGAATAACCTGCCGTATTCACTTCTTCCATTAATTGATCTAATTCGTTATAAACCCACTTACTTGATTCTCCTAATGGATTGATTTGTTCCGTTAAGCGTCCTCGATCATCGTACTTCAATTCAGTTGTTTCGCCTTTTGGGTTCTTTATATTAATTAAACGATTATTAACATCGTAAGTATAGGTCGTTTCCTCACCATCGGGACGTGTATATACAACTTGATTTTGATCCTCAACGAAATTCCATTGATGCTCAAGACCCGCTCGATCTGTCATTTTCGTCAATCGATTATAAGCGTCATAGTCAAAGTACACCGTTCTACCAGCTGAATCCTTATTTTCGATAACACGGTCTAGATTATCATACACATAAGTTTCATGATTACCTAACGCATCTTTTACTGCGGTAACACGGGAAGCATCATCATAACTATATTCCGTTACTCCTTTAGCTGGATCCGTGTAATATTTTAATCTTCCTTGTGCATCATAATCATACTTGCTGGTCTCACCAGCTCCATTTGTTTCAATCGTTAACCAGCCTGCTTTATCATATCCATAACTTTCAACTGCTTCATCTGGTAATATTTTTTTAACAAGTCGTTTGTTGTTATCATACTCATATGTTGTCGTGGACCCATTTGGGTGAAGAATATCAGTCAATAACCCATTATTATCATAAACATATTCCGTAACATTCCCATTAGCATCCGTCCATGTTTTTTCCCGTCCAGCTGCATCATAGGACCATTTATTAACTCGACCAATAGGATCAACAGATTTGGTTCGTTTACCTTCAATATTATGAGAGAATGCGATATTACGTCCGAAATTATCTTCTATTCCAGTTACATTCCCACGATCGTCATACGAATAAGTAAAGCTTTCTTCCGTTTCTCCTCTTGTTATTTTTACATTAGTTACGCCAAATGGTCCAAATACATAATCTAATGTCTCTGTAGATCTTTCAACGATATCTGGGCGACCTAGAGCATCTCTCGTATAAGTAGTCACTTCATCTTGTGGCGTTTTTACGGTTTCAACGTAACCCAAATCATCATACGTATATTTCGTTGTACCTGTAGAATCTGTGATTGTGTCTACTAACCCCTGATCATTGTATGAATAGGTTGTTATACGATTAATAGGATCTTTAACCGACTCTAATCTTCCAGAGCTATCATAGGTATTTATGGTAACTTTACCACCTTCACTACTGGTTAAAACATTGCCACGGTCATCATACGTATATCCATAGGTTACACCGTTCGGTAACTTTTCAGTTAATACATGACCAAAGTTGTCATAAGTATAAGCAGTTTTGTATTCAAGTGGATCAATTACTTCTTCCACAAATCCCTGATCGTTATAAATCATTTTCGTTACATTATCATGCGCATCTTTCATATGCGTTAGAAGGCCATTGTCATCATACGAAAAGGACATGATTACACCAGTTGGATCCGTCCGTTTAGTAACATTACCTTGTGAATCATATTCAAAAGTAGTTTCCCCTTTTAAAGGGTCAATAATTTTTACAGGTTGCTCCCATGTATTTGGATCATCATAATCATATACATAGGTTGTGGTTCCACCTGCCAAATTGGTTTCTGACACTTTATTACCTTTGTTATCGTAATCATAGCTAATGGTACCCTGTGGAGAGGAAATACCAATTAGTAAATCATCCTCGTACGTATAAGTGGTAGCCTCTTTAAGCGGGTTCACTACACGCGTTAGTTGCTCTCCGTTATGCTCATACTTCCATACGTTATCCCCTGCATCCGTAACAATTGTTACTCCGTCTTGATAGGATAATTTAAAGTATTCCTTACCATACATACGGACACTAGTTACTTGATTATTACTGTTATACGAGAATTCCATTGTCTTTTGATCATCTGTTATGGAAGTAATTCGATCTGCTCCATCATATGAATAGCTAACCGTTCTTCCGTCAGCCTGAATTACTTTCTTTAGTCGATCAGAACTATCATATGAATAACTTACTACTCTTCCAAAAGGATCTTCCATAGAATCTAGTAAGTTACCTTTCCAATTAAGGGTAGTGGTGTGTCCAGTTGTATCCGTTACTTTGTTAATATTTCCATTTTCATTATAATCAAAGGAAATGATATTCCCTTTTCTATCTTCATATCGAATCATTTTTCCTAGCTTTGAATCTTGATCTGGATAATCAGGAAGGTCAGGATCTTCTGTATTGTAACGCCAAGGAGCATAATATCCATAATAGGTGATTTTCGTACCATCTGGTTTGGTCACTACATATTCATACTGATCAATACGTTCTAGTGTCGATTCATCTTCTGACGGTACATATGTCCCTTTATGTAATTCATAATTTATTAATGAGTCATCATCATAGCTTGTAATATAACCATCCTCAGATCCAATGACAAAATTATAAGTATTAACTCCTCCATCAAACCTTGTTTCACCAATATGGTACTCTGCATACATCCTAAGCTCATTAAATAAACTTGATTGCCATAAGTCACCTTTTTCCGAGTTTGGTAGATAGGTCCGTTCTACTAAATAATCCATGCCAATTCCAGGTAAAAGGAGATCAACTTCAGATATTTTCAATTCACCTGAAACTAAATCTACAGGATGATCAAAGGATTGTGATAATATCCCCTCTGCCGTATCATCATACATACGATCCCGCGGTGCCGCTGAAGGTGTTGTATCCCCATCTATTGCAGAAGGCAAAAATGGTTGATTCCCCTGTACCGGGTTAAGTAATGGTACAGGATCCTGACCTGTCCTCGGCAGAAAATCCAGAATCGATTCTGGATTCATAAAATCTGCTTCACCAGGTAATTCAAACTGACGAAGCTCCCCGCTAGCAGCAAGAGGTGCTAATGGCATACTAGTAAAGATTAATAATATTGTTATGAAAATAATAAATGCTGTTCTAATTTTTCTAAACTTATTCCTATACATTAAATCTCTCCTATTGTATAAATGGTGTAAAATTTCCGATAATTGTTTTTAAAATTTTTTCATCGTTCACTAGTAACATTGATAGTTGTTATGAAATAAATTGATATATCATCCTAGGAGAGTTCTTTGATGTAATCTTAGGTGCGCACTCAAACATTTTTCATATTAAATCTATCAATACAAAACATCCCTCCTTTTTAGTAAGCCAGTCGTAGAATCCTCGACAATAAAAAAGGGCATTCTTATGCCAGAATGCCCTTAAAAAATCCAACTTGGCAACCCAGCCGTCATTGCAATTATTGCTTTAGACCTGTGGCTTTGCGCCCCCGTCTTTCAACGAGTTTGCTATTTCATTTGAAATCTATTAAATTTATAAGTTCTAAAAAGGGAAATAATCTAAAAATTACCCTTATAGGAAATAATACCCTATTAATAAAAGCAAAACAACCATTTATAGTTAATAAAACCCAATAATGCAACATGCACCGCCGTTTGATGCGACTATCGAACCAGGTTAATGGATTGGTTTTTTGTGGCGTGAAACCATATCTTTTGTTAAAACACAGAAAATCCAACAAAAAAACCACTCCATCAATTAAAATGGAGTGGTTTTTCTTGTTTTGGGGTCAGGTCCCTCGTCCCATTTGAAAATGGGACAAGGGACCTGACCCTAGTTATTCAGCGAAATTGCTTGTTCCAATACTTTGTCACCTTGGATCATTCCATATGCAATGGAATCAATGATATCTACTTTAATGCCTTTTGGTTCTACAAATTCTCTTATTTTTTTCTCTAGATAACGAACTTGTGGTCCAATTAATACGACATCTAATCCTTCTACATTATTCTTTAACTGTGATTCTGGTACTGCTTCAATTTCTACATCCATTCCACGCATTTCCGCTGCGGAACGCATCTTTTTTACGAGCATGGATGTGGACATACCTGCTGAACAAACAAGAATTATTTTCATTAATTTTCCCCCTCCAATTGTTGCATTTTTATATACATATCAATCATTTCATTGGCAAGATCTTTGACAGCCATCGATGTCATTAAATGGTCCTGTGCATGGACAAGTATTATACTAACTTGATTTTGTTTGCCACTAGCCTCCTCTTGTAACAGTTTGGTTTGAATATGATGTGCCTCATTAAATTCTTTACCTGCTTCTGAAATTTTTTCTCTAGCCTCTGAAAACTTATACTCCTTTGCCAGCATGATTGCTTCCATTGCGAAAGATCTTGCATTACCTGCATGTAAAATGATGTTAAATGATAGCATTTGCATTTCTTCTGTTGTTTCGGTCATTGTTTAACCCTCCATACGTTGCTTTAATGCTCTAACTCCTGCCATGACAAACGGTATATACATAACTACGGCAACTGTTAGATTAATAAGTTGTAATGCGATTCCACGCCAGCTGCCTCCTGTCACTAGATAACCACTAAGAATTGGTGGTGTTGTCCATGGAAGTATTGCAACTGTTTTAGGAACCAAGCCTGTTGAAATAGCAATATAAGAAATAATAGTTAAGGTTACTGGAACAAAAATAAATGGTATTAACATAACAGGATTTAACACGATAGGTAAACCAAAAATAACCGGTTCGTTAATATTGAATAACCCTGCAGGTGCAGAAAGCTTTGCAACTTCTTTATAAGGATGTTTCTGTTGTTTACGTAAAACAATTAATATTGCAATCAATAATGCAATGGTTGTACCTGACCCTCCCATGAATACAAAGGAATCAAGGAATGGTTTCGTTACCACATATGGCACATCAAATGCTGACATACCGTTAGCAAAAAGGTCCGCATTTTTCTCGATTAATGGTAGATAGATAGGTTCAATAACTGATCCTAAAATATTCGTACCATGCAATCCGAAGAACCATAATAAATGGTTAAGAAATGCAATAACAATAGCAGCAGGTAATGTGTTACCAAGACCCTGTAATGGTTGTTGAATAACATTAAAAATAACTTCAAAAACACTCATACCAGCAAATACGTTCATGATTGCTTGGAATAACCCAATTACTATTAAGATTAAAATCGATGGAATCAATGCCTTAAATGATTTTGCAACTCCATCAGGAACACCTTCTGGCATTTTAATCGTGAACTTAGATTTTATTAACACTCGGAAAAGCTCTGTTACCAGGATGGCTAAAATTATTGCTACAAATAGTCCCTGCGCCCCTAGCCATGCAAAATTCAATCCCCAGTCTTCTGTAACAGGAACTAGCATAATATAAGCAGCAGCAGAGAGTAAACCAGCCCCTAATCCATCCGTTTCATAGGATTTAGCTAGGTTGTATGCAACGGAAAATGCGATTAATAACCCAAGAACTGCAAAGGTTCCGTTCCAAATGGAACCACCTACTTCTTGCCAGTTACCATCTCCGAATATTCCATTTAAAATTTGTACAAAATCAAATTTTCCAAATGGTGGAAAGTTATTAACTAGCACAGCTAATGATCCAACTATGATTAATGGCATAATTGCAACGAAACCATCACGGATAGCTACTAAATGACGCTGTGCACCAATTCGTCCAGCAATTTCAATAAATTTTTGCATAAATTTGCTATTCATTTTTAATTCCCCCTATTTTTAAATTGTGGTAAAAACTCTTTATGTGCTTCTAAAAGTTCATCAAGTACAACTTTACTTCGTTTCTCATCCCCTAATAATGGATTCATCACAAAA
Source organism: Ornithinibacillus caprae (assembly GCF_009728145.1). Classification (GTDB taxonomy): domain Bacteria; phylum Bacillota; class Bacilli; order Bacillales; family Amphibacillaceae; genus Ornithinibacillus; species Ornithinibacillus caprae. The sequence continues at coordinate 110,935 of NZ_WOCA01000013.1, read as the reverse complement.
GCTAAATAAGCATCATAATAACTACCAGTTATTGCAGCACGGATGACCAATTCCTCAAATGCCTTCATTTGCTGAATAATTCCTTTTACCTGATATGGTAATGACCCTAAAGCAATCGGTTTTGGGCCATCTTTCGTAATCATAGAATTGATCTCAATAACGGCATCATCAGGTAAATCAGAGATCGCACCATTATTTAAGGTGTTCACGGTTTGAATATCCTCTTTATTGTTATAGATGGAATCCATTAAACTACATGCAACATCGCTATAGAAAGCGCCACCCCTTTGTTCTAATTCTTTTGGTTTTACCTGTAGCTCTGGATTTTTGTAAATCTCAAATAAAGATTCCTCCAGTTGTTGAACTACCTCTGCTCTTATTCCATGTTCTTCGTATGCTTTCAAATCCTTTTCAAGCACATCAATGGTTTGAAAATAATATTGGTGGTAAGGATTTGGTAAAAGTCTTGTTGCTTCAATAAATGTCTTGGACCAACCTAGGTTCACAATATTAGCTGGAGAGTAATCGAGATTCTCATCAATTAGTTTGGTTAGAACCTCTTCTGTTTTCTCTTCCCCGTTAACAAATATCTTCTGGCCAAAAACAAAGTGATTCATGCCGACAAATTCGATTCTTACATTTTCGGGTGAAACATTGAGTATTTCTGCTACGGAATGGCGCATGTTAAATGGAATGTTACAAACACCGATTACTTTTTTGTGCTTGGAATATTTTAAAAGTGCTTCTGTAACGATTCCAGCTGGATTAGTAAAGTTAATCATCCATGCATTTGGACAAATAGTATGAATCTCTTCTGCAATTTCCATTAGTACTGGAATAGTACGGAATGCTTTAAAAGCACCTCCAGCACCATTAGTTTCTTGACCAATAAATCCATGACTTAACGGTATTCGTTCATCCTTTGCCCGTGCTTCCAATCCACCAACTCGAATTTGTGTAGAAACATAATCGGCATTTTCCAATGCTTGCTTTCGATTCAGTGTCCATGATAGATTAATAGATTTTTTCGCCTTTTTAATCATTCTCTGAGCTAAATTTCCGATAATATCTAGTTTCTCTTTTCCCGCTTCAATATCAACTAATACGATATCCGTCACTGGAAAACTATCATGACGACGAATCATCCCTTCAATAATCTCTGGTGTATAACTGGAACCTCCACCAATTACTACTACTTTTAATGACATAATAGGTCTCTCCTTATGATGTGTTGAGTTCATTTAGATTTTTAACTCCTGGTATGTAAGCGCTTATTTTTACCTTCAAAAAAAATAACTTATTTCCTTCTTGTTTAAATCACCTGTTGATACCTTTATACAAAATGTATCATACAAATATTATATTGTCTATACAAATTTTTGTTTATTTTCTTTAATTGTAATGACAAATTTTATTTGTTGTTATTATTTGTACTATCTTGTAAACTTTATATATAGATTTAGTTAAGGAGTTACAACGATGGAGAAAAATCAATCATTACACGCCTATATTAAAGAAGAATTATTAGATAGAATTAAGTCGAATAAATACAAAAAAGGGGAGAAAATCCCACCAGAACTAGAATTATGTAAGGAATTTAATGTGAGCAGGACAACTGTACGATCCGCACTTAATCAGCTTACTTTAGAAGGTTATTTGTATAGAAAGCAAGGTAAAGGAACGTACGTGGCCGATCAAAAGGTTAAACAAACCCTTTCGAGTACCGTTAAACGCTATAGTGACCAGATTGCGATACAAGGTAAAAAGGCAAAAATTGAACTAATTTCAATCAATGTTGTTCCAGCCACTGAAATCCTTAAAAAATCTTTAGGGGTTAAACCAAAAGAGCCTATCCAACGTATAGAAAGGATACGAAGAGCAAATGGGGAGCCTACACAGTACGAGGTATCTTATATTCCCTGGGACGTAGCACCTGGAATTACACAAGAGCATGCAGAAGTCTCTTTGTATGGATCTCTAAAAAACGCTTTTGATGTTCATATAGCAAAGACAACTGAGCATATCGAAATCACCCTAGCTGATGAAATTATTAGTACCCGCTTGGAATGCAAGGAAGGCTTACCATGTTTCTATATTGAAACCATTGCTGAAGATGACAAAGGAGATAAAGTAGAATTTTCACGTTCATACTTCCGTGGTGATAAAACAAACTTTATGATTGAGAGAAATTATCCGCCGAACAAAGAATAATTTCACATTCTAACTGGAGGAATGATCGATGAAAGTATTATTTAATGCAGATGATTTCGGTTTGACGAAAGGAATAACTGACGGAATCATGGAGGCACATACTAAAGGACTTGTCCATTCAACAACATTAATGATGAATGGAAAAGCAGTAGATTATGCAGTAAAACAAGCAAAAAATCACCCTTCTTTACATGTAGGTATACATCTTGTTTTAACATGGGGAAAGCCGGTCAGTAAGGATGTTAGTGACCTTTTAGATCCTAACGGTGAATTTAAGTTTAAAAACACCTTCCTCAAAATGGACCCACCAAATATTTACCAGGTAGAAAAAGAATGGCGTGCACAAATAGAAGCTTTTTTAGCAACTGGCCTACCCCTTCATCATATAGATAGCCATCATCATGTTCATGGCTGGGAACCGCTTAAACAAGTAGTTGTTAAACTAGCAAAGGAGTATGGTGTTAAAGTTCGATATGTTGATTCATTAAAAGATTTTCCTGAAATATTGTTAACAGAGACATTATATCTTGGATTCTATGGTGATGGAGTGGATGAGAAAATATTCCATCATTTACAGAAGTTAAATGTTAAATCAGTCGAAGTAATGACACATCCAGCAATAATGGATGAGGATTTGATTCAAGTAAGTTCCTATACCAACAAACGTGAACAGGAACTTCAAATATTATGCTCCCTAAATACCCCAGACTGGGTTGTATGATTTGGGGTCAGGTCCCTTGTCCCATTCGGAAAATGGGACAAGGGACCTGACCCTATTCTCTTGCTTTTCTTCTAAACATCCTTCCAAGGGCTTGCAACACTGGTCGTTTCCCGCCCATTACAAGTCCTGCAATTTCCGCCAGTATGTGTAGTAAAACCAGCAAAATTCCTAAAATAATTAAATTTGTAGTCATCGTTGCGTTTGAAAATAGTACTGCTAATGTTCCAAACAATGCACTTATTCCGTACAAAATCAGTACCGTCTTGCGGTGGCTATAGCCAGCAGCGAGAATCTGATAATGAATATGCTTTTGATCGCCAATCATGATGTTTTCCTTTTTTAGTGCCCGGCGTATGATGGAAAACAACGTATCAAAGATTGGTACTGCTAGTACAATAATGGGAAGCACAAAACTAAATAAGGCGATATTTTTAAACAAGCCAAGAATGGAAACAACCGCGATCATATATCCTAAAAAGTTGGAACCGGTATCCCCCATGTATATTTTTGCTGGATAAAAGTTGTGATATAAGAACCCAAGATTAGCTCCAATTAAGACGATAGAAAAGTATGCAACAAGAACCTGAGTATCAATGATTGCCATGATAAAAATACTTATTAAAGCAATTGAGGATACCCCTGTCGCAAGCCCGTCCAATCCATCTATAAGATTTATCGCGTTTGTGATACCGACGATCCATAATACGGTAATCAGTACACTGAAAAAGCCCAAATCAATAATTCCAAATATCGGTAATGTAATTCGGTCGATAATCAAGCCACCCGAAATAAGAAAGGATGCAGCAATTAGCTGTCCAGTTAGCTTGGCAACTGGTCGTAAGGTAAACCGGTCATCCAATGCGCCTGTAATAATAATTACCAGTGCTCCAATAAGAATCTCTGGCAAATGCTCGTGGTATGGCTGTAAATAAAGCCCGCCTAAAAAAGCACCTAAAAAAATGGCTAAGCCACCCATTCTCGGCGTTACTTTCGTATGTATTTTTCGATGGTTCGGAAAGTCTACCGAACCAATTTTAATTGCTAATTTTTTTACTGGATATGTTAGTAACCAAGATGAAATGAGTGCAATAAAAAATGCAATAGCTAAATCAATATATGAAAACATGACATTCTCCTATTATACTTAATAGTATCTATTGTAGCCTAAATTATAGCTACTGATAATCATGGTTGCAAATTTGATGGCAGGTTCGCTCTTCTATTATCATTATTGAGGCAATTGGTATGATATGGTAAAATAATTGAGTGTTTATTATAAATAATTCGAAAATTGGGAGTGTGTTGTAATGAGTCCTTACGTATTTTCTTTAGCAGCAGTACTTGCTGTTGTACCGATGCTCATTGTCTTTAAGATAAATATAGAAAAATTAAAAGAGAATCCTGAGAACATCGGCAAGCTGCAAACGAACTTTTTTATTGGGGCAGCAATTAGTGAAGCTATTCCACTAATATTAATTGTTTTCGGCATAGCTAATATGGAGACTGTTGCAGCTACAGATGAATTATTAATTCCAGGAATAATAGTTATTTTAACAATGGTAATCGGATCATTTTTTGTGTTTTTACAACGATCTGTTGGTGTTCCAGAAGAACTCAAAGAACAAGTAACTACATTTGCAATGGTAGGAGTTGCCCTTATTAATGCGATACCGATTATATCTATCGTATCTTTAATGATGATGGCACCTTAAAATAACCTGTCAGTACGTTATCCTTCATCTTCTTGATGAAGGATTTTTTTATTGTAATGACATTTATGCTTGGAAGGAGAATCCGCTCCACTGTTTTTGATGGATCCTCTCTTTTTACATCTTATATACGACAACACCCTATAACAAAGCTGTCTTTTTCTTTTACTTTATTAAAGTAAAGTTTCCTACTATAATATGGAGATAAAGTAAAACCTCAATCAATGGCAAGGTCCACTGATGTTCTAATACATATCAGATACTCTAGCAGTTCCCCCTAACACCTCCTAGTCGCTGATGTTAAATTGGGGATCTTACTGGCAGTATTTACAGAGAAAATTGTTGTTTTGAAAGTTGGATGTAAATTGGAAAATCATAATAGAATTACAAAGGTTTGTATGCTGGCAGGGAAAATTATGCTGGAATGTAGTGCAGAAACCTATCGGGTAGAAGATACGATGGACCGGATTGCGAAAGCTTTTGGGATTGAAAATCCACAAAGCTATGCTACGCCTACAGGAATCAACTTTTCCGTTGACCGAGCAGAAGCAGCTAATTTCATGCGAATTGCGAAGCGTACAACTGACTTATATAAAATTGCCGAGGTAAATCGGATCTCAAGAATGATTGTAGCCGATGAGCTGTCATTAGAAGAGGCACTAAAATCGTTGAATAAATTGGATTCCAATCGGTATTTCTATCCCAATAAAGTACAAATTCTAGCAGCTGCCCTTGTTAGTGGTTGTTTTACCATCATGTTTGGTGGTACATGGACAGATTTCCTCCCTGCTTGTATTGCTGGGGGAATAGGATTTGCTGGCATGCTTAGCGTTGAACGACTAGTGGAGATTCGCTTTATTGCTGAATTCTTCGCTTCACTTATTATTGGGTTATTAGCATGGGGATTCATTACAACGGGATTAGGGCTGGAGCTCGATAAAATCATTATCGGTGCGGTTATGCCACTAGTCCCAGGATTACATATTACCAATGCTGTACGAGACCTAATGGCAGGACATCTCGTAGCAGGAGTCTCCAAAGGCGTCGAAGCTACCCTCACCGCATTCGCCATCGGAGCAGGCATCGCCGCCGTCCTCGCCTTTCTATAACCTTGTCTTGTCGGTGCCTGTCACTTGTCATATTTTGTCGTATTTTGCGGGTGACAGGCACTTGTCGGAAATTGTCGATTGAAAGGAGTTTAGTGTTATGGGTATTGTTGCTCAGCTTATTACGAGTTTTATTGCTGCTGCGGGGTTCGGGATTCTTTTTAATGCCCCCAGGAGGTCATTAATACAATGTGGGTTTGTAGGTATGGCTGGTTGGATTTTATACTTTATACTTGTCCAAAATGGTATGGATTCAGTTCCAGCAACGGTATTTGGTGCGATGCTTGTAGCAGTATTTAGCCATATTTTTGCAAGGGTGTATAAGACCCCCATCATTATCTTCACTGTTTCAGGTATCATTCCACTCGTACCCGGTGGGATGGCCTATGAAGCCATGCGAAGCTTTGTCGTAAATGATTATTTTAATGCCGTCCAATATTCAGCTAAAGTAATGTTACTTGCTGGTGGTATTGCAATTGGTTTAATGTTTTCAGAGGTTGCCAATCAAATCATTCGAAAAGTAACACTACGAGTAAAGAAAGTTTCTTAAGAGTTCATTACTATCTGTAGTTTAATACACAACCATCAATTAGGTCATTTTACCCATCACACATGGGTAAAATTGTCTAAAAAAGACGAAATTTATTGAAAATATAAACCAAAAGTAATATAATGGTAAAAACTTAATGTAAAAGGCAAACTTATTGAAAGGTAAGGACGCAAAGTTACGAGTCTAAGGTCTCTAGACTATGATCGTCGGACTGCCAGAACGGATCGGATAAAAATAGTTATTGCGATACACGTTATTACATCTTTATCCACCCCCATTAAGGTGGATATTTTTATACCGATTTAGGAATATCCCTTTTACATAAGCTTAGTATTTGAAAGGTGGATGTTCTAGTGACTGTATTATTTGGTACAATCGAATATTTCGAAAACGAAATAAAGGAAATATTGACTATTACAATGAATCAAGCAGAACATTTATCTAAAATGGATGTAATAAAGACTATCTATGAAGGATTAAAATCTGAAATTTCCAATGATTTTGTCTGTGAAGAGTCATTCCGTAAAGATTGCTTACATAATTTAGATAGTGCATATGAAAGAATGATGAACCTGAAATGTCCTCAACTTATCAAATGATCGATATGAAAGGATGGAAGAAGATGAAGAATTTTGAAAGTGCACCAACAACTGATATGGAAAGAGCAGGTGTCGGAGATGTTATTCTCTTTGATCGAAAAGACAATTTATGTGAAGGTAAGGTCTTCCTTGTAAGAGATAACAGTGTTTTAGTTGAAATTTCCAAAGAAGCAGCAAAAATCTTAGGCTATGAAATGCCAAACACCGTTGTTAGACATGGCAACTATAAAATAAAAACAAGTTAACGTATAAAGGTGTTCTTCTATCGAGAAGAACACCTTTTTTGGCAAATATGAAACCATTTCTACGCTGCATACATTAGACTTGGTAAAAGCCATAAACTTTTTGTCTCATACACAAAACAAAGGCTTTCCGCTAAACATTCTTAGCGAAAAGCCCAATTATGAATTACACTATTATTTTACTGCTTCTTTTAATGCTTTGCCTGGTTTGAATGCAGGTACTTTGCTAGCAGCGATTTGGATTTCTTCCCCAGTTTGAGGATTTCTTCCAGTACGAGCAGAACGCTCACGCACTTCAAAGTTTCCGAAACCAATTAATTGTACTTTATCTCCGTTTTTCAAAGATTCGCTAATTGATTCGAATACTGCGTCTACAACTTTAGTTGCATCCTTTTTAGATAGTTCACTTTTCTCTGCTACTGCATTTACTAATTCTGTTTTGTTCATTATGTATCAACCTTTCCTATTAATTTTCTATTGATGTTTCTATTTTACTATATCGGCAATATTTAGCAAGGTTTTAATAGTTTTTTTTTGAATTTATTAGATATTTTAGCTATTTTTACCGATAATATCATCATTTTTCCCAAAATCTTGCTCTTATAAACAGGATAAGCCCCCTAATAGGGAGCTTTCCTATCTATTTATTCAACTTCAACTTCTTCTTTTTTCTTCCGTCTTACGAATTTTTTAGTAAGATCGTCAAACATACTATAGACAACAGGAATTAATACTAGAGTAAATATACTTGAAACACTTAGTCCAAATATAATCGTTACTGCTAATGGTTGTTGCATTTCAGCCCCTTCTCCTAATGCTAAACCTAATGGTACCATCGCAAGAATCGTCGTTAAGGTTGTCATTAGGATTGGACGTAGCCTACTTTTTCCTGCTTCAATAATTGCTTCAAAACGTTCCATCCCTCTTCTGCGTAGAATATTAATATAATCTACCAGTACGATGGAGTTGTTTACAACAATTCCGGCTAGCATAATGATTCCAATAAAGCCTGGAATACTTAATGGTAGACCAGTTACAAACAAGCCTAGCATAACACCAACAACGGTAGCTGGTAGTGAGAACATAATGATGAATGGGAACAAGAAGTTCTCAAACTGTATTGCCATTACCGCGTACACTAGGAAAATAGAGAATACGAGCGCTAATGCTAAGTCGGCAAATGATTCTGCCATATCTTCTGCTTGCCCACCGATAGAGTAATTATAATTCTCTGGGAATTGCATATTTCCAAGGGCCGCTTCTATATCAGAAACAACACTACCTAAATCACGATCAACAATATCACTGGTAATATTCATTTGTGGTTGTTGATTTTGCCTTAATAGAGAAACTGGTCCTTGCATTTCTTGAAAATCAGATACCTCCTCTAACGGAATAACCGCTCCTGTTGGCGTAGTAATTTTTAAATCTTGTAAATCGCTGATAGAGCTACGCTGACCTTCAGGGTACAGGAGTGTTACATCCATCTCATGGCCATCCTCACGATATTGAGTTGCCAATTGTCCTGTAAATTGTAGACTAATTTGACCTAAAATCTGATCCTGTGTTAATCCGTACATCACTGCTTTTTCATCGTCTATCACAATGTTCATTTGTGGAACACCTTCTGATGCAGCTGTTGTTGGATTATAAACACCGTTAACGGTTTGTATTTCTGCTACAACTTCCTCAGCAAGCTCATTTAATACTTCATGCTCTGGTCCATTTAATTGAATTTGAATTGGATCTCCCATACCCATACCTGCATCTGATGCACTTACTATAATTTCTGCACCTGGTATGCCTTGTAAATCCTCATCTATTTCTTGAACGATTTCAGTGGTGGTTTTATCTCGGTCACTAGCAGGTATGAGCTGGATCATATAGGTAGCGGAGTTTCCACCTCCACCCATTGCCATTGGACTTCCACCGCCGACACTGACATAATTGGTTTCAATATAATCCTCATATCCAGTTAATCGTTCATTAACTTTCTCAACAATATCTTCCGTATGACTTAAGGAAGACCCTGTTTCTGTTTCTACTGTAATTTGCATTTGACCTTGGTCTGCAGATGGGATGAACTCTGCTCCGATCAATGGAGTTAAAGCCAAACTAGCAACAATCGCTATAATTGTTCCAGAAACAGTTGTTTTACGATGTTTCAACGTCCATTTTAGAACACGTGAATAGCCATTACCAACACGCTCTAAAAAGCTATTGAACCAATATCTACGTCCATGGTTTTCCATTGCTTTTGATAATAATTTAGAAGAAAGCATTGGAACCAATGTCAAGGCAACAACTAACGATGCAATTAATGAAAACGCAACTGCTAACGCTAGTGGAGTAAACATATCTGAAGCTACTCCTTCAACGAACACGATTGGTAAAAATACAACCAATGTTGTCGTAGTCGAAGCAATAACTGCCGGTGCTAATTCCGAAGCACCTTTAATCGCTGATTCCTTCAGGCTGTAACCCCGTTGTCTATAGGAATAAATATTTTCCAATATAACTATTGAACTATCCACCATCATCCCAAGTCCTAATGCTAATCCACCTAGAGTCAGGATATTTAATGTCTCACCTGTAAAGTACATAAGTGTAAAGGTAGAGATAATTGCGATTGGGATTGATAGCCCAATTACAATCGTTGCACGAATGCTTTTTAGGAATAACAAAAGCACAATTAATGACATGATTCCACCGAGTAAAATATTTTTTACTACAGAGTCAATTGACATCTCAATAAACTCAGACGTATCAATAACCACATCTAGGTTTATATCGTCTGGTAATTCTTTATTTAAATCTGCAACTCCGTCCTTTATATTAGAGGCAACTTCAACCGTATTACCATCGGTTTTCTTCATGATAGATAATACAAGTGATTCGCTACCATTTACTAAGGTTAAGCCATTCGATTCCTTATATGAATCCTGTACATCGACAACATCTTCTACATGAATCGTTGCTCCACTTTGGGTTTGAATAACTGTTTTTCCAATATCATCAAGTGACTCAAATGTACCTGTCACACGTAGCTGTAAGTCTTTATCTCCTCGTTCTACTGTTCCAACAGAGGAGGACTGATTTTGATTATTCAAGGCTTGCATAATAACCTGTGGATTAACTCCATATTGTTGCATTTTAGCTTCATCCAGGATTAACTGAATTTCACGTGTTTTCGCTCCCTCAACGGTTACGGATGCAACACCGCCTTGACGTTCAAAGTACGGAACAATTTGGTCTTCCGCTATTTCTGTAAGTGCGGTTGCTTCTTTTCCAGTCAAACTAACCCATAAAACTGGCATTTGATCTGGATTGAAACGCATGATGTTTGGTTCCCCAGCACTTTGTGGTAAAAATCCTTTAATTTGGTCGACTCGCTCCCGAACATCAAGCAATGCTTGATCGAGGTCGACGCCATTATTAAACATCATAACAACAAGGGATGCCCCTGATTGAGACTGGGATTGAATCGTATCAATACCTTCAACAGAGCTAATAGCGGACTCAATCGGCCTGCTGATTAAATTTTCTACTTCTTGTGGTGCTGCGTCATCATAAGATGTTGCTATTACTGCGATAGGCAAATCCATTTTCGGAAAAAGATCAACTGCCAAACTGCGGAGAGATACAACACCGAGTGCAATAATAGCTAGTACGATCATGATGACACCAACTGGTCTTTTTACGGATGTACTGACTAGCTTCACTGTCTATTCCCCGCTTTCTTCTATAATATCTACCTTGGTTCCATCAGAAAGCAAGAGCTGACCATTTACAACAATTTGGTCGCCTTCTGCTATGTCACCTTCAATTGCTGTTTGCTCAGACTGCGTTTCTTTGATCGTTACAGTGGTTTTAACTGCTTGATCATCTGTAACGATGTAAACAAATGTTTCATCACTTTCATCAACAATGGCTGCCGTTGGTACAAGAATGGTATTTTCTACACGAGATACAGGTACATTCATCTGTGCAACAACGCCAGTTACTATATCGCCCTCTTCATTATCTACACTTGCTTCTACGGCATATAATCCCGTATCATTAGGCATTTGACCAACTTTTGATACTTCTGCCTCATATTCCGTTCCATTTATAATTGCTGTAAAGGTATCACCTTTTTCAATATGAGAAAGCATATCTGCAGTTACATTAAATTGCAGCTTCATCGTATCCATGTCGGCAATCATTGCTAATGGATCAGAATTGGAAACCATTGCGCCTTCTTCTGCTTCCAGGTTTACAATCTTTCCATCCTTAGCTGCATACACATTTTGCTTCCCGGCTGGGGTAAGGATCGTTGCGATTAAGTCATCCTCTTCCACCATATCCCCATCTTCTACTTCTAATACATCGATTTCCCCTGGGTTTTGTAGCATAATTGGTGTCATGCTATTTGGTGCAGTTCGCCCAAATAGGGAGCTTTCTACAACTAGATCCCCTTCTGTAGCTTCAGCTATCTCAACTGGTGCTACTCGTTCCTGTTCTTCCTCATTGGATTGGTCTTCTTCCGTACACGCAGTAAGCAAACCAATAAGTAGTATGCCTGCGATTATCATCAATTTTTTCATCGTTCATGCTCCTTTTTATTAATCTAATAATTCCATATTGAAACGGGCTGCTAAGTGCTCACACTCATCGTGTACAACTGGATACCGCTGCAAATGTACCAATAGCCCTTGAATAAGCAGTTTTTTTGGTTCATCCTTGTTTGCTTCTACTTCAATTTCATCAACTACCTGATTCAATTCGGTTATCTTTGACCGATCTAGCGGTAATGTTTTTATTTTCTCCCGCAACTGCAATAAAATTTGTGGTATATCCAGTTGTTGCATTCGTTTTCCAACAGGATCTTGATCAACCGTAGCGAGTGCATTTTCTTGTTCTACTAGCATCGATTGAACAAGATTATCTAACCTCCTAACGATATAGGCTCCAAATTCTGAACGGTCAATTTTAATATCATCAATAATGATCCACTTAAAGTATCCATTTATTAAGCCATCTAATTGGATAATACAATCGAGTAATATATGGCTAACCTTTTCTCCATAAATAGCTAAAATGCTGTCCTTCATCCACTGAAAATTTTCGGTTTTCATTTGTTTAATTAGCTGATCTGTTTTATTACTAATCGAAATTTCCTCGCGAAGATGCATGGTAATAAAGCCTTTATGTGCGTGAATATACTCTGTGATTGCCGTAATTTGGTCTGCTAGACTTTTACTCGGCTCATCGTTAGTACGTTTTATTTGCTCCAATTGTTTCGTTATTTGTTCGTGAAAATATTGAAATGCAGACGTGATAAAATCTTCCTTGGATTGAAAATATAAGTAAAAGGCACCTTTCGAAATGCCTGCTGCTTTTGCAATTTCCTGGATGGATGTCGTATGATATCCCTTTTCAGCAAACAAATCTAGTCCTACCTCAATTAATTTTATTTGTTTTGGGTTCAGGATAAGTCACCTCTTTTCTGCCGTGACTGACCAGTCAGTCATATAAACATAAATAAATAACGCAATTCTTATTATACATAGGTACACGGTTTAATAACAAGCGAAATAACGTTAAGTTTTTATAAAGTGAATCGTCAATCAGTGGGGGTTATCTACATCCCCCACTGATTGTTATGAACGAATCGGACATTTACGGGCAGGTGATCCCTCACTTAACCTCCTTGGTTTCTCCTCGTAGGTTTGAAGTGGGAGTCTTACTGCCCGTTATATGCGGGATAAATTGACTATTTGGTCAGAAATTCTTGGTAAGTAGTGGAATATACGTAGGAATTAGTGATGCTTGTTACTTTAGTTTATGGTACACTAACAATAACAAAGGATTATTGGAGGTTTTACCATGGACATTGCAGCAATGTCAGTAGTCATGAATCAGGCACAAGTTCGTTCAGATGCAAGCCTAGCGGTTATGGGGAATGTGAAGGATTTAATGGAGCAGCAAGGTGCACAATTAAAAGAAATGCTTCAACAATCTGTAAGTGCCCCGCATCCATCTCTTGGAAAACAATTAGACATTCAAGTTTGATGTACATAAAAACGCAAGTGATCCCCTGCTAATTACATTAACAGGGGATTTTTTTAGCATGACGATTATTCGTCATCATTATTATTTTCGTCTTCTGTATTCATGCCTTCATCATTTTCATCAAGACCATTATCTTCACCTAGGCCGTCGTCAACACCGTTATCTTCTTCCAAGCCATTATTCCCGTTTTGGTCTCCATTTTGATCCGTGTCATCCATGCCGTCATCATCAAATCCGCCCATATCATCTTCATCTTGATTCAATGGTGCATCATCTTCTTCAACAGGATCTTCTATAATGTCCTCATCCATCGGATCATCTTCATCATCAGTTCCACAAGCAGTAGTGACCAACGATAGAGCTAATATCGGAGCCCCAAACTTAAGTAGCCATTTCCTTTTCATGATAATTTCCTCCTTTAGTTGTTCACTTTCGACAATAGTTTACCCATTTTTACATAAAGTGATACTAATTTATTCAAAAATCATTTCTTGGAAGGAACTACCTACAATAATTTTCCGCGTAAAAAATAGTGACTTTTTGCAAAGTCACTATATATTCTGTAAGTACACAAATATTATTCTTTTATTTAATCGCAAACATAATCTCCGCTTCGCATGCTACTTCACCATCAACCGTTGCAATCCCTTTTCCTTTTCCAACAGGGCCTTTTAGTCGCGTAATTTCTACCTCAAGCTTTAGTTGATCCCCTGGTCTTACTTGACGTTTAAAGCGACATTTATCTACTCCAGCAAGAAACCCTAACTTACCTTTATTTTCTTCTTTGCTAAGCATGGCAATGGCACCTGTTTGTGCTAATGCTTCAACAATTAATACTCCAGGCATTACTGCATATTCTGGAAAATGTCCTTGAAAAAATGGTTCATTCACTGTAACGTTTTTAATCCCTACTACGCGCTTTCCTTCCTCCATTTCTTCTACCTTGTCCACTAATAAAAATGGATAGCGATGAGGGATTACTTCTTTTATTTGTTCAATATTCATATATGATGCTCCTTTTTATGTATTCAGCTTTTCCACTATTATAGCAGAAGATAAGAGGTGTTGGCATTTGCTTGTATTTTTTCGGATGTATTTTGTGGGTGAGTTTTTTATTTGATGTAGAATGCGCAGTAAATTATGGTATGAGAAACTTGGTTAAAATTTGAGATGTAATGTACTCCCCTGATATCGCACCGAAATTCATTTGGCTTTCACTTCCAGTACAAGGACGACATGATCAAGTTCCGTTTAGTCGCGATTACAGTGTCTACTTTGCCGCGAGCGACTGGTGAGCTTCCTCGTACTGTCGTAATGACAATATCTCACCGATGCCTTCACTCCCACTAAAAAAGCCTACACCTCTCTTTAAGAAGTGCAAGCTTGAATTATTCTTTCTTAATAATATCAATAATATGTTGCCATGTTTCTTTATTCAATGCATCTTTTGGATCCCCGTCACCGATCACGCCAAACCCAATCATTAATCCACCTATTAAAGCCGCTCCAGCAAGTAAAAGAACTACAATGATACGTAGCCAAATCGGGAAAATACGACGGCGAGATCTTTTCAGTTTTCTTTTTTCTGCTTTTTGTTTTTTCTTCTGTTGTTTTCGTGTTTGCTTATTTGTCTCGGTCAGCTCTTCTTCGTAGCTACGGGATCTTTTTCGCTTACGTTCAACAGAATGATTATTACTTTTTGGCTTGGGCTGTTTTTGGTTTCGATTGGCTTTTTGTTCCGATTGGTTAGTTGTTGACATTTTGGTTCTCCTTACCCTTACATCTAAAATTTACTTTAAATCCTACTCTACCTTTCACCAAGAGCAATTAGGACTGAATTAGAGTAACGATGATTAACGTAACTGATTAATCAGACCCATCATTTGATCTGAAGTTGAAATGGTTCTCGCATTAAATTGGTACGCACGTTGTGTTAAAATCATCTCTGACATTTGCTTCGATAGATCAACATTTGAATTCTCAAGTGCTCCACTTCGTAGTGATGGATCTACACCTTGGATAATTTCCCCAAATTGATAGCCTAACTCAGCTAAATTTGGCAGACGGAAATTATTATCACCTGTAGCTTCAAGTAACCGCGGGCGAATTGCTTCTACGGTTTCTAATTCCCCAACTAGCTCCGTTTGATTTCCACGGCGAACATTTATTAATCCATTTTCACTAATTGATATTTCATCAAATCCATCTGCAAAAACAATTGGTCCATTTGCCCCCAACACTGGATGACCATCTTTTGTCGTAAGCATCACCTGATTGTTATCCATCGGACTTAAATAAAATGAACCATCTCTTGTATATCTTGTCTCGGTTACATCATTTTCTGTTACTTGAATTTGAAATAAGTGATTTGATTGTTGCAAAGCTACATCTAGCGATCGACCAGTCTCTTTGATTGCCCCTAATGATAAATCAATATTAATCGACCCAAGCTTGGCACCTGAACCAACCCGTATTCCATCAGGAGTTAATCTCCCATCTGCATTAGCTGGGTTATTCATATTATTTATTTGTTGAACTAAAAGGGACGAAAAATCTGCATTACGTGTTTTGTATCCAGTTGTATCACTATTAGCTAAATTGTTTCCAATTAAGTCTAACTTATTTTGCAGCTGGTTCATCGTAACTGCAGCTTGAGTCATTATCCTAGACATAATCTTTCCTCCTGATCAAAATCTCACCATGGTTAATTTAGTATATGCGTGCAAGTAATTACTTTATTAGCTAATTCTGCCAATCTCGTTAACGGCTTTGTCCATGCTTTCATCATAAGCTTTTAATACACGTTGATTTGTTTCAAACATCCGGTATGCTTCCATCATTTTTGTCATGGATTGCATTGAATCAACGTTTGACCCTTCAAGGAAACCCTGTTGGATCGTAAATGTTGCATCAGCAGGAACAGCTCCCGCTTCCCCATTAAAAAGGTCATTTCCTTCTTTTTCAAAGTCATTAGCATTAGCTGTGTAGGCAATACCAAGTGGGATGTTTTGTCCATTCACTTGAATTGCCCCTTCTGGTGTTACGGTAAATTCCATCCCATCAGTTTGGATTGGATTACCTGCTTGATCCAACACATAATGGCCATGATTTGTTACAAGATATCCTTGTCCATCAACGGTAAAATTACCATTTCTTGTATATCTTACTTCACCTGCATCGTTTTGCACCGTGAAGAATATACTTCCTGTTTCATCTGGCATATTGCCATTTACTAGTGCTAAATCGGTTGTAATCCCTGTATCACGAATATCACCTTGTGCAAAATTAGGAACGTATTCCTGTACATACACTCCAGTACTTAATGATCCAATAGGATTACTTACCGGATATTTTATATTATGTTGTGTTGGGATATTTTTTGAACCCATTTGATGCATTAACATTTCTGGAAATGAACGTAAGGTTGCTTGATCTGCTTTATAACCAGGTGTGTTTGCATTAGCAATATTATTTGATAACGCTTCTTGGTGTCGCTGCTGTGCAATCATTCCGCTTGCTGCGGTATAAAAACCTCTTAACAAATGGTTCCCCTCCCTTATTTAGGTTTCAAATCTATTTTTAACGGGTAATAATAATTGTCTACTCTTATATTTCGGCTATTTTCGTCAGGAATTAAACGATTTTTCGGCGTTCGATTTTATCAATATTTTCCAGCATGATGCCAGTTCCCTTTGCAACACAATGCATTGGTTCTTCCGCCATGAATACTGGAACTTTGAGTTCTTCTGCCAACAGCTCATCGATTCCATGAATCAATGCTCCACCACCAGTTAAGATCACACCGCGATCAATGATATCTGCTGAAAGCTCAGGTGGTGTGCGCTCAAGTACCGTTTTTGCACCTTGAACAATAAGTGATACCGGCTCACGTAACGCCTCTTCAATTTCATTCGAACGAACGGTAATCGTACGTGGTAGTCCCGTTACCATATCGCGTCCGCGAATATCCATTGCTTCATCACGAGAGTCTTTAAATACTGTTGCTACATTGATTTTTATATTTTCTGCAGTTCGTTCCCCAATTAAGAGCTTGTACTTTTTCTTAATATACTGAAGAATTTCTACATCAAACTTATCCCCAGCCATTTTAATGGATTCCGAAGTAACAATATCTCCCATTGAAAGCACCGCTACATCTGTCGTACCGCCACCAATGTCAACAACCATGTTTCCACTTGGTTGATAAATCTCCATACCAGCTCCGACTGCTGCAACTTTTGGTTCTTCCTCTAAATAAACCTTTTTACCTCCTGATTTCTCAGCAGCTTCCTTAATCGCTTTTTGTTCAACTTTTGTAATATTTGTTGGACAGCAAATAAGCATTCTCGGTTTAGATAAGAAGCCCTTTACATTTATTTTATTTATAAAATATTTTAACATTGCTTCTGTTACATCGAAGTCAGCAATAACTCCGTCTTTTAGCGGGCGAATAGCTTCAATATTCCCCGGCGTACGTCCGACCATTCGACGGGCTGCCTCTCCGACTTCAAGCACTTTCCCTGTATTGCGGTCCATCGCAACAACAGAAGGCTCATCAAGTACAATTCCTTTTCCTTTTACGTGAATTAATACATTAGCTGTTCCAAGATCGATTCCTATATCCCTAGAAAACATGTCCGATATATCCTCCTAACATTAATTACTACTTGCACCTGTCCGAAAACACAATGCCACTTATATGATATTTTACCACAAAAATATACAATAAACTGCAATAATAGGAAAAAGGTTGGAATTTTTTTGTTTTTTTGTGGGGTTTGGGGGTGGTTTTCTGGGAGATGTGTCTGATGTTGGGAGAGATGTGTCCGATGGTGGGGGAGATGTGTCCGATGGTGGCGGGGATGTGTCTGATGTTGGGGGAGATCTGTCCGATGTTTGTTGGAATGTGTCCGATGTTGGTGAATACCTGTCCGATGCTTATACGGATTTGTCTGATGTTCCACTGAATCTGTCCGATATAACTAATTTACAAGTCACAAAGTACATTAAAATATTCAATAATAATTTTTTTTAATTTGAAGAAGGAATTATAGTTCTTTATGTCGAATTATATTTTAAAAAGGAGTGATTTTATTTGATTAATAAGTTTCGTACAAAACCACATATTATTCTCTGTTTTGAAGCATTGTTTAGATTTTTAAAGAAAACAGTAAGGAACTCTAACCTTCTTCTAGAGGAATACGCAAGTTACCTCGCAGGTTACCGTGGTGAAAAAGCTACTGATTATACTTTATCCATTTACCCTCATAAAAACTCTTGGATATACCAAGACCTCCGACTAAATAATGGTCCCTTTCATTTTCAAATTGATACATTAATTGTCACTGCAAAGTTAATAATTATTTTAGAAATTAAAAATTTAAGGGGAGAATTAGAGTATGATTCTCGAACTCAGCAGCTAATCCAAAAATATGGTAATGTTAAAAAACGTCACAAAAGCCCCATATTACAAGCCGAGGCTCAAAAAATGAATTTAATTAAATGGTTAAATGACCGAGGATTCCCTCCTATTCCTATTGAGACAATCGCTGTTATTAGTAATCCTTCATCAATTCTGGTAAATGTCCAGGATGACCCCAGTATTTTCAACAAACTAATTAATTTAGAAAATCTTCCACCCATTCTTAATGATCTTTTCGATAAGTACAATGTGAACAGATTTGATAAGAAAACAATTACTGAATTAAATAATTATTTATTAAATGCACACAACCCACTTGATACAGATTTAATTAAACAATTTAACGTTACAGAAAATAACCTCATCAAAGGTATTCCTTGTTCGAAATGCGAACATTATCCAATGGTCCGTCAGAATAAAACTTGGTTTTGTCAAAAATGTCACCATGTAGATTCAAAAGCACATGAAAGAGTTATTCTTGATTACTTTCTATTGTTTAATACTACAATTACAAATAAGGAATGTAGAGAACTGTTACAATTAAAATCTTCTAAAACAGCCTACCGTTTGCTCAGGGCTATGAACCTTGAAAGCACTGGCAACAATAGTGCTAGAAAATACCATGCACCTCCACTTCATGAATTCCCTCAAAATTCATCCATCCCAAATGATATCAATTCCCAAAACTATAATATAGAAATAAGGTAAGATTTATTGTGAAAATAAGTTAAAATCTATGATCGTTTCCAACTTCTGATATCTCGTTTCTTGTGTCCGATATTTCCACGCGTGTGTCCGATGGTCTCCCACGAGTGTCCGATATTCTACCGCGCGAGTGTCCGATGGTCTCTCGCGAGTGTCCGATGGTCCCGCGCGTGTGTCCGATGGTCTCCCGCGTGTGTCCGATATCCTCCCACGAGTGTCCGATATCCTCCCACGAGTGTCCGATATCCTCCCACGAGTGTCCGATATTCTACCGCGTGTGTCCGATATTCTACCGCGTGTGTCCGATATTCTCTCGCGTGTGTCCGATATTCTACCACGAGTGTCCGATATTCTACCGCGTGTGTCCGATATTCTACCGCGTGTGTCCGATATTCTACCGCGTGTGTCCGATCGTTCTCCCGCGTGTGTCCGATCGTTCTCCCGCGTGTGTCCGATCGTTCTCCCGCGTGTGTCCGATCGTTCTCCCCTCCCACACAAAAACGCAGCCCCCCAAAGGCTGCGTTTTTGATTCTACTATGTTCGCGATTTACCGAATTGTTCCCTTCTAACCACCTCCTTTTAGTTGGTAGTGAGAAGTTCCGCTTACTTTATTACTTACTTACTTTCAAGCTTCAATACCCCTATTACCCTACTGGTTCGACTTTTTTATCGGATTTAGAGTCGGTCCGGTATTTCTTTCGGGTTGCTTCTCCTCCACGGAGGTGGCGTATTGATTTGTGATACTCGAGAATTTCTTTTACTTTTTGAGATAGCTCTGGGTTTATTTCTGGTAAGCGTTCTGTTAAATCTTTGTGAACTGTGCTTTTAGAAACACCAAATTCTTTTGCTATCACTCGGACGGTTTTTTTCGTCTCCACGACATATTCACCTATCCTGATAGTTCTTTCTTTGATGTAATCGTGCACACCGTTCGCCTCCCTATGTTGAATATTTCCGAGGTGTGGGTTGAGACTAGGTGATTCGAAAAAATTAATGATTGCCTGTTCACTTGGCAAATTCCGTCGTTTTTCCGATTTCACACTTCTGAACACGCTGGCAATACAATCATTGTGGCTAACTAATATTCGTGGGACATGTTAATGAGCGATAAATGATAGTGCAACGTTTTTACAATGGTTATATGGTTGTTTTAAGTTTTAAGTAACGTTTATCCATATGTACTTTTTCTTCACTGAGATTATGTATATGATGTATTTTGTAAAGGTAGTATAAGAGCCACATGAGCTCTCACCTCAGACTTACTGAATGCTTGTGTTTGTAACATTTTATTACGAAGGTGGGGGGATTATGATTAAAAATAAACAATGGACGAGGAGGACAAGAAGTTTTTTTGTAATTATTAAAATATATTTAAAATTTACGCCTCACATTCATTCGTATATGAGATTTTTCAAGGTTATGAACTGCTAAATAAAAAACTCCACGCTTTAAATAAGCATGGAATTTTTCTTTGCTATATAATTGGATTCAACTAGTTGAAACTGACATTTCTCATCCCATCAATAATCTTTTTTCTCTATTTATAAAACTCATGATGAAGTGTTTAAATTATCAAGTTCACCGTACTCTGGATCACAAAGTAGTTGGGTGTTGTCCTGAATTGTAGAAAAGGCAAACATAAAAACTAAAAATGTCAAAAAGACTAACGCTTTTATGTTTTTCATCCTATTCCTCCTCTCACCTAAAAGTACTATCTGTGATATTTAGTTGAATCCTATAACAACCAAATTTATATGCCACCTAGCTTCTTTAGTGCATTTATTGGGAGCCTGCTGAAAAAGTAATCACTTCTTTTCTCTAAAAATAATGTTGATGATTCCAACAACATGTTTTTATCTTGTTTTGCTAGTCCCATATAATAGAGCTTAAATGGACTGTTTAGCTCAACGTTCTCTAAAAGTTCAATTGCTTTTGTATAATTTCCCTTTGCAATTTCAATATGGGCTTGTTCGGCTACATCATCTGTAGATATACCTTCTACCTTATTAAAATTCGCTGAAAGGAATGGAATATTGTTATTTTCAATGGAGTAGATAACTTTTTTCATGTTATATTTTTTGGCGATTTTCAACGCTTCTTTTAAGTGATACATTCCCTGGTTATAGGTATCAAATGTATAGGTTAGTCCAAGGTTAATGTGGAGACCAATTTTGGTACTCGGGTTCTTACTTTGGTTAATCGCACGGAATGCATATTTTCGAGCCATAATTAATTCATTTCGTTTCCAATAGTAAACAAACAGCTTTTGATATAATCTCAAGTTAAGAGATGAAAGCATAAATTGATCGTCAATAGCATCAAATAACTCTTGCTGTTTAGATAGTAGATTTCCGATTTTGCCGAACTCTTGCTGACTATAGTATGTATTCACTATAGTGAACTCTATTAAACATCTTAATTCTGGAGAATTTGTATGAATGCCTAACAATTCTCGACGTAACTCTTCCTGAGATAAGCGTCTTGCTCTTCTGTCCAATTCTAGCTGATATACTTTTGCCCATTGACGATTAGAAAGATGTTCTGACTTTTCATTAATGTATATTAGCTGTTTTAGGTCTTCATAAAAACCGTTGATATATAAAAATTCTAACCCTTTTTTTTGTATCTCGCTGGAAGTGGATTGTAAACAGTATTTTCGAGTCAAGTCCATTGCTACATGCTCATCGTGTTCCTGGCTTAGTAATAAGATGACTTGACTCATCGTTAATTCTGTCATAGACGACATATAGCCAGGAATTAATTTGATACTTTCAGAGTTCATAATCGGGGATCCTGCCTTTCTAATACACGGAGATTTATTTCTAGCATGTTGTAATCGGTTTGTATTTCTTTGAGGTGTTTTCTAATAGTAGTATTTTCCTAGTGGAATAACACAAAAAAGTTTGTAAAACATGTCGGAGAGTTTCTTTTACAAGCTTTGCTAGATTTGTCTGTCTGAAATTGTAAGCTAAAATTATATTATCACATATTATGCTAAATACAAGGTAGAATCGTTCGACAAATTTCTTTAGCTACCATAGAACTAGACGAGGTTTTGTCGAAGGTTGTTGAATAGGAGAAATGATATACTTCCTAATTATTCGTATATCCCAAGACCTATATTTTTTTCAAGTAGTATCTATTAAAAGAACCTTGCAACTATACTTCTTCATCTTTATAAGAGAAAAGACCCATTACTATCTTTTTAGTAGCCTTTGTTATATTTACTTTAGAATACTTGGTTTTTGCCAATTCTTTATGGCAAAAGCCTTCGTTGCATTTATACAGGATAGGAAATTATACTTTCCTATCTGCCAAAAAAAATCCTAGTAAATTAAATTTACTAGGATTCAAGTTTACTTACATTATTCAGCACTATCTGTAGAGTCAGCTTCCTCATCATCTGTAGAGATTCCGCTAGTTTGTTCATCATCATCTTCTGCGTCATCCTCAGATGATTCACTTGGTTCTTCTTCATCCATGCCTTCTTCTTGGTCACCACTGTTTTCATTATCTTGTTGTTCAGTAGTTTCCTCTGAAGCATCTAATTTACTTAACGGCTGGTTAAAAAATTCCTCAGGATTCACATCTTTTCCATCTTTACGTAATTCAAAATGTACATGTGTACCATTATCCTTACCGAATAAGTTTTGTCCAGCTGTTCCGATCACATCGCCTTGTTTAACTTCATCTTCTGGTTCAACATTAACCTCACCAAGACTAGCATAATAAGTAGTTACATCATTGTCGTGTGATAGAATGACGACATTACCAAGTAAAGGATCTTCTTTTACCTCAGTAACCGTACCACTTAAGGATGCAACAACATCGAATGCTTGGTCATCTGCAAACTTAATGTCGATACCAGTGCTTTGATAGTAACGATTGTTATATAGGATCAGTGCATTTGCTTGATCCTCTTCCTCTGCGTTGAAGTCATAATACTTAGTTACGATTTCTGCTTGATCGTGATCATTAACAGGCATTTTAACTACCTCTTGTTGATCCATAACCGTTTCTGCATCATCTCCATGTGGATTTGGAGAGTAGTTATCTGTTAACTCTTCATTTCCCTCTGTAACATCTGGAACTTGATTATCCAGGTTGTTATACCAAACAACTACAGCTAACAGAATTGCAGCAACTGTTAAATAAACTGCTGGGAAGAACCATTTCTTGCGGAAAATGCTGCTCCACTTATTTTTTGAAGCGCCTTTGTTTTCCTCTTTCATTGATCATCACCTCAACAACCATTCTGATCAGAAAAAGGGAAAACTATACATTCTAAGCAAATTTTTTTCTATTTTTATGTGTTTTTTATAAAAAATTGGGTATATTAAGCGTTTACAACCTATATATGAAGCTTTTTTTAGTAGTTTGCTTGATAGCTTTCTATCATTTATGTTTCGTTTGGATAAACAAAAACCAGCCTATTAAAAAGGCTGGTTGATGATATTACCTTGCAACTATTGCAGGAGCAGAATCAGATACGGTACTGATCTCAACATCCTTATAATAATAAGTTACGATTTCCTCATACGTTTTTCCTTCTTTTGCCATTCCATTAGCACCGTACTGACTCATGCCAACTCCATGACCGTTTCCTTTTGTTTTAAATATAAGGTAATCGTTTTTTTGCTCAATTGTAAAATCACTGGACCTTAGTTCAAGTGCATCACGGACATCTCTTCCAGAGAATGTGTACTCTCCTAGCTTCAGTTCTTTCACACGGTTACTCTCTGTACGTGTTGTTTCAATGGCAAATTGATTGTTGTCAGGTAGATCGATTTCTAATTTATTTTCTACATCTGCAATTTCAAACGTCTCTTGGTCTAAAAAGTAAGGGGAAGCTTCATCCCATGGACTTTCTACACTTCGTAAGTATGGTATTTCATTTGAATAATAATCCTCGGAATTCTCGGTATAACCATTACTTGTTGAAAAAAACTGCGGATCAATTGGAGAGTTATTATAGGTTAAAATTTTCCCTTCCGTTGCTGCTACTGCTTCAGCAATTTTTTTCATATTCGAATTATAATTTTTTCCCCAGATATCTCGCAATTCATCTTCACTTTTATATACTTGATCAAAAATCGAATCACTCACATCTGATTCAGCATCCTCTTCTTGGTATATCAATTTATTGACGATATATGTTCTCGCTGCAAGTGCTTGTGATTTCAATGCCTCCATCTCAAATTCCGCTGGCATTTCGCTTGCGACAACCCGCGAAACATAAGTCTCTAACGGTACATCTTCTATG
This sequence comes from Ornithinibacillus caprae, assembly GCF_009728145.1. Taxonomy (GTDB): domain Bacteria; phylum Bacillota; class Bacilli; order Bacillales; family Amphibacillaceae; genus Ornithinibacillus; species Ornithinibacillus caprae. The sequence goes on along the minus strand of NZ_WOCA01000013.1, from coordinate 86,353 downwards.
CTGTTAGTTTGAGTACGCATGACGGAAACGGTAACGGCTGAATCCGTTTCTAGTAAATCCTCATATTCAGATTCTTGTTCCATCGTTGAAGCCTGATACTGATCTTTGGAGATGGATGGTACAACAATTAGTGTAGGAATAACTAGAATGATAACAATTAGGCCGACAATAAAAATACTTGGTAGCTTCCACTTAGAGTGCCCCTTATTCATCTTGGCACCTAACGTTTTAGGCGAAGGCAGATTACGATTGGTGACTTTGTTGGTTTTGGATAACTGTTGTAAAGAAGCTTTTTGCTTTAATTTTTTCTGGATTAGCTTACTATTATATTTGCGGTTACGCATTAGTCGGTACCCTCCTTACAATTTTTGGAATGTAGTGGATATAGAACAAGCCTTTCTAGTATTCCTACTATTAAACTTATACAAGTAGAGGGGACAATAGAACTTAAGATTGGGAAAATTATTTATCGAAGTGGACAAATCTAGTTATATAATTTAGCTTTTCATGCAGGATAAGAAAGCTTTATACTTTTCTATCTGGAAAAAAATAGAGGCTGTCCATTGTGAATGGATGCCTCATCGAATATTTACTATTGTTTCTTGTTGCTTCTTATTTTTATGCTTATCATTATATAAATGACAGGCAACAAAATGATTCTCCTCTACTTCCTGCCATTCTGGTTTTTCCTGTGCACAAATATCCATCGCAAATGGGCATCTTGTTCGAAATACACATCCGCTCGGTGGATTAATCGGACTAGGCAGCTCTCCTTGTAAAATGATGCGTTCCCTCGATTCTTCAACGTCGGGGTCTGGGATTGGAATTGCGGATAAGAGTGCTTGTGTATATGGATGGAGAGGATCTTTATATAAATCCTCACTAGTCGTTAATTCAACCATGTTTCCTAAGTACATAACCCCTATACGATCGGATATTTGTTTAACCATGGATAAATCGTGGGCTATGAATAAAAAGGTTAGCCCTTTGTCATTCTGAAGCTCCTTCAACAGATTAACTACCTGTGCTTGCACCGAAACATCAAGTGCAGAGATTGGTTCATCAGCAATGATAAAATTCGGACGCAATGCTAAAGAACGAGCAATTCCAATTCGTTGTCGCTGTCCCCCACTAAATTCATGTGGGTAACGATTGGCATGATCTCGGTTTAGACCAACTTCTTCTAATAATTGATACACCATTTCCAGCTGCTCTTTTTTACTCGTATGCATTTTATGGACTTCCATCGGCTCCGAGATTACTTCTTTAACCGTTGAACGAGGATTTAATGACGCATATGGGTCCTGAAAAATCATCTGCATTTTTCTGCGCAGCTTAAATTTTCCCTTCTCATCTAATTCATGTACATTGTCTCCATCATAGATCACTTCCCCAGCTGTGCGTTCATACAAGCCCATGATGGTTCGACCGATTGTGGATTTTCCACAACCAGATTCACCAACTAGACCGAATGTTTCCCCTTTATAAATATGGAAAGTAACATCATTCACCGCCTGGAGAATTCGGCCTTTTCCAAGATTAAAATACTTGGTCAGGTTCTGTACCTGTAATACTTTTTCATCCATCTCATTCACCTCCATTTCCAATAACGTCTTGCCTTACAAAGCTCTTTTTCATATGTTGTATTTTTTACTGACGTAATTTCAATCGGCTTTCCCGTCTTAGGTGAGTGAACCATCTGGTCATTGCCAATATATATTCCGACATGATGAATCCTTCCTTTTCCTTCCTCGTAGGCGAAAAATAGCAAATCGCCTGGCAGTATTTTGTGGAGTGACACTTCTTTACCTGCATTAGCTTGATCTGACGCATCACGCGGGATTTGATACCCATTAGCTTTATTCATTGCATAGACAAACCCAGAGCAATCATATCCAAAGGAACTCATTCCACCCCAGAAATAATCGAGTCCAAGAAACTGTTTACTTGAGTTTACAATGTCATCTCCAGTTCCCGGTTCCTTTATTCCATGGTTTGTATGAAATACGGATACGGAATCAGTTGGTAAAAAATAATCCCCATCTGGAGTCTTTACCTTCACTCGGTTGGAAATTTGATGAACTACTGGCAAGCAGGTCATGTAGCTAACCTCCATCTGCTTATCCCCATTTGCCGCTTCTAACCACACTTTAGGAGCTGTAACTGCTGCCGTTTTAGCACGGAACCATTCATTTTTATCCATTTTTTTAAGCTGTTTATGTGGAACCCAACCTGGATATCCTCTATCATCTTTTTTAGATGGCTGGGATGGGATCACAACATGTGCCCATTCTCCTTTTATTTCAGTAACAATAACTGCTTCACCAAGTAGTAGCTGCGTTTGCACTCGGTTTTCATCACATAATGCAACAGTAGTTTCATAGCTCAAGCTATTCAACCATTGATTGATATTGGTTGGATTCGTTAATCCTGGTAGATCTATATCTCTAGCTGACTCCGGTGATGTCCATACAGTCGCTACCTGCACAGCTGTTATCCATAATTCCTCTTCAAGTTGATCAAACGTTTGTTTAAACATGTTATAGTGCTCCTTTCAAGGGGTGTAGGTTGGGATTGCTGGAGAGTGGTTTGTTCAGTTTCCTTGTGCGGGAATTTTCCAATACTCGCGCTCCTCTGTCCGATGTTCGTGCTCTCGTGTCCGATGTTCGTGCTCCTGTGTCCGATGTTTCCGCTCTTGTGTCCGATGTTTCCGCTCTTGTGTCCGATGTTCGTGCTCCTGCGTCCGATGTTCTCGCTCTCGTGTCCGATGTTCGTGCTCTCGTGTCCGATGTTTCTGCTCCCGTGTCCGATGTTCGCGCTCCCGTGTCCGATGTTCGCGCTCTCGTGTCCGATACTCTCACTCCCAAAAACGATACTCTCACTCCCAAAAACGATACTCTCACTCCTAAAACCGATTCTCTCACTCCTCCACTCCAATCCCCTACCCTCGTACCCCAGGCATAATACGTAATTCTTTCCTCTCTGTATCCATCGTTGCTTTCACACCTAGTGGCACCGCAAAGTGTGGGTAGCAGTGGCCTATTTTAAATCCAGACATGACTGGTCCTTCAAGCTCCTTAAAATAATCATTAAATACTTGATCTAACGTTAATGAAGGTTCTTTTTTGGGGGCTGATTTGGCAAAGTCTCCGATTACGATTCCAGCTGCTTGATCAAGTTTTCCTGCAAGCTTTAGTTGGTTCAGCATTCCATCCACTCGGTACGGTACTTCATCAATATCTTCTAGCAGCAACAGTTTTTCTTTTGTATCTATTTCAAATGGCGTTCCGAGTGTACTTACAATTAATGATAGATTTCCTCCAACGAGGGTTCCTGTCACCCTTCCTTCTTGCAAAACTTCTAATTCACTAACCGCTTCGCTATAACAGAGTGCTGTTTCCTTAAATAGTTGTTTAAACATGCTGGCTGATAGTAAATCAAATTCAGGTGAAGCTATATCAGAAGCAGGCATCGGTCCGTGGAATGTGACTAATCCTGTTTGTTGGCGAATGGCGGTATGTAAATAAGTAATGTCACTGTAGCCCCAGATGATTTTTGGATGACTGTAGATGAGGTCGTAATCGATATCCGCTGCAAATCTAGCTGTTCCATAGCCGCCCCGGGCAAAAATTATTGCTTTCACATTCGGATTAGCAATCATATCATGGAAGTCAGCAAGTCGTTGTTCGTCTGTACCTGCTAAATATCCATGCACAGCATCAATATTTTTACCCAACTCGACACATAGACCCATGTCCTGAAAGAAAGGAATTGCTGTTTTTAATGTATCCATTTCAATTGGACTTGCTGGGGCAACGATTCCAATCGTATCCCCTTGTTGAATGGCTTTAGGATAAAGCATATGTATGACCTTCCTTCTATATTCTTAACCTATGAAACTCTTATGTAAAAGGAGTGGCTCACATACGAATGTAAATGAGCCAGCTCTTCAAATGATATTCTTATACGTTAGTTTTTATCCGCAAATTTTAGATCAAAATATCCTACTGGATGACGTAAAATTCCGCTTACACCATCCGCTTCTAAAACAACCGTGTTGTAGTAGCGAATTGGCATTGCTATCATTTCTTCTGCTAGCATTCTTTCTGCTTCATATAGATACTCCCAGCGTTGCTCTTCGTCTGTCTCTGACTTCCCTTTTTCAATCAACTCATCGTATTCCGCGCTAGAGAATCCAGTACGGTTCATATAGGAATCGGTTACAAAGCTCTCTAAGAAGTTGACTGGATCACTATAGTCATTAATGAATGAACTACGCGAAAACTGGAGTTCGAGGTTTTGCTGTGCTTCAGCGAATACATTCCATTCTTGGTTTTCCAATGTTACTTCTACACCTAAATGTTCATTGAACATACTTTGTAGTGCTTCAGCAACTGCTTTATTGGAATCACTCGTGTTATACGTTAACACAATTTCAGGCAGCTCATTATAGCCCTCTTCAGCCATTCCATCTTCTAGATATTGCTGAGCTAACTCAGGATTAAAGGTTACCAAATCTCCGTTTTCATCACGGAAGTCTGAACCTGTTGGGCTTGTAAATCCTGGTGACACAAAGCCATATGCTGGTTCTACACCATTTTTCACAACATACTCGGCAATGTCTGCACGATTAACGGCATATGCAAATGCTTTACGAATATTTTTATTATGGAATGGCTCTTCGGTAATGTTAAAACGGTAGAATTCTAAACCGCCGTAATCACCGATAAATACATTGTCACCATCGATTAACTCATCAGATAGCTCTGGTGGAATACTAGCTGTATCTAGCTCCCCACTTTCAAACATTTGGTATTGGGTATTTGAATCATTAACCATTGCAAAGTGAACTTTATCCAACTTCACCGTATCCGCATCCCAATAGTGTTCATTTTTCGTAAACACCATTTCAACGTCATGCTCCCAAGACTCTAATTTAAATGGACCGTTGCCAACAAATGATTCCGCTTCGGTATGCCAATTTGGATTATCCTGGGCTACTTGGTGATTAATTGGGAAGAAAGCTGGGTTTGTTAAAAGATCTAGGAAAAATCCAGTTGGTGCTTCTAACACGACCTCAAGCGTTTTTTCATCTACTGCTGTGATGTTGACATCATCTGCAGATCCTTCTCCACTGTTAAATGCTTCTGCTCCTTCAATAAAGTATCCTAGAAATGCCGCTGGAGATGCCGTTTCAGGATCAAGCATGTATTTCCATGCAAAAACAAAATCCTCTGCAACAACTGGATCTCCGTTAGACCAATTGACATCCTCACGTAGATGGAAGGTGTATGTTAAACCATCATCGGAGATATCCCAGCTTTCCGCAACTCCTTCTGCAGCTCTGGAGTCTTGATCTAAGCGTGTCAACCCTTCCATCAAGTTATTCAGTGGATCCCATGATACCGCATCAAATCCGATCGATGGATCCAGTGATGATGGCTCAATGCCATTATTTAAGCGAAGAACTTTTTCTTCAGTACCGTCATCGGTTGCATCTTCGTCATCATCATTTGTGCCTTCCTCTGTTGTGTCTGGTTCTTCCGAATCTGTTGGGTCCTCCCCAGCATCCTCATTAGCAGTACATGCGGCTATAACCATAACCGTTAGTAATGCCAATAGCAACATGAGAAACTTTTTCATCCTTTTTCCCCCTTGATAATTAGTTCGTGGCTTTCATAGCCAATAGCTTTTTACCCCGTTCGTCCTGGAGCCAGCAATTCACTTGATGTGATTCATTGAGCTCTACGGCATCAGGGTACATTTTATTGCACACCTCCATTGCGAATGGACATCGTGGTGCAAATGGACAGCCTTTAGGAGGTGAGAATAAATCTGGTGGTGTTCCATCGATTGGAATTAATTTTTCTCCTTGTACGTCCAATCTTGGAACAGATTTTAATAATCCCTTTGTGTATGGGTGCTCCGGATTATAAAAAATATCTCGCTTTGTGCCTGTCTCGACAATCTTTCCAGCGTACATCACAGCAATCCTGTCCGCTATTTTGGCAACAACTCCTAAATCATGCGTAATCAGAATGATGGATACACCAGTTATGTCTTGAATTTTTTCAAAAAGCTCCAGGATTTGCGCTTGGATGGTCACATCTAATGCTGTTGTTGGTTCATCAGCAATCAACAATTCAGGCTCACATATTAATGCAATTGCTATTACAATACGTTGTCGCATTCCCCCACTGAATTGATGTGGATACTGCTTTAATCGTTCTTCTGGATTAGGAATGCCAACTAAATCCATCATTTCTAGCGCTCTTTTCTTTGCTTTTTCTCTAGAGACTTGTTGATGCTGTCTAAGTCCTTCCATCAGCTGTGTGCCAATCGTTAGTGTTGGATTCAATGCTGTCATTGGATCCTGAAAAATCATCGATATATCGACACCGCGAATAGAGCGCATTTTCTTCTCGGAGACTTTCGTTAAATCCTTCCCTTTAAACATAATTTTTCCGTCGGCAATTTTACCTGGTGGATTGGGGATTAAACGCATGATTGCATTGGATGTCACGCTTTTCCCACATCCCGATTCTCCAACAATCGCAAGTGTTTCGCCTTTATTTAAATGAAAGTTAACTCCACGAACCGCTTGAACAGTTCCACCATATGTGGAGAAGGTTACATGAAGATCTTTTACATCAAGAATTTTTTCCATCTCAGGCACCTACTTCCTTAGTTTCGGATCCAGTGCATCCTGAAGTCCGTCTCCTAATACATTAAAGGCAAACATCGTAAACGATATGAAAAATGCAGGGAAAAATAACGTCCACCAATTTCCTGATAAAATTGCACCCAATGAATCATTAGCCATTACACCCCAGCTTGCATATGGGGCTTGGATTCCAAGTCCAATGAAGCTTAAAAATGCTTCTGCAAAAATCGCAGATGGTACAGTTAATGTCATCTGTACGATAATTGGCCCCATCGCGTTTGGGAGTAAATTTTTCCGTATAATACGTGAGGATCTCGTACCAAATGACTTGGAAGCGAGGACAAATTCATAATTTTTAATTTGCAAAACCTGTCCCCGCACTATTCGGGCCATCCCTACCCAGCCTGTAACCGTTAAAGCGATAATGATCGTCGTTAGACTAGGGCCTAAAACAACTAACAGTAAGATAACAACTAATAAGTAGGGCAGCCCATATAAAATTTCAATAATACGCATCATAATATTGTCGGTACGACCACCTTTATAGCCAGAAATTCCACCATAAATGATACCGATCGTTACATCGATTAGTGCAGCCATAAATCCGACAAACAACGATATCCTGGCTCCGTACCAAGTTCTTGTGAATACATCACGTCCATGGGAGTCCGTTCCAAACCAATGCTCCGCAGATGGTGCTTGATACTGGTTTGGTAGATCGGTTTTATTTACTTCATACGGTGATACGATTGGACCAATAATGGCCATGATCACTAAAACAATAAGAAAAAACAAACCAGACATGGCTAATTTATTTTTAACGAGCCGTTTCCATGCATCCTGCCAGTAGGATAAGGATGGTCTGGATACTACCTCTGCTTGATTCTGGTCCCGTTCCTTCCATCTAAACCATTCATCAGGTACCTGCGACTGTAATTTTATGTGTCGGGGATTATGTTTCTGTTTCATGTTACTCCCCTTCCTTATTATTTACTTTAATTCGTGGATCCAATATTCCATAGGCGATATCTACGAGGAATAGCATGATGATTAAAAATGCACTATAAAATACGGTCGTTCCCATGATGACTGGGTAATCTCGGTGATTAATGCTTTCAACAAAATATTTTCCCATTCCAGGTATGGCAAAAATTTGCTCGATGACAAAGGTTCCTGTTAATATTCCAGCTAAAAGTGTTCCCATAATCGTTACGACTGGCATGAGCGCATTGCGAAGTGCATGCTTCATAATAACCTTCCAAGGGGTCAGCCCCTTAGCTCGAGCCATTTTTATATAATCCTGGGTTAAGACCTCTAGCATCGTCGATCGTGTTAGCCTAGCAATGATTGCCATCGGTCCAGTTGCAAGAGCTAAAACAGGAAGTACCATATGCTTTGGGCTTGACCAGGTTGCAACTGGGAACCATTCCAAGTTCACCGCTAGTTGCTGTATAAGCAGTGTTGCTAGGATAAAGTTCGGAATGGATATCCCAAGGACAGCAATTCCCATAGCCATATAATCAATTATTCCGTTATGCCGTAGCGCTGCCAATATCCCTAAAATAATTCCAGACACAACCGCTACTATTATGGTTACAATCCCAAGTTCAAAGGAGATTGGGAATCCTCTCCCTAGTAGATCATTTACCGTTTGGTTTGGTTGTTTAATAGATGGACCAAACTCGAGTGTGGCAATTGACTTTAAGTAGAGTAAATACTGAATATGATACGGCTTATCCAGATTATAATGGCGTTCCAAATTGGCTTGGACAATCTCATTCGACGTTTGATCACTGTTAAACGGAGATCCTGGAATTGACACCATTAACACAAAAGTTAATGTCACAATGATCCACAACGTAATGACCATAATAAGCAATCGTTTTAACATATACCTGAGCATGTTCCCAACTCCCGTTTTCTTCTACTCCTGCATGGTTGTGTGATAGTTGCGTGTAGTTATTACTACTGATATCTATGCTTGTTTTCTTTTATTTATTCAAAGAATAATAGATTAATAATCCAATCTCCGTGAACGCTTCCTGTAGTATACGATCATCTATCCCCTTTGCTAGAACAGAGACAATCATTTTTCGCTTACCAATATAGAAGATCCCTATTTCATGTCTCGTTTGATGAACATTCCCTGTTTTATGTGCAAACATCCATGATTTTGCATCACCAATTATAGCTGGGTTTGGTGTTGGTAATTTTGCCGGTAAACCATTTGTTATTTGTTGTCTCATCAATACTTCAATCATTTTCTCACAGGCATGAAAAGAGACCACTTTTCCTGTCACGATCTTTTTTAAGAGACTTGTCATCTCAAAAGCGGTGATACAATTAGAACCTTCCTTTTCAACTGGAACAGTCATTAATTTATGATGAAATTCAGATTTATTTAATCCATAGTCTTTCATTACTTGTTGAATCTGTTCTTTTCCCAGAACATCAATTAACATATTCGTCGCTGTATTATCACTTTGAATGATCATTAATGTAGTTAAGTCATGCAGAGAAAGCTCTATTCCAGGTGTGAGATGTTGTAATACCCCACACCCACCAACAATGTCTTCGCTCCTTAATTTAATCGTTTCACTTAAGGAAAGTCCTTCATATTCATGCGCATGAAAAACCGCAATCATTATGGGAACTTTTATAATACTCGCAGCGTAAAACGTTTCGTCTGAATTCCTTAACCATACCTCACCTGTATCCAAATCCTCTAACGCAATTCCCCAAGTTCCACCAACTTGTTCGATTTTTTGGCTTATTTTTTCCGCAAGCTGTTCCATCGTTACACATCCTTATGAAAACTTCGTACAAAGTGCCAGCTCGATCATGACAAGCATTGCTTTATATGCTTCTACTATATCCTCTGCCTCATATCGAACGACGGTTGTTCCCGGAATGATCTCCGTTCTAGGCATTAAATTTGCCCATTCCGCATGACCATAATTCGCAAACTCGATTTCGAGAACCGGCTTATCTGGTGGTAACAGCGGCTCCACTTGGTTACGCTTCTCTAGAGCCTCTGCAACTTTATCTGTTAATAACTCACCAGCTTTTTTAGGTGTTAAGCTCTTTACAGCAGACCTGGAAATCGATTCCTTTACAACCGCTGTTGTCACATTAGGAATCAACTCAATCGCTTCCAAAGCCGCATAATCATCGCCAGAAACGAGTAATACTGGAACACCAAAATATCCTGCTACATATGCATTAAATCCCATTTCACCAATTGGCTTATCATTGATATAAAAATTACGTACTGCATGGATCATCGAATGAGACATGACGCCAGGCTGACCTGCACGTGAATGGTATCCGATAAACATCGCCCCGGCATACGTGCTATCCAGTCCTTGTACCATAGATAAAGGCTTTACATCTCCAGTAATCAACTGGGCATCTGGATGCAACTGATCAATTAGTAAGTTATTCATTTTTGAATGACTATCATTCACTAAAATATCCGTACATCCATGCTTAAATGCAGCCTCAATCACATAATTTGCCTCATCCGTCATGATTTTACGAGCTCGTTCATAATTATGCTCCCTGAAATCGACATATGTATAATCTGGTAGTCCAGTAACTCCTTCCATGTCTACAGAAAGATATAATTTCATTTGGATATTCCCACCTTTATCGTTTTTAATATAGTATATGATAGAATGATAGCATAGATGATGGTTTGTTTATTGGGTTGGGGAGTTGGGGGGTTGAGGCTTTCGCTGCTTCTGTGTCCGATGAATTCTTTCAAGTGTCCGATGATCTCGGTCCTGTGTCCGATGTTTCCGCTCTCGTGTCCGATGTTCGCGCTCTCGTGTCCGATGTTCTCGCTTCTGTGTCCGATGTTCACGCTCCTGTGTCCGATGTTCCTGCTTCTGTGTCCGATGTTTCCGCTCCTGTGTCCGATGTTTCCGCTCCTGTGTCCGATGGTTCCGCTCCTGTGTCCGATGTTTCCGCTCCTGTGTCCGATGTTCCCGCTCCTGTGTCCGATGTCCCCGCTCTCGTGTCCGATGGTTCCGCTCCTGTGTCCGATGTTTCCGCTCTCGTGTCCGATGGTTCCGCTCCTGTGTCCGATGTTCGCGCTCCTGTGTCCGATGGTTCCGCTCTCGTGTCCGATATCCTCGCTCTCGTGTCCGATGTTTCCTCTCCAGTGTCCGATGTTCGCGCTCTCGTGTCCGATGTTTCCACTCTCGTGTCCGATGTTCGCACTTCTGTGTCCGATGTTCGCTCTCTCGTGTCCGATGGTTCCGCTCTCAAGTCCCTTAACCATAAAGATTCCCAACACGAAAAAACGAAGCCCCACAGGGACTTCGTTTCAAATTTAGTATTCTCTTATAATTTCAATCCTGCGACAATTCTATCAGTCTGGTAATCTACTTGGACTATTGGATTAACTACATCTCCATTTTCATCTACACGTTCAATGTCTGCTCCCAATGAAGCAAGTTTTCCTGCAAAGTCAACATAACCACGGTCTAGATGGACTAATTCAGTTACTCTAGTTAATCCTTCAGAACGGAGTCCAGCCAAAATTAATGCAGCTGCTGCACGTAAGTCTGTTGCAGCTACTTCTGCACCTTGTAAATCAGAAGGTCCTTCAATGAATACACTTCTGCCTTCAATTTTCATTTTCGCATTCATGCGACGGAATTCTTCTACATGCATAAAACGGTTTTCGAAAACAGTCTCGGTAATTACACTTGTTCCTTCGGCAAATAACATGAGTGCCATCATTTGGGATTGCATATCTGTAGGGAATCCCGGGTGTGGCAATGTCTTGACATCTGTAGCTTTTAGCTTATCTGGCCCAATGACACGAATTCCATTGTGCTCTTCCATTACCGTAACATTCATTTCCTCAAGTTTTGAGATAATGGGACGCAAATGTTCAGTAACTGCATTTTCAATCAATACATTTCCGCCAGTAATAGCTGCTGCAACCATAAATGTTCCAGCCTCTACACGATCAGGAATTATTGAATGAGTTGTTCCATGTAGTCTCTCTACTCCTTCAATGCGGATTGTATCTGTTCCCGCACCAACTACTTTCGCTCCCATTTTGTTTAAGAAGTTTGCTAAATCAACTATTTCAGGTTCTTTTGCACAATTTTCTAATATCGTCTTTCCTTCTGCCAAAGCAGCTGCCATCATAATGTTTTCTGTGGCACCAACACTTGGCATATCAAGATATATTTTTGCACCTTTTAGACGGCCATTTACATGAGCTTCCACAAAACCATTACCAACGTGGACTTCCGCTCCCATAGCTTCAAAGCCTTTTAAGTGTAAATCAATCGGGCGAGAGCCGATTGCACACCCACCAGGCATTGCAACATTTGCATGACCGTATCGTGCCAATAATGGACCTAATACAAGTACGGATGCACGCATTTTACGAACATACTCAAATGGTGCTATTGTTTCTAACTTGTTTGTAGCATCAACAGTTACTGTATTTTCTTCAAAATTTACATCAGCATTCATATTACGTATTACTTCATTAATTGTATAAACATCAGCTAGGCCAGGTACATCATGGATAACGCTTTGTCCTTCACTAGCAAGAATACTGGCAGCAATTACCGGTAGTACTGCGTTTTTCGCACCTTCTACTCGAACAGTACCATTTAATTGCTGTCCGCCTCTTACGATGATTTTATCCATATTGCAATTCTCCTTCAGATCCAATTTCACTATATTAATATTCATTTATTAGGATAGGTGTTCCAATTGTGTATTTTTCGTTGTCCTTATCCAAATTTTCTACGACGATTTGTATATTGACAGGCTTATCCACGATGGTCATTTTACGGCTCCATTGTGACGTATAGCCATAAATTATATCTCTTTGCTCTAATTCCGTATCTTCTTGTTTTTCGATATGTGTTAAGTTAAGTTTTTCCTTAAATTTAGACAAAAAATAATCACTATTTATTATAGCATTATCAGATGTTGTCAGACAAGCAAATATTTGAACGTTTTTTGTAAAATATTCCCGTTGTATCCACTTGGTTTTTTCTTGATATGCCGCTTTTGTGGTGGCATCCCAGGAATCACCTTCCAGTACAGCTATTAGTTCGCCTTGGTGTAATGGATTTTTAGGAATGATCGCACTATATCTTTCGTTGATCTTACCCGTTTTTTGGACGTCTCCAAATGAATATTTTATACTGTTTTCATTTTCCTTCCTAGTGACTAAATAACTATTTTCTAATTTCTTCATAACGTTTTTTAATTGTTCTTCATGCATTGTTTCTTTAATCGTAACTTGCCAAGAATCAACCTCAACATCGTTTTCTAAAACAATCGTTGCCATATCGATTAATTCATCAGAATATATTTCATGTGCCATCACATTATTGGTTATTAATAATATAAATAGGCTTATAAGAACCATTTTCTTCATATCAATATCTCCCTTGTTTTACTATATTCATAGTATGAACAAGGGCTCGAAAATACATACATAAAACAATAGATTAATAGAATAAAAAAAGCAATACCAAATTAATGGTATTGCCACTTGTTAAAATAGAAAGTTTAAGTCCTGAGACCATTGAATAAATTCTAAGAAGAACCGGCTTACTCCAGATCCTATTACAATCGTAATGAGTAATAGAAGAATTCTTGCCTCACCTGCTTTACCTTTTCGAATTAATGGATCTAAGTTTAATGTTTGAACTAATCTCCAAGTAATTGTGATAAATATGATATGAGAAATCATACTCATGATTGCTAATTGCCCGATTGAAAACATATATTAACCACCTTGTTTAACTAATTGATAATAGGATTTCCTTATTTAAAATAAATCAAACCTATATACTGTCTATGTAATACTCAATAGTTACTTTGCCATTCATAATGGGAAATGTCAATTAGGAGAGTGCTTTTCGACATGGTTTTATTTTGACAAATATTTTCCCATTTCCCGGGAAATATCGACATAGATTGTAAAAGTATTGTCTGATGCTGTATTACTCTTCTGGAGGAAATACTGAATTATATTGGTGATGTGCTGAATTATTGTCTATAATACTGAATTATCTTTTCCATATATCGAATTATCACTATTTATGCTGAATTATCCTACTCAAGTGCTGAATCCACCGCTCACCGTACACGCCCCCACACCACGTAACATGCGACAATACTCCAACCCCAAACCAGCTCCTAAATAAAAAAATCTCCCACAATATCATCATGGGAGACTTTTTTATTCTTTATCGTTGAGCAGCATCGATTCGGTTTGCTGCTCGCTTGAGTGCTAATTCAGCCCTTAGGAAGTCGACATCATCTTGTTTAGACTGCAAGCGACGTTCAGCGCGTTCTTTCGCTTTTCTCGCACGCTCTACATCGATATCTGAAGGTTTTTCAGCAGATTGGGCAAGAATGGTTACTTTATCAGGTCTTACCTCTAAAAATCCACCGCTGATTGCTAGCTTTTGCACGTCGGATCCATTTTTTAGACGGACAACGTTGATTGCAAGAGGAGCAACTAATGGAATATGTCCTGGTAAGATACCGAGTTCCCCATTTTCTGCTTTACAACTAACCATTTCAAAACTATCTTCCAATACAGGACCATCAGGAGTAACAACACTCACAGTTAGTGTTTTCAATGTAACCCCTCCTTAGACAGGTAGTTCGTGAACGTGTTATAGTACACGTTCATCAACATGACCATAAAATCAAAACTACCTTATGTCTACTTATTATTCCATACTTTTTGCTTTTTCAATTACTTCTTCAATACGTCCAACTAGACGGAATGCATCCTCTGGTAAATCATCATATTTACCATCTAAGATTTCTCTGAATCCTTTAATTGTCTCACTTACAGGTACATAAGAACCTGGTTGACCTGTAAACTGTTCAGCAACGTGGAAGTTTTGAGATAGGAAGAATTGAACGCGACGTGCACGTGATACAGTCAATTTATCCTCATCTGAAAGCTCATCCATACCAAGGATTGCAATGATATCTTGTAATTCTTTATATTTTTGAAGTGTCGCCTGTACTTCACGAGCTACTTCATAATGCTCACTACCAACGATTTCAGGGTCAAGTGCACGTGATGTAGATGCTAGTGGATCCACGGCAGGGTAAATACCTTGCTCTGAAAGACCACGGTCTAAGTTTGTTGTTGCATCTAAGTGAGCAAATGTTGTTGCAGGTGCTGGGTCCGTATAGTCATCGGCAGGTACATAAATAGCCTGGATTGATGTTACTGAACCTTTAGCAGTTGATGTAATACGTTCCTGCAATTGTCCCATTTCTGTTGCAAGTGTTGGTTGGTAACCAACGGCAGATGGCATACGACCAAGTAGTGCGGATACCTCTGAACCTGCTTGTGTGAAACGGAAGATGTTATCGATGAAGAACAATACGTCTTGTCCTTGCTCATCACGGAAGTATTCTGCCATTGTTAGACCAGTTAAGGCAACACGCATACGTGCACCTGGTGGTTCGTTCATCTGACCGAATACCATTGCTGTTTTAGTTATAACTCCAGAGTCTTTCATTTCGTAGTAAAGGTCATTACCTTCACGTGTACGCTCACCAACACCAGCGAATACGGAAATACCACCGTGCTCTTGTGCGATGTTGTTGATTAACTCCTGGATTAATACGGTTTTACCTACACCAGCACCACCGAATAAACCGATTTTACCACCTTTAATGTATGGTGCTAAAAGGTCAACTACTTTAATACCAGTTTCTAAAATTTCTGTTTCAGTTGATAAGTCCTCGAACTTAGGTGAATCACGGTGAATCGGATCTAAACGTGTATCTGATGGTAGTGGATCATCAAGATCGATTTTATCTCCCATTACGTTAAATACACGACCTAGTGTTACCTCTCCAACTGGTACAGAAATCGGTCTACCTAAGTTTTCTACTTCCATACCACGTTTTACACCATCTGTTGAAGACATTGCAATGGTACGTACTGAATTGTCTCCAAGGTGAAGAGCAACCTCTAACGTAAGCTCACCACTTACTCCTTCACCTTCAGATGATTCCAATTGGACAGTTAATGCATTATAAATATCTGGAAGCTGGCCGTCTTCGAATTTTACGTCAACAACAGGTCCCATAACTTGTGTAACATGTCCTTTGCTCATCGATTTCCCTCCTAACTAACTCTTTTGAACACTTGGATAATCACCAAGCCTTCACGGCGAAAGCCATATTCTGCTTAAAGCAGGATAGGAGTGTTTTCCTATCTGCCAAAAAAATTCTATTCTAACGCAGCTACTCCACCAATAATCTCGGTAATTTCTTGCGTAATCGCTGCTTGGCGTGCACGGTTATATGATAATGTTAAGCCATCAATAAGGTCATTCGCATTATCTGTTGCACTGCGCATTGCAGTCATACGTGCTGCGTGTTCACTAGCTTTTCCGTCAAGTAGTGCACCGTAAATCAAGCTTTCTGCATACTGAGGTAAAAGCACTTGTAAAATTTGTTCTTGATTTGGCTCATATTCATACTGGCTACCAGTTGCGCTATTTGCCATATCTGTAATCGGTAATAATTTTTTCTTCGTAACTTTTTGAGAGATGGCACTTACGTAGTGATTATAGAAAATGTATAGTTCATCAATTTCTTCATCACTGAACATTTGAACCGTTTCCGATGCTAATTCTTTAATATCAGCAAAGTTCGGTTGGTCAGCCAACCCTAATATACTTTTTGCAACTGGCATGTTACGTTTTCTACAAAAATCATAACCCATACGCCCAATTGCAATAACTGTATATTCGTCTGAAGATTGATGGCGCTCGTTTACGGTTTGATACAGGCTTCTTAAAATACTACTGTTGTATGCACCTGCTAAACCACGATCAGATGTAATGACAAGATATCCTGTCTTTTTCACTTCACGTTTAGAGAGCATTGGATGATCTGCATCTGTGTTGCTTGCAATACTAGCAACAACCTCTTGGATTTTTTCACTATAAGGAACAAATGATTTGGCATTTTGTTCTGCCTTATTCATTTTCGATGCTGATACCATTTCCATCGCTTTTGTGATCTTTTTCATTTTGGCGGTCGAGTCGATCCGACCTTTAATATCTCTTAGTGATGCCAAGCTTTTTCACCACACTTTCATTGAAAGGTTGAAAACTATATATAAAGTATTAGGCTAGTTCTACGTGTCTAGCTACGTGGGCTAACGGCTCGAGTCATAAGCATTTGACACTCCGAACGCAATAAACCATGCGTTCTTCGGCCCCCTGCTTATGCTTTTCTCCGCCTATCAAGCCCACTTTCGCTTTTCTATTTTTCAGTTGGTAAAAATGTTTTCTTAAATGACTCTACTGCATCTTTCATATCAGCGTCATCTGGTAAGTTTCCAGTTTCACGGATAGATGCTAGTAGCTCTGCACGGTTAGAATCTAACCAAGTATGGAATTCATCTTCAAAACGTACCACATCTTCTACTGGAATATCATCTAAGAAACCTTTTGTTAATGCGTAGATGATCATAACTTGTTTTTCAACTACAAGTGGTTTGTGAAGTCCTTGTTTTAGTACCTCAACAGTACGCTCACCACGGTTTAACTTAGCTTGAGTTGCTTTATCAAGGTCTGATCCGAACTGAGCAAATGCTTCTAGCTCACGGAATGACGCAAGGTCAAGACGAAGTGTACCAGCAACTTTTTTCATTGCTTTAATTTGTGCGGAACCACCAACACGTGATACGGAAAGTCCTGCGTTAATCGCTGGACGTACACCTGAGAAGAATAGATCTGATTGTAGGAAGATCTGTCCATCGGTGATTGAGATAACGTTTGTTGGGATATATGCAGAAATGTCTCCTGCTTGTGTTTCAACGAATGGTAGTGCAGTTAATGAACCGCCACCTAAATCATCATTTAATTTTGCTGCACGCTCTAGGAGACGTGAATGTAAGTAGAATACATCCCCTGGGAATGCTTCACGACCTGGAGGACGGCGTAATAGTAATGAAAGTTCACGATATGCTGCTGCTTGTTTTGATAAATCATCATAAACAACAAGCACGTGCTTACCGTTATACATGAATTCCTCACCCATTGATACACCAGAGTAAGGTGCTAAATATTGTAATGGAGCAGGATCAGATGCACCAGCAGATACAACGATTGTGTAATCTAATGCACCATAACGGCGGAATGTTTCAACTGTTCCACGTACAGTTGATTCTTTTTGACCAATTGCAACATAGATACAGATCATGTCTTGGTCCTTTTGATTTAAGATTGTATCAACAGCTACTGTTGTTTTACCAGTTTGACGGTCACCGATAATAAGCTCACGCTGACCACGGCCAATTGGCACAAGTGCGTCAATCGCTTTAATACCAGTTTGTAATGGCTCATGAACGGATTTACGTGCCATAACCCCTGGTGCTGGAGATTCGATCGGGCGTGATTTTGAAGTTTCCACTGGACCCTTACCATCGATTGGCTGTCCTAATGGGTTAACGACACGTCCTAATAATTCCTCACCAACAGGTACTTGCATGATACGTCCTGTACGACGAACTTCGTCGCCTTCTTTAATATCTGTATATGGTCCTAGGATAACGATACCTACGTTAGACTCCTCAAGGTTTTGCGCCATACCCATAACACCATTTGAAAATTCAACCAACTCACCGGACATGACATTGTCAAGACCGTGAGCACGTGCGATACCGTCACCGATTTCAATAACCGTTCCGACATCACTAACTTCTAATTCCGAGTCAAAAGTCTCGATTTGCTGTTTAATCAACTTACTGATTTCTTCAGCTTTGATGCTCATACCATTTCACCCCTATCATCTTGTTCGTTAGAAAACTTAGTTTACCGCTACTCGCAATAATCCAAGTTGTACTATGCAGGTAAGAAAGATTCTGCCTTCTTAGCTGCCAAGTTTAAGATTGCGTTTAAAACTACGTAGTTTACCACTGATTGAACCATCAATGATTGTATTACCCATACGAATTTTCACGCCACCGATTAACGAAGGATCTACCACATTTTCAAGCTGGATTTTTTGCTTGTTGAAACGTTTAGCAAATGTGTTTTCAAGCTCCGTCTTCTCCGTGTCAGAAAGTTTGCGAACAGAATAAACTTTTCCTTCAGCAATTCCTTTTGCGTCATTTACCTTTTGAGTAAAATGATTAATAATGGATAAAACCATTTCAGTACGTCCACGATCAACAAGGATCTTTAACGTGTTTAATACGTCTTTAGAAACTCCTTGAAATGCTTCATCTAAAAATTGTTTCTTCTTTCCATTATTCACTCGAGGATGTGCTAGGAAAATGTTAAGTTGATTATCATTTTGAAAAACATTTTTCACTACACGAAACTCTTCTACAAGTTGGTCTAGTGTAGCCTTTTCTTGTCCTAACTGAAAAAGAGCATCTGCATAACGTTTGGCAACTACTGCTTCACTCATCGCTCTTCTCCTACCTCTTTAATGTAGTCGTTGATCAATTTCTCTTGATCTTGTTCATTAAGTTCTTTTTCTATTACTTTACTTGCAATAAGAACGGATAATGATGCAACTTGATCTTGAAGTGCTTGAAGTGCTTTTTCTTTTTCATTTTGAATCTCTTCTTGAGCTGCCTCTTTAATACGAGTTGCCTCAAGGCGTGCAGATTCAATAATATCTCGCTCTTGTTTCACACCAGCATTTTTTGCATCTTCAATAATTTTTTGTGCTTCTTGTTTTGTTTGCTTTAATTGCTCTGTCGCCTCTTTCGCTGCTTTTTCAGCTTCAGCACGACTTTTTTCAGCTGATTCAATTTCATTAGCTACATATTCTTCACGTTTTTGCATCATGTTCATTACTGGACCCCATGCAAATTTACCCACTAAAAATAGTAGTACGATGAAGAAGAATAATTGCGTTAACATGTCTCCTACTTGGAAACCACCAACTGCATGAATATATGAAAATCCGGTGAATGCTTGCACGTAATTCACTCCTTTCACCCTAAATCGTGAACATTAATCTATCATTATTTTACACTCAAGTATAAACAACGGCGAAGGTTCTATGGAAGATAATCTTCGCCATTTTAACATTTATTATTTGATTAGCCACCCATTACCATTAATGCGATAACTACTGCGATAATCGGCATTGCCTCAACTAAACCTACACCAATGAACATTGTTGTTTGTAGTTGACCTTTTAATTCTGGTTGACGAGCAATCCCCTCAACTGTACGACTTACGATTAAACCGTTACCTACACCTGCACCAAGTGCTGCTAAACCTACTGCTATTGCTGCTGCTAAAGCTCCCATAATATAAATCCTCCTCAAAATAATTATATAAATTTTTAATAATTTCCCGTTTTAAGTTAAAACAGGTTAATTAATCCCTTAATGTTCTTCACTTACTTTGTGCGAAATGTAAACCATCGCTAGCATTGTGAAGATAAATGCTTGGATTCCTCCAATAAATATACTGAATCCTTGCCATGCTAAGAATGGAATAGCTCCTCCAAGGAAGCCCAATACTCCAGATGTTGTTAAACTTACTAATAATGCTAATAATACTTCTCCGGCATATAAGTTACCGAATAGACGTAAACCAAGTGTCAATGTATTCGAAAATTCTTCGACAATTTTGATAGGAAATAGTGGCCACATTGGTCGGAAATAATCTTTAAGATATTCTTTTCCACCACGCAACTTAATTCCATAGAAATGTGATAGCACAATTACCATCGCTGCTAGAGTAAGCGTAATACCTGGATCTGCTGTTGGTGATTTCCACCATACTTCATGTCCTACTACTCCATTAGTGATAACCCCTAACATATTTCCAATTAAAATGTAAGAAAATAATGTTAGTGCTAAAGGTAAGAAAATCTTCCCTGTTTTCCAGTCCATTGTGTCATTAATGATTCCTTTAACAAAATCAAGGACCCATTCCATCACATTCTGCGCACCTGTTGGTTTCATCTGTAACTTTCTTGCCCCTAACACAGAAAGAATGAAGACAATTAATGAAGTAACGATAATCATCAATACATTTGACAAGTTAAAATCAAGCCAACTTATACCAAAGACATCGTGTACTATCGGTGCCTCATGATCCACCTTATTCACCCCTCTTTCAAGCACTATCTTTATTTTGGAAAAAAATAAAATCTATCATAATGACTAGATAGGAAGTCATTAATCCAATTACCAGAGCAATCATATCGAAGTATTCTTCATAACGAAGCGCAATAATGACTGCTAGTGCGGTTGCGGCAAGTCTAGATATTGTGCCTAACCCTCTTGGGGATTGTTCTTTTACAACGGCATCTGCAAAATCACTCGTCTTTTTTTGTAAGAGATATAGATTATAAAAACTGACGATGCTTCCTAGCAGAAGACCGAGGAAAATACGGACATACGGGGTAAAGCCCGCCCCAATTACCAAAATTGCGAGAAGATAAAACATCCACTTACGTTGTCTATTAGTCATAATTTCATAATCTGACATGAATAATCTTCTCCTGTAAAATCCCTCTACCTATCATACTTTTCTGATAGGGTGGTTTGGCTAATATGCAGACTTTTAAATGATTTCCTCACAACTAGTTTACGTTCTATGTAAAATAGAATAATGAGTGATGGAAATCACATCTTTTGTAGAATGAATGAGGTATAATAATTATTTTAAAAACGTAAATGAAACCATTTTCATTCCACACTAAGCAAGTGTACAATAGCACTAACCCATTGTCAATTGGTATGTGAGTTATTTTACATATATTTTGAATCCCAATTTTTACTAGCATGTACATACTTTTTTTGCATGGTAATGATAGTCTAAAAATGGTTATTCAATCACATTATATCGTAAAATCGAGAGTGCTATTTATGAAATTTTTGTGAACTTATAAAGTAAAGTAAATTGTATACCAACCTAATTATGGATCGATATACAATTCTACTTCATAACTTTCATATTCTCCGCTGTCTAGCTGTATGGTAATCAATGCTTTATAACTACCAGGATCTCCTAATTCCGATTTCTTCAGGTAACCTTCATTCATTCCTACTTCTACATCTTTTAACTGAAGTAATGTTCTATCATATAGCAGTGTATCTGGTTGATATAGATCAACTTGCACACTTTCTGTATCCTCTGTTAAATATATTTGATAGAAGTATTCTTCATCGGAAAAAGGTTTTACATGAAAATCAAAGCCTGCCGCTTTTGGGTAATCAGCTGTTTCATTAATAAATAGATATGGTAGATAATAGGTATGATCTTGCTCGTTCAGGGACAACCACCCTTGATGAACTCCTTCCTCTAATTGAGAAGAGGTCATTCTTAATTCAATTGGGATCGTCTTCTTATCATTACCTTCTACTGTAAATGATTGTGGTAATTTCCAGCTTACCCCCTTTTGTTTATTCGGAATATCAAAGGAATACGTCTGTGGCTGATCTGTCGTATTTTCAATAGTTACTTCAATTGTTTTTGAATGAACAAAACCACCAACTTTTCCAAAGGGTAAGGCAGAATCATGGATAATGGTTGATGTTGCAATCGCTTTTTTCGGATCAATACTCCCAGCACCTTGGATAATAGGGTCAAACACTATGCCCTCTTCATCCTCCATCCGTAAAGCAGTTGTTCGTAACGCGCCAAAAATTTGCTCATTTGACCAATTTGGATGTGCTTCCTTCAATAAGGCAATGGCGCCTGTTACATGTGGCGCTGCCATACTCGTTCCTTGCAGTGCTTGATAGCCTCCAGGAACGGTACTGATTATATTTGTACCTGGAGCAAGAACATCTGGTTTGATATCCCAGTTTACGGTAACAGGTCCTCTTGAACTAAAGGGCGCAATTCCATCTTCTATTTTTTCATACTCGGTTTCAATATAGGAAAAGCTTTGCTCTGCATAGTTTTTTAACCACTTTCCATCCTGATCAGAAACAGATGCAACTGGTATACGAATTGGATCCTCCCCACCTGCAATCGATCCCTGGAATTGTCCTTCCTCGTTATTATAAATTAATACAGCGACCGCTCCCTGTTGTTCAGCATTCTTTGCCAAATCATAAAATGGAACCTCCCCTCTTTTAACTAGAGCAATTTTTCCACGTACAGAAGTAGAAGATTGTTCAACATCTACTACCCTATAATCCTTTTCTAAACTCCATGGTACAGATCCCATCATTGGCATCATTTGGATCGATTTATCTGCAAGTGCATCATATAAAAAAGGAAGCTCCTGTGGCGGTGCGGTTGCCCCTACGGATAATGCATTTGAAGCTGTTGCTGGGGCACCAACAGTCCACCTATCTGGACCATTGTTACCATTAGCAATCACAACAGCAATGCCATGTTCCGTTGCACGGTTCACAGCAATACTTGTTGGATAGTCAGGTACATTAACCGTATTCCCTAATGACAAGTTAATTACTTCAATTCCATCTTCTATCGCTTGTTCCATTGCAGCAATAATTTGAATAGAAGTGCCTACACCTCCTGGACCGAGAGCACGATATGAATAAATTTCCGCTTCTGGTGCCACCCCTTGAAACATTCCATTTCCAGCAACAATGCCGGCAACATGTGTGCCATGAATGGTTGGCATCCCCTCTGATGCGAGTGTTTCCATCGGATCCTCATCTAAATCTACAAGGTCATACCCTCCCATATAGTTGATCTGTAAATCTGGATGATTGTAATCAATCCCCGTATCAATTACCCCTACTCTTACTCCTTTTCCCGTGTAGGTTGTATTATTAACTGTAGATGGGAGTACAATATTTGGTTGTTCGGCTGCTTTTTTAAAATCTTTTTCTGTAACATCAATGGAATATTCACGAACAGGATGGATCGCTTTTACAAAATCTAATGTGTCCATCTTTGTTAGTCTTTCTGGAGGGGCTTGTAATGCTAAGCCTTTCAATAACTTGTCATAAACTGCAATAACTTCAACAAAAGGATGGTAGGTTTCCAAATATTCCTTATGCTTGTGGGGGTCACCCTCAACTTCAATGATGATGGATTCTTTATCATTCTTTTCTTCTGCATATAATGAATTGGTTGTGAGGTTTAATAGCGTGATGGTTCCTATAGATAGGATGGTTATGATCAAGTAGCGCATGTAGGGAAACCTCCTTTTCCAATAGATTGTGTAATTTAGGAGGAAACATGCATAGGAAAAGGGAATCCAGTAAATTAGGATTCCCCCTTTCATTAGTTAAAATATTCAAGGATAGCCTCAGCGATTCTTCGTGACGCTTCTCCATCTCCATAAGGATTAGAAGCTTTGGCCACTTTTCGATGTGCCCCTTCATCGGATAATAATTCATTTGCTAGATTAAATATCGTATCTTCATCCGTACCTGCTAATTTTAATGTACCCGCATCAATTCCTTCAGGCCGTTCCGTTGTATCTCGTAAAACAAGGACTGGTACACCTAGTGATGGAGCTTCTTCCTGAACTCCACCAGAATCAGTAAGGATCAGATGTGCTCGACTAGCAAAGTTATGAAAATCAACAACCCCAAGGGGTTCAATTAATTGTATTCGTTCATCGTTTCCTAAAATTTCGTTTGCCGTTTGTTGAACAAGTGGGTTTAAATGAACCGGATATACAACTTGAATATCATCATGCGACTCTACTAAACGTTTAATCGCGCGAAACATTTGTTGCATATTCCCCCCCAAATTCTCTCTGCGGTGTGCCGTCATGAGGACAAGACGTTTGCCCTCTAGTTGGTCTAAAATCGGATGAGTGTACGAATCATCTACAGTAGTTTTCAGCGCATCAATGGCAGTATTTCCAGTTACGTAAATACTTTCTTCAGGTTTATTTTCAGCTAGGAGATTTTGTTTTGACTTTTCTGTTGGCGAAAAATGTAAGTCTGCTAAAACACCTGTAAGTTGGCGATTCATTTCCTCTGGATATGGTGACTGCTTATTCCATGTCCGAAGTCCTGCTTCCACATGCCCAACAGCAATCTGATTATAAAGTGCTGCAAGGGAAGCTGCAAAGGTGGTACTCGTATCACCATGAACAAGAACAATATCTGGCTTCGTTTTTTTCATTACGTCATCCAGACCTTCTAATGCGCGTGTTGTTATTTGAGCAAGTGTTTGCTTCTGCTTCATGATGTTTAAGTCATAATCTGCATGGATATTAAAAATCTCAAGCACTTGATCAAGCATTTCACGATGCTGTGCGGTAACCGTAACTATAGATTCAAATTCATCCGAACGCTTTTGTAATTCTAGGACAAGTGGAGCCATTTTAATTGCTTCTGGTCTTGTCCCAAAAATCGTCATTACTTTAATACGCTTCGCCATAATAGACACTCCAACTTATTTTATTTCGTTCCAAATAAACGGTCGCCCGCATCTCCCAGTCCAGGAACAATATATGCATGGTCATCTAATTTCTCATCCATTGCCGCTAAGTAAATGTCTACATCTGGATGTGCTTCTTTAATTACCTCTACACCCTCAGGAGCAGCAATTAAACACATAAGACGAATATTTTTTGCACCGCGCTTTTTCAAGGAAGCAATGGCATCATTGGCAGATCCTCCTGTAGCAAGCATTGGATCGATTACAATCAATTCACGCTCTTCGATATCAGAAGGTAATTTTATGTAATATTCAACTGGTTTTAACGTCTCTGGATCACGGTATAAACCAACATGCCCCACTTTTGCAGCAGGAATAAGTTTTAATACACCATCAACCATCCCTAACCCTGCACGAAGAATTGGAATTAAACCGATCTTTTTACCAGCAAGTATTTTAGCTTTCGCTTCCATTACCGGCGTATCAATTGTTGTTTCTTGTAACGGAAGATTTCTAGTAATTTCAAAGGCCATTAACATCGCAACTTCGTCTACAAGCTCACGAAACTCTTTCGTGCCGGTATTCTTATCTCGAATGTGCGTTAGTTTATGCTGAATTAACGGATGATCTAGTACGTGTACATTTCCCATTGCTCACCACTCCTTAAATTTATTTATATCTATCAAATTGTACTTAAAAATTGAGCTGCTTTCAAGTATGTGGTGGTTTTTGTTTTGGAATTGTGGTTTTTGGGGGAGGTGTGGATCTGTGTCCGATGGTTGCGCGCTTGTGTCCGATGTTTGTGCTTTTGTGTCTGATGGTTGCGCGTTTGTGTTCTATGGTTGCGCGTTTGTGTCCGATGTTGGCGCGCTTGTGTCCGATGGTTGCGCTTTGTGTCCGATGTTCGCGCTTTTGTGTCCGATGGTTGCGCGCTTGTGTCCGATGGTTGCGCTTTTGTGTCCGATGGTCGCGCTCTTCTGTCCGATGGTCGCGCTTTTGTGTCCGATGGTTGCTCGCTTGTGTCCGATGGTTGCGCGCTTGTGTCCGATGTTCAAGCGCTACTGTCCGATGTTCTCGCTCTTGTGTCCGATGTTTCCGCTCCAGTGTCCGATGTTCTCGCGTTTCTGTCCGATGGTTGCGCGCTTGTGTCCGATGTTCTCACTTCTGTGTCCGATGGTTGCGCTTTTGTGTCCGATGTTCTCGCTCTTGTGTCCGATGTTTCCGCTCCAGTGTCCGATGTTCACGCGCTTGTGTCCGATGTTCTCGCTCTTGTGTCCGATGTTCACGCTCCTCTGTCCGATGTTTGCTCGCTTCTGTCCGATGGTCGCGCTTTTGTGTCCGATGGTTGCGCGCTTGTGTCCGATGTTCGCGCGCTTGTGTCCGATGTTTGTGCTTTTGTGTCCGATGTTCTCGCGCTTGTGTCCGATGTTCTCGCTTTTGTGTCCAATAGTTGCTCTCCTACTTCCATTGTCCCAAAATCAAAAGGACGCCCTAATCAGGGCATCCTCCTCACTCAAACACATCTCAAACATATAATGGTGCTTTACTAGTTAATTCAAGAACACGTTCTGCTGCTTCTTTTAAGACGGATTCATCTTCATGATTTTTCAATGTTAGAGAGATGATGGCAGCAATTTCTTTCATTTCTTCCTCTTTGAAGCCACGTGTTGTAACAGCTGCTGTTCCAATACGGACACCGCTAGTTATAAATGGACTTTCTGTATCAAATGGAATTGTATTTTTGTTTGTTGTGATTCCGATATCATCTAGTACTTTTTCTGCGACTTTCCCTGTTAATCCTAGTGGCGTAACATCCAATAATAATAAGTGATTATCTGTTCCACCAGAAACAACACGGATTCCTTCCGCAACTAAAGCTTCTCCAAGAACTTTGGCATTATTAATGATTTGTTGGCAATATACTTTAAAATCATCCGTTAATGCTTCTTTAAATGCTGTTGCCTTTGCAGCAATGATGTGCATTAATGGTCCACCCTGCATGCCCGGAAATACAGATTTATCAATTTTCTTTGCGTATTCTTCTTTACATAAAATCATCCCACCACGTGGTCCGCGCAATGTTTTATGTGTTGTTGTTGTTACAAAATCTGCGTATGGTACTGGATTTGGATGTAGACCTGCTGCAACAAGTCCTGCGATGTGTGCCATATCCACCATTAGATAAGCACCAACTTCATCAGCAATTTCACGGAATTTTTCGAAGTCAATGATACGTGAATATGCACTTGCCCCTGCTACAATTAATTTTGGTTTAACTTCTTTTGCTTTTTCTAATACAGCATTGTAGTCAAGTTGTTCCGTTTCTTGTTCAACACCGTAATCAACAAATTTATAAAGTGTACCACTGAAGTTCACGGGACTTCCATGTGTTAAGTGTCCTCCGTGGTTTAAGTTCATTCCTAAAACAGTGTCACCTGGCTCTAAAACCGTAAAATATACAGCCATATTCGCTTGTGCACCAGAGTGTGGTTGTACATTTGCATGATCCGCACCGAATAATTGTTTCGCACGATCACGAGCTAAGTTTTCTACCACATCCACATGCTCACAGCCACCATAATAGCGTTTATCCGGGTAGCCTTCTGCATATTTATTCGTTAAAACGGAACCCATTGCTTCCATTACTGCTTCAGAAACAAAATTTTCGGAGGCAATTAATTCAATTTTCTCCTGTTGACGTTTTTTCTCCGCTTGTATCGCTTCATACAATTCTACATCTGCTTGTTTTACATGTTCCATCGTAAAACCCCCTTCGTTTTTATCCCGCTTTGAATAGATTCATACAGATTCTAGTTTAGCAGTCTCGTCCCTTTATGTACACGAATTATTATCTTTCGTTAGTTCATACACTGCACGTTTTCCACCGATCAATTTTGGACGTGTTCTAGCTGCATTTACTCGAGCATTTCCAATATACCGTTGGTTGAGACGGATTGGAACTGCGACATGCTTTAATTGCATGCCAATCATTGTTTCACCGATATCAATTCCAGCATGTGCTTGAACTGATTCTACTACTACTGGATCGTGAAAATGTTTATATGCATAAGAAGCCATAGAACCACCAGCTGACGGTACAGGAATAACCGAAACTTCATCAAGCTGGTATTGCTTCATGGTTGAACGTTCCATGACGATTGCTCGATTCAGATGTTCACAGCACTGAAAAGCGAGATGGACTACCGTTTTTTCATTTAATGTTTGCATCGCATTAAAAATATGTGCTGCAATTTCCTCACTACCTGCAGTCCCAATCTTTTTCCCAGCTACCTCACTAGTAGAACAACCGATGACAAAAAGATCATCTTCATGAAGGTAGGAGGTTTGCAGCCATTCAGAAACGACTGCATCCAAATTTTCTTGTATGTTATCATGAGTTCCCATCATTTTTCACCTACCTAAAATTGCCCTGAATTACTGCCCTTCGTATTCTGCAATTTTACCAATTCGGTTCGCATGGCGACCACCGTCAAAGTCTGTCTCTAACCAAACTTTTGCAATTTCACGTGCTAAACCTGGGCCAATCACACGTTCACCCATTGCAATCATATTCGAATCATTATGCATGCGAGTTAGTTTAGCACTATATACATCATGCGTTAGTGCACAGCGAATGCCCTTTACTTTATTCGCTGCGATAGACATACCAATTCCAGTACCACAAATTAAGATTCCACGGTCAAATTCCCCGTCGGCTACACGTTGTGCTGCTGGTAATGCATAGTCTGGATAGTCAACTGATGTTTCACAGCTGCAACCAGTATCTTCATATTCAATACCCATTTCCTCAAGTAAGCTTTTAACTTCATTACGGATTGTCATACCCGCGTGATCACCAGAAATAATTACTTTCATCTTTCAATCGCTCCTTCTCTTAGGTGTATTAGGGGTCTGACCCCTTATTGCACTTTAAATTTTTGAATTTGCTTATTTAAACTATTTGCTTGTTCTTCTAAATCATGCGCTAGTTTCTCTACCATTTCAATCGTTGTAGCTTGTTCATGAATAGATGCGTTTACTTCTTGGGCACCAGCAGAGGTTTCTTCTGCAATGGCCGCAACTTCCTGTGATTGTGTTGCTGTTGCTTGAATCGATTGTAATTGTTTATCGACTAATGAGGAAATCATATTAATTTCATTTGCCACATCTTCAACAGAGCCAGACATTTGCTCAATTGCTTGATTCGTTTTTTCACCGTTTTTGGCTTCTTTTTTCGCATATTGAACATTATCATTAATTTTAGTTACTACTTGATTAATATCATGTTGAATTGCTGTAATCAATTCTGAAATTCCCTGAACAGCTTGGGCACTTTGGTCCGCTAATTTGCGAACTTCCTCAGCTACAACAGCAAAACCCCTTCCATGTTCTCCAGCTCTCGCCGCTTCAATAGATGCATTTAATGCAAGTAAATTCGTTTGTTCAGCGATTTCCCCAACCATTGTAATAATAGATTCAACTTGTAAGGCATTTTCTTTTAAATGATCTACATCCTGAAGAGATACCTCTTGATCACTTGCCAATTTTTGAATCCCAACAACTAATTGATTTACAACGCTTTTACTATTATTTAGCGTCTCTAACATTGTATTCGATTTTTCAGTTGATTGTCCTGCTTTTTCTTGCACCTTCATAGCAAGTTCTGTTGCCTCTTCAACTGCTTCCACCGTATTTTGAATAGCTTCTGAAGAGGTTTCTGCACCTTTGGAAATATCTTCAATGGATGAACTTATTTGATCGGAATGCTTTGAAACTTCACCAGAAGCATTTTTCATCTGAATCACAGATTGATTCGTGTTTTCAAAATGGACATCAATATTATGTACCATTTCTTTTAAATTTTTAAGCATGGTGTCAAAGGAAATACTTAATGCACGTATTTCATCATCAGACTTTCCAATTTCAATTTGTTGATCCAAATTTCCACTTGCTGCTTGTGAAGCTGCTTTTTCTAACAGATTTAATCGTTTCGTAATAAAGCTAGCAGCAAAATATGCAAGTAAACCAGACCAAATGATTCCCAACACTAAGGTAATAATCGAGTAAACTTCAAATGACACTTCCCAAAAATCATTTACATAGTCATAAAGCACATACATGAATAATGCACTTGTGGAATACGTTATGATTGCCAAAATTGTTGTAAAAAGCATCAGTTTTACTCGTAAGCTAAAGCGGTATCTCTTGTTTCCCATCTGTCTTCCCCCAAAAATTTGTTATTTAATTTTTTTTATTAATAAATCGATATGTTGGTCAAGCTCCTTCAACGTATTTTGATAGGTTTGTAAGTTACCGCCAAATGGATCAGAAATATCATAATTGATCAAACTTCTTTCCAATTGCTGGATTTTTTCCATATCTTCTTGTAAATAGTCTCGAAGCTTTTGGTCGAGCACGATATTATCGAGTTTGTGCTGATTTTCTTGAATAAATGTTGAACGTTTTTCTTCAAAATCAGCATATCGTTTTTTTAGCTCTTCCCATACTTCTTTATCGGCTTCTGAAACAAATTCCTTTAGAGTATAGTACTTGTTCTGGTAGTTGGGATATTGCATGATTAATGATTGCTTATATTGTGTTGTCATCGTTAAAATGATATCCGCCCAGTTTAGTAATTTATCACTTACGGCTTGGGAACGATGCTCAAAGCTTATATTCTTCTGTTTTAGTGCTTCCATCGCGTTATTATTTGCTTGCTGATTTTCGGCAGCAAAAATTCCTGCTGATTTTACTTCAGCATTCGGTAGTTTATGTTTTAACAATGCCTCAGCCATCGGACTTCGACATGTATTTCCTGTACAGATAAACAAAATTTTCATGCAGGTTACCTCCGAAATACTCATTCCTATATAGAATATAACATAGAAGGGAAACGTTGTCAGAGAAAAGTCGACAAGCTTTTTACAATCAAAAAACAGGCATCACTTTATGTTTTTAGTAGATGCCTGCAGGAAAGGAATGCCGCCAAAACATTCCTTTGATCTGCGATTATTCATTCTCTCTAGATTCAGCATGATCTTCGATTATTCAGCATTTCAAGCGATTAATTCAGCATTTCCAAAATTTATTCAGCATTTTAAGCAATTAATTCAGCTTTTCCAAGATTTATTCAGTATTTCAAGAATACCATCTTATCTCCAAAAAAAGACAGATTCACTCTGCCTTCTCTTATCCAAAAATAATATGAAGTCCAAACCCAAAAAGGATGCTTCCTCCAAGTATTTCACTATAAACACCTAGTAATCCGTGGACCTTTCTTCCGAGCAGCATACCCGCCCAGGTAAGAACCATACTTGCAGCTCCAAACATCAATAACGCTAGTGCAGTCTTCACTCCTGATATACCTAAGCTTAACCCCACTGAGAAGCTGTCAATGCTAACACTTAATGCAAAAATAAGTAGTCCGAATCCCGCGGTATGAATAACCTGCCTTGATTCATGGTTAAATGCAGACAAGAGCATTTGGGTACCAATACCAACTAATACGAGCCCACCAACCAGAGTTGTGAAATCTCCTATTCGAGTGGATATTGCTTGTCCTACAACGATCCCTAAAAAAGGCATGATCATATGGAATAGTCCAATCACGATTCCAACTATAGCTATGCGCTTTAGCCTTATTTTTTGCATTCCTGCACCTAGACTAACAGAAAATGCATCCATTCCTAATGCAATTGCCATAAATAGTAAAGAAATTAGTTCGCCTATTGTACTAGTTGACATTCAACATCCTCCTCGGACATGCTTCTAAACTATATGCACAACCGAGGGGGAATATGATAAGGGAAGCTACTATTCATCTATATACAGGGTTGCTGCCTTTCGCAAACGATTCATTATCGCTTGTCCAATTCCCTCTTCAGAGAAGGCCTGGCAAATTATCAAATCCACATCACTTTGTTTAAATTTCCGTAGCCCATCATATAAGTTCGCTGCAACCTCTTGCAAATTTTCACCAAGCGAAATAGTAGGGTTTATATCTAGTTGATCTGCTATTTTTGTACTAGCAAGTACACCAACTCGTTTTCCAGCTTTGATTTCTTTTCCAATAATGCTTTTTATATGATCCACAGAACCTTTTACAACCCATAATGGAACTTCTGGGGAGTAATGCGTATATTTCATTCCAGGTGCTTTTGGTTTTTCCTGGTCATTAGCAAGCGCCGGATCCACCATAACACGGTCTACAACATCCTCTAATTGTTCTTTGGTAATTCCACCAGGACGTAATATAATTGGCATTTCCTGTGTACAGTCAATAACTGTAGATTCCACACCAACGCCAGTTGCACCCCCATCTACAAGACCAGCAATTTTCCCCTGAAGATCCTCCCATACATGTTCAGCTGTTGTTGGGCTTGGTTTCCCGGATAAATTTGCACTTGGAGCAGCCACCGGAATATCACAAGCTTTTAATAATTGCTGTGCAATCGGGTGATCCGGTATACGCACACCAACTGTGGATAGACCTGCTGTCACATTATCTGCACACGTACCATTACTTGGAAGGACAAACGTAATCGGCCCAGGAGCAAATGCTTCTATTAATTTATCCACATATTCTGGCACATCCTTTACCAACCTTTGAAGCTGTTCTTTTGTAGCAACATGTGCAATTAGCGGATTATCCTGTGGGCGACCCTTAGCTTCGAAAATTTTGGCAACTGCCTTCTCACTTGTCGCATCCGCCCCTAATCCGTACACTGTTTCTGTCGGAAAAGCTACTGTAGATCCCGTTCTTAAAACATCTGCTGCCTCTTCAATTATATTTTTATTCACACTTTGATCATTTGTTATATACCAACGTTTAGTTTCGTTCATGAAGCCTACCTCTTTTCTACCCTACATTTTAAGCGATCCATTCCTGTTTCGCAAAAATGTTAGCTTGTCCACAGAATTAAAAAAACCTATGGATATTATCCACAGGTTCTTGTTGATAAAGGTGAAATGAAACGATTTCATCTTCTATTATTTATTAATATACACAGAAATGTGATTTCGTACACAGTTTTTACACAAGTTATTCACATTCGAATGTGGATAATGTGAATAACACGTAAGTTAGATACAAGAAAATTTAATTATGAGACATCATATGCCCACCAGTTTCCTCTTGTCCTTGGAGGATTATCCACTAATAAGGCCCTTTCCTGTGGATGGAATTGTAATGCGTCTAGCAAAATATCCACAACTGGCTGATGACTATGTACATACAGTTTTTTTGCCTGTAACCCTTTGGCCATTGTAATAATTGTTTCCAATAACACTGGTAAATTTTTAGCTTCTTCTTGAGATACATATAGCTGTTTTAACCAATAAACACCATCATTTACCGGTGATAATACAAAACAACCTTTAATATTCTCATTCATTTCCACCACATAACCGTGCTCCAGTAAGCTATCTTTGTGAATATTATGTGGTGTTGTTTTTAAAAACTCCTCTAACTTCATGATCGATGTATCTTTTGCAGCTATGACGTTCATACATATCACCTCTACTTTTTTTAATAGAAACTTTAGTTTTAACCTGTTTGTTTCTATCATTTTATGCACGTAAGTATGAATCTATGACCATCCTAGCCATTCAAATAGAAAAAATTTTACTTTTACTGGTTCTTCTTCCTCTTCTTCCTCAGGCTCATCTAATTCTTCTGCACTAGCTTCGGCTACGCTAATTCCGTCACCAAAATCTAAAAAGCATAACGGCGGAAACAAAACACACCACCAGTTTGCTCCTTGCCCTTCACCTAATGTGATTAACACAGCCTCATATTCGCCTGCTGGATATAAATAATTTCCGTACAGCTTCGTTGGGAAGGAGACGTTTTTTCCATACTCTACATCAAAATCTCTTTTTTCCCCAGCATCTTCTAATGTTTGGTCTACGATCTCTTCAATTTCTGGTACTTTGCTTGCAATTAATTCTCTTGCTTCGTTAATATCAGTCATATGTTCAACCCATTTCGTAATCTCTGCGTTTACATTATCACGAACTTGGTGCTTCAGTTTTTGGTCTTCATCTTGATCGCTATTTGCTAATATTCTAAGTCGAATGGCATCATCTGGAATAACTTGATAATCCATTTCTGACCCATTTCCCTGTCCTTTAGCTGGCATCGATAAAAATATAATAAAAAATATGAATACAAAAAATACTAGTTTCTTCATCTCCATTGCCCCGCTTTCATTTGGTTTACTCACAGTATGTACAGGGGTGAAAGATTTTAAACTAGTAATCTATTATTTTTATATTATTTTATTTGATAGAAAAACCTGTAGCGCTAACCAACCCTTACATGTCAGTCGCTACAACCATTCTATCCTTACCATTTATGTCTTGGAGTACGTCTACCTTGCTTTTGGGAAATTGCTTATTTAATAATAATGTAACTATCTCTCCTTGATCATGACCGATTTCAAATGCAACTGCTGCCCCTTCTGCATTTATCACACTCGGTAGTTGCGAGATGATTTTTTTGTAGGCTGCCAATCCATTCTCATCAGCAAAGAGTGCCAATTCCGGATCAAAATGTTTAACTGTATCTGATAAGGATTCCTCATCCGATCTTGGAATATACGGAGGATTGGATACAACAATATCAGTCTTTATGTTTTGAACGATTACTGGTTGCAAAAAATCACCTTGTAGAAAGGTTACGTTTGCTTGTAGTTGTGCTGCATTCCTTTGAGCTACTGCTAGTGCCTCTTCAGAAATATCCGTTGCATATACGGTCGCATTAGGCAGTTCAAGCGCTAAAGTGATCGCAATAATTCCACTGCCTGTTCCAACATCAACAATCGTAATTGGATGATCGGATTTGGAGTTTGACTTAGCGATTTGAATAACGTGTTGGACAAGCTCCTCTGTTTCAGGTCGCGGAACGAGTACATGTTCATTCACGTGAAAATCACGACCATAGAAGGTTTCGTAACCAATAATATGCTGAAGAGGAACTCCCGTTTCCGCATGCTCTTTTATATCTGCTTCAAATTTTGACCGGATCAGAGCGGGGACTGTTTCTCGCATATGCATGTAAAATTCATTCCTAGACATGCCTAGATGGTGTTGTAATAGTAACTCAGCAACACGCGGTTCCCGATTATTTTTTTCTAAAAAAAGAGAAGCCCACTGAAGGACTTCATATTGTTTCATTTCGTTATCCATCTTATTCACCAATTTGCTCTAGTTTTTTCGCTTGCTCTTCCATCACTAAGGCGTCAATAATTTCGCCTAATTTACCTTCCAAAATTTGATCCAGCTTTTGAATAGTTAAACCAATACGGTGATCCGTAACACGGTTTTGTGGGAAGTTATAGGTACGAATACGCTCTGAACGATCCCCTGTACCAACAGCAGATTTGCGCGTTTCGTCATACTCTGCCTGTGCTTCTTGTTGGAACTTATCATATATACGTGCACGAAGCACTTTCATCGCTTTTTCCTTGTTTTTAATCTGTGATTTTTCATCCTGAATCGATACAACAATTCCAGTCGGTTCGTGCGTTAGTCGAACAGCAGACATGGTTGTATTAACACTTTGTCCCCCAGGTCCACTAGATGCAAATGTGTCTACACGAATATCTTTTTCATGAATATCAATTTCTACTTCCTCTGCTTCCGGTAGAACCGCAACAGTTGCTGTGGACGTATGAATACGGCCACCCGATTCTGTTTCAGGAACACGTTGTACACGGTGGGCACCATTTTCGTATTTCAGTTTGGAATAAGCACCATTTCCTTTAATCATGAAAATGATCTCTTTATATCCTCCAACACCAGTTGTGTTTGCTTCCATTATTTCCGTTTTCCAGCCTTGGCTTTCTGCATAACGAGAGTACATGCGGTACAAGTCACCGGCAAATAATGCAGCTTCGTCTCCACCAGCAGCACCACGAATCTCCATAAATACGTCTTTATCATCATTTGGGTCTTTTGGTAGAAGCAGAATCTTCATTTTTTCTTCTAACTCTGTTTTCGTTGCGGAAAGCTCGGTGATTTCAGACTTAACCATCTCATACATTTCACTGTCAAGATCGTCCTCCAGCATCTCCTTCGCATCATTTAATTGTTCGGTTACTTCTTTATATTCACGGTACGCTTGAACAACATCCTCTAAGCCAGATTGTTCCTTAGAGTACTCGCGTAGTTTATTGGTATCACTAATTACTTCAGGATCACTAAGTAGTTCATTCAATTTATTATAACGTTCTTCCAATGATTGTAAACGATCTAACATCACGGCCACCTCTTTCTCGATTAACAGTATAATTATAGTATACTCAGCCGAAGAGGTCAAAGTTTGGGGTGATAGGGTGGTGCTGGGGCTGTGGGTGTTCTTTGGCGGGTACTGTGTTGCTAGGGGTGCTGGGTGGATTCAGCATTTTATTCATTTATTCGGCAGATCGGTGGATTAATTCAGCATTTGTTGCGGATAATTCAGCATTTCTAGCGATAATTCAACATTTCTCCGATTAATTCAGTATTTACTCAGATGAGTATGATAAAATTCTAATTCGTATTTTCTAGATTTCGTGTTTCCAGTAGATTGAAGTTGGAGTTTCTGTAAGATATTTTTTACCACGTTTGGTGAATCAATTCGTAAAAATTCTATTGCCTCTTTATTCGTAATGTAATCATTAATTAACAGTTTGTACTCATTCAATGCAGATAGATGGGCATCAGTAGATATGTGATAACAACCGCTACAAAACCATTTTTGTCGCCTCCATTGCATAATAGTTCGTTTACAGCTTGGACAAAAAACCCCTCTCACCAGCTCATTCAAATGAACGTTATACTTTCTGAGCGTAAGAATTGGTTCGGGAGTGTGAGCATCCATAATAGTGCGTAATAGCTTTATTAGTTGTTTTTTGGATAAATATTGATTAGTGTAGGTATTTTCTAATTCGCGGATTGAAAAAGTTAATTGACTGTTATGAATAACTTCTTGTGGAATCGTTGCAGGGGGGTGTGGTCTTATCACGGTACTTGGGAAGCTGATTACTATTAGATACGCAATGGGAAGTGTAGGATATCCTTGTTTACGAAGCCATTTCTGAAGGCGATATTGCTGAAGTTTGGCTTGAGGAATAGGATTTGGAAAACCTTCTTCTTTTTTATCATCACCAATTCGAGTTACTTGTCCATTTTCACCAAAAATGATCATTCCATACCAGTTTTTAATTTCTAAAATTAAACCAAATTTTCTACTTAAAACGAGTGTATCAATTTGAAAAAATCCTTGTTCATCTTCTACCCTAACGTTATGGAGGACTTCAAACTTGTCCTCATCCAAAAAGCTTAATGGAAACTCTACTCGTTTCTCCCCTCTGATTTGTCTCCGCTTTTTTCTAAAATCAATTTCTAGCAATTCTTTCGCATCATGTGAAGGAATTAAACGCTTTTCTAGAGCCTCAAGCTTGAATAAAGCCCAGGGTATGTCTCTTTCTTTCATTGCCATTGGCTTACCAGACCCTTTCTTTATTGTATTTATTATTGCTATCTTAATAGATTCAACAGTGTTGTGTACTTATCCTCTTTTTTTGGAGGGTAAATATTTTATTCAGCTTTTTATTCATTTATTCAGCATTTACATTGCATAATTCAGTACTTATTTAATTTATTCGGTATTTTTCAGTCATAATTCAGTACATTGACCAATTAATTCAGCATTTCACCAAAAACACCTCATCCGCCCCTTAACACCACCAACAAAAAAAGCACCCTCAGCAGGTGCTTTTCCCAAATTACTTCGTAGCATTTATTAGACTTTTAACAATTTGGTTGACTGGTTTGTTTGGTACTTCGTGGTGATGGCGGCATCTCGGTTCGTAGGATTCGGATGCGCCAACTTGGATGATTGGGTCATCGTAGCTTGCAGGTTGTCCATTAATCAGGCGTTGTGTGCGACTTGCGGGAGATCCGCATACAGGGCAGATTGCGTTTAGCTTGGTTACTGATTCAGATAGTGCCATTAGCTTTGGCATTGGGCCAAATGGTTCACCACGAAAATCGGTATCTAGGCCAGCAACAATTACTCGAATTCCTTGATTTGCTAGTTCGTCGGCTACCTCTACAATGTTTTCATCGAAGAATTGAACTTCATCGATGCCAACGATATCGATGTCCATGTTGCCTGTGATGTGATCAAGTATTTCATCAGAACTTTTTACCGGACGAGCCATGGTGGATGTTCCATTATGTGAAACAACCGCTTCTTCATCATAACGATTATCGATAGCTGGTTTAAATACACGTACTGTTAAATTTCCATAGGTTGCGCGTCGAACTCTGCGAATCAACTCTTCTGATTTACCAGAAAACATACTGCCACAGATAACCTCAACCCAACCGCTTTGTTTCATTACGTACATAAACTGGGATCTCCCTTCTACTTATGTATAAATTAAGTTTACCACTAATTTTGATATATAAAAATGCGCTTTTTGCATGTTTTATTTCGTAATTTTAGAAAACTTGGCATCCTCCAAACCTTATGGTGAATGCCTTCGTTACACTAATGCAGGATAGCTAGGAAAATATAATTTCCTAGCTGTTAAAAGTAAAAAAACAGGCAAAGTATAGACAATTTGCCTGTTTTTCCGTTTAATAAACTGCATATTAATCTAGCTTCGACTCCTAAAAATAGTCGTCTTAGCCATTTATTGCATATTATATTTCTTCTTGAATCGGTCTACACGTCCGCCAACTTTATCAGCTTTTTGCTTACCAGTGTAGAATGGATGAGATTCAGAACTAATCTCAACACGGATCAATGGGTAAGTATTACCATCTTCCCATTCGATTGTTTCATCAGAGTTCAATGTTGAACCGCTCAAGAATTTGTAATCAGAGCTTGTATCAAGAAATACAACTTTTTTGTATTCTGGATGAATGTCCTTTTTCATTACTTTCCACTCCTTTTTGCCCTGAATCCTTTGGAAACAGAGTTTATTGTAAGAGCCGTCATAGGTGTACAATAATTACACCTTTTCTAAACTCACTTTAAAAATTATAACAGTGTCGGCTCCCGTTTGCAATAGGATACAATTATTTTCGTCCTGAAATTATTTACTTATTCCTTTTCGCTTCATTTCATCATCCATTTTTTGAAGGAATTCTTCGTTTGAGCTTGATGCTTTTAATTTTCTTAAGAAGCGCTCTAGGAAATCATGTGAATCTTGCATCGTTTTGCGGATCATCCACATTTTATCTAAATGAGCTTTATCTACAAGCAATTCTT
This sequence comes from Ornithinibacillus caprae, assembly GCF_009728145.1. Lineage (GTDB taxonomy): Bacteria > Bacillota > Bacilli > Bacillales > Amphibacillaceae > Ornithinibacillus > Ornithinibacillus caprae. The sequence continues at coordinate 47,085 of NZ_WOCA01000013.1, read as the reverse complement.
CTTTTCGTGTGCTTGAGCGTAGGATATCAATGGCAGGGAAAATTCGGCGCTGTGCTAGATTACGGTCTAAGTGCAGCTCCATATTTCCTGTACCTTTAAATTCCTCATAAATCACGTCATCCATTCGTGAACCTGTTTCCACAAGTGCTGTTGCAAGGATGGTAAAGCTACCACCTTCTTCAATGTTTCTTGCAGCACCAAAGAATCGCTTCGGACGGTGGAATGCCGCTGGATCAATACCACCTGATAATGTTCGACCACTTGGTGGAATAACAAGGTTATACGCACGCGCCAATCGTGTAATACTATCCATCAGAACGATTACATCGCGCTTATGCTCAACTAAACGCATCGCACGTTCCAATACTAATTCGGACACTTTGATATGGCTTTCAGGCACTTCATCAAATGTAGAACTTACAACATCAACATCTGGATGCACCGAACGTTCAATATCGGTAACTTCCTCAGGACGTTCGTCAACTAATAGAATAATTAGCTTCGCATCAGGATGGTTTACTGAAATACTATTTGCGATTTGCTTTAAAAGCATTGTTTTACCAGCTTTAGGTGGGGCTACAATTAAGCCACGTTGACCAAATCCTACAGGAGTCATTAAATCCATGATTCGTGTCGAAAGGTTATTCTGTTGCGTCTCCAACTTCATAAGTCGATCTGGGTATAATGCTGTTAAGGCAGGAAAATGAACACGTTCTTTAGAGGTTTCTGGATCATCACCATTAACGGCATCTACATGTAGTAATCCGTAATAACGCTCATTCTCTTTAGGAGGTCTTACTTTACCAGAAACTTTATCACCATTACGTAAATCAAATCTACGAATTTGTGAAGCAGAAATATAAATATCCTCTGCACTCGGAGAATAATTGATCGGTCTTAAAAAACCAAAACCTTCCGATGGAATGATTTCTAAAATACCATCCATAAATAAAAAGCCGTCTTTTTCTGCTTGTGCTTTTAAAATAGCAAAAATTAATTCTTTTTTTGTTAACTTCGCATAATACGAAACTTTATATTCACGGGCTAACGCATAGATTTCTTTTAATGTTAATGTTTCAAGTTTCGATATTGTTAATTCAGCCATAATCACCACGCCTATTCTTTTTTACATATTTACTATTTTGGTAGAGTTTTTATCATTATTTAATTGGTTAAATTATTAAAATTAATTGAAAACAGATTACGTTCTCTTGCCCGAAAGGTAATTCTGATCAAAATCGATGAGATTTTCACTTCTTTATTGGTAGTATTGTCATTGAAGAAATGAAGATTTTCGGAAGATAGAATAGAAGTTTTAGATCAAGTTTGTTGTTTCCTCACACTTTTTCTATGTATTAAAGTATTAACCAATCAATTGTTATATTAAACATATACAATATTAACTGTTTTAATAGTAATATTCAATACCTTTTTGTACATTCCTATTTAATGAAAAATTTATTAAGGGGGCATGTAATATGCTCCCCTTATCTTTTATGGTTCCATTACTAGGTTTGGTTTTTTTCTTAGACTATGTTCACCATCAATGAAGCGAACCGTCCCACTCTTGGCACGCATGACAACGGTTTGAGTTGTGGCCTTTGTGCCTTTAAATTGTACACCTTTTAGTAATTCACCATCTGTTACACCTGTCGCAGCGAAGATAGCATCATCTCCACCACAAAAATCATTCATGTAAAATACTTGATCGATATCGGTTATGCCCATTTTTTTACAACGGATTCTTTCCTCTTCATTGGAAGGTACTAGCTGACCTTGCATTTCTCCGCCTAAACATTTTAAAGCAACTGCACCTAATACTCCTTCTGGTGCACCACCGATTCCAAGCAATATATCTACACCCGTATCATCAAATGCTGTATTAATAGCAGCCGCCACATCACCATCTGGAATTAATTTAATTCTTGCACCAGACTCACGAATTTCATCGATTAATTGTTGATGACGTGGACGATTTAAGACTACTGCTACAACATCTTCTATGTTTTTATTTTTTGCTTTCGCAACTGCACGTAAATTGTCAATTGTCGGTGCATTGATGTCTATCTTACCTACCGCTTCTGGACCAACGGCAATTTTTTTCATATACATATCAGGTGCATGTAGTAATTTCCCTTGATCTGCAATGGCAATTACCGCTAATGCATTCCAGGTTCCATTAGCTACAATATTTGTTCCTTCTAATGGATCAACGGCTACATCAACTAAGGGTCCAGAACCAGTTCCAAGTTCTTCTCCAATATAGAGCATCGGCGCTTCATCCATCTCACCTTCACCGATTACGACCTTTCCTTGCATCGGAATGGTATCAAAAACATCGCGCATCGCTGAGGTTGCAGCATCATCTGCTTCTTCCTTTTTTCCTCTACCCATCCAGCGTGCGGAGGATAAAGCAGCCGCCTCTGTTACACGAACAATTTCCATCGTTAAACTTCTTTCCATGATTCCTCTCCCCTTTGTTAAAAATAACCTCATCCCAAAAAGATTATTTTAAAAAGCGAAGGAATCAGAAGAAACTTCAATTATGAATTTTGAAATTGATTTATTTCTTCTTCATTCATATCTTCTCGCCATACTTTCGCACCAAGATTATTTAATTTCTCTGTCATATTTTCATAACCTCGGTCAATATGGTCGAGTCCAGTGATTTCAGTTATGCCATTTGCCATTAATCCTGCAATTACTAAGGCTGCACCTGCTCGTAGGTCACTTGCTTTTACTCGTGCTCCTTCTAATTGCGTTGGCCCTGAAACAATTACCGAACCACCTTCAACTTTAATTATAGCATTCATACGTCTCAGTTCGTCAATATGTTTTAGACGAGCGGAGTAGATGGTATCTGTAACGATCCCTGTATTCGATGCTTTGGTGAGTAAAGTAGTAAACGGTTGTTGGAGATCTGTCGGAAAGCCTGGATATACTAATGTTTTGATATCCACACTTTTTAGTGGGTTTCGTGGTGCTATCAGTAGCTGTTCATCGCTGTCTTCTATGGTGACACCCATCTCTCTCAATTTTGCAAGCAGTGATTCTAAATGTTGTGGTATGACATTGTCAATAATTACTTCATTACCAGCCGCTGCTGCTGCAATCGCATACGTCCCTGCCTCAATTCGGTCCGGTATGATTGTATGTTTACAACCATGTAGGGATGGTACTCCTTCAATACGAATAACATCTGTTCCTACACCTTTGATATTTGCTCCCATATTCGTTAACAATGTTGCTACGTCAATTATTTCTGGTTCTTTTGCGGCATTTTCAATGATGGTTTTTCCTTTAGCCTTAACAGCAGCTAGCATAATATTGATGGTTGCACCAACACTAACTACGTCAAGATAAATTCGTGCTCCCCTTAGCTCTTTTGCACGGAGATATATTGCACCTTGTTCATTGGTAACTTCTGCTCCTAATGCCTCAAAGCCCTTAATATGCTGATCAATCGGTCGTGGCCCTAAAAAACATCCACCAGGCAAGCCTATGACAGCTTTGTTGAACTTCCCAAGCATGGCACCCATGAAATAGTAAGATGCACGAAGTTTTTTTACCTTGCCATTAGGAAGTGGCATAGAGATCATATTTTCTGGATCAATATGGACGGTTTGTCCAGGTCCCCAGGATACTTTTCCACCTATTTCTTCTAATAGGCCACCCAGTGTATCGACATCTGAGATCGTTGGTAATCCTTCGATTGTTACTTGTGAATCAGCTAAAATGGCAGCAGGAAGTAATGCTACGGCACTGTTTTTTGCACCGCTAATACGTACCTTCCCATTTAATAATTTACCGCCTTCTACTATCATTTTCTGCATTTCAAAACCCCACTTTTTGAGGATATAAATTTTGTTCCTTTGTTAATTAGGCTGAACAGTAATCAAACCATTCAGCCTATTTAAAATTATGGCTTCCGCCTTATACATTCTAGCTACAGTGCCCAGCGACTAGTGAAGGTACTTCAAGTGAGATACTTCATTGTCCTTTGTACCGAGCTTGCGCAGGTACATGACTTCCTTCACCTACGTACGATAACAGTTCGACATTAGTCGAACATCCTTAAACATCCGCTCACCGTGTTTCCTTTTCGCTTCCAGCATAAGATTCACTATTACTTCCGACTGCGGAAGTAATGTTCATCTAATCTCATACGGGGAATGTTCGATTAAAACCGCCACTTTGCGTGGCAACATCGAACCACCTGTGTTGCACAGGCGCAGTCCATACGTCGCTCACCGGGCACTTCCGCCTTATACTATTATCTTTGACTGTTAAGCTTCTTTTCATGCTAACCGTTTTGTTTGTTCCAGTCAGCGAGGAATTTTTCAATTCCTTGATCTGTTAATGGGTGTTTTACAAGCTGTCCTAGTACATTATATGGAACTGTTGCAATATGTGCTCCATTCAGTGCTGCGTCTATGACATGTAATGGATGTCTGATCGATGCTGCAATAATCTCTGTTTTAATATCATGACGATCGAAGATTTCAGATATCGTTGCGATTAGGTTCATTCCATCATGACCGATATCATCCAATCGTCCTAGAAATGGCGATACATATGTAGCTCCTGCACGGGCTGCAAGCAGTGCTTGGTTCGCATTAAATATTAAGGTTACATTTGTCTTAATGTTTAAGTCGCTAAAAGCTTTTACTGCTTTTAAGCCTTCAAGGGTCATCGGAACCTTTACCGTGATGTTAGGTGCAATTGCTGCTAGTTCTTTCCCTTCGGCAATCATACCTTCTGCATCTTCTGCGATTACTTCAGCACTCACTGAACCTGAAACCTCTGCTGTAATCTCTCTAAGACGATCGTGAAACGATACACCTTCTTTTGCAACAAGACTTGGATTGGTTGTTACACCAGCTAAAATCCCAAGCTCGTTCGCTGAACGGATATCGTCAATATTTGCAGTGTCTACGAAAAACTTCATTAAACCATCCCACCCTATTTTGGATTAGTTATGCTTGATTCGAAGAGCCAAATTCACGCATTTTTCCGATTACTGTTTGTTTAATCGCTTCTGTACCAGGTCCTAAGTATTTACGTGGATCATATAGCTCTGGCTTTTCATCTAAAGCTTTACGAACCGCTTTAGCTTGAGCAATTTGATTTTCTGTATTTACGTTGATTTTTGCAGTACCTAGTGAAACTGCTTTCTGAATATCTTTTAGTGGAATTCCTGTTCCACCGTGAAGTACTAATGGTACGTTAACAACGTTTAGGATTTCTTCCATCTCTTTAAAGCCTAAGTTTGGCTCACCTTGATAAGGTCCATGAACAGAACCAAGTGCTGGCGCTAAGCAGTCAACTCCAGTTTGTTCAACAAGTTGTTTACACTCTTCAAGATCTGCGTATTGGATTCCACCAATTACACCGTCTTCTTCTCCACCTACAGTACCTACTTCTGCTTCAACAGATACACCATGGATATGAGCTAGTTCAACAACTTTTTTAGTCATCTCAATATTTTGTTCAATTGGATGATGAGAGCCATCGATCATAACAGAAGTGAATCCTGCATGAATCGCTTGTGCACATTTTTCAAAGCTTGAACCATGGTCTAAATGGATTGCAACTGGTACAGTTGTACCGTATTCTTCCATCAATGCTTTAACCATTGCAACTACAACCTTAAAGCCACCCATATATTTTCCTGCACCTTCAGAAACTCCTAGGATTACCGGTGATTTCTCTTCTTCAGCTGCTTGAAGAATAGCTTGTGCATATTCCAAATTGTTTAAATTAAACTGTCCGATTGCATAGCCGTTCTCTTTCCCTTTTTCCATCATCTCTTTCATTGAAACTAATGGCATTTAGGTATCCTCCTTCATCGATGAAAATATCATCTTTGCTATATATTTACTTCTTCTTAAGAATACCAAGTCCGGCCACAAGTAGCAAGAAATGAGGGCGTTTCTTCATACAGGCAAACTTTTTAAAAAATTTGTTCGATTATGCCAATATATTTTTTACTTTTTCCGTTATATCTAATATGTTAAAAGGCTTTGAAAGTATTGCTTTTACATTTGCTATATCCTTCGTTTCATCTTCAATTTTTTCTATCATACCGCTCATAACAATTGTAGGAATTTGAGTTTGAGCTTGTGCTAATTGTTTCAGTATTTCAATCCCATCCACAATTGGTAATTTATAATCCAATATCATTAAGCTTATGGAGTGTTTTTGTAGCTTATCTAAAGCTTCCTTACCAGTTTTTGCTGTTATTACGTGATAACCTTCATTTGTTAAAACATCTTCTAATAACAATCTTATTCCATGTTCATCATCTACAACTAGTACTACTTTATTCATTTTCTTACTCCATCCCCCTTTATCTTATGTAATTCGACATATAGTAAGATAGTCCTTCTTTTTAACGAACATTTTTGAGAAATCATTCGTTAGAAGCAAGATCACCGGATGTATTCTTTTACCTGAAACGCCACACCAAACGCTAATTCCCTTTTTTTGGCAACTTTAAACCTCTTTGCTTTAATATAGCAAAAAAAATCACGAATCGTATCATTTCTGACACGATTCGTGACTTTGTTACTACTTGGGAAAGTAAATTTTTGCATTATTTATGGTTATTTTGTACTGCGGCACCAACAAATCCTAAAAATAGGTTCTGTGCACGTGTCGGACGAGATTTAAATTCTGGATGGAATTGACTTGCTACAAACCAAGGATGATCTTCCAATTCAATGGTCTCAACTAATCTTCCATCTGGACTCGTTCCAGAGAAAATAAATCCGTTTGCTTCCATTTGTTCTCGATAATCATTATTAAATTCATAACGATGACGATGACGTTCTTCGACAATTTCAGCACCATTATAAGCTTCTTTAGTCTTGGTACCATCTTTTAGTTTACATGGGTAAATCCCAAGTCTTAATGTACCACCTAAGTCTTCAATATCCTTCTGTTCTGGTAAAAGATCGATAATTGGGTGTGGTGTATTTGGATCAATTTCTGCTGAATGAGCACCTTCAAGTCCTAAAACATTACGTGCATATTCAACAGTAGCTAATTGCATTCCTAAGCAAATTCCTAGGAAAGGAATTCTGTTTTCACGTGCATATCGGATTGCTTCTAGCTTTCCATCAATACCACGGTCTCCAAATCCTCCGGGAACTAAAATTCCATCAACATGAGAAAGCTCTTCCTGAATGGATTCTTTATCTAGTTTTTCTGAATTAATCCAATGAACTCGTATATCCGAATCAAATGTGTAGCCAGCGTGTTTTAATGATTCAACGACAGAAATATACGCATCCGGAAGCTCTACATATTTTCCTACTAACCCGATATCAACCGTTTTAGAAAGTCCACGAACTTTTTCAACTAATTCCTTCCATTCACTCATGTCTGCTTCCTGACAATCCAAACCAAAATGATCACATGTTAGCTGATCAAGATGCTGCTCTTGTAATGCAATCGGTACTTCATAAAGAATTTCTGCATCACGCATTTCAATAACAGCTCGTTCATTAATATCACAAAACAGTGCAATTTTTTCTTTCATATCTTTACTAATCGCTTGTTCTGTTCTAAGTACAATTGCATCCGGTTGAATCCCTAATGAGCGCAGCTCTTTTACACTATGCTGAGTTGGTTTTGTTTTTAATTCTCCTGCAGCTCTAATATATGGAACTAATGTACAGTGAATATACATTACATGCTCTTTCCCAATATCACTTTTTATTTGGCGAATCGCCTCAAGGAATGGTAGTGACTCAATGTCTCCAACCGTACCACCGATTTCTGTAATTACAACATCCGCACCAGTTGCTTCTCCAGCACGAAATACTTGATCCTTTATTTCATTCGTAATATGGGGGATAACTTGGACAGTGCCACCTAGATAGTCACCACGACGCTCTTTTTTAATCACACTGGAATACACTTTACCAGTCGTAATATTACTGTATTTATTTAGGTTAATATCAATAAAACGTTCATAATGTCCTAAATCAAGATCTGTTTCTGCACCATCATCTGTTACAAATACTTCACCATGTTGGTAGGGACTCATTGTACCTGGATCAACATTGATGTATGGATCGAATTTTTGAATTGTTACCTTCAATCCTCGGTTTTTTAATAGGCGGCCTAATGAAGCAGCGGTAATTCCTTTTCCTAGTGATGATACAACACCACCTGTGACAAAAATATACTTAGTCACCATGCATCCCTCTTTCTATTTATAGTTAATTAATTAGTATAAGTAAAAAATAAGTTCATCCTGCTTTGTATACCCGTTATTGTGTACAATAAACGTTACAAGAATCGTGTTTTTTCTATTTTCCTTTTAAAACAAGAAAAGCGCCTCCCCAGATAGGGAAACGCTTTGTTAACTAAATTTAAAGAGCCCAATAAGAATTGTACTCATAAGGTGTAAAAAAGTCAAGCGTGCTTTTTTAACCTGTATTTACTTCTCTTCCTCTTTTGAATCATCGTCTAATTCCTCATCATCTACCTCGTCGAAGTCTTCATCTTCTTCCTCATCAAACTCATCAAAATCGTCATCATCATCTAGATCGTCAAATTCTTCGTCTTCATCATCAAAACCATCAACTATATCTTCAACATCACCATCAACAATATCAAGGTCTTCTTCCTCGATATCCAGTTCTTCTTCTTCAAATACTTCTGCCTTTTTCTTCGCTTTCTTCTTTTTCTTCTTCGGTGCTAAATTAATTTCTTCATCAATCTGATCAACAGGGTACCAACGCTTTAATCCCCACATGTTTGAGCCTGGTGTCATAAAGCGGCCATCAATATTTAAGTCTGTGTAAAATTGATCAATGTTTTCTTCCATTTGCTTCTCAGAAAATTCTTTCATTTCTGCTACCTTTTCAAAAATATCTCTGAAGTTCATTGCTTTTTTTTCTTCTAATAATACGAGATGTGCCAATTCAATCATTGACATTGCTTTTAATTCCTCGCGGCTAAAGTTATCTAAGCTCACGTTACCGCACTCCCTTTTCTAATGTTTTTATGGCTTTTCGCCTAAGTAGTAATCTTTTATTTAAGTATTGTTCGTAATGCTGTTTAAGTAAATATAAGACAGTTAAATGATCCTTTATAAAACGCAGTATAAACCATATCATACATTATAAACAAATCATAACGGATTATGCTACTAAAAAAAATAGATTTATGTAACTTTTAATATCTTTGATACTGGTGTGCTCTAATATTTTGGCTGTTTCTCGTGGTTGTCGTGCTTTTGGTGTAGTGCGATGTAAGGCTGTCGTAGCCTCCTTTGGCCTGCGATTACTCGACCCAAAGAAAACCTTTGTCCTGCGGGAATCGGTGAGACCTCACAGTGTGCCAGTACGAGGATGCTCACTAGCCGCCCACGGCAAAGTAGACACTGTGAAAGCGTAGTGTATTTCCGTAGTGGTGTTATGAGCTGTAAGTTACTGCGCATTCTACATCAATTACTCCCTAACATTTATTACTTATCAACCTTTCAAGACACAGCCTACATATGTACTTTTTCTACCATGAAAAATTGAGAGAGCTAGGTTGCCCTCTCAATTTTTATGACATACTACATATTTCTACGATATTGGCCGCCAACCTCATAGAGTGCATTGGTTATTTGTCCAAGGCTGGCAACTTTTACGGTCTCCATTAGCTCTTCAAAAATATTACCACCGGATGCTGCGACACGCTTCAAACGATGAAGCGCTTCATCAATTTGTTCTTTATTTTTATGCTGGAATTTATGAAGCTCACTAATTTGATGCTCTTTTTCTTCTTTTGTTGCTCGAGCAAGCTCCATTGAGTCAATCTCTTCTTCTGATGGTGGATTTGGATTCAAATACGTGTTCACCCCGATGATCGGAAGTTCTCCAGAATGCTTTTTCCCTTCGTAATACAAGGACTCTTCCTGGATTTTTCCACGCTGATATTGACGTTCCATCGCTCCTAACACACCACCACGATCATTGATCCGCTCGAATTCTTGTAAAACAGCCTCTTCTACAAGGTCTGTTAGCTCATCTATGATAAACGATCCCTGCAGAGAATTTTCGTTCTTGGTTAATCCAAACTCGCGATTAATAATCATTTGAATCGCCATAGCCCGACGAACGGATTCCTCTGTTGGTGTTGTGATCGCTTCATCATATGCATTCGTATGCAAGGAGTTGGTATTATCCTGAATCGCAATTAACGCCTGTAGTGTTGTTCGAATATCATTGAAGTCGATCTCCTGAGCGTGTAAGGAGCGACCAGATGTCTGAATATGATACTTCAGTTTTTGACTCCGTTCATTCGCTCCATATTTATCACGCATCGTAATCGCCCAAATGCGTCGTGCAACGCGACCGATAACGGTATATTCAGGATCCAGACCATTTGAGAAGAAGAAGGACAGGTTTGGTGCAAATTTATTAATGTCCATCCCTCGACTTAAATAATACTCCACATACGTAAATCCATTAGCTAGAGTGAAAGCTAACTGTGTAATTGGGTTTGCTCCCGCTTCTGCAATATGATAACCAGAAATAGAAACAGAATAGTAATTTCGTACATTTTGATCGATAAAGTACTGCTGAATATCACCCATCATCCGTAGAGCAAACTCTGTGGAGAAGATACACGTATTTTGTCCTTGGTCTTCTTTTAAAATATCAGCTTGAACTGTACCACGAACAACCCCTAATGTATCAGCTTTTATTTTTTCATATTCTTCTGGGCTTGGTTCGCGACCTTCCGTTTCCTTAAACTTCGTTAATTGCTGATCAATGGCAGTATTGAAAAACATCGCTAATATAATTGGTGCTGGACCATTAATTGTCATCGATACAGATGTTTTCGGATCGGTTAGATCAAAACCATCATATAGCTTTTTCATATCCTCCAACGTACAAATGTTGACACCACTTTCGCCAATTTTCCCGTAGATGTCAGGTCGGTATGCTGGGTCTTCGCCATAAAGTGTCACCGAGTCAAAGGCTGTCGATAAACGTTTGGCGTCCTCATTTTTAGATAAGTAGTGGAACCTACGATTGGTACGCTCAGGTGTACCCTCTCCAGCAAATTGTCGAGTTGGATCCTCGCCTTTTCGTTTGAATGGGAATACGCCAGCTGTGAATGGAAAAGCACCTGGGACGTTCTCTTTTAATAACCACAGTAGTCGCTCGCCCCAATCGGTATATTTCGGAAATGCAACTTTTGGTATTTTTAACCCTGCTAATGATTCCGTTACAATATCCATTTCAATCTCTTTATCACGCACCGAAAATGTCATCGTTTCCTGTGCGTATGCTTCTTTGGTTTTATCCCATGAATCTAGTAACTTTTTAGCTTTTGGATCAAGCTCTTCTTCATAGGATCCTATTTTTTCATCTATAATACGTACAACATCATGATCTTCTAACGCTTCTTTTGCTCCATGGAGCTGGTAGAGCTTCCTAGCAATTCCACTTTGCTTTTTCGCTTCTTTATGATAGTTACATACATGAGTTGCAATTTCACGTAAATAGTGACGACGTTCATTGGTTATGATTAAATTTTGCTTTTGCGAAATTGTATTGCGATCGAAATCTACATTTTCATTCCAATTGTATTTTTCATTAAGTATGTCAACTAGTGATGCGAATAAGGCATTCGTACCTGCATCATTAAATTGGCTTGCAATCGTTCCAAATACCGGGAACTTTTCCTTATCCTGATGGAATAGCATGTGGCTACGCTCATATTGCTTTCGAACTTGATTTAATGCATCCTCCGAGCCCTTTTGTTCAAATTTATTAATGACAATAAAGTCAGCATAATCGATCATATCAATTTTTTCTAGCTGTGTTGGGGCACCAAATTCTGCAGTCATGACATACATTGACAAATCGGTAACATCCGTAATGGCTGCATCGCCTTGGCCAATTCCACTTGTTTCTACAATAATAAAATCAAAGCCCGAAGCACGAACCACGGTAATAACATCTTGAATGGCTTTGGATAGCTCACTTCGTGAATCCCTTGTTGCTAACGAACGCATATAAACTCGATCAGTAAATATTGCATTCATGCGAATTCGGTCTCCAAGTAAAGCTCCACCCGTTTTCCGCTTCGTTGGATCAATAGAGATAATGGCAATTTTTTTGTCAGGAATTTCATGGATAAAGCGACGAATCAATTCATCTGTCAATGAACTTTTCCCAGCTCCACCAGTCCCAGTTATCCCTAATACAGGTATGTTCGTATTGCCTTTCTCTTGAAGCGTATCTAATACGGATTTCTTTTCTGCCTCATCCACTTCATCATTTTCCATGTACGTGATAAAGCGCCCAATTGTTTGGCGATCTCCTTCTTTCAGTTTATCCATATCCCTTGTTACCTGTAATGGTGGGATGAAATCACATTCCTCAAGCATTTGGTTAATCATCCCTTGTAGCCCAAACTCACGGCCGTCATCTGGTGAAAAGATTCGAGATACCCCATAGGCATGTAATTCTTTGATTTCACGTGGGATGATAACTCCACCACCACCACCGTACACCCTAATGTGATCTGCTCCTAGTTCTTTTAACAGATCAATCATGTACTTAAAATATTCGACATGCCCACCCTGGTAAGAGGAAATAGCGATCCCTTGCACATCCTCCTGAATAGCAGCATGAACAACTTCCTCTACTGAGCGGTTATGGCCTAAGTGGATCACCTCTGACCCGCTAGCTTGTAATATTCTTCGCATAATATTTATAGAAGCATCATGACCATCAAAAAGACTTGATGCCGTTACAAATCGAACATGATGTTTCGGTGTGTAAACTTCTACTTGTTGCATTAGTAAAGCCCCCTTCTTATAGCGCTTTCTTTATTCCTCAATAGATAATGCTTGCAGAAGATAACGAATCTGCAAATCAATATATTCTTCAAGCGTAAATTGTTTTTGGAGCATCCATCTTCTAAAGCCCCACATCTGCCCTTGGACAATCGTATTGTTAGCTAAAAGTTCGGCGTCTTTTTTGGAAATTTTGTTAGGTAAACAGGTTACAATCGCTCGTTCTAACATCCCTACCATGTCACGTTCCTTTTGTAATACATATTCCTTTGTGTCCTTTTTCAGTGATTTTACCTCCTGATACATGATGAGGATTTCTTCTTGCATCTCATCCATCAGTACAAAATAGGAACGAAGAATCGTCACTAAAGTATCCACGGACGGTTTCTCCAAATCAATTGTTGCCTCTAATCGTTCACGTACCTGTTCATAAATCGAATCACATACTAAAAACAATACATCTTCTTTCGTTCGAATATATTCATACAGTGTGCCGATACTGAAACCAGATTCTTTGGCGATTTCTCTCGTTGTTGTTCGGTGAAATCCTTTTTCTTTAAACAGGGTGATTGCCCCTTTAATCATTTGACTGCGTCGTTTTTCCACTAACTCCCGATCTTTTACGGAAGAAAGGACTTCATTATCCGCCATGTTTGGTCCCCCCTTCTCGTTTCCACTTTTCAAAACATGTTTTAGCGAGCATGTACGGATCATCATTTGGGTCGATAACTGGTAGGTCATTACGTGCTTCAATGAATTGCTTCACATCCCGCCAAATTTCTTCGCGAATTAATTCATACACTTCTAGTTGCTGCTGCTGTGTACGGCGAACCTTTCCTGCTTCCGTATGATATAAAAATTGTTGATGTGCTTGGATTTTCTCCCATAGCTCATCAATCCCCTTATTTTCTGTAGAAATGGTTTTCACAATTGCTGTCTCATGATGCTCTGTCATGGTCATCATGACAAGCTCTCGTAACAGTGCTTTCAGTTTTCCAACACCATGTAAATCCGCTTTATTGATCACAAACAAATCGGCAATTTCCATAATGCCTGCTTTAAATATCTGCAGTACATCCCCACTATTTGGTGTAAGCACGACGGCTGTTGTGTCTACGATTTTCATAATATCGAGCTCTGACTGACCTACACCAACTGTTTCAACAATAACGACATCAAAGCCATAGGCATCACAAATTCTTACCGCATCCTTTGTCGTTCTCGCCAGCCCACCGAGACTACCCCGCGTAGCCATACTTCGGATATACACTCCATCATCGGTAAAGTGTTCATTCATTCGAACACGATCACCTAGTAATGCCCCACCACTGAACGGACTGGTTGGATCAACCGCAATCACAGCAACGCTTTTTCCTTCTGCACGTACATGAGATATTAACCGATTGACTAGTGAGCTCTTTCCAGCACCAGGTGAACCTGTTAACCCGACATAAATCGCCTGCTTTTTCATTGCAAAAATATCGCTGAGCAGTTCGAGTTTTTCCTCATGATCATTTTCTACCAATGTAATTGCTTTCGCTAAAGCCCGTATGTCCTTTTTCTTGATCCGTTCAACTAGTGGGTGCATTGCTTATAAACTTCCTTTCTATTTGGTTACCATTCTTCCAATCACAAGTCGTTGTACTTCTTGAGTTCCTTCATATATTTGAGTAATTTTCGCATCACGCATATAGCGTTCTACCGGGTAATCTTTCGTATAGCCATAACCACCAAATACTTGAACCGCCTCTACTGTGATACGCATCGCAGCATCCCCAGCAAAAAGCTTCGACATGGCAGAAGCTTTCCCATATGGGAGCCCCTCTGACTCAAGCCAAGCTGCTTGGTAGGTTAATAGACGAGCAGCTTCTACTTCGGTTGCCATATCAGCTAACTTAAAAGAGATCCCTTGATTATGTGCAATTGGCTTACCAAACTGCTCACGCTCTTTTGCATACCCTGTGGCAGCATCTAGTGCCCCTTGTGCAATCCCTAGTGCTTGGGCAGCGATCCCGTTACGACCACCGTCAAGTGTCGTCATGGCAATTTTAAAGCCTTCTCCTTCAGCACCTAGTAAGTTCTCTTTCGGCACTCGACAATTTTCGAAAATCAACTCGGTTGTTGGCGATGAACGAATCCCCAATTTTTTCTCTTTTTTGCCAAACGTAAATCCTTCTGTACCTTTTTCTACAATAAATGCACTGATCCCTTTATGTTTCGCAGCCATGTCGGTTTTTGCAAAAACAACGTAGATATCAGCGACACCGCCGTTAGTGATCCAAACCTTGTTCCCATTTAATACGTAATGGTCACCATCTAACTTAGCAGTTGTTCTCATCGAAGCAACATCACTACCTGCACCAGGTTCAGATAATGCATATGCACCTAATGCTTCTCCTGTTGCCAAACGATAAAGGAAGTTCTTCTTCTGTTCTTCATTTCCGTATTTATAGATAGGCCAGCTCGCTAAGGATAAATGTGCGGATAAAGTAACCCCTGTCGAAGCACAAACGCGCGATAGCTCCTCTACTGCAATGACATAGCTGACATAATCAGATCCAATCCCACCATATTCCTCTGGCCATGGAATACCTGTTAAACCAAGTTCCGCCATTTTATCAAAAATCGCACGATCAAATCGCTCCTCTTCATCACGCTCTGAGGCTGTTGGTTCTACTTCCTTCGTTGCAAAATCGCGAACCATTTTACGTAGCATTTCTTGTTCTTCTGTTAATTGAAAATTCATTATTAGCTCCTCCTTTTAGTCCCTAAGTAAGTGTTTGGCTATTACAATATGTTGAATTTCATTTGTTCCCTCATAGATTTCTGTTATCTTAGCATCACGGAAATATCGCTCAACTGGATAATCCTCGGTATACCCATAACCGCCATATACTTGAACAGCCTCAATAGCTGTCCTCATGGCCGTTCTCGAAGCATACATTTTCGCCATCGAAGCTTCCTTGCCACATGGGATGTTTCGTTGAACCATTGATGCAGATTGATAGACTAATAGTTTGGCAGCCTCAACTTCTGTTGCCATATCTGCAAGCTTAAAAGAAATTCCTTGATTATGTGCAATTGGCTTACCAAACTGCTCCCGTTCCTTCGCATAGGAGGCTGCAGCTTCTAGTGCCGCTTCAGCTATCCCTAATGACTGTGCCGCAATACCAATGCGCCCAACATTAAGGTTAGCCATGGCAATTCTAAAACCATCGCCTTCCTTGCCGAGGAGCTGCTCTTTCGGTACTTTACACTGATCAAAGTTTATTTGAACCGTACTGGAACCATGAAGGCCCATTTTCTTTTCTTTCTTACCAATGACAAATCCTGGTGTATCTTTTTCAATGATGAAAGCACTAATATCATTCGGGTTCTTACCTGTACGAGCAAACGTAACATACGTATCCGCATAGCCACCATTTGTAATGAAGATTTTGGAGCCATTTAAAATATAATGATCCCCATCTTTTTTCGCTGTTGTTTTCATACTTTTTGCATCAGAACCAGCATTAGACTCTGTTAAAGCAAACGCCCCTAAATATTCACCAGTTGCTAGCTTCGGTAGATAATGCTTCTTTTGTTCTTCTGTTCCAAAATACAAAATTGGATTGGTACCAACAGATGTATGCACAGATAAAATAACACCTAATGTTGCGCTTACTTTGGCTAGCTCATGGATCGCAATAATGTAGGAGGAGTAATCCATACCCGCTCCACCATACTCTTCTGAGATCGGAATTCCCATTAGTCCCAGCTCACCCATTTTTTTAATGATTTCTGTTGGAAAACGGTCCTCCGCTTCCATCCGCGGAATTTCCTTCGCAACCTCATTTTGAGCAAAATCGCGAACCATTTTACGCATCATCTCTTGTTCCTCTGAGAAATGTAGGTTCATAGGAGAACCCCCTTTCTTGTTGGTATGTAGGTTTTGGTTGGTGCGTTTGTTGCTTGGGTTGGTGCGCTTGTTTTTGGTTAGTGTGCTTGTTGCTGGTGTGTGTCGCTCAAGTTTTGGCGCTTGTCGATCAAGTTTCTGCTTTATGGATCAAGTTTTTGTGCTTGTCGATCAACTTTCTGCACCTGTTGCTCAAGGTTTTATTCACGAGACTTAGTTATATTCGTAAAAACCTCGACCTGATTTCTTACCTAGCCAGCCTGCTTTTACGTATTTACGTAGTAATGGGCATGGGCGATATTTGCTGTCACCAAATCCTTCGTATAGTACTTCCATAATATATAGACATGTGTCTAGTCCGATAAAATCAGCTAATGTTAATGGTCCCATCGGGTGGTTCATGCCGAGTTTCATTACGGTATCAACATCCTCTGGTGTGGCAACACCTTCATATACGGTGTAGATTGCTTCATTTATCATTGGCATAAGAATTCGGTTGGAAACAAACCCTGGAAAATCATTCACTTCTACTGGAGTTTTACGTAATTCGTTTGTCATATTTTCAATAGCTTGATAGGTTTCATCACTAGTCTGTAATCCGCGAATAATTTCCACTAGTTTCATAACCGGAACAGGGTTCATAAAGTGCATACCAATAACTTGGTCCGGGCGTTTTGTAACCGCGGCAATTTCCGTTATTGGTAGGGAAGATGTATTGGATGCTAGGATGGCATGCTTAGGTGTAATCTCATCTAACTGTTGGAATACCTTTGTTTTTACATCCATGTTCTCTATTACCGCTTCAATTACTAGATCACAAGATTTGGCATCTTGTAACTGAGTGGATTTTGTTAAATTATTTAATGTATTTTCCTTTTCTTCTGCTGTGATTCGTTCTTTATCCACTGCACGGGTCAAAAGTTTTTCTATGTTTGCTAAACCTTTATCAATCGCTACTTCATTCATATCATTTAATAGAACATCAAATCCTGCCTGCGCACAAACTTGCGCAATTCCTGACCCCATTTGGCCAGCGCCTATTACCATTACTTTTTTAATTGACATTAGGTAGCCTCCTCGTATTGTAGTTAGTTGGTGTCGATGCGCTTGAGATGTTAGATTATCAATCTTTGTTTCGAGCGTTATCGACCTTCAACCCATTCACCTTCCACAAAATCCTCACCTCAACGCCATATCCACATCCTTATTTAGGGACTTCAATTAAAATTGCGTCTCCTTGACCTCCACCACTACAGATAGCAGCAATTCCTAGTCCACCGCCACGGCGTTTTAATTCATGGATTAGGGTTAAAATAATGCGAGCACCACTTGCTCCGATTGGATGTCCAAGCGCTACTGCTCCACCATTAACATTAATTTTTTCTGGATCAATATCTGCAATTTTTCCACTTGCAAGGGAAACTGCTGCGAATGCCTCGTTAATTTCATAGAGGTCGATGTCTTCTTTTGTATAGCCTGTTTTTTCTAGTAACTTATTAATAACTAGACCAGGTGTTTGCGGGAAGTTTTTTGCTTCCACAGCAACTTCTGCATGCCCTAACACTGTAGCCATTGGCGTTTTACCAAGTGCTTCTGCTTTTTCATCTGACATCACAACAAATGCGCATGCCCCATCGTTTACGCCAGGTGCATTTCCTGCTGTGATTGTTCCATTTGGATCAAAGGCTGGACGCAATTTCGCTAAGCGTTCCACACTTGTATCTTTACGTGGAGCTTCATCAGAATCCACCACTACTGGATCCCCCTTACGCTGTGGTACTTCTACTGGTACAATTTCTTCGGTAAATTTGCCAGCCTCAATAGCTTCGACTGCACGTTGATGACTGCGATAGGACCATTCATCTTGTGCTTGTCGTGTTAGTCCAAACTCTTCTGCTGTTGAGTTTCCATAGTTACCCATATGAACACCAGTGAATGAACAAGTTAAGCCGTCGTGAATCATAAGGTCTTTCACACTTTTATCGCCCATACGATTTCCCCAACGGGCATCTGGTAAAATATATGGTGCATTCGACATGCTTTCCATCCCGCCAGCAACAATTACGTCTTCTTCTCCAAGACGAATCAGCTGGTCTGCTAGAGTGACGCTTCGGAGACCAGACGCACATACTTTGTTAATGGTTTCTGTTTTAACTTCCCATGGAATTCCTGCTTCACGAGCTGCTTGACGTGAAGGGAGTTGACCTTGACCACCTTGCAGAACAGTTCCCATAATTACTTCGTCAATCTCAGAGCTCTCTAAACCAGCACGTTCAAGAGCTTCACGAATAGCTTTTCCTCCTAGCTGGGAAGCCGTAAAGGATGCTAATGCTCCGCCAAATTTGCCAAAAGGGGTTCTTGCTCCAGAAATAATAACTGTTTTTCTCATAAAAAAATTCTCCTCTCCTATTTTTTATGCAAAGTCATGATGACGCTTTCTTTTTTCGATTGAACGCTCGCTCAATCTATATGTTTAATAAAGTGAAACTTCATTCAGCGGGGGTTTTCTTCATCCCCCACTGAATGTTAGTTGAACCAATCGGACATTTACGAGCAGTTGATCCCCCACTTATCCTTCTTCACTTCAAAGTCTTGAAGTGGGGGTCTTACTGCCCGTTATATGCGAGATAAAAGGGGTTCTTTCTTTTGTAGAACCCCTCGTTAACATTAAGCCGTTTTTTCTTCCTCTTCCACTAATACGGATAATGCTAGAATTTCAGCAACATCCAATGTACTAATGTCTTCCTCTACTTCTTTCGCTTTTGTTCCATCACTTAACATGGTTAAGCAATATGGACATGCACTTGAAATCATCGTAGGTTCAACAGCAAGTGCCTGTTCTGTACGAGCAACGTTAATGCGGTTACCTGTTGTTTCCTCCGTCCACATCAGACCACCACCGGCACCACAGCACATGCCATTTTCACGGTTACGATCCATTTCTACGAGCTCTAGTCCTGGAATAGAACGTAAAATCTCTCTCGGTGGATCATAAACTCCGTTATACCTTCCTAGATAACAAGAATCATGATAGGTTAATTTTTCATTAATTGCACGTTGAGCTTTCAGTTTACCATTCATTACGAGATCGTACAGCATTTGTGTATGGTGATAAACCTCTGCTTCAAAGCCAAAATCAGGATATTCATTTTTGAATATATTATAGGCATGTGGATCAATCGTAACGATTTTCTTCACATCATTTTTCGTAAATTCTTTAATATTCTTCTCAGCGATTTCTTGGAATAAAAATTCATTCCCGATACGGCGCGCTGTGTCACCTGAGTTCGCTTCTTTATTTCCTAGGATTGCAAAGCTAATTCCTGCTTGGTTCATTAATTTAGCAAATGCAAGAGCAATTTTTTGACTACGGCTATCGAATGAACCCATAGAGCTTACCCAGAATAGATATTCAAAATCTTTTCCTTCTTTTTTCAGCTCTTTAACAGTTGGTATATATGCTGTTTCATCCAACTCGCGCCATTTGATACGATCTTTTTTCGATAATCCCCAAGGGTTACCTTGACGTTCAATATTCATTACTGCGCGTTGAATGTCGGAATCCATTTTCCCTTCCGTCATTACAAGATAACGACGAAGGTCAATGATTTTATCAACATGCTCGTTCATAACTGGACAAGCATCTTCACAATTACGACACGTTGTACATGCATTAATTTCTTCTTCTGTGATGACATCACCAATTAGGCTCATACTTTGCACAGTAGCTGCAGCTTCATTTTGTCCGGAGCTTGCTAGATTCCCTTGCGTATTTGAAAAGGCATACGCTGGAACCCATGCTGATTTACCAGTTACAGCTGCACCCTTTTCAGTTAAGTGGTCACGGATTTTTACCATTAAATCCATTGGTGAAAGCATCTTACCTGTTCCTGATGCTGGGCAAACATCGGTACAACGACCACATTCTACACATGCGTAGAAATCTATCATTTGGATCTGCTCAAAGTCTTCTACTTTTCCGACACCAAATGAAATTTCTTCTTCATTTTCTTCTTCATCGATCTCAAATTCTATTTTTTTCAGTTTTCCTGGTACACGTTTACTAAAAAAAACATTGATTGGTGCTGCAATTAAGTGGGCATGTTTGGATTGCGGTACATAAACTAGGAACGTTAGTAAGGTAATTGTATGTACCCACCATGCAATATAAAATAGTGTAATTGCTGCAGTTTCTGGCAACCAAGCAAATGCACTAGCTATTAAACTAGCAACTGGTTCTGTCCATGTGAAATCTTCTCCGTGCCAGATTAATGCCATACCATTTCCAAATAACACAGATAGCATCAATGTGCCGATAAAGATCAGTACTAATCCTGCTTTAAATCCACGCTTGAGGCGGACTAATTTCTCAATATAACGACGGTAGAATGCCCAAATTACAGCTACTAATATCGTTAACGTAACAATTTCCTGGAAGAATGTAAATCCAGGGTAGAAAATTCCAAACGGTAAGTGGCTACCTGGAGATAATCCTTTCACAATCATATCAATGGCACCAAACTGAACTAATATAAAGCCATAGAACATCATGACGTGGATTGTTCCAGATTTCTTATCCTTTAAAAGCTTCGACTGTCCAAATACAATCGTTATAATTCGATTAATCCGTTCTTTTATATCCTTATCAAATTCGGACTTTTTTCCAAGCTTAATATAAGCTACTCTAGTTGCTACAACTTTGGCAAATAAATATAATGCATATACAGTTATCGCAACAAAGGCCACTGCATTTATTACCAAAAGATTATCCATCAGCCATCCCCCTCATGTGTATTATAACGAATAATGATAACGATTTCACTTTTCAGAAAAATTTTTTCGAAATTTTTTTATGTTGTTTGCCCCATTAAAGATAGAAAAGTATTATGCTTTCCTACCACCCTAGTTGTCCCCCTTCTTATTGATGTTATTATATACTACTATAAATTATGAATGATCATTCAGTCAACCTGTTTTTTGTTGTGATGGTAATCCTATTACCATCACAGCCAAATAATAGAAAAAACCCCCACTTTCATAAAAGTGAGGGTTGTTGATTACATTTTCTCTGGTGCGGTAACACCCATTAAGTTAAGTCCATTTGCTAATGTGATGCGAACAGCTTTCATTAATGCAATACGTGCACTGGTTAATTCTTGGTTATCCACATCTAACACTTTCTCTGCATTGTAGAAGCTGTGTAATAATGATGCTAAATCAAATACATATTGTGTCACCTTATGTGGTGTATGTTTTTCTGCTGCTTCTGCAATCATTTGCGGGAATTCGCCTAGTTTCTTCAATAGATCTAGCTCTTTTTCTGCTGTTAATAGACGTTGATCAAATGTTTGATTAATATCTATTCCCTTTGCTTCAGCCTGTTTTAGCATCGTGCAAATGCGCGCATGTGCATATTGCACATAATAAACAGGATTGTCATTAGATTCGGAACGAGCAAGCTCCACATCAAAATCAAGTTGTGAATCATTGGAACGGGCTACAAAGAAATAACGAACTGCATCAATGCCAACCTCGTCCATTAACTCTCTTAGTGATACAGCATTCCCTGTCCGTTTACTCATCCGTAATTTTTCACCTTTATCAAACAGATTTACCATCTGAATAATCTTCACTTCTAATGTATCCGCATCATATCCTAGTGCTTGGATCGCAGCTTTCATACGTGGGATATAACCATGATGGTCTGCTCCCCATACATTAATTAATTTATTGAAGCCACGGTTTAATTTATTTTGGTGGTAAGCAATATCTGGCGTTAAATACGTATAAGCACCATCGTTTTTCACTAAGACGCGGTCTTTATCGTCACCAAAATCTGTTGAACGGAACCAAGTAGCGCCGTCTTGCTCATAAACATACTTACCAGCTTTTAATTTTTCTAGTACGTCGGTAATTTCGTCATGTTTATATAGACTTCTTTCAGAGAACCAATTATCGAATTCTACGCGGAAATCTTTTAAATCAGCTTCAATTTTACCTAATTCATACTTCAATCCATATTCCTTAAAGAAAGAAAGACGTTCCTCTTCATCCCTAGTTGCCCATGTATCTCCGTGTTCTTCAGCTAATGATTTCCCAATCTCAACGATGTCTTCTCCATGGTAACCATCTTCTGGCATCTCAGCATCTTTTCCAAGTGCTTGTAAATAACGAGCGTTTACCGACAATGCCAAATTATCAATTTGGTTTCCAGCATCATTTATGTAATACTCTCGCTCCACCTCATAACCAGCTGTGGCAAGCACATTACATAAAACGTCCCCAAATGCCGCACCACGCGCATGCCCTAGGTGTAGGTCTCCAGTTGGGTTTACGGATACAAACTCTACTTGGACTTTTTCCCCTTTACCGAAGTCCGTTTTCCCATAGTTTTTATCTGCCTTAAGGATCGTTGGGATCAAATCTGTTAGGAAGTCATTTTTCATGAAAAAGTTTATGAATCCAGGACCTGCAATTTCTACTTTTTCAATGGAAGCTTTTGATTGATCAAGATTTGCAACAATATCCTCAGCAATTTGTCTAGGTGCTTTTTTTGCAATTCGAGCTAATTGCATCGCTATATTTGTTGCAAAATCGCCGTGCGCTTTATCCTTTGGCTTTTCTAAAATAATTTCAGGTAATTCTTCTTGTGTTGCTAATTCTGCATGTAAAACTGCGGCACCTATCTGTTCTTTTAATGTGCTTTCGGTTTGTGCCAAAACGTTCATTGTGTATCCTCCTCATTGAACGTCAACATTAATTCATGTTTCCGTTCAGCTTGTCCATTTAATTTTACTTTATAATCAATTGTTAATTGACCAGATCTTGCATTATCTGTTGAGTGGTAACTAATATTGTCCGTAAAAGTTTCCATATGAATATTTCCATGCGGATGCTTAAAAACATTTTCTGTTGTTTGATTGGCATGAAATTGTTGATGCATAGAAACCGCTCCAGACCGTTTGATACTAACCTTCTCTTGTTGAATCGTAATCAAATTTTTAATCATTTGCTGATCTTCGGTTTTCTCTTCAAACGTGAGCACATCCATGTTTTGCTTTTGATGCAGCATTCCTTTTTGCTTTGAGGTATTGTGCTCTTTATGTCCATTATCATCAATGGTAGTCCTTAGTTCTACCATTACTTGTCGACCCATGATATCGCCTCTTTAATTCTTATATAATTTACTATTATAGCGATAAATAAGGGCATTTATCAATCATTGCATGTCAGTTTCTTTATTTTTTTCGAATTTACGATATAGAAGACAGCTAGAATAAGTTTAATTTCCTATCAGTTTTCCCATAATGGATATATATAATATCCTACAAATTTCTACAAAATTGGAGACTTCGCGATGGGAAAATCATTTCTTTCAAAAAAGGTATCAGCATTATTAGTAAAACTCGCTTTAAGTATAGTAGCAATTGGTATCATTTTTGTAGCAGGAATATATGTGGTTGCCTATCTAATGGGACCGCCAAATTTAACAAATGAGCAAAATACCATCTATTACAGTGATTCTGGTGACGTTATTGGAGAGGAGCATGGATTAGAAAATCGCTACTGGGTGGGTTTAGAAAAAATCCCAGCCGAATTAATCGATGCTACTCTACTTACAGAAGACCAACGCTTTTTCAAGCATCATGGATTTGATATAAAACGAATTTTTGGTGCAATTATTTCAGATATAAAAACATTCTCCTTAAAAGAAGGGGCAAGCACCCTCACGCAGCAATACGCAAGAAATTTATTTCTATCCCATGAAAAAACATGGAATCGAAAACTAAAAGAAGCCTTTTATGCCATCCGACTAGAGTTATTTTATTCAAAGGAGGAGATTTTAGAAGGCTACTTAAACACTGTCTATTACGGTCATGGTGCCTACGGGATTGAAACTGCTAGTAAATACTTTTTCAATAAATCTGCTGATTCATTAACACTTGCAGAAATTGCCATGCTTGTTGGAGTTCCAAAAGGTCCAACATATTATTCCCCTTTAAACGATGAAGAAAGAGCAACGAATAGACAACAGCAAATACTATCAGCAATGTTTCATGAAAATATAATTTCGGAAGAAGAATATTATTTAGCAAAACGTGAAAATTTAGAGTACACAAAGACTCGCTTAGCAAACCAAAATAATATTGGACCATATTTTCAGGACACAGTATTAAATGAGGCGGCAAATCTATTGCAGATTGACATGGAGTCGATCCGCTCTGGTGGATATCAAATTCATACGACCTTACATATAGATGCACAGCAAGCATTAGAAGAAAGTATTGCAACAGCAATTCCAGATAGTAGTGACATCGAGGTTGGATCGCTAGCCATTGATCCAACGACTGGTGCAATTCGGGCTATGGTTGGTGGACGTGACTATGAGAAAAGTCCTTTTAATCGAACGATTCAAGCAAGGCGAATGCCCGGGTCTACCTTTAAACCTTTTTTATACTACGCTGCCCTCCAGCATGGCTACACAGCTAGCACCATGCTCATGAGTAAACCAACAGCATTTGAACTCGAAGATGGAAACGTCTATCAACCAAGTAACTTTAATGACTATTATGCCTATGAACCAATTACACTAGCACAAGCTATTGCATTATCGGATAATGTCTATGCCGTAAGAACAAATATGTATATTGGCACAAATACATTGATAGATACAGCAAAACAATTCGGTATCCATAGTGATTTACCAAATGTGCCTTCGTTAGCTCTTGGCACGGGTGCTGTCACAATGAAAGAAATGATTACCGGCTATGGCATGCTAGCAAATGGTGGTAAACAAATTAATAGTTATACAATAGAAAAAATTGTTGACCGGGAAGGAAATACGATTTATGAACGAGATCATTCAAACAACAAACTCGTTCTTGATCCCAAAAAAGCATTTATCCTAACCCAATTGTTAACAGGGACCTTTGATCAAGAACTAAATGGGTATACCGCCGTGACTGGTTCATCTATATCGGATCATCTGACAAGAACATATGCCGGAAAAACAGGATCTACTAATCCAGATAGCTGGATGATTGGATACAGCCCAAACCTCGTTGCCGGAGTTTGGACAGGCTATGATGACAATCGTTCCATTGACAATCCCCAGGAAAGAGCCTATTCCAAAAAAGTTTGGGCAGGATTTATGGAAGAAGTGCACAAGGAAA
Source organism: Ornithinibacillus caprae (assembly GCF_009728145.1). Lineage (GTDB taxonomy): Bacteria > Bacillota > Bacilli > Bacillales > Amphibacillaceae > Ornithinibacillus > Ornithinibacillus caprae. Next base: position 21,200 of record NZ_WOCA01000013.1, on the reverse strand, counting down.
TGCCCGAGGAACACTTTGATGCACCTGCAGGACTCGTTGCCGTACCAGTAGATCCTGAAACCGGCTTACGTGCAACCCCCTACTGTGATGCTAGTACAGTCATGTTTTTTGAAAAAGGAACCGAGCCTGAAAACCACTGTCTAGAGCATTTCCATGAAGGTGATGACGGACTGGGTGAAGAAGAGGTTGAAGAAAGTGATGATAAAGGTGTCTTTGAGAAGTGGTTTGAGGTGTTTTTTGATTAGTTGAGTTAATAGGGAGTTGAAGTTGGGAAGCTGCGGGGGGATGTTTGGGCGTTTGTGGCTGATGCTTGGGTTTGTGTGTCCGATGTTCGGGAGTGTCCGATGATTGGGGATTTGTGTCCGATATTCGCGCGCTTGTGTCCGATGTTTGCGCGCTTGTGTCCGATGTTCTCGCGCTTGGGTCCGATGTTCGCGCTCTTGTGTCCGATGTTTGCGCTCTTGTGTCCGATGTTCGCGCGTTTGTGTCCGATGTTCGCGCGTTTGTGTCCGATGTTGTCACGCCAGTGTCCGATAGTTTCCCTCATGTGTCTGATGTTACAACTCACACGTTCGATCCCTAGGTTTACGCGCCTCCCCCAACAAAATTTACCAAAAACAAAAGCAGCCAACTCACTCGTAAGGTCCGTCTTACGTTTGAGTCGGCTGCTTTTTTGTCCTAGTAATACATGAGTAAGCCCATGTATACATATTTTACAAACTTCCAAACAAAAGTACAACATTTCTGCTAAATATTCATCATTCAGTCACAAAATGTTCAAAGTTTTTAATCCCAACATTACCATTGTTTACCAGCCTGTAAACTCCGCGGACAACCTACACTATCGTGTTTATTCAGGAAGCGCATTTTTTAATTCATCTGTTGAGTTTTCCCAAAACTCTGGATTAAAATCGACTAGAAAATCACGAAGCAATCGCTTTGAATGATCATCCATGTGATCTACAATAATTTTACCTTTTAGCGATTTTTCCATATGTGTTACATGCTCTGGCATTGATTTGTAGGCACGTTTAATTTCGCGGTCTACACGAATTTCGCTTCCTGCAACCCCAGCATAGTATGGCTGACCATTTTTATTGCGGTTTACATTAACCCAAACGATCCAGTATAGCTTTCCATTAGGAACAGCGTCCTTATCCGGTAAAAATTTCACACGGCGTTCTACATCACTTCTTGCATGCATCGCACCCATATCAACATAAGCTTTATTTTCGTTCGGGTCGACGATTACAGATGACATGTTCTCCAAGCTAATCGCTCCAACTCCATAACCACCATGTCCATCATTGGAATCGTCTTTTATAATTGTAAATGAATTATTCTTCTTTTTTTCTGAAGATTGATCTGAACTCATACGTGATCCTCCTTCTCTTATACTCCAACTTTAGCGTCCAGCAACTAGTGCACCATCACATATAGACGCTTATGCTTTTACTACTGCTATCCATTGTAGCATAGTTCGAAAGGCAATTTCACGTTTTCACTATCCGTAGATGATTTACTGTAATAACCCTTGCTTTAGCTCATCTATAAATGTCCATGCTTCAGCAATTTCTTCTTCGCTATAGTTTTGCTTCGGTTTAACCGTTTGAATTTTTTCCTCTACTTCCGCTCGAGATAGATCATGGAAATATAGCATGGTAGATACTAGCTCCAAAAAGCGAGCACTTTTTCCATTTAGCTTCGTTACTTGTGCTTTATAGTTAGGCATGTCCAAGGCAAATTGATTTAGGAATTCAAGTCCATCATTGGTAATTTGATAATGATATTGATAATAATTGCTTTTCTCTTCCTTTTTCTCTTGGACGAAACCTAAATTGCAAAGCTCCTCAATTCTAAGAGAAAGCTCCTCTGAATATGGACCATAAAAGTGAAACTGATATTTTTCTTCAAATGGCATCCCTAAAGACTGTAAAATATAAATCATTTTTTGCAATTTTTTTCTTCCAGTCACTTCTTTTGCCTCTAAAAAGAATTGCATTAATTTGGCATGATTATTTAACATCAAATACATCTCCTTGACCATAGAGTATTTCTTTTATCTCTTTTGCTTTGTCTTGATCTGCGATTTTATCTAGGATGTCTTTGGGAAAATATAATTTATGATCGGTACGCTTTTTGCCCGAAATAGATTCCACAATATCTGAATGTCTAGAAAGTTCCTTTAAGCTTCCATCTGGCATTAATAAATGAATCGGTAATCTTTCTTCCTCTTCTCCTGGACGATAAAAATCATATGGCAAATCTGAGGATGAATCAACAACTAAATAGTACTCCGGATCGATACCTATTTCTAAAAATAATTTATGAAGCTTCATCCACTCGTTCATTTGTTTATTCGGATTAAATTCAACATATTTAAAGAGACGTCGGTTAATAAATCGTTCACAAAGGTCACTAATTATCTCGTCATCTTCTTCCTGCCACAATTGGAAATAGTAGTGGACAATACCCTCATCTAATTTTAAATATTCCTCCAAAGACACTTCCCCTGAGAAAAAGGAAAGGAAATGTGTTGGCTTCAATTTAAATTCATAGTTATTCTCATATAATTCCTTAGCACGGTGTAAAATTTTTGATAAAATAACCTCTGCACTGCGTGTTACTGGGTGGAAGTATACTTGCCAGTACATTTGATAACGACTCATAATATAATCTTCTACTGCATGCATTCCAGAGGACTTAATAACAACCTGATCCTCCGTTGGGCGCATCACACGTAGAATTCTTTCCATATCAAAATGTCCATAGCTTACACCTGTAAAATAGGCATCTCGTTGCAAATAATCCATACGGTCGGCATCAATTTGGCTAGAGATCAAGCTAACTACCAACTTATCTGAGTAAGTTTTCCCAATAACATCGGCAACATCTTGAGCAAAACCGGGACGTACACGTTCTAATATTTTATGAACATATGTATCTCCTAAAATGATTTGCTGGGTATAATGCTCATGGTCTAGTTTAAATACCTTTTCAAAGGAATGAGAAAATGGACCATGTCCTAAATCGTGTAATAATGCAGCACACATACATAGTAAGCGTTGGTCATTATTCCAATGTTTACGATCTTTAAAGTTATAAATGATACGGCGTACAATTTCATAGACGCCTAGGGAATGATTAAAGCGGCTATGCTCGGCACCATGGAACGTTAAGTTCGTTGTTCCAAGTTGTTTAATTCTGCGTAGCCGTTGAAATTCTGGTGTTGCAATTAAATCCCATATCACTCGATCTCGAACATGAATATAGCGGTGAACTGGGTCTTTAAACACTTTCTCTTCATTCAGTTGTTCATCTTTGTATGCCATTCATTTTCATCCCGTTTCTTTTCGACGATTTTGTTATATTATATAATAGATACATTAGGGAAAAAAGACGTAATTCGGAACTTTTCAGGAGGAGTTGTCATGAAGAACTGGCAAGAAATCATACACCATACGACATTTAGATACATTGACCATTCAGAAGAAAATTTTTTTCAGGATGTGTCGAATACTGCATTAACATCATTTGCGATCGATGATTCCCTGGCAACTTCTGTCAGCAACGGAGATTCTCCTCCCACTGTTAGATTATGGGTTCACCCCAAAACCATTGTGTTAGGAATCCCGGATGCCCGCCTTCCTTATATTGAGGACGGGGTAGAGCTATTATCTAATGCAGGTTACCATGTTGTCGTACGCAATTCTGGTGGACTTGCTGTTGCATTGGACGACGGTGTATTAAACCTTTCATTAATACTTCCCGGCGTAAAGGACCTTTCCATCCATGAATGCTATGAAGCAATGGTAAACTTCATTCAATATATGTTACGTGATCTGACGAATGATATCAAAGCTTATGAAATTGTCGAATCCTACTGTCCTGGAGATTATGACTTAAGCATTCATGGGAAAAAATTTGCTGGTATTTCTCAGAGACGGATTAAAGATGGAGCAGCCATTCAAATCTACTTAGATGTAGAAGGAAATAGCTTCGAACGAGCAAGTCTTATTCGGAAATTTTATGATATCAGCAAAAAAGGAGAAGAGACAAAGTTCACGTACCCAAATGTGAATCCAAATGTGATGGGATCATTATCTGAGTTATTGGGAAGAAAAATGACAGTTAACAAAATGAAAGAAAGAGCATATGCAGCAATTAGTGACCTAAGCGAACAAATCAATCAACAACCTTTCACTGAGCAAGAGATTGCAGTCTTTGAAAAGCGGTATGAACAAATGGTAAAACGAAATGAGCAGATTGAACGTATTGTTAAGAGTTCTAACTAAATCTATAAAGTTAAAACGCATGGAACATAATCATCCATGCGTTTAAACATACAAAAAATGTTCATTAATCACTGATTTTCGTCGACAATCGTTACATCCAAGTTCGAGGCTGATTCACCATTAATTTCAAACAAATATTCCCTTTCATTAGATAGATTAAGTGTAAATTTATCTATTGGTATTCTTTCACCACCCATTTCTATCGGTTCTACGATAACAACCTCTACATCGATTTCCCCAACTAAGTGAAAATCTGTTTCGAGAAACTCAAACGCAATTGATTCCCCTTTTTCTACTGTCGATCCATCTGCATTTGAAGCTCCTTGTGTTACTTTCAAAACTTCACTTTGATAGATCTCTAGTTCAAGGCCATAAATATCAATTTCTGTATCGTTTATTACTTCGATCGTTACACGATCCTGGGGCGAGTTTTGTAATGAAGAATGTGTTTCATTTAGATTCTCGCCACTTCCTGGATTTTTTACTGTATCATTAAACAGCGGAGTAATAAATATCATGAATATAACTGCCATAACCGCTGAAGTAACATAAAACTTCCATGGAATTGACCTTTTTTTAGTAGTTGATTTTGATATTCTTATTTTCTGATTAATTTCATGTAACATATCGTTCTGTTCCTCTTTCGTCATGCTTAGCTTTTGATTCATAGATTTAAATCTAACGTCAAGATTGTTATTATCATCAAATCGATTCATGAACATATCCCTCCTTTTGCAATTCCTTTTTCAAAGCTTTCATCCCTCTAAAGAGATTGACTTTCACTTTATTCTCTGTCCAATTAAGTACAACTGCGGTTTCAGCTATTGAAAATTCCTTAATCTTTCTTAGGATAATAACATCTCGATATGTACGCTTGATGTTACTAAGTGCTATGTATAGCTCCTGTTCCGTTTCATTTAACACCATTAATTGTTCTGGAGTTTCATCTGCTGCTGTAATAGATAGAGGTGAATCCAAAAAATAAGCTATAGGTTTTTTCTTTCTGATATAATCAATTGTTAAATTTCTCGCTATCCGGAATAACCAGCTTTTCGGATTCCCACCCTGAAAGGAGTTATACCGGTTGTAAGCACGCAGGAAGGTATCCTGGACAATATCCAACGATTGATCATGATCACCAATCATTAAAAAAATATATTTGTATATATCATTACTATAAGAATGATACCAATCATTAATTTGTTGTTGTATATCGTATCGATACAATACAGCACCTCATTTCATATTTGTTTTTTTGTACTTTACCAACGGATGAATGGAGAAAAAGTTACACTTAATTTTTCTTAAAAACACTCTGTTAGTTAGGTACATAAAATAATAAGTGAATTGACTACTGCCAAACGATTATACTTTCCTATCCGCAGACGAAAAAAAGCTTGCAGTTTATTTCACCGCAAGCTTTTTTCAGGTAAGATTTCTATTCTGCCTGTGCAGCTGTAATCAATGCTAAATTATAAACATCTTCTGAGCTACAGCCACGAGATAAATCATTTACTGGTTTATTTAAGCCTTGTAAAATTGGGCCAACTGCTTCAAAGCCACCAAGACGTTGAGCAATTTTATAGCCAATGTTTCCTGCTTCTAAGCTAGGGAAAATAAACACATTCGCATCCCCTTTAATTACAGAATCAGGTGCTTTTTTCTCTGCAACACTTGGAACAAACGCTGCATCGAATTGAAATTCTCCGTCAATGACAAGTGAAGGATTCTTTTCTTTCGCAATTTGTAGTGCTTGTTCAACCTTTTCCGTTTCCTCTGACTTCGCTGATCCTTTTGTAGAAAAGCTCAGCATCGCAACTCGTGGATCTACTCCAAATAATTTCCCTGTTACAGCAGATTCTACAGCAATTTCTGCTAAATCATTGCTATCTGGTGCAATGTTGATTGCACAGTCTGCAAATACATACTTTTCATCTTCGCGCACCATAATGAATACACCTGATGTTTTTTTGATACCTTCTTTTGTTTTAATAATTTGCAGTGCTGGGCGAACCGTATCAGCGGTAGAGTGAGCCGCCCCACTTACCAAACCTTCCGCCTCATTCATATAAACAAGCATGGTTCCGAAATAGTTTTCATCTAATAGGATTTTCCGTGCATCCTCTTCCGTTGCTTTTCCTTTACGACGTTCTACAAATGCCGCCACCATCTCATCCATTTTCTCATATTGATTAGTTTCTATCACCTTACAATTAGATATGTCGACATTTAATTCATTTGCCTTATTTTCAATTTTTTGCTGATCACCAACTAAAATCGGTGTTAGAATTCCTGCTGCACTTAACTTACTCGCTGCTGTTAAAATACGCTCGTCTAATCCCTCTGGAAAAACAATGGTTTTATCCGAACCTTTAATCTTAGCTGTTAATTCGTCAAATAAGTTACTCATTTTAATACCTCCAATTATTCCATGTCCATAATATGTATCAACTTATGGAAATTTAGCCATGTCCATTACTGATAATAGTATATTTTTAACAACAATCAAAGAAATGACCCTTCACATATTTTGACAAATTGATGACATTGTCATTCATGCTTGCGGTAAAACATTGATATATCAGCGTTTTAGCAAAATCACGTACAAGACCTCCTCCGTGATTAAGTTTCCCTTATTGTGATATAGTAAAAGCATAATCGTATTAATTAATGAAGGAGAGATACATAATGGTAGAAGCTGTCGAAACAATGGATGGTTGGTATAGCCTCCATGATTTACGTACAATTGATTGGACTTCTTGGAAATTAGCCCCTGAAGCAGAGCGAGAAGAGGCAATCAAGAGTTTTGAAAAGCTTGTTACAAAATGGGATGCAGTTGAAGAGGCTAAAAATGGTAGTCATGCAATGTATAAAGTTGTTGGTCAAAAAGCAGACTTAATGTTCATGTTCTTACGCCCAACTATGGACGAGCTTAATGAATTAGAGACAGAATTCAACAAATCAAAATTCGCTGAGTTCTTAATTCCAGCTCATTCTTACGTGTCCATTATCGAACTATCTAAATACCGCCCTGCAAAAGATGGGGTTGATCCAGAAACTTTACCAGAAACACAAGCACGCTTAAAGCCTATCCTACCGAAATGGGAACATATTTGTTTTTACCCAATGGACAGACGTCGCCAAGGAGAGGAAAACTGGTATACTCTAGAAAAGGATGTACGAGGAAAGCTATTGTATGAACACAGTATGACAGGTCGTAAATATGCAGGTAAAGTGAAGCAGTTTATTACAGGTTCGATTGGTCTTGATAATTGGGAATGGGGAGTTACCTTATTCGCTCATGACCCACTACAATTCAAAAAAATTGTTTACGAAATGCGTTTTGATGAAGTAAGCTCTAAATACGGCGAATTTGGAGATTTCTTTGTCGGAAACCTTCTTAAGAAAGAGGATATCGCTTCTTTCTTACACGCTTAATTGAAACTGCAATACCTCTTTTAATGTATGATAAATTAGACTTTATACTGATTTGGTCTCAGGTTGTCGAAAAACCTTCGACAGCCTGTTTTTTATTCTCTCATTGTTAAAGTAAGAATCGGCGATGAGTTACCATTTGTCATCTTTCGGGATGAATTTGGGCTCTCATTAGCCCGATGAGTTACCGTTTGTCACTTTTCGGGATGCATTTGGGCTCTCATTAGCCCGATGAGTTACCGTTTGTCATCTTTCGGGATGCATTTGGGCTCTCATTAACCCGATGAGTTACCATTTGTCATCTTTCGGGATGCATTTGGGCTCTCATTAACCCGATGAGTTACCGTTTTTCGCTTTTAGGGATGCATTTGGGCTCTCATTAGCCCGATGAGTTACCGTTTCTCTCTTTTCGGGATGCATTTGGGCTCTCATAGCGGCGATGAGTTACCGTTTTTCGCTTTTCGGGATGCATTTGGGCTCTCATTAGCCCGATGAGTTACCGTTTTTCGCTTTTCGGGATGCATTTGGGCTCTCATTAGATCGATGAGTTACCGTTTGTCATCTTTCGAGATGCATTTGGGCTCTCATTAGCTCGATGAGTTACCGTTTTTCACTTTTCGGGATGCATTTGGGCTCTCATAACCCTGAGAAATTACCGTTTCTTGTTTTTCGAGCATGGAATCATCATCCTATAGCCCCCTCTCCTATTTCCTAACTATTATTGTGATAACGAATAAGATTTTCTTCATATTCCACCCTTCTACCTCATACAATATAATGTTATCAAACTAGTAAAAACATCCTCTATACTAATTCCCAAAAACCTGTCATCTATTTGCCCATGTTTGCATACATATAACCTGAGTAAACTTTGCATCAAGATATACAGAATTGAGGTGTCATACGTGGGTGTTATTCCATATACAGAAAAAGACGTTGATTTACTAGCACGCCTTCTTCGAGCAGAAGCTGAAGGCGAAGGGAAGCAAGGGATGCTATTGGTTGGTAATGTTGGCGTAAATCGAGTCCGAGCAGATTGCTTAGATTTTAAGGATATCCGAAACATGAATGACATGGTTTTCCAAAGTCCAGGTGGATTTGAAGCAACTCAGAAAGGCTACTTTTATCAAGGTGCACGTGAAACGGAGAAACAATTAGCTAGAAAAGTTATCAAAGGTGAGCGTTTTAGTCCAGCCGAAAATTCATTATGGTTTTTCAGGCCAGAAGGAAGCTGTCCAGCACAATGGTTTAACCAGTGGAATGTTGGAAAATACAAATTACATTGCTTCTACTCACCTACTTCATCTGATTGCCCAAGTGTTTATTAACCGTTCAACAGGTTACTAATTTGAATAAGTACCTGTGAACCATACCTATTCAAAAATTTTTTAGGAGGTTTTATATATGAGTGAAAGTCAAGAAAAGAATCAACAACAACATACCAACACTCCATATCCATACTATTATTTTCCACAATCATCTCCAGCTTTCTATCCAGCATATAATTACAGACAGTTTCAATATCCACAGCAACAGCAGCCCCAACAACAGCAATTTCAACAGCCACAGCAAGTCCCACAGCAAGTCCCACAGCAACAACAGCTACCAGAGGTACCTGGAATGTTGCCTATTGAACAATCGTATATTGAAAACATCTTACGGTTAAACCGTGGAAAAACAGCTACAGTCTATATGACATTTGAACAAAACAAGGAATGGAATGCGAAGAAATTTAGAGGTGTTATTGAGGCAGCAGGTAGAGATCATATTATACTCAGCGATCCACAAACAGAAAGACGTTACTTGCTATTAATGGTTTATCTTGATTACATCACGTTCGATGAAGAGATCAATTATGAATACCCTTATGGTGCCACAACAAATCAATTTGCTACCTATTCACCTAGATAAGTAGTACGTTACTATAGCTTTCACCAAGACTTTTATGGCTTGTACTTATGCAGTTTAAGAAATCTTATCTTAAAAAGAGGATGGTACATCTTGTACCATCCTCATCATCTATTTTCCTATAATGTGGGGCGATTATATGCGACATCCTTATGAAAAATTCATTATTGCCGAATTAGCAACCATCGGGCTTGCCATTATTTTAGCGATAATAGCTTTTATTCAAGGTTTACTCATTTTAATTGTATTAAGTTTGTATTTAATCGCTGTTAGTTTAGTATGTGATGGACTAATTGCACTAAATACCTTTAAACAAACACATGCAACCAAACAATTCGTTCGAGCTGTTGCTGTATTTTTATTAGCAACCTTTTTTATGATCTATTTATAAGTATTTAACGACAGCATACCCAACTAATACCCAACCAATTAGAAAAGCCACTCCACCTAATGGCGTAATCATGGCAAATGTTTTTATCCCGGATACGGAATAAATATAAAGGCTACCGGAGAACAAGATAATCCCAATGAAAAAGATCCAGCCTGCCCACATTACGCTAACATTTTCAATCTTAGAAATTAATAGCCCTGTTACTAATAATGCCATCGTGTGGAACATTTGATAGTTTACTGCTTTTTCCCATGTATTCAAAGCCTTTTCAGATATTCTACCTTCTAAGCCATGTGCACCAAATGCACCTAGAGCAACTGCTAAAAATCCATTGATTGCTCCAAGTATTAGAAATAGCTTCATACTTACCTCTCCTTATTTAAAAATCAAAAATTGAATTTCCGTTTGCGTCATCTTCATCTAAATCAGTTGTTTTACGATAAGACGGCTGCTTTTTTGATTCCCCAAGCATTGCTTTCATTTCCGCTTCACTAATCTCTTCTTTTTGTACCTTTTTAGTTGGTTCATAGTCTGTTGTTACAAATAGATCAGATAGCAAACGAACATGCTCGATATGATTTAGCATCTTCGTATGACTCTTCTCTTGTTTTGCTTTCTGTAATTCATCGATCATTTTTTGGATGATTGTTTCATCAGCTATTGCCATGCTGACAACTCCCTTATAAAAATTAACTTGTATTAGTATATCATTTTTTCAAATGAAAGAAATCTAATACGAATTACTCGCATACTAAAAAAAGCCAAATAGGCGATTGCCTAGGCTTCTAGTTACTTTTCTCGTATTCCGTTCCCATTTAATGATAGTAGGACATAAAGCAGTGGTTTTATGTACGCAAATCTAGACACAACAAATAAGCTATCCTTTAATAGTATTGTATGCTAGCTTATGCATTTGTTGTTTTTCTCTTCTTCTATATAGCGTTCAAAAACCCATTGCATAAATTTTATTTCATCTTCTTGCAGCTTCCGTCCAAGTTTTATTTCTGTCTCTCTACAAAATTGCAAAAAGTTCTTCATACGCTATATTCCTCCCCTACACCCAAATACTATCCCCTATGTTCCATATTGTACATACATTTATCTATGTAATCAATACAATAAACTTAAAATATTTAAAAATAACAAATTTCTTTCTTTATATTTATGCTTTCGACAACTTTCGTATTGTTTTTTTCTTATTTTCTGATAATATATAAAATACCTGGTGATGGTATTTACATATTTATAAACTTTGACACATATATATACACTGTTTTATAATTTAAAGTTGGATTAGACTATAATTATTAACAGTTTATATCTAAGGTACTTAATTAAGATTTAAGGTGGGATTACATGGAAAAGGAAAGTTATTCTTTAGGAGATCATTTAAAGTTTATTCTTCCATCTTTACTTGGAATATTACTATTTATTACACCTGTACAAACAGAGGATGGATACACGATTCCAATTGCAATTCTTGCAAACTGGATTGAGGAATTATTAGCAAATCAATTATCCCTCATTATGATGGTAATTATTACAATTACTGCGGTGTTAACGGTTATGACAAAATTAATCGGACCAAATTTATTTGATAAGACACCTTTTTTCCAAAAACTGTTCTACACTAGCTGGTTTTGGACAGGAACTAGAATTCTAGCAGCAATATTTGCTATTATGGTTTATTTTCAATTAGGACCTGAAGCAGTTCATGGTGAAGACACTGGACAATTACTACTTGATGATTTATTGCATGTACTATTTGCTGTATTTTTATTTGCAGGATTATTTTTACCGTTGTTAATGAACTTTGGGTTACTAGAGTTATTTGGCACATTAATGACGAAAATTATGCGCCCATTATTTAAACTACCCGGTCGTTCATCAATTGATTCCTTAGCATCTTGGATTGGAGATGGAACAATTGGGGTTTTACTGACAAGTAAGCAATATGAAGAAGGTTACTACACAAAAAGAGAAGCTGCGGTAATTGGGACTACCTTTTCTGTCGTTTCCATCACATTTACATTAGTTGTTATTTCCGAAGTTGAACTAGAGCACATGTTTCTTCCATTCTACTTAACAGTGCTGATAGCCGGATTGATCGCTGCGCTAATCATGCCGAGGATCCCACCGTTATCTCGGAAAGCAGACACCTATGTAAATGAAAAAGCAACAGGAATCGAAGAGGAAATTCCAGAAGGTCATAATACATTTACCTTTGGTTATGCAAAAGCAATTAAGCGAAGCAGAAAAGAAACTAGTATTTATAAATTCGTTAAAGAAGGCGGACAAAATGTATTAGATATGTGGATGGGAGTTGCACCAGTCGTAATGGCATTTGGTTTAATCGCCCTAATGATCGCAGAGAATACACCTGTGTTCCAATGGTTAGGTATGCCGTTTATTCCACTACTTGAACTAATGCAAGTTCCATTTGCTGAAGAAGCTTCACAAACCATTCTAATTGGATTTGCTGATATGTTCTTACCAGCAATACTTGCTGCACCAATTGAAGCGGAAATTACACGCTTTATTATTGCAGCACTTTCAGTTACACAGCTCATTTACATGTCAGAAGTAGGTGGACTATTACTTGGTTCAAAAGTTCCCGTTTCATTTAAAGATTTATTAATTATCTTTTTACTACGGACGTTAATTACATTGCCAATTATCGTGTTTATTGCACATTTGTTGTTTTGATGAATTATTGAGTTGAGCTAAGGATTGTAATATTCGATCTAGGCTGTGTATGGAGCTGAGGTCTTATATTTCGATTTGAAAGCCGATTCCCTGGACTGAAGGTTGATATTCCATCCTAGAGGTCGTTAAACAATTCTATAAAGTCAAAAAATGCTACACGAGGGTATCCAACCAGGATACCCTTTTGTGATTATCACCATAGAAAACTTTTACAAAATATTAGCTGCATCACGCAGGCATGAAAAAACAAACCACCTTCCCATAGGTGATTTGCTTTTACATTCTTCTATATTAATTAAGGGGGGTACTATAAAGTATACGAATTAAACGTGTAATAGTTTCATTTTAAAGGGATTTTTTATAACTTTTTACCCTTCCCTACTAGCAACATATTTTTTAAGAATGGATGCTTTCCCCTCGATGAATGGTTGGCTAATTCCTTGAATAGGTCGACTTGATAGTACAAGCACTATTACTGCTGAAATAACCGCAAGACCAAATAGATCTAATACATTATTTACATAGAACAACTCTGCTTGGCGGAAGTATTGAATGAAAAATCCATGCAGTAAATAGACATACAATGTACGAGTACCTAGTTTGGTAAATCTGTAGTGTTGCGTTGGTACCCATGTTAAGACACTAACTGCCATGATTGCTGATGTGGCATATACTAGTAAACGAGCTAAGCCCCCGTATTCAGGCATACCTAAATCTCCATATGATTTCGAAGCAAGTAGCCATCCCGAATTGAACTCTGGCGCAACATATATTGCTACTGCCACAATTGCCATTATAATTACAGATGCGACTTTTACACTTCTATGTTTCAGCCACATCACATGATCACTAGTTACTAAATATCCAAGCAAGAAAAATGGGAAGAAGACAAAGGTCCGAGATAAGCTAAATTGATGACCAATCTCAGGAAAGTACCCCACTACTAACCCTATAGTAATAGCTAACACAACGCTAGCTACTGCTGGTATTTTTTTGAACCAATAAAGAAGGATATGCCAACAGAAAAGACTAAATAAAAACCATAGTGACCAATGCGGATGAGATAAATCCGTTAACCAGCCTGGTTTTCCAATATAATAATAATAGGATGAATAAATCAGCTGAAAAATGAGATACGGTAGCAACAATTTCCTCGTCAATTTAAATAAATAATCTTTATTTCCAGCACCCTTAGCAAAAAAACCAGCTAAGAAAATAAATGCTGGCATATGGAACGTATAGATCCACATATACAGCGTGTTTACACCAGTTGAATCAATGGTAAACGGTTGAATAACATGCCCGAATACAACTAGAAAAATTAACATTAATTTGGCGTTATCGAAATAAGCACTTCTCTCCATATTCTTCACCCTTTTGTAGTCAAAGTTATGCTGATAATGAGTTTTACCCGTATTTTATCAGGAATAATCACTATTTAGAGTGATTTAAAGAGCTTGTAAATGCATTGTAAGTAGACTGCAAAAATCGATATTTACATGTAATTTAAGAAAAGATATTGAAAATTGTGGTTATACATTTGGTAAATCTTCTTCATATAAGGAAAATTCATGGGGAATTCTCAATCGTAGAATGGAAATAACCACCTTTTTCAAACTAAAAATCCTAATAAGGGTTACCCTATCAGGATTTTTAGTTATTGAGCCTTCTTCTTTTTCGCTGTTGTTTTTGTTTTTCGTTTCGGTTGCGTTGGTTTTGGTTTGTCCTTTTTGGCACGATCTAATGACGCTTGTAGCGCGTCCATTAAGTCGGTTACATTATCTGGTTTTGGCTTTTCTTTTGCAGTTGTTGTTTGATCTTTTCCTTTTTTCTCTTCAATTAAGTCCAGTAGGGCTGTTCGATACTCGTCTTTATATTTTTCTGGGTCAAACTCCGTCGTTAATTGATCAATAAGCATTTTAGCTGTGTCTAATTCTTTATCTGCAATTTCCATTTCCTCTGGCACATTAGGTACATCTTGTACATTACGGACTTCGTCTGGATAATGAATGGTCTCCACCACTAATGTATTTTCGTAAATACGAATGATAGCAAGCTGTTCCTTGGAACGAATCATCATTTTAGCTACCCCTATTTTTCCAGTATCCTTTAATGCTGCACGGAGTAACCCATATGCTTTACCTCCACCTTCATTTGGAGATAAATAATAGCTTTTTTCAAAATATATAGGGTCAATTTCTTCTAATTTTACAAAGTCGACAATTTCAACTGAGCGATCTTCCTGTTCTTTTTTTAATTCTGCGAGGTCCTCATCATCTAAAACAACAAACTTATTTTTTGCATATTCATATGCCTTAACGATCTCATCCTTTTCAATTTCACGGTCACAAACAGGACAAACTTTTTCATATTTAATCGGTGATTGGCATTCTTTATGTAGCTGCCTTAATGAAACATCTTTGTTTTCTGTAGCAGCATGCAGCTTCACCGGGATATTTACAAGGCCAAAGCTAATGGTTCCTTTCCACATCGTATGCATGAAAAATCCCTCCTTTTTTCTAGTTTGTCGTAAATGAATATTATTATCCTGTTTGATTATTTTTCTTTCCTAATAGCCAACATAAGAGAGAAGGGAGTTTTACCTATGGATGTAATGAAGCCCATTGCTAGCACGGATATCCCAACTGGAGATGATTGGTTATACGAGGTAAAGTATGATGGTTTCCGGTGTATATTAACCTGGAATCCAGATGGCAATGTTCAGTTGATCAGCAAAAACAAAAAGAATTTAACACCAAATTTCCCCGAAATCGTTCAT
The DNA here is from genome assembly GCF_009728145.1 of Ornithinibacillus caprae. Taxonomy (GTDB): domain Bacteria; phylum Bacillota; class Bacilli; order Bacillales; family Amphibacillaceae; genus Ornithinibacillus; species Ornithinibacillus caprae. Next base: position 5,686 of record NZ_WOCA01000013.1, on the reverse strand, counting down.
TACTGTAGAGAAATAACACCTGAACTACGTGAGCAACTACCATTAATACTTGATGGTGAGCTAGTTGTCTTAAACAATAAATTTCAAGCTAATTTTTCACAAATTCAAAAACGTGGACGATTAAAAAATACTGAAGCAATTCAATCAACATCGGAAAAGCGACCTGCAACGTTTTTAGCTTTTGATATGTTACAACTTAAGGGATTGAGTTTGGAAAAAGACAACTTTGAAAATAGGAAAAAACAGTTAGTAGAGCTATTCCATCATACTGGAATAAAAGAACGGATTCGATACATACATGCGTATCAAGATCCAAATGAATTATGGAACATGGTATTTACTTATAAAGGGGAAGGAATAATCGCAAAGAGGAAAAAGGGAACGTATGAATCTGGAAAAACACATCGTGACTGGTACAAAATTAAAAACTGGCGAACGTTTAAAGGAATTCTAACGGAATACGACAGTAAAAATGAGTATTTCACTATCCACGTATTTCGCGGAAATGATCTGATTGAGGTTGGAAAATGTAAGCACGGGTTAGACTCAGAGGACTTTCAAACCGTAAAACAGTTATTTTTAACAAACGGTGAAAAGCGTGGAGAAAGTTACCATTTACCTCCAGCAGTCTGTGCAGCCATTCATACCCTTGATATTTATCGCGGAGAACTACGGGAGCCTGAATTCGGTTCGATTCTCCCGCAGCTTTCTCCACAAGAATGCACGCTGCAACAATTTGAAGTAGATATGGCTATGCTTCCAACTACTTTTGAGGTTAGCAAAATAGACAAAATATATTGGCCTGATTATGGATTAACCAAAGGAGATCTACTTGTTTACATGCGAGAAATCTCTCCGTACATGCTTCCATTTTTAAAAGAACGCTCCCTAACATTAATTCGCTGTCCTGATGGTGTAAAGGAAGAATCATTTTTCCAAAAACATTTACCCAGCTATGCACCAAGTTTTATAAAAGGAGTTGGTGAAGGAGAGGAAAAATTAATTGTTTGCGATTCTCTAGATACGCTTGTTTGGTTTGCTAATCATGGGGCAATTGAGTATCACATCCCATTCCAGCGTGTCGGTAGTACTATGCCAAATGAGATTGTCTTTGACTTAGATCCACCCGACCGAAGCAAATTTGAATGGGCAATCCATGCTGCAAAATTAATCAAACATTTGCTTGATGATTTGGGTCTAATTTCTTTTGTTAAAACCTCAGGTAATAAAGGGTTACAAGTTCATATACCAATACCCGAGGGAAGCATGTCTTATGATGAAACAGCGGTATTTACCCAAGCCATTGCATGGACAGTTGAACAACAGGGTCCAGAATGGTTTACCACAGAACGGATGAAAAATAAACGAAACGGACGATTGTACATTGATTATGTTCAGCATGGAAAGGATAAAACAATTATTGCTCCCTACTCCCCGCGAAAAACAGCGGAAGGAACTATTTCTATGCCACTGTTTTGGGAAGAGGTAACAGAGGATTTACGACCAGAGCAGTTTACTATAAAAAATGGACTGGAGCGTGTGCAATCACTCGGTTGTCCTTTTCGTGATTATTTTGAGGTTGCTGAGAAACAGGATTTGAGTAAAGTGTTGGGGTTGGTGAAGTAGGGTTGTCAGGATCCAGAGTTGAGCTTCCTCACGAAACAGCTGTCGTTAGTACAGTTTATGGGTGTGTCCGATGTTTGGGTGCGTGTGTCTGATGTTTGGGTGGATGCGTTCGATGTTCGCTCACTTGTGTCCGATGTTCCTCACTTGTGTCCGATGTTCGCTCACTTGTGTCCGATATTTGCTCACTTGTGTCCGATGTTCGCTCACTTGTGTCCGATGTTCGCTCACTTGTGTCCGATGTTCGCTCACTTGTGTCCGATGTTTGCGCGCTTGTGTCCGATGTTTGCCCACTTGTGTCCGATGTTCGCTCACTTGTGTCCAATGTTTGCGCACATATGTCCGATGTTGTTGTACGCGAATATTTCATTTTATTCTCGAATCGCTACTCCTGCTGATAAAAAGCCAATAACCAAAAACAGCCACCCCTATCAGGGGCAGCTGCTCTTTTATTATAGTGAGTTGCTGTCATCAATTGCAGTTTTATCGTTAAATGTTTTTAGGTTTAGTTTTCCTAAAATACGTGAGGTTAGTGTACCAGACACCATTGCACCATTTACGTTTAGTGCCGTACGTCCCATATCGATAAATGCTTCGATTGAGATTAATAGACCAGCTAATGCTACAGGCATGTTCATTGATGAAAGTACGATAAGGGCAGCGAATGTTGCTCCACCACCAACACCAGCAATTCCAAATGAACTAATACCAATTATTAGCACTAATTGAAGGATAAACCACGGATCTAGTGGGTTCATGCCAACTGTAGGTGCGATCATTACCGCAAGCATTGCTGGGTAAATTCCAGCACATCCGTTTTGTCCCATGGTCGCACCAAATGATGCTGACATATTAGCAATTCCTTGATCAACTCCAAGAGCATTTTTCTGTGCTGAAATATTTAATGGTATTGTTCCAGCACTTGAGCGTGATGTGAAAGCAAATCCTAGGACAGGGATTACTTTTCTCAAGTATCTCATTGGGTTCAAACCAAATACACCGACTAGAACCAAGTGAAGAATGAACATGATAATTAGTGCGACATAGGATGCTATTACAAATTTACCAAGCTCAATAATACCAGCAAAGTTCGTATTTGCCACGGTTGTTGCCATTAACGCTAAAATACCGTATGGAGTTAAGCGTAGAATTAATGTTACGATACGCATTACAACGGCATAAATCGCATTGATCATTTTCGTGAACATTTCTGCTTGTTCTGGATTTTTTCTACGTAATCCTAATACAGCTATCCCCACAATGATGGAGAAGATTACTACTGCAATAACAGAAGTAGAACGTTGCCCCGTCATGTCAAAGAATATATTTGATGGAATGAAGTTAAGAATTTTCTGTGGTGTAGATTGCCCTTCTACTACATCATCCAATGTAGATTCAAGCATCGTTCCACGGTCTGTTTCTGCTTGCCCCGCTTCAATTTGTTCTGCACTTAAATCAAATACAGATGCAACACCAATTCCAATTAATGCTGCGACCATCGTTGTTGAAATAAGAATTCCTATGATCCATGCTGACATTTTCCCAAGTTCAGCAGACTTTTCTAGATTAATAATCGATTGAATAATCGAAACTAGAACAAGTGGAATTACAATCATCATTAGAAAATTAATATAGCCTCGACCGACAATACTGTACCAGTCGGTTGTAGTTGCTAACACTTCAGAACCACTACCGTAAATCCACTGCAAGATTCCACCAAGTAATACCCCTAATCCTAAACCTGTAAATACACGTTTAGAAAAAGAAACATGCTTTCTTTGCATGTAGATTAATAGTCCAATAATTGCTAGCATAGCAGCAATATTAAGTAAAATATAAATGATATCCATTTTGTGTACCTCCTATTGATTTTTTTTAGTATATGCAACTAGTATTTTATCGCTCACTACTTTATGTGTATAATTCCGATATAAATAGTATGACTTTAATAAGATACAATTCATGTAACGAACTGTCAAGCAGTTAGATTTGTAGATAACTAGATAAATGATAAACCTTATAGATTAGGAGGCACATATTATATTTCGCATATAAATTCACACGGCAGTTCTTTACAAATTAATCGTATATTATTTCAATTGCTTTTCTTTGTACAGAGCGTTTTTCTACTGCATTTAATATTGAAAATGAATAAAAATTTATTGTAAAACGATAAATTATGTGTTACATTCAATTTGACAATAATTATGTGAGGTGCTTTTTATGAATCAAGTATCAACACTCTTCTTAAAGATAGCTGTGATCCTTATTGGAATTCCAATTCTTGCTTTGTGCATCTTTTTGGTGCCTGAGATAGCGAATTTTGTAGCAGAACTTTTCCCAGCTATTGCTTATATAAAATATCTCGTTTTTATCTATTTTTATGTAACAGCGATACCTTTTTACTTTGCTCTCTATCAAGCTTTTAAACTTTTAAGCTATATCGACAAGAACAAAGCTTTCTCAGAATTATCTGTAACAGCTTTAAAAAAGATAAAACACAGTGCAATTACGATCAGTAGTTTGTATGTGGTAGGTATGCCACTCTTTTATTTTGTCGCAGAGGTAGACGATGCCCCAGGTATCATATTAATTGGATTAGTAGTTATGTTTGCCTCATTGGTAATTGCAGTCTTTGCTGCTGTTCTTCAAAAACTGTTAAAAGAAGCAATTGATATAAAATCAGAAAATGATTTAACGGTCTGAGGTGAATAACATGGCAATTATAATAAATATTGATGTAATGCTAGCTAAACGGAAAATGAGCGTAACAGAACTTTCGGAGAGGGTCGGAATAACAATGGCTAACCTTTCTATATTGAAAAATGGAAAGGCAAAAGCCATTCGATTATCAACTTTAGAGTCGATTTGTAAGGCTTTAGAGTGTCAACCCGGAGATATTTTAGAATACCGAAGTGATGAAGACACCCAGGTTTAATAAGTAGGATTTTTACAAAAGCAGGATTTCTTTTTCCTTTTCAATGAATCAAATTCCAAAAGGGGAGCTACTCATGCATTTAACCATTCAGAAGATCGAGGCACAAATCATGAGAGCACTGAAACAACTCGTTCGTTTTGGTTGGGAGCAGGCTCTATCATGTTTGTTTCCTGTCGTTATTTTTGCCTCACTGGCTTTAACTCAAATCATCCCCCTTCCCTTCCTACCACGGTATGACTGGCTGCTTATCATTTGCCTTCTGATGCAGTGGTGGATGGTGCGTGCAGGACTTGAAACACGGGACGAATTAAAGGTGATCACATTATTCCATATTATTGGACTCGCGCTTGAAATTTTCAAGGTACATATGGGCTCCTGGTCTTATCCAGAAGAAGGATATCTCAAAATATTTGGAGTGCCTTTGTATAGCGGATTTATGTATGCAAGTGTAGCAAGTTATCTTTGTCAGGCGTGGAGGAGATTGAAGGTTGAACTGATTAAGTGGCCGCCTTTTTGGATCGTTGTACCTTTAGCAGCGGCGATTTATTTGAATTTTTTTACCCACCATTATTGGATTGACGTTCGTTGGGGCTTATCCGGACTTGTCATAATCGTCTTTTGGAAAGCATGGGTCAGATACGAGGTTGATGGAACTCATTACCGTATGCCTCTCGCACTTTCTTTTGTGCTCATTGGATTTTTTATATGGATAGCAGAAAATATCGCAACGTTCTTTGGTGCTTGGGAGTATCCAAACCAAACCGATGCATGGAGTCTCGTTCATTTAGGAAAGGTGAGTTCATGGCTGTTATTAGTGATTGTTAGCTTCCTTATCGTAGCGACGTTAAAGCAGGTTAAGGGTAAATACCAGTAGATTACTAGTAAATTTTTTTATATATAAAGACCTTATATGTGAAATTTTGAGAGTTTTTTTCCAATATATCTTATTCAACACTACACGATAGGAAAATTCCAACCCAAAAAAGTCGAATTCCTTATGAACTGCACCCCAATTGTTAGACACAAATAACAATTGGAGGTGTAGTTTTTTATGGCTAAATTTTCTTCAAGAGAAAAAATTGAAGCAGTAAAGCGATTTCTTAATACTAACGAAGGCGGAGACTC
>NZ_WOCA01000012.1 GCF_009728145.1 Ornithinibacillus caprae | reverse complement strand
GAGTCTCCGCCTTCGTTAGTATTAAGAAATCGCTTTACTGCTTCAATTTTTTCTCTTGAAGAAAATTTAGCCATAAAAAACTACACCTCCAATTGTTATTTGTGTCTAACAATTGGGGTGCAGTTCAATAGAGGATGTGTCTTTTTACTATATTTCCATAATGATTGGTAAAATCATTGGTCGACGTTTCGTTTTTTCATAAAGGAATGGAGCTATTGTATCGATGATCTCATTTTTAATTTCAGACCATTGAGATGTTTTTCGTTCCATTACCTTATTTAAGTGATTAGCAACTAGTTTTTGGGCATCATTAATTAAGTCTTCTGATTCACGCATATACACAAACCCACGAGAAATAATGTCAGGTCCTGCTGCGATCTTAAATTCTTTCATATTGATGCTTACAACTACAATAACTAAGCCTTCTTCAGATAATATTCTACGATCTCTCAGTACAATATTACCAATATCACCAATACCGCTTCCATCAACATAAATGGAACCAGAAGGGATTTTGCCAGCGACGGTTGCGTTATCCTTACCTAGTGCTAAAACGTCTCCGTTATCCATGACAAATGAATTGTCAACTGGGACATCACATAATTCTGCTAATTTAGTGTGTTCCTTTAACATTCTATATTCACCATGGATAGGCATGAAATATTTAGGTTTCATAAGCCTTAGCATTAGCTTTTGTTCCTCTTGGCTACCGTGACCTGATGTATGAATATCACTTAATTTTCCATGGATCACATCAGCACCAGCACGGTAAAGTTTATTAATGGTCTTGCTGACACTAAGTGTATTTCCAGGGATTGGAGATGAAGAAAATACAACCGTGTCACCAGGGATGATTTGAATTTGCCTATGTGTACCATTTGCAATTCTCGATAGAGCTGCCATTGGCTCACCTTGAGAACCAGTACATAAAATGGTAACTTCATTTGCTGGAAGGCGGTTTATTTGATTGGCGTCAATAAATGTATCCTTAGGAGCTTGAATGTACCCTAATTCTTGCCCAAGATTAATTGCTGATTCCATACTACGTCCAAATACTGCAATTTTACGATTGAATTTAACAGCAGCACCAACCACTTGTTGTAAGCGGTAGATATTAGATGCAAAGGTTGCAAAAATCAGTCTTCCGTCAACACGTCCAAAAATCTCGTGGATATTTCCTTCTACTACTTTTTCGGACATTGTAAATCCAGGAACTTCACTATTTGTGCTATCTGATAATAGACATAGCACTCCTTCCTCACCTATTTCAGCCATTTTGGTTAAATTAGCTGGCTCACCAATAGGAGTAAAGTCAAACTTGAAATCTCCTGTATGAACAATGTTCCCTGGAGGTGTTTTAACTACAATACCATAGGAATCTGGAATACTATGCGTTGTACGGAAAAAGCTAACGGATGTTTTACGGAATTTTATGATATCGTCTTCTTGAATGGTATTTAATTTAGCATTTCTTAATAATCCATGTTCTTCTAGTTTGTTACGAATTAATCCGATCGCAAGTTTACCGGCATATATAGGCACATTAATTTCTCTTAGTAAATAGGGAATACCACCAATGTGGTCCTCGTGACCATGAGTCACGATTAACCCTTTAATTTTTTCTTGGTTTTGTACTAGGTAGGTGTAATCTGGAATAACATAATCAATTCCAAGTAGTTCATCCTCTGGAAACTTAATCCCAGCATCAATTAGTATAATTTCATCTTGGAATTGTACTCCATAAGTATTTTTACCAATTTCACCTAGACCACCTAATGCAAATACAGCAGTTTGATCATTTTTCACAAATTTCATGGCTTATACATTCTCCATAGCAAAGAGCTCGGATTGTTTTTCGTATTCTAGGTGTGCCTCATCAAGTTCTTGAATAAACTCGATATTATAGTTGCGATCTATTAATTTTCTTCTTACATCTTTTTTAGATTCAGCCTCCATATAAAGGCTTTTTGTGCGTTCGCGTACAGGAACTTCATATGATGATTCTTGATATAAAACTTTATAAATCATTTCATCTCTCCTTGATATCTGTAATATTATTAGTTTTTTGACATACCATTCATTGCGATCATTAAATTCTTTGTAAACACCCTATATGTATTATGTTTTTGGCATTACTTAAAAAAGGTTATGCTAAAGGCGCAATAACTATCTGTAAATATTCAAATAAATTCCGTTCCATAATACAACACTATTTTAAACAATTTTCCCGTAACTAGCTAATGATTATACATAGATCCCACAATTATATTGTGATTGGTATAGTTTAAGGTGGTAGTTAAACTCTTTCTTAGCGGTAGATAATAGAGGTGCAACTAGAATCAGCTGCACCTTCAGCATGAATCACTTAATCTTTATAAGTTGTGGGTACACGTCCTTGGCCTAAAAAATCCTTCCAGCGTTTTTTTAGCTTTTCTTTTAGGCGTTTTAACATTTTGAATGACATCTCCTTTCAGGAAATTCAAGAAAAGCGCCAAAACGTTCTACCGATCCAATCCCTCTTAACTATAGTATAGTATGGTTTGAGGAATATTGGAATAAAAAATACTTCTTTATCTTAAAAAAATTTATTTCATTTATTTATCTACTTGCTTTGGATAGCTTAATAACTTAACTTTATACCTTTATGTATGTATATTTTTAACTGACATCTATTTCTTATACATTATCTGCATCGATTCGAAAAAATAAAAAATCAACAGCTTTTTAGGAGCTGTTGATTAGTGTTATTCGATAGCTTTTGCGTTATCAGGGATTTCAAATGGATTATCTTCATTGATATGGTCATAGAACATAACTCCATTTAAGTGATCAATCTCATGTTGGAAAACAATAGCGGCATAATCACGTAGTCGCAGTTTGATTTGATTACCATCTAAATCTGTTGCGGTAACTGTTATTCTTGCATAGCGGGGTACATACCCCTCTACGTTACGATCAACGGAAAGGCAACCCTCACCCGCGGCTAAATATGCTTTCTCAACAGAATGACTGATTATTTTTGGATTGAATAAACCGTAACTGTATAATTTGCCATTCAAATCTTCAAAATGAATAGCTATCATTCGTTTATTAGTTCCTAATTGCGGAGCGGCTAAACCAACTCCAGGTCGTAAATTATATTTTGAACAAATTTGTTCATCTTGACTATTTTTTAAATAGGTTAACATGTCATTTAATAAAGACTTTTCTTCATCCGTAGGCGGAAGAGGAACCTCGTTTGAGACTTCTCTTAATGATGGATGACCTTCTCGTACTATGTTTTCCATCGTAATCATTTCGTCACACTCCAAACATTTCATTATTAAATCATTTCTGTATGTGTATCAATTAAATAGTTTATCATAATTCACATAGATAAATCATAAATTTGCAATAATACAAGCATAATGTGAAAGAATAGTACATACCCTTCAGTGATAAAATTTTATTCGCTCTAAGACACGTTTATGTTATACTTATACTACATATTTACTAATTTTTCTATAAACAGCTAAGTAAAGGGGAAGATGTTTCGTGAGGTCTAAAAAATTTATTTTATTGCTATTATTAAGTTCATTTATTGCTTTATCCGCCTGTGGTGAATCTGTAGATACGCAAATATATAACCATCTAGAAGAAGCGGTTAACCTTGAAAAAGGTTTTGAGGATCAGCAATCTATTATTAATGATTTAGAAAAGCAAGAACAAGAAATTTATGATCAAATTATAGAGTTAGGTATGGATGACTTTAAAACGATCCAAGAATTAGCTGTGGAAGCAATTGCTGTAATCGAAGAACGTACGGAATATATTGAAGTAGAGAAAAATAGTATTGATGAATCAAGGCAAGAGTTCGAAAAGGCTGAGTCATTGATTAGTGAAATAGATGATGAAGATACGAAAGAAAAAGCAGAGGAAATGTATACCGCAATGATGGAACGTTACCAGTCATACGATGAGTTATATGAGGCTTACACAAAATCTTTATCCCTTGAAAGAGAGCTATATGACATGCTGCAACAGGAAGAAATGGAACAGGAAACAATAACAGAACATATTGCCACGATAAACGAGAGTTATGATGAAGTAATTAAAGCTAATGAAGCATTTAATGAACATACAATTGCTTATAATGAATTAAAGAAAACCTATTATGAAGTTGCGGATATAAAAGTTACTTACGCAGATGAAAACTAAAGAAAGATAACAATGGGAGTTACTCTTAAGAGTAGCTCTTTATTTGTGGATAGGAAATTATAAACTTCCTATCTTGCATAAGTTAAACTAAGGCATTCACATAAGGGGCTTGGCGAATGCCTTAGTTTTCTAATGTTTTAAATGATATATTTTAAATATTAGTTCGTGTAGTACAGATTATTTATTTAAAATATAACAGATTATGTTATTTTCATGGTACAGAGATGGGAAGTTATGGGGTGGGCTAGTAAAAAATATATATAAATACAATCAAAGTAGTTGACCGAATATATCTCGATAAGCTAAACTTTAATTGTATTAAAAATTGTACCAGTGTTTTTCTATTTATTTATGTAACAGTTTTTTATATTCATTATCAAAGATTAGATTATGAAAGAAAATAATGGACAGAAAAAAGGGAAATAGGTACAGATTTTCTTATGTTTTGGGAAGGCTAGAAAAGATAATATAAAAGGATATAAGAAAGGAAGAGGTGAACTATTTTGAAACACGTACTTGAAAGTGTGGAAAGTCAGTTCGAAATGTTCCAGATTCTTAATGAAGATGGAAAAATTGTTAATAAGGAAGATCTGCCTGATCTATCAGATGAGGAATTAAAAGAACTTATGAAAAGAATGGTGTATACACGAATTCTTGATCAACGCTCCATTGCATTAAACCGTCAAGGTCGTTTAGGATTCTATGCACCAACAGCGGGTCAAGAGGCTTCACAATTAGGAAGTCATTTTGCATTAGAAAAAGAAGATTTTATTTTACCAGGGTACCGTGATGTACCACAGTTAATTTGGCATGGCCTTCCTCTATACCAAGCATTCTTATTCTCAAGAGGTCATTTTCACGGGAACCAGATGCCTGAAGGAGTTCATGCATTAAGCCCGCAAATTATTATCGGTGCACAATATGTTCAAGCGGCCGGTGTTGGATTAGGAATGAAGATGCGCGGTAAAAAAGCAGTTGCGATTACGTATACTGGTGATGGTGGAACGTCTCAAGGTGACTTCTACGAAGGTATTAACTTTGCTGGAGCATATGGTGCGAACTGTATTTTTGTTGTTCAAAACAATGGTTTTGCAATCAGTGTTCCTCGTGATAAACAAACGGCAGCTAAAACATTAGCTCAAAAGGCTGTAGCTGCTGGTATCGAGGGTATTCAAGTAGACGGAATGGATGTACTAGCCGTATATGCTGCAACAAAACATGCTCGTGAACGTGCAATTAACGGTGAAGGTCCGATGTTACTTGAATTAATGACATACCGTTATGGTCCTCATACAATGGCTGGGGATGACCCAACTCGTTATCGTACATCTGAAATGGATTCTGAGTGGGAGAAAAAAGATCCATTAGTACGTTTCCGTAAGTACTTAGAAGGTAAGAAATTATGGTCTGAAGAAGAAGAAAATAAAGTAATAGAAGAAGCAAAAGAAGATATTAAAAATGCAATTAAAGAAGCAGATAAATATCCTAAACAAAAAGTTACGGATCTTATGTCAAATATGTTTGAAACACTTCCAGGAAATCTTCAAGAACAAATGGAAGAATACAAAGCAAAGGAGTCGAAGTAAATCATGGCACAAATGACAATGATTCAAGCAATCACTGATGCAATGCGCACAGAACTAAAAAATGATGAAAATGTGCTTGTATTTGGTGAAGATGTTGGCCAAAATGGTGGTGTTTTCCGTGCGACGGAAGGCTTACAAAAGGAATTTGGGGAAGATCGTGTATTTGACACGCCATTAGCTGAATCAGGAATTGGTGGTCTAGCAATCGGTCTTGGTTTACAAGGATATCGTCCTGTTCCAGAAATTCAATTCTTTGGCTTTGTATATGAAGTAATGGATTCTATTAGTGGACAAATGGCACGTATGCGTTACCGCTCTGGAGGAACACATACTTCTCCAATTACTGTTCGTTCACCGTTTGGTGGTGGAGTACACACTCCAGAACTTCATGCGGATTCCTTAGAAGGATTAATTGCACAGCAACCAGGTGTTAAAGTTGTTATTCCTTCTACACCATATGATGCCAAAGGTTTACTTATAGCTTCTATTCGTGATAATGATCCAGTTGTATTTCTTGAGCATATGAAGCTTTATCGTTCATTCCGTGGAGAAGTTCCAGAAGAGGAATATACAATTGAACTAGGAAAAGCGGATGTAAAACGTGAAGGTAAGGACGTAACTATTGTTACGTACGGTGCAATGGTTCATGCATCATTAAAAGCTGCAGAAGAACTTGAAAAAGACGGAGTTAGTGTAGAAGTTATTGATTTACGCACTGTATCTCCAATTGATACGGAAACAATTTTAGAGTCAGTTAAGAAAACAAATCGCGTTGTTGTTGTACAAGAAGCACAACGTCAAGCGGGAATTGCCTCTCATGTTATTTCTGAAATTCAAGAGAGAGCAATCTTACACCTAGAAGCACCAATCTTACGTGTAGCAGCTCCTGATACGGTATATGCTTTCTCTGAAGCAGAAGAAGTGTGGCTACCAAATCATAAGGACATCGTAGAAAAAGTAAACAGCGTAATGAATTTCTAAAAGGAGGTAGTAATAATGGCATTTGTATTTAAATTGCCGGATATAGGTGAAGGAATTCACGAAGGTGAAATAGTTAAATGGTTTGTTAAAGAAGGCGAAGATGTAAAAGAAGATGATGTGCTTTGTGAAGTACAAAATGATAAAGCAGTCGTAGAAATCCCGTCTCCAGTTGAAGGTAAAGTAACCAAACTGCATGTAGAAGAAGGTACAGTAGCAGTTGTGGGTGACAGTTTAATATCTTTTGATGCAGAAGGTTATGAAGATGAAGGTGAAGAGGAGGCTCCTGCTCCAGAGGCAAAAGAAGAGAAAGCACCAACCGAATCACCACAAACTGATAGTGAACAGTCAACAGAGGAACAAACAGAAGGTGAACGCGTTATTGCTATGCCGTCTGTACGCAAATATGCTCGTGATAATAATGTGAATATTCGTCAAATAACAGGTTCAGGTAAAAATGGACGAATTATTAAAGAAGATATTGATCGCTTCCTAAGTGGTGATCAAGTAGAAGCTCAACCAGAAACAGTAGATGTACCAGCTTCTGAACAGGAAGCTCCAGCAAAAGCGGCTCCAACTGTACCAGCTGGTGACTATCCTGAAACTCGTGAGAAAATGAGTGCAATTCGTAAGTCTATTGCTAAAGCAATGGTTAACTCTAAAACGAAAGCACCTCATGTTACATTATTAGATGAAATAGATGTAACAGAACTCGTTGCACATCGTAAGAAATTTAAAGCTGTTGCAGCTGAACAAGAAATTAAATTAACTTATCTACCATATGTAGTGAAGGCACTAGTTTCTGCATTGAAACAGTTCCCAATTCTTAATGCGTCAATTGATGATGCAACAGATGAAATTGTTCAAAAACACTACTATAATATAGGTATTGCTGCTGATACAGAAAAAGGGTTATTAGTTCCTGTAGTTAAAGATGCCGATCGTAAGTCTATATTTACGATTTCATCAGAAATCAATGAATTGGCAGATAAAGCAAGAAGTGGTAAACTTACACCTGACGAGATGAAAGGTGCATCAAGTACAATTACGAATATTGGATCTGCTGGTGGTCAATGGTTTACTCCAGTTATTAATTATCCAGAAGCTGCAATTTTAGGTATTGGCCGTATTGCAGAAAAACCGATTGTTCGTGACGGAGAAATTGTTATTGCTCCAGTACTTGCGTTATCATTGAGCTTTGACCACCGTATTGTAGATGGTGCTACAGCTCAACATGCCCTAAATCAAATCAAACGTTTATTGAGTGATCCACAATTAATCATGATGGAGGCGTAAGGTTATGGTAGTAGGAGATTTTCCAATCGAATTAGACACACTGGTTGTCGGTGCTGGACCTGGTGGTTATGTAGCTGCTATTCGCGCTGCACAGTTAGGTCAAAAAGTTACAATCGTAGATAAAGGTTCACTTGGAGGAGTATGCTTGAATGTAGGATGTATTCCGTCAAAAGCTTTAATTCAAGCTGGTCACCAAGTTGAAAATGCACATGGTAGTGCAGATCTTGGGATTACAACAGACAATGTTTCTGTAGATTTCTCAAAAGTCCAAGAATGGAAAGCTTCAGTAGTTAATAAATTAACTTCTGGTGTTGAAGGACTTCTTAAAGGAAACAAAGTAGATATTGTAAGTGGTGAAGTATACTTTGTTGACAAAAACACTGTAAAAGTAATGGACGAGAAAAATTCTCAAACATATACGTTTAACAACTGTATTATTGCAACTGGTTCAAGGCCAATTGAAATCCCAACATTTAAGTTTTCTGAGCGCGTACTTGATTCTACAGGCGCACTAAACTTAAAAGAAATTCCGAAGAAAATGGTTGTAATTGGTGCAGGATATGTTGGTAGTGAATTAGGTTCTGCATATGCTAACTTTGGTACAGAGGTTACTTTCCTTGAAGGTGCTAAAGATATCCTAAGCGGCTTTGAAAAACAAATGACTCAGCTTGTTAAGAAACGCTTGAAGAAAAAAGATGCAACAATTATCACCGAAGCTATGGCTAAAGGTGTAGAAGAGACTAAAGATGGTGTGAAAGTTACGTATGAAGCAAAAGGTAAAGAAGAAACAGTTGAAGCGGATTATGTATTAGTAACGGTTGGGCGTCGTCCAAATACAGATGAAATTGGCTTAGAACAAGTTGGAATTGAAATGACAGACCGTGGTCTAGTAAAAGTTGACAAACAATGCCGTACAAATGTAGATAATATCTATGCAATTGGTGACATTGTTGATGGACCACCACTTGCACATAAAGCTTCTTATGAAGGTAAAATTGCAGCTGAAGCAATCAGTGGAGAAAAATCTGAAATTGATTACATTGGTATTCCTGCAGTTGCATTCACTGAACCTGAATTAGCTACTGTTGGAATGAGTGAAGCAGAAGCTAAAGAAGCAGGTTATGATGTGAAGGTTGCTAAATTCCCATTTGCTGCTAATGGTCGTGCACTTTCTCTAAACAACAGTGACGGGTTCCTAAAACTTGTTACTCGTAAAGAAGATGGACTTGTGCTTGGCGGTCAAATTGCTGGACCAAATGCAAGTGACATGATCTCTGAAATTGGATTAGCGGTCGAATCTGGTATGACAGTAGAGGATATTGCATTAACGATCCATGCTCATCCAACATTAGGTGAGATCACGATGGAGGCTGCTGAAGTAGCATTAGGCACTCCAATTCATATGCTGTAAGAACAAATAAGTTTTTACATGAATGGTAACAGATTCAATTAATACAGATGAAAAATTTGGGATACTAATCAAATTGATTAGTATCCCTTTTTGGATAATAGTGATTGTGAAAAGATAGGTATGAAAAACCATTCAACTAGTCAATATGCAGGTTATGAGTGCCCAAATGAAGCAGAGAGAATGTGAAACGGTAACTCATGGAGGCTATGAGTGCCCAAACGAAGCAGAGAAAATGTGAAACGGTAACTCATGGAGGTTATGAGTGCCCAAATGAAGCAGAGAGAATGTGAAACGGTAACTCATGGGGGTTATGAGTGCCCAAATGAAGCAGAGAGAATGTGAAACGGTAACTCATGCAGGTTATGAGTGCCCAAATGAAGCAGAGAGAATGTGAAACGGTAACTCATGCAGGCTATGAGTGCCCAAATGAAGCAGAGAAAATGTAAAACGGTAACTCATGGCGACTATGAGTGCCCAAATGAAGTAGATGAAGTGTAAAAAGGTAACTCATGGAGGTTATGAGTGCCCAAATGAAGCAGAGAGAATGTGAAACGGTAACTCATGGCGACTAAGAGTGCCCAAATGAAGCAGGTGAAGTGTAAAACGGTAACTCATGGAGGTTATGAGTGCCCAAATGAAGCAGAGAGAATGTGAAACGGTAACTCATGGAGGCTATGAGTGCCCAAATGAAGTAGGTGAAGTGTGAAACGGTAACTCATGGCGACTAAGAGTGCCCAAATGAAGCAGAGAAAATATAAAACGGTAACTCATGACGGTTATGAGTATACTCAATAAGTGCATCAATAATTAATCATATATGAATCTAGAGAAAACTGCGGGATTTAATTCAAGATAACTAAAAAACGGCCCAATATTAAAGGAACCGTTTTACATAGTATTATCACGATCTGTTTGCTTTTTTTGCCTTTGCACGTGCTTCTAATTCTTTTCGTTCTGCTTTAAAGGATTTCATTAATGATACAACAATTAATATCATTATGATGGTAAATGGAAAAGCAACAATTATTGCTGCAGTTTGTAAGGCCTCTAAACCTCCTTGCCATAATAACACGGTTGCGGCACTTGATTGAATGAAACCCCAAAACAACTTTACAGTATTTGGTGGATATAAGCTTCCATTTGTAGTTTGCATTCCAAGTACAAATGTTGCCGAGTCTGCTGATGTAATAAAGAAAGTACTTATCAAAAGAATAGCAATTAATGACATGAATGTACCCAAAGGAAAATGTTCTAAGACAGCAAATAATGCAGCCTCCGTACCGAAATTATTAACAGTTTCCATAATATTGGCATTTTCAAAGAAGTCTAAGTTTATTGCGGAACCACCAAATACAGAAAACCATAATGCTCCGAATATCGTTGGAACTAACAGAACACCTGTTATAAATTCTCGGATCGTTCTGCCCCTAGATACACGTGCTATAAATGTACCAACAAAAGGCGCCCAGGAGATCCACCAAGCCCAGTAAAACACGGTCCAACTCTGAATCCATCCTGTGTTTTCGGTATCAAATGGAGTCATTCGTAGGCTCATACTTGGAAGATTTTGGAGGTATGTACCAAATGTCGTTGTAAATAAATTCATGATAAAATTTGTCGGTCCTAAAAATAAAAGAAATAACATCAAACTAATTGCTAACACGATATTAGCATTACTTAAGTATTTAATGCCTTTATTTAGACCTGTAGAGGCTGAAATCATGTATAACACAGTAACGATTAAAATGATAATTAGCTGGAAAAGAAATGTTTGGTCGAACCCAAATACAAAGGAAAGTCCTCCGCTAATTTGTATTGCACCAAAGCCTAAGGAAGTAGCTACACCGAAGATTGTTGCAAATACAACAATACTATCAATTAACGTTCCCCAGCCACCTTTAACTTTTTCTCCAAATAAGGGTTCTAAAATGGCACTTACTACTCCTGGAGATTGCTTTCTAAACTTGAAATATGCAAGTGCTAAAGCGATGATGGCATAAATAGCCCATGGATGAAACCCCCAGTGGAAAAAGCTATATTGCATAGCAGTTTTTGCTGCTTCATTGGTTTCTGCATCACCATACGGAGGTGTGTAAAAATGCGACAAAGGTTCTGCTGCACCCCAGAAAACAAGTCCGATCCCCATTCCAGCACTAAACAGCATGGCGAACCATGTAATATAGGAGTATTCCGGTTCATCCCCAGGTCTTCCTAATTTTATCTGACCATATCTGGAAAAAATTAAATAGATAGCAAATACTAAAAATCCAGTAGCACTGATTAAGTAAAACCAACCAAATTTGTCTACAATGAAATTTTGTATAATTGTCGTAACATGGTCAAGATTTCCATACGGTAATATAGTTTCAGGAATTAATCCCCATATTACAAACAATACTGCTATAATTGCTGATATGTAGAATACGTTCGAAACTTTTTTCATTCTTTAAAATCCTTTCTTTCATTATCTTATTTATTAGTAGCAACTTTAGTATTATAACAAGTCTGTTCTTACTATTTCCATTTAAAGGCTTTATAATTCTACGATTTTTTAAGCATTTTCTGGCTTGTAAACTTGGACGAGCTCTACTACACTAAAAATGACAAATCAATGATTACAGCAGGAGGAAAACTTGTGAGAAAAATAGTGGTTATATTGTCCGTTTTATTCTTCATATTACTAGTAGCATGTAACGACGAGAATTCAGTGCCAGAAGAGAACACATCCGATGATGTAGAACAAGAAAACAAAGATAGTGAAGAAGATACGAAAAATGAAGAAGATGAGGATGAAAAGGACCTAGATGAAGAAGTTCCGGAAAGTGAAGAAAATTCGGAAGTAGTAGAACCGAAATACAAAATAGATGAGAACGCATCTGTTGTTCCAGTAGAAGATGGTGTAAATGAAAATGTAGTACTACTTACGATTGATGATGCACCGGATAAATATTCACTAGAAATGGCTAAAAAATTAAAGGAATTAGAGGCCGGTGCGATCTTTTTTGTAAATGGACATTTTATAGATACAGAGGAGGAACAAGAGACCCTGAAACAAATCCATGAAATGGGTTTTGTAATCGGCAATCATACCTACAATCATCCTTTATTATCTGACTTAGAAGGCAAGGATGATCAACAACGAGAGGAAATTGTTGGATTAAATAATGTAATCGAAGAAATAATTGGTGAGCGTCCAGCATTTTTTAGAGCTCCTAATGGAGTTAACACAGACTATTCAAGGCAACTTGCCCTAGAAGAAGAGATGGTTTTAATGAATTGGACCTATGGATATGATTATTTTAAACCTTACATGGATGCAGAAAAGTTAACTACAGCCATGGTTACAGGAGAGGGTCCTGAAGTGGATGTTCCCTATTCTCTCTTAAAGCCAGGTGCAAACCTCTTAATGCATGACAGGGAATGGACGAATGATGCTTTAGAAGAAATTGTTACTGGATTAAGAGAACAAGGGTATGAAATTGTCGATCCCCATTTAATACAAACAATATCAGAAAAAGAGTCAGTGGAATGAATTCACTGACTTTTTTTCTTGGTAATAATTTCATTATTGAGTTATACTATTTGGGGTTGATTAATTAATTATGTCATACTATAATATAATTAAAGTTATACAATTGAAACTGAAGGAGTTGGGCCGAATGGGCACAATAGTTTGTCAAGATTGTCAGAAAGTAATTGATTATGTCGATGAAGAAAAAGTGACAACGCTTTATAGTACATGTCCAACTTGTAAATCGAGTAAATAAAATTAATATATGTAGTTAGATTTTCTTTGCCACAGTAAAATTTACTGTGGCTATTTTTTCGTATCTCACTGATTGTAGGCTTACTTGATTGTTTTTTTTATTTGTATAATGATAGGATGATAACATAAGATATTGAGTCAGGGGGAAAGAGGTATGAACTGGAATACAAGAGTTACCGATTTGCTGCATATTGAGTACCCAATAATTCAAGGAGGACTCGCTTATTTAGCATATGCAGATTTAGCCGCAGCAGTTTCGAATGCAGGCGGACTTGGACAAATAACTGCTATGAGTTTAGAAGGACCGGAAAAACTTCGGGACGAAATTAACAAGGTTAGGTTGTTAACGAATAAACCGTTTGGGGTAAACTATGCTATTGGTCAGCATGGTCGGCCGTATGAAGATATGGTTCAAGTTGCAATAGATGAACAGGTGCCAATCATATCTGTCACTGGAGGGAATCCAAAAGGTGTATTGGATATGGTTAAGCCACATGGAATTAAAACACTTGTACTAGTTGCTGCAAAAAGGCAAGCCGTAAAAGCAGAGGAGCTAGGTGCAGATGCTGTAATGGTTGTTGGTCAAGAAGGTGGAGGTCATTTAGGACGTGGTGATGTAGGAACTTTTATACTTACTCCTCAAGTTGTTGATCATGTATCCATACCTGTTATTGCATCAGGTGGAATCGTAGACGGCCGTGGATTAATGGCAGCTCTTGCATTAGGAGCGGAAGGAATTGAGATGGGAACAAGGTTTATTGCTACGAAAGAATGTGTTGATGCGCATGAAACATATAAACAGGATATTTTGAAAGCAGATGAGAACTCAACTGTCGTAATTAAACGTTCTCTAGGAACCCCTGCAAGGGCGCTTAAAAATACATGGACAGAACAAATATTAGAAATTGAAAAAAGGGAAGAAGGTTATGAATCACTAAAAGACTACATAAGTGGTAATGCAAATAAGCAATATATTATTAATGGGGAGCCTACGAAAGGATTTGGTTGGTCTGGTCAAGGTGCTGCCAGGATTACGGATATCCCTACTGTAAATGAATTATTCCAAAGAATGATAAAAGATTCTGAAGCAATTAAACAGAAATGGTCGAAGTGAGGTGTAATCCAAACATGAATTATCAATATCCATTTGATATAAGTTGGTCAAAACAGGAAGTAATTGATGTCATTCACTTTTTTACATTAATTGAGAGAGCCTACGAAAAAGGAGTAGGACGTGAAGAGTTGATGAATGCATATCGAAAATTTAAACAAATTGTCCCATCTAAAAGTGAAGAAAAACAAATTTTTGCTGATTTTGAAAAGGAATCAGGTTATTCAAGTTATCATACAGTTAAACAGGCAAAGGATCAGGATGCTTCCGGTATAGTTAAAATGAAAAAGAACACGAACACTAGAAGGTGAGCTCGTGTTCTTTTTCTCGATCAGCAGAGGTATCGGTTAAATGAAACCGGTGGATGTGATAACTTTATCTTGCTTGCATTGCTTTTTTATAAAATGGGATTAAGTTTTGATACGTTCCTTTTACTGTTTCTATAAATGCTTCCCCATTTGTAATTCTTGGATCATTTGGTGAAAAATGTTGCCCAATAAGAAATTCTGCTTTTTTAACATCTCTAAAACGTTCTACATCTTTTAATTCTACATCTCGTAATAGGATCGAGTCCTTTTTCATGTGATCTAACGATACGACATATTCATCTGGAAGTTTTTTTATGTCATCAAAGCTATTTACAAATTCACTTGCGATTTCTTTTTTACCATCTAATTCATAAATAAGTGCTAGCCAAATGAAAACATGATCATCAAACAATCCTACTTGAAAATGTGGATGTTTCTTATAGCCACGTTTATTGTCTGCAATAGCAAGCCATGTATCGTTAGGAGGATTTACAGTTCTCCTTGCATGTTTCGCGATATGTAAGTACATTTCATTACCTAATTGAGCGGATAGATAATCGACTAATTCATTACCAATCTCGTGAAATTTTGGCTGAATCCGAGATTGAATGGCCTCCATTCTTTCATCTAATCCATCTATAGTAAATGTGTTGAAGTCTTTATTTGTGAAGCCTTGAAAAGTCAAAGGGATCATTCCTTTCGGTTAATTATAATAATTATTATTAAGGAAATTCGACAAACAGTCAAGCATTACCATCTAGATTAATCGAGGCTAGTCCCTTTATGGTAGAGCTAATACCTAGTTTAATGGGATCTGATAGGGTAACGTGTAATATTACCATCTACTTTATCTGAGGATTCGAACGAATTTTCGATTCAGTCATATAAATAAAGAAAAATAAATAAATGTAGGGTCACCATTCATTATATCCACTTCATAAAATAAAGTAATGAAAGGGTGAGGAGATAATGAAATATGTATTGGAAACATTAAGACTTGAAGAAGAACGGCAAAAACTACCGGTAATTCGTATGGAAATCGATTACGAACTATTAACACTTTATGATGCACTACAGGACAATGATACAGTTCTTATCATAAAAACGAAAGAACGTTTAGAACATTTGCGTAAACAATTAATTAAACTTGAAAAAGACTAATATTTACCTTCATTTAATATGACTAGAATCCCTATATTTGATAAGCTATATAATATAACGTATTAGATGGAGGAAATAGAATGGAAGCAGATACAAGAGATGAATTATTTCAACAAGCTAAAAGCTGGATTGAAGAGGCTGGTGAAATAATTCGAGATAAAATAAATGATCCACTTACAATTGACACAAAATCAGATGCAAAAGATTTAGTAACACAAATGGATAAGGCAATAGAATATTTCTTTGCTAGAAGAATCAAACAGGAATATCCTAGTCATTTATTATTGAGTGAAGAAGGCTATGGGGATGAAGTAACCTCAATGGATGGAACTGTGTGGATTATAGATCCAATTGATGGCACAATGAATTTTGTACAACAAAAGAGAAATTTCGCCATTTCAATCGGAATCTTTCATGATGGAATAGGGGAAGTAGGACTTATCTACAACGTAATGGACGATGTGCTTTATAGTGCTAAAAAAAATGAAGGTGCTTTTAAAAACCATAATAAATTACCAAATCTAAAAGCTCAATTGTCACTAGATAAATCTGTTTTAGGATTGAATCATTATTGGTTATGTGAAAATAGGCTTGTTGAAGAGAAGGTCATGCAAGGGTTAGTGAAAAAAGTACGTGGCACTAGAACTTACGGATCAGCAGCATTAGAATTTGCATATGTTGCAGAAGGTATTATGGATGGGTATTTAGCGATGAGTTTAGCACCATGGGATGTTGCTGCTGGAATAGTGATCGTTAACGAAGTTGGAGGAGTAACGTCTACCATTGAGGGAGAACAACTGGATATGACAAGGAAGAATACTGTTATGACTTGTCATCCTGCAATACAACACGAAATCATCGAGGACTATTTAAAAGAAGGAAGAAAGTGACTTACTAATAGTGGATTCTATGTTTAATTTAACATGGTTTATCCACTATTATTATTTTTTATTTTATACTCGTTATATGTACTACTTCTATTTAGTATTAATTGTATAATATAAAATAAGATATTTTTTTATTTTGCAAATATATTAAGAAGGAGGAATGAATCAGCAATCGACCAATTTATTGAATAACGCACCGTACTAATGATTGGCTTTCGAAATCGTGTTATCAAGTTAATAGTTGGGATAACTCAGCAGCGATTTATTACAAAAAGGGATAGTTACGATAGATAATCAGTAACTATCCCTTTCCTTGGTTTAATTATATCACGATTAATAAAAAATTTTCAGTCTTTTTTTTCTTATTTTTACTTGCTAGTATTAATCAAGCGGTGTAGCGCTTCGCTTTATTAAATCAATAAATGGGAGGCAAGAAATGAAAAAGTATGTGCTGAAGTTTCAAGAGGTTGATAAAACGAGACAAATGACGGTTGGGGGAAAAGGGGTTAATTTAGGGGAATTATTGAAAATTCATGAAATACAAGTGCCGGAAGGTTTTTGTGTTACTACAGAAGCCTATCAAAAAGCCATTGAGGAAAACGAAACATATCATGCATTGTTGGATCGACTAACGATGCTAAAAGCAGAAGACCGAGATCAAATCGGTGAAATCAGTAGGAAGATTCGACAAACCATTATGGAAGTTGAAATTCCTTACGATGTTGAGAAAGCAGTTGCTCACACACTCTCTCAGTTTGGCGATGAACATGCTTATGCAGTGCGTTCCAGTGCAACTGCTGAAGATTTACCACATGCCTCTTTTGCCGGTCAACAAGATACCTATTTAAATATTATCGGCAAAGAACCCATCTTGGAGTATATTCGCAAATGTTGGGCTTCTTTATTTACGGAACGCGCGGTACTTTACCGAACGCAGAATGGATTTAATCATACCCAAGTTTATTTATCTGTTATCGTTCAAAGGATGGTGTTCCCACAGGCTTCAGGGATTTTATTTACGGCTGATCCCGTCACTTGCAACCGAAAGCTGCTCTCTATCGATGCCAGTTTCGGACTTGGAGAAGCGTTGGTCTCGGGCTTGGTATCTGCCGATAGTTATCAAGTACAGGATGGGGGAATCGTCAGCAAGAGGATAGAAACCAAAAAAATAGCTATTTACGGACGAAAAGGAGGTGGAACAGATACTGAGCAGATCAATCCTGATCAGCAAAAGACGCAAACCCTTACGGATCAACAAATTTTACAACTGTCACACATTGGAAGACAGATCGAAGAACATTTCGGCTGCCCCCAAGACATTGAATGGTGTTTGGCTGATGATACATTTTATATTGTTCAGAGCCGACCGATCACCACTTTATATCCCATTCCTGAAGCAAATGACCAGGAGAATCACGTGTATGTATCTGTCGGCCATCAGCAAATGATGACTGATCCTATGAAACCACTGGGGATATCTGTCTGGAAGTTAACAGGTACTGCACCCATGTTTAAAACGGGGGGCGGAAGGCTGTTTGTGGATATCACGAAGGGTTTGGCATCACATGCTGGCAGGCAAAATTTATTGGGTGTTTTAGGGCACTCCGATCCACTCATTAAAGACGCACTTCATACGATCATAGAGCGGGATTTTATAAAATTGGAACCAAATGATAAAAGCGAACCAGGTCCTGTTAAAAGTCATAAAGGCATGTCGTCTTCAGATATTCTAGAGGAAGCAGGAAACGATCCGAAAATCGTTACTAAGTTGATTAAGAATAGTGAGACATCGCTATCAGCGTTAAAACATAACATCGAAACGAAATCAGGAATGGAGGTATTAGATTGTATTCTGGAAGATATGCAGCAACGACGGCAACGTGCGTCAGATATGAAACATTTGAATGTGATTATGGCCGCCATGCATGCTTCGGCTTGGATCAATGAAAAAATGAATGAATGGTTAGGTGAAAAAAACGTCGCAGACACACTTTCCTTATCTGTACCTAACAACGTCACTTCCGAAATGGGGATGAGGCTACTGGATGTTGCAGATGTGATACGTCCCTATCCGGAAATAATTGAATATTTACAACAGGTAAAGGATGAACGCTTTATGGATGAGCTGGTTCAATTTGAAGGTGGGCAGCAGGTGTGTGATGCTATTGCTGCTTATCTCGACAAATATGGAATGCGATGTGCCGGGGAGATCGATATTACAAGAACACGCTGGTGTGAAAAACCAAGCGTACTGTTACCTATGATCCTCAGTAACATCAAAAACCTTGAGCCTGGAGCCAGTAAACGAAAATTTGAACAAGGGCGGCACGTTGCTTTGAAAAAAGAACAGGACTTATTAGCCCGATTAAAACAATTACCGTGTGGTGAACAAAAAGCCGAAGAGTCGAAACAAATGATCGACCTGATTCGGAATTTTATCGGTTATCGTGAATATCCGAAATACGATATTGTTAGTCGCTACTTCATTTATAAAAAGGCTTTACTTAAAGAAGCGGAACGACTCGTACAGGCCAACGTTCTTAATGAAAAAGAAGATATTTACTATCTCACTTTTGAAGAGTTGCAAGAATCCATACGTACAAAGAAACTGAATGACCGGATCATCAGCAAGCGAAAAGACGTGTACAAATTATATGAAAAACTAACTCCACCACGTGTTATTACGTCTGATGGAGAAATTATTGCAGGTAAGTACAAACGAGAACATCTTCCAGCGGAAGCTATTATAGGTCTTCCAGTTTCTTCCGGAGTTATCGAGGGACGAGCACGTGTCATTTTAAACATGGAAGAGGCTGAACTAGAAGATGGAGATATATTAGTCACCTCCTTTACTGACCCCAGCTGGACACCATTGTTTGTATCCATAAAAGGCTTAGTCACCGAAGTTGGTGGACTGATGACCCATGGAGCAGTTATCGCACGTGAATACGGCTTGCCAGCAGTTGTTGGAGTGGAAAATGCTACCAAAATGATAAAAGACGGGCAGCGAATTCGCGTGCATGGAAAAGAAGGGTATATCGAAATATTGTAAATGGCTGAATACGTCAAGTGAAAGCCTCTGTCATAATGGATGGCATGGAACGCAACCTGTCATGGATAAAAGAGCGGTTACCCACTTCGTCCTTTTATCTCCCCATCTTTAGTTAGGTAATTGGTAGTAAATATATTGCAGTAACGACGATATTATGGGCTAATAAGGTATCGATCAATCTCCACAATCGGGCTAGATTGTGAAACAAAAAGGGATAACACATATTAGTCATGTATAATATGTATTATCCCTTTTTTTTATGACTGTTACAATTTAGGACTTGATAACATTAGGAAGTCGCTTTCTTCCTTTTAATACTTATACCAATGCCCATTGTCGCAAAACCAAGTATGATGAATAATAATATAAATCCAACACTACGAAATGCAATCGCTACTCCAACAGCTAAAAACATTAGAATTACTAATGCTGCAAGCAATAACATTGGAATATTCAAGTTCTTCATAAAGAAACACCTCGCCTTTCTATAGCTAGTATATCCTTATTTTAGCAGATAAGAAAGTATAATCTTACCTATATGACGTAAGCAGATGTTTTCAAATAAAATTCACAAAATGATACGTTAAACGAATTAGAACTAGCAAATTTGCTTTAAATTTAGTATGATTACTAGGAGTTATAATTGTTGTAATGGGGGATACATATGTTTTTTGATTTTGTTATGAATCAGTTTGGTGAAGAACATCTTTTTACAGTTTTTTTCATTGTAAATTATATATTAGCTGCGATTGCTTATAAATTAGGGTTTGCTAGAAAAATTTCTATTTTAAAGTCTATTATTGTTTATATCCTTTTAGCTATAGGTGTATTTCTGCTAAATATTATGTTTATTGTTTTGCCAACAGTTTGGGCACGTAGTCCGTTACCGATGACAGAAAGCTTAGTTATAATCTGTCTAATTTTAGGTATCTATCGATTTCGCTTATATTTGCAGCGTAAATCTAATTAATGGGGAATGGAAATATACAATAATAAAGCCCACTATGGAAAAAATCCTATAGTGGGCTTTAATTATGTTTTGATATTATATTAATTCATTTGAATTTTTCTTTTCTCTATACAAACGAAAGTTGCCTGTAGCATGTCTTTTGTTCGTATTTTTTTCTACTCTATCATAACAAGGATCACACAAGTACATGTGGATTCTTCGATTTCTTAATCTCTTTGCTTCGAGTGAATCATCACCAATACCTTCAACTTTATCACATATAACACATTTTACTTGCATCGTTTCACCTCTATTTAGGGGATGTATATAACCTACTATAACATAAGCATTCGTATAAGAGGAATACTTATCGTGGTTTAAATCCAAAATATAAGGGGTAATAGTTAATGAATAGTATGAAGAGAAAGGGTGATCTATTTGAAAAAAAGATATGTTATATCTGCACTAGGAGCAGCAGGGTTTCTCTTAAGTAATAAGAATGTTCGTCAAAAATTAAGACAGGTATTTAACGACGATGAAGCTATAGAATCATCAACTATTTTAAATGCTGGTATACCGGATCAAATATCAAGTGAGAATGAAGCGCAGTTAGACAATGCTAAGATGGTTTCCGAAGGTTCATCCTACGGTGTTCACTATTATAATGATACACAGCAAGAAGAAGCTTATTAATATAAAAGGTGTTACCAAGATATATTGGTAACACCTTTATCATTTAGTCTTCTCGTTGTTCTTTATGATTTTTTGATTGCTCATTTTGGATATCATCTAGATTATCCTCTTCATTTTCTTTATCCAGAATTTCTTTGTTGATATCAGGTGTTTCAGGTTGATCTTCTGGAATTGGAAAATCTGGCATATATCTTCCTACGATTGCGGAAACTTCATCAACAATTCCTTGAACAGGATGTCCTTGTCGCATTTTCTCTGCCATTAAGCGAATTCGCTCGTTTACATCACCATCTGCTACAACTACTGCAGTTTTACCGTATGGGTCATGTTGTAATGCTTCCAACACAGAATATTTGATGGTGCCAACTCTTGAACGATCTAATTCCTGTTGTACATCAATACCAACTACTGCATAAGGACCTGCAACAATGGCAACTGCATCATCTACTTCAGGAACGTCACTGGCTACATTCGCTAAATGATCTGCGATTTGTTCATTTGTAAGATCCCGTTTTTCTCTTGGATCTGAATTTTTCACATTGATAATCCGCTCGTCTTGATCCTGCTCTTGAGTGGGTAACGAATTCTCTGTATCATCTTGTTGACATCCTACGATTAAGAATATGCTAGCTACTAAAACACTAATTCGAAATATCATTTGACACTCCTCCTACATAAGTGTAAAGAAAAAGATAATACTTTACTGTTATTCTTAGTAGTACGTGTCAAATTATACAAATTAAAAAAGAAGCTGGGACAAAATATAAAAGCTCCATTCCAAAGACGAATGATTCAGGATCAGCAAGTATAGAATGTATTTTTTTACGGCTGAATCGTAAAAGAATCACAGTATTTTGGAAATGATGGTTTGTACCATATTACCGCTCCGAAAATTAACTCCGCTGGTATTGAGCTATACAATTCACATTGTTATTTGCTGTTTAATACTCTTTTTAGTCTAGTGATTGGAGTGGAGGGCAGTTGACTCTATGCGGGAACAGCACGTGTTCGAAGACCCAAAATATACGCCAGCGTTTTCTAACATTGCATAGAAGCATAGTTACTCGGCGCAAGGGTAAAGAAGCATAATCAAGATGCTCCCTGGCTGAGGTCGTGCCCGTGGCAAAGTAGAAACTGTGAAAGCGACTGCCCGGAGCGGAAATCACGGTGCTGTTACTTGACCTATACTAAGTGCATTTACTGCGGAGTTTATACCAAATTAGCAATAAAGCTTATGAAGATATCTCAAAAGAAAATCCGAACAAATTAGTTCGGATTTCTCATTAATTGATCCACTTTTGACTCTGCCTAAGGGATCAGTTTATTTTAATTTTTTGTACTCCTTTAATAGGATTATCGCGATTGGACCCATCTTTATAAATAAGGTGGACAGGCCCATCTTCCTTTAGTGGTTTACCATTTAAGGCAAATAATAAATAGGAATCATTAAGTTCTTGTAAGGAAATCGTTATCTCACCATTAGTAGTAACTAAAATAGCTTCCGAACCCTCTGGATTTATTTCAGCATGGTTCAAAAAATGTTGAATGGGCATTACATAGGATTCTGTTAAGATTTTTTCTCCTTCAAGACGTGAAATACTTTTATTGACAGGAGGATTTACTTTTTGGTGATACACTTCACGATCCCATCTTGTTGCTGCTTTCTCTAACTCATCCTCTTGGTTTTCATTATTTTGTACTTGATTTGAAAATGCTTCATCTAATAATATTTTACGATCGTCAAAAATCCAAACAGTAGGATCCATCGTAATAGAATATGTAACATTGCCAATAATAGGGACTATCATTTTTATCCACCTTTCATTTCGTATACCCCTAGCATATCAGAGAATATTCATTTTTTCACGGTATCTGAAATATAATTAGAAATTTACTATAACATTATCAATAATATTTGCATTTTATTGCTTCTAACGATAATATAGATAGAAGAAAGCATGTTAAAAATACTAATAATGTTAATATCTATATCATAAGATGAAGCAATGAGTATAGTTTTACTAGTGGAGGGGATATAAATGATGCCAGAGGTAACGATCGATCATCGTGAAAAAGCCTATGCCCTTCTTAAGGCTGATGCTGATAAAATATTACGGCTTATCGAAGTCCAAATTGAAAATTTGACGATGCCACAATGTCCTTTATACGAAGAAGTTTTGGATACACAAATGTTTGGTCTTTCAAGGGAGATCGATTTTGCTGTTCGTTTAAACTTAATCAGCGAAGATGAAGGTAAAGCACTTCTTGAAAATTTAGAGAGGCAGCTTAATATTTTACATGAAGCAGCACAGGATTCTGAGTAACCTGCTGCACGTACCAAAGGATTTATGTGATTAAAACTTTGCCGACATAAGAATGGGCAAGGTTTTTTTGTTTAAACTTATTTACACACAACATTGTGACATACTATTTAAAAATATGTTATACTATATAAAGTGGGAGAAACAAGATGATACAAAAATTAAAACACTACGATTTCACATTAATCATTATTCCTATACTGTTGGCTGGATTTGGGATTGTCATGATCTATAGTGCAAGTATGGTATTGGCTGTTGTTGAGGGGTATGAAAGTACGCACTATCTATTTAGACAAACTCAATGGTTTTTTATCGGTCTAATAGGCTTTATCTTTTGTAGCGTATTTCCTTATAAGTATTATCTGAAATTTACAAAAATAATAACCTTTGCTGTTATTGGGTTGTTAGTAGCCGTATTAATATTTGGAGTCGCTGGTGGAAATGCCAAGTCGTGGATTTTTATTGGTCCAATAAGTATTCAACCTGCAGAGTTTGCTAAATTAGGACTTATCATTTATTTAGCTTCGATTTATTCAAAAAAACAAGCTTATATTAATGATTTTAATCGGGGTGTTCTTCCGCCACTTATTTTAACAGGGTTTATATTAGGGTTAATTGTATTACAACCGGATATAGGAACGGCTTCTATTATCTTTTTAATTGCATGTACCGTTATCTTTAGTTCTGGAATTAGGTTCAAACATTTATTTTTATTAATTGTCATTGGACTTGTCTTAGTAGGTATAGCAATTCCGAATATGGTTACAGACGAGAGGGTATCTCGATTTACAGGTGCTTATCAGCCATTTAATTCACCTGATGATGGTGGTTATCAATTGATTCAATCATATTTAGCAATTGGTGTTGGAGGTCTAACTGGTGAAGGGCTTGGCCAAAGCGTACAAAAGCTAGGTTATTTATTCGGTCCACATAATGATTTTATAATGGCCGTTATTGCTGAAGAGTTAGGTTTCATAGGTGTTGTGATCGTTATCGGGATGCTTGCAACGATTGTTCTTAGAGGATTATTTATTTCGAGAAAATGTGAAGATAGCTTTGGAGCATTACTAGCTATTGGAATTTCCTCAATGGTAGGTGTACAAGCGTTTATAAACTTAGGGTCTATTAGTGGTATCCTTCCTATTACAGGGGTAACCTTACCATTTGTTAGTTATGGAGGATCTTCATTGTTAGTATTAATGATTTCAATGGGGATTTTAAATAATATTGCTATGAATGTTAAGAAGAATCAGCAAGAACCAGTTCCAGCAAATTCAGAAACTCCACCATTAAGTAACGTTTCTAATTTTAAAGGAGGAAGAAAATGGTCAAGTTAAATAGGATTAATAAAATTTTAGTAGCAAACCGTGGAGAGATAGCGATTCGAGTATTTCGTGCTTGTACAGAGTTAAATATACGAACCGTAGCAGTTTATTCGAAGGAAGATTCCAGTTCTTATCATCGCTATAAAGCCGATGAAGCATATTTAATAGGAAAAGGTAAAAAGCCAATTGATGCATACTTAGATATTGAAGGAATCATAGAGCTCGCTAAAGATGTGGGAGTAGATGCGATACATCCTGGTTATGGTTTCTTATCTGAAAATATTCTATTTGCAAAGCGTTGTGAAGAAGAAGGAATTATTTTTATTGGTCCTACAAGTGAGCATTTACATATGTTTGGTGATAAAGTTAGAGCTCGTCAACAAGCAATACAGGCTGGATTACCAGTAATCCCAGGAAGTGATGGTCCTGTTGATAACCTACAAGAAGTAGAAGCATTTGGAGAACAACATGGATATCCGATAATTATTAAGGCATCACTTGGTGGTGGCGGTCGTGGGATGAGAATCGTCCGAAGTGCTGACAGTGTTGCAGAAAGCTTTAATCGTGCTAAGTCTGAGGCTAAAGCTGCATTTGGAAATGATGAAGTCTATGTAGAGAAACTAATCGAAAATCCAAAGCATATAGAGGTCCAGATTATTGGTGACCAGCACGGTGATATCGTTCATCTTTATGAGCGGGATTGTTCTGTACAACGAAGACACCAAAAAGTAGTAGAGATAGCTCCAAGTGTTTCTTTAAGTGAGAAACTTAGAGAAAAAATTTGTCAAGCTGCTGTTGACCTAATGGAAAATGTGGGTTATATAAACGCTGGAACGGTAGAATTTCTAGTTACTGGAGATGAGTTTTACTTTATCGAGGTAAATCCACGTATTCAGGTGGAGCATACGATTACAGAAATGATTACTGGTGTGGATATTGCGCAAACGCAAATCAAAGTAGCGGATGGGCAACATCTTCATGGTGACTCTATTGGAATTCCACATCAAGATGAAATAAAAACGTTAGGTTGTGCAATTCAATCACGTGTGACAACGGAAGACCCATTAAATAATTTTATGCCTGATTCGGGTAAAATTATGGTTTATCGAACAGGTGGAGGATTTGGAGTACGTCTAGATGCTGGAAATGGTTTCCAAGGAGCGGAAATTTCTCCACATTACGATTCACTACTGGTTAAAGTTTCTACCTGGGCATTAACATTTGAACAAGCTGCTCAGAAGATGGTGCGAAATTTAAAAGAATTTCGGATTCGTGGGATTAAAACGAATATACCATTTTTAGAAAACGTGATTCTACACAGAAACTTTATGTCAGGGGAGTATAACACGACGTTCATTGATCAAACTCCTGAACTATTCGTATTTCCAAAACGAAAAGATCGTGGAACGAAGATGCTTACCTATATTGGCCATACTACAGTAAACGGTTTTGAGGGATTAAGTAAACAAAGCAAACCAGAGTTTACAGAGCTTATTTTGCCAAAAGTAAGTAAACAACTAGATTATCCAAAAGGCACAAAGCAGATATTAGATGAACAAGGACCAAATGGCTTAGTAACATGGTTGAAGGAACAGAAGGAAGTACTGTTAACAGATACAACGTTCCGTGATGCGCATCAATCTTTACTTGCCACACGAGTACGTACGAAGGATCTTGTTCAAATTGCTGAACCCACTGCAAAGCTTTTACCGAATTTGTTCTCAGTAGAAATGTGGGGAGGGGCAACATTTGATGTAGCCTATCGCTTCTTAAAGGAGGATCCTTGGGAACGTCTATTAAAACTACGTAAGAAGATGCCAAACGTATTGTTCCAAATGCTACTTAGGGCTAGTAATGCAGTTGGCTATAAAAATTATCCAGATAACCTTATCCAAGAGTTTGTTGAAAAAAGTTCTTCTGCGGGAATAGATGTTTTCCGTATATTTGATAGCTTAAATTGGGTAGAAGGTATGAAGCCTGCGATTGACGCAGTAAGAGAAAATAATAAAATTGCTGAAGCTTCTATTTGTTATACAGGAGATATACTAGATCCAGGTAGATCGAAATATGATCTGAAGTATTATCAGAATATGGCTAAAGAACTAGAAAATGCAGGGGCACATATTCTTGGGATAAAAGACATGGCGGGATTATTAAAACCAGAGGCTGCCTTTCAGTTAGTTTCTTCCTTAAAGGAAACGGTTGATTTACCTATTCACTTGCACACGCATGATACTAGTGGAAATGGAATTTTCACTTATGCACGCGCAATCGATGCAGGAGTGGACGCTGTAGATGTCGCATGTGGACCGATGGCTGGGATGACCTCCCAACCAAGTGGGCAGACTTTATATCATGCCCTAGAAGGAAAGGAACGTCAACCGCATATCAATGTTGAATCTTATGAAAAACTTTCTCATTATTGGGAAGGGGTAAGAGATTATTATCAAGCATTTGAAAGTGGAATGAAAGCACCTCATACAGAAATTTACTTACATGAAATGCCAGGTGGTCAATATAGTAACCTAAGACAACAGGCAAAAGCGGTAGGTTTAGAAGATCGCTGGAATGAAGTAAAGAAAATGTTCCGTCGGGTAAATGATATGTTTGGAGATATTGTAAAGGTGACTCCTTCTTCAAAAGTAGTAGGGGACATGACCTTATTTATGGTTCAAAATAATTTAACAGAAGATGATATTTATGAAAAGGGAGAAACAATTGATTTTCCTGACTCTGTAGTAGAGCTTGCTGAAGGATCGTTAGGGCAACCATACCAAGGTTTCCCTCAGGAACTTCAACGTATTATCTTAAAAGGGAAAAAACCAATTACGGTTCGACCTGGTGAATTAATGGATCCAATTGATTTTAATCACCTAAAAGAGGTCTTATTTAAAACGCTTGACCGACAAGTTACTAGCTTCGACATGATTTCTTATGCATTGTATCCTAAGGTATTCATGGACTATCACAAATTCTATGAATCCTATGGTGATCTTTCTGTACTAGATACACCGACATTCTTTTATGGAATGAAGATTGGGGAAGTTATAGAAGTAGAAATTGAACAAGGGAAAACATTAATAGTAAAATTAGTTTCTATATCAGAACCTCGTGCAGATGGTACGCGAGTTGTTTACTTTGAATTAAATGGACAGTCTCGTCAAGTGGTTGTCAAAGATGAAAGTGTAAAATCCCAAATTGCTACTAAACAAAAAGTAGATAAAACAAATGAAAAGCAAATAGGAGCCACAATGCCAGGAACGGTGGTACAAGTAATTTGTGAAAAAGGTCAATCAGTTAACAAAGGTGATCACTTATTAATTACAGAAGCAATGAAAATGGAAACAACTGTTCAAGCTCCTTTTTCTGGTACAATAAAATCTATACATGTGCAGGATGGAGAGGCAATAGCTGTAGATGATTTATTAATTGAATTCGAATAAGAAAACAGGTAGTAGAAAAAAATCTACTACCTGTTTTTTACTTAACTTTAATAAAATTATTAGATTGATTTGATTGTGAATGACTCTTTTCCATAGCAGCACTTCTAGATGATAGAAGAATAAAGTAACTCAGCATAGCAAAATAGCAGGAAATCACTAATGCATGAAGTAACGCTATACCAAGATTTAATAGGGTGAAGATAATCATTGCCCCGAAAAATACTTGTAATGTAATTAAGGCAAATACAGTAGTCCATCCCCAAAACATGACGCGAGAATGACGATAATTTTTGATCATTCGAAAGAATAATACTGCTGTCCAAATAAATAATACTCCAGCGGCTAAGCGATGTCCCATCTGAATCCATTGCTCCAAGCTGTAACTAGAAAAATCAAAAGGAGCAGTGTTTGTACAAAATGGCCAATCACCACATACAAGGTTTGCATTAGTATGACGGACAAGTGCACCTGTATACACAACGATCAGAGTATAAAGTGTTAGTGCGTAAATTTCGAGTCGGTGTTTTTTGTTTATGTGTAGTGATTTTGTGTCAAACTTTTTATCAATCTCAAATATTAAAAGCATTAACAGGAAAACAGCTGCAAAAGAAATCAATGATATTCCAAAGTGAGCTGCTAAAACAAAATCAGACTGTCCCCACATAAC
The DNA here is from genome assembly GCF_009728145.1 of Ornithinibacillus caprae. Taxonomy (GTDB): domain Bacteria; phylum Bacillota; class Bacilli; order Bacillales; family Amphibacillaceae; genus Ornithinibacillus; species Ornithinibacillus caprae. The sequence goes on along the minus strand of NZ_WOCA01000012.1, from coordinate 93,977 downwards.
AGCAGCAGCTCCTATTAAACCTTGTAATACAAGAAAGAATATAGAGAGAAATGATAAGAATTTAACCTCGCGAATATGTCCAATATGCTTCCATGAAAGGAATGAAAGTAATAGAACTACGATACCGACTATTCCCGAAACTAATCGGTGGCTAAGTTCGATCACTAGTTCAGGGGAAATATCTGTAGGAATAAATTCTCCGTTACATAATGGCCAACTAGAACCACACCCTGCACCCGACTCTGTTTTTGTTACTAGTGCACCACCGATTAAGATAAAAATCATTCCAACGGATGCTACTACCGAAAGCCATTTTAATATTTTAACCATAAAAATTTCCTCACTTCGTGTTGTTTATAATTATGAACCAAAAACTAGTTTGAATGATGTTGCTCCATTTATTTCTAACTTACATAATAATATCTTATGATTATATAAATCAACAAAATTAGCAGAAAATGTGACAATTGACACATAAGTTTCATATTATCACGATTTATCACTATTTTCACGTTAAAAAAAGAAAAAAACCTTGCATTGTTCTCCATTGTCTGCTAGAAATAATGTAGGGGATATTTGATAAGCTTCAAAATACTATGTCCATATTTGGGCTGCTACATAATGCGTTAATTGGAAGGCTGAAATGCCTTTTATTTTATTTTATATATGCCATTCACAAAATTGTCATATATTTTTAAAAAGGAAATTAATGCTATGTAGTACAATAGAATATCGATTTGGTTCCATGATACAATGAAGAATATAATAAGGATACTTAAGGGAATAGTAATACTAATAGTTCTATAACTACTCAAAGTATGCTTATTTAAATGTGTTCCTTAAGTAGGGATTTGAAGGGGGGATAATCATAATGAACAAGGCTGAAACAACTACTACTTCACAGGTTTTGGGGAATGTTACTGTATCAGGGGAAAACAAAACAACACTATTGTCAGATTTAAAGGCTCTTATTAAAGTTGGTATTGTTAATTCAAATTTAATGACAGCTACTGTTGGATTTTTATTAGCACTTCATTTTACCAATTCCTCGTTTTTAGCAAATTGGGACATATTCTTGTTAACAATGGCAGGTAGTGCCCTAGTCATTGCAGGGGGTACAATCTTAAATAATTGGTATGATGCGGATATTGATCCTGTAATGGTTCGGACTAAAAATCGCCCAACTGTTACTGGGAGATTTACATTAAAAACCGTTCTTATTTTGGGAGTCGCATCGACAATTCTTGGGCTTGCTTTTTTGTTATTTACAACAGTTGAAGCTACCTTAATCGCATTATTTGGCTGGTTTGCTTATGTCGTCTTATACACCATGTGGTCAAAAAGAAAATACACACTTAATACAGTAGTAGGTAGTTTTTCTGGAGCGGTCCCACCACTAATTGGTTGGGCAGCTATAGATCCTAATCTCCATATCGTACCGGTTGTGTTGTTTCTTATAATGTTTATATGGCAAACTCCACATTTCCTAGCATTGGCTATGAAAAAAGTAGATGACTACAAAGCTGCTAATATACCAATGCTTCCAGTTGTTTATGGATTTGAATTCACAAAACGACAAATTGTAATTTATATTGCATGTTTATTGCCATTACCATTCTTTTTAACATCTTTAGGAGCAATTTTTGTGACAATTGCTACGTTGCTTAATGTTGGGTGGTTACTTATCGCAATTAGAGGATTCTTTGTTAAGGATGATTTAAAGTGGGCAAACATGATATTTATTTATTCATTAAATTATTTAACAATTCTATTTGTGATGATGGCAATAATAACTATCGATTTCCCTATTAATTAAATAAAATACAAGGATGAATGAAGAGAAAGAGAGGTATGAATACATGTTAGGTTGGATGGGAAAATTTAGAGCTTTATTCCTGTTAGGCTCATTGGCGCTAGTTTTATCAGGCTGTGGTAAAGAAAATTTAACAGCTTTAGTACCAAAGGGGTATGGTGCTGAATCTTCAATGGATTTAATTATTTTAACAACCGTTATCATGCTTTTTGTTTTTGCTGTAGTAATGGTTATTTATGTAATTACTCTTATACGTTTTCGTAAGAAAAAAGGGCAAGAAGATTACATACCAAAACAAGTTGAAGGTAACCAAACATTAGAAACTGTTTGGACAGTAATTCCAATCCTTTTGTTAATCATTATTGCGGTTCCAACTGTACTCGCAACTTTTGATTTAGCTGATGAAACTGATGCAAAGGATTCAATTAATATCAATGTAACAGGAAACCAATATTGGTGGCATTTTGATTATGCTGGTGAAGAAATTCAAACTAGCCAGGACTTATATATTCCTGTTGGAGAAAAAGTATACTTAAATATGCTTTCTTCTGATGTAATTCATTCACTTTGGGTTCCTTCATTATCAGGAAAAATGGATGTAAACCCTGAAAATGAAAACACAATGTATATTGAAGCTTATGAAGAAGGCGTTTATTGGGGAAAATGTGCAGAATTCTGTGGACCATCTCACTCATTGATGGACTTTAAGATTGTTGTAGTTAGTCCTGAAGAATATGAAACATGGATTGCAGATATGCAAAATGTAGACCCTGAACAAGAGCCACAAGATACAGTAGCCCTTGAAGGTCAAGCGTTATTCGAAGAAAATAACTGTATGGCTTGTCACGCTATTGGATCATCTCCAGTTGCAACTGGTCCGAATTTAACAAACTTCGGAGACCGTTCTCGTCTTGCAGGGATCAAAGAATTAACAAAAGACAACTTAGTAGATTGGCTTCAAGATCCTGAAACAATTAAACCAGGTAATAAAATGACAGGAAAATATCCTGCCCTTTCAGATGAAGATGCTGATGCAATTGCTGAATATTTATTGCAGCTGCAGCCTTCTGATATTACACCTGAAAGTGCTGGTAACTAAATAAAAATAGGGATGGAAGACGTAAAAGGGAGGTTTAACTTGTGAGTAATGCAGCTACTCAAAACAAAGGCTTCGCCGCCGTGTTATGGGACTACTTAACGACAGTTGACCATAAGAAAATTGGGAAACTTTATTTGTATGCAGGTGGTTTGTTTTTCCTACTCGGTGGATTAGAAGCAATGATAATTCGTATTCAATTAATTAAACCTGAAAATAATTTCATTAGTGCAGGTTTATATAATGAAATGATTACTATGCATGGTACAACCATGATTTTCTTGGCAGCGATGCCGTTGCTACTAGGCTTAATGAATGCTATAATGCCATTGCAAATTGGTGCGCGTGATGTAGCGTTTCCATTTTTAAACTCATTAGGTTTTTGGATGTTCTTATTTGGCGGAATTATGCTAAACGTAAGTTGGTTCACAGGTGGTGCACCAGATTCTGGTTGGACTGCATATGCACCGTTATCCACACAATCACCTGGACATGGTGTTGATTATTATGTAATGGGTCTACAGCTCTCCGGTGCTGGTACGTTAATGGGGGGTATTAATTTCCTAGTAACTATCGTAAATATGCGTGCACCTGGTATGACTTACATGCGTATGCCGTTATTTACTTGGACTACATTTGTAGTAAGTATTTTAATTCTATTTGCTTTTCCAGCATTAACTGTAGGACTTTTCCTACTAATGTTTGACCGTATGTTCGGTGCAGCATTTTTCGATGTTGCATTAGGTGGTAACTCGATTATATGGCAGCATTTATTCTGGATCTTTGGACATCCAGAAGTTTATATCTTGATTTTACCTGCTTTTGGTTTATTCAGTGATATATTTTCAACCTTCTCTAAGAAACGTTTATTTGGTTATACAGCAATGGTATTTGCAACTATTTTAATCGCGTTCTTAGGTTTCATGGTATGGGCCCACCACATGTTTACGGTTGGTATGGGACCTGTAGCAAACTCAATATTTGCAATTGCAACAATGGCGATTGCCGTACCTACTGGTATTAAGATTTTTAACTGGCTACTAACACTTTGGGGTGGAAGTATTACAATAAATTCCGCAATGCTTTGGTCATTAGGATTTATTCCTTCATTCACACTTGGTGGTATGACTGGAGTAATGGTTGCAGCAGCAGTTGCCGATTACCAATATCATGATACTTATTTCGTTGTAGCTCACTTCCACTATGTAATTGTTGGTGGGGTAGTATTTGGTATATTAGCTGGTCTACATTATTGGTGGCCGAAGATTTTCGGACGCATCTTACATGAAGGTATGGGTAAATTAACGTTCTGGACATTCTTTATTGGATTCCATTTAACATTCTTTATCCAGCATTTCTTAGGTCTTATGGGTATGCCACGTCGTTATTGGGTATTCTTAGAAGACCAAGGGTTGGATACAGGAAACTTAATCAGTACAATTGGAGCTTTCTTCATGGCATTTGGTGTCATTGTATTCTTAATCAATGCAATTTACACTGCTGTTAAAGGAGAAAAAGCACCTGCCGATCCATGGGATGGCCGTACATTAGAGTGGGCGATTTCATCACCACCACCACACTATAACTTTAAGCAATTGCCATTAGTTCGTGGTTTAGATCCGTTATGGATTGAAAAAATGGAAGGTAAAGGTAAAATGACACCTGCAGAACCATTGGGTGATATTCATATGCCAAATGGATCCATTATTCCATTTGTAATGTCTTTAGGATTCTTTATTGCAAGTTTTGGTTTTATTTACCAAACTAATTACGATATCGCATATATCTTCCTATTTGGTGGTATGGCTATCGGTCTTGGTAGTATGTTAGTTCGATCACTTAAGGATGATCACGGCTATCATATTACAAAAGAAGAACTTGAAAGGGAGGCTGACTAATATGAGTCACGATCATTCCTTAAATCCAGAAACAATGCCACATAACCCAGAGAAGGCTACATTAGAGGGTAAAAATAAATTTTTAGGGCTATGGTTCTTTCTTGGAGGAGAAACAGTTCTTTTCGCAAGTTTGTTTGGGACTTACTTAGCTTTAAAAAATTCAACAGCTGGTGGTCCTTCTTCTGAAGAATTATTTGGTTTAGAATTAGTATTCATTATGACTATGTTGCTTTTAACTAGTTCATTAACTAGTGTATATGCAATGTATCATATGAAAAATAATGATTTTAAGAAAATGCAACTATGGTTAGGGATTACGGGGCTATTAGGTCTAGCATTCCTTTCCTTAGAAATTTATGAGTTTTATCACTATATCCATGATTATGGATTTACATTCCGTTCATCTGCTTTTGGATCAGCATTCTATACATTAGTTGGATTCCACGGAGGTCACGTATTATTCGGTCTATGTTGGTTAACAGCTATTATGGTACGTAATGCGAAACGTGGTTTGAATCTATACAACGCACCTAAATTTAACACGTTCAGTTTATACTGGCACTTTATAGATGTTGTTTGGGTATTTATTTTCACAGTTGTATACTTAATGGGGAAGGTGGGGTAAGCTATGGCAAATAACACCAATACCGGAAATCCAGATACTTTCCATAAGCAAAAGCATAAAGATGAAATGATTAAGCAATTAATTACGTTTGTATTGATGATTGTTTTTACGATCATTGCATTCGTTGTTGTCCTAACAGGAATGGATAAGTTCTTTGCTATTCCACTATTGTTATTATTAGCAGTAGTTCAAGTTGGTTTTCAGTTCTACTATTTTATGCATATGAAGGATAAAGGACATGAAATGCCATCTTTAATGATATACGGTGGAATCGGAGCAGCTATTGTTACCGTGTTAGCACTTACCTTAATCATCTGGTGGTAATATAGAAAAAGATCAGGAGTGTTCCTGATCTTTTCTTTTTATCACTAGCATTTTGCGTAAAATGTCACATTTTCAATGTTTCAATGATCAAAAATACGTTATACTACTAATTAGAATAGTTTTTTGGAGTGAATAACTATGTGGTTAGAATTACAGATTTTTGGATTCCGTGCCTTGTGGAGTCCGTACTTCCTTATGTTTGTAGTATTTATCGGGTTGCTATATTTTTTAATTACAGGACCATTACGATATAAATTCGGTGTAACAGAGAAGCCAACAACGAAGCAGCAAGTCTTCTTTTATACAGGTTTAGTACTATTATATGCAGTTAAGGGGTCTCCCATTGATTTATTGACTCATATTATGCTAACTGCACATATGGCTCAAATGGCAATTTATTTAATTATATTTCCTATGCTTATTATAAAAGGTATTCCTGCTTGGATATGGGAAAGGGTTTTACTTAAGCCGATTATTAAACCTATTTTGAAATTATTAACATTGCCAATTATTTCAGCTTTGTTATTTAATGCGTTGTTTTCGTTGTACCATATACCTGCAATATTCGATTATTCGAAATCATCTATGGTAGCACATACATCGATTTCTATTATTTTATTGATTGCTGCCTTTATTGTTTGGTTACCAATTCTTTCACCGATTAAAGAATTTGATCGAATGAATCCGTTAGGAAAAATATTTTATATCTTTGGGAATAGTGTCTTAATCACACCTGCCTGTGTCTTAATCATTTTCTCAAACGCACCATTTTATGAGGCATATAGTGCTACTGGAGCATGGATACAAGCAATGAGTTTATGTGTCCCTGGGGATGTTTTGAGTAGTCTTACATTTACTATCTCAGGACCTGAAATGTTCTCTCCAATGAGTACGTTAGAGGATCAACAACTAGGTGGTATTATTATGAAGATTATGCAGGAAATCACATATGGTGTAATCTTAGCACGAGTATTTTATGGATGGTTTAATCCTGAAAGTCATAAAATTGATCCGTTACCAGTAGCAAATGCTACGGAGTCTAACTAAGATTAAAGATAAATAGAAAAGTACAATTTGGATTATAATTGTGCTTTTCTCCCTATAGGGAGATTAAATGGAAATAGAATAGAAAGGGAACGTGGAACATGGCTATTTTACCGACAATCAGTACATTTTTTATCTTATTAAGCGCTATATTAGTAGCTATAGGCTGGAGATTAATTGTTAAAGGGAAAGAAACCTCTCATAAAAAAGTAATGATCTCTGCTGCGATTAGTGCATTGATATTTTTTATTATATATGCATCTCGAACTATATTTGTTGGAAATACTAGTTTTGGAGGACCTGATGAACTGAAAGTATTTTATACGATATTTTTAGTGTTTCATATTATTTTAGCTACAACTGGTGCAGTATTTGGTATCGTAACGTTAGTACTCGCATTTAAACGTAGGATCTCTGTACATAGAAAAGTAGGACCAGTTACGAGTATTATATGGTTTTTCACTGCGATAACTGGAATTATGGTGTATTTATTATTATATGTACTCTATGATGGTGGGGAGACCACTAGTTTAATAAAAGCTATACTAGGAACCTAAAAACGTGTGGGACTTTAAGGAGCCCACACGTTTTTTTAGCCAGGTTGGAATGTATAACTTTCCTAGTTTCATGTTTCATATCTTAAGTTACTTCTCAGTTTATACAAAAATAGCAACAAAGCTTACGAAAATATCCCAAAAGAAAATCCGACTAATCATTAGTTCGGATTTTCCATTGTTTGATACACTTTTTTCTCAGCCGCATCCTTCATATATGAAATTAAAGCATTCACCATAAAGGCCTGGTGAATGCTAGTTTTCTAATTAAATTTTCATATCCCATTTGATAATGCCAGCTTCTCTAGCTGAGTTAAAGACAATTACTGCTAATGGGCCAAGAATAAATCCTAGTATTCCTAATAGCTGTAACCCTAAAAACATCGCTATCAGAGTAGCTAGTGGTGAAAGCCCGATATGCTTACCCATTACTTTTGGTTCTACCGTTCTTCTTATAGCAAGTAGTATGATAGCTAACATTGCTAATTTTATTGCCATCGTAACATCTCCAGCCAATAACATAAACAATGCCCAAGGTCCCAAGATAATAATAGAGCCTATAATTGGGATTAAATCAATTAACCAAATGATGATGGACATTACTAACGCTATTTCTGGAACGATCAGTAATAATCCTAATAATGTTACGATAAATATTAGAATGCTAACTAAGAATTGAGCTTTGAAAAAACCTACAATCACATTCTTAACACGGTTGGTCATAAATGTTACCTTTTCAGCTGTTTCCTTAGTCAGAAGATTATACATTTTAGCTGTTAATTTCGGTAGCTCTAGCATAAATAGGAATAATGCTATTAAGTACACAATAATACTAATTAAATATTGTGGAATTACAGCAAAGACCTTAGAAATATTCTCGATTGTAATTTTTTCTTTAACCGTATTACTAATTTCTGTGATGTATCCTTCTAAACTATTTGATATCTCTTCGAAAAATTCAGGTGGTAAATCCTTCGTATATTGCTTGAGATTTTCTTCCCAGTCCTCATAAATATTATTTAATTGATTAATATAAGTTGGAACTGCTTCAACAAAATCAACTACTTGCGTAACAGTTTTTGTAACAATAAATGTACCAAGCACACCACTTAATAGTAAGAATAGCAGGAATATAATAAGTACGGAATTTCTTCTACTAAATTTAATTCTACGCTGAAGTAATCGCACAACAGGGTTAAGTACTAATGCTGTTAGAAAAGCGATAATTAGCGGTAATGAAATAGGTAATATAAAATAAAAGGCTAATAAAAGAATAACTAATAAAATAATTAAATTCCACTGACGTTTCGTAATTTTAAGGAACAAAAGACATAAAGTCTCCTTTCAAAATTCTCTTTTCTCATTTGCTTCTATCTATGAAAAATATAGCATTAATTTTTGATTTTGAACAGACAAATAATTACTAATTTATGATAAAGTTATTGTTTTCCGTTAGTTTTATATATGAAGAAGCCAACAGCAGATATTTGCTGTTGGCTTTTAGTTTTTATGATAAAATTACTTTTCATAATTACTTAGTTCGTCTTTAACCTTAGCAACTATTTTATTTGCTCGTTCTACAAGGTTTTCAGGAAAGTTTTCTTCTTCACCATATTCAACACCATGTGGGTAGTAGTGCTTTCCAAGTAGTGGAGTTAGTAATTTAATTACTGCATTTCCACGATCTACATCGCCTTCGATAGCATATCCTTGTATACGAATATAATATGTAATATTTTTTTCTTTAGATCCAATTTTATAATCATATGTTACACGCTCATAATCCCATTGACCTGCACGAATAAATGCGTGTTTACCCATTATGTGATCAAGTGGTTTTAAATCCATTACCGTATCTTCAATACCTAAATTCTCTAGTCTCATTTTCTCCACCTCGCAAATTTATCATCACTAAAACTATAATAGTACGAAATACTTTAAGTTGCAACGGAAAAGGAAAATAATTTCATTTTAATGAAGGTTATGTTCAATAAATTGAAACATCTTTTTTCTAGTATAATTTTTATAAATTAGTATAACTATTAAGAATGGAATTCAAATCTAGTACATATAGTTAAAATATATCATAATTAAATAAGGCTGTTTTAATGTGAAAAGAGTCTTTAATAAAGGAGAATCTCCATGCGTATTATACGAAGTTTAATCGTGCTATCCATTATAGCTTTAATCGCTTTTTACATTATAGGAAAAACGAATATGACTCCAAAAGAGGCGATTGATCAAATCACACTAGTATTTGATGAGAAAAAAAATGAATTAAGAACCAAAAAAGTACCTGAAAAAATGATTGCTGATCAAAAGCTAGAAGGAGATTTATTTAGATGGATCGGTAAAGACACTGATGAGTTATTAGACACACTCGGAGAACCAGTACGTAAAGATAAAAGTGCCTATGATTATGAATGGTGGGTATATACAAATGAAACAACAAAATATATGCAGTTTGGTGTGGTCGAAGGGGAGATTCAAACTATTTATGCAACAGGGTTAGAACTAGATATTGACCCTTTTACGATCGGAGATTCCTATGAATCGATAGCTGAAGAACTTTCATTTGAAAGTGATGTATCCTATAATAAAGGACTTTCATCTTACACCTTTCAATTAAAAGAAGAGGATATAAAGAGACGACCATTAGCAAAGATTACTAATGATCTATTTATTCAACCATATTTTGATACCTTTACTGACAAGCTATCTTCCATACGAATTATGACTGGTGAAGTGTTATTAAAGCATCGACCATATGCACTACAATATCGGGGAGATTTACCTCCTGAACCTAATTATAGTGATGAAGAGTGGGAAGAGATTGAGAATGGTATGGAACAACAAATATTTGATATTTCTAATGTTATCCGTAATTTTTATGATAAACCTACATTGAACTGGGATGATACTGTTCGAGAGGTAGCATATTTGCACAGCAAAGATATGGCGGAGAATAATTATTTTTCCCATTATGGACTAAATGGTGAAGGATTAAAAGAAAGGCTAGAAGAAAAGGAAATCTATTATTTTGCAGCTGGTGAAAATATTGCAGCTCAATATGTCGATGCACCTGCAGCGGTAGAAGGTTGGTTAAATAGTGAAGGTCACCGTGAAGCATTATTAAGTACAAAATACACCCATTTGGGAGTAGGGGTGTTTCGCTTTTACTATACACAAAATTTCTTAACCAAGCCATAAGAAAACGCATGTCATCATGCGTTTTTTTTATGCAAAAAATAGGCTATGCACATGGCTTGGTTTGGTCGCATAAATTATTTAGAGGAAAAAAATTTACTTCTTTGGCAGATAATTTATTTCTAGAAAAAAATGGGGTGAATAGAATGAGTGATGATTTACATCCTAAGATCGCTGCATTTAAGAAATTTATAAATGATCATCCGAAACTAAGAGCAGAGATACGAAAAAATGGTAGATCATGGCAGGAATATTACGAAAAATGGGTGTTACTTGGAGAAGATGACCCAATGTGGGAGGAGTTTATTGAGAAAGAACAAGAGTCGAGTGAGAAAAGCGGGAGTAAATCCGAATTTTTTAGTCAATTAATGAGGTTAACGGAAAATGTTGATATGGATAAGGTTCAAAAGCAAGTACAAGAATTAAGTGGTACAGTATCAACTTTGCAAGAACTACTAGGACAATTCCAGGATAAAAAGAAACCTAACCCAATGGTAAGAAATCAACCTTTTAATTGGTTTAGGGATTGATAAAATCTATGAATAGATATTGTTATCAATTTTTAAAGTCTCGACCAGAATTATTGCACTTCGTACGACAAAATCCAATTTGGTATCGTTATTTAACTAGGGATCCGAATAGGTTATCGGAGTTAGAAAAAGAAGCCAGGCAGTTTTACGGGAAGACATTTACACAACAGGTTGAAAGAATAAATAACGGTGTTCAAATGGTAGGCATGTTTCTACAATTTGCTGATTCCATGAAAGATTAGGCGTTTTCATTTTCACTATGCCAAAATAATGGTAAGATAAGAGTGGAGGTGAATACGTATGATAGCCACTCTAGAATATGTAGATATCTTAGATCGAGCTGAATTATTAGGAGACATGATCATACATTCAGATGTTGTAAAAGCTTTTCAAAAAGCACGTCACGAATTGAACACCGACCCTGAAGCACAAAAGCTAATTAAAGCTTTTAATGATATAAAAATACAATATGAGGATGTTCAGCGATTTGGTAGATACCATCCAGACTACAATGAAATCATGAAAAAAGTCCGTACAACGAAGCGTGAAATGGATATGCATGATAAAGTCGCTAACTATAAAATTGCAGAACGTAATCTTCAAAGATTGTTAGATGAGATTAGTGAATATGTTGCATTTAGTGTGAGTAAGGATATTAAAGTGCCAAAAGATGGTGCAGCTTTAACAGATGGTTGTGGCTGTGGAAGTGGCGGTAGTTGTGGCTGTGGTGGCAGTAAGGCTTCCTAAAAAAGCTATTATTGAACGAATAGCCATTTTCTGATAAGCTATGTGGAAATAAAGATGTAAGCGGGGAGACATAATGAGAACAAAACGACAAGGTATCATTGTTTGGTTTCAGCATATGAAAAATTTAAAGCAACTGAAACGATATGGCAATTTATTATATGCATCAAAAAAATTAAAATATGCAGTTATTTATGTGGACCAGACTGAATTAGAAGAAGTAGAGTCTAGATTATTGCGACACTCGTTTGTCTCACGTGTAGATCTTTCTTTTAAACCTGAAATTCGTACAGAGTTTGAAGGTGCAAAGCCAGATAAAGCTAAACAATATGATTATAAAATGGGTATATAAAATCCTTTGCGGTAAAGATTCCGCAAAGGATTTTTGTGTATTTTATTAAAGTAAATGATAGAAAGTAGAATCGAATCAGCCATGTCTTACTTCCCATCCAATGTTTGTTTCATCTAATACCAGTCTAGCTGCATAAAAAAACCTGCAGAAATATTTTCTGCAGGTCCCTTTGTTTTCTTGTTAGAAAACAAAAAGGCAAAGGGAGAGGAGAAACCGGAGGAGAACTTATGGGGAAGTGTAAGTCTCTTCTCCGTGTTTTGAAACAACCAAGCTACGCATTAGCTGTCTCATATGTTATTATGTACAAGGGTAAAAAATATATACATATTGCGTAAATTTTTTTTACAAGCTAAACTATATTGGTAATGTCGAATAATGTCCACATGAGGTGGTATACATGCGAGTAGTTGCAGGAATACATAAAGGTAGACAATTAAAAGCAGTACCTGGTAAATCAACTAGACCGACTACTGACAAGGTAAAAGAAGCGGTGTTTCAAGTAATGGGACCCTTTTTTGATGGGGGTATTTGTCTAGATTTGTTCGCTGGCAGTGGTTCATTAGGAATAGAGGCAATTAGTAGAGGAATGAATCGATGTATTTTTATCGATAAACATCCAAAAGCTATACAAACAATAAAAGAGAATGTTAGAAGCTTAAAAATAGATGAAAGTATCGAGGTCTTTCGCGCTGATGCATACCGTGCACTAAAGGCGGCAGCCAAAAGAGAACTAACATTTAAATTAATTTTCCTTGATCCTCCGTATGGAAAGGTGGATTATGAGGAATTATTAAATGAAATCGTCAATCACCAATTAATTGAAACAAATGGAATAATCTACTGTGAACATGATCCAGCTGAAACCATCTCATTCTCATTGGAAAGTTTTCGTCTAGTTAAACAGGTTAATTACAGTGGTACAATTGGCGTCACTATTCTTGAACATATTAATTAAAGGAGGTAATGCATGATGGGGAGATTAGCAATATGTCCGGGTAGTTTTGACCCTATTACATATGGGCATTTAGATATTATTGAACGAGGTGCCTCGATTTTTGACGAAGTGATTGTTGCTGTTTTCAATAACCAATCAAAGAACCCATTATTTTCTGTCGAAGAGCGTATGAGCCTTATTAAGGAATCAACGAAGCATTTATCAAATGTAAGCGTTGATGCAAGTGCTGGCTTGTTAATAAATTATGCTAAACAAAAAAACGCTCAAGCAATTTTACGTGGATTAAGAGCAGTCAGTGATTTTGAATATGAGATGCAAATTACATCCATGAACAGAAAATTAGATGAAGAGATTGAAACATTATTTATGATGACGAATAATCAGTATTCTTTCTTGAGCTCAAGCATTGTAAAAGAAGTAGCAAAATATAAAGCGAATGTATCTGATTTAGTTCCAGAACCTGTTGAAAAAGCCTTACAACAAAAATTCAAATAATAATGCTGCTCACCAGGAAGATAATCCATTATCATGTACATAACATAATCATTACAGTTTAATAATAGTGGATGGAAATTTCATGCGATTTCCATCCACTATTTCAATTTAGTGGTGAAATATCTAAGAATAATCCATCTCCAGTATTTTGCTACCAGTAACCCTACATCATTTTCTAATTATTATTCATTCTTCTAAGTGAAATATAGACAGCAAGTGCCAGGAAAACGATCGTAATCAGAGGTCCTATCTGACTTATTTGTTCTAGAACCTGATACATATTATCCTGTTGAATAGGCTTACTAACGGGAACCTCGTCCATTTCAAATACTTGCCTATTTACATAGAGTGGTCTATATAAAAGGATGATTAAGAAACTGGCAATAAATCCATGTAGAATTCTTGCGAAAAAATAGGGTGCAAATCGAATGTCTGTTTTTGAAATGATACTTGCAACTTGAGCTTGGACAGAGAAACCGTTAAATCCTAATATAAAACTTACAACAATAATACTAGCTAAAAACGGATCCATAGATTCTTTTGAAACCAAATTAGCACCAATCGTTATTTCAAATAGCCCCGAAATAAAAGGCAGGGCTAATTCCACTGGTAATCCAAATAGTATAAAAATTTGTTGGAAAACAAGTGCAATGATTGGGGTGATCTCTATTAAAAATAGTAATTTTGTTAAGACTGAAAATAAAATAATGAATCCACCAACCATTACTAAAGTTTTAATAGAGTTTAAAACTGCATCACCCATAACCTCTCCAAGAGGACGAGTATCTTTTATTCGCGTTTCATGCATTTCCGTAAAAGCTCGCTTTAACGAAGTTTTTTGTTTAGGTTTATACGTTTTATTCTTTTGGTCCTCTGTTCGACCATAAAAGCGCATGCATATGCCTACAAGAGCATTACCTACATAATGACATGTAGCAAGAAGAATCCCTAGCTTTGGATCATGAAAGAATCCAACCGAAATTGCTCCAAATATGAAAAGAGGACTAGATGCATTGGTAAATGAAACAAGCCTCTCTGCCTCAATTTGTGAAAGCTGTTTTTCTTCTCGTAATCGTACAGAAATTTTTGCCCCAGTTGGGTATCCGCTAGCCATACCCATAATCCAAGCAAAACTACCCGAACCTGGAACATTAAATAAAGGACGCATAACTGGTTCGAAAATAACTCCAAGAAATCTTACTACACCAAAGCTAAGTAATAAATCTGCTATAATGAAGAAAGGTAATAAGGAGGGAAAAACGATTTCCCACCACATGTCGAGTCCACGGATACTCGCTTCCAAGGCATCCTTTGGGAATTTTATTAATGTAAATGCAAAGAAAATGGTAAAGCCTGCTAGCATCAATGTTTTCACTATTTGTTTCAATATTTTGCCTCCTAATGGTGAATCTTGACTGTACTTATTTTTAAGGTAATAGTAAAATAATTCTAGTTTGTAAAATATGTACAGGTGTAATATGAATTAGACAAGTATTCGTGCCTATATCAATATACGCTTTAACGGTAGTAGTTTATGCCACACACTTTTTAGGTGGAGCGAAAAGATTGCGTAATTGTCTGGTAATAAAGTCAATATTTTTATTAGTTAATACATATTAATGAATGTAGGAAGTTACCATGATAAAAGGAGATTTTTTATGAAGTTTACAAAAAGACAGATAGTTTATTTAGTAATTGTTGTTTTCATTGCCCTAATTCTCTCTTCCTATAAGCTGCCATACTATATTCAAAAACCAGGTGGTGCAGATGCATTAAATCCTATTGTAGAGGTTGTAGGTGGATATCCTAGTGAAGGAGACATGCATCTTGTAACTGTTAGGGGAGGACAAGCTACTCCGATTCAATATATGTTTGCGAAGGTATTACCTTATCAAGAAATATTACCTCTTCATGAAGTTCGACCAGAAGGGATAACTGAGGAGGACTATATCCAGGCTCAATTACAAATGATGGATAGTTCTCAAGAAAAAGCAATAGTTGTCGCGTATGAAGCGGCAAAAGAAGATATAATAATTGAGGATAACGGTGTGTATGTTGTTTCAGTTTTAGAGGGTGTGCCAGCAGATGATATTCTACAGGTTGGCGACTTGATTACCAGTATTGATCAGATAACGATGAAGAGTGCCGAGGATTTAATTAGCTATGTGTCAAACAAAATAGCAGGAGATACTATTGAAATTGAATTTGAACGTGATGATGAATTAAAAACGGAAAGTATAACCCTTGCTGAATTAGAGGAGTTAGATAATAATGTTGGGATTGGTATCAGTCTAGTGACGGATCGGAAAGTGCAAGTTGATCCAGAAGTAAACTTTTCTAGTGGTAGAATTGGCGGCCCAAGTGCGGGTCTTATGTTCTCATTAGAAATATATGATCAACTAACGGAGGAGGATCTAACAAAGGGATATGAGATTGCCGGAACTGGTGAAGTTGATTATGAAGGAAATGTACTGCGAATTGGTGGTATTGACAAAAAAGTAATTGCTGCTGATCGCGAAGGCTGTGAAATTTTCTTTGCTCCAAATGAAAATGGGGCTAGTGATTCGAATTATGAAATAGCCAAAAAAACTGCTGAAAAAATAGGCACAGACATGAAAATTGTTCCTGTAGATACCTTTGAAGATGCTCAGTCATATTTACAGGAGTTAGAAAAAAAATAGACCTTTGATAGGCCTATTTTTTTTCTATGACTGGACCATACAATTCTTGTTTGAAAAGCTCGAACCTATTTTTTGTAGGTAGTACACTATAATACGCATTGGTAGCTCTTTCTTCCATTGATAGTAGTGGATGGTTGTTACGCCTTAATTTAGTAATGAGTGGAATGTCCATTTTCTTCTTTTGTTGACTTAAATATTCTTGTCCTTTCTCCGATAACCCTAATAAACGAACATAAGGTACAGAAGAAATCCCTTCTAGTAGCTGCATCTCTGATTTTTTTGTATTAGTAAGTAAATGTACAAAAATACGTTGAATTCTCGTCCATGTATACCGCTTTGTTTTAATCTTTGATACCCAGTCAACAAATGAAGCCGCATTTCTAGCGGTTTTTTTAATCCGATGTTCAATACCTTCGTCCATCCCGCTGATAGATGAAAGTTCCTCTAGTGACATAGTTTGTACACGATAATGTAAGAGTGGGAAATAGTGCTCCCAGGAATGCCATGTCGTTGCTTTTTGTTTATATTCTTTCAACTGATGAACGGTTTCAACTGGTATTGTATAGTCAACTTCATCTGCAGAATAATTATTTTGTAATAGTTGCTTACGAATGCTAGTAGCGCTAGCAATCGAACCGGTTATTGTTTCATCATGATAATTATTATTTGTTCGTTTAATGGTAAAAGGTTCGATCGGTAGCTGATGATCTTTGATAGCTTGGACATAACTAAATCCTAAAATATTATTTGGTTTTGTTAAATCAATCTGATTAGGTTTTAGACCGATTTCTTGATAAGCTTTTTTGCTTGCAACTGGATAAGATAATCCTTCATCTAATCCGATTGATAACTGTTTTTTGTATGCTGACTGGTTTTGTGTAAGTGTTTCGTACCCAGCTATGAATGGTGAAATATCTCCTGATTCACTACCAAAACAAATACTATCGACACCAATTTTATGTAGTGTTAAGATAGCACCTTTTGCAAATAAATAGCTACTTTGTACAGCAAAAGGATAAGGTAATTCTACCATTATATCGATACCGGTTTTAATTGCGGCTTTTGTACGGTGATACTTATCGATAATTGCTGGTTCTCCTCGTTGTAGGAAAGTGCCACTCATTACTGCGATCATACAGTCGGCATTTGATACTTTTTTGGCTTCATTGATATGATAAACATGTCCATTATGAAATGGGTTGTATTCAACAACTAGTCCACAAGCTTTCATACTAACACTCCCACGACTCTAGTATGGTATATTGTACCAAAAAAAACATGTTTGTGCATGACCTACCTTCCAATGATCCTTTTTAAAAATGACTATGTCGTATGACTTAGGGAATACTATGTATAAATTTGACTAAATTTTTCAATCTGTAAAGAAAATATATTGACAAAACGCTATTTTCCTTTTACAATTACTCTTGTTGCCTTGAGGTGAAAACAATGAAATTTACAGTAACACAGATTAAGAAAAAAGCATTTAATGAACCTTTTACATTTGATGAAAAGGTCGATGTTTCAGAGCTTGAAACAATGAATAACGATATACGACGAATTGATCCTGTACAAGTACAGGGAGATTGTTTGGTACAAGGAGATCAATTTATCTTTTCATTTACAATTCGAGGTGAAATGATTTTACCTTGCGCACGGACATTAGTAGATGTAGAATACCCCTTCGAAATTAAAGCTAGGGAGATTTTTACTACTTCAACCTATCTTGTCGACGAAGATGGAGATAGTGAAATTCATCTAATTGATGGAGAAGTGCTTGACTTAACGCCGTATATCAAGGAAAATATTTTATTGGAGGTTCCTTTTCGAGTGTTTTCTGATGAAGCGGATGACCAACAAAGCTTCCAACAAAAGGGAAATGATTGGGAAGTAACTTCGGAAAATGCAAAGGAAAAGAAAATAGATCCTCGTTTAAAGAAGCTTGAGAATCTATTTAAAGATAATGAGAAAGAAAAATAAGAATATTGATTCAAGTTTTGCTTTCGTATTTGAAGGAGGTGTAAGTCATGGCAGTACCTAAAAGAAGAACTTCAAAAAAAGTTAAAAATCAACGTCGTACTCATAAAAAATTACACGTACCTGGCATGGTAGAATGTTCAAATTGTGGTGAACTAACAAAACCACATCATGTATGTAAAGCATGTGGACATTATGATGGTAAAGAAGTAGTAAATAACTAATGAGACTAGATAAAAAACAGATCACCTAGGATAGTGATCTGTTTTTTTATGTTGTGGGGGGAAAACGATGGGAGAAACGGTTCATTATTATCGTAATAGAGACGGATATGGAATTATTATTTTAGATCGTATAAAAAAGCATAATGCAATTTCTAGACAAATGGCTGAAGACTTTAGGAATTCATTGAAAATCGCAAGTCAAGATCAAATAAAGTTTCTTATTGTTACTGGAGCAGGGGAGAAGATGTTTTGTTCAGGTGGTGATCTTAGTGATCTTCATGGAGATTTGTCACCTAATGACGCATTCGAACGATTAGTTGAAATCAAAGAGATTTTGTACTCCTTAGTAACGTTTCCGGTACCGACTATATGTTTACTAAATGGAAATGCTCTTGGAGGTGGTTGTGAGGTAGCAACTGCCTGTGACTTTAGAATTGCAAAAGAGTCTACGATGTTTGGTTTTGTACAAACTAAGCTTGGAATTATACCAGGTTGGGGTGGCGGAGAGCTTCTATATAAAAAAGTACATTCGAGTTTTGCAATTCAATGGTTGTTGGAAGCAGAAACATATTCAGCTAGCTATCTGCTGCAACAGGGGTGGTTACATAATGTTGTCTCGAAGGATAAATGGAATGATCAAATGGACGTGTTAGGTCCATTTCTTTCAAAGTCATATGAACAAATGAGAGTACTAAAAGATCAATATAAGGAAAATCTAGATATTAATCTTTTATCTGAACAAATGGAAAAAGAAGTGCGAAGATGCGCTAACCTATGGGATTCAGATGAGCATATCCAGGCAGTTCGGCACTTTTTTAATCGTAAGTAAAGAGAAGTTTGAAATTAATAAATGTAAAATTTCGTTCGTAAAATATCAAAGTGTGATTCTATCACTCCTATTTTTAGCATACATTGATAGCAAATAGATAAGGAGTGATGTTATGAATGCTACACGCCAGGATGCCTGGACTGAAGATGAAGACGTTATATTAGCAGAAACAGTGCTTCGCTATATCAGAGAGGGGAAAACCCAACTAGAAGCATTTAAAGAAGTGGCAAAGCAATTATCACGTACTTCAGCAGCTTGTGGTTTTAGGTGGAATGCCACCATCAGAAAACAATATCAAGAAGCAATTCAACAGGCGAAGGAGGATCGAAAGAGAGGTGCTACGCCATCGGCTGTACCTACGCAATTTTTTAGTACAGGTGATAAGCTATCACAGGAAAAAGATACACTAGAGACAGCTATTTTACTTTTAGAAAAAATGAAATCAGAATATGCTGTAAATCAAGATTTAAATAAGCATGAAAAATTACTTAATCAATTGAAAGAAGAAAATGAAAAATTAAAAGAAAAATTGTCACACTATGAAAACGCTTGGGAAGAAATGGGTAATTTATGGAAATGGGTAAAAGAAAAGAAATAGTTGATTGAGACATTACGATGCGTGGTAATTGTAAACGTCCTATTTTTAGCCATTATAATAAGCCTAAAAAGTAGTAAAAGACATGAATGTTTAGCTAATCATTCATGTCTTATCTATTAATTCGATCATTATGAACTTTTTTCGTTAACACCTTCTGGCAACCAAATTAACGGGTTTTCTCCTAGATCGCGTTCCATTTCATACTTAGCCTTTTGGAAACCCATTTTCTCCCAGAATCCATGTGAATTAATTCTAGGATTCGTTTTTATTGGTAGGTTGTATTGTTTAGCGAAGTCTACTAGGGCTTTTCCATAACCTTTTTCACGATAATGTGGAAGCACTTCCAATTTCCATAACTCTAAATAGTCTTGTGCGGGTTCAAAATAGGCATCGTATTTTTTATCTACTCTATACAAGCTCATTCTAGCAACTAACGTATCTCCGTAATAAATTCCATAAAATGGTGATTCGCTATTATTTTCCACAATGTTTGATTCAAGATCTTCTAACATGGATAATTCTTGGTTTCCGTATTCTTTAAAACGTTTAAATTCTTCGAGCGTTTTATAGTTAATTAAAAGTCTCTCAACTTTAACTTCATGCATAAAAAACATCCTCCCCCGATGTCAGAATTATATATTGTATTTGTATCATTAATATTATTATAATATAAAATGTTATAGAAATAAATAACATATAGTAACAATCTAATTATTGTTATGAATATTCAATCGTATTTTGAGTATTAAATGTGGAGATGAGCTAAAGGGATGAGGATCTATTAGGATAACGGATTCTGTGTTCCATTAAATGAGGATTAGATGTAGAATGTGCAACTTAATGTCCAGAAAACTCTTAAGAAAAGACCAAGTATCAGCAACGTGATTTTCGCTGCGGGCAGTCGCTTTCACAGTGTCTACTTTGCCGCGGGCAAGGCTTCAGCCAGGGAACATCTTGAATATGCTTCTTTGCCCTTGCACCGAGGAACTATGCTTTGAAGCAATGCTAGAAGACGCAGGCGCATCAGTGCGGGGTCTTCAGACACGTGCTGTTCCCACTGGAGTCGACTGCCCTCCGCTCTAATCACTAGACTTAATAGCATCCTATGTTATTAAAAAACTAATATATAATATGAAGTTTAGAAATCAATAACAACGGAGAAAACATATGAAGACGTGGGAGGAAAGGCATCGGTGAGATCCCGCAGTTCGACAGCAAATAAAGATCATACGATATATTATTCTCTTTAAAACAGGAAACATGAAATTCTATTTTATTTTATGTACAATACATAATAGGCATAAATATGAACATTGAACAAACTTTAAAGGAGCATGTAATCTATGCGGATCGAATCAATACATATAGAAAACCAAAGTCAGTTAATGCGAGATTATCGAAAAAGAAAGCATAATATTATGCAGCATTTTGATTACACCGCATCGTTTAATGATCTTAACCAACGGGTTAGTGATTTACAACACCGAAAATACGATCGTGAACAATTAGCAAATTCCCTATATCAAATGAATAAACAGTGGGGTGCTCCTGAAAGTTCATTAGTAAATATAGAACGGTTACGTGATGATCAAAGCTTAGTTGTCATTGGAGGTCAACAAGCAGGGGTGTTGACTGGTCCTTTATATTCTGTAAATAAATTAATTTCGATTATTCAATTTGCTAAACAGCAAGAGGAAAAACTACAAATTCCAGTCATTCCTGTTTTTTGGATTGCTGGAGAAGATCATGATTTTGATGAAATAAACCATGTGTTTATGCAGGAAGAAAACAGAATGAAAAAGCACACTCTAAATCAAAGAATCACAGAAAAGCGCTCTGTGTCACAGATTCCATTAGAAGAAGATAAAGGTTTAGAATGGTTAAATCAGGTTTTCGGTCAGTTGCATGAAAGCGAATATACAAAGGATCTATACGATGTCGTAAAGGAATGCTATGTTCAATCGGAGAGTTACGTTGACTTTTTTGCGAGGTTGATTTTGAAATTATTTCCTACAGAAGGCGTTGTTTTGATTGACTCCGCAGATCTAAGAACACGAGATCTAGAAACGGATTATTTCCTTTCTTTAATTGATAATCAAGAAAAGATCAGTGAAGGAGTATATACATCTGTACAGAAATTAAATCTAGATGGATATTCTATAGCTTTGGAATGTGATACAACTAATGCACATCTTTTTTATCATCAAAAAAATGAACGAATCCTTTTAAATCGAAATGAAGCAGGAGACTGGGTTGGGAAACAGAATGAAGTGAAATTATCTACTGAGGAGTTACGTAAGATTGCTGTAGAACAACCTGAGTTATTAAGTAATAATGTGGTTACACGTCCATTGATGCAGGAGTTATTATTTCCAACTTTAGCATTTATAGGAGGACCCGGCGAAATAAGTTATTGGTCTGTTTTAAAACCGGCATTTCATGCGTTAGATATAAAAATGCCTCCAGTCATACCACGGTTATCATTCACCTACATTGATCGTAAGGTGGAAAAGCTATTAACTAAATATTATATTTCTCCACAAGAGGCAATTAATAATGGAGTAGATATAAAAAAAGTAAATTGGCTAAAGGCTCAAAGTAATCCACCAATTGAAAAATTGGCTGATGAATTAAAACAATACATTACAGAAGCGCACCAGCCATTACGCGAATTATCAAAAAGTATTCGCTCAGACTTAGGGGATTTAGCAGAAAAGAATCTGTTTTATTTACATCGTGATATTGAATTTTTACAAAGGAAAATAGTTAAAGCACTAGAAGAGAAATATGAAAAGGAATTATTAGAATTTGATTTATTAAATAATATCTTACGCCCTATGGGAGAGTTGCAAGAAAGAATATGGAACCCATTACCATTTTTAAACGAATATGGGTTGGGATTCATTCACCACATTACAATACAATCCTATTCATTTGAAAATGAACATTATATCGTGTTTGTTTAGACTTGATATAAATTACGTTCGCCTACCGGTTAATCGGTATTGGCGGACGTTTTTTTGTATTTTAACGAATTATCCCCACCATCCCCCACCACTTTTCATTATCCTGATCATACCATTGCTAAACTACAAGCGAGAAGTTTGGAAAAACTTTCTGATTAGGGACTTTCAAGGGTTTTATTGCAATGATAAAACCTTGATATTTTTTATAGAAAGTTAGGCTAATTGCACTGTTTACATATAAAAGTTATTTTTTTTGAAAATTAAGTGGTGAAAAGTGGGGGAATGTGGTAAGATAGTTACATGAAAGTGGGGCGGACTATATGTTCATGGGTGAATTCCAACATAACATTGATACAAAAGGTAGAATTATTGTGCCTTCCAAGTTCCGTGAAGACCTTGGGGAACGTTTTGTTGTAACTCGTGGATTAGATAAATGTTTGTTCGCCTACCCAATGGAAGAATGGAAACTGTTAGAAGAAAAATTAAAAAAACTCCCATTAACGAAAAAGGACGCTAGAGCTTTTACGCGTTTTTTCTTTTCTGGAGCAGTGGAATGTGAAGTGGACAAGCAGGGAAGAATAAATATACCACAACCATTGCGAAATTATGCTGTTCTAGATAAAGAGTGTGTTGTGATCGGTGTATCCAATCGAATTGAGTTCTGGGCTAGTGAGAATTGGGAAGATTATTTTAATGATTCTGAGGAATCTTTCGCTGAGATAGCTGAGAATCTAATGGATTTCGATATTTAATGGATACAGCAAATCAATAAAGTGGGTGTTGACATGTTTGAGCATTACACAGTACTAAAAGAAGAGACAGTTAAAGGATTAGAGATAAAGCCAAATGGTACGTATGTAGATTGTACAGTTGGTGGGGGAGGGCATTCCGAGCGAATCGCTTCCCAATTAAATGAAGATGGATTACTCGTAGCTTTTGACCAGGATGTAGATGCATTAGCAGCTGCAAAAGAAAGGTTGACGCCTTATCTTGATCGTGTGCTATTTATCCAGAATAACTTCCGTCATATTGAGGAAGAGTTGTTGCAACACAATGTTGAACAGATTGATGGGATTTTATTTGATTTAGGAGTTTCTTCTCCACAACTTGATAGAGGAGAAAGGGGCTTTAGTTATCAACACGATGCAAAATTAGATATGCGCATGGACCAAACACAAGAATTGACAGCTTATGAGATTGTAAATGAATGGTCATATAATCAGTTAGTTTCCATCTTTTTTAGATATGGGGAAGAAAAATTTTCAAAACAAATTGCGAGAAAGATTGAAGAATATAGAAAAGTCCAACCAATTGAAACTACACATCAACTAGTGGAGATCATTAAAGAAGGAATTCCTGCTCCTGCAAGGAGAAAGGGTGGGCATCCAGCAAAACGAATATTCCAAGCAATTCGTATTGCTGTAAATGATGAGTTAACGGCCTTTAATGATGCGTTACATCAGGCTGCGAGAGTGATTGGGTTAAACGGAAGGATTGCAGTAATAACATTCCATTCGCTTGAAGATCGATTGTGTAAACAAGCGTTTAAGAAATGGAGTACTCCAAAGGAAACACCTAGAAATTTACCGGTTATCCCAAAGGATTATGAAGCACCATTTAAATTAGTGACTCGTAAGCCGATAATAGCTAAGGACAGTGAATTAGATAAGAATCGCCGGTCACGATCGGCAAAACTACGAATTGTTGAAAAAGTGAATAAGTGGAATGAAGATTTTATATATGAAGAAGGGTGGAAAAAGTAATGGCAGCTAATCAAGCTAGAGTATGGCAACAATCCTATAATACAGAATATACTGCACCAAAAGAAAAACAGAAAGTTATAATCCGTAAAAAGAGCTGGATCACAAAGGGAGAAAAAGTTCTTTATTCTTTTGTTGGGATTTTCTTGTTAGTTGCAGGTGCATATATGGTATCTTTTTCTTCTTCGATTGACACGTTAAATAGAGAATTACAATCTTTAGAGCAAACGGTTCAAACCCAAAAAGTAACAAATGAGGCGTTGGTATTTGAAATCAAAGATTTAAGCCGTCCAGAAAGAATTACACAGTATGCAAAGGACCATGGTTTAACGTTGCAAAATGCTGAAGTAAGACAAGCATCTTCGTTTAATAATTAGTAGTTGGTGAATAGGATGAAAAAAAATAAAACTACTCACTTAATGACAGGAATACTACTTATCTTGTTTGTAGGAGTTTTTTTGGTATTAACTGGTAGATTTTTATATATCCAAGCTGCGGGTGAGGTGCAAAACGTTTCCTTGGAGAAATGGGCTAAGGAAATAAGAACATCTTCCTATACACTTGACTCAGAACGTGGCAGGATATTTGACAATAATGGGATGACATTAGCATATGACATGCCAACATATCGAATCTACGCCATTGTGGATGAAACATATTCTGCAAATTTGGAAGAACCAAAGCATGTAGAAGATCCTGAAAAAACTGCTGAACAATTAGCTCCGTTTTTAGATGTGGATAAACAATATATTTTAGACCGTTTAAACTCTGGTGTTGAAAATGAAAAGGTACAAATTGAATTTGGAGCGTTTGGAAAAGATATTAGTCAATCGGAAAGGGATGAAATTGAGAAGTTGAACTTACCAGGGATCAATTTCATTCGAGAATCTACCAGACACTACCCAAATGGTATGTTTGCATCACATATTATTGGTTTTGCTAGGGAATCGGAAGTAGAAATAGAAGAAAATACTTTTATAAAAGAGATCCAGGGTGTTACCGGGATCGAACGTGAAATGAATGATCTATTAAGTGGAAAAGATGGATACATATCTTATGAAAGAGATTTGTATAACAAAAAACTATTAGATCCTAATGAAGTTGTTAAACAACCCGAAAATGGTGACGATGTCTATTTGACAATTGATCAAAAGATACAGACATTGCTAGAGGATGTTATGTCTCAGGTTGATGAAAAATATGAACCTGAACGTATAACAGCGATTGTAATGAACCCTAAAACTGGTGAAATATTAGCAATGGGAAATCGTCCAAGCTACAATCCTAATAATCCAGCAGATGTGCAAAATTGGTATAATGATGCCATTTCAACTCCTTTTGAGCCAGGTTCAACCATGAAGATGTTTACGTGGGCTGCGGCAATAGAGGAAGGTGTTTACAAGGGTTCGGATATGTATAAATCTGGAAGTTATCAAATTAATGATAGAATAAACCCCGTACATGACCATAATAATGGAAAGGGGTGGGACGTTATCTCATATGATGAAGGGTTTGCACGTTCTTCCAATGTTGCAGCAGCGAAGCTAGTGTGGGAAGTTATGGGTCCTGATGCATTTCTAGATTATATAAAGGCTTTTCACTTAGATCAAACCACTGGAATAGATTTACCTGGTGAAGTTGGTGGAAAGATCCTGTACAATTGGCCACTTGAGAAAATAACCACATCATTTGGGCAAGGTAGTACAGTTACACCAATTCAACAAATGAAAGCTGCCACTGCCATTGCAAATGATGGAAAAATGGTGAAACCATTTGTTATAAAAAAAATAGTAGATACAGATACAAATAATATTATAGAAGAAACAAAACCAGAAGTAATTGATGAACCAATTTCTAAGGAGACTGCTGAACAAGTTCGTAGTTTACTAGAATCTGCTGTGCAAGCTGAATATGGAACTGGTAGAAGGTTTAATCTAAGTGATTATTCTGTTGCTGGTAAAACAGGTACTGCTGAAATTCCTAACCCTGATGGTCCTGGTTACTTGGCGGGTGGAGGAAACTATATCTTTTCATTTTTAGGCATGGCTCCTGCAGAGGATCCAGAATTAATGATGTACGTTTCAGTAAAGCAACCAAATCTAGTAACGGAAGATGGTGTAGAACCAGGAAGTGCTCCAGTATCATTCATATTTAATCATGTAATGGAGAATAGCTTGCACTACTTAAATATTGAACCTGACAAAGAAGAATTTAATGAATCACATCTAGTAGAAATTCCTAAATTAGTTGGAACAAATGTAGAAAATTCTAAGCAGAGTTTAACAGATTTAGGATTTCGGGTTACGGTTGTTGGTTCAGGTAGTAAGGTTGCAGCTTCTAATGCCCTTCAAGGAAGCAGTATATTACAAAATGAACGAATTATTTTAATTACGGATCAACCGACTATGCCGGATATAACTGGGTGGTCCATGCGTGATGTATGGAAATTAGCAGATTTACTAGAAGTTAAAGTCGAAACAGCCGGACATGGCTATGTTGTAAATCAAAGTATTCAAGAGGGAAAATCTGTTTCTAAAAATGATGTGTTAGAGGTTGAATTAAACTCTCCTACGGAAGAAGAGGAAGCGCCGGAAGACGAATCAGGTACTGAAAGTGATGAAAGTTAACTAGCGCATTTGAATTTTTTAATAACTACATGATTTATTCTAAATACAGTGTTCTAATCAGTTTTTTAATTCATATAGTGGATACAAGCCTATCTATGAAGAGGGGATGAAGCATGAAACGTGTATCCACTGTAACAGTTAGAAAACGTTTAGTCACTGTTTTTCTTGTTGGACTAGTCTTCTTTGCAATCATTGATTTCCGCTTAGGTTATGTACAATTCATTATTGGTGATCAGTTGATGGAATTAGCAGATGAATCTTGGAGTAGAGATATTAAATTCCAACCTGAACGCGGCTATATTTTGGACAGGAATGGAGATATATTAGCTGAAAATGTTACTGCGCCATCGGTTGTAATCGTTCCAAGACAAGTAAAAGACCCAGAGGATACTGCCAAAAAAATAGCTGCAGTATTGGAAATTTCTTATGAAAAAGCGTATGAAAAAGTAACGAAAAATTCTTCATCAGTTGATATTAGACCCGAAGGAATCAAAATTACGGATAAACAAGAAAAGGCACTTAGAACGTTGAACTTAGAAGGTGTATATTTAGCGAAAGATTCAAAGAGGCACTATCCATATGGTGATGATTTAGCACACGTACTAGGATTTACTGGAATTGATAACCAAGGATTAATGGGGTTAGAGCTCTATTATGATGATATGCTTAAGGGTGATGAAGGAAGTCTGTCATTTTATTCGGATGCAAAGGGTGGTAGGTTAGAGCAATTAGCGGACAGTTATACCCCGCCAACAGATGGATTGGATTTAAAAACGACAATTGATTCTCGTGTACAAACAATATTAGAACGAGAATTAGATCTAGCTGTCGCTAAGTATAACCCTGATGGTGCATTAGCGATTGCGGTTAATCCAAAGACTGGTGGTGTTCTTGGTATGACATCAAGACCAAACTTTAATCCGGAAAACTATCAAGATGCAGACCCAGACATATATAACCGTAACTTACCTATTTGGAGTACCTATGAACCAGGTTCAACATTTAAAATTATTACACTTGCAGCTGCTTTAGAAGAAGGTATTGTCGATTTGGATGAAGATGAATTTCATGATCCTGGTCATATAGAAGTGGATGGGACTAATTTACACTGTTGGAAAGATGGTGGGCATGGGCACCAAACTTTTTTAGAAGTCGTTCAGAATTCTTGTAACCCAGGCTTCGTTACGTTAGGACAAGAACTAGGAACAGACAAGTTGTTTACGTATATTAAAGATTTCGGATTTGGGATAAAAACAGGTATTGATTTACAAGGTGAAGGTAATGGTATCTTGTTCAAACCAGAAAACGTTGGTCCTGTAGAGTTAGCCACAACTTCATTTGGTCAAGGTGTCTCTGTTACACCAATTCAACAAGTAATGGCTGTATCTGCAGCAGTAAATGGAGGATATTTATATGAACCATTTGTTGCTAAAGAATGGGTTGATCCACAAACAAAAAAAGTTGTGGAAGAAATTGAACCAGTTTTAAAAGATCGAGTGATTTCGGAATCAACTTCAAAAGAAATTAGAAGAGCTCTAGAAAGCGTTGTTGCTCTTGGATCTGGTAAGCCTGCTTATGTTGAGGGATATCGTGTAGGGGGGAAAACAGGTACAGCGCAAAAGGTAGGTCCAGATGGAAGATATATGGAAAACAATCATATTGTTTCTTTTATTGGTTTTGCTCCAGCAGACGATCCTGAAATTGTTGTCTACGTTGCGGTAGATAATCCGAAAGACACCCTTCAATTTGGAAGTGTTGTATCCGCTCCTATCGTTGGTTCGATAATTGGTGATAGCTTGAGAGCTTTAGGAGTTGAGCCAAGAACTGGTGGCATGGATAAAGAATATCAATGGCCAGAAGAACCACCTGTAGAAGTGCCAGATTTAACTGGTCTGAAAAAGGGAGACCTGACTAAATACATGATGAATTTGACTATTGAAGCGAATGGTACAGGGGATTACATTATTGATCAAGCACCTGCAGCTGGAACGAAGGTTGAAGCGGGTTCAAAAATTCGAATATTTTTATCGGAAAATAAAGGTACGGATTAAATTTATTTTGCTATAATATTAGGGTGTTAGGATTTTTTTAAGAGGGTAGTCTACCCTCTTAAAATTAATGGTTAACGAGAATAGTATGTAGGTGGTTTACGAGTATTATAGTTTTTGATGTTGATCCTGATCCTGTTGTAACTGACAGTATGACTCATTTATCTATCACTCAATCAGTAGGAATGAAGAATCCTAACTGATTGAAGATTCTTTATAGCTTGAGCCTGACCGATAAGTGATATTGATTTAACTATTTCTTTAGGCATCTAGGGTAAGTATAAGCTTTCCTATTTTGCTTATGTTCTACGAAGGCTTTCGCTGAAAAGACTTGCACTCAAGAAATTTAAGGGCTGTTAAAAAACAAGTTTTCGAGAATCCCTTTACTGAATGCCAAGTTTTCTAAGAAAGGATGTATATATTGCGATTAAAGGAAATTCTTTCTTTTATACCGTTTATCGCCGGATCAATAAATACAGATATGGAAATTAATGAGATTGAAATGGATTCACGAAAGGTCAAACCGGGAGATTTATTTGTATGTATTAATGGTTTTACTGTAGATGGTCATGATTATGTTGATGAAGCGATCAATCGAGGAGCTGTATGTATTGTAGCTGAAAAGAATATGGATGTTTCTGTACCTGTGTTGGTTGTGTCCGATACCGTTCGGTTTTTAGGAATGTCAGCAGCGAAATATTATGGGTTTCCCACTCACCAGGTTCCATTAATTGGTGTTACTGGAACAAATGGAAAAACTACGGTAACTTATTTATTAGAATCCATATTTAATCACAACAAGCAAAAAACAGGTGTGATTGGAACCATTCAAATGAAAATAGGGCAAGATGCCTTCCCAGTAAACAATACAACTCCTGATGCGTTATTTTTACAAAAAACAATTAAAAGTATGATAAATTATGGAGTAGATAAGGTGATTATGGAAGTTTCGTCACATGCTTTAGACTTGGGAAGAGTTTATGGCTGTGATTTTGATGTTGCCATCTTCACCAACTTATCGCAGGATCATCTAGATTATCATGACTCGATGGAAGATTATTTACGTGCAAAAAGTCTGCTATTTGCTCAATTAGGGAATAGATATGAGGAGAAGCATCCAAAGTTTGCTATAATAAATGTTGATGATTCATCTAGTGGATTATTACAAAGAAGCACAGCACAACATGTTATTACGTATGGATGTGAAAATGAAGCACATATAAGGGCGGAAAATATTAAGTTAGATGCTACTGGCACAAGCTTTATATTAATCACTCCGGTTGGTAAGGTACCCATTAAAAGTAAATTAATTGGTAAATTTAATGTGTATAATATGCTAGCAGCTAGTGCTGCGAGTATTGCATTACAGATACCGTTATCTGTAATTAAACATGCATTCGAACACATACCAGGGGTAAATGGTCGTTTTCAACCTGTGAAAGCAAACCACTCCTATTCTGTCATTGTAGATTATGCACACACTCCCGATTCATTGGAAAATGTGTTGCAAACCATCCATGAATTAGCTGAGAATAAAATATATGTAGTGGTTGGTTGTGGGGGAGATAGAGATAAAACGAAGCGACCACTTATGGCACAAATTGCATTAACATATGCTGATTATGCTATATTTACTTCAGATAATCCTCGAACCGAGGATCCTCATGTAATCTTAAAGGATATGACAGATGGTTTATCTGATGATCAAACAAATTATGAGGTAATTGTTGATCGAAAACAAGCCATTCACCATGCAATTAATCTTGCGCAAGAAAAGGATGTCATTTTAATTGCTGGGAAAGGTCATGAAACCTATCAACAAATCGGGCATAAAAAATATGATTTTGATGATCGAAAAGTAGCATTAAAAGCAATGGAAACTAAGGAGAAATGATTATGATTTTTACAACAAACTGGTTGTCGTCTTTCCTAGCCGATACTAGCGGCAAGGTAGAGGATCATATAGCAATTGAACAAATCATGACGGATAGCCGCAAACAAATAAAAAATTCATTGTTTGTACCTATCGTTGGTGAAAATTTTGATGGCCATGATTTTATTAAACAAGCTATTGATCATGGAGCTGTAGCAACTCTCTGGGCTAAAGATAGAGATTTGTCTAAAGTTATACCAACAGGTTTTCCAGTATTCTTTGTAGAAGATACCGTATCTGCATTGCAGGAAATGGCTGCTCAATACCGTGATAAAATAAATCCTACTGTAATCGGTGTTACAGGCTCTAACGGAAAAACATCTACAAAAGATATGATATCTTCCGTAATGAAGTCAACATATCGGACACATTTTACAGATGGTAATTTTAATAATGAGATCGGATTACCGTTGACTATTTTAGCAATGGACCAAGATACAGAAGTTCTAGTACTAGAAATGGGAATGAGTGATTTTGGTGAAATTGAGTTACTCTCTGATATAGCAAAACCAGATTATGCAGTCATTACTAATATCGGTGAATCGCATATTGAATTTTTAGGCTCTCGTCAAGGTATTGCAAAAGCGAAACTAGAAATCACTAGTGGGTTAAAGGGAAATGGCAAGTTAATCATTGATGGTGATGAGGAATTGCTTCGGCATGTACATAATGATCCAAAAGTAATTACTTGTGGATTTAAACCTTATAACGATGTTACAATATACAATGTTGAAATTAAGCATGATCAAACTGTATTCAATCTTTCTGATGATATTACCTATACGGTGCCTCTTTTAGGAGAGCATCAAGCGCAAAATGCATCGTATGCTATTACCTTAGGGAAATTAATGGGAATTGATTCAGAGGTAATAAAGAATGCTTTACATACCCTTTCTATTACTTCGATGCGCTTTGAAATGTTAAAAGGTAAGAATGATGTTGCGATGATTAATGATGCCTATAATGCATCACCAACATCGATGAAAGCAGCAGTTGAGGTTGTCAAACAAATGAAAGGATTCTCTGAAAAAGTATTAATCCTTGGAGATATATTTGAATTAGGGGAGCATTCCATAGCAATGCATCAATCCGTTGCAGATGTTATTGATGAATCAGTTACTGCTCTATTTACAGTCGGTAAGGACTCTAGAGTTATTTCAGAAGCAGTTCAAGAGAAACAATTACCCGTACGCACAAAACACGTTGAGGTAAAAGAGGATTTAGTTGAATCGTTGCAGCCTTACCTAAAGAAAGATACTCTGCTATTATTTAAAGCATCACGTGGTATGCAGTTTGAATCATTAATCAATAAATTACAAAACATATAAGAAATGCATAAATGTGTAAGTCGTTACGCATTTATACTATACATATAATTGGGCTGGCCCAAAACTAGGTAAGGGTGGTACTGCCAGTATATGTACAATTCGTTCATCTAACAATCAGTAAAAAAGAAAATATTCCTACTGGTTAAAGATTCACTTTATAAGAGTCATGAATGGACGGTTTCGTATGAGGAGGAATTGTAGTGAATATTATTGTATTACTAATGACTATAGCTATAGCATTTTTAGTTACCGTCCTCTTGTCACCAATTTTTATTCCGTTTTTGAGACGTTTAAAGTTTGGACAAAGCATAAGAGAAGAGGGACCACAATCTCATATTAAAAAAACAGGTACACCAACTATGGGTGGAATAATGATTGTAATAAGTATTATTATTACATCGATCATCATGGTGAGTAAAAATAATGCCACCACGATTGGATATGAACTATATTTATTATTATTTGTTCTGATCGGTTATGGACTTTTAGGTTTTCTTGATGATTTTATTAAAGTAGCGATGAAACGAAATCTTGGGTTAACATCCAGACAAAAAATGTTGGGCCAAATTATTATTGCTCTTATTTTCTACTTTATTTTACGTGGTCAAGATTTTCCAACATATATTCAAATCCCAGGAACAAACATCCAATGGGAACTTGGATGGGGCTATGCTCTATTAATTATTTTTATGCTTGTAGGAGCTTCTAATGCTGTTAATTTAACTGATGGACTAGATGGGTTACTTGCAGGTACAGCTGCTATAGCTTTCGGCGCTTTTGGTATTCTCGCGTGGTACGGTTTCCCTCAAAATGAAGTAGCCATTTTCTCTTTAGCAGTAGTTGGTGCATTATTAGGTTTTCTTGTTTTTAATGCACATCCCGCTAAAGTATTTATGGGTGACACAGGTTCATTAGCTCTAGGTGGCGCAATTGCTGCTGTGGCAATATTAACGAAGCTAGAAATTTTATTAGTCATTATCGGTGGTGTCTTTGTTATTGAAACACTTTCGGTAATTATTCAAGTGATCTCGTTTAAAACAACTGGAAAAAGGGTATTTAAAATGAGTCCATTACATCACCATTATGAATTGTTAGGCTGGTCTGAATGGAGAGTAGTTACAACATTCTGGTTGATTGGGATTGTTTTTGCTGCTCTAGGTATCTATATTGAGGTGTGGTTAGGTTGAATAAACTTGTAGATTTTCCTTATGATAAGGTGCTTGTCCTTGGATTGGCGAAAAGTGGTACTGCCGCTGCCAAGACTCTATTAGAAAATGGAATTAATGTCCGTGTGAATGATATGAAAACGGAAGAAAATGATCCAGGGGTTGTGGAATTAAAGACGATGGGAGCAGATGTAATTGTGGGTTCTCATCCTCTTTCCGTGTTAGATGATATGGAATTAGTTGTTAAGAATCCTGGAATTTCTTATGAGAATCCAATTATTGTGGAAGCAATGAAACGGGACATTCCTATTATAACTGAGATTGAGATTGCAGGTCGTTTAGCAAAAGGATCCATTATTGGTATTACAGGATCCAATGGTAAAACAACAACAACGACATTGACGAATGAAATGTTGTTGAATAGTGGTCAATCCGTTAAATTAGCAGGAAACATAGGAATTGTTGCTACAGATGTAGCAAAACATTTACGTAATGATGAAAAGATGATTTTAGAACTTTCTTCCTTTCAATTAATGGGAGTTCAGACATTTAGACCGAATATAGCGATACTTATAAATCTGTTTGAGGCCCATTTAGATTATCATAAAACATTTGCGAATTATGTCGACGCAAAAAGCAATATCTTTAAGCATCAAATGGAAAATGATTATTTAGTTTATAATGCAGATGATCGAAAAGTAACGGAAGCTGTAAAAGGTGCAAAGTCTATTAAAGTGCCATTTTCCGTTAAGGTAAAACAGGAACATGGTGCGTGGGCAAATGAAGAAAGTATATTCTTTAAAGATGAAAAGATTATGGACCGTAAAGATATTGTATTAGTCGGTGAGCATAATTTAGAAAATATTTTATCCGCTATGAGTGCAGCAAAATTAAGTGGTGCAACAAATGAAGGGATACGGAATGTCCTATCAACTTTTTCTGGCGTGAAGCATCGCTTGCAGTTTGTTGAAAATATAAATGACCGTCTTTTCTATAATGATTCCAAAGCTACAAATATTTTAGCGACTAAAAAGGCACTCTCCTCATTTTCTCAACCAGTAGTTCTCCTTGCGGGTGGATTAGATCGAGGCAATGGATTTGACGAAATGATACCTGCGTTACAACATGTTAAAGCGATGGTAGTATTTGGCGAAACTGCTGAGAAGTTAACGTATACTGGTGAAAAAGCAGGTGTTGAGACGATTGTCCGTGCATCTAATGTAGAGGATGCGGTTCGAGAGGCATATGCTGTTTCTGAAGCAAATGACATTATTCTTTTATCACCAGCATGTGCAAGTTGGGATCAATACCGTACATTTGAAGAAAGAGGAGACATGTTTATCCATGCTGTGCATACATTAAAGTAGGGGCTTGTTTTATGTTTGATGTCACTACTTTAAGAAAAAAGATTCGCCCCTAAGTCTACAAAGAGTGAGGGGTGTTTTTTTGATTCCTAAGATATTGAAAATGAAAGATAAGCCAGATTATACGCTGTTTGCAATCATTATGATTTTACTTATCGTTGGTATTATAATGGTTTTTAGTTCTTCGTATGTTTGGGCGGAATATAAGTACTCAGATACATTTTACTTTTTAAAAAGGCAATTATTATTTGCTGGTGCCGGGATCGTTGCGATGTTCTTTACGATGATGACTCCTTATAACACCTGGGGAAAATATGCAAAAGTAATTTTATTGTTTTGTTTCTTTTTATTGTTAATTGTTCTAATACCCGGTATAGGGATGACTCGTGGTGGAGCACAAAGCTGGATTGGGGTTGGTGCATTCAGCATCCAACCATCTGAATTCATGAAATTAGGTATGATTATGTTTCTTTCTGCGTACCTTGCTGCAAAACAAAAATATATTACATCGTTTAAAAAAGGATTCTTTCCTTCTCTAATGTTAGTGTTTACTGCCTTTGGATTGATCATGCTTCAGCCTGATTTAGGAACAGGTATGGTATTAGTATTAACATCAATGTTAATTATTTTTGTGGCTGGGGCAAGAATATCCCATTTTATCGGACTAGCTATATTTGGTTTAATTGGGTTCGCACTATTGATCCTTTCCGCTCCTTATCGGATTAGCAGAATTACAGCTTTTCTAAATCCGTGGGAAGACCCATTAGGAGATGGATTTCAGATCATCCAATCCCTTTATGCCATCGGACCAGGTGGTTTAATGGGAGTAGGTTTAGGGGAAAGCTTACAAAAGTATTTTTATCTACCCGAGCCACAAACTGATTTTATCTTCGCTATTCTTGGTGAAGAACTTGGATTTATAGGTGGTAGCTTCGTAATTGGTTTGTTTGCATTATTATTTTGGAGAGGAATTAAAATTGCTCTAGAGGCTCCAGATTTATTTGGCCGCTTTTTGGCGTTAGGAATCGTATCTATGTTAACAATCCAAGTTATGATTAATGTAAGTGTAGTAATTGGTCTTATTCCAGTAACAGGTATCACGTTACCATTTCTAAGTTATGGTGGTTCCTCGTTAACACTAACACTTTGCTCTGTAGGTATATTGTTAAATATTAGTAGATATACAAAGGTATAGTTTCCTAGATTACGTATTGATAATTAATAATATGAATCTAGTGAAAGTTTACTATATGTTTATACTATTAATATGTTATAATTTACGTAACGGTTGAAACGGCATTATAATGCCGTTTCATTCTGTTAATTTTGAATAAAAGGAAGAAGTAGCAATGAGTGAAAAGAAGATTGTTTCGATTGAGGATCGAATCCCTAAATTGAAACAAGCCCGTAAGAAAAAAGCCAACAGGCGATTAGTGTTTTACCTTTCCATTTTTTTCTTCTTAATATCTATCATTGTTTATCTTCAATCACCTTTAAGCCATGTTAAAACAATTAATGTTAAAGGTAATTCATACTTTACGGATGAATCAATCATTGAGCAGAGTAATGTATCTATTAATACTAGTATTTGGTCTGTGAATAAGGAAGAGGTTATATTAGCCTTGAAGGGTAATCCAATCATTGATTCTGTAGATGTACAACGCAAATTACCTTGGACAGTGGATATTCACGTATCAGAGCATCAGCGGATCGGTTATATGAAGGATGAAAACCTTTATTTTCCTATTTTAAGTAATGGTGCAGTGCTAACAGAACATGGACAGGAATTACATAATGGTGATGCTCCACTTTTAGTTGGCTTTACGGAGGAAGAATATCTACATAAACTAGCTCAGGAATTGAGCGAACTACCAGATAGTATTTTAAATCTAATTTCAGAGGTACACTGGAGTCCAACGACTGAAAATAAGCATAAGATTATGCTTTATATGAATGATGGTTTTTTAGTAGATGGAACCATACGTGATTTCTCAAATAAAATGAAAGTCTATCCTTCTATTGTGTCACAATTGGACCCAGACGAAATGGGTATTATACATATAGGTGTTGGTGCGTATTTCGAATCGTTTAATCAAGTGACCGAAGAAGCGGAATTTGATGAAGTTCCAAGTGAAGAAATAGATAATGAAAATAATGAAGAGACAGAAGAAGAAATAGAAAATGAACTTGATGAAGAATAATTTTTACTTTTTTTAGTAAATCTGTGTACAATTTTGAAAAAAAATAGGATAATTAAAAAGGAATCAGCAGTTTTTTATTGAATTAACTATTATATATTTCTTTTTTATTCTATTTCCTTTAAAATAATAGATTATAGTATAATTAATAGAATAAGGTTAAATGGAAAATCATCTGATTAGACATAGCGTTTGTTAGATGCTTCTGAATTGGGAGGTGCCTTTCGTTGAACAACAGTGATATACTAGTTAGTCTTGATATAGGTACAGCAAAAATTAAAGTAATTATTGGCGAGGTAATGAATGACTCACTGAATATTATTGGTGTAGGTACAGCTAAATCGAATGGTATGAAAAAAGGTGCCATAGTTGATATTGATCAAACTGTTCAATCAATCAAAACAGCTGTTGAACAGGCTGAACGTATGGTTGGTATGCAAGTTGATAGTGTTGTAGTTGGTATCAGTGGAAATCATATTCAGCTGCAGCCTTGTCATGGTGTAGTTGCTGTTCAAAGTGAAAATCGTGAAATAAGTGATGAGGACGTTAAAAGAGTAATTGATGGAGCACAAGTAATTTCTATCCCACCAGAACGCGAAATTATTGATGTAATTCCAAAACAATTTATCGTAGACGGACTAGATGAAATTACAGATCCTAGAGGGATGATCGGAGTAAGATTAGAAATGGAAGGGACAATTATTACTTGTTCTAAAACCGTTTTACATAATATATTAAAATGTGTAGAACGTGCTAATCTTCAAGTTTCCGATATATGCTTACAACCATTATCTGCAGGAACCATAGCATTATCAAAAGATGAAAAAAACCTCGGAGTGGCCTTGATTGATGTAGGTGGCGGTTGTACGACCGTATCTGTATTTGAAAAT
Organism: Ornithinibacillus caprae; assembly: GCF_009728145.1. Classification (GTDB taxonomy): domain Bacteria; phylum Bacillota; class Bacilli; order Bacillales; family Amphibacillaceae; genus Ornithinibacillus; species Ornithinibacillus caprae. The sequence continues at coordinate 55,751 of NZ_WOCA01000012.1, read as the reverse complement.
GATCATCTAGTTTCAACTAGCGTTGTTCCACTAGGTGGAGATAATATTACAAAAGATCTATCTATTGGACTTAGAACAACGACAGAAGAAGCAGAAGATATTAAATTGAATTACGGACATGCTTTTTATGATGAAGCACAAGAAGATGAAACATTCCAAGCAACAATCATAGGAAGTAATAAGACGGAAACCTATAATCAATTACAAATCTCTGATATGATTGAAGCGAGATTAGAGGAAATTTATGCTTTCGCTGAAAGAGAAATCAGAAAAATGGGTTACCACGAATTACCAGGTGGATATGTGTTAACAGGTGGTACAATGAAGATGCCTGGAGTTCTTGAACTTGCACAGGATTTGTTCCGAGCTAATGTACGTATAGCTATACCTGACTACATAGGTGTTAGAGAAGCACAATTTACTGCAGGGGTTGGAATACTTCAATTTGCATACTACAATGCAAAAATTCAAGGGAAAGAGCTATACCCAGCTGTACAAACAGCAATGGAAGAACCAAAACCACCAAAAAGAGTAAAAAAACAACAAACAAAATCGAATGATACAAAAGAAGAGAAGAACAAAAAAGAATCTGGAATTGCTAATTTATTCAAGTATTTCTTCGATTAAACAGCGTTCCCATACGAAAATTAGCTTCTAGAAATCTTGTAATTTGCATATTAGGAGGAACGAAAAAATGTTAGAGTTTGATACAAATATGGACCAACTTGCTTCCATTAAAGTTATTGGTGTTGGCGGCGGTGGAAATAACGCTGTTAACCGTATGATTGAGCATGGTGTTGAAGGTGTTGAATTTATAGCTGTTAACACGGATGCACAAGCTTTAAATCTATCAAAAGCTGAAATTAAACTTCAGATCGGCGGAAAACTTACTCGCGGATTAGGTGCCGGTGCGAATCCTGAAGTAGGAAAGAAAGCTGCTGAAGAAAGTAGAGAACAAATTGAAGAAGTACTACAAGGCGCGGACATGATTTTTGTAACTGCCGGTATGGGTGGTGGAACTGGAACAGGAGCAGCTCCAACTATTGCACAAATCGCTAAAGACCTAGGTGCATTAACTGTAGGGGTTGTTACTCGACCATTTTCATTTGAAGGTAGAAGACGTTCTACCCAAGCTGTTTCAGGTATTGAGGCATTAAAAAATAGTGTTGATACATTGATTGTTATTCCTAATGATCGCTTACTTGAAATCGTTGATAAAAATACACCAATGTTGGAAGCATTCCGTGAAGCAGATAATGTTTTACGTCAAGGTGTACAAGGTATATCTGATTTAATTGCTAAACCAGGGTTGATTAATGTTGATTTTGCTGACGTTAAAACAATCATGTACGATAAAGGTTCTGCCTTAATGGGTATTGGTGTATCAACAGGAGAAAGCCGTGCAACTGAAGCTGCTAAGAAGGCTATTTCATCACCTTTATTAGAAACTTCTATTGATGGTGCACATGGTATTTTAATGAACATCACAGGTGGAACGAACTTAAGCTTGTATGAAGTACAAGAAGCAGCTGATTTAGTTACAAACGCAGCAGATGAAGAGGTAAATGTAATCTTTGGATCGGTTATTAATGAAGATCTTAAGGATGAAATTGTGGTTACTGTAATTGCTACTGGTTTTGACGAATCGAAGAAGCAGGAGCAGACTCCAAGACAACGACCGGTTGTGAATCATCATCAACATGCTGCTACAAAAGCAAATGACGATATTCCAAGAGAGCCAGTGCAACAGAATCGTCCGAAACAAGAAGAAGATACATTAGATATTCCAACCTTCTTAAGAAATCGTAATAGGGATAGACGATAAAGTTATATAAATATGTAAAAATGATTGAAAACGCAAAGGGATTTTTTCCTTTGCGTTTTTGTGTTTTAAGTAAAGAAGATATAAAATGCGCAGTAACTTTCGCTTAGATTTACTTTCTTTCGCTCCTTACGAATCTAGTGCTATAACACCGCTCCGGCAGAATACTTCGCTTTCCGCGGGCACGGCCTCAGCTTCCTCGGAAGCAAAACCACCTTCCTGCGGGATTCTTCGGACACGTGCTTTCCAGCAGGAGTCTAGGTATTCTGCCTACGCTAGTGATAGTGACTAAAAGGAGCTTGAACAGATGTCGCCCTTGTACTGGTATTGGAAGTGAAAAGTATTTTCGGATGTCAAGACCAGTACATTACTTCTTAAATTTTATCCTAGTTTCATACCATTAGTTACTGTGCTTTTTACATCTAATCTTCACTAGACTATGATGTGATCTTATTATCGTTTATCATATAAAGCATTTCTTTTACTTTCAATCCTCCGACAAACTCCCCAATAACTAGTTGAAATTAGCGATAATATGCATACAAGAAGTGACAGACTTCGCTGAAGAAGTAAGCTATACTTTGTCTACAGTTAGACTCTTTCCATATCCCGTAATCATTATAGTCTATAAGGTTTCCGTGTTTCTATCTGATTAGAAAACTTGGCATTCGCCAAGCCTTTATGGTGAAGCCCTTAGTTGCATTTATGCAGGATAGGAAAGTTTATACTTTCCTATATGCCTAGAAAGGAAGAGCAAGTTGACCATTTACCTTGATGTTGTCTGGGCATTAAATTTTTTCTTGGATATGATGCTCCTGTTACTGACACAAGCATTGGCAAGAGAGAATGTAAAAAAATATCGTCTTTTTATCGGCGCATTTGTAGCTTCATTGCTAGTTCCAATTACGCTATATTTCCCAGACTCATTTTTTACTAGTTTACTAGGGAAACTACTTTACTCTGTACTCATTATTTTAAGTAGTTTTCATTTTTACTCCATCTATCGAACCATTAAATTACTTTTATTATTTTATTTTACGTCTTTCTCAGTTGGAGGTGGTTTAATAGCAGCACACTTTCTCTTCCAAAGTCCAATCGGTTTAACTCAAGGAGGTTTTCTAACGTTTGATAGTGGTTATGGGGATCCGGTTAGTTGGATATTTGTTATTATTGGCTTTCCAATTGCATGGTGGTTTACGAAGATCCGTATGGACAAGCACGCAGTAGAAAAGATCCGCTATGATCAATTGTATCCTGTTACAATTTCATTGAAAAATAAAAGTTTCTCAACAACTGGCTATATTGATAGTGGAAATCAGCTTGTTGATCCACTAACTAAACGGCCCGTCATTATCTGTGATGAATCCTTTCTAAAACAATGGTTTACCGAGGATGAATGGAAAAGTCTAAAGGAAGCTTATGAAACACTTGATATAGAGAACATCCCAAAAAGTTGGGAGAAATATATGCAAATTATTCCTTATCATGGTGTGGAAGGACGTAGTAGATTTTTATTTGCAATTAAACCTGAACAATTAATAGTGTACTACGATGAAAATAAAATTATAACAAATAAAATAGTAATTGGTATTCAATTTGGAGATCTCACAAAGGATCATCAATATCATTGTTTACTCCATCCACAAATATTTAAATTGTCTACTGTACATTCAGCATGATTTTTTGAATACCTAGCTTTATGATAAATGCTTAAGTTACACAATTGCAGGGTATGAAAGTGTATACTTTCTTATCAGTCAAAAAAGGAGAGATAATTTTGAAACTATTGAAGTTAAGGATGCGTTTATGGTGGTATAAAATCCTTATTAAATTAGGTATTAAGTCTGAAGAGATATATTATATAGGTGGTAGTGAAGCATTACCACCACCGTTGTCAAAAGAAGAAGAAAGTGAACTTTTAGAATTACTTCCTAAAGGAGATAAATCAGCTCGCGCTGTTTTGATCGAGCGTAATTTACGTTTAGTTGTATATATCGCTCGAAAATTTGAAAACACTGGAATTAATATTGAGGATTTAATTAGTATTGGAACAATTGGTTTAATTAAAGCCGTTAATACGTTTAATCCGGAGAAGAAAATTAAATTAGCTACATATGCATCAAGATGCATAGAGAACGAAATTCTTATGTACTTAAGAAGGAATAATAAACTAAAATCCGAAATCTCATTTGATGAACCTTTAAATATTGATTGGGATGGGAATGAGTTGTTACTTTCTGATGTTTTAGGAACTGAAGAAGATATTATTACTAAAAACCTAGAGACAAAAGTTGATAAACACTTACTTCAAAATGCTCTATCTCAATTAAATGCCAGGGAAAAACAAATTATGGAATTACGCTTTGGTTTAGTTGGAGAAGAAGAAAAGACGCAGAAGGATGTTGCCGACATGTTAGGGATTTCTCAATCATACATTTCACGATTAGAGAAGAAAATTATTAGGCGATTAAAAAAAGAATTTAATAAAATGGTTTAGCCTAGATATGATAAGTAATCCGACATTTTTTTAGCCATTTCAACAAAAAATGCTTTGCATAAAAACCCTTCCTAGAGGAGATACTGTCCATGAACAGCATCTCCAACTGGGAGGGTACAGAATGACTAGACATAAGGTAGTAATTTGTGGTGTAGACACTTCAAAATTACCGGTATTAACAAATGAAGAAATGCGAGAACTTTTCATTAAGATGCAAGATGGAGATATTTCAGCAAGAGAGGAACTAGTAAACGGAAACTTGCGTCTAGTATTGAGTGTAATTCAACGATTTAATAATCGTGGAGAGTATGTAGACGATCTATTTCAAGTTGGTTGTATTGGACTGATGAAATCTATTGATAATTTTGATTTAAGTCACAATGTTCGATTTTCTACGTACGCAGTTCCGATGATTATCGGGGAGATTAGAAGATACTTGCGTGATAATAATCCAATACGTGTATCTAGATCTCTCCGAGACATTGCCTATAAGGCATTACAAGTACGTGAAAAATTAATTAACAAGACATCAAAAGAACCAACACCTATGGAAATTGCCGAAGAAATGGGCGTACCACACTCGGATATAGTATTTGCTATGGATGCAATACAGGATCCTGTTTCTCTATTTGAACCTATCTATAATGATGGTGGAGATCCAATATACGTGATGGACCAAATTAGTGACGATAAGGATAAGGATGAAACATGGGTTGACAAGCTTTCATTGAAAGAAGGAATGTATCAATTAAATGAACGAGAAAAGATGATTTTAAATAAGCGGTTTTTTCAAGGGAAAACACAAATGGAGGTTGCAGATGAGATTGGAATCTCCCAAGCTCAGGTGTCTCGCTTAGAAAAAGCAGCCATCAGCCAAATGAATAAGCAAATGTTCGAATAACATAATTCATGGAGGTTTATATCATAAAGGATATAGAATGAGCAGTAACTTATTTCTATGAAAATGCTCTGAGAAGTGTATACTCCTTTCGTATAAAGTATCGTTCTTAAAACATATTTAATTAGAACACTAGCTTGCGTAGGCTAAATATGTAGACTCCTGCGGGAACAAACAGCACAGTACGTTTCTGAAGACCCCGCAAATGCGCCTACGTCTTCTTGCATCACTTCGAAGCATAGTTCCTAGGCACAAGGGCAAAGTGGACACTGTGAAAGTGACTGAAAGGAGCTTGAACAGATGTCGCCCTTGTGCTGGAAGTGAAAACGAAATATTCTGCCGTAGCGGTGTTATGGCACTTGTTTCGAAGGTGAGGTAGAAAGTAAATCCATGAATGAATTCTATATCAACTGGGAAATTTAATAACCAACGAAATTTATGTGAAATAAGTAAATACTTAGATCAAGAACAGGACATTGTGGCCTGTTCTTTTTTTATGACATTTTATTAAGCAAAGATGGGAAGGCTCTTTTGTACGTGAAGGATAAATTAAATAGGTCATGCATATATATTTTGGTAAGGTGGGGTGATTTAGATGGTCACATTATCAGAACTTCAAACAAAGGAAGTTATTGTTATTAATGATGGGAAAAGACTCGGTCACATATCTGATTTAGAAATTGACCCAAATCGTGGGCGGATAATTGCACTGGTAATATATTTAAAAGACAAGGGAGGATTATTTGGAAAAGCAGATGAACTAATTATATACTGGGATCAAATCGTCACGATTGGTATGGATGTGATATTAGTTAGAGATGCACAAAGTCAACGCTTACTTATTGAGTGAAACTTTCTCAAAAAATTATGTAAGATGTGTTAAAATAAGGGGAGTTATAGAATAGGGGGGAGTAACATGGCAGAAACTTTTCTACCAGAAACAGAATCCTTTTTATCGATACAAAAATGGCAGCAAAAACATCCTCATTTAATTGCAGGTTTTACAACTAGAAATGGTGGAGAAAGTAAATCCCCATTCGACTCACTTAATTTAGGGTTACATGTTGCAGATGATAAAGAAAGAATTATTTCTAATCGTAAAATATTAGCTGAACAATTGGGTTTTCCATTAGAAAACTGGGTATCCGGTGAACAAGTACATCATTCCAATGTGCATATGGTAACACTAGATGACAGGGGGAAAGGCTCAACTAGTTATGAAAGCTCTATTCAAGGAACCGATGGATTAATTACAAACGAATCCGGTGTATTGTGTACTGCTTTTTTTGCTGATTGTGTCCCTTTATATTTTTATGATCCTCATACCGGATATATAGGGATTGCTCATGCTGGTTGGAAAGGGACTGTAAATCGAATTGCAGAAAAAATGGTAAACAAACTTCAGTCAATAGGTGTTGATGTTAAGAATCTACTAGTTGCCATTGGTCCGTGTATCTCACAAGAAAAATATGAAGTTAATGATCATGTTCTTCAACATATTGACCCAGTACTTAGGGAAAATACCATATTACAATCAGGTGAGGGGAAATTTTTATTAGATTTAAAGCAATTAAACGTTGAAATTCTTTTACAATGTGGTGTTATTCGTAATAATATAGATGTAACAAATTATTGCACGTATACTGATCAATCGCTATTTTTCTCCCATAGAAGAGATCAGGGAAAAACTGGGCGAATGTTAGGATATATTGGTTATAGGAGATTCTAAAGGAGAGGAGAATTGGCAATAATGGACGTAGCAGCAAATTTGGACACAATTTCATCTAATATAAAACAGTCTTGTAGCAAAAATAATCGAAATCCTGAGGAAATTACCATAATCGGTGTGACAAAATATGTTACAATAGAACGAACAGAAGAAACAATACAGGCAGGGATTTCTAATCTTGGCGAAAATCGTCTAGAAGGATTCCTAGAAAAGTATAATTATTTTGGTAAACGAGCGAAATGGCATTTTATCGGTACGTTACAATCGAGAAAGGTTAAAGAGATTGTCGATAAAGTGGATGTAATTCACTCGTTAGACCGGCTATCATTGGCAAAAGAAATAGACAAGCGTACAGAACAACCCATGGAATGTTTTATTCAAGTAAATGTGAGTGGTGAAGCATCCAAGCATGGGCTTCACCCTGATGATGTTCAGAGATTTGTGGAGGATCTTGCTCCATATTCGAATATCCGTGTTGTTGGATTAATGACAATGGCACCACATATTGATGATGAACAACGTTTACGTCGTATTTTCCGAGAGTTAGTAACGCTAAGGGATTCGATAAGAGATCAAAAAATTACTTATGCACCTTGTAATTACCTATCTATGGGGATGAGTAATGATTATCAGGTTGCTATTGAGGAAGGTGCAACACATATTCGTATTGGATCGAAACTAGTAGGGTCTAAAGGATAAGTGAGGTGAAACAATGAGTATTAGAAATAAAATTAAAAACTTTTTTGCGATGGATGACGAATATGAATATATTGAGGAATCAGTAGAGTACTCAGAGCCTGAAAGAAATATAAAAAGAGATAATGTTGTTACGTTAAAGAGTATCGAAAAAACAAATTCTAGGGTGGTACTTTGTGAACCACGAACATATAATGAGGTACAAGATATTGCTGATAATATTATAAATCGTAGAGCAGTAGTTATTAACTTGCAACGTACAGATCATCAGCAGGCAAAACATATAATAGACTTCTTAAGTGGCACTGTATATGCACTAAATGGTAAAATGCAAAAGCTAGGGTCACAAACATTTTTATGTGTTCCAGATAATGTAGATGTAACTGGATCCATTTCCGATTCACTATTAGAAGAAGAAATTAATAAAGGATGGTAATTGATGTATCAAATTTTTAGTTTATTGGATACTGCACTATACATATATAGTTTTGGGTTAATTATTTATATTTTTATGTCATGGTTTCCGGGTGCACGTGAATCAGCATTTGGTAGCTTTCTAACTAAGATCTGTGAGCCTTATTTAGAGCCATTTCGTAAAATTATACCGCCACTTGGAATGATTGATCTTTCTCCAATTGTAGCTATTCTAGTATTACATTTAGCAAGAACAGGTATATGGGAACTATATCGTTTTATTGCTTTTTAAAGGATTGTAAAAATGGATATTTATCAGCACTTTAGAAAAGAAGAACATGACTTTATTGATCAAGTATTGTCTTGGATTAATGAGGTAGAACGATCTTATCAGCGGAAATTGACCGACTTTCTTGACCCGCGTGAACAACAAATTGTTGATATGTTAGTTGGGACAAGCAATGATGAAATTCAAGTTCAACAATTTGGTGGGGGAAAGTATTCGGAACGGAAACGAGTAATTATTGCTCCTTACTATGAAGAAATAGCACAAGAAGATTTTGAGTTAACATGTTTACAGGCATCCTACCAAGAGAAGTTTATTACCTTATCCCATCGAGATGTAATGGGTTCCTTTTTATCATTAGGAATTAAGCGTAAGAAACTAGGGGATATTGTTGTTAAAGACGGTCTCATTCAACTTATTACGACGAATGACATCGCAATGTATGTATTGACTAACCTATCCTCTTTCAAAAAGGCAACGATCAAATTAGAGGAACAACCACTCGAAAATCTTCTTGAAATTGCTCCAAATTGGGTAGAAACAGATCAAACTGTTTCCTCATTACGGCTAGATAATGTTTTAAAAGAAATTTATCATATTTCTCGTAAGGTTGCTTCAGAATATATTGAAAAGAAGTATGTAAAAGTAAATTATAAGCTAGTAGAGGATGGGAAATTTCTACTACAAGAAAATGACCTTATATCATTACGTGGAAAAGGTAGAAGTATGCTTGTACGTATAAATGGTCAAACCAAAAAAGATAAAATAAGAATTACTACAGCTGTTTTACGTGATTAACGTAAAACATTATTTTTAAAATATATTTCACTATTTTTGCAGGACTTTAGAGGTTTTTGTCGAAATAAGCTATTATAACGTTTATAAATTTTTATTATTAACATAGAATGATCAAATATTGTAAGGAGGTGGCCTCTGTGCCATTATCACCACTAGATATTCATAACAAAGAGTTTACAAGAGGTTTTAGAGGGTATGATGAAGATGAGGTTAATGAATTTTTAGATCAGGTTATAAAAGATTATGAAATGGTAATACGAGAAAAGAAAGAATTAAAAGAAAAAGTAGAGCAGCTCAATGAAAAACTAAGTCATTTTACCAATATTGAAGGTACACTTAATAAATCTATTTTAATAGCTCAGGAAACTGCTGAAGAATTAAAAGGTAATGCGTCAAAAGAATCGAAATTAATCATTAAAGAAGCAGAGAAAAATGCGGATCGGATTATTAACGAAGCGTTAACGAAATCGCGACGTATTTCTTTAGAAGTGGAAGAGTTAAAGAAACAAGCTAAAGTATTTAGAACACGACTAAAAATGCTAGTGGAGGCTCAGTTGGATATGATCGAAACGGATGACTGGGATGAATTATTTGATGTCGAAATGGGCGAAGAGCTTGAATTGATCAATAATGAGTCTTAAATCTTGACGTTTTTTGGATTTTTACATATAATTCATACACGTAAAGTTAATACTAGTAAAAATACAAGGATAGAGAAAGTATAAAAGCAATTTATCTGTTTTAGCGAGTCAGGGATGGTGTAAGCCTGATACAGCAGTGCTTTTAGAAAATCACTCTTGAGTATCCATTCGAAAGACCATCTAGTAGAATTGGACGGATAGTTCACGTTACGAATATCAAGTGAATTTAAAATGCAACATTTTAAATTTATAAGGGTGGTACCGCGAGTCTTCTCGTCCCTTTTGGGATTTGAAGGCTTTTTTTAATTTTGTTAGATCTATGAAGGAGGAAATGTTAAGTATGGAATACAAAGATACGTTACTCATGCCAAAAACGGAATTTCCAATGCGTGGGAATTTGCCAAATAAAGAACCAAAACGACAAGAAAAATGGGAAGATATGAACCTATATGAAAGACAACAGGATCGAACAAAAGAAAGACCGTTGTTTATTTTACATGATGGACCTCCATATGCAAATGGGGACCTACACATCGGACATGCGTTGAATAAAATTTTAAAGGATTTTATTACACGCTACAAATCAATGACTGGATATCACGCACCATATGTTCCAGGTTGGGATACACACGGGTTACCTATCGAAACAGCATTAACAAAAAATAAAAAGGTAGACCGCAAAAAAATGAGTGTTGCTGAATTCAGACAAAAATGTGCTGAATATGCAATGGGGCAATTAAATAATCAACGTACACAATTTAAGCAACTAGGTGTTCGAGGTGAATGGGATAACCCATATATCACCTTAACAAAGGGTTATGAGGCTGCACAGATTAAAGTCTTTGGAGAAATGGCTAAAAAAGGCTACATTTATAAAGGGTTAAAACCTGTATATTGGTCTCCTTCATCTGAGTCAGCACTAGCAGAAGCAGAAATTGAATATCAGGATAAGCGTTCACCTTCCATTTATGTTGCCTTCGAGGTTTCAGACGGGAAAGGAGTATTAGATCAAGGTGATAAAATTATCATTTGGACTACTACACCATGGACAATTCCAGCAAACCTTGCGATCGCATTACATCCAGCTTTGAATTATGTTGTTGTAGAAGTTAACGGTGATCGGTATGTTATTGCTGAAGAGTTACTTGAGACAGTTACAACGGAGTTAGAGTGGGATAACCCAAAAGTGGTGAAAACATTTAAAGGAAAAGATGCGGACAAGGTGGTTGCAAGACATCCATTCTATGATCGCGATTCGTTAGTGGTATTAGGTGAGCATGTAACAACAGAAGCTGGTACAGGATGTGTTCATACAGCACCAGGCCACGGGGAAGATGACTTCTACGTTTCGAAAAAATATGGTATTGACGTATTATGTCCAGTTGATGAAAAAGGTGTATTTACTGCGCAAGCACCTGGATTTGAAGGAATGTTCTATGATAAAGCAAATAAAGAAATAACTGAAAAACTTGAAGAAGTTGGAGCTTTAATAAAGCTGACATTTATTACGCACTCTTATCCGCACGACTGGAGAACGAAAAAGCCGACCATTTTCCGAGCTACTTCCCAATGGTTTGCATCCATCAAAGATTTCCGCCAAGATATCCTAGATGAAATCAAACGTGTAAACTGGTATCCATCTTGGGGAGAAACTAGGTTATATAACATGGTTCGCGATCGTGAGGATTGGTGTATTTCTCGTCAGCGTACATGGGGAGTTCCAATTCCAGTATTCTATGGTGAAGATGGAACACCAATAATTACAGATGAGACAATTGATCACGTATCAAAATTATTTGCTGAGCATGGATCAAATATTTGGTTTGAAAAAGATGCAAAAGACTTATTGCCTAAAGGGTTTACATCTAATCATAGCCCAAATGGTAAATTCACTAAAGAAACGGATATTATGGACGTATGGTTCGACTCTGGTTCTTCACACGCAGGAGTATTACTAGAGCGTGATGATCATAGACGTCCTGCTGATATTTACTTAGAAGGTAGTGACCAATATCGTGGTTGGTTCAATTCTTCTTTATCAACATCTGTTGCTGTTACTGGTAAAGCACCTTATAAAAACATTATTAGTCATGGATTCGTATTAGATGGTAATGGTCGTAAAATGAGTAAGTCATTAGGTAATGTTATTTTACCGAGCAAAGTATTAAAACAGCTTGGTGCAGATATTTTACGACTATGGGTATCTTCTGTTGATTATCAAGCAGATGTACGCATTTCCGATGATATTTTAAAACAAACATCAGAAGCATATCGTAAAATTAGAAACACATTCCGTTTTATGTTAGCTAACCTATCTGACTTCAATCCGGAAACGGACCGAGTACCAGAAGCAGAAATGCAAGAAGTTGATCGTTATATGCTTCATCGCTTACAACAACTTCTAAAAGATGTACGTGAAAGCTATGATAAATATGAGTTTTCACCTATTTTTCATCGTATTCATAACTTCTGTGCAGACGATCTAAGCTCGTTCTACTTAGATTTTGCAAAAGATATTCTATATATTGAAGCAAAGGACAACCATCGTCGTAGAAGTATTCAAACAGGTTATTACGAAATTTTAACAACATTAGTAAAACTTTTAACTCCAATTATTCCTCATACAGCAGATGAGGTATGGGAATACATTCCTGGAGTAGAGGAGGAAAGTGTTCAATTAACCGATATTCCTGAACCAAGAGAAATTACTAATTTCGAAGGGTTAGAAGAAAAATGGAATCAATTCATGGCTGTTCGTGATGATGTGTATAAAGCGTTAGAAGAAGCGAGAAATGAAAAAGTAATTGGGAAGTCATTAGAAGCTAAAATTACCGTCGTACCAAAAGATGAACAAACGAAAAAAATGTTAACATCTATCCAAGATGTACATCAATTATTCATTGTTTCCGAAGCGGTTATTAGTGATAGTGAACCGAACGCGAAAGCGTATAAGTATGTTGACGTTCAAGTTGAAAAACATTCTGGTGAAAAATGTGAACGTTGTTGGGTTGCATCAGACACTGTAGGAGAAGATACGGACCATCCTACATTATGTGCGCGTTGTGCTGACGTAGTAAAAGAACACTATACTGCATAATGATTGATTAATCAGGAGCCCTCTAGAGATAGAGGGCTTTCTTTTAGAAAATACGAAAACTCTCCTATGCTTTATAGGTGCAATGAAGGCTTTTGCCATAAACTTATACGTAAGTGTATAAGGGTTTCTAAAAAAGCTATAGAACTCTTTTCAAGAATACCTTTTACAAAAGTCAAGTTTTCTAACATTGAAAAATACAGGATTAAAGTATAAGATATATAAAGTATTTATTATTAGAAGATGTCTGAGAGAATATGGAATCGGAGGACGTACAATGTATTGGTATTACATAATTGCAGCAATCATTATAGGAATTGATCAATTTACCAAATGGCTCGTTGTTAAAAACATGGAACTGTATGAACAAATTACAATTATGGAGAACTTTTTTTACCTTACGTCTCACCGAAATAGTGGTGCTGCGTGGGGGATTTTAGCTGGGAAAATGGTATTCTTTTATATCATTACGGTGATTGTAATAATAGGTGTTATTTATTACATGCAAAAATTTGCAAAAGAAAGCAAGCTCTTAGCTGTGGCGTTAAGCTTTATCCTAGGCGGAGCAATTGGAAACTTTATTGATCGCGTCTTACATCAAGAGGTTGTTGACTTTTTTGATTTTATTTTTTTTGGCTATGACTTCCCTATTTTTAATGTTGCGGATTCTGCTCTTGTTGTAGGGGTAGGGTTAGTGATAATTGCAACATTTCTGGATGAGAAGAAAAAGAAAGGAAATGCTTAAATGACTTTAGAGCATGTTGTTACAGAATCAGAAGGAAAAACTAGAATTGATAAACTAATGGCTATGATTAATCCGGATCAATCCAGGTCACAGGTTCAAGCATGGATCAATGAGGATTTGGTTACGGTAAATGATCAAGTAGTGAAAGCGAATTATAAGTGTCAGGTTGGAGATGTAGTTCGGTGGACTATTCCTGAAGTAAAGCCATTAGCTGTTGAAGCAGAAAATATCCCATTAGATATCGTGTATGAAGATCCTGATTTGTTAGTAGTGAATAAACCAAAGGGGATGGTTGTACATCCTTCAGCAGGACATCAAGGTGGAACATTGGTAAATGCTCTACTTCATCATTGTAATGACCTCTCTGGAATTAATGGAGTAGAGCGCCCTGGAATTGTTCATCGAATTGATAAAGATACAAGTGGCTTATTAGTTGTTGCAAAGAATGATAAAGCACATGCAAGTTTAGCAGAACAGCTTGCTTCTAAAGATATTGAAAGAAAGTATGAAGCAGTTGTACATGGTGTCATTGATCATGATACTGGTATGATTGATGCACCTATTGGAAGGGACCCTAAAGATAGACAGCGAATGGGAATTGTAGAAAATGGAAAAAATGCAGTTACCCATTTCCAGGTGCTTAAACGATTTAAAGATTTTACACATATTGAGTGTCAACTGGAAACGGGAAGAACACATCAAATTCGTGTACACATGAGATATATTGGGTTTCCATTGGTAGGGGACCCTAAATATGGTCCAAGAAAAACCATGGACACTAAAGGACAAGTTTTACATGCCAAAGTTCTTGGATTTACACATCCCACCACTGGAGAACAGCTTCGTTTTGAAGCAGAACTACCAACTTATTTTCAAGAAGTTCTTTCTACGATTGAAAAAATGTATTGACAGATTTCTAGTTGTTTGAAATAATAAATGAAATGAATAGCGATCCTTTAATTATAGTCCCGTGAGGCTAAAAAGGAAACGGAATATGCTCGTACTAGAGATACGTGTATCCAAAACCCTTTTTTCCTCATGGAAAAAAGGGTTTTTCTTACTGAGGTGATTAAATGAAGAAAAAAACGGAAGTATTAGACAATAAAGCAATGAACCGTGCACTTACGCGAATTGCTCATGAAATACTAGAGAAAAACAAAGGTGGAGCAGAATTAGTAATTGTTGGAATAAAAACAAGAGGAGTTCCTCTAGCTAAACGATTACAAGAAAAAATAAAAATGATTGAGGATTTAGAGGTTCCAATTGGTGAACTAGATATCACATTATACCGTGATGATTTAGAAAAAGCAGTTGATGCCAGCGAACCCGAATTAAAGGATACGAATATTGAAGTAGATGTTACCAATAAAAAAGTCATTTTGATTGATGATGTACTTTACACAGGAAGAACTGTTCGAGCTGCAATGGATGCAGTAATGGATATTGGTAGACCATCACAAATTCAATTAGGAGTCTTAGTCGATCGCGGCCATAGGGAGTTACCGATACGTGCCGACTATGTAGGGAAAAATATTCCAACTTCTGACAGGGAGATAATTGTTGTTCAGCTTGATGAAATAGATGAAATCGATCAAGTGTCCATCTATGAAAAGTAAATAGCGAGACCTTTAACGTAAATCCAGAGAGGTTTACAAGGTCGTATGGAAGACGTGTATCCACACTACACGTATACCTCTTTGCGACCAAAAACCGCAAAGAGGTTTTTTTATAGCAAAAATTAACGTGATTAGGAGGGTATTATGAGACATTTTATTTCGCTCACTCAATTAACCAATCAAGAAATATATGATTGTTTGGACCTTGCTGAAGCATATCGTATGGGAAGAATTCCACTCAAGGAAAAGCTTTTTGCTGCAAATTTATTTTTTGAGAATAGTACGAGAACCAAAATGAGCTTTGCTGTTGCAGAACGAAAGTTAGGGATGGATATACTCGATTTTCATGTAGAAGCATCCAGTGTTAGAAAAGGGGAATCATTATATGATACTGCTAAAACTTTTGAGGCAATTGGAGCTGATCTCATAGTGATTCGTCATGAAGCGGATGACTGGTTCCAACAATTGGATCAGAAAGTCTCTGTTCCGATCATTAATGCAGGAGCTGGAAAAGCAGAACACCCAACACAATGTTTGCTAGATTTGCTAACGATTTACCAAGAATTTGGCAGGTTTGAAGATTTACAAATCGTGATCGTCGGGGATATTAAACATAGTAGAGTTGCAAAATCAAATGCATTTGCTTTACAACGATTAGGGGCAAAGGTTTACTTAAGTGCGGCTCCAGGCTACGTAGATGAAGAACTGGATTTTCCTTATATTTCAATGGATGAAGCAGCTAGGATATGTGATGTTGTGATGCTTTTAAGAATTCAACATGAGAGACATGAGCATCAGTTGACCACAACCAATTATCTAACCAAATTCGGTTTAACAAAGGATCGTGAGAAAGAGATGAAACAACATGCCATTATCTTACATCCTGCCCCAGTTAACCGAGGAGTAGAGATCGATTCTGATTTAGTAGAATGTGATCGCTCCAGAATCTTTAAACAAATGAACAACGGGGTTTATATCAGAATGGCAATCATAGCACTTATGTTAAAC
Source organism: Ornithinibacillus caprae (assembly GCF_009728145.1). Taxonomy (GTDB): domain Bacteria; phylum Bacillota; class Bacilli; order Bacillales; family Amphibacillaceae; genus Ornithinibacillus; species Ornithinibacillus caprae. The sequence goes on along the minus strand of NZ_WOCA01000012.1, from coordinate 39,507 downwards.
GAATGGGGGATTACAAATGAATATACTCTTGAAAAATGTTAAACGTTTATTACCAAATGAAAAAATGGAATCATGCGATGTGTTGATTGAAGAAGGAAAGGTAAAAGAAATTAGTTCATCTATTACGAATTTGGTAGATCAGGTTATAGATGGAAATGATAAATTATTGGTACTACCAGGGTTTATAGACGTTCATATCCATTTGCGTGAACCAGGTGGTGAACATAAAGAAACAATCGTCACTGGAACGAAAGCAGCTGCTCGTGGAGGATTTACTACAGTGTGCGCAATGCCAAATACCAATCCAGTTCCGGACCAACCAGAAAAGGTACGTCATTTATTAGAAAAAATTAAAGAAAATGCAGTAGTTCGAGTACTACCTTATGCTTCCATTACGAAGAACTTAAAAGGAGAAGAACTTACTCATATTAAAGAAATTGCTGAAATTGATCAAGTTTTTGCTTTTACAGATGATGGGGTAGGTATTCAAACTGCTGATCACATGTTGCGAGCTATGAAAGAAGCGGCCGCATGTAACAAAGCAATCGTGGCTCATTGTGAAGATAATTCTATCGTATATGGTGGAGTCGTCCATGACGGTGAAGTAAGTAAACGATTAAATTTACCAGGAATTCCATCACTTAGTGAATCAGTACAAATTGCTAGAGATGTTCTACTGGCTGAAGCAGCAGGGTGCCATTACCATGTATGTCACGTAAGTACGAAGGAATCTGTGCGTGTAATAAGGGATGCAAAAAAAGCAGGGATTCACGTAACAGCTGAAGTAACGCCACATCATTTACTGTTAAATGAAGAGTTTATTACTGAGAACAATGCCAATTATAAAATGAACCCACCATTACGGAGTAAAGCGGATCAAGAAGCATTATTAGAAGGATTACTCGATGGAACCATTGATTTTATTGCAACCGATCATGCACCACATACAGAAGGTGAAAAAGAAGTAGGAATGCATGATGCTCCATTTGGTATTGTTGGACTAGAAACAGCCTTTTCATTACTTTATACGTATCTCGTAGAACCAGGAAAAGTGACATTAAATCAATTAGTAGATTGGTTAACTATTAAACCTGCAACGGTATTTAATTTACCATATGGAAGATTAGCAGAAGGAGAAATTGCTGATTTAACCTTAGTAGACCTAACCGGTGGTATCAAACTTGATAAAAATTCATTTTATTCAAAAGGAAAAAATACCCCTTTTCATAACTGGGAAGTTTCAGGTTTACCAGTCGTTACGATAGTGGAAGGGAAAATCGTCTATGAGGAGTGTCCACATGTTATTTAAACGTCAATTAGTGCTAGAAGATGGAACAATTTTTGTCGGGGATGGATTTGGCAGTGATCGAAGTATTAGTGGGGAAGTGGTATTTAATACAAGTATGACTGGATATCAGGAAATTATTACGGACCCTTCCTATTGTGGTCAGATTGTAACACTTACGTATCCGTTAATTGGAAACTACGGAGTCAATCGTGATGATTTTGAGACGGTTGCTCCATTTATTAACGGACTAATTGTGCGTGAAATGAGTGAGTATCCATCTAATTTCCGAAGTGATGAAAATTTAGATAACTTTTTAAGAGCACATGATATACCGGGACTTTCTGGCATAGATACAAGAAAACTTACAAGAATTATACGTAACTACGGGACGATGAAAGGATACATTACCAATTCGGATCAACCATTAGATTCTATTCTTCAGAAACTAAAACAGACTCCGTTAAGAAATGACCAAGTAAAACAAACATCAACGGTTAAGCCATATATTGTTCCTGGTAGAGGATTACGAATTGTACTAGTTGATTTTGGAATGAAGCACGGAATTCTTCGTGAGTTAACGAAACGAAATTCCCATGTAACAGTTGTTCCGTATAACTACGGAGCTGAGAATATTTTACGTCTAAAGCCGGATGGCATTATGTTAACGAATGGACCAGGGGATCCAAAAGATGTTCCAGAAGCAATAGAAATGATTAAAGAAGTGATAGGTACGATACCGATTTTTGGCATTTGTCTTGGGCATCAGCTTTTAGCACTTGCCTGTGGAGCGGAAACGGAAAAGTTAAAGTTTGGCCATCGTGGTGGAAATCATCCTGTGAAAGATTTAGAAAATGGAAAAACGTATTTAACATCACAAAATCATGGATATGCAGTTGTAAAACAGTCATTAGCAAACACAGGATTGCAATTAACGCAAGTAGCCCTTAATGATCAAACCGTTGAAGGAATTAGACATCTAACGTATCCAGCTTTTTCAGTACAATACCATCCTGAAAGCTCGCCGGGACCAGAAGATACGAATTATTTATTTGATGATTTTTTAACTATGATTAAAAACTATCAAAAACGAAGTGAGGAGATCATATATGCCTAAACGTACTGACATCGAGAAAATTCTAGTTATTGGATCAGGACCAATTGTTATTGGTCAAGCAGCTGAGTTTGACTATTCTGGCACACAAGCATGTCAAGCACTTCGTGAAGAAGGATTTACTGTTATTTTAGCTAACTCAAATCCAGCAACAATTATGACTGACCAAACAGTTGCAGATAAAGTGTATATGGAACCATTAACGGTAGAGTTTTTAACCAAGATTATTCGTAAGGAACAGCCTGATGCATTACTTCCAACACTTGGTGGTCAAACTGGATTGAACTTAGCTGTTGCTTTGGAGCAAACCGGTATTTTAGGAGAAAACGATGTAACCTTATTAGGAACATCATTGGAAGCTATTCAAAAAGCAGAAGACCGTGAGAAATTCCGCTCATTGATGCAGGAAATTAATGAACCAGTACCTGAAAGTCAGATTGTTCATTCTGTAAACGAGGCAATTGACTTTGCCGGAGAAATTGGTTATCCACTCATTGTTCGGCCAGCATACACCCTAGGAGGAACTGGTGGTGGGATGTGCTATAACGAGAGGGAACTTCGTGAAATAACTAGAAACGGATTAGCATTATCTCCTGTAAATCAATGTTTAATTGAACGAAATATAGCAGGGTTTAAAGAAATTGAGTATGAAGTAATGCGCGATCAAAATGACCAAGCAATAGTTGTATGTAACATGGAAAATGTGGATCCAGTAGGAATTCATACGGGTGATTCCATAGTCGTTGCACCATCTCAAACATTAAGCGACCGTGAATATCAAATGCTACGAAATGCATCATTAAAAATAATACGCGCATTAAAAATCGAAGGTGGTTGTAATGTTCAGTTAGCCCTCGACCCGACTAGCTTTGATTATTATATCATTGAGGTGAATCCACGTGTTAGTCGTTCATCAGCACTGGCATCTAAAGCTACTGGTTATCCGATTGCAAAAATGGCCGCAAAAATTGCTGTTGGATTAACATTAGATGAAATCGTCAATCCAATAACAGGTACAACCTATGCGATGTTTGAACCAGCATTAGATTATGTGGTTACCAAAATTCCTCGTTTCCCATTTGATAAGTTCGTTACTGGTGATCGGAAACTTGGAACCCAGATGAAAGCAACTGGCGAAATCATGGCGATTGGTCGAACGTTTGAAGAATCCATTTTAAAAGGGGTTCGCTCCCTTGATATAGGAACAGAAGATATGTGGCTAAAATCTCTTGAAATGGTAGAAGATGAACAACTTATTCATCGACTGGAAAAAGCGGATGATGAGCGGATTTTTGTACTTGCAGAGATGCTTCGACGCAACATGTCAATTGATGACCTATTTGAAGTAACGAAGATTGACCGGTTTTTCCTGATCAAATTGCAAAAACTTATCGAATTAGAAAATGAGTTAAAGCAACATAAACATTCAGCCCAGCTACTTAAAATAGCTAAAGAAAAAGGATTTTCCGATTCCCAAGTAGCTAGAATTTGGAATGTAAGTATTGATGACGTATATACGTTCCGCATGAAGGAAGATATTTCACCAGTTTATAAGATGGTTGATACATGTGCAGCAGAGTTTGAATCACAAACCCCTTATTTTTATAGTACGTATGAAGATGAAAATGAATCTATATCATCTAATCGCAAAAAAGTACTTGTTCTAGGCTCTGGACCTATTCGTATCGGGCAGGGGATTGAATTCGATTATGCAACTGTCCATTCGGTATTAGCTATTAAAGAAATGGGATATGAAGCAATCATCATGAATAACAATCCGGAGACGGTTTCCACAGATTTTAGTATTTCAGACAAATTGTATTTTGAACCATTGACACTAGAGGATGTCATGCATGTAATTGAACTCGAGAAGCCAGAGGGCGTTATCGTACAGTTTGGTGGTCAGACAGCCATTAATTTAGCAGCTGGGCTGGAACGCCGTGGTGTAACTATCTTAGGGACGAATTTAGAAGCAATTGACCGTGCAGAGGATCGAGATAAATTTGAACTATTACTCGATGAATTAAATTTGTTACGACCTAAGGGTAAAGCAGTATTAAAACTGGATAATGCTATGAAAGTAGCAAACGACATTGGTTATCCCGTTCTAGTACGACCATCATATGTTATCGGTGGAAGCAGAATGGAGATCGTTTATAGTAACGAGGAATTACAGACATATTTGGAGAAAACAACAAATTTATCGAATGAACATCCTATTTTAATTGATAAGTACATTACTGGAATCGAAGTAGAGGTTGATGCAATTAGTGATGGAGAAACAACGATCATTCCGGGAATAATGGAACATATCGAACGTTCTGGTGTACACTCGGGTGATTCGATTGCTGTTTATCCACCACAACGAATTTCTGAAACAATTAAGCAAAAATGTAAGGATGCATCATTAAAAATAGCGGAGGCACTTCAGCTAAAAGGACTGATCAATATTCAGTTTATTGTTTATGATGATAATGTTTATGTACTTGAAGTAAATCCAAGAGCTAGTAGAACGATACCATTTTTAAGTAAAATTACCGGAGTAACGATGGCTAAACTTGCTACAAAGTGTATATTAGGCACAAAGCTGGCTGATTTAGGCTATGACTCTGGGATTCTACCAGAGGATAGTCAAGTTTCGGTCAAAGTACCTGTATTTTCCTTTGAGAAGCTACGCAGTGTGGATACGATTTTAGGACCCGAGATGAAATCTACAGGGGAAGCGATCGGGTATGACAAAACATTAGAAAAAGCTTTATATAAGGGGTTAATCGCATCCGGATTATCCATACCACATGAAGGTGCTGTATTATTAACCGTGGCAGATAAGGATAAACAGGAGATGCTTGAAATAGCGGAACGTTTTCATCAATTAGGTTTTCAACTGTATGCAACAGAAGGTACTGCCCGTCTTGTGAGAGGTTTAGGAATGCCTGTTACAGAAGTTGCCAAGGTTGGGTCTAGTGAACCAAACGTATTATCCATTATTGAAAAAGGGCAAGTACAATTTGTTATTAATACGTTAACTTCAGGTAAACAACCACGTTCAGATGGGTTCATGATTCGCCGATTATCGGTTGAACATGGTATCGCGTGTCTCACTAACTTAGATACTGCAAATGCCATTTTGAATGTAATTGATTCAACAACATTTAGTGCAAAACCAATGTCAAATCCAGAGGTTGTTGTCTAATGATTAATAAAGAACAAGTAACGATTCTATCATCTAAAACGATTGCTTTAGATACATTTGAAATGGTACTGAATAATCATTATATTAGTCAGCATGCGAAGCCAGGTCAATTTTTGCATATTTATGTTGAGGGTCATACGTTAAGGAGGCCAATTTCTATTGCTAACGTTGATCCCGAACAAGAAACGATTACTGTGTTGTTTAAACGAATGGGAGCAGGTACACAGAAAATAGCAACCTATCAACCTGGGATGGTGCTTGACGTATTAGGTCCCAGTGGAAATGGCTTTTATATAGATAGTAATGATTCCACGGTGCTACTTATTGGAGGTGGAATTGGTGTTCCACCCTTGTATTTTCTCGGAAAAACACTTGCAAAGCAGGGACGAAAAATAATATCTGTTCTTGGTTTTCAATCGAAACAACACGTATTTTATGAGCAAGAATTTAAAGCATTAGGGGAAACGATTATTGTTACAAATGATGGATCGTTTGGAGAACAAGGATTTGTAACGGATGTGATGGATTCCCTAGGTCAGTATGATTGCTATTACTCATGTGGTCCATTACCAATGCTACAAGCAATTACAGCTATCGTTCCTAATCAAAAGGGGTATATTTCCTTAGAAGAACGTATGGGATGTGGCGTTGGTGCTTGCTTTGCTTGTGTAATTCCAACTGCAGATGAAGCTGGTTACCGAAAAATATGTAAGGACGGACCAGTATTTTCTGCTAAGGAGGTAACGTTATGAGTCAGTTAGCAGTAAACCTTCCTGGGCTTAATTTGAAAAATCCTATTATGCCAGCCTCTGGATGTTTTGGATTTGGCCGGGAATATAGTGAGTTTTATGATTTAAGTAAACTAGGAGCAATTATAATGAAGGCTGCAACTGGATCAGAACGTTTTGGAAATCGTACACCAAGGGTAGCGGAAACAGCCTCTGGGATGTTAAATGCAATCGGATTACAAAATCCCGGTGTAGAAAACATAATCAAGCATGAAGTACCGTTTCTAGCAAATTACAATACATCGGTTATTGCCAACGTAGCAGGGAGTACATTAGAAGAATACGAGCATGTTGCAGCAGCTTTTAATGACACCGAACATGTCCATGCACTTGAATTGAATATCTCTTGTCCGAATGTAAAAGAAGGTGGTATTCAGTTTGGAACTGATCCAGAAATGGCAGCGCGTGTGACAGAAGCAGTAAAACGTGCTAGCAATTTACCAGTCTATGTCAAACTGTCCCCAAATGTATCGGATATTTTATCGATGGCAAAAGCGGTAGAGGATGCTGGAGCAGATGGGTTGTCTATGATTAACACGATTACAGGCATGCAGATTCACCTTCCATCAGGAAAGCCACTATTGGCCAATAAAACCGGCGGCTTATCTGGTCCTGCTATTAAACCTGTTGCAATCCGAATGATTTACGAAGTAAGCCAAGAAGTATCTATCCCCATCATTGGAATGGGCGGAATAACAACTGCAGAAGATGTACTTGAATTTTTATTAGCTGGTGCAAGTGCTGTTGCAGTAGGTACGGCAAATTTTCAAAATCCTTTTGTATGTGTTGAAATAATTGATGAATTACCACATGTACTATCGAAGTATGGTTATGAGTCAATTACTGATGTAATTGGTAAGGGGGTTAGCGTATGAATCCATCAATCTATTTAGCCCTAGATTTTCCTGCCTGGGAAGAAGCAAACCTATTTATTGAAAGGAATGGATTACAAGGGGTACCTGTGAAAGTTGGAATGGAGCTTTTTTACCGAGAAGGTCCTGCTGTAATCGAACGATTAAAGGAAAATAATCATGAAATATTTCTTGATTTAAAGCTGCATGACATTCCAACAACCGTGATGCGAGCGATGAGAAATATAGCTACATTAGGTGTAGATATGGTTAATGTTCATGCTTTAGGTGGAAGTGAAATGATTCAGGGGGCGAAGGAAGGTTTGCTGTCTGGCTCTCATTCTAGTAGCCGGCAAACGAAGCTAATTGCTGTTACCATGTTAACTTCAATGGATCAAGCGGTAATGAATATGGAATTATTAATTCCTGGAGATTTACAAGCAAATACAGTTCATTTCGCTCAATTTGCTGCAGAAAATGGTGCTGATGGAGTGGTTTGTTCGGTACATGAAGCAAAACAAATTAAATCTGTTTGTGGTCCATCGTTTCTTACGGTGACACCTGGAATTCGTTTAATGGATACGGAAAACAATGATCAAAAGCGAGTCGCTACCCCTCAATTTGCAAGAGAAAACGGGTCTGATATTTTAGTTGTTGGGCGTAGTGTAACACAGGCAACTAATCCGAAACAAGCTTACCTACAGGTTTTACAAGAATGGGGGAATGAACATGAACTTAAGTCGTGAATTAGTGCGAGATTTATTAGCAATTAAAGCAGTACAAATTAATCCAGAACATTACTTTACATGGACATCTGGAATTAAAACACCAATATATTGTGATAACAGATTGACGATGAGTCATCCTGAAGTACGTCAAAAAATTACAAATGCGTTCATTGAAATGTTAGAAGCATTGGATGATCAACCAGATGTTATTGCCGGATGTGCGACTGCTGGTATTCCACATGCAGCATGGTTAGCAGACCGACTTAATCTCCCAATGGTATATGTTCGTTCTAAGCCAAAAGGTCATGGCAAAGGAAATCTAATCGAAGGAGAATTTAAAGCCGGACAAAAAGTTATCGTGATTGAAGATTTGATTTCAACAGGTGGTTCGTCTATAGATGCTGCAAAAGCATTGCAGGACGAGGGCGCCGAGATCATTGGCGTTTTCGCTATCTTTACTTATGGTATGAAAAAATCAATAGATAACTTTGCTACAGTAAACATTCCATTCCAAACCATCACAAGCTTTGACTTACTATTAGACGCAATGGTTAAGGATGGAGAAATTACAGCTGAAATACAAACTGATTTACTTTCGTGGCGTGAAAAATTGTAATGGGAATGAATAATAAGAGGTGTAAACAATTAGTTTTAGTTTCACCTCTTATTATTATCATGAGTGCCCAAATGAAGCAGAGAAAATGAAAAACGGTAACTCAAAGCGTTGATGAGTGCCCAAATGAAGCAGAGAAAATGAAAAAAGGTAACTCAAAGCGTTGATGAGTGCCCAAATGAAGCAGAGAAAATGAAAAAAGGTAACTCAAAGCGTTGATGAGTGTCCAAATGAAGTAGAGAAATCAAAAAACGGTAACTCATAGCCGTGATGAGTGCCCAAATGAAGCAGAGAAAATAAAAAACGGTAACTCAAAGCGTTGATGAGTGCCCAAGTGAAGCAGAGAAAATGAAAAACGGTAACTCAAAGCGTTGATGAGTGCCCAAGTGAAGTAGAGAAATCAAAAAACGGTAACTCATACTAGCAGTAGCCATGAGTCCCACAAACAAAGTTGAGAATTCGTCACGTTTGAATTATTTAACTGCTGTCCAAATCGTCCACCGATCTTTTTCGATAATATCTCCATCTGTTGATATGGCTTGCCCAACGTGATTAAGTAAGACTTCTAACTCTTGATCGGATAATTCATGTAAAATACTTCTTCCAGTTCGTTTTCGTAGGTCTTGGAGCAATTGCTTTTTATTAGTATACGTTTTTCTTGTTTCCCATAACTGTACTTCTTGAATACTTGTAAACCCATTTACTAAAAGCTTTTCCAAAACTTCTTTGCTCTCGTGTCGACGATTCATTTCTATTGTTGATAATCTTGGAAAGAGGTCAAAAATATATCCTCGAATATGTGATTCATCACCTGGTAATAAACAGTCTTCCGGTGTGCGATCCTGAATAATAAAGGTTCCTCCATCCTTTAGTAGTCGATGTGCTTCTTGGAAACAAGAAGATAAATCAGAAAGATGATGGATTAATGCTCGTTCAAGTACTAATTCAAATTGGTTACTGCTTAGGCCGGTAGAATAAGCATCCCCGTGATGAAATGATATATTATCGTATTCTCTACAATTCTCTTCAGCACCTTCTAAAATGGTTTCAGAAAAGTCTATAGCTGTAGCAGAAGGAATGCCCATATCTAATAATGCCTTAGAATAGATCCCCCCACCACATCCTATATCAGCTGCTCGAGAAACATTATTTATAGAAACTAGTTGTTGCATGGCTGATTTCCAAGAAGGGTCGGCAGTTCGTGATGAATAGGTTATTCTATTTTGTTGATGATGAAAATTCATACCCATGACATAACACTCCGATTTATTGTTTTTTCTGACATAACACCATCCACTCATCAATTGTAAATGATTGAATATCTTCTTCATTAGATTCAATGTGGAAGTACGAGTGAATATCATTTGCTTCATGTAGCATAAAGTTTTTAACATTCTCCTTATCTTTTTGTGAGTCTAGCGTTCGATTGATCCATTCCGTATAAGGGAGGGTTTTCTTCTTTTTTTCTTGTTTTACGACTGTAAATTGATGTTTATGAAACAGCTTCATCCATTCCGAGATTCTAAGTGAACGAACATGGCTATAATCACGCATTTTTTCTAACTGGTTAATAAATGTATCATACTTCTCTTTTTCTGGTGCAACATTATCTATGAACAAGAATACTCCTCCAAGTTTTAATACACGGGCAGTTTCTTGCATAAATTTAGCTGGATTCGGAAAATGATGGGCAGCTATACGACAGGTGACAATATCAAAGGTGTGATCAAGGAACGGTAGATTTTCTGCATCCGCGACAATGTAATGAATGTTATCGTAATTTGTTAGATACTTTGAGGCAGTTTCCAGCATCTGCTTTGTAATATCGGTAGCAAAAACAGTATGGACATGTTCAGATACGGATTTTGCAACATGACCTCCACCAGTTGCAATATCTAATACCATCATATTTGGTTTTGGTTGTATCCATTCGATTAATTGACTTAAGTCCTTTCCTTTGGAATGTGTACTACTTGTTACATAGGCTTCCCGGTTTTTAGAGAAAGATTGTATAACCTCATCTTTAATTCTCATTATTCATCCCTCATTCTATAGATTTATTGTTACCTTTAGGTTATAATGATTTATGCAATAAGTAAAATATCATTTTTTAATCGAATCCAATAACAAATTGTTATCAAATGGGGAAGTTTTTATGAAAATAGAAGATTATGAGTTACTATTAAAGTTAAATGAGATTGGAACGATTCGTGGAACCGCAAAAGCTGTTCTTATTTCACAACCTGCAGTTACACAACGGCTAAAATATATTGAAGAATATTTAGGAGTGAAAATATTCATTCGGACCTCTAAAAGTCTAGTACTAACTCCAAGTGGTGAAATGATTTTAGAGCATGCTAGAAAAGTAGTGGAGCAGGAACAGCTATTAAAGAACAATCTTGCTGAATCTAGTAAAGAAGTCAAAGGTACATTATCGATAGCGTGTTCTTCTTTAATCAGTCAACGTTTTCTACCAGCAATACTAGGGGAGTTTACGCAAGCTTTTCCGAAAGTTACAATCGACCTAGTAACAGGAATTAGTGAGGATATTAAAAGTCATCATAAGGATTATCATGTTTGTATTATTCGTGGTCAAAAATTAAAAGAAAGTACATGTGTTCGTTTATTTGAAGACCCTTTGTATATCTTTGATACAGAGGCCTTTCCAGATCATACGGTAAAGGAACGCCCGCTCATTTCTTTTAAAAGCGATGATAGTATGCATGAATTAGTAGATAATTGGCTGTACCACCATCAAGACGAAATCAAACCACAAAAAACAATCCGTGTGGACCAAATTGAAACCTGTAAGCAGTTTATGAAGCAGGGGATTGGTATGGCTGTATTACCAAAGAGCGTGTCTGATTCCATGATGAGTGAATACCCACATATTGCATTAACATTGGATGATAAGCCTGTAACAAGAGATACATGGGTTTGTTTTCAAGAGGGAATTCGTAAATTGCCACAGGTAGATGAGTTTATTAATGTATTAACGAAGCGAACGTTTTTACAGTAAATATTGAAACACTTATCAGATCTATTTTAAATTTGTAAGTGTTTTTTTATTTTGCAGTATTTTTAGTTTATTCTGTGTTAAGATTATTGTAATTGTTGGAAATGTTATCCTAATTGAGGTGAAGAAGCATGCGAAATGAACAGGAAATATTTGAGTTAATAATTAGAGTTGCGCAGGAAGATGAGAGAATTAGAGCTGTTTATATGAATGGTCCAAGGACTAATCCTAACATACCTAAGGATATCTTTCAGGATTATGACATTGTTTATGTCGTAAATGAGACTTTTAGTTTCATAGAAGATGCCGGATGGATTCGGATATTTGGAGAGTTACTAATGGTTCAAGAACCAGATAAGCTTGACAAAGGTATAGGTCAGAATAAGGATTTTAACCGCAACTATGCTTATTTAATGTTATTTACAGATGGAAACCGGATTGATCTTACACTACAATCCATTGAATCTATGCAAAAAGAGTATGGCAAAGATAGGTTAACGATTCCTTTACTAGATAAAGATCATATTTTACCATCAATCCCTTCACCTTCAGACATAGATTACCATGTAAAGAAACCAACCGAAGGACAGTTTGATAGTTGTACAAATAATTTTTGGTGGTGTTTGCAAAATGTTGCTAAAGGGATCTGGCGTGATGAACTGCCATATGCAAAGCTAATGTTTGAATATACAACAAGAGACTGTTTGGATAAGATGCTCGAGTGGTGGGTAGGAATTCAACATAATTACCAGGTGTCGACAGGTAAATTAGGAAAATATTATAAGAATTTTCTTCCAGATTCGTATTGGGAAATGTATAAGAAAACATATTCTGATTCGGACTATAAGCAAATGTGGCAATCGATCTTTTTTGCCTGCGATTTGTTTAGAGTTTTATCTCAAGATGTTGCCAAACATTTCAATTGGTCCTATCCATTGGAAGATGATGAAAATATGACAAGCTTTATTAAACACGGCAGGGATTTACCAGCAGATGCGAAGGAAATATATTAGATAAAGGGAGAGATATTATGGAGTTTCCAAAATTAAATACCAAACGACTAGTATTAGATAAAATTACAAAGGAACATATTCCTAGTTATTATGATGTTTTGTCTAGGGAAGTAGTGACAAAATACTATGGTATGGATAGCTTAAAAAGTCTAGAAGAAGCATCTAAATTAGTTGAGTCACTTCAACAGACGTATGAGAGTAGACGAGGTATTAGATGGGGGATTTTTTTGGCAGAAACAGGTGAATTTGTAGGAACTGTAGGATTAAATAATTTAAGCACTTGGAGTAAGAGAGCAGAAGTTGGTTATGAATTACATCCTAATCATTGGAATAAAGGAATAACAACAGAAGCTGTAGAGGAAGTATTAAGGTATTCTTTTGAAGGATTAGGTTTAAATAGAATGGGAGCGGTCACATACCCACAGAATGAATCATCGATAAAATTATTAAAACGTCTTGGTTTTAAGAATGAGGGATTATTAAGAGGATATCTTTATCAGAATGGTAAATCTAACGACGCTTTTGTTTTTTCCATATTAAATTCAGAATGGAATCGTTAATCTATAAAGTCAGATGGAACTTTGAGCTATTCCCTAAACTCCTAATAGGAGGTATTGCAAATGAGAAACTTTATAAGTTTATCCTTTCTCTTCCTATTTATTTTTCTAACAGCTTGTTCAGGTCAACATTATAAAAGTTTAACACGAGTAGAAGTGCAGGAAGTTGATTCCGAAGAAAATTATAGGGATACTATTCAAATTACGGATCAAGAAACGATAGAGGAGCTAATTGGAATTTTTAAAAACATTAGATGGGAACCTAATACGGAGCCTTCAATAGCTAGAAAAGAAGACATATTACTATCGCTTTATTATGACTCCAGCAACAGTACTATCGAAAAACAAAATCTTTATAGAATTTGGTTCAGTGATCGTGGTACAGCGACGTTGATAAGTGACTATGAAAAAGAAGGATACGGTGGGCTAAATAAAGAGGATGTCACAAAGCTAAAAAACATTCTAGCAAATTAGATAATGTTTATTTATAGAAGCAAAATAGATCTAGGAGGATATTAAATGGGGGATTTTCTGTTAGTATTTTTTATTTTTTTACTTATTTTACTAAATGTTGCATGTTATAAATTATACAAAAAAGGAAAAATTGCTCTCTTTTTAGTAGGAATCATTATACTACTAGTTGCACCCGTCCTTGGTTTCATAAGTGGTTCTTTATTTTATACTACTGGAGGGGGACAGGGAGCTGGCTTCGGTGGAGCTTTTTTAGGACTATTAACTGTAATTAATGGACTTATAATTATTTTAATTAGTGTTGTTAGATGGATTATAATTTCTATAACTTCAAAACAAAAATAGGTCAATAAAAATAAACATGGAGGATATACAATGAATTTAGAAACATTCGAACAAACGATTAATGAGGTTTTCATAAGGAGTTGTTAGATGAATTTGAAGATGACTTTTGGGTTCACATATAAATCCAATAACGAGATTTCAACTGTTGGATATTCTACGAATCTATCGATCGAGATTATTGAGCAAGCAATCGAGTCCAATGTTGACTTAATTATTACACATCATGACGCATGGGATTTTATCCATGGATTAAGGAATGCTTGTAAAAATAAATTAAAAGAAAATAACATAAGTCATTTTTGGGTTCATGGTCCGTTAGATTTCGTGGATTTCGGATCCTGTACATCGCTAATGAAAGTCATCGAGGTTGACACTATTGAAAAGTACTCTGAATATCATAATGGTGATTTACCAGGAGTTGTGGAATTTACCCATCAAATCGATTTGGACGTGCTTGTTGGTAGAATGAAACAAAAATTAAATGAACCAATTAGAGCCTGGAAAAACAATGAAAAAAGGGTGCAGAAAGTTGGGGTATTAACTGGAGCAGGCCACTCCACAGATCATATCAAGTTAGCAGTTGACGATGGGTGTGATACATATATTACTGGAGAAGCTACTTTATACACGATTCAATATGCACAATTTGCTGGGATTAATCTTCTGGTTGGAAGCCATACGTTTACAGAGATTTTTGGTGTGGAAAGTCTAGCGAATAAAGTAAAGGAATCAAATGATGAAATAAGATTAATCCAACTTAAAGAAGAACATTTCGAATTAAACCATTAATGGCCAAATGTATTGATAGAGGGAGGAAGCTTATGTTTTCGTCACAAAGATTACAGCTTCGTAAAGTTCATAGCTCTGATCTAGAGCAATACCACCGCTGGAGAAATGATTTAGATCTAATGACATCTACAAACCCAGCATTGGATTTATATTCTATAGATGAAACGAGGCATTTTGTAGAGAATGTATTAATGGATTCTAACTCATCTAAAAGTTATATGATAGAGGATAAATACAGTCAAAAAACGATAGGAATAACATCACTAATTAATTTGGATCTGAAAAATAGAAATGCAGAATGTATTATTGATATTGGCGAAAAAGACTACTGGGGAAAAGGGTATGGAACAGAAGCTTTGAACATACTATTAGACTATGCTTTTTTAGAACTTAACCTACATCGAGTGTCATTACGGGTTTATTCATTTAATAAAGCTGCGGTACACGTTTATCACAAGCTAGGCTTTAAAGAAGAAGGAAAGAGTCGCCAATCCTTATACAGAAAAGGGAGATGGCATGATGTAATATATATGGGGATATTAAAAGATGAATATATAGAGTTAGAGTAATGGTTTATTTCAATGGTTCATCAATTACATAACAGGATTCCTTATCTAGAAAACTTGTAACTATAAGTATATCAAAAGAACGATTGTTTAGGAGTGATTAAAATTAAGTTTAATAGGAAATTATTTTTCTTAATTGTGCTTTTTTTATTTTTGTCTTTGTAATGGTGTATACCTATAAAACTCATTTTAATTTGATTGGTTATAAGTATCATTTAGATGAGGAATCCATGATAATGACGATTGAGGAAGGACTAGTTCAAAAAGATACGTACGAAGTGGAAGTAACGACTAATCAGGCGCTTCGTATATTGATATCCATAAATCATGCAAATGAATTATGGATTTCTGGTTTACCTATTGTAGTTACGATTGCAATGAATATAATTCTGATATTAAAGACAAAAAGCAAGTATTATAAATGGTATTTAATCATTCTATCTGGATGTCTATTATTTTTTCCTTGTCTGGTATATCAATGTACATATAGATTTATACGAGAAAGTTAGTGCAATTGTAAAATCACTGAAAAAAATGGAATAAGAGGATTTAGATAACAAGTTAGTTGGAGAGGGATCATGATGGCTCTTAATTTAGCAAGTGGAATAGTAATACAGAGGATTCTCAAGTTCTGTTAGTAAAAGATAAAAGTATTACCTTTCGCCTTGGGGGAGGAACGGAGTACCGCGTTTTTTAACTTTGACCTAGATCAGGAGTAGACGACCATTTAAGTAGAGTAATGGAGATAGTAGGGAGTTGAAAGAAAATTTGTACATAATAGATGGTAGTTTATTAGTCGTACTTGGTACCTTTATATATTTGGTATATAGAGGATTAAAGATAAATAGGGAACGAAAGAAAATTAATAGGAAGAGGGAAGTAATTCTATTATTTTTTATTTTATATATGCTATTAGTTGTTTCCGTAACACTTTTTCCACTTCATCTTTGGATCGATTTTAAATTTGAAAATATCTCTAATAGTCTAAATTTAGTCCCAATATTATATGTTATACATAATTTAAAGATGATAGGTACCGCATATGGTGGGGATTCTTTATTTATGGTTGGGCTAATTATTAGAAATGTAGGAGGAAATATACTACTATTTATGCCTTTAGGTTTACTTACACCTATGATTTGGAAGAGGTTTAGAATTATAAATGCTATTATTCTCTTAAGCCTGTCCGTTTCAATTAGTATCGAATCCCTTCAATTTATAGAAATTTTATTCGGCCAATATGGGCGTGTAGTTGATATAGACGATATTATTTTTAATGTGTTAGGTGCAATTTTGGGATACGCTATTTACAAGGTTGTAACTAGAATTGCTAAGAAGTATAGTATTAAATTATTTTAATTTATATAGAATATCAATAATGCTCATTACAAATGGAGGCAGTACAATGATTTTTGAACTAAGTAAGGATGAATTTCATAAGTGTAAATCTATTATTAATGAAAATGGTTCTGTGGAAGTAAAGGCAGTTGTTTCAGGTGTTAATCCAGGGCGTATTTTTGTTGACCACCCAAATTTTCCTTCAACTGGGCTTATTTGGTTAGGAAATAATGACGGCTTTTATTTTATCGGAGATGAAAATAATGATGCCTTTAATCACGAATTAAACAGTTATATAGATTCTGTAATAATAAAAGAAGCAAAGAAAGTTGAACTAGCTTGGTTTGAAGGAATTGGGAATCACCCTCAATGGAATAAGACGATTGAAAGGATTTTTAAACACCGTAAGTTAGGTAGCTGGAATCAAAGAGTATATACGATTAATATAGAAGATTTTAGAGAAAAAATCGATCCTGAAATTGAGAAAGAGTACACCGTTTTTATGATTAATAAATCGCTATTTGAAAACGACTCTATCAAAAATAATGACTATCTTTATTCAAAAATACTTGAAACTTGGCCATCACTAGATGCGTTTTTTAGCAAAGGGGTTGGAATGTGCATCATTCACCAACAAGAAATTGTTAGCGTTTGTATTTCCAGCTTTGTTTTTGAAAATATACATTGTATAGATATTGAGACAATCAATAACCACCAGGGGAAGAAATTAGCACAAAAGGTAGCATACCGCTATGTTAAAGAATGCTTTGAGCGAGGTATTATTCCGTATTGGGATGTTATGGAAACAAATAAGCCTTCTATTACAGTTGCAGAACATATTGGATTTACCAAAGATTTTCAATATGTAGGTTATGAATTCACGTTATAATGAAACAAAGGAACGCCTATGAAACTAGGTGTGCTTCATAGGCGGTTTACGATTGTATTATTTTTTAAGTTTATCTACTACAGCTTTTTCTGGTGTTACAAATAACGTTTTCTGATTTTCATAGGTCACAAAACCAGGCTTCGCACCATTAGGTTTTTTAACATGGCGAATTTTTGTATAGTCCACTGGCACGGAAGAAGAGCTTCCAGACTTACTGAAATAGGCAGCCAGTTGTGCTGCTTCTAAAATAGTTTCTTCACTAGGATCCTTATCTCGTATTACAACATGTGACCCAGGAATATCTTTTGTATGCAACCAAACATCATCCCTGTGAGCAAGCTTCATGGTAACATATTCATTTTGTTTGTTATTTTTCCCAACCAAAATCAATGTGCCGTCTGTTGAAACATATTCTTCTGGATTTGGTTTCGTCGGTTTATTTTTCTTTTTGTGTTTTGTTTGCTTTTTCAAGTATCCTTCTTCACGAAGCTCTTCACGTATTTCTTCTATATCCTCTACACTCGCTACATCTATTTGCTGTAATAATTGATCTAAATAGCTCATTTCTTCATTTGTTTTAACTATTTCCTGTTTAACTACTTGTTTTGATGTTTTTAGCTTTTGATAGGTCTTGAAAAAGCTTTGTGCATTTTCGCTAGGTGTCTTATTTGGATTTAATTCTATTTCTATTTCATTCTGATCTGGATCGTAGTAATCTACAACCGAGATTTTGTTATCACCTGGAGAGATTAAATGCATATGTGCAGTTAATAGTTCTCCTTTTTTCTGATAAACTTCTGCGTTTTCGGCTTTTTTTAGTGTTTTTTCATGCTTCTTTAATTTACGCTCATTTTTATCTCTTTCATTTTTAATAAATCGATAGAGATCTTTTGCTTGTTGTTTGACTCGGTCTCGCTCAGCTTTTCCAGAATAAAATTCATCAAGCATCTCGTTTGTCGAAATAAATTCTTTAACATTTCCTTTAAAAGAGGTAATGGGTAATACATGAAAATCTTCTTTCGTATGCTTATAAATGGCTGGTACATACTCTTTATTTTTCAATTGCTCCTGAAACTTAATAAATGATTGCCTATATACTTCTGTTGATCCAAGCTTAGCCTTACTTACAAGCTCATTTGCAATAAATGGAGAAACACCAACTAGTAAGCTAACAATTTGTCTGTCTAATTTACCAGCATTAAAATCCAGTTTACGAATAAACGTATCCTCATCAATTTCAAGAGGATTCAGTTTATCTTGCTGTGGCGGCAATACATAGTCAGATCCTGGCAAAATGGTACGGTATCGATTTTGTGACATGGAAATATGTTTCAGACTATCAATAATCGTTCCCTTATCTTCATCCACAAGCATCACATTACTATGCTTTCCCATTAATTCCATGATCAGTTTTTTACTCGTAATATCTCCAATTTCATTTCGAGTTTTAATGGTAAACGTAACAATGCGTTCCATGCCATACTGCTCTATGGATTCAATAGTTGCTCCCGATAAATGCTTCCTTAAAACCATGCAAAACATTGGTGGTTCTTTAGGGTTTTGATATACATCGTCTGTTATATGTAAACGCGCATATGTAGGATGAATTGATAATAATAGGGTATGATTTTTCCCCTTACTTCTAATCGTAAATACTAGTTCCGAGTCTGTTGGTTGATATATTTTATTTATCTTTCCTGGAATTAATAGTTGTTGTAGTTCTTCTGTTACAGCTTTTGTAACAATTCCATCGAATGGCATTTGAATTCACCTCACATTCAATTATAGCATTTTTTCGGACAAGACTGCATAGATATTCTTATAGAGAGCAAGGACAAGTTTAATGTTTTGGATTACATGTGGAGGAATGTGATGTGAAGAAATGGTATCAGTTAGATGTAGAACGGGTTGAGCAGCAGTTACACGTGACAACTAGTAAAGGGTTATCTTCAAAACAAGTTGAACAACGAAGGAAGCAGTATGGAGATAATACACTTGAAGCAGAGAAAAATACCTCAAAATGGTTAATCTTTCTAAAGCAGTTTCAGGATTTTATGGTCATCGTGCTCCTCGCAGCAACTTTAATTGCTGGGATGCTTGGAGAGTATATTGATGCGATCGCAATTATGATAATTGTTCTTGTGAATGGATTTATTGGGTATTTTCAAGAACAAAAGGCAGAAAAGTCATTAGAAAAACTCAAAGAATTATCAGCTCCAATGGCAAATGTCTTAAGGGATCAGAAATGGGGAAAAATCTCTTCCCGTGAAGTTGTTGTCGGTGATATTGTTAAACTGAATAGTGGAGATCGTATCCCTGCCGATGTACGAATCGTTAAAGCGAATAACTTGGAAACAGAAGAATCAGCTTTAACAGGGGAATCATTACCAGTAATGAAACACGCTACAGCTATTTCCAGAAATGACCTCGATGCTCAGGACCAAGTGAATATGGGGTTCATGGGGACACTGGTCACTCGTGGTTCTGGAGTAGGTATCGTTGTAGGTACTGGAATGAATACGGTTATGGGACAAATTGCTTCATTAATGGCAAATACAAAAAAAGTTCCAACACCGTTAGAAAGAAAGCTAGCCGAACTTGGAAAAATATTAATTGTTGTAGCATTATTCTTAACGGTTTTAGTTGTAGCATTAGGGGTATTACAAGGACATCCTGTTTATAATATGTTCTTGGCCGGGGTTTCCTTGGCAGTCGCTGCGATACCAGAAGGGCTTCCTGCTATTGTTACCGTAGCATTATCATTAGGGGTACAGCGAATGATTCGGAAAAAAGCGATTGTCCGAAAACTATCTGCTGTTGAAACATTAGGTTGCGCTTCTGTTATTTGCTCAGATAAAACGGGTACGATGACAGAAAATCAAATGACGGTAAAAGAAGTCTATGTAAATGACCAAAATCTTCACGTTACCGGTGATGGGTATAATATTAGTGGGGATTACTTACTGAATGGAAAGGTAGTAGACCGCGAAAATAGTAATCTAGAGAAAATGCTTTTATATGGAATGCTATGTAATAATGCCTCCCTACAAGTAAAAAAAGGTAAGTATTATGTGGATGGGGATCCTACTGATGGAGCATTAGTTATTGCTGCAAGAAAAATTGGATTAACTCCTATGAGTAGTGAGGATTATAAGATAATTAAAGAAATTCCATTTGATTCAGATCGTAAACGAATGAGTGTTGTAGTTGAAGACCAGAACCATAAACGCTTTTTGATTACAAAAGGAGCACCAGATGTACTATTACCAAGATGTACGTATCTTTTCGATAACGAGCAAAGAAGAGTTCTTAAGCCAAAGGATCAAGAAAAAATAGAAGGTGCTATTGATGAAATGGCGGAAAAAGCTTTACGAACGATTGCTATTAGTATGCGTCCTTTATCGAATGAGGAATCATTGGATATGGCATTTTTAGAAAAGAATTTAACCTTTATTGGCTTATATGGAATGATTGATCCTCCTCGTAAAGAAGTTAAATCAGCAATTGAAGAATGTAGACAAGCTGGTATAAAAACAGTAATGATAACAGGAGATCATGTAAAAACTGCTCGTGCTATCGCTACAAATTTAAATCTATTGCCTGACAATGGACTAGTCCTAGAGGGATACCAGTTAAACCAGATGTCAGTAGAAGAGTTAGAAGATATTATTGAAGATGTTTATGTATTTGCGAGAGTAACCCCCGAACATAAACTGAAAATAGTAAAAGCATTTCAAGAACGAGGTCATATCGTTGCGATGACAGGGGATGGAGTAAATGACGCTCCAGCAATAAAAGCAAGTGATATTGGCATTAGTATGGGGATTAGTGGTACAGACGTTACCAAAGAAGCTTCCTCTTTAGTTTTGATGGATGATAATTTTGCAACCATTAAAGCTGCAATAAAAGAAGGAAGAAATATTTATGAAAATATCCGTAAATTTATTCGTTATTTACTGGCTTCAAATGTCGGGGAAATTCTAGTTATGTTATTTGCTATGTTACTTGCTATGCCATTACCGTTAGTGCCTGTTCAAATCTTATGGGTTAACTTAGTTACGGATGGACTTCCTGCTATGGCATTAGGTCTAGACAAACCAGAAGATGACGTCATGAAAAAAGGTCCCCGTAATCCAAAGGAAGGGATATTTGCTAGAGGGCTAGGTTGGAAGATAATAAGTCGAGGATTTTTAATTGGAATAGTAACACTGATCGCCTTTATGCTAGCATACCAAAATAACCCAGACAATTTAATATACGGTCAAACAATGGCATTTACAACACTAGTTATGGCTCAGTTAATTCATGTTTTTGATTGTCGTAGTGAAAATTCAGTATTTGATCGAAATCCATTTGAAAATATGTATCTAGTTCTTGCTGTTTTATCATCTGTACTTTTATTACTTGTTGTCATTTACTGGGCTCCATTACAGCCAGTATTCCACACAACAGCATTAGGATTACGTGATTGGATGTTAATCCTGGGCTTAAGTTCTTTACCAACCGTTCTTTTTGGTTTTACAAAAAAATAATTTAGATGAAGAACCCTACATATCCTTTAGGGTTCTTCTTTTTGAAGATAAAGCATATTTCATATCTTTAAAGTGATATGCCCTTGTTAAAAGGATAGTCATAAATGGGTGGCAAAATTCTAGTTTTCTAATTATACTATTAGGAGTACAAACCATAAAAGTACGAATGGATGTGAAGTTTATGGTAATGAGCATGACTGGATATGGAAGAGAAAGTATTGAAATGGAGAATACAACAATTACCGTAGAAATTCGAACTGTTAATCACCGGTTTCTTGATTTTACCCCTAAAATTCCTCGTTCCTTATTGTACCTTGAGGATAAAATTAAGAAAGTGGCACAGTCACATTTTAATAGAGGTAGAATAGAAGTCTTTATTAGTATAGAAGGAGAAAAATTTGTTCAAAAGAAATTACATACAGATTGGGAGTTAATGGATCAATTTTTTAGTGATATTCAGGAAGCTAGGAACAGGTACCAATTATCAGGGGAAATACCTGTCACCATGCTTACCTCGATACCTGAATTAATTACATTACAGGAAAATGATAGTCAACCAACTGGATTACAGGAAGCGATCATACAAAGTATCGAAAAAGCATGTATACAAGTCAATAAGCGAAGATTAGAAGAAGGACAATTCTTATCGAATGATATACTGGAACGAGTAAAAACGATACGAAGTATGGTATTATTATTAGAGACACGCAGAAGTGAAGTAATTGAAGAATATAGGTCCCGAATTCATAGTAGGATTGAAGAATACATAGATGAGTCTCCGACTGTAGATGCAAACCGTATTCATCAAGAAATTGCTATCCTAGCTGAAAAGGGTGATATTACTGAGGAAATAACACGATTATTAAGCCACCTAAACCATTTTGAAGAATTAATGAAAACAGATGAACCAATTGGGAGAAAATTAGATTTTATTCTACAGGAAATGCATCGTGAAACAAATACAATTGGTTCAAAATCTACGGATAGTCAAATAGGTGAGTGGACAGTCTCATTAAAAAGTGATATCGAAAAGATTAAAGAACAGATACAAAACATTGAATGATTTTAGTTGTAATTTTTCTCGATTATTTCTTATAATTGATTTACAATTAAAAAGCAGTTCAGTAAGATGTAGAGATATTAAGGGGGAGCTAAATTGGGCTTACAATTAATTAATATAGGATTCGGTAATGTGGTTTCTGCAAATAGGGTGATTTCTATTGTCTCACCAGAATCAGCTCCTATTAAACGTATCATTACTGTAGCAAGAGAGAACAATAAATTAGTAGATGCTACTTATGGAAGACGGACAAGAGCAGTAATCATTGCTGATAGTGATCATGTTATCTTATCAGCAGTTCAACCCGAAACCGTTGGACAGCGTGTGTTAAGTCATGATGAAATGACGGATGAGTAGCTCGTTGCTACATTTTTCATATACTTAGGAGGAAACATTTTGATTGAAGAAAAAGGTATACTATTTATTCTTTCCGGTCCATCAGGTGTAGGAAAGGGTACCGTGAGAAAAGAACTTTTTGATCGGAAAACGGACTTGAAATACTCTATATCTATGACAACGAGAGATATTAGACCGGGTGAAAAAGATGGTGTAGATTATTTTTATAAGTCGAAAGAAGAATTTGAGTCGTTAATAAAACAAAATAAACTGTTAGAATATGCTCAATTTGTTAATAATTATTACGGCACACCTAGGGAATACGTCGAAAAAACTTTAGCTGAAGGATATGATGTATTTCTAGAAATTGAGGTTCAAGGTGCACTTCAAGTGAAAAAGAATTTTCCAGAGGGTGTATTTATCTTTTTATTCCCACCAAGTTTAGAGGAATTGAAGAATCGAATTGTTAACCGAGGTACGGAATCAGAGGAATTAATCTTAAATCGTTTAAAAGAAGCTCGTAAAGAAATTGAATTGATGGACGCTTATGATTATGTTGTTGTAAATGATGATATAGATCATGCAGTAACGAAAATTCAATCGATTATTCAAAGTGAGCATTGTAAACGTGAGCGAATCGCTAAGCAATACAAGAAAATACTGGAGGATGATATCTTATGATGTTAGAGCCATCAATTGATAAATTACAAGAAATTATAAAATCAAAGTATACATTAGTTACATTGTCAGCTAAGCGAGCTAGACAGCTTCGCGAAGTAGATAACCTAAAAATTGAAAATCCGAAGTCTGATAAGTTTGTTGGTATGGCTCTTGAAGAAATTCAAGCTGGTGAATTAAAATTAGAAGAGAATAATTAAGTTTATCCCTCGCTCAATATGGTGCGAGGGTTTTATATTTTGACAGTTTTCTATAAGGTTGCAAAGTTTTAAAAAGGAGAAATCATAACTTGTAAATTCATTTAAATAACGGAACGAGGAGCCGAAAGATTCAATGGAGCTGATCCTTATTCCGTCGCATGCACAAATAGATAGAAATACGCAGAAACTTTGTCGTAAATTTTAGCTTACATCCGCCCTTCGAAACGAGTGCGATAACACAGCTACGGCAGAATACTTCGCTTTCACTTCCAGAACAACGAAGAAAATACACGTACTTATAAGTTACTGTGCATTTTACATAAATAGTAACCAACTATTTAAAACAAGTAATTAAACTATATTCTTCAAAACGACATAATTAGATTCTGATCGTTTTTATGGTATAAATAGACTATGGTAGAATATTGAACGTTGATAGAGAGGGGTATACCTTATGTTACAAAATAAAAATATCGTTTTAGGTGTCTCTGGAGGTATTGCTGCCTATAAAGCTTGTGCACTAACAAGTAAATTGACGCAGCAAGGAGCAAATGTAAGGGTGATCATGACTGAAAGTGCTACTCAATTTGTATCCCCTTTAACTTTTCAAGCTCTTTCTCGAAATCCAGTATATACAGATACATTTGATGAGAAGGATCCTGAAAAAATTGCACATATTGACTTAGCGGATTGGGCTGATATTATAATTGTTGCTCCTGCAACAGCAAATGTGATCGGGAAAATGGCAGTTGGTATTGCAGATGATATGCTAACAACTACACTTCTTGCTACAAAAGCAACTATTTATATCGCTCCTGCCATGAATGTTAATATGTACGATCATCCTGCCGTAGTTCGTAATATGAAGCAATTAGAAACTTGGGGATACCATTTTATAGAGCCAGGAGCAGGATATCTTGCTTGTGGTTGGATTGGAAAAGGTAGACTAGAAGAGCCAGAGAGCATTATCGATGTAATTATTCAACATCAATCGAAATCTACCGTTTTAATAGGGAAAAAGGTACTAATTTCCGCTGGTCCCACTAGAGAAAAAATAGACCCAGTACGTTTTTTCACAAATAGATCTACAGGTAAAATGGGGTTTTCTTTGGCTGAAGCTGCGGCAAATATGGGGGCAGAGGTTACTTTAGTTACTGGCCCTGTTGCCCTTGAAACTAGTACTAGCCGAATTGAACGAATAGATGTCACTACTTCTGAAGAAATGTACCAAATCATGCATCAAAAATTTTTTGAACATGATATTGTAATTAAATCAGCTGCAGTTGCAGATTATCGACCGAAAGTTACATTTGAAGAAAAAATGAAAAAGCAAGATGGTAATTTACATATTGAGATGGAGCGCACAAAGGACATCTTACAGTCCTTAGGAGAGAAAAAAACGACGCAATTTCTTGTTGGGTTTGCTGCAGAGACAACGAACCCCTTAGACTATGGGATTAAAAAGCTTAAGAAGAAAAATTTAGATGCTATTGTCATTAATAATGTTGCGATCGAGGGTGCTGGTTTTGGAGGAGATACAAATATTGCTACATATGTAAATAAGCAATTACAACAAGAAGAAATTGAATTAGCCTCCAAATATAATGTTGCACAAAAAATTCTGTCCTTTATCATTCGGGATATGAAGGATGAAACACCGTGAATATTGCGAAAGTAATTGTAGATGTCCAGGCAAAGGAAATCAATCAAACATTTGATTATTTAATTCCAGATAGGTTCAAAGATATTTTATCTTTAGGTATGCGTGTTATAGTTCCTTTTGGCCCAAGGAAGATTTCTGGCTTTGTGGTTGGGAAAGCTTCTAGTTCATCTTTTAGTAATTTAAAGGAAATTGTTGATGTTTTAGATTTAACACCGGTGTTGACAGGTGAATTATTACAATTAGGAAAGTGGGTAGCTGAGGATACGTTGACTTTATACATTACAGCTTATCAAGCAATGCTACCACAGGTGTTAAAATCTCAATATAAGAAAGAATTAATACGTACAGAAGGTGCGGAATTGCCACCGGAATTGGAACATCTTTTTGCTGGTAGAGATATTATTGCTTATGAGGAATTTGAACATTCAACGATTCGTTATTCACAGCTACAAAAGGCGATTCAAGTTGGCAGTATTAGTGTGAATTATATCGTTAAATCAAAAATAACCAAAAAGCAAATTTCAATGATACGTCCAGCGAAAGAAGAGCATTTATTAGAGGAAGCATACTTGGAAATGCCTAAACAAGCTAACAAACAGCGTGAATTATTAGCGTATTTTATTCAACATCCTAAAGAAATTGAGCAAAGTAAACTACTCAACTTATTAGGTACAACAAGGTCAACGTTAAAGCCGTTACTGGATAAAGGGCTATTAACTGCTTTTAAATCAGAAGTTTATCGCAACCCATATAATGATGATGCATTTGAAAAAACATATCCATTGGATTTAACAGATCAACAAAAACAAGCTATTGCTCCTATTAAAGAAAATATTGCACAAGAAAAGCATAATGTCGTTCTCCTACATGGGATAACTGGTAGCGGTAAAACAGAAGTGTATTTGCAGGCAATACAGGATGTTATTGAAAAAGGAAAGGAAGCTATTTTACTAGTTCCGGAAATAGCTCTGACTCCACAAATGGTTAAACGATTTAAAGGAAGGTTTGGAGCTAATGTCGCTGTTATGCATAGTGCATTATCTAACGGCGAGAAATATGATGAATGGAGAAAAATTCACCGGAAGGAAGTTAAAGTAGTTGTTGGAGCTAGATCAGCGATATTTGCCCCATTCGAAAACATTGGAATCATTATTATCGATGAAGAGCATGAAACCACCTATAAGCAGGAGGATCAACCACGCTACCATGCTAGAGACGTAGCAATCAAGCGCGGGCAATATTATAATTGTCCGGTTGTTTTAGGAAGTGCTACTCCAACACTAGAATCGTTTGCACGAGCTAAAAAAGGTGTCTATGAACTTGCTACTTTAGATAAACGTACAAATAATCAGGACATGCCAGAGGTTTCTATAGTTGATATGCGCGAAGAACTTCACGCAGGCAATCGAACGATGTTTTCTAGAGCGTTAAAGGAAAAAATGGAACAAGCAATTAGTCGCGGGGAACAAATAGTTCTATTACTAAATAGGCGTGGATATTCTACGTTTGTTATGTGTAGGGATTGTGGTCATGTTACCGAGTGCCCACATTGTGACATTGCACTAACCTATCATAAGAATAGTAACCTACTTAAATGTCATTATTGTTCCTACGAGGAAAGAATGCCTACAGAATGTCCATCCTGTACAAGTGATTTAATTCGATATTTTGGTACGGGAACACAACGGGTTGAAGAAGCCTTGACACAATTATTACCTGAGGCTCGTGTGATCCGAATGGATGTGGACACGACAAGAAGAAAAGGTGCTCATGAGAAACTATTAAAGCAGTTTGCTGATAAGGAAGCAGATATCTTACTAGGTACCCAAATGATTGCTAAAGGACTAGATTTTGAAAATGTCACGTTAGTAGGTGTATTAACAGCAGATTCCATGCTTCACTTACCAGATTTTAGATCAAGTGAAAAAACATTTCAGTTACTAACTCAAGTTAGTGGCCGCGCAGGAAGACATGAATTAACTGGAGAAGTTGTTGTTCAAACGTATACTCCAGATCATTATAGTATAGAACTTGCTAGTAAGTATGATTTTAGTGAGTTTTTTAAACAGGAAATGAAGATGCGTCGAACATTCCACTATCCTCCTTATTTCTTTTTAGCACTCATTACTGTATCACATACGAATCAAGTAAAGGTTGTACAAGTGACACAGAACATTGTACAAACATTACTTTCACAAGTGAATAATGAAACAGTGGTGTTAGGTCCAACGCCATCACCAATTACACGGATGAAGGATAGATATCGTTATCAGTGCATGATAAAATATAGAAACGAACCACAATTACGGTTATATATTCAACAGATACTTGAGCAATTTCAGGATGAAGTTCGAAAAGAAGATTTATTAATAACAGTTGATATGCAACCATATCATCTTATGTAGAAAGAAGGTTAAGCATGAAACGTATTGTATTTATGGGAACACCAGATTTTTCGGTGCCAGTATTAAAAATGCTAACAGATTCTGATTATGAAGTAGTGTTAGTAGTAACACAACCTGATCGACCAAAAGGACGGAAAAAAATATTGACACCACCACCTGTGAAAGTAGAGGCTGAGAGACAAGGTATCCCTGTATTTCAACCAGAGAAATTAAAAAATGAATATGAAAAAATCTTAAGCTATAAACCAGATATTATTGTTACTGCTGCTTATGGTCAGCTTCTTCCTAATGAATTATTGGAAACACCATCACATGGATGCATTAATGTTCATGCATCTCTTTTACCAGAATTAAGAGGCGGTGCTCCAATTCATTATGCGATCATAGAAGGGAAGCGTGAAACAGGCATTACCATTATGTATATGGCTGAAAAATTAGATGCAGGTGATATTTTGACGCAACGAAGTATACCGATCGAGCGTGATGACCACGTAGGTAGCATACATGATAAACTTTCCGTATTGGGTGCAGAATTATTAAAGGAAACGTTACCGAAATTGTTTGCAGGTGAACTGGAACCAATTCAACAAGATGAGTCCAAGGCTACCTTTGCTTCAAATATAAAACGGGATCAAGAAAAAATTGATTGGTCGCTATCGAATGAAGCGATCTACAATCAAGTAAGAGGACTACATCCATGGCCGGTTGCCTTTACTACTTATGAAGGAAACGTAATGAAGATCTGGTGGGGGCAGCCTGTAAATCAGGAATATGATGAAGATCCTGGAAGTATTGTAGATAAGCCAAATGATGAAGCTTTTATTGTTGTTTGTGGCAATAAAAAAGGATTTAAAGTTACTGAAATCCAGCCTGCTGGTAAAAAAAGGATGGCAGTGAAACAGTTTTTACAAGGATCAAGTGATCGAATCAAAATAGGAACCAAATTGGGTGATTAAAATGGAGAAGTTTATACTTAGAAATACCATTATTGACCTATTGCTGCGTATTGAACAAGATAGTGGCTATAGTCATTTATTAATAGACAAAGAAATAAAAAAACAACATATATCACCGAAAGATGAAGGACTATTAACGGAAATTGTTTATGGAACAATTAACCGTAAAATCACATTAGACTATTATATTAATCATTTTGTTAAGGCGAAGAAAAAAATGGAACCATGGGTTATCATGCTATTACGTATGTCTTTTTACCAAATGATTTATCTAAATAAGGTGCCAGACCATGCAATTATTCATGAAGCGGTCGAAATCGCTAAAAGAAGAGGTCATAAAGGTATTTCTTCACTTGTAAACGGAGTACTTCGAAATGTACAACGTAATGGGGTACCAAGCACCTCATTGATTGAGGATGAAGTGGAACGGCTAGCTGTTGAAACAAGTCATCCTACCTGGCTAGTAAAACGCTGGATTAAGCATTATGGAGATGAAATGACGAAACAAATGTGTGAAGCAAATTTAACGCAAAAAGCGCATTCAATTCGTGTTCAACCGTTAAAAATCTCTCGAGATGAGGCGATGGAGCAATTAATTAACGAAGGATATGAGGTTAGACCGTCCATTTTCTCTGAGCAAGGTATTATTATTGATAAAGGAAATATTTTAAAATCAGCGTTATTTAAAAACGGATACGTCACGATTCAAGATCAAAGCTCTATGTTGGTTGGAGAAATGTTACAGCCAAAACCAGGCATGCAAGTGTTAGATGCATGTAGTGCCCCAGGCGGGAAAGTAACACATATTGCTGAAAAAATGGAGAATAAGGGCTGGATTGATGCTCATGATCTCCATGCGAAAAAAATAAAATTAATTGATCAGAAAGCATCAGAGCTAGAGCTAACGATTATCGATGCCAAAAAAGCTGATGCTAGACATTTACAAGAACTATATGAGGAAAACTCATTTGACCGTATCCTAGTTGATGCGCCTTGTTCTGGGCTTGGCGTTATACGTGGAAAACCTGACATTAAATATAATAAAAAAATATCAGATATAACTAATTTAGCTACCATTCAGTTAGCAATTTTGAATAGTGTTTCACCATTATTAAAAAAGGATGGCGTACTTATTTATAGTACTTGTACGGTAGATCCTGAAGAAAATGAAGAAGTAGTAAAGAAATTTTTACAACAGAATACCGACTATCTTGTGGACAAGTCATTTTTTAATGACCTTCCGCAAGGGATACAAGATTCACCAGGAGTTACAGAATTAGGGTTACAACTCTTTCCGCAAACTTTTCAGACAGATGGATTTTTTCTGACCCGTTTCATTCGTACAACCTAATTTTGGGCAATAATTGAAATTCCTACTAATGAAGTTGTATAGTATGATAAGATACAAAAAAATATGCTTTTAACTATATTCTAATATTCTTATAGAGTTTTTTGTGTAATACTTATAGTAGTAAATTAGTGCTGGTTTTTTATAAAGGGGTGGAAGAATGATAGGACATTTTTTAAGTGACCGGGGAAAAGTGAGAAGTCATAATGAAGATTCTGGTGGAGTCTTTTTCAACGATGCTGGTCAGTTACTAGCGATCATTGCCGATGGGATGGGGGGACATCAAGCAGGCGATGTGGCTAGTGAAATGGCTACTACATTTATTGAAGAGAAATGGCAACAAAAAGACAGTTTTTCCTCACCAGAACAAGTAGAAGAATGGCTCGGACAAGTCATTGAAGAAGTGAATGACACCATTTATAAGCATTCGCTAGAAAAAGAAGAATGTCAAGGAATGGGTACGACACTTGTAGCTGCTGTGTGTACCTCTGAATATATTACAGTAGCCCATATCGGAGATAGTAGATGCTATCTTTATGATCAAAACGAGTTTAAACAATTAACAGAAGACCATTCTTTAGTTAATGCGCTAGTACAATCTGGACAAATAACAAAAGAAGAAGCTAACCATCACCCCAGAAAAAATGTTGTTTTAAAGGCATTAGGAACAGAAGCAAGTGTAGAATCAGATATTCAAACAATTAGCTGGGAAGAAGGAGACAAGCTATTATTGTGCTCCGATGGTTTAACAGATAAAGTGTTAGATGATGAAATCCTTGAATATCTGAAAGATGTAACACAAGGAATCGAAGAAATTGGGCAGCAATTGGTTGATTTAGCTAATGACCGTGGTGGAGAAGATAATGTTTCTCTTATAATTGTAAAGCATGAAATGTCTGTGAAAGTAGGTGAAAATTAATGTTAAAAGGTCACCTATTAAATGATCGTTACCGAATAAAAGATACCATCGGTGGCGGTGGTATGGCAGATGTTTATTTGGCAAAGGATATTATTTTAGATCGAGATGTAGCAATTAAAGTTTTACGAATGGAATATGCCAATGATGAGGAATTTATAGCCCGTTTTGACAGGGAAGCTCAATCGGCAACAAGTCTTTCACATCCTAATATCGTAAGCATATATGATGTAGGTGAAGAAGATAAAATTCTATTTATGGCCATGGAATATGTGGATGGTATGACGTTAAAGGAATACATACAACGATATGGGCCAATTGATGTCCCCGAAGCAATTGACATTATGAAGCAAATAACTTCTGCTATTGCTCACGCCCATGAAAATGAAATCGTTCATCGTGATATTAAACCCCAAAATATTTTGATTGATACATATGGACATATCAAAGTTACAGATTTCGGTATTGCTATGGCATTAAGTGCGACCTCACTTACACAAACAAATTCTGTCTTAGGGTCAGTCCACTACTTGTCACCAGAACAGGCAAGGGGTGGTTTAGCTACAAAGAAATCAGATATATATTCACTGGGGATAGTATTTTTTGAGTTATTAACTGGACGCTTGCCATTTTCTGGTCAATCCCCAGTGTCAATTGCGTTAAAACATTTACAAAGCGAAACACCTTCTGTCAGGCGTTTTAATCAAGAGGTTCCACAAAGTGTCGAGAACATTGTTTTACGTGCAACAGCAAAGGATCCGTTTCATCGCTTCAATACAGTTTACGACATGGAAACCAGTCTAGAGTCTGCATTAGATCCAAGTAAACTTAACGAAGACCGATATGCTCCTCCTTCTGAAGTTGGAGAAGAAACAAAGGCTATTCCAATTATTACTGATAATCAACTACTCAATCATGAGCATCAAGATACAATTGTACACCAAACAAATGGGGACACGAAAAAAGTAGAAGATGAAAAACCTCATAAAAAGGAAAAAGGAAATAAGCCGAAGAAGAAAAAGGATAAGAACAAGAAAAAAAGTAGAAAAAAGAAATGGATTATTACGTCCATTATTCTATTTATTCTACTTGCTTCAATTGTAGCAGCATTGTTCATTATACCAGGAATCATGAAGCCTAAAGAAGTAACTATTCCTGATGTCACAGAGTGGGAGTATGAAGATGCAGTTGATGAGTTGGAAAGTTTAAATTTAAACGTTGAACAAGAAGAAATTTTTTCTGAGGACATTGAAGAAGGTTATGTTGTAAAAACAGATCCTAGAGCTGGTAGGTCTGCACTAGAAAATTCAACTGTTACTGTATTTGTAAGTCAAGGAAAAGAAAAAGAAGAATTCGAGGATTATGTAGGAAGAGATTATAGCCAAGTAAAACGACTATTAGAACAAAAAGGATACAAAGAAGTAGAATCTCAAGAAAAACATTCTGATAAACCTGAAGGTGAAATCATTGCACATGTTGATCCTTATCCAGGAAGCGAAGTAGTTCCAAGTGAAACAACTGTAATTTTCGAAGTGAGTATAGGGCCAGAACTAGTAGAGCTAAATAATTTAAGAGGCCTAACAGAAGCAGAAGCAGAGGATTATTTAGATTCAGTTGGTCTCAAAATGAAGCGGCATGAAGAAAACTCTGATAGTGTACCTGAAGGTCAAGTTATCCGTCATAGCCCAGATGCAAATGCTTCTTTAGAAAAAGGTGAAGAAGTGGATGTTTATATATCTACGGGACCAGAGGAAATACCTCCTAGATCACATTCTGTCACTTTCACTGTTCCTTATTTCGAGGAGTCAGGAACTGGAGAAGATGATGAAGAAAATCCTGATGAATCCACTGACGAACCTAAGGAACAGCAGGTGTTGATTTATATCGATGACATGGATAACAGTATGGATACACCAGCAAGAGAAGAAATGATCACGCAGGATACTCGATTTACGATTACGCTTTTAATAGAACCGGGGTCTTCAGCATCTTACAGGGTTACACGTGACGGAGAAGAGATATTTAATGAAACAATACCGTATGAAGAGGGTGACTAAATGGCTGATGGCAGAATTATAAAGGCTTTAAGTGGATTTTACTATGTACAAACAGATGATGGGATTTATCAATGTAAAGGTAGAGGCGTTTTTCGAAAAAAGAAAATTACGCCTCTAGTAGGTGATTTTGTTACATTTGATATTGATGACAACGATGAAGGTTATATTTCGGAAATAAAACCTAGGACAACTGAATTAGTACGTCCACCAATTGCAAATATTAATCAAGCGATTATCGTTAGTTCTGCCACCATGCCAGACTTTAGTACAACGTTATTGGATCGTTTCTTAGTTTTAATTGAATCAAAAGGAATCCAACCAATTATTTTTATCACGAAAATAGACGCAATTGACAAAGAGGGATTACAGGAAATCAAAACTTATAAAAGAGAGTATGAATCGATTGGCTATACAGTAGAGTTACTCTCTACTAAACTGCCGACCGATTTAGAACGAATTAAACATTATTTCTCAGAGAATGTATCGGTTATTGCGGGACAGTCAGGTGTTGGTAAATCTTCACTTTTAAACACGTTAAATCCCCAACTTCTATTGAAAACAGCAGATATATCCAAAAGCTTGGGTAGAGGGAAACATACTACACGACATGTCGAGTTAGTGGAAGTAGGAGATGGATTAGTTGCGGACACCCCAGGATTCAGTGCGCTAGATTTTGATGAAATTGAATTAGAAGATCTTCCACTTTGTTTTCCAGAAATGAGAGAGAGAATCGACCAATGTAAGTTTCGTGGATGTATGCATTTGAAAGAGCCTAAGTGTGCTGTGAAACAAGCTGTTGATGCAGGAGAGATCTCCTCCTATAGATATGAACACTATGCAAACTTTGTAGAAGAAATTCAATCCAGAAAGCCGAGGTATTAATATCATGACGAAAATTGCACCATCAATATTATCAGCTGATTTTGCAAAGCTTGGACAGGAAATAAAAGAAGTAGAAAGCGGAGGAGCAGAATATATTCATGTCGATGTTATGGACGGTCATTTTGTTCCAAACATCACAATAGGACCCTTAATTGTTGATGCGATTAAACCAGTGACGAATTTGCCACTAGATGTACATCTTATGATCGAAAATCCAGATTCTTATATTGAAGCATTTGCCAGCGCTGGTGCTTCTATTATTTCTGTACATCAAGAAGCAAGTGTACACTTGCATCGAACCATTCAACTCATTAAGAGTACTGGAGTTAAAGCGGGAGTTGTTATTAATCCTGCTACACCTGTAGAAATGATTCGAGATATTTTACCCGATGTAGATCTAGTATTAATTATGACAGTGAATCCAGGTTTTGGTGGTCAATCATTTATCCATAATACACTTGGTAAAATAGAACAAGTTGCTAAATGGCGTGAAGAATTAAGTTTGAATTTTGAAATTGAAGTAGATGGTGGAGTGAATATGAAGACTGCTAAGTTATGTACAGATGCAGGTGCTGATGTATTAGTTGCTGGAAGTGCCGTGTTCAATCAAGAGGACAGAAAGCAAGCTATCCAGGATATTTTAGAAGCAACCAAATAATGGAGTTTTTGCTATGACGATCGTAGGAATCGTAGGTAGTGGACCTACTGACATATTACCCAAATTTGTTGAATATCAAAGTAAGGTAGACTATTGGATTGGTGCCGATCGTGGTGCTTATACCTTACTTGAAAACAATATTAATATAGATTTTGCCATTGGTGATTTTGATTCCATTACCATGGATGAAAAAGAAAAAATCCGACGTGCTGCAAGCAATTTCAAGGAATTTACAGCAGAGAAAGATGAAACAGATATTGAACTCGCATTATTACAAGCTTATGAGCTAAAACCAACTAAAATTATGCTATTTGCAGTTACGGGTGGAAGGTTAGATCATACACTAGCAAATATACAATTATTAATGTCTATAAAAAATAGAAAGATTGATGCAGTAATTATAGATCAACAAAATCAAGTGGAATTAACATTACCAGGAAAGTATGTGGTGGAAAAGGATGATGAATATCCAAATATATCTTTTTTGCCAATTACTGATCGGGTAAAAGGCTTAACACTAACTGGTTTCTACTATCCATTGACTGATGAAACAATATTCTTTGGCTCAACTCGTTGCATTTCAAACAAGCTTCTTTTAAATAATGGTACTTTTTCGTACAGTGAAGGCATACTATTATTTATAAAGAGTCGTGATTTAACATAAACGATTCACATGTAGTTTTGTTTGTAAACGGAGGAGGGCGAACTTATGAAATTTTATACTATTAAGCTCCCAAGATTTCTCGGTGGTTTTGTTCGTGTTGTGATCGGTGTATTTAAGAAAGATAAGTAGTAAAAAAGTATGCTTTTGTCAATAATTATTGACAGAAGCTCTTTTTTTTCATACAAGCTGTTTTGCATCATAATTGAAGTAAAGTGCGACATATCTTGGCGTTTAAATTATCTTACATCCGTTCCTTTGAAACGACTGCGATAACACCGCTACAGCAGAATACTTCGCTTTCCGCGGGCACGGCCTCAGCTTCCTCGGAAGCAAAACCACCTTCCAGCGGGATCTTCGGACACGTGCTGGTCCCGCAGGACAAGGAATGCTTCGACAGTATTACATCGCACGAAGAAAATTGGTTTTTATTTTCGAGGAGTCTACGTATTCTACCTACGCTGGTGGTGGTACTCTAATTATTGTAACGCTTAATCCCCTGATATATATGATAAGTACTTTACATCAAAAGAAACAAGAGAGATTTATAGAATTGCAGTACAACATAGCGGAGAAAATACACGAAGACTCCTGCGGGAGGAAAGGCATAGGTGAGATCCCGCAGTGCGACAGCACGAGGAAGCTCACCAGCCGCCCGCGGAAAGCGAAGTGTATTTTTGGAGCGGTGTTAGGAGCATTACGTGACTGCGCATTCTACATCTATTGTCTATCAAACTAATCAAAAAGAACCTTCTTAAAGACGGATACTCAAGAGGAACTATGTATTTGTGGGAAATGAAAAAAAGCACCTATAATGGGTGCTTTTCAACTAATGTAAAGCTGTAATTCTACAGGTATATTATACGCGCTCAACTTTACCTGATTTAAGGGCGCGTGCAGAAACATAAACACGTTTAGGCTTACCATCTACCATAATACGAACTTTTTGCACATTAGCTTTCCAATTACGTTTGTTGGAATTCATAGCGTGAGAACGTTGGTTTCCACTGCGAGTTTTACGGCCAGTTACAACACATTTTCTTGCCATGTTAATCACTCCTACTCTAACAAGTATCATTTCATACTTATACAATTTATCACAACTTGAGAGTAATTGCAATATATGTATAAAGAAAAATATCTTGACAGATTAACATGAATCGTTCATTGTAATAAGGGGCAAATTAGTCTGATAGAAATAATGAACTTAATGTCGAAAGCCTTATTCGCACTTATGCTAGTTAAGAAAGTTTTCCTTTCTTAACCGTCAAGATAGCAAGGATTCTTTCATAATTGTTTAGCTTGTAGTAAAATAAACATATGATAAAAGTATTAAAGGAGGATTATGATGTCCATAGAACTTAATACAAATGATGGTCATGTTACAATTACCAATGAAGTGATTGCTACCATAGCGGGTGGAGCAGCAGTAGAATGTTATGGAATAGTAGGGATGGCTTCTAAAAGTCAAATTCGTGACGGGATTGCTGAGATCCTAAGAAAAGAAAACTATTCTCGTGGAGTTGTGGTAAGACAAGAGGATAATCATTTGCATGTTGATATGTATATTATTGTTAGTTATGGTACGAAAATATCTGAGGTAGCACATAACGTACAATCACAGGTTAAATATACATTAAATAAATCATTAGGATTGTCCATTGATTCAGTAAATATTTACATACAAGGAGTACGCGTAGCAAAAGACTAATATTGCTGGCCATGAGTTAAGAGGAGGAAGTATAGTGACGGTTCAAAAGTTAGATGGCATAACTTTTTCGCAAATGGTACTCTCTGGAGCTCACCATTTAACGAATAATGCCAAAAAAATTGATGCATTAAATGTATTTCCGGTGCCCGATGGTGATACAGGAACAAACATGAATTTATCGATGACATCTGGTGCAAACGAAGTAAAGAAAATAAAATCTGAAAATATATCTGAAGTTGCTCAAAGCTTTTCGAAAGGGTTACTTATGGGAGCAAGAGGTAACTCAGGTGTTATTTTATCGCAAATTTTCCGAGGTTTTGCTAAGGGAATGGATAAGAAGCAATCGTTAACAGCAAAAGATTTAGCAACTGCCTTTGACAGTGGTGTACAAACAGCGTATAAAGCTGTTATGAAACCTGTTGAGGGAACGATTTTAACCGTAGCTAAAGATGCAGCAAAAGAAGCAGTAGAAGTTTCTAAAGCGGAAAAAGATATTATAGTGCTTATGGAAAAAGTTTTAGCAGAAGCTAAAGCATCCCTAAAACGCACACCAGACCTACTTCCAGTGTTAAAGGAAGTAGGAGTAGTCGATTCAGGTGGACAAGGTCTTGTCACCGTCTATGAAGGGTTTTTGGCTGCGTTAAAGGGTGAAGAACTTCCTGAAAGTGTTGACACGGTAGAAATGGAAGAAATGGTTAACGCCGAACACCATAAATCTGCTCAAGATTTCATGGATACATCTGAAATTGAGTTTGGTTATTGTACTGAATTCATGGTGAAATTCGAAGAAGAAAAAACGAAAGAAAATCCATTTGATGAAGAAGCATTTCGCAATGAATTGAGTGAGCATGGAGATTCATTATTAGTTGTTTCTGATGATGAAATTGTTAAAGTTCATGTACATGCAGAGTATCCAGGAGATGTGTTGTCGATTGGCCAACGCTTCGGTAGCTTGATTAATATGAAAATAGAAAATATGCGAGAACAGCATACAGCAATTGTTGGAGATAAAGAAAAGGCTCCTGCACCAAATGAGAAAGTCCCGTATGCAATTGTAACAGTTGCAATGGGTTCAGGATTAAAGACGTTATTTGAGAGCCTCGGTGCTTCTGTTGTTATTGAAGGCGGACAAACGATGAATCCAAGTACGCAAGATATCGCTGAAGCGGTTCAAAAGGCTAACGCGAAAAATGTCTTGATCTTGCCTAATAACAAAAACATTATTATGGCAGCAGAACAGGCAGCAGAGCTTTCAGAGGAAAATGTTGCAGTTGTCCCTACAAAAACCATTCCACAAGGGATTAGTGCGTTATTAGCATTCCATCCTGAAGAAAACATTTCTGCTAATAAGAATACTATGGAAGAAGCAAGCTCTCAGGTGAAAACTGGACAAGTTACCTATGCTGTACGTGATACACAGATTGATGGTATCACCATTGAGAATGGCAATTTCATGGGCCTTGCAGATGGGAAAATTGTTGCAACTCATCAGGATAAAGCAGAAGCTGTTAAATTATTATTAAATGAATTAATTACGGAAGATGATGAAATTTTAACAATCCTACAAGGTGAAGACGTAAGCGATAAAGAAGTGGAAGAGCTTGTAGCTTATGTTGAAGATACATTTGAAGATGTTGAAATTGAAGTTCATAATGGTAATCAACCAATTTACTCGTATATTTTCTCAGTAGAATAAAAAGAATCGCCTTTCAAGTGAAAGGCGATTCTCAGGCTGTCGAAAAACCCTCGACAGCCTGTTTCTATTTAGAATACTTTAACAATTCACCGCGTTAATTTGTTATAATATAAGTAACAATACAAGGCGGTGGTAACTGTGTTTCATACTAGAAATAATACTCAAAATGAAGTGGAATTTGTAAGTATAGAA
>NZ_WOCA01000011.1 GCF_009728145.1 Ornithinibacillus caprae | reverse complement strand
AAGGATGGTTAAGAAATATGATTTAGGCCAATCCATGTCAAGACGAGGAAACTGTTGGGATAACGCCCCACAAGAATCATTTTTTGGGCATTTTAAAGATGAAGCATATATTAAACCTTGTGAAACCATAGATGAGTTAAAGCGAGAAATTAAGAGTTATATGACTTATTACAACAACTACAGATATCAATGGAATCTAAAAAAGATGACCCCTGTACAATACAGGAATCACCTTTCCAGTGTAGCATAGTCTTTTTTAAAATAGTCCTTTACAAAGGGTACATTTTACATACTAAAGTGTTTGTTTTAAAAAGGCTTTAATATCATTAAAGCAATAACGATTAGAAAAATTATATTTTCTAGTCGTTCTACAAAAAATAACTTTTTAGAGAGTATATAGTACTTATCAGGAATTTGCTCTCCTTGATAATTCTGTAGTAATTCTTTAATCGGTTTTGATCGTGGGGCTAATAGTAGTGGACCAAATGCTAGGGCTACTAAAAATAATGATAGACTAATTATATACCACCCTTGTTTAAACATATATGGATTTAAATACCCCATCCATAAACCAGTTATTAATAATAATGTACCACCGACCATAACAAATACATGCAATTTATTACGAATCAAATATGCATGTCTGAGTTCCGTCATTGTGGTAGCCTTGGATACTGTAAAAATCATAAAAAAGCCTGGCCCCATGCCTAGTATAGCTGAAAAAATATGAACAAATACGAGAAATTCATAGAATGTCACTGGTTATACCTCCAACATTAGGTGTAGGACGATTAGCAGTGATCATTAAAAGATTGGTCAGCTAGGTTCTGAGATTCCTCTACTCCAATTTCCTTCAACTTTACTGCTACTAATCGAAAATGACCTGCTTCAACCTCATCCACAACTACGTTCATCCCGAAGCTTTCAAGACCATTTATAACTGGCTGTCCTCGGCGTGGTAGATGTATTTCAAAGATAGTTCCAACTGGAGCAGTTTTAACATAATCAAATATTTCATTTCTCGGATGCTCTCCATTTAAAATCCGTTCACGTACATCAATAATTGCTTTTTGTCCTTCCGTTTTTACCTCAAGCACACGAACCACTCCTTTATTTATATGAATTATCACTAGTATACTCTATCCTCATTACAAGCAACGTGATAAAAATCACACATAAATTTGCTTTTTAGCTTCATTTTATCTACAATTGTTGATAACCATTATCAATTACTTAACAAAGGGGTAGAATTTGAATGGAAATGATCAAGCAACAATCCCAATTAGCAAAAATCATCCGTGACCGACGTTCAGTCAAAAAGGGATATAATCATAAAGAAGTAACAGAAGAAGTAGTTCGGGATCTATTAGATAGTGCTATTTGGGCACCAACTCACGGAATGCGCCAACCATGGAGGTTTATATTTATTGGACAAGACCAAAAGCCGAATTTTGCCAAGAAAGTAGCAGCAACATATCCAGAGGAAAAACAAGAAAATAGAGAAGCATATTTAAATGAACCGAATGCCATTCTCATTGTTGTGATGGACGAGCCTGACAATCAAAAACAATGGGATGAAAATTATGGAGCGGTCTCCTGTATGATTCAAAATTTTTGGTTACTTGCTTGGGAGCAGAAGCTAGGTGTAGTTTGGAAAACAAATCCACACATATATGACCCAAAAGTAAAAGATATATTAGATGTTGGTGAACATGAGAAAATTGTAGGGTTTATCCACATGGGCTACTTTGATGAAGAGCCAATCAAAAAAGATCGTGTTTCTGTTTCTACTAAATTTTCTACTTATAAAGGATAAAAAGAACACCAAGTGCGAAACACTTGGTGTTCTTCTTGTTAATCCCATACTGTATTTTTCAAATCATTATCCCGTTGATGACGTTCAATCGCTAGTTCAATTAACTTACTAATTAATTCTGAATAAGCTATTCCACTTATTTCCCAAAGCTTAGGATACATACTAATCTTTGTAAAGCCAGGTAAAGTATTTACTTCGTTTACGTATAACTCCCCCTCTGCAGTAAGGAAAAAGTCTACACGAGCTAACCCTTCACACTGCAGTGTTTCAAATGCCTTTATAGCTGTTTCTTGAACTTTTTTAATCATTTCATCAGATAATTCAGCTGGAATAGCAAGTTCTGCACCTTTTTCATCAATGTACTTAGACTCATAGGAATAGAACTCTGTTTGAGGTAGGATTTCTCCCGGGACAGATGCCATGGGATCTTCATTACCAAGTACAGAACACTCGATTTCACGTCCAATAACCGTTTCCTCAATGACAATTTTATTATCATATTGAAAAGCCGAATCTACAGCCTTCTCAAACTCTTCTTCCGTTGTAACTTTACTTACCCCAACAGAAGATCCTTGGTTTGCTGGTTTAATAAACATTGGTGTTCCTAAGTATTGTTTTATATCTTCATAGTTAATTTTAGGCCGTTTTACTTTCGAAAACGTAAAGCCCTTAGCTACATTTATTCCTGCACCTTGTAATAGTCTCTTTGCAATATCTTTATCCATACAAATGGAGGAACCTAATACACTAGGTCCAACGAATGGTAAATTAGCAATTCGTAACATACCTTGAAGGCTACCGTCTTCTCCTAATGTTCCATGTACAATTGGAAAAACTACATCTAGCTGATCTAAATTCACAGCATTTCCGGCATGGATCAATTGGTTATCGGTTGAACCTGGTACAATAGCGATATTATCATTTGATTTATTTAATTGAATTAACTTTGGATTTTCTGCATTTAATAAATAGGAAGATTGGTCATTTAAGTGCCATTTTCCCTCTTTATCTATACCAATAAGGACTACTTCATATTTCTCTTTATCAATTGCATCCACAATATTTTTTGCTGACTGAAGAGAAACCTCATGTTCGGCAGATTTCCCACCGAAGATAATGCCAACTTTTTTCTTCATTATAAACTTCCTTTCTTAGTGAAACTTCCGTTACTCTTCTACTCATTGATTGTTTGAAACGATAAATATAACCATACATTTAAAATAGCATAAATTAGCTTGTTTTTAATAGTAGCAACTAAGAAAAATATTCGATATAGCTTGTTCATATTCTTTCGTAAGATGGAATACATTTATAGTGGATAATGAATAATTATATGTTGGAGCTGAAGCCATGACAATTTCTCTACTTGTCATTTTAGGACTATGTAGTATAGAGGTAATAGCTATTCTTTGGTTAATATTTCGAAATCATCATTCCATTTCAAGGATGCATGGAATGGTACTAGCAATGGCATTGGGAATGGGCGTGGGTTTATTAATTGGAA
Source organism: Ornithinibacillus caprae (assembly GCF_009728145.1). Taxonomy (GTDB): domain Bacteria; phylum Bacillota; class Bacilli; order Bacillales; family Amphibacillaceae; genus Ornithinibacillus; species Ornithinibacillus caprae. The sequence goes on along the minus strand of NZ_WOCA01000011.1, from coordinate 125,326 downwards.
CTATTTTAGGCGCCATGTTACATGGTAACTTATATGTTTCTACGATTTATTCCATCTTAATTGGACTATCCATTGGATTTATTGCTGGTATACCATTCCATATAAGTGCAGTAATTGATGGTAGTTTAGCTGGCTTAATGGGAGGAATGATGGGTGCCATGCTAGGTGAAATGATTATGATGACTAGCTCTGAGGCAACCATTAAACTTCTATCCTTTTTTATTACGATGATTTTTTTACTAGTAATCTACACAATAGAAGAATCTACTGAAAAAAAACATTCCATGCTATCACCGTTTTCTATTTTAAAACATAAATACTTATTACTTTTTATTATTACAATTATATTTATCGGTTTAAAATACTTAGGTCCTGTAACAGCATAAGGAGTGATTACAGTGGTTGTAATCACTCCTTTATAACCGTACCTACTTGTTCATAATTGGAATCCAAACCTCACAGCGATGATCCTCATCATTCACATTTCCTTCTATTGGATATACCTCTATTTCTGGAGCATCGGAATGTTCGTATCCTGTTGACGGGAACCACTCAGAGAATATTCGTTGCCAAACATTTTGAATAGAATGAGGAAGAGCCCCAACCGCTTCAAATACTGCCCATGTTGAAGCAGTAATCTCTTTGGCCTCCCATTCTTCAGGAGCCTGCTCTGTTTCTTCAATAGCGACAAAATAAGTGAATTCTTCCTGTTGCTGATCAAAATCTAGGCATACCCCAAGCACTCCCATCGAACCACTTAAGTTTGCCAAATCCATACCAAACTTACTTCTTTTTGTTTCCTCCCAAAATTCAGGGATTTTACGCAAATTTTCCCCTTCTCTAGTAGTGACCCGTATCCCCTTACCCACGATCCGAAATGCATCCTTTTCTATAATCTTATAATCCATCTCCACATCACCCTTTATTTGAATTTGAAAGGAAAGTCTCGAGAATGCCTTCAGTGGTTGTCCTCGATTTTTTGCTGCAGACGGACTTAAACCGTGTACTTTTCTAAAGGCTTTTGAAAAAGACTCTGGAGTCTCGTAGCCATACTTTAAAGCGATATCGATTACTCTTTGATTGGTTTGATTTAATTCTTGTGCAGCAAATGTAAGTCTTCGTTTTCGAATATACTCTGCTACAGTAACACCGGTAAGAATATGGAACGTGCGTTGATAATGAAATTTAGACATACACGCAACTTTTGCTATATGTTCAATTTCTATATCTGATGTCAAATTCTTTTCAATATAATCGATACTATCGATTAATCGCTGAAGACCTTCCACAAAATATCCCCTTCCTAAAACTTACTTTAGCATTCATCTTCTCCTTTATCCTGACCATCTGTGCTTTTAGATGACAGATGATCTATATAGAAAGAATACAACAAACAACGTGACTATCTTATTAATATTATAAACTATTAGTCCTTTTATGTACTCACTTTTTATGTAAAAGGAGCTAGTAAAACTAGTTCAAGATTTCATGAGTTGTGGAATTAAATCTACTAATAATGTAGATCTACTGTATCTTTATGAATAGCTGTCTAAACAGTGTTGGCACGTTATCAGCGTATTCACATAAATTTTATTTGAGCATGGACAACTTGCTCATTTTTACTAGAATATTGACTACTAAACAACCATAGTGAGAATTCCTACATAGATTATAATGTATTAATAAATATATAAAGAAAGAGAGGTTTTTTCTATGAGTTGTTCACGTAGTAGACAAGGAGACTGCGTATGTGATGTAGTTCGGAAAATTGTAAAAGCACAAGATGAAGTAGCTGTTGTCACTAACGATAATTGCTGTACTACAGGGTGTAAACAATCTATCGACCAGTTACTTTCCCCCGTAAACGGCCCAGTAGATACAACGATTCCATTTTTACTTTATTGCAAAGGAGACTGTGACCTCTTTGTGGCAACCGGGATAAGAGATAACAATTTGTTTGAATGCGTAGAAACTGCTGTCTTCCGTGCAAAGAAAATTGATAAAGATTGCTGTGCTGTACTAGAGCTCCTAGAATTTGAAGAAGCAACTGAAAATTACCACATCTCCCTATAAAGAAGGATGCATGTGATGTAATTGTTCCACCTAATACAGGTAACTTAGTTGAAACAGGCATCTGTATTACAGTTGATTTACACTGTTTCTGCACAATTCAATGTCTATCTCCAACAACACCTCTATCAGCAGCTTAAATTTAATAAAACCCAAAACTATAGTAGTTTCGGGTTTTATTATGAGATCGTTGATAATTAAGAGAGAATCACATATTTTTTTTAAATTTATATTTCTCGTCGCATCGCTTTTAATACATCAATTTGAGTAGCCCGTTTAGCTGGACGCATCCCTGATAGTATAGTAACGAATAAACATATTCCAACAGCAATCAGAACAAGCGTTAACGGTATTGCAGAAAACTGTAATCCCTCTGGCAGTTCATCCTGAAATGCCATCTCAATAATTATTGGGAGTCCTAAATTCACCAGAAGACTAATTAAATAGGCAACAATCGTACCAACAATAGCTCCAATTATTCCAATATAACTACTTTCTAAAAGAAAAATTTGTTTAATCGTTTTTGGATTTGCTCCAATTGCCTTCATGATCCCAATATCTGGTGCACGTTCAGTCACCGCCATCGTCATCGTGTTATATATACCAATTGATGCGATAATTATTGCAATGGTACCAACTAATATCAAACCAGCTTTAGCAATCGTAAACAACATGTTAATCTGTTTCATTTCACTAACAACGGAATAGATTGCATAATTTTTTTCTTCCAATTCATCTGAAACCCCTTGAACCGCTTCTAAATTTGTTGCATAAACTTTTACATCATCAAAGGTGTTAGAGGTATCTACTTCATTTATGTTCTCAGGGTCAATTCCTAATTCTCCACCTGGTGTACCTGTAAACTCTTCCACTTTGGCATAAATCTCCTGAGAAATGTAAACATTACTATCTTGCATCCACTCTCTTGTAGGTTTTTCTAAGACACCTACAATTGTTAAGGACATTGTTTCGTAAATTTCTTCACCTTCTACATCTTTTCTTACCTTCATGTCCATTGTTTTCCCAATTAAATCATCCTGGTACAAATATTCACTTTTAATTTCTCCACTTTCTTCGTCATAAATATCTGCATTGTCCATATCTTTGACTAAATGTTTTACAAAGTGATACCCGACCACAACTTCATTTATATTTTCAGGTAATCGCCCTCCACTAAGCTCTAATCCCGACTCAACCTCGGAAGGGAAATGAGTCGAATAGGCCATCGCTTCTGCGTCATATTCATCGATTGAATACGTTGGAATTTGGCGTAGTTGATTTCGTCTAGTGACAGCTTTAACTCCTTCAACCGATTCTAAGTATTCTACATCTTCCATGGATAACGGACGGTAATTGCCTTCACTTTCATGACCATAAACATCAATTTTCGTTACTACCTGTTCCTCTAATGTATCCTTTACCACCGTCTCCTGTAACCCATATCCAACCGATGCAAGAACGATTAGAAAAGCACATCCCATTGCAGTCGCTAATATGGTCATAGATGTTCTTACTCTATTCTTTTTAATGTTTTGTCTAATAAATCGAAACTGATCTTTTATTTTCATAGAGAGTCACTCCCCTCTATGAGTTGGCCATCACTAATTGTGATCGAACGATGGCCAATATGTGCAACCTCTTCATCATGAGTAATAATTAAAAATGTAACACCTAATTCTTTATTTAACTTCTGAATAAACGTTAAGAGATCTGCTTCTGTCTCACTATCGAGACTACCAGTTGGCTCATCAGCAAGGATTAATGGTGGCTCTAAAACTAATGCTCTACCGATACTAACACGTTGCTGTTGTCCACCAGACAATTCGCTAGGGTAATGATCCTTAAACTCTTCTAAACCTACCTTTTCTAGCATAGCTATTGTTTTCTGTTTTCTATCTATCTCACTTTCCCCCTTTAAAATTAAAGGAAGCTCAATATTTTGGTAAGCCGTCATACTAGGGATCAATTGAAAACTTTGAAAAATAAATCCCATTTGATTCAAACGAAAATCAGCAAATTTAGCTTCTGAGAAATCTGTTACTTTCTGATCTTTTATCCAAATATCGCCTTCAGTAGGTTTAATAAAACCACTAATCAAGTTTAATAAAGTAGACTTCCCCGACCCACTCTTTCCAACTATTGATACAATCTCTCCCGCTTCTACCTGCAAAGATATATCTTTTAAAACAGGTAGAGTCGTTTTATTCTCTTTCTTTCCTAGTTCAAAATGATGACTTAGTTGTTTAACCTTTATCAAAACGTATCCCCCATTAGTCTTTCATATTTATTTCATATATATATAGCTCATAGTCCGATTGGTTTGAATTTGGATCCTTTATTTCTAGTTTCCCTTCATATAAGGTTTCACCTGAATGAATATCGGTAACTAAGATATTTGTTTCTTTCTGCTGCAGATTATCTCCTTGATTGGTAGCAACAACATACATTTTTCCATTGTTAATCTTTATAAAAGGATTTAACTCGGGTGTAATAGCTAGATCAAACGTTTGTTTAGTCCCTATTTCTTGACTTCCAATATGATAGGAAGTTACTTCTAAACCATCTTCTGAAGAAGTTATAAAGTAAATCTCATCATTATACGGTCTAATGGTAGCGGCATCCATTAAAACTTGAAGTTCTTCAGGGAGTGATATTTCTTCTATCTCATTCGTTTCATAGTTATAAGCGAATAATTGATTTTCTTTTACCTCCATACCATATGGAACCTCATCCGCTTCATAAAAAGATCTTTCATTATATTCTCCATACTCTTCCTCTGGTACTCTTACTTCTTCCATTACCATCTTTTTTAAAACAAGATAGTTGTTTGGTTCTACATTATCCGTTTCATTTAAATTGACCACGTCTGTCCAACCTTGACCTTCATTTGTGCTTGGAATGGATAGAAGTTCCTGATCGGATATCAATTCTTGATTATCTAAATCGAATGTATACACATGTATTTCCATCTCTTCTTCGTAATTTTTTGGATGGTTTCTCGTAGTAATGTTAAGCTTTCGATCTACTAACTGAACGTCCTCTACTGAAACCCAGTGAAAATCCTCTACGTTTGGTACATCATATTGAAAAGAGGTTATTACTTGCTCTGTCTCCTTATCTAATACGTCTATAACAAACGATCCATTATCTGGTTGCACATAATCACCATAGACCCATTTAACGTCTGCATAAGCTAATGATTTCTCATCCTCATAGAAAGAATAGATCCCCAGTTTTCCTCGCATAAAACTTCGATACTCTTTTCGGTAATTTTTAATCCGATCATCGTAATGATCCAATCTTTCAATAAAGGATAAATCACTAGTAAATGATGCATGATCCTTCTCTATTACAATACGATCGTACATCCCTGCTAAGGATTGTTCTGTATAATCAGCAGTAATCGTAATTCCATCTATATGACTCTCATCTCCGCTAATTTTAGTAAATGTAAATTGAGGGAGATAGTCACTTGCAAAGCTAGATTGTAAATAGTAGGTGCTAATTGTAACTAAAATAACAATAATAATTAGAATCGACTGCCAATATCGTTTTATATTCATCTCCAATCACACCCTTATCTTATTCTTTAATAGATAATTACTAAGCCAAATTGACATGGCAGTTACAATCACAGCCATTAAGCAGCTAAGTAAAAATATTTCTAATGGATAGAAGAAATTCACCAATATTAATCCATCAATTAGTACTGGGGAAAATAATATTAGTAATGAAAAACCTCCGTATAATACCCCTAAAACGACACCTTTCAATCGAAAACTCCGTTCAAATAGAATCGATGTAAAGACAACAAATACTGCCATAAATCCCAATCCATAATAAATCAAGAATTCAGTAAACGAATATGGAAAAAGTATGGCTAAATAATAAAATGAATTAATAATCTCCGCAGTTGCTAAATCCGTTCTTAAATCTGTAGGTATTATCAACTGTAAAATATTATTCTCTATTGGGAGTAATATTAGCTGAATAGAAACCAAACCTAGCACGAATAAAAAGATGGTTGTTGCTTTTGCAAGATACACATTTAACCTGGCAGTAGGTAACATTAATAATCGATAAATAAAGGTATTCTTGCCAAACCAATCACGGTACCAGATGAAGAACACATAAATCAATAGTGTAACAATACATAAAGCAATTGGTCCCACAAACCAAGTGGTTTGCGTCACTTGAAGAAAAGAAAATGAACCATATTGTTGTAAAAATGTCTCCTTAGAGAGCATTTCTTTATACATCATTTCATTGGCTAAATTTAAATAATTTTTCGATGTAAAGATGACACCCAGTAGTTGAGAAACAATTGTAACTCCAACTAAAACAAGATATATCTTAAGAAATCGTTTGATTTCAAAATCAACTAATTTTAAATATCTGCTCATGACTGATACACCTCTCTCATCACATCAATAACTGACTTACCTTCATTTTCACGAATTTCTTCCGTATTAAATTCTTTTAACACAACACCTTCATTTAATAAAATTGCTTTATCAATTAGATGCTCAATATCATTAATTTCATGTGTTGTAATAATAACGCCACGATCTTCAATTAAGTGACTAGTAAATACCTCAGCAATTTGCTCTCGGCTAAAGATATCAATCCCTGAAAATGGCTCATCCATCAGTACATAATCCACATCCATTGCTAATCCTAATAAAAGATTTACTTTTGCCGTATTACCTTTGGAAAGACTAGAAATCCGTTCATTTTTATCCAATTTAAAAAAGCCAAGCATTTCATCAGCACGTTTTTGATTCCAACAGTCATAAAAATCATCCATAAACTGCATTGCATCCGAAATTTTCATTTGTGGAAGCATGGTAATCGCATCAGGTATAAATGTAATTTTTTCATAGCTACCTTTGTGTATTTCTTCTCCATTGATTAATATTTGCCCATTATTAATTGGTGTAAGTGCCATAATGGCATTCATGATCGTTGTTTTACCAACACCATTTATACCTATTAAACAAGTTATCTCACCTTTTTCAGCTGTAAAGGAAATCCCTTTTAGTACTTGTTTACGACCAAATTTTTTCGTAACACCTTTTACCTCTATCATGAAAGTCCCCCCTATTCATCACAATGCTTTTCATAATTTTCTTTTACTAAATCTAACACTTCTTCTAATGGAACATTGATGGAACGAACGGAAGTAATAAATGAATCTACTGCTTGTAATATCAATTCTTCTCTAACAGCCTTCAAAACCTGTTCATCTTTTGTTATCCGACTTGGTAAATTTCTTTCGGTATAAATCAAGCGTTGTTCCTCCATTTCCTTATACGCACGTTGCGCTGTATTCGGATTAATCTTTAATTTATTTGCTAACTCTCGACGTGACGATATTTCTTCTCCCGGTTCTAGACTACCTGTGGCAATTTGTTCTTTAAAATGGCGTATAACCTGTATATAAACAGGATCACGATTATTAAAATTCACATTCATACCCACAACTCCTATATTTCATGGTGTATTTCAAACTACAACTGTATTAATCGATTAATACAGCAAACGCAAAAAAATATGTACTAACCAGTTAATACACTATCTATGGTGTATTATAGACTTAATACACTATGAGTGTCAACAAGAAAAAAATATTATGTTAAAATATATTGGACAAATAGCTATATTAGAAAACTTGGTATTCGCCAAGCCTTTATGGTGAATGCCAAGTTGCACTTATGCAAGATAGGAAAGTTTATCCTTTCCAATCTACCAATGAAGGGGAATTAACACCTATGAAACTCGTGTCTTGGAATGTAAACGGACTTCGCGCTTGTGTGCGAAAAGGTTTTTTAGAATATTTTCATCGAATAAATGCAGATATTTTCTGTGTACAGGAAACAAAATTACAAGAAGGTCAAATCCAACTAGAATTAGAAGGCTATCATCAATACTGGAATTATGCAGAGCGAAAAGGATACTCCGGTACTGCTGTTTTTACAAAGAAAAAACCATTATCTGTGAGCTATGGTTTAGGAAATGATACTAGCCAACCAGAAGGTCGAATTCTAACTTTAGAATATGAAGGCTTCTATTTAGTAAATGTATACACCCCAAACTCACAACGAGATTTAGCACGTCTTGATATTAGATTAAATTGGGAAGACATGTTCCTTGATCACATCAAAGCTTTAGATGCTAAGAAACCAGTTGTCTTATGTGGAGATTTAAATGTTGCTCACCAGGAAATAGATTTAAAAAATTATAAAACGAACCACGGTAACTCTGGTTTTACAAAAGAAGAACGTGGAAAAATGACTAGATTGCTAGAAACTGGATTCATAGATACATTACGTTATTTTCATCCCAAAACAGAAGGAATATATACGTGGTGGTCTTACATGAAAACAGTTCGAGAGAGAAATATAGGCTGGCGGATTGATTATTTTATAGTATCTAATCGACTAGAAAACTATTTAAAAGACTCACAGGTACATGCAGACGTATTAGGAAGCGACCATTGTCCAATTATGTTAAGTTTAGAAGAACCAAAACATTAAAAGGAGGTAATATACGTGAATTCCTATAGCAAAATATTATTACGATTTTCTGCCATCTTTGCGTTAATCGGAGTGTTTTTAGGGTCACATATGGCTGGTGCTGGTGGTTATGCATTTAAATCCGTTCATGCGCATATTCTCGTTGTCGGCTGGTTAACACTATTTGCATGGGCAGTATATTACAAAATATTTACTCCCTCCAACAAAATTCTTGCAGCATTTCATGTTTGGACCGCTATAATCGGTACGGTTGGATTAACAACTGGTATGTGGTTTTACTTTTTAAATCCATTTCAATTTCCTAATTCCTTTACTACCGTTTTCTTTATTGTCGGAGGAACTATTTTACTTTTCAGCTTTGTACTATTTGTTTTGTTGACGTTCATGAGGACAGAAGAAGATATTTAAAGTTTGATATAAGGAAACAAGGTGATAAAAAGTGCCTATATTTATGTTAATATAAGCACTTTTCCTCGTTACTGTTTTATCTTTTGAAAGTAATCAATAATGCCTAAGGCACATACTTGCATATCTAGATTAATTAATATATATACATCGTGATCATCACTAACACCGAAATCATGTAAATATGCCTTCACACGATTTAACAGTCTTGTAGAAAGCTCATCATACCCCTTTCCTTCTGCAACTACTTGTTCTCCTTCTTCGACAAAGATATCTAACCATTCAGCCACCTGTATTAATGCCTTGGTTGTTTTTTTCGTCATCCCAAAATGCCCATAGTAAATTCTATCTAAATGTTTATCTAGCATTCTTTTAATCGAATCATGCATGGCATTTGGATCGAAATGATTCGGGGAGGTTGATGGTAAAAATAAATCAATACCTTCACGTATTAAATGTTCATATCGAACACCTACTGTATCTCCAGTAAACATTCCATTACTAATCGGATCATAAATACTAAAATGATGTCTAGCATGTCCTGGTGTATCTAAAAATTCTAATGTACAAGTAGAGCCTACCCGGAGTGTGTCACCTTCTCCTTTTACCAATAACCTATCTTCTGGGACTGGAATAATCGGTTCGAATAGTTCGGAAAAACTATCCCCATAAATTGCTCTAGCTCCTGCTGCTAGTTTTCTCGGATTTATTAAATGACGCTCTCCTTTAGGGTGAACAACCACTTTAGCATTTGGACATTGCTGCAATAACAACCCCGTACCCCCAGCGTGATCCAAATGAATATGTGTTACGATAATATACTTTACTTGATCTAAGGAGAGCCCTAAAGCATCTAATCCATTTTTAATATGTTTTACTGAAGGACTTGGTCCCGTTTCAATGATAGTGAGTTCCTCTTCCATTATGATATAAGAGCCAGTTCGGTCTGCTACCCCTAGATCAAAACCATCTATTAAATAAATCCGATCATCTAGTTGTATTGGTTCTTTGGATTGCATATGAATTCCTCCTTTGTACTAAAGTAACTATTTCCATGATAGCATACTAACTATTAATCCTATACTCCGTAATAGAACCTCATTTTTTGAATGGAATAAATCTCAAAACAAAATTTACAAAATCATCATAGGAAGAAAAATAAGCATCCCTCTTGTTATACCATTTTCGAATTGTATCTAATAACCAAAATGGAACTGACTTCCCAGCAATGATATGGTAATACTCTTCATATGCTTCTTTTAAATGTTCCCACCGAAAATCATTCCCTGGTTGTATATACTCCGTAACATCAATTATTTTCGCTCGATTGTCTTGAAGTAAAATATTTTTCAAATGCATATCACGGGGATTCAACCCTTTTTGACGTACATATTTTCTAGCATCCTCCACATCTTGTATCACCTGTTTTGGTATATGAATACCTTGTAATAGGCAATCAAAGAGAGTTACGCCATCTTCATAGCTTAAAACAAGGTATTTATCCTTTGCAGAAAAGCATGTAGGAAAAAATGGAGAATCTCCGATCATCTTATAAATCTTTTGTTCAATTTTAATCTTGTATAATTTGTCTTCTGCAAAAAGTTTGAATGCATAAGCTGGAGCAGATGGTGATTGGAACACAGCTGCATCTGTACCTATTCCAATACAATGCAGTCCATCTGTATCACCACTTATTGTTACAGGTTCGTTATTGGGATTGGAATAGATAGTAATTTTTGAAAGTGAGTCCCCAATTTTTTCCCATTCGGCTGCCATATCATCTCTCCGTTTCTTCGTATTTACTACTATATTTATGCGAGATATAAAGATCCATTAACTAAATTGTACTCCGATTTAAAAACACATGACAAGTAACGATGAACTGTCATGTGTTTAGATAGATATTCATTTTCTAAAAGAATAGCGATACAAGCCAAGGTGCTGCATATAGTGTCATAAACTGCACCCCGTAGTTAACTCCTTTTCGATGTAAAAATCCTGCTACCAACCCAACAAGAAGGACACCAAGTATATTAATAACTCCTGCATCCATATATGAAAGCATTAACACTAGACCAATGAACAGGCCAAGCATTGCTTCGTGTGGGACATATTTAAATACAAAAGCACATATTTGTTGCGCATATTTAATCGTAATATAAAACGTAATACTAATTGCCACAACTGCACCAATGATGGTTGCTAAAACAAACTCTCCCATTGACAGCAAATGATGGATATTATGATCCGGTGTAAATACTGGAGGTGCATTGAAAAGTGCTCCACCTGGCCCAATTGCTGTTGGCGATAAAGGTAGTCCAATCGCAATTAGTGGAATGAGTGTTCCAGCAATATAACCGGCATTTGTTAAACCATCCATACTAGAAACAGCTCTTGCAGCCCGTTTCACAGGATCCTTTATTTTACTTGTTAATGTTTCCCCAAGGAAAATTGTCATACCAACCGGACTCATAAAAAAGGTTAACACACCTAAAAATGATGCTAGTGAAGAAGTTCCAACTTCTTTTTTATCTAATATTTTAAAAGGATTCGGGAACCCTTTTTCTGCTTTTCTTTTTATTAGTTTAATTTCCTTAATACCATATTTAGGTAGTCGTTCCCTTACTTTTCTACTTAGTAATTCTACTAATTTTAAAATAACCGGTCCTAACGTAATACCTAAGAAAAATGATGTAAATACAGTTGTACCCTCAGGAACAACTCCAATCTCCCAGTATAATTGCCGTAATCCTTGTATTAGAAATGCAAAGGGAATTATCGATAAAAGGGCAAACCAACGATTTTTAGTCATTAAAGCTAGAAAAATTGCTCCACCTAGGAATACTTGATTTGCATATTGTGATAACGTGTCACCAAACGGGAGAAGAAAGTTAGCTAACAGTAAACTTAGCGGTACTGCAATAATAGTACCTATTACAGAACCGGATGCCATTTTCCGTATACTTACTTCTGGCATACCATGCTTTTTCAATATCATGGCATGCTCTACCATCGGAGCTGACATAACTCCTCCAGGAATACCAGCTATGGCAACCGGTATCGAGTCTGTTAACTTTTTTGCAATAATAGCAGATATAAAAAATGTTAAAATGACAATTGGTTCAAACCCAGTTAATACCAAAACCATCGTAACAGGAGCTAATACAGCAGTCTCATCCGTACCTGGTGCAATACCAATAATTGTGTATAACACGGTTCCCACTAAGGAGGCTAATACCATTTGAAGAATTAATAATAAATCTAATTCCATGGTTTATTCCTCCTCTTCCACGTATTGAAATGTTCGTTTCGGTTTAATGGCAATACTACTAATCACAAAACCAATCACAGCTCCTACCAAACCATATATAAGTGGTTTCGGTGGTTCATTTGGAGCAATCAAGTAAGCTCCTAAAGTAGTAATACTACATATGATAAGACTTAAAACTAAATCTTTAATATGAACTAGATCTTCCCAAACCTCTATATTTTCATCATCTTTCACATGACTTTTATTAATCTCTTTACCAGACATAGCCCTCTCCCTTTAACCTTATGTAATTAACTGCTTATAATTATACAATGACACATAATATTACTAAAGAATTTTGTGAAATAAATTACAAAGTAATGGAAAGTTTTAGGATGTTCCTGATGCATAATTTATGTACTTAGGATAAAAATATTTATGACTAACATTAACTAGGAGGTAATCAAGTGAATAATCAACAACAAAATATGCAGGATTCTTCTCAAATGCCTGCACAGCAAAGTCATGGTGGTCATGAGCTATTTGATGCGCATGAAGCAATTAGTGGATTAGTAGGTGGAATGGAACAGTACCTGTTATACGATCAACATGTACAGGATCCAGAATTAAAAACGATGCTTCAACAGCATAAAACATTTTTGAATCAGCTTTATAATACATTAGTGGAAACATTAAAAACCGGTCAGGAACCAACTGTTCCAACTCAAACTTATAACATGACACAAAGCAATGATGTGGTGTATGGCATGCAACCATCACAACCAAAAACTCCTGCACAAACCGTAAACGAGTTAAATGATCAATGTATTTCTAGCTTTATGATGGGTTGCTTAAAATCTGCTGCATCATCATTTACAATGGCTGCTCTCGAGTCAACAAACCCAGTTATGCGAAGAGTATTTCAGGATAGTATTCCAAACTTAATCGAGATGGCTTATGAAGTATTCTTGTATCAAAATAAAAACCAATATTATCAGGTTCCTCAATTAAAACAACAGGATATGCAAAATTATATGAACAGCTTTGCACCACTCCAAGGTAACATGCCACACTAATTAGTAAAGGGTGCCCTTATTATGGGCATCCTTTACTTTTATTTTTTTGAAGCTCCTGCTTCTGTGTCCGATGTTCCGCTCCTGTGTCCGATGTTCCGCTCCTGTGTCCGATGTTCCGCTCCCGTGTCCGATGTTTCCGCTCTCGTGTCCGATGTTCACGCACTCGTGTCCGATGTCCACACTCTCGTGTCCGATGTCCACGCTCTCGTGTCCGATGTTTCCGCTCCCGTGTCCGATGTTCACGCTCTCGTGTCCGATGTTCACGCTTCTGTGTCCGATGTTTCCGCTCCCGTGTCCGATGTTCACGCTTCTGTGTCCGATGTTCTACCGCAAGTGTCCGATGTTCACCCCCCTGTGTCCGATATTCACGCTCCTGTGTCCGATATTCTACCGCGCCTCCCTCCCGATCTTGCAGCCGATGCCCTCGCTACCCTAAAACCTACATAAAAAACAAAAGGTGTCCCTATAGGAACACCCATTTATAAGTCAGTCTAACAATCGATTGTTTTCATCTACATCCATTACACGTGAAGTGGTTGCAGCGTCACTTTGGTTATATATTCCATCTCCGTTACAAACACTGCATCGATATTGCCATCCTTCTTGGTCAGCTAAAATACCACTACCATCACAAGCCTTACACCTTTGTTTTCCATCAACCATGAATTAATCCTCCTTACGATTAAGATTTAACTCTTCTGTCTTTCACCCAATTAATGATTCCGCCTTTTAACATAATGTCAATTTGGCGTTCGGATAATGCGTGTCTTACTTTAATTTCTTGATTTTTACCCTTCACACTCATATTAAATTCTGTTCCCTGTTTTATTTTTTCCCTAAGACCAGTAGCTTCGAGCACATCTCCTTGTTCCAGTAAGTCAAAGTCTTCTTCATTTACAAATGTTAAAGGTAATACTCCAAAATTTACTAGGTTTTGCCAATGGATTCGGGCAAAATCCTTTACCAAAGCTACTCGTAAACCAAGATATCGAGGTGCAAGTGCTGCATGCTCTCTACTTGACCCCTGACCATAGTTGAAACCAGCTACAACCGCATGCCCACCTTTATCTACCGTATCTTTTCCTCTTTGATAATACGTTTCATCAATAATTTCGAAGGTAAACTTACTAATTTCAGGTAGATTACTACGATAAGGAAGCACACGTGCCCCACCTGCTAGTATTTCATCGGTAGATATATTGTCACCCATTTTAAGAAGAATAGGTATTTCAATATGATCTGGCATTTCATCCATTTCAGGAATCGATGCAATATTTGGTCCTTTTTCCAGTTTTACATTTTTTGCTTCCTCATATGGTAATGGCTCATCTAACAAATTAACATCAATAGTAGGATTCTTCGGATCGTTTACTTTTGGATATTTCATATCTAATGTTCTAGGATCTGTTATTTTCCCAGTTAAAGCAGATGCTGCAGCTGTTTCTGGACTACATAGAAAAACACTATCTTCTCTCGTACCAGATCTTCCTGGGAAATTTCGTGGCGTTGTCCGTAAACTATTTCTACCTGATGCTGGCGCTTGCCCCATTCCAATACATCCATTACACCCAGCTTGATGTAACCGTGCTCCAGCTGAAAGCAAGCTAGCAATATGACTCTCCTTAACAAGATCGGTTAGCATTTGCCTAGAAGTCGGATTAATATCAAATGAAACTCCATGTGCAATATGCTTTCCTTTTACAATTTCAGCTGCGATTGCAAAATCACGGTATCCTGGATTAGCAGAAGAACCAACATAGGATTGATAGATAGGGGTACCCGCTACTTCACTAACAGGAACAACATTACCTGGACTAGAAGGTTTAGCTATCATTGGTTCAATCTCTGATAAATTTAACTCCTCATTAATGTCATACGTAGCACCGTCATCTGGAACCAGCTCTATCCAGTCATCTTCACGTCCTTGCTCTTTCAAGAAACGTTTAATCTCCTTATCGGAAGGAAAAACAGTTCCAGTCGCACCAAGCTCTGCTCCCATATTTGCAATTACATGACGATCCATTGCACTTAAGGATTCTAACCCTGGCCCATAATATTCAATAACTTTTCCAACGCCACCTTTTACATCATGGCGACGTAGAAGTTCTAAGATAACATCCTTTGCACTTACCCAATCAGGAAGCTCTCCAGTTAACTTAATTCCCCAAACCTTAGGCATCTTTACATAGAATGGTTCACCAGCGATAGCCATTGCCACATCAATTCCGCCAGCCCCCATTGCTAACATACCCATACAGCCATTTGCACAAGTATGGCTATCTGATCCAAGTAGCGTTTTACCCGGCTTAGCCAATCGTTGCATATGCACAGGATGACTTACACCATTACCGGGGCGGCTATGGTATAGACCAAACCTCCTTGTAGCACTATGTAGGAATAAGTGATCATCAGGATTTTTACTATCCTCCTGAATGAGATTATGGTCCACATATTGGGCTGATGCTTCTGTTCTCGCTCTATCCAATTCCATAGCTTCTAACTCAAGCATCACCAACGTACCGGTTGCATCCTGGGTCAACGTCTGGTCAATTTTCAACCCAATTTCTCGACCAGGTGTCATCTCCCCTGAGACAAGGTGATCCTTGATCAGTTTTTGGGTAATATTTAACGCCATCAAATTTCCTCCTTTATAAGAACATATTTATTCTCCTTATTATTCTATGGAGAAAAGCGAATAATTATTTGGAACTATATATAATTAACATGAATCTTTTCGGAAACCTTATTCGTACTATTAGAAAACGAGTGAGAGGATTGAGAAAATTGAATAATCATGAGATTGACTACAAACTTTATGGTGACGACATGCAATTTGTAGAAGTAGAGCTTGACCCTGAGGAAACAGTTATAGCTGAAGCAGGGAGCCTTATGATGATGGATGAACATATTCGTATGGAAACCATTTTTGGAGATGGTTCTAACCAAAGCGGAGGACTTATGGGAAAACTACTTGGGGCAGGAAAACGTGTACTTACTGGGGAAAGTCTATTTATGACCGCTTTTACCAATGAAGGTTCAGGCAAAAAGCACGTATCGTTTGCTTCTCCCTATCCAGGAAAAATAATTCCAATGGACTTAAGCGAAATTAACGGTAAATTGATCTGCCAAAAAGATGCGTTTTTAGCTGCAGCAAAAGGAGTTTCTGTTGGAATTGAATTTCAGCGAAAAATTGGTACTGGTTTTTTTGGTGGAGAAGGATTTATTATGCAAAAGCTTGAAGGAGATGGAATGTCTTTTGTACATGCTGGAGGCACAATTCATAAACGAGAGCTTGGTGTTGGTGAAACCATACGAGTTGACACAGGCTGTCTAGTAGCCATGACGGGTGATATTGACTACAACATTGAGTATGTTGGTGGTGTTAAAACAGCTCTATTTGGCGGTGAGGGTCTATTTTTTGCTACGCTACGTGGACCAGGTAGCGTATGGATTCAATCTTTACCTTTCAGTAGACTGGCCAGCAGAGTATTTGCAGCTGCACCTGAAAAAGATGTTTCTAAAGGAGAGGGTAGTGTCGCTGGCGGTTTATTCGATCTGTTAGGTGGCGATCGACGTTAACTACCAAATAAAAAAATCGCACCCACTTAGGTGCGATTTATCTTTAAAGTTTTTGACCATAGTATTTATCCAATGAAAATCCTCTTCCTAGAATTTCAGATGCATTAATAAATACAACAAATGAATCTGGTTCCTCTTGTTGGAGTATTTTTTTTAGGTGTACTGCTTCTTGTTGTTCTGCGACGCATAAAATCATCGTCTTATCTTTATTGGAATAGCCACCAACAGAACGTATTTTGGTTAAACCACGATCAATTCCGTCACGAATAAGCGTTTGAATTTTTTCTTCATTCTCTGTAATGATTAGTATTAATTTTGAAGAAGATGTACGTAATTGAACAACATCAATTGCTTTACTACTAATATAAATAGTCATAAGTGCAAATAACGTTAACTCGAGATTAAAAACAATAATTGAACCAATTACAACGATTCCATCGACGATTAGCTGAGAATATCCACTGGATATACCAGTAAATCTCTTAACTATTTGAGCAATCGCTGCTGTACCACCAGTTGAACCGTTACCTTTATAGACAATTCCAAGACCAACTCCAAGAACAATCCCACCATAGATTGCACCTAGAATGGGATTGGTTATCGTATATGGGATATTTGCAGTTAATCCAATAACAAAAGGAACCCAAAATGTACCAACTAATGTTTTCCCACTAAAATCTTTTCCCATCGCAATCCAACCAATTATAAAAATTGGTACATTTATCATAAATTGTGTAAAAGCAGGACTCATTTCGTACAGTTCAAATAATATTGTACTTATCCCTGAAATCCCTCCCGCGGCTAGCTTAGAAGGTAATAAAAATATATTATAAGATAACGCTACTAAAGTAGCTCCAATTAGAATATACATATACTCTTTGGTTGTTTTGTTTAACCTATGCATTAATTTTCCCATGATGTAAAAATTCCTTTCACATAAAAAATACACACAAATTATATTTTAACATAGGAAATAACGTTTTAGGTCTTTTTATTTAGAAAGATAAACTAGATTCATAATCACCAATGGTAAATAATGTAAAAACACTTGCGTTAGGGGTAAAAATAGGTTAAAATGATAACTTGATAATTTAATATTACAAGCAAAATTATGGGGTGAATACGATGAAAAAGATCTTTACAACAAAAATGAGTTTCTTTTTCGTGGCAGTTATTTTACTTTGGATAAAATCGTATTTTATATATTCAATTGAATTTAGACTAGATATAAAAGGTGGGATACAAGAATTTCTATTATTCTTTAATCCATTAAGTTCCGCATTAATCTTTCTCGGACTAGCATTATTTGCTAAGGGAAAGCGAGCTGGTATATGGATCATTGTAATCGATACGATTATGACTATTCTCTTATATGCCAATGTAGTATATTATCGAGTTAATAACGACTACATCACGCTACCTACCCTTACCCAAACAAGCAATTTCGGTAGTCTTGGTGGAAGTATCGCAAGTTTAGTTACTTGGACGGATATACTATATGCAGTCGATATAATTATTCTGATTGCGTTATTCATGTGGAGCAAACGTTTTTGGTCAACTAGTAGAATGAGCTTTAAAAAGCCATTACTAGTACTAATTGCAGGAGCAATTGCTTTTTCTGTTAACTTAAGTATGGCAGAAGCAGATCGACCTCAATTATTAAAAAGAACATTTGACCGAAACTATATCGTCAAATATCTTGGAATATACAATTTTGCAGTATACGATGCAATTCAAAACGTAAAAACTTCATCACAACGTGTCCTTGCGGATAGTGATGATATTACAGAAGTAGAAAACTATACGAAAAATAAATTTGCTGAACCGAATGATGAATTATTCGGCACAGCGGCTGGAAAAAACATTATTAAAATCCATTTAGAGTCCTTTCAAACATTTCTAATTGATTATGAACTTCATGGTGAGGAAGTAACACCATTCTTAAATTCATTAGTTCATGACCAAGAGGAAGACTTTACGTATTTTGATAATATCTTCCATCAAACAGAACAAGGTAAAACAGCAGATGCAGAGTTCTTATTAGCTAACTCTATTTATGGGTTACCACAAGGTGCAGCATTTGTAACTCGTGGAAATAATACGTACCAAGCTTTTCCAGCAATTCTAAATCAAGAATTAGACTATACGTCAGCAGTATTCCACGGTGATTATAAATCATTCTGGAACCGCGATGAAATCTATAAGCAATTTGGTATCGACACGTATTTTGATGCAAGCTATTACAATATGATCGAAGAAAATGTTATTAACTATGGATTGAAGGATAAACCTTTCTTTGAAGAATCCATGCCATTATTAGAATCAATTGATCAACCATTTTACGCACATTTACAAACATTAACACATCATCATCCTTACTTAATTAGTGAAGAGGATGCAACAATCGCTCCCGCTGAAACTGGAGATGCTTCTGTTGACCGATATTTCCAAACAGCTCGTTATTTGGATGAAGCGTTAGAACAGTTCTTTACGGACTTAAAAGAAGCAGGTATGTATGATGATTCCGTTATTATCCTTTATGGGGACCATTATGGAATATCTCAAAACCATAACCGTGCAATGAAAGAGTTACTTGGAGAAGAAATTACAGCATTTAAAAATGCTCAATTACAACGAGTACCACTCTTCATAAAAATCCCTGGAGTAGATGGCCAAGGCACAAACCACAATTATGGTGGACTAATTGATGTAATGCCAACTCTAATGCACTTAATAGGAATTAATGGTCAAGACTATATTCAATTTGGTACGGATCTATTCTCTGATGAGCATAATCAAGTAGTTCCATTCCGTAATGGAGATGTTGTTACTCCTGAATTCAGCTATGTTTCAGGAACCTATTACGATACAACAACTGGTGAAGAACTTGAACCTACTGAGGAAATGGAAGAAATAAAAAATACCGCACAACATGAGCTAGAGCTTTCCGATAAATTATTAAATGGAGATTTATTACGCTTCTACCAACCAACGGAGGCATGGGAACCTGTTGATCCTTCCATTTATAAATATGGAAAAGAAGCTTATGATCCATTCGAATCTGAATATGAAGAACCATTTGATGATGTTATCGAGTATGAAGATTATAATAAAGAAAAAGAAGAAACAAACGAAAATTAAAGTTGAAGTAATCAGTGGAGTGATTCCATTGATTACTTCTTTTTTACATCTTTCATGCTAATTGGGTACATACTAATGAAGAAAAATCATGAAAAGAGGTGCTTACATTGGGTGGAAGAGATGATCATAACAAATCAAAAGGCCATAATTATCTTGCACAAACTCCTAAGAATCAAAAATCTGATGGTAGAGATATCGAGTTTTCTGAAGAGTTGGCTGACCATAATGATAAAGAGGCACAAGCTAGGAGTCGTGCAGCAGACCAACGTGCAAAAAGAAAATAATGATCTCAAGGTGGCGGTTCTTATAAGAATCGCCCTTAAAAGTAACGTTACAATTGCACCAATTCCCTTTCCTACATACAATGAAGGTATATCATTATAAAGTGAGGAATACATATGGCTAATAAAAACGTCGAGGACTACCTTACAGAGGGCATTCATGGTACTCGCCTACCCAAACAAGGAGAACGCGATTATTTTCTAGGAACCCTTCGAGAACGGATCGTATTAGCTCTAAAGATTGGGCAAATTATGACAAACAAGGGATTAGGAAAGTTAGAAGAAGAGATGCAAAAACATAAGGATGCAAAGCTTATTTTTAATGGTCATGTAGCTAGTAAATTTTTAAAAGCTGAAAAAGAATTGGCTGATCAATACAACATCCCCTACACTGTTGTAACAAATGAAGAAACGGATACCGATATTGGTGCAGTACTAACCTATGACTACGCGATTGACAAAGAGGATATTTTTCTCGATGAGGAAGAGGAATTAGATAGTGAGGAGGAAGCAAACGAAGCACCTACATCTTTTCTATCAAAAATAAAACAATGGTTCGACCCTTCCTAAAATGAGTTATAATCCATCCTATTCTAACCAATAATAATGGTGGAGGTGTTTGAAATGACTCGACCATATCGATGTCCTAATTGTAAAACAAACAGTTCACGATTTAATCTTATTGAACAAGTAGCAAAGCCCGTAAAAATAGATTCAAAAACCGGTGAGGTACTTAACGATTATACAAACGATTCTGTTGAGGTTTACCATGTAACATACAAAGGACCTGAATACAGAATCCAATGTGGTTCATGCGGTCTAGTTGAAGACGAAAACGCATTTGCAAAATTTGCCGAACACTATCAGAACAAAATATAGCTTCTACTTCAGCATCATTTTCCTAAACATCACTTACCATAAGTGATGTTTTTTTGTTTACATCCATGATTTATGTTATTTCAAACATCAAATATGATATGTTATTCATTCTTTGCGAAATAGGCGGATAGTTGTTGTCATACTAAAGAAAAAAAGGAAGGTGTATTCGTTGTTAAATATATCAAATGTATCAAAGCATTATGAAAAAACAAAGGCATTAGATGACGTTTCCTTTCATATTTCAAAAGGTAGTTGTTTTGGATTAGTTGGCCCAAACGGAGCTGGCAAGTCAACATTAATGAAAATTCTTGCTTCCATTATTCATGATTACACAGGAGATGTATTCATTGATAACAAAATACTTACTCCAGAACAGAAAGAAAAAATCGGATATGTCCCACAAGATATTTGTTTGGAAGAAGGACTTTCAGCAATCGGGAATCTATCCTTATTTGGAAAACTATACGGCCTTACTGGAAAGAAATTAAAACTTCGAGCAATAGAGGTATTAAAGCAGATTAACTTAGAAAAGCGAGCGAATGATAAAGTTTCTACATTTTCTGGAGGAATGAAACGACGTTTAAATATTGGCTGTTCCCTAATGCATAACCCGGATATCCTCATTATGGATGAAGCCACTGTAGGTATTGATCCACAATCACGGAATTACATTTTTCAAATGATTAATAGAATCAAAAATGATGGGCGTACGATTATATACGCTAGCCATTATATCGAAGAAGTAGAACTACTTTGTGATGAGGTTGTATTTATAGATAGTGGAGTTGTTGTAGAAAAGGGGGCTGTTAATGATTTGTTAAAACAATATGCCACCCCCTCTATTTTCATTAAAGGAACTCCTATAAATCTCGATAAGATGAAACAATATGGTGACGTTGTCTCTAAAAAAGGTGGATATATACTATCAACGAATGAACCATTACAAGTAATGGAAAATATGATTGCCTATTGCCGTGAGCACGTGATTGAACTAGAACAATTAGAGCTTGTCCAACCCCGACTAGAGGATATATTTTTTTCATTAACTGGTAGTGAACTTAGAGAATAAATTCTTATAATTGGAGGAAAACACATGCGTGCCATAATGATTACGGAATTAAAGAAAAATTTACAGGATAAAGGTCTATTATTCTGGATGGTCATTTTACCAATCCTATTTACCGTATTATTTATTGCAATCTTCACAGGAAATACAGATGAAACAACTCGCAAGCAGGTAATTGTATCCATCATACCCGGATATGTTGTCATGTTTGTATTTTTTATCATCATCTCGATGGTTTCTACTTTTAATAAAGACAGAGATAAAGGGATGACTGCTAGATTTGCTAGTACTCCTTTACGTCCTTATTTCTATATGTTAGGAAAATGGCTCCCATATATGTTTATTGTTTTTATTCAGATTTTTGTGTTACTTTTATTTGGGAAGATAGTTTATAATGTTCCATTAGAGCAACCTATGGTACTTCTCATCCTTTCTATCTTTTTAACCTTTACTGTTACAGCTATTGGCTTAGCTACTGCTGTCATGGTAAAAACAGAAAATATGGGATTAGCTATAACTCAGATTATTGCTTTAGGTGGGGCCATGTTAAGTGGCCTATGGATTCCACATGATATGATGCCTGACTTTATGCAGACAATTAGTTACTTCTTACCACAATTCTGGGCTCATCAAGCATTCCAAGATGCAATGGCTGGTAACATAAACTATTCCGATCTTTTTCAAACGCTGCTTATACTGTTTTGCATTGGTGTCGCCGGATTTGTGCTTGCAATCTTCCGGTATCCTGTATTTTTAAAGCGTTCTGTAACCTAAGAGTAAAGACATGTTTATATGGGGGTCCCTAGATGAAAGTAAACATAGACATTGACGAAATGTACACAGAAACACAGGTAACGATTCAAACAAATGAATGGTCAGAGGAACTCGAGGAAATTGTTAATGTTATAAAAAGAAGAAAGCCCCAACGCTTATTTGGTGTTGAGGAAGAACAAACAATTATTCTTGATCCAAAAACGATCGATTATATATACGCTGAAAAAAGAAAAATATTTGCTGCTCAAAAAAACCGTAGCTTTGAAATAAGAATGAAGCTATATGAAATCGAAAAAATATTAATCCCTCATGATTTTATGCGGTTTTCAAAATCAGTAATTGGGAACATCAATCAAATACAGCGATTTGAATTATCGTTTAATGGGAACCTTTGTGTTTATTTTCATTCTGGTAATAAAGAATATATTACACGAAATTATGTTGCTGCAATTAAAGAAAGACTGGCTATGGGAGGGCAATCAGATGTTAAATGACGTAATCAAACGAAGTATAAGCGGAATTGCTGTTGGCGGTATCCTCACCTTTATTGCCCTTACCATCTTAATCATTTTTGATATAGAATCATCCGTGAAAGAAATTTGGATGCATATGCTGGCAAGTTTTCTGATGGGTATCTATTTTGGATTAAGCTCATTTATTTATGAAAACGAAACTTGGAGCCCTTTGAAAAAAACCATCATACATTTTACTCTTTCTATTGGATTTTATTTTATTGTTGCCCTTTCCGTTGGATGGGTACCTATGAATATGAAAGCCATCATCTTCAGTTTTTTCCTATTCATTCTCATATATGCAATATTTTGGACTGGTTACTATATTTATTTTAAGAAGATTGAGGCTACACTTAATAAAGATTTGGAAGGTAGGAATTAAAAGATAACTCTTATCGAAAAATATGGATACATTCGAATTTATTTCTATCTTTTGATACACTTAAAAAAATGGAGGGTTTATATGCGATTAAAAGATAAAAAAGTTATTGCTTTAGTTGATGAAGATTTTGAAGATCTTGAACTTTGGTACCCAGTATTGCGTTTACAAGAAGAAGGTGCCCAAGTTGACCTCATAGGTAAAGAGGCAAATCAGAAATATATTGGTAAATATGGTGTACCTGCTGAATCGAAGTATGCTTTTAGTGATATCAATTCTGATGACTACGATGCTATACTAGTCCCAGGTGGGTGGGCACCAGATAAATTACGACGCTTTCCAGAAGTCTTGGCATTTATTAAAGAAATGGATCAAGCGAAAAAGCCAATAGGTCAAATCTGTCATGCTGGATGGGTTCTAATTTCTGCGAATATTTTACAAGGAAGAACAGTAACTAGTACTCCTGGCATTAAGGACGATATGACCAATGCTGGTGCAACATGGGTAGATGAAGCTGTAACCGTTGATGGTCATATTATTTCTAGTCGTAGACCACCGGATCTACCGGAATATGTAAAAGTTTTTGCCGATGAATTAGCTAAAAATTAATCTTTATTTTTTAATCAGCTAGGTGCTTCTTTCCTGACACCTAGCTTTTTTGATATAATAAAATAATTGAATCATAGATCCTTTACACATAGAAAGCGTTTCCATATAATAAAATTAATTATTGCTATAATTCAGGGAGTGATTACGTGGAACGAATCGAAGAAGGTACACTACTATGGGAACCAAATGAAGACCGTAAAACTAGATCCAATATCTATAAATATATGAACTGGTTAAAAAACCATAAGGGACTTACCTTTTCGGATTATCATTCACTATGGAAATGGTCTGTCAATGAGTTGGAAAGCTTTTGGGAATCGATATGGGAGTACTTTAATATTCAATCAAACCAACCCTATCAAACCATTTTAACAGGTAAGCAAATGCCTGGTGCTAAATGGTTTAAAGAGGCAACAATTAACTACACCGAGCACATCTTTCGTAATCGCAATCAAAATAAGACCGCAATTATACACACCTCCGAGCTGCGTCAAACAGCTGAAGTTACATGGGAAAAGCTGTACCAGGATACGGCTGCATTACAGCAAACCTTAAGAAATTTAGGTGTACAAAAAGGGGATCGAGTAGTTGCTTATACAGCTAACATCTATGAATCTACGGTTGCATTTTTAGCAACCGCTAGCCTTGGAGCCATTTGGTCAAGTGCCTCTCCTGATTTTGGGACGCAAAGTGTAATAGATCGTTTTAAACAGATTGAACCCAAAGTAATGATTACTGTGGATGGCTATAGCTATGGTGGAAAAGAATTTGATCGGACAACCATTATAGAAAATATCCAGTCCCAACTTCCAACATTAGAAGCTACTATTGGAATTCCTTATTTAAATGAACAAGAAGATTTTACAAATCTGAAAAATGTAACCTTATGGAACGATGCGATTCGGTCTACTGAAAATGTAGAATTAACCTATGAATATGTTTCTTTCAATGATCCATTATGGGTATTGTTTTCATCGGGAACGACTGGAAAACCAAAACCAATCGTCCAAAGCCAAGGTGGAATCTTGCTAGAACATTTAAAAGCACTTACCTTCCATGTAGACCTAGATGAAGATGATCGCTTTTTCTGGTTTACAACAACCGGATGGATGATGTGGAACTTCTTAGTAGGTGGATTATTAACCGGTAGTACCATTATCTTATATGACGGCAATCCAGCCTACCCCGATAAGAAAATGCTGTGGAAGCTTGCGGAAAATACTAAAATGACTGTATTTGGAACAAGTGCAAGCTTTATAACTGCTTGTATGAAAGATGACTTTTCACCTAAAAATGCATTTAATTTAACCCATCTGAAAAATATTAGTTCAACTGGTTCACCTCTCCCACCTGAAGGGTTTAAATGGTGCTACGACCATGTAAAAGATGATTTATGGATTGCATCAGCCAGTGGTGGAACTGATGTATGTACCGCATTTATTTTAGGGGTACCGACTTTACCTGTTTATGCTGGTGAACTACAATGTCGCGGACTAGGTGCGAAAATTGAAAGCTTTAATGATCATGGCCAGCCTCGTATGGAAGAAGTCGGTGAGCTTGTACTTACAGAACCATTTCCTTCCATGCCTATTTATTTTTGGAATGATAGAGACGGATCTAGATTACATGATAGCTATTTTGATATGTTCCCTGGAATATGGAGACATGGGGATTACTTAAAAATAACAAAACGAGGAACATGTGTTATATATGGTCGTTCTGATGCAACCATTAACCGAGGGGGCATACGAATCGGTACAAGTGAAATTTATCGTGCAGTGGATCAAGTAAAGGAAGTGTCCGATAGTTTAATTGTTGATATCCCAAGGAAAAATGGGGATTCCTTTGTTCCGTTATTTGTGATCATGAAGGATGGCAATGAATTAACAGAAGATATTAAACAAGCTATTAGGCATCAAATTAAAACACAATGCTCTCCTAGGCATGTTCCGACTGGAATCTATGAAGCTCCTGATCTTCCAAGAACATTGAATGGGAAAAAATTAGAAATTCCTGTTAAAAAAATCTTAATGGGCAAGCCATTAAATCAAGTGGTAAATAAAGGATCCTTGAGTAATGAAGGATCTTTGGAGTACTTCGTTGAATTTACAAAAAGCTTAATAAATTAGTTTGAACGGTGTCTCATGGAAACGAGACACCGTTTTATATAGCGTATATCATTGCTACCAAGCCTTTAGCCATCATACATGGTTATAAAGCAGGGTTTCATTTAGTAAATAAACGTTTGTTCAACCTGTGAATCACGCAATAACAAACTCATAAGAACCTGTTCCGTACTTCTGCAGAAGGAAGCATACAGCTATCTTTCTTTCCAAACCATTTATATCGATTTTTAGCTAAAATATTATAGAATAGATCCCTGATAGGTTTAGGAACAATTAACAACCCGTATAACAACTTCCAATAGCCACTAAGTTTTTTACAAACACGTAGAGCAGCAGACGATTTGGTAAAATACGTATCGCCTTCAATTAATATCATACTATCTAAATTCTTGGGAATTCCAAACTCTTTTATTAGCTCTTTTCCAGCATCACTTTGTAAGGAAGAAAAGTGATAGTACGGTTCGGACTCTTTTTTTAGGATAAATTGAACACTACGATCACAAAAATTACACTCACCATCAAATAGGATGATACCATTCATTTTATACATCCCCCCTCTTAATGACACTATAGCATGAATAACACGTTTTTTGAAAACCTGGCATTCGCCCATGGCAGAAAGTAAGGACTAGACCTGCGCTTAATAGTCTTTCTCTTGAGATTCAGCATTTTCGAGAATAATTCAGCATTTCAAGTGATTATTTCAGCATTTTCTAGATTAATTCAGTATTTCAAGCGATTGATTCAGCATTTTCGAGAATAATTCAGCATTTCAAGCGATTATTTCAGCATTTTCGAGAATAATTCAGTATTTCAAGTGATTATTCAGCATTTTCAAGATTAATTCAGCACACCTTGGCAATCAATCCGAATTTCATATAATACCGATTTGCACTCATGCAGGATAGGAAAGTTTACACTTTCCTATCCAGTATAAAAAAAGTGTTCCACTTTTAATGGAACACTTTCTTCGTTTAGTTATATTTTCATCTCATTTGTTCCCTTACTTTGCGTTGCTAAGCTAACTAATACATAGGCAAAAAAGGCTACCACGACAGGTAATACAACTGCATGCATACCAAATGGTTGTGTGAACAGATTAAAATCAGAAAGGATGTATAAGCCTACACCTACTAGCATGGAAGCTAAAGCTCCATATTTATTCCCTTTTTTCCAATATAATCCCATTACTACTGGCCAAATAAATGCAGCTTCTAGCCCGCCAAATGCAAACAAGTTTAACCAAATAATTAATTCTGGTGGATTTAATGACATTAAAAACACAATAACACCTAAAACAGCTGTAATTCCAATACTCAAGGCTTTAACTCGATTAGGAGAAGCCTTTGGTTGTATATAGTTTAGATATACATCTTTTACAATTGATGAACTAACCAATAATAACAATGAATCTACGGTAGACATGATTGCCGCCATTGGTGCCGCTAGGACAATACCCGCCAACCAAGCTGGCATTACTTCAAGCGCAATTAAAGGCATCACTGTATCTGGTACATCGATTCCGGGTAGTATTGGTCTAGCAAAGACTCCAATTAAGTGCATATTCAACATAATAAATCCAACAACAATTGTCCCAATAATCAAGGCACGATGCATGGAACGAGCATTTTTATATGACATAGCACGAGTTGCAATTTGTGGTAAAGCCACCACCCCAACACCTACAAGAATCCAAAAGGAAGATACATATGCAGGTGATAAACTACCATCTTTACCAAACGGTGTTACCAAATTGGGGTTTTCTGCCATAAGATCCGCCATGATCGAGGATATTCCTCCTCCAGCAATAATTACAGCAATAAGTAAAACGAGTGTTCCGACAAACATAACAGTACCCTGAATAGCATCTGTCAGAGCTACTGCACGAAATCCGCCAATTGTAACATAAATCAAAACAGATAAGGCAAAAATGAATAGTGCGGTTGTATAGGATAACCCTGTAAGGGATTCTATTAATCTAGCCCCACCAATCCACTGAGCAGCCATTGCAGAAAATAAAAAAATAATAATGCTAATCGCAGAAAAAAGAACAACCCATTTCGACTGGTAACGTTTACGTAAAAAATCAACCAATGTTACAGCTTTATATTTCCTCGTTACGATAGCAAATTTTTTTCCTAATACCATTAACACAAAATATCCAGTTGCAACCTGTGACATGGCAAGCAAAACCCATCCTAATCCTTGGGTATACGCTGTACCAGGACCTCCAATAAAACTACTAGCACTTCCGTATGTAGCAGTCATTGTCATCGCTAGCACAAAGCCACCTAAGCTTCGCCCACCTAAAAAATATTCATCTAAGAAATTATTGGAAGACCTAACAAATTTTCCTGCATACATCCCAATTCCAAAAATGATGATTAGAAACCCAATTAAGGGAATAATCGCTTCCCAATTCATTCCTTTTCAGTCCCTTCTACTTCTTCTTCAAAGGGAACCTCAACAAAGAACTTTTTCACAATAAATGCCACCAGAACAGCCATCACGATAAATCCTAATACACAACTATAAAAGAACCAATCTGGTAGTCCAAATATATATGAATATTCTTCAGGATCTTTGCTCCCCATACCATATGCAAAAGCAAACCACCATATAAAATTAAAAATAACCAATCCAACACCAATCAGTGCTTCCCGATTTGCAATTTTAAACCGGTAATCATCTTGCATGTAAAGACCCCCTCGTTTAGAAAACTTGGCTTTTGTAATTCTTTTTAGCAAAACTTTCTTGCCCATTTATACAGGAAAGGAATACTTTATTCTTTCTCCTATTAAAAAAATCTACTTATATAATATATAGTAAAGATATGACAAAAGAAATAATTAAATTCTATAAGTTATCCTTCTCGGCACTTATTGTAGCAATAATCTAAATTATTCAAAACATATTTTAAAAAGATTAAAATTAATGTAATGTTTTTTTATTTGCTCCGTCTAATTTAGTGAATCAGGGAGGTGGTCAATTGTGTCGCATAACGATATTATATCGGATTGGTTTGAAGAATATGGAAATGATATATACCATTTTTTGATTTATAGAATTGGTCCATCCGATGCAGAAGATTTGTTACAAGAAGTGTTTATTAAAGCACTGAAGGGTTATAAGAGCTTCAAACAAAATTCTAGCCCGAAAACATGGCTTTTAAGTATTGCTCGTAACGTTGCAATCGATGAATCACGAAAGCGAAAGTCCCGTAAATGGGGAAACACGATTCCTCTTGAAAAAGCAAATGAACCCAAAACAGATATATCTCCTGAAACAATTATGGATTTAAATGAAGAAACTAAAATTATTTACCAATGTATTCAGCGTTTAAAAGCAAATTATCAGGACGTTTTAATATTGCGCGGCATTAAAGAATTATCTGTTCGAGAATCTGCCAAAATATTGAAGTGGAGTGAGAATAAAGTTAAAACGACACATTATCGAGCAAAAATTGCTTTAAATGAGGAATTAAGGAGGTGTTCTTATGAAGGGGCACAATCATCTCGAGCAGTTAGATGAAAAGCTAAAGTCCATGCCAAAACCTGAATTAAACCAACATACAAAACTGGAAATTAAACAAGCGATTAGGAACACAAAGCCCACTCGATTTCGATCATTTCAAAAGTTAACGGTTACCCTTGGGACTGTATTTGCATTGTTTATCTTTTCCGTTTTACTCATTACAAATCTTGATGTCACGGAAGAACAGTCACATACCCAAGTGGCTTTTAATGAACTAATTGATGAAGAAATCGGAAAAATCACAGGATATGAAGCTACCAATCAAGATGTTATATATTCTTCTAGCAATGAGGAAGTCATCCAAGTATTTCAAGACTCTATAGGTTCTATGGAATTTACAGAAACAAAAGAAAACAGCTCTTCCGATGAAACAACTACTATTGAACTATATGATTATGAAATGAAAAAAATCGAGACGCTTACCTTTACTGGAAAAAGTATCGTAACGATTAACGGTATGAATTATAAAATGAGTGACGATAATCTCGAACAATTCACTTCCATCTTTTTTACGGATCAATATATAGTTGAAGATACTGATGAGGTAGAATCAACAGATGATGAAAAAGTGTTTGAAGAAGAACTAACCAAAGCACCAGGAGAACGAGATTGGGATATAATACTAGAAGCTGTTCAAAATGGAGCAGATCCTAACATTGCACTTCTAGCGGCAGCTAAGGATAACCAGAGCACTGCTGTTATTGAGCTGTTAAATCTAAATGCAAGTGTTGATGCTACTGGGGATGATTCAAATACACCATTAATGCTAACTACTAGCATTGATACCGTAGAAATACTATTAGAACATGGGGCTGATCATTCTGCCACGAATCATTTGGGACACACACCACTCATACTTGCAATCTACAGACATCAAAGCCAAATCGTAGAACGATTACTTGATACTGGAGCTAATCCGAATACTGTATTGCCAGATAGCGAAATGACCGTATTACAATTAGCACAATTTTTCGAGGACCAACAAACGATTGACATGCTTCTTGAGTACGGTGCAGAGAATGGTGCAGAGGATGATGAAGAATTTATTAATTCCTGGATGACTTCACAAATTCCATCGCTCTCAGAAATGTTAAATACAGAACTACTTGAACATGCAGCTATTGGTAGGTTACCTGGCCAGAGTGCCATACAAATCCCTGCTGATTCAAGGACATTCCCTAAAAGATTTGGGCAACCATTTGAAACATATCCAGCAGGCGACGGAATGGCTCACGTATATGGGGATCACATATTCTTTAAGCACAACGAAGAGGATTTATTCACTTCTTATCGATTTGAATTAAATCCTGATGATCACGTTACCGTAAGGGAGCTTTTTCAGGCAATCGGAGAGCCATCTAGCATTTCAACAGTGAATCAAACAATAGGTAGCCAAACTAATTTACTCTATGATCTAACTTACTATCAGATACAGTTTGTAATGGAAGGAGAAGTAGAAGCTAATTCAGAAGGTGAGATTACATCCTATTACGAGGACAGTCCAATTACCTCACTAGAACTAATCTATAAGCAACCAGGTATTGTTGAACATGCTAATGATGTACTAGAAATGCTTATTGCTGAGGATATGGACGCATTAGCGGATGCCGTTCACCCTGAAAAAGGATTGGTATTTGGACCATTTTTACAGGTGGATCACTCGCCAGTAGTTGATGACCATGAACCTATACAATTTACAGCAGCAGAAATTCCAACTCTTTTAGATAACCAAGAAATGCTTAATTGGGGATATCATGCAGCAAGTGGTTTACCAATAGAAATGACAGCTCAAGAATTTTATGATTCGTATGTGAAACCGACAAATTACGTGGAACCAGATGGAATATTTGTTAATGAGCTAAACATACGAGATGACTATTTAAATTATGTTGGAGAAAGATTCCCAGAGTCGCAGCTCGTAGAATTCTTTCATGACACAGAAGATATAGACACCCTTGATTGGAGCGGACTTGCGCTTGTTTTTGAGAAATACGAAGGTAACTGGAAGCTAGTTGCAATTATGCATGATGAATGGACACCTTAAAAATAAAATATTGAACCATATTCTGCGTTTTGGTTAAATGCGGAATATGGTTTTTTTGGTGAGAAATTGGATATTTGTTTCGATTACCGGCCTTCGTTTGGAAATATCGGCTTTCATTCTGAATTATCGGCCCTCGGCTCCATTTTATCAGCTTTCATAAAAATTAGGGCATCCTCACAGGAGGATACCCTAAAATGTTAATCTTCTAAACTAACCTTCAATACTTTCTCTGTTACATTAACCATTTCAATCGTTCTTGACACAATGCCATTTGTTACCACTAATGTAGCTTCTTTTTCTTTCAGTAAATCAACTTGCTGTTTATTTAACAAAAGACTTCTAGGTTTTTTCTCATTGTAAATGTTAATAACAACTTGAACACCTTGTTCAAGATCCTCCAAGTCTTTTGTATGAACAGTTGCTGTGCCATTGTTTTGCTTAGGAGATACTTCCACAACTGGTTGCTCTTCCCCTTCTCCAGGTACCTCATCTGTTACTGCAATTCGTCCTTCTGGTCCGTACATGATTGGATTAGATTCCGAGCTATTCAAACTACGAACAAATTCAACGGTTGCATCAATGTCTTCAGGTCCCATAACAGGATTTTGACCTAAATCCTTAATCGGTCCATCTGAAGTTCCCATATAGTTATTCACTGTTAATGTATATACAGCGTTCTCATCAATTGGTGTACCATCTGGGAATGTGATATCTACGACCTCTTGTAAATCCGGATTAAACGTATAATGGAATCCTGCAATACTATAATCTGATCCATAACCTGAAAGCTGTTCGTTTAGAATAGGATACAGATCAGCTCCTGTAATTTCAACTGTCATTAATGTATTTCCGAATGGTTGAATATTGTATAATTCGCCCCAAGTAATTGGACCTTCAAGTAAAACATCGCGTATTCCTCCACCATTCATCATCGCAAAATCGCTATCCATCGCAACGTTCATACCATCAGCAATTAAGTTTCCAAGCCCATGGTCACTGTCATTAGTATAACTACCTGTTAGCTCTTGCCCATTATATCCTACTACCTCATTGACAATAGGAGCAATTGCTTCTTCATAGTAAGATAGTGTTGTTGCTACTGTTTCATCTGGCGTGTAATCATTTTGTTTTACAAAAACAATTTCCGCTTCTTTATGAACAATATCTCCTGTAGTGCGATCAATTTCAAGATCTACATCAGCGAATGCTTTACCATATTCTGATGCTTGAACTATTAATTTGTTATCAACAATTACGTTATTGACTTGATGGTTATGTGCTGCGAAAATGACATCCACTGCATCATCAACACCATGAGCCAATTCAGCTGCATCACCTGTTGCGCTATCACCAGATTGATATGCAGGCATATGTGCTAATACAATAATTGCTTCAATACCTTGAGAAGTTAAATCTTCTACAGCATCATTCACTGCATCTACTTCATCAGTAAATGCTACATTTTCTAAAGAAGAAGGCATAACCATATTTACTGTTTCCGTTGTGTTGACACCAACGAATCCAATTTCAACACCATCCACCTCTTCTACATGATATGGAGGTAAGAATAACTCCCCAGTATCCTCATATACACAATTTGCACATAAAACCGGGAAATTCATTCCATCATAATCTTCCGTACCTTTACCCTCAGGATGATCTCCACCATTCACCATGCGTAGTAATTCATCAAGTCCTTCATCAAACTCATGGTTACCTACCGTTCCTACATCAAAGCCAATTTCCTCCATAATTTCAACAGTAGGTTCATCCTGTAAGAGACCAGATACTGGAGAACTTCCACCAATCATATCACCTGCATGAACGATTAATGTATTTGGATTTTCTTGTTCACGTTCTTTTATCGCTGCCGCCGTATAATCCATACGACCATACATATCAAAAGTACCATCCCCATCAGGGTCAAGACTATATTCCTGATCAATTTTCCCATGCAGATCATTCATACTTATCAATTGTAATTCAAGGATATTCGGATCTGCTTCGCCACCTCCATCAACTGGAGTATATCCATAGGATTCCGCTTCTTCTGCACTAGAGAAGAAGACACGTTTTTCAACTGGAACATCTGACCAATCAACAGGATCTACATACTCCATTGTGTCAGAATTACCAACATATCGCTGCAATCCTTTTTGATCATCAAATGCACGGAATACAAATGGTAACTCCAATAATGGATCTTCTGGATTCCAAATCCCTAATCCGGCATCTTTTGCTTCCTTCACTGCTTCTTGATAAACAGGATACGCTTCTTCATCAATAGGTGCTAAGAAATATGTAGATGCATACCCTTGAGCTACCATTTCTAAGTTAATATTTAGACCATCTTCCTTACGAATTACTTCCGCTAAAATTCGACCATAATCATCCGTAGGTTCTGAGCCTACCTTTAAATAAATTTCATCACCTGGTTGAATTAGCTCACTAATATAATCTGTTGCTAGGTCACCATAGTATTTTTGATTTTCATTTATCTCTGCTCTTTGTGGATCCTTATTATGCGCCGCATACGTTTCCGGTGTATCCATATTTAGAAAACGCACTCTTGTTTCTCCAAAAACTGGATCAGCAACACGGATGGTATCCCCATCTGTCACTCTCTCAACCGTAGTTTCATAGAGTCCTTCTGCAGAAGGAGGTTCTGGTTGCTCCTCTGCTACCTGGATATCTGCTTGCTCCGTTGGAATTAACTGATAATCATTATATTGGCTCACAATAGCTGTGATATCGTACCACATATTAGATTCAACTAATGATAGATCTAGTGCATTTTCCATTACTCGTAGCGTTGTTCCGTTAAAATCTGCATCAATTAATGATACATTATATCCACCACCAGCAGGACTACTTGGAATATTATTAATAAACCCATTTACTTGTACGAGCTCCCCTTCAAATGATTCTGCAATTGCTGGATCTTGAAGGTCTTCAAGAGTTATCGTTTGTGCTTCTGGTAATGCTTGATCTTGCTCTAAAATTTCTATCGATTGTGGAATAATTTCTTTTAACCCATTATAGGAGTCTAGTTCACCTGTTACTTGAACTCTATCTCCTTTAACAAGGTCCGGTAATTGTCCTTGTTGATAAGCAAATAAATTAATTCCACCCGTTTCATCTTGTATGTAAGTTGTAAATTGAGACCCATTGCTAATAGCAGCATTATCTGCTGTTACAATCCCCTCAACTGTTACGACTGTACCATCACTTAAATTACGAGCATCTCCGATAGCGTATTCATCACCGGGTTCTTCCGGGTCACCAGGATCACCTGGCTCTTCTGGATCTATACCATCCATTGTATGGCTGCCAAGATATGCAAAGGTATTACTTGGATAATCTGTCCATTCTGTTTCATTATATGTTGTACTAGGTGCTGCAATTGAAGCATTTCTAACGAGTGTTACGTCCGCTGCAAAATTAGTCCTTTCACCAATCACACCTATTACATCTATTAAGTTATCATTTTTTACTAAGGTAAATGCGTCATCCCCGTTAAAATTAATGATACTACCATTTGTAAGATCAGCAACTTCAAGAATTGCTGGATCTGCACTACTATGTGCCATTACAAATACATCACCATGCTCCAACACACCATCTAAGGTTAGTGTTTGACTTGGTGACTCTGCCCCATTGCTGTACAGTTCAACTTGGTAATCTGATAAATCAACTGTTTCCCCAGTTCCATTAAATATTTCAATTGCTTTATTAAACGAACTTCCTTCAATATACTCTGAAATGAATAAATCCTCTGCCAGTTCTTCGTTACTTTCCGCAGATGCTTTCATAGCAAAAACTGATGAATAATTCATGAAAACAATAGCGAAAATTAGAACTAGATTAAAAACCTTACGAACAGTTGAGTGTTTCATTAGTACCCTCCATTTGACATATTATTATGTTACATTCCCTCGAATCTAACACACTATTAATATGGCATATAATTTGGACAGATACCATTAACTATTTGTAAAATCTCTTAAATTTCATACTATATAACTAGCCTTTATAGCAAAACAGTTATATTATCCTATTACTTTCAACTGAGTAAATATAACTATAATAAGCAATTGCAAAAAATAAATGATAAGAATATAATAAAAGTGACCGACGGGGCATTAGCTCAGCTGGGAGAGCGTTTGTCTGGCAGACAAAAGGTCAGCGGTTCGATCCCGCTATGCTCCATTAAACACGTTCAGCTCCATTTTCTATCTGAAAATGGAGCTGATTTTTTTCATTAAATTAATACCTTCTCATATGATACTGTTTTACTCTATCTGCAAGCTCTTACATCCGGTTATCAGCATAGATAAAAAACTGCTTATAACTTTCACAAAAATACTCAACAGTAGTATCATTAAAAATTCTGAACTCGGTTTCTTGGACATCCTCCATGACAAATCTTTAGAAACTCACAAGATTTACACTGTTCAGGTAGGTTAGGTTTCACTGCTAAAAAATTTTCCCATTTCTCAGATTGGATAATTTGTTCTAATGAATCTACCCGAATGATGCCTAAACGATAATCCTCATGAATATAAAAGTCACATGGGTACGCATCACCATATTGTTCCTAAAATCAAAGTCTTTGGACATACTTCTTGATGAATACATAATTCAGCCTGATAATTTAAATAGCTTGACAATACGTTATCAAAAAAGCGAACCGAAATAATTGGATTTCCATCATTGTACCAAGCATCAAATACTTCGTATAAAAAATCTCCGTACTGTATCCCATTTGTTTGAATGGAATTACTAATAATGGTATTTCTAGGAGCATAAGTTGCCTAAAGAGCAACTACTTTTTTGAAAAAGTCTAAACCTGCTAATAGTAGTTCACCACCCTGCCACGAAAATGGAACAACTCCATGTTTAAATGCCATGTACTCTTTCATAAATTTCTCCAAAATTTCTTCGTCTATTTTTTCAATTTTTTCTGGTCTACCATTACAACGACTATAATAGCAATAGTCACAAGCAAGGTTGCATGCTTCGGAAACAGTTTTCCACATAACTCCCGCGATATCTTGATTCATTACACGTTGCATCTAACGAACTCCTCTACATGACGTTTGTATCTGTATCATTATACAATTAAGTCGCCCGTGCATTCTGTGATAACATTCACAAATATATAAATAGAAAGGAAGTAACAGCTACTTCCCTTTAAATTAAGCTTGAATTGGTAATTCGACAGCTTTTCCTTGTTCTAACGTTACAGACTTCCCATGATGAGTAATCGACAGATCTTCACCTTCTGTTATGGTATATGTTATTGTCTCTGTCTCCATCCGAACCTGTATTAATCTACCTTGATATTGCAAATGAAACTGAAGTGATTTCCACTTTTTCGGTAACGTTGGCTGCAAGGAAATCCCGCTTTCTTTTATACGTAATCCAGCAAATCCGAATACAATTGCTAACCAAGTTCCACCCATATTAGCCATATGGAGACCGTCTTTTGTATTCCCGTGGGTATTATCCAAGTCTAAACGTGCTGTCTCGTTAAAATACTCATATGCCTTCTCATCATATCCTAGCTTAGAGGCCATAATACTAAATACACAATAAGAAAGTGAAGAATCATGTGTAGTTATTTTCTCATAATAGTTATATGAGTTTCGGATTGTTTCCTCATCCTGTTCATCCTCTAGTAGAAAATGAGCAAGTACGGTGTCAGCTTGCTTACATACTTGATAACGATATAAAGTTAATGGATGATAGTTAAGTAACAGTGGGAACTTCTCTTTTGGTGTATTTTCTATATCCCAGCGACCTTTCCTCAAAAAGCTATCATCTTGTGCATTGATTTTCAGAGTTTCGTCATACGGAAGATACATATTTTCTCCAGCAACTTGCCATTCTTTAGCTTCTTGTTCAGTTAGCTGTAGCTTATTTGCCAGTTCAGATAACGAATTACTTTTTTCTAATTGATGATAGACCTTAGCAGCCCATAATAAATTATGCTTCGCCATAGCGTTGGTATAGTAATTATTATTTACTATACATGTATACTCATCTGGTCCTGTAACATCATCAATTCTAAATTTTCCATCTAACATGTGTCCTGTATCAATCCAAAGTCGAGCTGTTTCAAACAAAACTTCTGCCATATACTCTTCTAAAAACACTTCATCCTTCGTTACTAAATAGTATTGGATGTAGCTATATGCTATGTCTGCACTAATATGATACTGAGCTGTTCCTGCTGGGAAAAACGCAGAGCTTTCCCCACCAGTTATTGTACGCCAAGGGAATAAAGCACCCTGCTTATGTCCCATTTCTTTCGCCCGTTCTCGAGCGCTATCTAAAACCGAATAACGATGTAGCAATAATTTTTTTGCAATTCCTGGATTTGTCATTAAGAATACTGGGAACATATAAATCTCAGTATCCCAGAAATAATGTCCCTCATACCCTTCTCCCGATAACCCTTTTGCCGCAATATTACTTACAGAATCTTTTCCGGCAGATTGTAAGAGATGATATAGATTAAAACGAATTCCTTCTTGTAATTCATCATCTCCGTCAATTTCTATATCTGATATGCTCCAGAAATTATCTAAATATTCCTTTTGTAATAGTATAAGATCTTCAAATGTTTTGTCTGCAAGGTCTCTTTGAATTGCCAATGCTTTCTCTACGACCTCATTACCATGCCTGAGTGTATCTGTATATACATTAAATTTGGTAAAGTGTATTGGCATATTACCCTCACAAACATAAACCTCTTTTACGCCAGTATCCGTAATATTGCTCTCGTATGAAGTTTTAGATGTGATTATTGTTGACGTTACGCATGCAACTTCTAAATTGGTAACATATGTTGTATCCTTAACAATACTATACGCATCCTGTTTTCTGACATCAGAAACTTGGAGACGTTTCGCATGTCCTGATGCTACTCTTGGATCGCTCTTATCAACAAAATTTGTTACATCTCCTTCAACAGTAGATACTATTTTCACTTGATTAATATGTTGAATTGGTTCTATTTTAATATCAACTGCAAATAGCTCTTTTGTATGAAAAGAAACCACTCTTCTAAAGTGAAGCTTAACCTCTTTTCCATTAGGAGATCTCCAGTGGATCATACGCTCAGCAAAACCATGATCCACATGTAAATTTCGTTCAAAATCGATAACTTCACCATCAAATAAGGAAAAAATCTCATCATCAATATAAATAGTAATACCTTGTGCATCCATTATATTAACTAGCTTTTGCTGCTTTTCTGGAAAGGCGTACAACTTCTCGCCATATGTTATTTCTGTTTCGTCGTGGAAAGCATTAATATATGTACCACGAATCGATTTAAACTCTTTTGGATATCCTTCTTCAAAATTCCCTCTAACACCTAGATAACCATTCCCCAGTGAAAGTAGACTTTCATTCACTAACAGGTTTTGATTATCTAATTCCGACTTTGTTAGTTTCCATGTCATTTTAAGAACACTCCTGCTTGTCTTTTGTCACTTATTTTTTCCAGTTCGAAAAGTGCTGTACAATTTCTTCAAAATCCAATTTAGATGTGTCATGCACAACAAAATTCGCTTTTGCTAAATGATCCATTGAACCAACACCAACTGAAAACATATTGGCATCATTAATAGCATGAACACCAGCTGCTGCATCCTCAATTCCTACACAGTCTGGATAAGCTATAGACAATGCATCTGCTGCAGTTGTAAATGTTTCTGGATCTGGTTTTCCTTTTTTCACCTTTGCAGCATCTACAATGTAATCAAAATAATTTGTTAATCCCAACTTTTCCAGTACCATGGACGCATTTTTACTCGCTGAGCCTAGTGCTATTTTAATATTGTTTTCTTTGATGGTTTGAAGTAACACCTCAACCCCAGGTAACGTTTGTTCCTCGTTAACGGTCTCGATTAATTGCTTATAATATTCATTTTTATCCGTTGCTAATATTTCTTTTTCTTCTTCGGATAAAGATAGAGATGGATCTAAAGCAAGTATACGTTCTAACGATTCCATTCTACTAATACCCTTTAATTGTTCATTAAAATTTCTATCTATAGAAACTCCTAGTTTTTCACCTAGCTTTTTCCAAGCTAAATAGTGAAATTCTGCCGTGTCGGTAATAACTCCATCCAAATCAAAAATAAATAATTTCGGTAAATGTTTCATGCTAATCCCTTTCTCATCAGTAATTGCTCGTTGTTATGTTTTTGTTACTACGCATCTAAAACCAATATTTCCAGTAGAACTATCAGGAGTGTTTGATGTCCTTGCTGCTACTCGATATCTATTGCAATAAGAATGGTGACATAGGTAAGAACCTCCACGCATGACACGTGACACTCCGGTTCTCGGTCCTGTTGGATTTTGATTGTCTTTTAGGCTCTGAACATCGCTAGTAAACCAATCGGAACACCATTCCCACACATTTCCTGAAATATTATAGAGACCATAACCATTAGGAGGAAATGATTTTGCTGGTGCTGTACCTACATAACCATCATCTTTCGTATTCTGACGCGGAAAATCCCCTTGCCATATATTACAATAATGATTTCCGTCTGGATAAAGCTCGTCTCCCCATGGATATAATCTCTGTTCCAATCCCCCTCGGGCAGCAAATTCCCACTCTGCCTCTGTAGGTAGTCTTTTTCCAGCCCATTTGCAATAAGCTTGGGCATCATTCCAGGAAACATGAATCACGGGATGGTCTAAACGGTTAGCTATTGTAGAATCGGGTCCCTCTGGATGATTCCACGTTGCTCCTTCAACTACCAACCACCATGGAGTTTGTTGTACGCGTTGACGAACTTTCTTTGCCGTGTGAGAACTTATAAATTGATAAAATACAAATGACCAACCAAATTGTTCAGCTTCGGTTATATATCCTGTATCATCAACAAATTCTTTAAAATCACCATTTGTTACTGTTTGAGAATCTATATAAAAGGGGTCTACTACCACTTCTCTTACTGGTCCCTCACCATCAGCTGGAAAACCTTCCTCTAAATTAGTCCCCATTAAGAACCTTCCTCCAGGAATATGCACCATTTCATCCTGATTAAAAATCTTTGCAGAGGACACAGATGAATTATTCAAAAGTTCATTTGGAGGTGTTGTATTTACTTCTTTCAATATACGACTAGGTCCACAGCAACTTGATTTATTTTCTTTCATTTTGTCATCTCCATTAGAGCTTAGTAAATGTTCGCCTATTCCATTCTGTTCTACGTTGAATAGATCAATAAAAATTTTTACCTTTGTGGTAACCCAATATAAGAAACAGGACTGGTTTCAATATTAGAGTCACCAGCCCTAGCATTGGTCCCATAAGTTGTTGAGATTAGTCCGATTTCCCGTCGATCGTATTATCACTTAAAACGTCTATTCTTTTGAACCTTTATAAACATTTCCTAATTCAATCTCTTCTTTCCACTCCGTAGCCTCTACACCAGGGATTGGCCCTTCTAGTAATGGATCATTCGAATCCTTCATCCACTTTTCAACCTTTGAGCGTAAATCAAGAAGAACTTGCTTATAATTTTCATCATCCGCAAGATTATGTTCTTCTAAAGGATCTTTTTCAAGGTCGTATAACTCTTCTTCAGAATTCGAAACATAATATCCTTCTCGAACATCTTGTCCTGATAAACTTTCATGAATATCAAATGGAAGATACACCTTTGGTCCATCTTCAAAATTTCGTATATATTTATACTTAGTCGTACGTATTCCTCGCATTGGGTGATAACGATCATGCCAAGATAACTCACAGAAGAAGCTCTCTCGACCATCGAAGGAATCTTCCTTCAATAATGGTAAGAAGCTTGCTCCATCAATACCTTCAGGAATATTACCACCTGCAATTTCGACTAGTGTTGGCAGTAAATCAATATTACACAGCAGCTCATCATGAACTCTTCCACCATTATTCATTCCCTTTGGTAGCCTCATGATTAAAGCTGTCTCTAATCCCGCATCAAATAAGGTACCTTTTGCTCTAGGGAACGCAATACCATGATCGGTTGTATAGATTAAGAGAGTATTGTCCGCTAACCCATTTTCTTCAAGCGATTTTTTTATTCTTCCCACATTCCTATCAAGTTCTTTTATCGAGCCATAGAAATATGCTAAATCCTCTCGAACCTTTTTTGTATCAGGTAAATAAGGAGGAACTTCTACAGATTCTAGGGGGACTGGCTCAAAGTCATCAAATGGTCGATGAGTTTCTTCAAATCCAACCGAGGCATAAAACGGAGAGTGATTAGATGATTTTGATCGTTCTTCTAAAAATGCCTCCACTTTATCTGTTACATTCTTTGCTGCATTTCCTGGCACTTCTACTACATGCTGATACCCAAGTTTTTCTCCGTCCAATTGCCCATCAATCGATTCATGGAAAAATCCAAACAAATACGTATCATATCCAGCCTTATTCATTTCAGATGGAATGGTATCGACGTCCTTATTCATAGAGTGTCCCATGTGGGCTAAACCTAGCATGCCGTGGTTATGTCCATACATCCCGGTTAAAATACTTCCTCTACTAGGACTACATTGTGGCTGTGAGCAAAAATAATTATCAAATCGCACACCATTTTCCGCTAGTTCATTTAACTCAGGTGTTTCAACATTATGATCATAAGCTCCTAAATATCTACCCGTATCATGTGATATAATCATTAGAATATTCGGTTTGTCCATTGCTGTATTCATCCTTTCTCTGCTTCTCGTTACAATACCTAACACTATCTCGTTCCATAAATTCATTTTCTACATAAACTAACTTTTTTCCCTCTTTGCTTTCCATCATCTGTTGAAGTAATAGCGCAGATTGCTTACCCATTTCAAAAAAGTCCTGTCTAACAGTTGTAAGCCGTGGTTGGGTAAAATTGCTTATTAATAAATCATCAAATCCTGTAATAGAAACATCCTCAGGTATTCGTAATCCTTTTTCTTTTACTGCTCTCATTACGCCATAGGCCATTAAATCGCTATAACATATAAAGGCAGTAGGTTGTTTATATTCTAAATACGTTTTGGTTAAATAATATGCTTTTTCCTCAGCGAATTCACCGTACATAACATCCTCATCAGAAAGCTCTAGACCAAACTCTTCAAATGCTTTCTTCGTCCCTTTGAATCGTTCTGAGTTAACATACGTTTCCCTTGTTCCGGCAACTACTGCAATTTTTCGGTGATTATGTTCAAGCAAGTGTTTGGCAACCTTTTTACTAGCTCCATAGTTATCACTAGTTACACTACCAATTAATCGATTCTCTATGTCTGATACGACATCAACCATGACGCAGGGAATATCCGTATTCATTAGTTCCTTAAAGTAACGATCATCCGTACGTATCCCTTGTAGAATAATTCCACCTATTTTCCGATCTCTACAAAACTGCGTATAACTCTTTTGTTCTTGTTTTAAAGAATCGATTAGAAATATGGATAATTCATATTCCTTTTCTTGTGCACCAGTATAAACACCTTTCAATACCTCAAATGATATGGTATCTTTTGTATTTTCTGTGAATATCCCAGACGCTATTAATCCGATTGTTTTTTGCTTTTTAGAAGATAGATTTTTAGCCACAATATTGGGAGTATAATTTAATTCTTTGGCAACATCAAAAATCTTTTGCCTCGTTTTTTCACTTATATCCGGATAGTTATTAAATGCTCTGGATACAACACTATTGGATACACCTGCTCTTTTCGCAACATCTTTAATTGTTGCCATACATAAGTCACCCTCTTACAGATATAAATTAAGCTGATTTTATCACAATTTAGCGGCTTTTTAGCTTTGCTGCCTTTCCCTCTACCCTAAGGGTGAAACGGAAAAATGCAAAGAATGTTAAAAATGCGCTTACAGATATTGTGAAAAACAAAAACAGAAACCAAATTCTAAAACTCAGATAATACAGCAATGAGTTACCTAGTAAAACGGAAAAAAATAATAATGGATTTCCTATCGTAATTAGAAGCGCGTTTTTAAACAACTCTTTTTTTGACATTACATAATGGACACTTAGTGATACGTAATTCATGATGTAAACGTATAGTGCTACACCCACTATAAA
This sequence comes from Ornithinibacillus caprae, assembly GCF_009728145.1. GTDB lineage: Bacteria > Bacillota > Bacilli > Bacillales > Amphibacillaceae > Ornithinibacillus > Ornithinibacillus caprae. The sequence continues at coordinate 80,967 of NZ_WOCA01000011.1, read as the reverse complement.
CATCAATAGCCCTAGTAAGAAATCTAGTTCTTTAAAATAGTTGAAGTCAATGACCCAAATAATGATAGCTAAAGTCAATATTGCACCAGAAAAAAAGCTATTCTTGTAGTTTCTCGTTAAATGTTTCCAATATGCTTTTACTAAAGATGGCTGTTCTTTATCAAGTATCCAATCTCTAACTGTTGCGAAAACAGCGGTTAGGCTCGGAAAAAATAATATAGGTAACAGAATCGCAAGCGGTACCGCTTGAACAACTATAGCTAAATTAGATGGAGTTAAAATCATCATAAAGACGATTAGTAATATAGGAAGATTGGTCACGATCCAAAGCATATTGATCACCGAAAAACGCATGATCCATTCTGCAAGAGCAAACAATCCTCCCATAAAACCAGAGTAATTCATACTACATTCCTCCTGTTAAAAACGCGGAGATTCATCGACAAATTCCGACAAGTGACAGGCACCTATTTAACTGCTCCTTCGCCGATTCCTTTTATGATGTGTTTTTGTGCGAACACATAGAATATCACGACAGGTATTACAGTTAGAGTTAATCCAGCCATTGCCATATTCCACTGGATGGTAAATTCACCAAAGAAGTAGAATGTGGATAGAGGGATCGTACGTAATGCCGTGTCTGTTAATGTTAGAGATGGTAATAGGAAGTCATTCCATATGGCTATTACATTTAAGATTATTACTGTTACAGTAATTGGTTTTAAGATTGGAAATACTATTTTCCAAAATAGGCCAAGTTTGGAACATCCATCAATTGTTGCTGCTTCTTCAAGTGATATAGGTACAGTGGATCGAACAAAACCATGATATAGAAATACAGCCATTCCTGCATTAAACCCTATATGCATATAAATTAATCCGCCACGTGTGTTTAGCATTTGAATATTTAGCGTACTAGAAATGGTATCCATGAATTGCATTAACGGCATCATTAATGTTTGAAACGGAATAAGCATTGTCGCAATAAAGGTCATAAAAATAAATTTACTTAGCTTGTTATCCGTTCTTGCAAGCATCCATGCTGTCATTGAAGATAATGCTACAATAAAGATCACTGATGTAATGGTGATAAACAATGAGTTTCCTAGTGCTGTTAGGAAATTCATTTTATCCATTGCATCAATATAATATTGAAGACTAAACTGTTCTGGTAGTGCCATTACATTTTCATATAATTCCTGTCTATTCTTAAATGAATTGACAACCATTATATATACAGGAGATAGGAATACTAATGAAAATAATAAGAGTAACAATTCTTTAATAATTTTGCTTATATTCATTACATTTCTACCTCCCTCTTCTTCGTAATATAAACTTGTGTTAATGTTACCACAGCTACAACAATAAAGAAGATTACAGCCTTCGCTTGACCGAACCCATAATTTCCATATCCAAAAATTTCATTATATATATGCAATGCGAATAACTCCGTAGAGTTAATTGGACCTCCACCAGTTAAGGATAAGTTCACATCATAAATTTTAAATGCAAAAGAAAGCGTTAAGAACATGCTGATGGTAATAGAAGGCATTAATAAAGGAAGCGTGATTTTTCTAAGCTTTTGCCAGTAGCTTGCACCATCAATTTTCGCCGCTTCGATTATTTCATTTGAAATACCTTGGATACCAGCGATATAAATAATCATCATATACCCTGCCATTTGCCATGTAAAAACGAATACAAGAGCATATAAAGCATAATCAGGATCTAAAAGCCAATTAAAGAAGACCCCACCAAAACCTGTAGATTCTCCTATAATTTTAAATGCGTCTGTAAAAATAAACTGCCAAATATAACCTAAAATAAGACCACCAATTAAATTAGGCATAAATAACATTGCTCGTGCTGCGTTTACAGTTCTTAACGCAGAAGTCACAAGTAGTGCGAAAGTGATTCCTAAAATATTTACAGATATAAGCGCTAAAATAGTAAATTTTACTGTTAGCCATGCAGAATCCAAAAAGCGTTGATCACTAAATAATTGAGTGTAATTTTCAAGGCCAACAAAAACCATCGGATTTGCTCCAATTCCATCCCAATCAAAGAATGAATAATAGATACCCATTAAGAATGGAATGATGACTACCGTAACAAAAATTACTAATAGCGGGACAGTAAATAAAGCGAACCAACCCTTGGTCATTTTATTTGCCACGTTAATCCCTTCTTTCCTTACATGAATAATGTTTCAAAACATACCATAACGATCAATGTTTCAAAGATGATAAATAATACTTAAAGTAGATCAAGTAAATCTTGAATCAGTGGAGTTCATACTAACTATTGTATGGTAAATAAGAAATTGATAGGGAGATAATCATTGTAGAGTAATACTCTATATTATCTCCCTATCCAAAAATTAAATAGTCTTATGATTATTTAGTAGCGTTTTGCCATGCTGAATCTAGACTGTCAATAAGCTCTTCACCTGTTACATCCTCTGATAAGAAGAAGTTTTGTGTTGCAGGTACAAAGTCATTTACAATAACGTTAGCTGGGAAATAATTATGTGACCAAGGAATTGTTTCCCCACTATTTGTAGCATCTAGAACAGCTTGAGATAATGGATCCAAGTCATTTGTTTCAATATTCGTAAATGCTGGTACAAATCCAAATTCCTCTACTAAATATCTCATTCCTGTTTCACTAGTGTGCATCCAATCTAAAAAGTCTGCTGCTGCTTGAACTTCTTCTTCATCTTTAGTTCCGTTGATCCCCCAGTTACTACCTACACCAACTTCTAATTTATCGTTATCTAATAAAGGTAGTGGAGCCATACCGATTTCAAAATCTAACTCATAATCCTCAAACATACCATACGCCCAGTTACCTTGGTGGATCATAGCAGTTTTACCTGTTGCAAAATCACCAATTTGCTCATCATATGTTATATCAAGTGGATTAGGAATATTTGCTCTTAAATCTTCCATCATTTGACCAAATGCTTGGAATTCTTCTGTTTCTGCCATCGTTACTTCTCCAGCATTCATTCGCTGAATAAATTCATAATTATCTTCTTGTAGTGAGAATGGGTAGTTACTTAAGTGTCCAATTAAGAAGTATGCTTCTTGTGCAAGACTAAGTCCAGCAACATCTTCTCCATTAAATTTCTCTAACGTATTTATAAAAGAATCGTAGTCTGCAATATCTTCTGGACTTACTAAATCTTTGTTATATACTAAACCAAAACCTTCAACACCATATGGTACACCGACAACTTTTCCATCATGCTCTAAAGCCATATTAGGAGCAATATGCTCAACAAATGGCTCATCACTCATATCATATAAATAAGATGCAAGTTTCTCAGCTTCTGTAATATGACGAACACTGAATATAGATGGACCTTGATTACTGTTTAGGCGAATTTGTAATTGCTGAAAGTAATCATCACCAGTTGTTCCCCAAACTTCTACCTCGACACCTGTTTCTTCTTCATATTCCTTAGCTAAAGCTTCTAACTGCTCTGAAATTTCTACTTTACTTTGGAAAATAGTTATCTTTTGACCTGATGATTCGTTATTCCCTTGAGTACCTTCTTCATTTTCTCCATCATTGCCACCACATGCAGCTAAGAATAAAACGAATGAAATTGCTATTAATACCAAAATACTTTTACGGAATTTCATGTGTATTCCTCCTTGAAATGTTATATGTTTTTATATTAAGGGTGAGTGAATCACCCAGTTAATATCATTCATTAGCACTGCTAATTGGTATCTCCATGTGATCCTCACAAGTATATACTTTTCCAAATACCTCTAACTCAACTAACTCCTTGTTTACAGCTACCACAGATAATGTTTCTTGCGTAATCGTTATGAACAACGGCTGACCATGCCAATAAATTGTGAATTTCATTTTGTTCCAATGCTTAGGAATACATGGATTCAACTTGAGCCTTCCATTGCAGCTAATTCTCACTCCAGCAAAACCAAATACAGCTGCAGACCAAATCCCCCCAATAGATGCTGCATGTACTCCATCATCCGATGTTTGCATCGATGGGCCAAGATCAATTTCACTAGCTTCTTTAAATAAAGAATACGCTAATTCACCTTTTTCAATATCATTAGCTAGGATTGCATGTGTTGCTAAGCTTAATGAAGAATCATGCAATGTTTTCGGTTCATAGAAATTAAAATTACTTTCCTTTACTTCATATGAGAAACGTTGATCTTCATTTAAAAATGTTTGCTCTAAGAGATAGAGTAAAACTAAAACATCTGCTTGCTTTGTTACTTGTAATTGGTTAATCTGCTCTGGATTATAATCCTTATAAATACCTCTAACCTGTTTTTGATTCTTGTATCTTGATAAATCAATTTGTTTTAAGCTCAAGTACGTATCATCCTGTGGAATAATTAAATCTTCTTTTCTAGGAGACGGCAAATATAGGTTTTCTGCTTTTAATTTCCAATCCCTATAGTTTGGATCTAATCTCAACAATTCATTTAATTGCTTAAACCTCGCTGGATTTTCAGTTTGTAATAATTCATAAAATTGAATAGCTAAACGCAAATTAAAATAGGTCATGTGATTCGTATAAGCATTGTTGTTCACATGCTCCTTATATTCATCTGGACCTATAACATCATTGATATGATATTCTTGATTATCATCGTTCCATTCTAAGCGACTAGCCCAAAAGTTCGCTGTATCAAAGATCATTTCATATCCGTAATCATCCATAAAATCTTGGTCATTCGTAACGACGTAATATTGATAAATCGCAAACGCAATATCTGATGTAATATGTTGCTCAATCAGTCCTGACCAGATTTTTGTCTGTTCTCCAGTGACGATGTCGACATCCCCCCACGCTGGAGTAACTTCTCCATCAGTTGGCCAAGCAGCTTCCCAAGGATACATTGCACCTTTATATCCGTTTTCTATAGCTTTTTTTCGAGCACCTGCTAAACCGCGATATCGATAAGTTAATAGGGACCTGGCAATTTGCGGATTAGAGTACGTAAAGAATGGTAAAATAAATATTTCTGTATCCCAAAATGAATGGCCTTTATATCCCTGTCCGCTTAATGCTTTAGCACCAATTCCCATTCTGTCATCATGTGCTGGCGTCATTATCGTCAAATGATATAATGCAAATCTAATTGCTAACTGATCAAATGTATGTTTACTATCAACTTCAAAATCATATGCTTCCCAGACCTTTTCTTGCCATACCCGCACATGTGAATCAAAGAGTTTATCATACCCTTTTAAAGCGCTTTCTTTTAATTCGTTATGAGCAAAATCTCTTAGTTTACCTATCTCATAGCCCGGCTTATCGAATTCCTTATCTCGACTGGTATGAATTGTTGTTATTTTTTCAGAAGTAAAAACGTCCCCCGGCTCTAATGACACATTGAATGTAAGCCATACTTTGCGTCGCCCCATATCCATATCAGGATCTAGGCTTAGTTCTTTGTCATTTAGCATTAGTTTATGTGTTGTATTGATGGCGATATCAACATTAGATTGATTTGTGGTTTGAATTAATTCAATAAAACGTCGATTATAAATCCTTCTTTCACCCTCTAGAAAATGCTGTGCTCCCGAATTACTCATTTGTGCATTTACTCCAGAATCAAATGATAATTGAACCGGATCGTTTAATGCTTCAACTTCCATTTTCATACCAATGAGGTGCAAATTGTCTAAAGAAACGAATCTTCTAAAATAAAATCGAAGTTCTTTCCCTTTCGGAGAGACCCATTCTACTTCCCTTGTCAGTTCAGCAGTCTTTAGGTTCAATTGACGAAGGTAACTACTGGTTTGACCTAATTCTAAACTAAACCGCTCTCCGTCTACACGTATATCTAATCTGGTAATATCAGCAAGATTCGGTAATTCCGTTACTTCATTTTTTGCTGCTTTATTGAACGTTCCACTAACCAATAAATTCCTAGTTTCTTTGAGATATGGTTCTTCCGTTACAGACCTAAGTCCCATGTATCCGTTTCCAAGATACATAATAGATTCACATTTCCCTAAAGAATCTGGAGAAAACTCAACTTCTGATACAAGCCAGTCCTTGAATTCATCTTTCCCCAAAGAATACTCTATCATCTGAATGCCCCCTGCAAAATTCGAAAACGTTTTCGTAAAAAGGCTTTTAAAAACTAAAACGTTTTAGTTTTTCGCTAAAAAAAATGAAAACGCTTTAGTTTTAATTGAAAAAAATATAAAAGTTTAAAAAGTTTATATTCGAAGTATAAATCGAAAAACAAAAAAAGTCAATCTAGAACCTAAAATACCATTTGTTTCCTATAGTTATCTACCAACTATCATTTTTTTCATTGTTTTAAGCGGATATAAAGGAAAACCATCAATAAATGTCGAAATCTAATATACAGAATAAAAGGAGGAATTATCTTGATTACATTTAAAAAAGATAATATTATAGAAGATTTCCACGGAACCAAAGTGGCTGACCCATATCGCTGGTTAGAAAATCCCGCTTCTAAAGAATCCATTGAATGGAGTAATTTGATGAAGGAAGAATGCGATACATATTTTTCTAAAACAACATCAAGAGAAGTTGATAAAAATAGGTTAGAGGAACTTTGGAACTTCCCCAAATATTTTGTTCCGAAAAAGGTAAAAAGTAAGCTATACTTTCAGAAGAACGACGGGCTACAAAACCAAGCGATTCTTTATAATGAGGATGACCAAGTTCTCATCGACCCAAACCAATTAAGTGATGACGGTACCGTAGCTATGACTAATTTTGCCTTTAGCAACGATGGTCAGTTTGTAGCTTATGCCACCTCTACTCACGGTAGCGACTGGCAAGAGATTCGGATACGTAAGGTTGATCGTGGGGAGGATTTGGACGATCAAATACAGCATGTGAAATTTACTAATATTGCTTGGTCGCCTGATAACTCAGGGTTTTATTATAGTAAGTTCCCTGAGCCTGGAAGTGTAGCTAAAGAGGATGAGAGTAACTTTAACAAAGTTTACTTCCACAAATTAGGGACGAACCAAGAAGAGGATATACTTATTCATGAACAACCTGAGGAAAAAGAATTAATGTTCTCGCCAACAATAAGTGAAGACGAAAAATACCTTTGCTTATACGTCATGCTTGGTACTGCTACGGAAAATAGATTTTACCTAAAGAAGCTAGATTCAAATGGTGAGATGATCCATTTGTTAGATGATCAAGATGCGGAGTATATTTATGTTACGAACAAAGATAATATATTCTATTTTAAAACAGACCTAGATGCACCTAACGGAAAAATCATTGCAATTGATTTAGATAACCCAGCACGTGAAAATTGGCGTGACATTGTACCAGAACAAACCGATGTAATCGACCACGTTCAATATATTAATGACAAGCTAGTCATTGCCTTCTTACACGATGCCCATCACCAATTACATGTTTATTCGATTAATGGGGAGTACTTACATCAAATAAATCTACCTGTTCTAGGATCCCTTACGAACATGACACGGAGTAAAGAAGATAATGAAATTTATTTTGGCATTACATCATTTTTACATCCAACAATCGTGTATCAATATCAGTTAGGTGACCAAAATCTATCGGTGTTTGCAGAATCACAACTACCTATAGAGACTTCTGCATTTGAAACAAAACAAGTATTCTATACGTCAAAAGATGGAACAAAGGTACCAATGTATATTACTCACCATAAGGAAGTACAGCTTGATGGTGAAAATCCAGTTATTCTTTACGGGTACGGTGGATTCAACATTAGTATGACTCCTTCTTTTAACCCGGCTATTCTTCGTTGGCTGGAAAAAGGCGGAGTTTATGCCGTAGCAAACCTTCGTGGTGGAACAGAATATGGCGAGGACTGGCATAAATCTGGAATGCTAGAAAATAAACAGAATGTATTTGATGATTTTATTTCGGCTGGTGAATGGCTCATCGACAATAACTATACAAAGAAAGAAAAACTTTCCATCATGGGTGGATCTAACGGTGGCTTATTGGTGGCAGCCTGTATGGTACAACGGCCAGATCTATTCGGCGCAGTAATCTGTAGGGTTCCAGTTATCGACATGCTACGTTATCATAAATTCACCATTGGACGCTATTGGATACCTGAATATGGAAGTGCGGATAATCCCGAACAGTTCCCTTATCTTTATGCCTATTCTCCATTGCATAATATTAAAGAAGGTCAAAAGTATCCGCCTGTGCTTATAGCAACTGCAGAAAGTGATGACCGTGTTGTACCAGCACACGCTAAAAAGTTTGCTGCGACATTGCTAGAAAAAGCAGACAAAGAATCTACTATTATCCTCAGACTAGAGTCGAAAGCTGGACATGGATTAGGAAAGCCTACTTCAAAAATCATCGATGAATGGGTAGACTTCTATGCATTTTTGGATAAAGAACTAAACTAATAGATATATGGTAGCCCATCAAACTACTATTTGATGTGCTATCTTTTACGAAGTGGGGATGCAAAATGAAACAAAAATATTTCCTATTAATAGGATTGCTTTTAATCGTCTTAGCAGGATGTCAAGGACAGGGAGCAACAATGGTTTTGTTAGATGAAGAAATCTCATTCATTTCCATTTCTGAATCCAATGGGTATGGTGACATCAATGAGGATATCCTGTATCAGTTTAATCAGCAGGATCAGGTTCTTTTCTTCAAACATGTCATAACAACAGCTTCACAACAAGATAGTAATGTAGAGCTTAGTCATCCTGACTTCGATATAATGGTCAATTATGGAGAAGATTTTCCTGTTCATGCAATCCATTTATGGCTAGGGGAGGAAGATGAATCTAGCACTCTCATGTATATGGTTGATGACGATAAAACAACGTACATTACCACACCAAAAGATACGAATGAATTAAGAAACTTGTTCCAAAAATAGGTTTTTAAAAGGTGAAGCCTTGTGCGTTAGAAAGTTATACTTTCTATCTGCTAACAAGACTTCACCTTTTTAATCATCCATTTCTCTTTTACGATATACAAAGATGGTTAAAATAGTAGCTACAATTACCCAAGTAAGAATGATTGCTAAATGACTCCAAAGAGAACCAAATCCTAAACCACTTTCAATCTTATAGGCTAGCTCTACTAGCTGAGTGTTTGGCAAATATTCAACAAAACCTAATATAGCATAATCATCAACTAGTGGTTTAAGCATAGAACCAAAACCAAATAAAAACATAAACGGCAATATAACAACCGAAGCTTCTACAACTGTCTTTGTTAGAAGACCTAAAAGCGTTCCTAAAGCAAGATAAAATAAACATGAAAGTAAGATTACAAAAGAAATTAATACAAGGTTTGCCGGTTCATAACCAGTAATCATCATACAAACTACTAATGTAACAATCGTTAATATTAAGCTAACTAAGCTTTTGCCTGTTAATATTTCAGGTAGTGTTGCAGGAGACAACATTAATCCACGCAATGTATGTTTTTCTTTTTCCTCTGCAATTACTGCACATTGAATAAACGCAGTTACAGATGCTAACGTCAAATTAATGATAAGATAATGTAAATCTAAAATGTCCCCCATTCTACTATACATAAACGCCATTAGTACTGGTAAAATAACAATTGAACTAACGAATAGATTTTTCGATAAATCTTTTAAATCCTTTTGAAAGATGGCATATATACGTTTCATTGATACAGTCATACGAGTTCCCTCCCTGTTATATCCACAAAAATATCCCCTAAAGTAGGTTCATTGGAATGTACGGAGACTACTTGATCAGTAGATAGATAGTTATAGATTGTGTCAGCTCCTTCAGAACCACCAGGTAACACAATTTCTCTTCCATCTTTTAATTCAACAGTAATAGTTGAATCTGAATACTGCCTGCGTAATTTTTTTGGTTCGTCTAGTAGTTGTACCTTTCCTTTATGCAAAAAGGCAACACGATCACACAATGTTTCCGCTTCAGACATATCATGTGTAGTTAAGAAAATGGTTGTTCCTTGGTCATTTAAACGACGTAATCCTTCATGAATATGCTTTGAATTTGCTGGGTCTAATGCAGAAGTCGGCTCATCCAAAAATAACAGCTCTGGGTCGTGTAGTAAGGTACGCGCTAATAATACACGCTGAAGCATACCTTTTGATAACTTAGAAACAACCTTCTTCTGATCGTCAGTTAAATTCACCAGACGAAGCACTTCATCAATTTTAGCTGTCGGTACATTGTATAAATCGCAATATAATTTAAGATTGTCGTAAATTGAAAGCCGGTTATATAATCCACTATTATCTGTAAGGACACCAATACGCTTTCGGAAATCCTTGTTCTTTAAAGAGGAGGTTGATAGACCAAATACATGCGCCTCGCCCGATGTAGGACGTAATTGTCCGGTTAGAATTTTTATTGTAGTCGTTTTACCTGATCCACTTGGTCCAAGAAATCCTAAAGTTTCTCCTTTTTTTACATTAAAACTTACATTTTCCAATGCAGTTTGATTACCAAATATTTTGGCTAACGAATTTACTTCTATTACATTTTCCACTGATTATCTCCTCCTGTTAGTTTGGTGTGTTACCTATAGAATAGATAAAGAAACAGACAAAAACAGTATTTTTACCATGAAAAGAGTAAAATTAAGGTTGAATGGATCCTATTTAAGTCCCAACATTTCCTTTAATTGAGCCATTTTTGTCTTAGACAGTGGAATAGATGACTTTGGTTGGTCATCTAATACGAGACTATAACTATTTCTTGTCCAAGTAATTACTTCTCGGACCTTTTGTAAGTTAACAATATACGATCGATGACATCTGAAGAAACCATACGGCTTTAAACGCTCCTCTAAATCATTTAACGTAAATACACTCGGAAAAGCTTCTCCTTTTATATAAACATTGGATTGTCCTTCATTACTCTCAATATAATCGATTTCTGGAGGATCAAAAAGTACAATCTTCTCGTTAATTTTTGTGGGTATCTTGTTAAATTGGAACACTTCTTCTCGATCATTTTCTGTTTCACTTGGATCCGAATTCAGTTCCTCAGCATCTTTTTCTACTACATATGGTTGTAACCCAGCTTCATGTAAACGGTAGACACGATCTGAAATAATGAGTGCACTCTCTATATTCCCAGTTAACACTAGGATACTTTTTCCTGCTTCTAGAAGTTTTTTAGTAATATTTATAAAAATACTTCTTGTTTCTATATCCACGTTTAGGTCCGGTTCCTCAAATAAATAAAAGGATGGATTTTGGAATAAAACACGAGCAAATTGAACTCTCCTCTTTTGAGAATGAGTTAGATTTTTTATCTTGTTATGTTTTATTTCGTCTAACTGAGTAATATGTAGAATGTTATCAAACGGTTGATTAAATCCATATAATTGCTTATATAATTTAAAATGATCTAGTATGGATAATCGTTCATACAACCCTTCTTCATAAAAGGAAATACACACTTGTTTTAAATAAATTTGTTTATTCTCTGAAATACTACTCCCGTTAATAAGAATGTCCCCATTAGGAATCACTGTTTTTCTTAGAAACATGTCCATTAAAGCCAACCTTACATTTAAATTAGAATGAACTGCAACAACTTGTCCTTTATCAATTGTTAAATTAAATGGTGGAAATAGAATCATATCTTTGGTGTGCTTTTCAACATTTTGGATAGATAATACTGCCAATCATATCACCTTTCTTCATAAATTCCGTTAAACCGATACTATATTTTAGCATTTTTAACGAAATAAAACTTATTATTTTTTCAAATTACTAGGTCTTTTTTCGCTTTTCGCTTTTTTTGAGTGACAATTTGAATTATTTTTGTTATGGTAAATTTGAACAATTGAATACTAATACATTACTACTAGGGGTGCCCAAAAATTCGTGGGCTGAGAGGAAAGCACGAAAGCTTTCCGACTCTTATGGACCTGATCTGGTTAATACCAGCGGAGGGAAGTAGTCTGACGATATATGTCTATTCTATTTCAGCTTATGAAAGCCAGGTCCCTCTTGTGGATCTGGTTTTTTTTGGTCTCCCTATAAGACAGGAGGGAAAAAATGAATCGAACCCGATTATTAACAACAATGGCTATCTTTATAGCTATTGGAACATTAGGGGCACAGTTACTTTGGTTTCCAGCAGGAATTGCAAAAGCATATCCTGTCCAACACGCCGTTAATGTAATGGCAGCAGTTACACTAGGACCAGGACCTGCAGTAATTATTGCATTTATGATTGGTTTACTGCGTAACTTACTTGGTTTAGGTACATTGCTCGCATTTCCAGGCGGAATGATTGGAGCATTCCTTGCAGGCTATCTCTATCAAAAGTTTAGAAAAAATATCTTAGCTGTAATTGGAGAAGCAGTAGGAACTGGAATTATTGGGTCACTTTTTGCAGTCCCATTCGCTATGCTGCTCATGGGAAGCTCCGTTGGGGCATTTGCTTTTCTACCATCATTTCTCGTAAGTAGTATGACTGGTGCACTTATGGGCTGGTTTATCTTGTCACGAGTAAATCAAGATAGCCTAGTTCAAAACACATAATGTGAGTTTCTTAGAATCTAAATTTTATAGGGAGGAATTTTGATGACTTTTACCGATCAATTAAGAAAAGAGAATGATGATATTTTTCAAATGATATTTAATCATCCATTTGTAGAAGGTATTGGAAGAGGAGATATAGATAAAAAGGCAATAGAACATTATATTAAGGCTGACTTCGAATACTTAAATGCATTTATGAAAATCTATGGAATCGCTCTAGCAAAATCTACGAACCGTACGGATATTGCTTATTTTCACGATAAAATCAACTTCATCCTCAACGATGAAATTCACCCACATCATAATTTTTGTGATTATATAGGGGTAGGATACGAGGAACTTCAGGGCCACCCTCTTCCCCCAACAGCTGATCACTATATAAAACACATGATGTATCATGCACAGCTAGGATCATTAGGGGAAATAGTAGGGGCCTTACTTCCTTGTCCTTGGACTTATTTGGAAATTGGTAAAGAGCTAATCCAAACATATCGCCCAACAGAAGAACATCCTTTTTATCCTTGGATCAGCTTTTATGCGGATTCTAGGGTTGAAAAAACAACAAACGACATGCGTAATCTTTTAGATCAATATGCAACACATATATCACCGGAGGAAAAATTACGTATCAAAGATGCATTTCGAAAAAGCTGTCAATTGGAACTGAAATTTTGGGAAATGGCCTATACACTCGAAGAATGGCCATCACAAGAGAAGGTGAACTTCACATGACAAATGTTTCATGCGCACTAACAATAGCTGGAACTGATCCTAGTGGTGGAGCAGGAATTCATGCGGACCTTAAAACATTTCAGGAATTAAAATGCTATGGTATGTCTATTATCACCTCCGTTGTTGCCCAAAATACTACTGGAGTTCAAGCAGTACATCACCTACCAAAGGAAATGATTAGTCAGCAATTAGACTCTGTACTGTCAGATATACCTGTTCATGCATTTAAAACAGGTATGATTGCAAATATTGAAATGATGCAGGTAATAAAACAAAAAATAGAAACTATAAGCGCACCATATGTAATGGATCCTGTCATGGTAGCAACGAGCGGGGATGCATTGATCGATGTAGAAGCTCGGAGTTACTTACGAGAACATCTATTACCTTTAACATCCATCGTTACTCCTAATATTCCAGAGGCTGAATTCATTACTGGCAAGCCTATCCATACGATTACTGATATGCAAGATGCAGCAAATGAGATCGTCCATAACTATGGTGCAGGCGCTGCTCTAGTTAAAGGTGGTCACTTGTCTGGAGAGGCAATAGATTTTCTCTATGACGGCGAAACAATGCATACATTCACAGCAAAACGAATTGATACCAAAAACACTCATGGTACCGGATGTACGTATTCGGCTGCCATAACCGCTTATTTAAGTCAAGGAACACCACTACCTAAAGCCGTAGAAAAAGCAAAGTATTTTGTGACGAAGGCAATAGAACGATCTTTTGCTCTTGGAAGTGGAAATGGACCAACTAATCACTTTGCTATAAGGATGAATGAGGTGGAGCAATGAATTATTCCATCATAAAAGATGTAGGGAAAAAACAGCCACTAATCCATCATTTAACCAATCAAGTAGTTATGAACTTTACTGCGAATGGCCTCCTTGCTTTTGGCGGAGCACCGATAATGGCTAAAGCAGAAGAAGAAGCGAAAGATATGGCAACAGTAGCAGATGGCGTATTAATTAACATTGGAACCTTAAACCTATCAGAAGTTTCAGCTATGATTCTAGCAGGCAAAACGGCGAATGATAGAAACATACCAGTAGTTCTTGACCCTGTAGGTGTTGTGGCGACTCCTTTTCGATCTTCTATGATGAAAAAGATACTAAACGAAGTTCAGCCAACGGCAATCAAGGGAAATGCTAGTGAGCTTGCTCATTTAGTAGACATTCCATGGAAATCAAAAGGTGTGGAATCTATTGGAGATGGAGATGCAGAGGAAGTGGCAATTAAAATAGCTAAAACCTATAAAACTACGGCAGTACTAACAGGAAAAACCGATATCATTTGCACTAGTTCAAAGCTTATTCACAATCAATTGGGTAACGAGCTTCTAACAAAGATTACTGGTGCTGGATGCTTATTAGGTTCCATTTTAACCGCATGCTTAACAACGAAGCATTCGATTGACCAACAAGCATTAGCAGCTGTTTCATTTTACGGTTTAGCTGCCGATTATGCCGCCTCTAAGCCAGAGGTAAAGGGGCCCGGAACCTTTATTCCCCATTTCATTGACGCACTATCAATGAATATAGAAGAGTTTGAAAGGAGATAATCCATGCATCAATCACTTAGAAAATCATTACGAAAATACTTCGTTATGGGATCGCAAAACTGTCAAACAGATCCTGTAGCAACCTTAGAGTTAGCTGCAAAAGCAGGAATCACTTCCTTTCAATATAGAGAAAAAGAAAAAGGGGCACTTATTGGAAAAGAGAAACTCGAGTTAGGTAAAGAGCTACGGAAGATCTGTAAAGAGCATGACATACTTTTTATCGTTAATGATGATATCGACTTAGTAGAACCCTTAGATGCAGATGGAATTCATGTAGGTCAAGACGATATATCCGTCCAAAAGATTCGTGAACTATTTCCTAATAAAATGATTGGTCTTTCTGTCTCCAACGTCCGTGAGGTTGATCAAAGCCCAATACAATTAGTAGATTATCTTGGTGCTGGGCCAATATTCGGTACTACTACGAAGCAGGATGCTAAACAACCTGTAGGTGTAGATTGGATTCAATCATTACGAGCTCAGTTTCCTAACATGCCACTCGTAGGTATTGGTGGCATTAATACCGAAAATGCACATAGCGTAATTGAGGCAGGGGCTGATGGAGTAGCTGTCATATCTGCAATTACAAATGCACAAAATATTCAAGGTGCTGTAGAACAACTGTAACCTGCTCACTAGGTATTTTAGTCCCTTGGATACTGAAGGATCCTTATTCCACAACAAAATCTTAAGAAAAAGTAAAAAAAGTGGCATTGTACACTCATGCCACTTTTTCCATGTTTTACAAATAAAAAACACCTGCTACCCCGTAGCTATTCCAGTTGATAAAATATGTATAATCCTGTCAATTTCTTCCTCATCATTCCAGTTCGCTTCAGGTATTAACACATACCTAGGAACAATATACGATAAAATAGAAGCTCCTGTCATACGTATAATTGTATCTGGATGCATATCTATGATCTGCCCTTTTGCTTGGTAATGCTTAACTATTTGCCTAAAACGTCCTAAGACCTCTTTTCCTATATGTTCAATGAATTGCTCCTTTAAATCCGAATGAAAAGGAAGTTCTTGAATAAGGATACGAATTAGTGGTAGGTTACTTTGTACAAATTCAATTCTATTTTCAATCATCGCTCGAATAAATTCTTGGTACGTTTCAAATTCTTGATCAAGCACCTTATTTAGATCCCTTTTTATAATTGGAGCAAGTACTTTTACCATAACTGGGGAAACTACGGAAAGAAGTAATTCCTTTTTCGTTTTATAATGTCTAAAAATCGTTCCTTCAGCTACGCCAGCTTTTTTAGCAATTTCACTTGTAGAAGTAGCAGCATAACCTTTTTCAGCAAATAACTCTGTTGCTGCAGCGAGAATTCCTTTTTGTTTTTCGGTTAGTTTTTGATCATCAGTAAACAACTTTCTTCTCCTCGAATCCTAATTAGACATATATTTTATAATAATGCATTTCAGACAAAAGATGCAACAGACGAATCATTATATTTTTCTGTACTTCCGAAGTGCAATCACATTTAAAAATATAAACAACAGCGAGAATCCAAAAAGAACAATAATTTCTATGTATATATCTCCCCAGCCATATCCTCTAACCATTACATCTCGTAGGGCTTGTGCAGCATAGTATAATGGCGTAATTGGTCCAACCCAGCTTAACCAATCTGAAATAGTCTCCAAGTTAAATAAACCAGAGAAGAAAACTTGAGGTACAATAATAACTGGGATAAATTGAATCATTTGTAATTCGTTGTTTGCAAAAGTTGAAATTAAAATACCTAGAGTAAGTGCAGTAAAAGCAAGTGCTAGAATAATGATTAATAAATAGAAAAACGCTCCCTCCATCATCATATCAAGAACATAAATAGAAAATGTAGCAACCAATGTTGATTGAATCATCGCAAATATTCCAAAACCAAGAACATATCCCAATACAATTTCCCACTTACGTAGTGGAGTAGATAGTAGCCTTTCTAGTGTTCCAGTTGTTCGTTCTCGTATAAAGGATACACCAGCTATAATAAAAACAAAAAAGAAAACGAAAAAACCAAGTAAAACTGGCCCAAAATAATCAAACTGCCCCATCTCACTAGATCCATGTAGATACGTAACCTCTAAATCTATATTTACTCCTGTATTTTGTAGTGGTTTAAATACAGATTGTAACCAACGCATTGTTTCCCCATTCACCGTTGGATCACTTCCCTCAAGATAAATAAACGGCTCCTGATTCTTAAATAGAATGTATCCATCTAACTCTTGTTTGGATAAAGCTTCCTTTGCAGTATCTTCTGATTCATATTCAGAGATTTCTGCACTTGATAAGTCTAATTCAGATAGAACTGGTTGTGGAACATCGACAAGCCCTACTTTTGGAACATAATCGTCTCCATTAAAAACGAAGTGAAGCATCGTAAGCACGAGCATAGGAGCAAATATTAACATCGCAACTGTTCGTTTATCACGAATTATCTGCCTTAATATACGAATAGTTAATGCCTTAATTCTCATCAGAAACACCCCCATATACTAGAAATGCTTTTTCAATTGTGTCAGAATTAGTTTTTTCTTTTAATTCATTAGGTGTACCAACTGCAATAAGTGAACCATCACGCATAAGTCCAAGGCGATCACATTTTTCTGCTTCATCCATTACATGGGTTGTAATAATAATTGTCGTACCTTTTTTATTCAATTCATAAAATGAATCCCATATGCTTTTACGTAACAACGGATCAATCCCAACTGTTGGTTCATCAAGAATTAGAATTTCTGGATCATGAAGCAATGCAATTGCTAGAGATAGTCTTCTTTTCATTCCACCCGAATAATCTCCTACCAATTTATCAAGGTGTTCAGCTAGATTAACCATTTCCATCACTTCTTGTATCCTTTGTTTTTGCTTATTTCTTTTTAATCCATATAAACTTGCAAAGAACTCTATGTTCTCTTTTGCTGACAGCTCTAAATATAATGCATCCGATTGAGCCATATACCCAATTCGATTTATTAATTCAAGCGATGGCATTTTCTCATTAAATAGGTAATTTTCACCTGAAGTTGGTTGATCCAGTCCCGAAAGCTCTTTTACTAATGTTGTCTTACCAGCACCTGATGGTCCTAACAAACCAAAAATTTCTCCCCGCAAGATTTCAAGATTAATCTCTTTTAACACTTGCTGCTTCCCAAAATATTTGGATACATTTTGAACAGAAACACATGGAGTTAGATTAGACATCCTCTTCATCCCTTCTATTTTTGTTATTCATACCAAGTCACCACGTCAAAATGAGTGATTACTCACTTTCAATATACACGTGTGCGTTTTACTTGTAAAGTGAGTAATCACTTATAATAAGATTTAAAAAAGAAGACAGTCTCAGACTGCCTTCTTCATTCTTTAGTCTTTATTTTTATCCGCATAAACTGCCATTGCATCTCTCATAAATACAGCTAATCCTTCTCCATATTTATCAATGTTTTTGGTAAAACGTACATCATCTACATACATTTGACCAAGTCCTTTGAACGCATCCAATGAGTAGTTACCTATTCTGTTCAAGTAATTATACCAGCGTTTAATCCCTTCCTGTGCTACATCAGAATCTGCTGGTTCATGTCGGATCGATGCCAATTCTTTATAAAGCAAATCAAATTCTTCTTCTAAGGCTTTTTGTTGCTCTTTAGACATCTTACCAATCTTGGCATTAGATTCATCAACTGCTGTATCTCCCCAACGTTCACGAGCTTCTTGCTCATAAGGGTTATGACTAAAGTCAAAGCCTTCAAACTTCTCTTCATTACTCATTTCAATTTCTCCTTTCGTGTGTCGCATCGTTTTATCAATCGTTCGTATCATTTGATCTAGCCGCTTTCGTTTTTCTAAAAGCATTTTCCGATGTAGTTCTAATGCTTCATTTCGATCAAACGATGGACTGGTGATAATTTCCTTTATTTTTTTCAAAGGGAAGCCTAATTCTTTAAAAAACAAAATCTGTTGTAACGTTTCCAAATTGGCTTGAGAATAAATTCGGTATCCGGACTCAGTTGTCTGATCAGGGGATAATAATCCTATTTCATCATAATGATGAAGTGTGCGCACACTAATCCCAACCAAATCTGCTACCTCTTTTACTTTCATCTTTAAACCTCCCTTACCATTTACTATAGAGTATCACGTAACGTCAGGGTCAAGTAAATATTTAAATTATTTTTTAAAATCCCTATACACTAATGCCTATTTTTTAAAATCGAATCCCAATATAGACTATTTCCCCATATATTAAATGGAAGACTTTATGAGGAGGAAATTTAATGAATCATTATGAAGTGCCGTATTATCCGTATAATGATGAACGACAATTTAACCTACCTGGTTATCTATTAGGACAATTTACTGGATATCCTGGGTATCCATATCAAAGTCAATTTCCATGGCAACCAGGGGGACAATTCCCAGGTGGCCCAGGACAGTTCCCTGGAGGAGGACAAACAGGTGGACAATTTCCAGGCGGAGGTCAGTTTCCTGGACAACCAGGTGGGCCTCAGCAACAAGGAGCACCTACTAGCCCACCACCAGGATTCACACCACAACAGCCACAATTCCAAACTTTTGCTGTTGATCCAGGAGCAATCAGAGGATGCCTATTTAGATTTACCTATATCTGGTTAGAAGGAAGAACTTCTTTCTGGTTCTACCCGATTTTTGTAGGTAGAAATTCCGTAGCTGGATTTAGATGGCGTCGTAATAGATGGGTATACTTTGGAATTGATTTAGATAGAATTGAATCCTTCCAATGCTATTAGGCAAGCAAACTATTTTTACTAGGCAATATCCCTATTTTTTGTAGTCTACTTTTAATAAAGTGAAACTTCATTCAGTGGGGGTTTTCTTCATCCCCCACTGAATGTTAGTTGAACCAATCGGACATTTACGGGCAGTTGATCCCCCACTTATCCTTCTTCACTTCAACGTCTTGAAGTGGGGGTCTTACTGCCCGTTTACATGCGGGATAAACACAATCCCTCCTTCGCACATATAATATAGTGAAAAGGAGGGATTATTATGGATAGACTCGTATATTTATATCTAGCAAGTATTTTGGCTGGCTTCGCAATGGCTTTTGTGCCAACTTCCTCTTTAGTAACAGAGCCTATCGCTAACTTCTTTGAAATTGTAGGCGGAGTGGTCATTCTTGTATTTTCTTTAGCATTAGTTCACCTTGGGTTAAAAGCACTCTTTACTAAACATTTTAATTAATAGATAACCAAAGTCGGTGAAGCCAATTCTAACAACTTACACTTAGCATTAGAAAACTGGGCTTTTGCCAACCCTTTATGGCAAAAGCCTCAGTTGCACTTATGCAAGATAGGAAAGTTTATACTTTCTTATCTGCAAAAAAAGAGTTACTTATTAATCCCTTTTTGTGCTTTCGCCTTATTTATTTTTACTTTTTTGATCTATAATAGGGACAAGCACTGCACAAATAATTGCTGTCAAATATGGCAGGTATTTGATTCCCATTGCTTGATTAAAGACTACCATTCCAAATATCCCTATGAAGCTAGACAATGCTATACCCAAAATAAATCCTCCAATAATACCAACAATAACTCCAATAAATGCTCTCATGCTTATTTCTCACCTTTCTGAATATCAGTTTGTTTTAACCAGTTCATTGTTACAGCTATATTTCGATAAGCAACGGCAATCAGTATCATTGCTATTACCGGATGCAAGGAACCGATCCAAGAAACTTGCATATTTGCAGTGAAGTACATCAAAAACACTAAAACTAATAAGCTAAATAGATGCCAATAGACGAATCGCGGTAAATCACCTAAATAAGCAAATAACAACATAAACACCGGTGCATTAAAACCAAAAAGATGAATAAGAGTTACATGCTTCAACCAATAACCTGCACTTTCAAATATTGCTAGCCCTGCTAATAAAACCTGTAACATCAGACATAAGAAAAATATAATTGCTAGTCCTACATACAAATACTGTGAAATTTTTATTGCTTTCTTCAAACGTATTCCCCCTTAATATAGTCATTCCTTTTCAAGCACTGTTTACATCATACAAAGCTTTTCTAAACAGACTCTTATCAAATTCTTAAATAATTATTAAGAAATAATGATATGACTAGATTTAGGGTAAATAAAAAAGTGTAAAAGTATTAACACCTTTACACTCATGATTTAAAACGATAACCTACACCCCAAATGGTTTCAATAAAATCAGGGTTAGAAGGGTTATTCTCTATTTTTTCTCTAATTTTTCTAATATGAACCGTTACAGTGGTAATATCCCCCATCGAGTCAAAGCCCCATATTCGTTCAAATAAATGCTCTTTACTAAATACTCTATTTGGATGTGTTGCTAAAAAAGTTAGCAGGTCGAATTCCTTTGCTGTAAATATTTTCTCCTCTTCATTAATAAAAACTCTTCTAGAATCTTGATCAATTCGTAATCCTCTAATTTGAATATCCTGTACTGGACGGTCGCGATTTACTAAACGATCATATCTTGCAATGTGCGCTTTTACTCGTGCAATTAATTCATTTGGATTAAATGGCTTCTCAATATAATCATCAGCACCACGGTCAAACCCACGTATTTTGTCAATATCGTCTTTTCTTGCTGTGACCATAAGAATTGGTATATCCTTACTTTTTCTAATTTCTTTACAGAGCTCAAAGCCATCAATCCCTGGAAGCATTAAGTCCAATAAGATTAAATCATACGTCTGGGAAATCGCTTTTTTCAAACCTTCTTCACCGGTAGTCGCTATGGTGCTAGAAAAGCCATTCACTTCTAAATAATCTCTCTCTAGTTCAGCAATGCTTCGCTCATCTTCTATAATCAGGATTTTTTTCATTTACATCACCAACTTTCGGCAGGGTAAAGGAAATACTTGTACCTATTCCTTGTTTACTCTCTGCCCAAATTTCACCTTCATGCTGTTCTATAATACGCCTTACGATCGCTAACCCTAACCCACTTCCTCCTGTAGCAGTGTTTCGGGAAGTATCGGTACGATAAAACCGTTCAAATATAAACGGAATTGCTTCTTCTGAAATCCCAATTCCATTATCTTTGATGGTAACTGTTACTTGATCTGCATTAGCTGTTAAAATTACTCGAATTTCTTTTTCATCTTTATCCATATATTTTAAGCTATTTTGGATAATGTTTAACAAAACACGTTTCAATTGTTCTCGGTCAGCTTGAACGATAAATGTATCTTGATTATTAACAAAAAGAGATACATTGCAGTCATTCTCTTCTAAATCAAATGCTAATTCTTCTATAAAATCACTTAAGTACGACCACAAATCAATATGTTCAAAATGGTAGTGAACCTGATTTAAGTCTAATTTGGAGTATAGGAAAAGTTCATCAATCAATTGATCCATATCATTTGTCTTCGCATAGATGGTTTCTATATAACGCTCCATTTTCTCTGGCGTATTCGCAATACCATCACGAATTCCCTCTATATATCCTTTAATGGATGTCATTGGTGTCTTTAAATCATGCGAAATACTAGCGATTAATTCCTTACGATTTTCTGCGTACCTAGTTTGCAATTCTTCAGACTCTTTAAGCCTTTTACGCATTAGTTCAAACGTCTCCGATAGTTGACCCAACTCATCCCTACTTGAACTTTCAATAGTAAATTCAAGATTTCCATTACTAATTTCTTTTGCCGCCTGTTGCAGTCGTTTAACTGGTTGAATTATACTTTTAGCAACAAAATAAGTTAACAACCCATTGGTAATAATTAAGACTGTTAATAAACCTATAAACCTAATCGAAAGAAATAATCCCATCCGATCTTCCATTAGGTCACCTTCAAACAGAATGAATAATACATAACCTAACATAATTTCAATAACAAAGAATGCTATAACCGGGATGACAATCATGGCTATATTGGAAAGTAATAGTCGTTTTTTTATTGTCACATCGTCACCTACTTCTACTAAATGATCCCACTCTTAGTATGACAGGTATTTCTTAAACATTTCTATAGAATTTATTAAATATTTATTAAAGGACAAAAGCGCAAGCGCCCGATTAACGACGTACGAACTGCGCCTGGCCATGCCAGGTGGCTCCATGTTGCCACGCAAAGTGGCGGTTTTAATGGAGCATTTCCCGTAGGAGATAAAGGAAACATGGCTACCGAGAGAGTCGATGTTGACCTGATCGTACAAGAGATAAGGGAAGTTATGTGCCTGCGCATACTCGGCACAAAGGCAATGTAGAATTCACATGAAATACCTTCGCTAGTCGTTGGTCGCTGGAACTGGACGTGGCTGTTCCTATATAATGGATCAAATGTAGCCGTATTTTTATCCTCTTAACTAATGAAAAGGACCTATTGAAAAGCAGATTAGCCGTTCAATAGGTCCTTTCTATTTATTCTTTCTTTTTATCAACTTTCCGTTGTAATTCCCTTTGCCATATTAAACCTTGTTGAAGCGCCATTTTTCGGGCTATTTTTGGCGCATTCCAAAGTGGAGGCAACAGCAAGAACGAAACTGGAACTGCTGTTATAACAATGGAATTCTGAATGGAACTAATACTATCTTCTCCAATAGTTAAAATTACAACCGTTGTTAGACCGAATATAATTGCCCAGAATACGCGTAACCACCTTTTAGGGTTATCTCTCCCAGTTAACGTAGCTGCGACTGTGTAAGACATCGTATCCACTGTTGTTGCAACGAAAATAATCGAAACTAATAAGAAGGCTAAACCAAATACTACGCCCCAAGGTAATTGGTCAGTGATGGCCATTACAGCTGCAGGCATTCCACCTTCATTTAATGCATTCGAGATAGAACCAGGATTTTCATTTTCAAAGAAGACACCTGTTCCGCCTACAATAGAGAACCAAAAATTATTTACTAATGGTGCAACAATCGATACTGCTATAATCAATTCACGAATCGTTCTTCCTCGAGAAATTCGGCTAATAAATACAATTAGCATTGGTGCATATCCAATAAACCATCCCCAGAAAAAGATCGTCCACCATGCATTCCAACCACTATCTCCTCGGAACATACTCATTGAAAAGAAGTTTTGCAAGTGAACCCCAGTGCCACCAACAAATGCATCAATAATAAATAACGTAGGGCCGATTATAAGGATTACAATAGCTAAGAAAATAGTGAAACCTACATTATAACGACTTAGTGTAAGAATTCCACGATCCACTCCTGTTGCAGCAGAAATAGCTGCTATACCGGCAAGTGCTAGTACAACGATAATACTAAGCGTTACTGTATTTGGAACACCAAATAAGTGGTTCAAGCCATATGATATCTGTAACCCAAGAAAACCGAGTGGCCCTAATGTACCTGCCACTGTTGCGATAATTGAAAAGATATCTGCTGCTGAACCAAGAACACTATTTTTATATATTTTTTCTCCAAAAATAGGATATAATAATCCTCTTGGTCGTAGCGGTAATCCTTTGCCATAGTGCACATACATCATGACAATAACTGCTAGGGTTCCTAAAATAGCCCAAGCCAAGAATCCCCAGTGCAAGAATGATTGAGCGAACGCTCCGTATATATTGTTAAATTCTCCCCCACCAAACAATGGCGGAGTATCCATATAATGATACATCGGTTCTGAAGCAGCCCAGAAAACACCGCCGCTTGCGAGTAAAGTTACTAAGATCATCGCTACCCAGCGGAAATAACTATACTTAGGTTTTGTTTGACTTCCTAATCGAACTTTTCCGTATTTTGAAACCGCTAACCCAATACCTACAAAGAAGTTTCCTAGCAATAACAATTGCCAGTAAGCTCCAAATAGATTCGCTGAATAATCAAATAAGGATGAAATTGCCCCTCCTACCATATCATTATTTACGAATGATAGAATAATAAATAAAATTAAAAATCCTCCACTTACGATAAAAACTGGCCAATCTAATGTAACTTTCTTTTTTGAATTCACGCTTTTCCTCCTAATTTTGTTAGGAGCAAGTGTCTAAAATATAATCTTCCATTTGTCATTTAAGACCGTTGGATGGAGTTGATTATAAACACAAATTTAAAATAACCATTGACAAAACCCATCAGCTTGCTCAAATTATTAACACAGTTTTTAATTATAGGAATAAAATATCAATCGGTCAAATATGCAGGTTAGCTTAACCAATACTAACTACAAAAACACTTGCTCCAAAATTTATATGTGTTACAGAGAAATTTATACGTTAAGACCACTCCTTGATACATTATATTTTATGTTTATTTTCTCACTACATACATGTACCTGATTTTTATTCTGCTGAAACGTAAAAAATGTTAAAATGCTTTTCCCATACGCTAAAAGTAAACAACGGTTAGAAAACTTGAACCAAGCTTACGGCGAATACCTCAGTTGCACTTACGCAGGATAGGAAAGTTTATACTTTTCTGATCCGACAAAAAAACAGCTAGGAGCACCTAGCTGATCATTAGTCATTTATAATTTCTTCCACTGTTTCTTCTACTTCCCTACGTGAGATCTTTTCTTTTCCACTCTTTAATGCTTTTAATGTTCGATGTGCAAGGGCGAGCGGAATTTTACAGAACGTAAGAATAGTTTTCGTTTGAATATCCTTTAAATATTCATCTGCTTTTTGTAAATTACCTTCTGCGTAAAGAAACATTTCCTCTCTACTCCAATTAGCAGGGAAAAACTGAACACCTCGTTCAGCATCTTCATCTTGATTTCGTAGTACATTCACTGCCTGTAGACCTCTACCATATCCAATAGCTAATTCTCGGTCTGTTTTCGTACCATCATACCATTCCCAAATATCTGATAGCATCACACCAACAAGTCCAGCAACATAATACGTGTAATCATCTAAATCTTCTTTTGTTTTAACTTGCCAGTTTTTTTCTGCCCAATCTGCCATTCCATCTGCCATAACACTAGTAGATTCTTTCACTTTATCTACAACTCCATTCGGACAGAATCGGATCCAATCACCTAATCTTTTGGTAACATCAGGTAAAATAGATGCATAAGGCTCTAATAGTTTTTGATATGCTTCATCATTAAACGAACTTTCTTTTAATAAATCACTTGTTTTTCGTAGCAAATCACTTTTCGTCTTATTCGAAAGCTGTTCATCATCCTCAATTTCATCAATTGCCCGCATACATAAATACGCTGAGCCTACTGTTTTCTTTAAGGTTGGTTTTAGAAGTTTTATCGGAATATAAAATGTTCTACTTGTAAGCTTTAATGTATGCATTGCTTCCTTTTGTAACTTAGCTTCATCACTCAATGAGGATATGCCTCCTTTGTATAAACGTGAGTAATTTCAATTATAACAAACATCTGCCTATATTTCTCGATTGACGTTTAAATTAAAAGTTAGGATTATTTTATACATGTAGATTGCTACCTAGTTGGAATTATTATCCTATATAATCTATAATTAATGATAGAAAACTTGGTTTTTGCCTGCCTTTATAGCAAAACCGTCGTTGCACTTATGCAGGATAAGAAAGCTTATCTTCCTTATCTGCTAATAAAGGAGATGAAGTTATGAAGCTATCGAGTCGTTTTATGAGGTTTGTTGGGGGAAGCGATCTTATATTTGGACTACTTTTATTAATCCTAATTGGAATAACCATACTTATTTATAGTAAAATATCATTCGTTTTCAACCCGTTAATGATTATTTTATCTACCATTACACCACCAATCATTTTAGCTTTTATCGCACATTACTTATTGAACCCCATTGTTAACCTACTGGAAAAAATAAAGATTAAACGGATATGGGGGATAATAATCATCATCCTTGGAATCAGTGGATTATTAACCGGACTCGTACTCCTGTCTGCCCCAGCTATTGAGGCCCAAGTAAAAGATCTAGTTAAAAATTTCCCAGCTTATTTAAGTGAAATGGGGGATTGGATTACTGCATGGATTCAAAACTCTATTTTTGGAGCTTACTATGATGAAGGATATAACTGGTTAATTTCTAATTTCAGCGACCTTCCTGGTATGATCGGAGCTTATATCGGTAATGCATTTGAAGGAGTGCGGAATGTTGCTACAACTGTTACTAATGTAGTTGTTGCAATCATTACATTTCCTATTATTCTCTTCTTCTTACTTAAGGATGCAAGTCGATTCAAAAGCTACTTCATCCGTTTATTACCACCAAGATTTAGAAGTGATGTAAAAAAAATTCTACATAATATGGACGTGCAAGTTGGCTCTTATATCCAAGGACAAATTATTGTAGCCTCTTGTATTGGAATTCTACTTTTCATAGGATATTTAATTATTGGCTTAGACTATGCTATTACCCTTGCCATTATTGCTGCGGTAACCAGTGTTGTTCCGTATTTGGGTCCAACGATCGCAATCATTCCAGCAATAATTATTGCATTAGTAGATTCTCCATTTATGCTTCTAAAACTAGCAATCGTATGGATTGCCGTTCAATTTTTAGAAGGAAATTTTGTCTCCCCAAATGTTATGGGGAGAACGATGAAAATCCATCCTTTAACGATCATCATTGTACTACTTGTGGCAGGTAACCTCTTTGGAATAATAGGTGTTATTTTAGGTATTCCTGGTTATGCCCTTTTAAAGGTACTAGTCACTTATTTATATGAAAAATTTAAAACTCGTTACGACAATTATTACGGAGAAAAGCATGGTTATTACGAAGAGCCTCTAAACAAGCAAAACCATTAATTCCATTTTATGACATACATATTTTCCATTTTTTATTAGAGCATAATCTATGTAGTACAATACTTACGGATGGAGTGTGCGAAATGGAAATGAATCATGAAGAAGTGGCCAATTACTTTGATCAATCTATCTTGGATTACAAACATGGAAGTAGCCGTTTAGAAAAACATATGCCAGAAGTAACCAAGAGCTATTTTAAATTTACCGATGCTTGTTTTGAGGCAGGGGCATTAGACCAAAAACAAAAGCAATTGATGGCACTTGGGATAAGTATTCACGCACAAGACGAATACTGTATTATTTATCATACGAAGGGTGCTGTAGAACACGGTGCAACAGAAGAGGAGATTATGGAAACTGTAGCAATTTGTTCGGCATTAGGTGGAGGTGCTGCATTTTCCCAAGGAGTAACATTAGCGATGGATTCCTTTGATTTTTATTCAGCAAAAAGGCAGCATTAATTTATCTCTATAATAATGAAATAAGCTTGTTTCGCATGTAACGATAACAAGCCTTTTCCATTATGTGTTTTATTATTACGAAAAAATATCAAACGTTTGACCAAATGTATTAATCTTCAATAAGTCAAACGTTTGATTATAATTAATGATTGTCGGGTCTTTTTGTCCGATATAACAAAACAATGATTAATCCAATACCTAGGCCGATTAACCCGCCAAACTCAAAGCTTCCAAATAACGTTCCTAAACCCGCCCCCAACAATAAGCAACTAATAAATACTACGCCGACACCCTCATTACTCATGTGTAGTACCTCCAATATTCCTTACTACTATAGCTTATTAAGGGAGAGGGCATTTGGTTAATTTTGATCTAAGGAAAAGTATTTTTTCTAGGCAGATAAGAAAGTATAAGCTTTCTTATGCTGCATAAGTGCAACTAAGGCTTTTGCCATAAAGGCTTGGCAAAAGCCAAGTTTTCTAAAAAAAGTGTACGTTAGATAAAGTGAAACTTCATTCAGTGGGGGTTTTTTTCATCCCCCACTGAATGTTAGTTGAACCAATCGGACATTTTCGGGCAGTTGATCCCCCACTTATCCTTCTTCACTTCATAGTCTTGAAGTGGGGTTCTTACTGCCCGTTACATGCGGGATAAACTGAAAAATATATCCGTTTTTAATCTTCATTTTCCTTCCCGACGAATTGTATACCCTCTAGTGAATCCGTATTAACCTCTATATGTTGTGGCACACGTATATAGAGGATTTGGTCTCCAAAGGATATGAATGTCCCAGTTATACGTAAGCTATTACTTACTCCCTGTTTAAATTGAGTCAACGTGAATTCCGGTACATAACCACTATATTCAATCTCTATCGGATTTGGATTATAAAGTTGTAGTTTATTACTCCCCGTCAACTGAACACTTGCATTTGGAATACGATCTGTAATATCAATTCCACCATTAATAATGGTAGGAGTTTTATAGAGTATCACTTCTAACGAATCAATATCTGCTTCTTCTACAAATACAGGAGGACCATCGCTAATAATATAATCTAGTTCTACGTTTAACTCTGGTTCTTCCATTGGAAACTCCCAAGTCCTCTCAACATATTTACTATCTATATTGGAAACATTACCTTCCATAGCATTTAAATATAGATCTGGACCTTTATACTGTTCCTCCGAACTAGGGGGTGCCCCTTTGGGAATAAACAAATAGATGCCAAATGAAACAACGAGGATAATGAAATATCCAAAGAGTAACCATTGCGCTTTTTGTCCAGATAGTATCTTCACTCGATAGTTGAGGAAGATTGAAAATAGCAAAATTAATACGATTATTACTATTGGCAAGATCGCTATCATAATCTAACCTCCTGTCGATTTGAGATCGTTAATGAAACTATTAAGAGTATTCCGGACGTAGTAATTACCTTCACCGTAAATAGAAGAAATGAAGTTTCCTTAAAATAGAATTCTCCAACACCTTCTACAAGCATAATGTCTCGACTTGCGAGAGCAAAAAGAATTCCAAAGAATGCCACTGGTAAAATGATTGCGAGCTTTTTATATAACTGTACGAGAGAGCCAACAAGGTAACCAAGAGAACCAAATAAAAATACATACAATATAGTAGCCAAAACACCATAAATAATTTCAATTGTACTAATAGAGAATGTTGTAATAATAGGTTCTGCATTAAAGAAAAAGTACCGAATTACTTTTAGTAAAATGCCCGAGGCAATAGCGGTTACTCCCCCAACTAAACTAGCAGTTAATAAAAATAATATATTTGACAGATTATTTGTTAATCTGTTGGTAACAAATGAAAAATCATCCTCGCGATATGCCTTTGTCGTAATTAGTATTCCGTTAATAAATACCCATAATATCGTAAAAATAATGACGACATCACCGGAGTAATAGTTGATCATGACATGAAAGTTACCGCTACCCCCTCCTCCTCCACCAGTACCGCCTAATGAAAAAAGGAGTGCTATAAGCTGTAAAACTACTAGTGATGTAAATACTCCTACATAAGACCTTAATTTAAACAAATATTGCTTCTTAACTACATTACCTAAATTCACGTTTACTAAAGACATCATCAATTCCCCCCTGCTTTTGATTCGTTAAATAGACACTTAGATCACTTGGGGATACTGGAGAAACCTCTATTCCTAGACGGGTGGCTCGGTCATGGTCGAAATCATTTTTAACAACCACATACGAACGATCCGTACCAATGCTTTGGCTATGGATCACTTCCTTATCATTTAACCATTGCCTTACAATTGCTGACTTTCCACGTAAACCAATCGCATATTCCTTCAAATCATCAATGGACAGATGTAAATATCTCTTACCTTCATTAATTAATAGAACATCCTCCAACAGGTCTTCTACTTCATCTAAATGATGACTTGATATGATGATCGTTCTTGGGTGGGCAAGGTAATCCTTTAATAACGCACGGTAAAAATCCTTCCTAACTGCAGCATCCATTCCAGTTGTTGGTTCATCAAAAATCGTTAACGCACACTTAGCTGCTAAACCAATAATGATATTGAATGTGCTTTTTTTCCCTTTTGATAAATTTTCGTGAATCTGTTTAGAGTCAAAATTGAAATATGAAAATAAACGTTGCGCTAACTCCATATCCCAATTCATATAAAAATTACTCGCTTCCTGAAGTAATTCCTGTAAAGTAAGTGAATTGGAAAAAGACATCTGATCATCAATTAGAATCGTATTAGCCGATACGGTTAAGCTATTAAAGGGATGTTCGTCAAAAACGCGTACTTCACCAGATGATTCATACCAATATCCAGCCAATATTTTTAGAAGTGTCGTTTTCCCTGCCCCATTTCTACCAATTAAGCCCGTAATCGTATCTTCTTTAATTGTAAAGCTCAAGTCATCTAAAGCTTTCACACTACCTTGATGTTTCGCTAACCCCTTACATTCAACAACATTCATTTCAGCTCCCCCTTACGTTCCTCCATTAATGTTTTAATCATCTCAATTAATTCATCGTCAGATACATTTAAACGCTCAGATTCTAGGACTACTTCTTGAATCAGCCCTTTTAATTTTTGATTTTTTCGCTTATCCGTAATAATTTCTTTTGCATTGCTAGAAACAAACTTACCAAGCCCTCTCTTGTTATAGAGAATATTTTCTTCATAAAGTAAATTTAAACCCTTCGCAGCTGTTGCGGGATTGATCGTAAACATTTCTGCAAGTTTATATTGTGAATATACTTTGTCATCTTCCTTAAAATTGCCATTCAGTATTTCTGTTTCAATCCATTCTGATATCTGAATGTAAATTGGCTTCGATCCTTCTGTATTAAGCATTGGGGCTAACACCCTCCCTTTAACCAACATAGTGCATTAGTGTTGTAATGTAGTATATAATAAATGTATGTAATAATCAAGAAAATTATGTTAGAAAACTTGGCATTCGCCAAGCCTTTATGATGAATGCCTTAGTTGCACTTATGCAGGATAGGAAAGTTTATACTATCCTATCTGCCCAAAAAAAGCCTCCCTAATGGAAGACACGATTTCTTAGTTACTATATTCTTTTCATCTAGCTCTCCTACCCCGTAACGCTGTTCCAAGAAAGCCGATTCCCATTCCAATCATGGTTCCAGCAGCTACATTATCAAATAACATACCAATACCAATTCCAAGGAACATACATCCTACAAACACTAATCCAGACATATTTAATACTCCTCTCATACTTAGAAAACTTGGCATTCGCCAAACATTTATTGAAATTCTCTTAACCACAAAAATATCAAAAAAGCCGCATCTAAAAAGATACGACTAGAAATATATTTTAATCCGAATTTCCCCTTCCAAGCACTCCGAAAAATGCCATTGCTAAAAAACCTACTCCTACACCAATGACGGACCCAGCAGCCACATGGTCTAACGCCATACCAATACCTACCCCTAGAATGATACAACCAACAAATGCTACACCACCACTTTCATAATTCAAGACCTTCACCCTCCCACCTTAGTCGCTTAGATTACAATACGACTATAGATCGTGTGAAGTTTCAAAAAGTTAATTTCCCTTCTTGATAAATAATACTTTTAGATAATTACCCTCTGGATATTCATTAGTTGTTCGGAAATCGTGTGGAAGACTATATTCATCTACAATACGATATTTTTCATTCATTTCTCTAAACGCTTGCTCTACAAAACCTTTAAACTTTTTCATACCAAATGTTGCACTATTTGTTGAGGCTACAATTACTCCATTTTCCTCCGTAACAGATATAGCATCCTTGATTAATCCTGGGTAGTCCTTCGCTGTGCTAAAGGTACGTTTTTTAGATCGCGCAAAACTAGGAGGATCTAAAATAACAAGGTCAAACGTTAAATTTTTTCGATTAGCATACCTAAAGTAGTCAAACACATCCATCACAACGATATCCTGCTGTTCAAAATCTATGCCATTTGCACTAAACTGTTCTATTGTTTTACTTTTACTTCGTTTAGCTAAATCTACACTAGTCGTCTTTGCCGCTCCGCCAAGTGCAGCTGCTACTGAAAAAGCTCCCGTATAAGAGAATGTATTCAGCACATTTTTATCTAAGGCATATTTATCCCTAATTACCTTTCTTACATCTCGTTGATCTAAAAATATCCCAACCATTGCACCATCATTTAAATACACTGCGTAATTCATACCGTTTTCCTTCACAATAATCGGAAATTGTCCGCGTTCCCCTTTTACAAAATCATCATCATCAATATATTTTCCTTTTGTATCAAAACGTTTCTTTTCATATATCCCTTTATAATCCCCAAGGTCCTCTAACGCACGAATAATCTGTTCCTTAAAAGAATAAATTCCTTCACTGTACCAATTTATTAAATAATAGCCATCAAAGAAATCAATGGTTATGCCACCAATTCCATCGCCTTCTCCATTAAAAATGCGAAATGCATTTGTTTGGGACTCTTCAAAAAAGGATACTCGTTTTTTCATTGCATGTTCCATTTTTGACTTAAAGAAAGGAAAATCAATTTTCTCTCCTTTATTATGAGAAAGTATCCAGCCAATCCCTTTATTTTGAATCCCATAATATCCCTTAGCAATGAAGTTTCTTTTTGGATCTACTAGATTAAAAATTGCTCCCTCTTCTTGTAGTAACTCAGCGTTTTGAATTGTATCTTTATTCACGAGTGGATATCCTTTTTGATACTTAGTAATATATTTTTGTTTGACTTGTAAATCTACTGCTGATTTCATCATTTCAATCCAATCTATTTGTCGTTATCTATATTATTTCACCCATAAGGCTTTTGTATAAGCAATTTTCATTCCTGCTTTTTGCATATTAAGCTGGCTTGTACTCCCAAAGGCTGCCTGTCCAACTATAACATCGCATGATACTTGTTTTACTTGTTCTATTCGATAATTTACTAATGCATTATGTACTCCACGATTTCTAAATTCTGGAACTGTTGCAGAAGCAGCAAGTGTTCCGATATGATCCTTCATGTGCAGCACACCAATACCTACTGGTTCACCTTCCACCTGTGCTACATAAAAATGCCAGGATGGATTTTCATATAGTACCTCATTGTTTTGGGCAACAAATTCCTTTAAAAAATCCGGCATAGAAAAGCCTCGTACATATATATCTGCAAAAATAGGAAATTCATCTTTTTTCAGCTTTCGAATGGATACAGATGCATGTAATCCGGTATGTAGTTCATTAATTGAACCATATAACGTTGTATGGAAATTATGTTGATAGAACCCTTGCCTCTGTAATTGTTGAAACAATTCAGGAGTACTTGTCGCAGGGGTAATTTCAAATCTAGCAGGTATATCTCGTTTTTTATAAAACGCTAAAATCTGTTCGATGTAACCTACATCATCCCCAGTTATTCCTTTTACTGTATTATAAGATGGGCCAGGGATACCCTTCACAGAAAAGGCCCTTGCTTTTCCAAAATCCTGAATTTCAACTCCCATTGGATTATCAGGAAGATTTTCAATCGCTTCAAGTCTGGATGTTAGTAAGGATAATTCGGATTGTTCCAGTTGATTAGCAAATGCTTTTGTGACCACCTGTTCCATTTCAACACCCCTTAGTCCATTCCAACAATTTTACTTCTTCTTTCCATCAGTACCACATCTCGCCAAACACCATTTAATTTTCCTATTCGCTTTCGGGTACCAACAATCTCAAAACCATGTTTTTCATGCAAATGAATACTCACCGCATTCTCAGGAAAAATATTAGCTTGTAATGTCCAAAAACCATTTTCTTCACTATCATCTATAATTCTCTTCAGTAATCGACTACCAATTCCTTTGCCAACACTGTTCATACTAAAATAAATACTTACCTCTGCAACGCCATTATAAGCTGCTCTTCTAGAAATAGGAGATAAAGCTCCCCAGCCAATTACTTCGCCATTTTCACGTACGACCAACCGGCACTCATTCAAATGACCTTGGTCCCATTCCTCCCATTTTGGAGCAACCGTTTCAAATGTAGCATTTCCAGTTTGAATTCCTTCGATGTATATATCACGTACCCGTTCCCAGTCAGTATCTCGCATTTTATCAATCACAATTGAACTTTCCATGCAATCTCTCTCTTTCTACCATTCGTTTTCTATCCAAAAGAGCCGTATAACGTATCTTCTGGAATCAATTAAGGTCTATTCTTCTATATTTTAGCTACGTACATCTCATGTTTATGTTTCCATTCTAGTGAAGATTGAACTAAACGTATTTACTCCCCTATATAAAAACACACGAGATCAATTAAATTAATCATAATCAATTACGACTGTATTTAAAAGACATTTATTATATTTTTTCTTTCAAAGTGCCTGTCACTTGTCGAAATTCGACAAGTGACAGGCACCAGAACAATTTAGACTTGAATGTATTTTCTGAATACTTTATAATATATAATTAAAAACAAAAGAGGAAGGAGGAAACTATGCATAAAGGCTTATATCGATTGGGGATTATTGTTGTTTTACTAGCAGGTATAATTATTTACTTGGATATAAATAATCGGATATCTTCCTATCAAACCCCTATAGAAGCAATGAATAATTTAAATGAACCCATATTGGAAATACAGGAGCCTCTTGATCCGATATACACAGATGACGATTATGCCTACATACCTTTCTATTCAGAGATAGTTAATACGAAAGACTATTTGGGAGTAGCCCTATTTAAAAAAGGCAACTATGGGTGGAAATATGTTGATATGTTCGGAGCAGGTACAATAACAAAAGATAATACAAATGGAGGTCTTTCGACTGGAAAGGATAGGTATTATATAGGATTGGCCACAGCGGACGTCTCATCTGTTATTCTCCAAGATGAAAAAGCACATCTCATTCCACTAACTGGTACGGATTTTCAATTATGGTTATTCCACCAAATTGATCCAAATGTGATAGGAAACGAACCACAATTTCTAGACAAAACTGGAAATGTGATGAAGTGAATCCCATCAGACGTTTTTTTATCCCCTCTGATTGTTTAGAAGTATGACCTATAGACCACTGAACGTATCGGATATTTATGGGCAGTGCCTTCACTTAATCTCCTTGGTTTCACCTCGTAGTTTTAAAGTGGGGGATACTCCCCGTTAAATGCGGGAAAATAACCATGCTTGGTCGATTAACAGGCTTTCTCATTCTTCCTCTTTCATTCCTTCTCCATCCTCTTATGGTTGACAAATACCTCCGCATTCGATTAGATGAAAGAAAAGCGCCAAATAGGAGAAAGCTATGAAAATATATATTGATGCAGATGCAAGTCCAGTCAAAGATATAGTAATTAAAATAGCCAAAAAAGCTCAGATACCTGTCATTCTAGTAAAAAGCTTCAGTCACTTTTCACATGATGAGGAGATCGATGGAGTCGAGACAGTATATGTAGATACAGGAGCCGATGCAGCAGATTATCGGATTATGAAACTAGCTCAAAAAAACGATATTATTATAACACAAGATTACGGTCTGGCTTCCCTTGGTTTAGGAAAGGGATGCATTGTTTTACATCATAAAGGCTTTGCTTATACAAATGAAAACATAGACCAACTTTTACAGACTAGACATGCGAGTGCAAAGGCAAGAAGAAGTGGTCAGAAAACAAAGGGACCTAAGCCCTTTACAGATCAAGAAAAGAAGAAATTCACCGAACTTCTGGAGAGGACTATAAAGTAAAACTTCATATCAGTGGGAGTTTTCTTCATCCCCACTGAATGTTAGTTGAACCAATCGGACATTTACGGGCCGTTGATCCCCCACTTATCCTTCTTCACTTCAACGTCTTGATGTGGGGGTCTTACTGCCCGTTACATGCGGGATAAAGTAAATCTTCAATCAGTTAGTTTCATTTACCTTCACCGATTGTAAGTACCTCAGGATATGACCTAAAAGCCTAGGTAAACTGTCCGTTTTATATGAAAAAGAAATATAGTAAAGAAGGGGGAACCTAAATTGTCACAAAATAACGTATTGAAAACAATTGCTGAAAAAGTTCCGAGCATGAGTAAATCACAAAAGAAAATTGCTTCTTATATTCTTGAAAATCCCCATTCTGCTGCTTTTTTAACAGTAGGAAAGCTAGCTAAAATAACTGGAGTAAGTGAAGCCACGGTTGTAAGATTTGCAAATTTTATAGGGTATGCCGGATACAACGAACTACAGCAATATATGTATGATTCCGTGGAAAAACAATTAAATACCGTTGAACGATTACAAATGTCAAGGTCCGTGTATAGTGAACAAGAACAAGGAATCTATGAAATCTTAGAGGACGATATCACAAACATACGTGCCACCATGGAAAATATAAATATTGAAGAATTTCAAAAAGCAGCTGACTACATATTGAATGCTAAAAAAATATATATTGTTGCAAATCGCAGCGCTGTTTCACTAGGTGTGTTTTTACAATATTATTTAGATATCATTTTTGGAAATAGCGAGCTTGTTTCTTCGAGTGAATCAGCATTCGAACGTATATACCAATTAAATGAAAATGATGTTGTAATAGGTATTAGTTTTACACGGTATACAAAAAGTACTATAGATATTGTTTCTCACGCTAATAAGAAACAAGCAAAAATTATTGCAATTACGGATAGTCTCTTATCTCCAATTACACAATATGCCAACGTTTCGCTACAGGCTACTAGTAAGATGCCCTCATTCTTAGATTCCTTTGTTGCTCCCCTTAGTTTGATTAACTCACTAATTGCTTTTATTGGCAAACAGAGACCTGATGAAATCAACCAACGGCTGGAAAACCTAGAGGATCTATGGGATCAATACGATGTCTTTTACCATAAAAAGAACTAGTTTATGAAATAAAAATTTCATAAATAAATATAAAAGAAATATTTATTGCATATTTTCCTTTCATTGCATATACTCTTAGTAAAGATGATTACTTTTTTACGAGGAGTCAATATCAATGCGAATAGACACTTCTTTTGAAAGTGGAGTAAAGGTTCAATCGGAAGCAATGTTTCAGCGTGCTAAGCAAGTAATTCCTGGTGGGATTTCGGCAAATATTAAATACTTTCCACCACATCCTATTGTAATGAAACAAGCAAATGGAAGTCATTTAATTGATGTCGATGATCAACGTTATATTGATTATTTACTTTGCTACGGTGCCTTGATTACTGGACACGGACATGATCGAATAGTAAAAGCAACTACAGAGCATATGCAACAGATCGGAACAACTATTTTTGGCACACCTCATGAATTAGAGGTCAAAATGGCTGAAAAGCTAATTAACCTCTATCCAGGAATTGATATGGTACGATTTACAAACTCGGGATTAGAAGCTACCCTACTAGCGATTAGAATGGCAATTGCGTATACCGGCAAAGAAAAAATCGGTAAATTTGAAGGTCATTATCACGGTGGGTTCAACCAGGTTTTGCTAAGTGTCAATCCTAGTGAAAAGGAAGCTGGTAATCCAAGGCAACCACATGCAATACCAGAATCAAAAGGGATTCCAACCCACGAATTAAAACAAACGATCATTCTGCCATTTAATGATTTAGAAGCAACAGAAAACATTTTACGGGAAAATGCTCATCAACTCGCAGCCATCATAATCGAACCTATTCAAGGTGGGTTTATCCCTGCAGAGCCAGAATTCATCAATGGTCTACGAAAACTTACAGAAGATCTAGATATTCTATTAATCTTTGACGAGGTAAAGACCGGTTTTAGAGTACATTTAGGTGGAGCACAGAGTGTTTATCAAATAAAACCTGACTTAACAGCACTTGGAAAAGTACTTGGAGGTGGCTTCCCAGTAGGAGCTGTTGGAGGTAAAAAAGACATCATGATGATTAGTGCACCAACACAGGAAAGTGACATATTCTCTGTTGGGGGCGAAAGTCGAAGAAAAAATGACGTCGTTTTTCATAGTGGTACGTATAACGGCCATCCGATCGTCTTAGCAGCGGGACTAGAGACCATTCGACTATTAGAAGAAGACCATACTATGGAAAAATTATTTAATAAAACGAGTCGTTTACGTAGTAGTTTAGAGAAGTTATATCGTCAATATGACATACCGATGAAAACAATCGGCATGGGAAGTATTTTTAATATTATTTTAACCAATCAACCGATCCGAAACTATCGGGATATGTGGAAGGCGAATAGCAGTCTTCGCCAAACGATTGACTTGGAGTTATTAAATCTCGGAATATACGTCAAACCATTAAATAGATACTCACTATCTATTGTTCATACAGAGGAAGACATAAACCAGACAGTAGAAGCACATGAACAAGCAATAGTTAAGGCTATAATGTAAATTAGAAAGGAGAAGTTCCCGAGATTTCTCCTTTCTTTGTTAAGCTAAAGTAGAGTTATTAGAATCAGAAAAATCTTCATCTAGCTTCTTAAAACGGCGTAGTAACACCAAAAACATTATTTCCACAATTAATGCTCCGATTAAGCATACAACAGATATCCCCATGACAAAATCAGTGTTTACATTCATATGAAATGATTGCAACATTAAAAAGATAAACATGAATACCAAGTATATTTTAGAAAATTTAAACGTCCAATCTAGTAAATTTTCTGCTCTCCACTCTCTTGCAATCCTAACCATAAGCTGAAACATGTAGAAAACTAGAATTATCTTTAATAAAGCTAATACTGATATGTATATATGCCAAAACGATAAAGGATTAATTGTTTGATTAATTGAATGTTGTGACACGAAAACACTCGGGATTGATAGAATACACAATACAATCGCCCAATTCAGTGCTTTTTTACCAATCGTAAATTCCTCTATCAAACTTGATAAACCTGAAATTATTAAGAAATAACCAACTGGATCAGGAAGAATATCGATTAAGATATTGATTTCAACTAATACTAAGAAAAAGCCCCAAAATATTTTTCTAAATGAATTACTCATTTCGTTCCTCCTCCCTTTTTATTGATAAGCTCCTGAACATCTTCAGATTCTAGGTATGGATGATCTAGTATATGGCTTTGGCCAATAATTTCCTCACCTGATTCTGTTTCTCCGATAACACTCATAGAAAAATCAAAGAAGCTTATTCGGTTATCACTTAGTTTTGTAGAGATTTTTATCCAACCGTCTTTTTCCAAAGTAATTGGAAACACATCTTGGGTTAATTCTATTCCGGGTACATCCTTCCAGGCAATTTGAAGATCGTCTCCAGCACTATCCGAACGAGTTTGGTGGTAGTCAAATTCCTCTTTTATTTGTTCATTATCCGAATCTACCTTCATAGCAATATCATTCGAGATTTCTTCGGCAAAAGGCAGCTGAATATCTACTATATTTAATTTTTCTCTAGCCGTAATAACATTCACACCCCTATGACTGCTACCACTCATACGAAAATCAAATCCCTCATTAGCCCGATTCAACTTCGTGATTTTTACCTTACCGATATCAGCTACTTGTTGACCATTCGAAAAATAAACATTGATATTTTCAAATGACCATGAATCACCGGCTTCCAAACTTAACATATCTACAGGAACACGAAATGTAGCAGCCATTAAATAATAGTGACTATATTCTTGTTCATAGTGTACTCGAGGTTGTTGATGATTATCAAACCACATCCATGCATTATTTTCAGGATGTAACATAACCTCATTAACCTCTGCATAGCTAACTGTATCAGGATCTTTCTTGTTAGTTAGATAATAAAAAGTAAGTTGAACCTCATGCTGTTCGTCGTAAATTTCTTTTGTAATATAATGATCTAAAAATATCGGCTCTTCTAAT
Source organism: Ornithinibacillus caprae (assembly GCF_009728145.1). Classification (GTDB taxonomy): domain Bacteria; phylum Bacillota; class Bacilli; order Bacillales; family Amphibacillaceae; genus Ornithinibacillus; species Ornithinibacillus caprae. The sequence continues at coordinate 40,606 of NZ_WOCA01000011.1, read as the reverse complement.
TGTTTAGATTGAAAAAATATATAATTACCAATGTTACTTATTAAAACTAGTAATATTCCTACCCATAAAACCTTTTCCTTCAACTGATTTCCTCCTAAATAACCGCTTCTATCAAAATCCTATACTAACCCATTCAACAAATTTCTGCAAAATCCTCTATAATCATAAAAAACACCCTCAACGACTATCTTCGTTAATGGTGTTTTTTTGATCGTTAATCCGTTACAATTTCCGAATCGTAAAGTTGTCTTGCAACACTGCCCAGTTTTGTGGGAAACGATTTCCTAAAACCCAATAGCTCCCCCCTCTTAATCCGTACTCCTTTATTAGGTCATATTTCGCTTGCATACTACGAGCATCTTCAAACCACACCTCATGTTCTTGTTGATTTTCATCCATATACCTATAGTACGGAGCTTGGTATGTCTCATGATACTGGATATCAACTCCATAATCAGCCGCTCGATTCACCGCTTGTACTGGGCTAACTGTCTGCGCTATTGTCCCTTGGACCCACGGAATACGCCAATCTCGACCATATAACGGAATTCCCATCAAAATCTTATTTGTAGGAATGGCAGTTACAGCATAATCTAGGACATCACGTATTTTATTAATCGGTGCAATTGCCCAAGGTTCCCCCCCAGCCCATCCCCATTCATAGGTCATTAAAACAACAAAATCCACGATTTCTCCGTGGGCTGAATAATCATGAGCTTCGTATAATAAGCCCTGCTGGTCGGCTCTTTCCTTTGGTGCTAAAGCGGTTGACACAGAATAACCTTCTGGACGTAACCTTGCGACAACCCTTCGTAAAAAAGCATTATAATTTTCACGATCTTCCGGATATAAATATTCAAAGTCAATATTTAATCCGGAATACCCCTTTTCTCGCATTATACTTAGAATGTTCGTTATTAATGTTTCCTGTGCTGTTGTATTTCGCAGTAAAGCAGCACCTAAATCTGAATCAAATGTTTGATTGGAGTAATTGGTTAACACAAGAAGTGGTAAGACATTATTAGCTCTCGACGCCTCTATTACTTGTACATCCTGCATCTCTGTAAGCGAACCATCTTCTCGATAGCTATACATGAAAGGCGATAAATAGGTGAAATTTCTACCTAAAGCCAAAACTTCCTGCCTACCTGATTCATTCATTTGGGTAGTATACGCATTAACTTCAATAATAGGTTTAGCTTCCGTTGGGATTCTCAATGTTTGACCTGGATAAATTAATGAGGGACTTTCAATATTATTTACTTGTAATATTTGATTAATGGTAACTCCGTAGCGTTGTGCGATGGACCAGAGATATTCACCTGGCTGTACATTGTGAGGAAAAAAGGGTAGTTTAAGCATCTCACCAACATAAATTAAATTAGGATCTGTTATGCCATTTACTTGAACAAGATCTTCAACCGTAATTCCTATACGATTTGCCACCTGCCAAAGACTCTCTCCCGATTGTACAACATATTCTTGATCAAGCTCAGGAATAACAAGTGCCTGCCCTCCTACAAGCACATTAGGATTTTCCAACTGATTTACTAACGATATTTGGTTCACATCCGCATTATACATCTGCGCGATCCTCCATAGGGATTCACCACGTTTCACGACATGAATTTCCATTTAAATTCCCCCAGTTACAGTATCTACTTATCAAGTTATTCATCAATGACTTGTCCTAGTATAAAAATGAAGGGAAATTCATTATTATTAATACATTTAGATTTAGAAACGTTAATTCAGTTAACGTATGAATTATAAGAAAGCTTTCTTATCTGCCAATAGAAAAAACCCTGATGCAAAAAACATCAGAGCTTCCGTTTTATATTTGTAAGGATAACCCTACTTTTCGGTAAACTAGGCATTCTCATCATACTATAATTTAAATCCTGCTTAGGCATATCATAATACATTTTCCGCACAAAGGTATCTACACTAACTTTCATAACCTCAATTGTTAACCATTCTCCGGGACAACGATGTCCTTTATGATAATCCCCACCACCTTGAGGTATAAAATCAAATGGATCATCCTTGCGATCTGCAAATCTCTTTGGATTAAACTCCCAAGGGCGTTCCCAAATGTCCCGGTGGTGGTTTGTTCCATAAATATCTAACAACACTAAATTCCCCTTTTTAAAATCATGCCCTTTCCATAAAAAGTCTTTTTTTACCCTGGCAGCCGCAAATGGAAAAAATGGATAATATCTTCGAACCTCTTGGACAAACATTTCATCATAGGAATCATCTTTACTAGTTAACTTGCCAGCTTGCTCTGGGAAATCATGTATTGCCAATGCACAAAATGCAATATATACCGCAATAGCTACAATAGGACGTAATATATTGATAACTTCAACAGCAGTCACCTGACTATTTAACAATTTCCCATTGGAATCACGATACCAAGCCAATTCATGGAGTGCTGTTCCTTCTTGTGTTTCCATATTCCCAGCACGAATCTGCTCGATCATACCCTTAATCCAACTCTCTGAACTATTACGAGCCTGTCTACCACGCCAATGTCTTGGTCCGACTGCAGCAGCCGAATCGAATAATGCTGCAAGTTGATTTGTTCTAATTTTAACCTCTTCTTCCTGTAAAGGAACCCCTGCCCAGCGACAAGCAACTCGTGTTAGTAATTCCTTGGATTCCTCAAAAAGGACAACTCGATCCATTCCTTCCCAGCGTGAGATAAATTGGTCATATTCATCCCTCGTAATATGCACAACTTCTTCTAAGCTCTCACGACTCATTAGTGACATAAATACTGCTTTACGGTGTTCGTGGGAGGCACCATCCATTGTTTGAATTGCTTTCTCACCAAAAATAGTTTGTCTCACTCTTTTTGGGGCAGCTCCTTGTCGGATAAACTTTTCCTCATCATAAAAAACTTCAGCTGCATCCTTTCCTGCTATACAAATCGCTTTCTGACCACCTAGAAGTCGTGTTTCAAAGATATCCCTTCCAAACTTCTCTCGTCTATTCGAAATATATCGGTAGCCTTCCATCATTAAAGACAAGCTATTATCTAATCCTTTATCAATCGGTATTTGCTCTCTGTACGGCATTTTCTCACCCCAATCGTATGTACGTTTCATTTGATAGGTTTCGTTTATGTTTGGTGCTTTATACTACAAATTATTTAAATGTTGTATTCGTAGCAATAAGAAAAGAGCACCCCTTTTAAAGAGATGCTCTAATTTGACTACTTTACCCCAAGTGTTTGCTTGGCCATTTCCTTATATTCATCCAGATCCGATTTGATTGCAAACTCTGCTATTCCTACTGGATATGCAGCCGTTAGTTCCATAATATGCTCAAACATTTTCGGCCACACATAGCCCCCTGCTTCTTCATACGCTTTCATCAATTCTTTAAGGGCCTTCTCCCCAAATATCATATTATGAGAGACAAAGTCATGTGCCGGATCATCAACCCTAGCCTCTGTCCAATCAATAAATCCCGTAACCTGAGTGCCTCGATCAATTAATATATGACCAGCATGTAAATCACCGTGAATAAACGCTGTTTGTTTTGGCCAAAAATCATCATTTTGAAGCCAATTTTGCCACCGTTTCCAAAGTTCTTCCCCAACCCCAAATTCCGATTTCACATTATCCATTCTCTCTTTCATAGATACCCTAATGTCCTTTGGCCCCTTCGTTGGAATTCCTATTTCTAGCACACCTTTATGATCCACATTATGCAAAGCTACCATGGCTTTACCCAATGTCTGATTAAAATGTGTAGGTACATTTTTTTCATCAATCTCCCATACATATGCTTTTGCTTCCGGATCGATGGTTCCTGCAGGGACACCTTTTAACTGTTTATAAGCTATTAAATCATCGGAGAAAACTTCCCAAACAGGTGACTGTATTGGCAGTTTTCCTTTAACAAGTTCTAAGATCTTTTTTTCTTTTTTCGCAGTTGGAACAACATCATTACGTCTAGGTAAACGTAAAACCCACTTTTCCCCTGCATCATCACTCGCAAAAACAACTTGAAAATCTAGCCCAGATTCATTACGCACTAAAGAATTCTGCTGTAGTTTTAATCCATGCTTTAATGCAATTTCTATTACTTGTTCATTTGTTAAAGTCATGCGAACACTTCCTTATTATTTTATTTTGATAGTTAAAAACTTTGCTATATGCTAATAACAAAAAGCACAGACGTCTGCCTGTGCTTTTGTAAACAGTGGATATTAGTATTTAGAAAAAAGAGGGTTCACTAGACCCCCCCTCCATACTTTTTATATTATAAAGTTTCCTAAAAAAGGGCAGACCATTCCCGTTTACTCTGCAGCACAAGCAGAGTCTTTGAACATATTCAGTTAGTTGTTCAAAGTTTGGAATCGCAATCTTACAAATGCCACTAAGAAAACCTCCGTTCTTATTAGATACCCCAAGAATATCACATATTAAAAAAGATTACTAAACCAGTTACTAATTGAAGTAACTATTTTTAGAAACCAGTTTTTATCTTCTTCCGATTCCTCCACAATTTCTACATCGTTAACTTCAGTTTCCGCACGATTGTCTCCATTTAGTATAGTAGCCTGTTTACCTTCTACAACCGTGATCATCTCATCGCCGTATTTTTCGTAAATCACTGCCGCTTCCTCATCATTATATGGGTCGATTCCTACCTCTACTTTATTAGCAATGACGTCAACACCAGTATGAACAACGGAAATACCTTCATTTTCTAATTCAAGTAAGTCAATTTCCTGCTGCTTTTTTATTAATTCTTCCTCAGTATAATCAACTGTTCGAAACTCAATTTCTGCATGTTCATCTAACAATCCTTCGATATGACTCTTATGCTCCGCTGAGATTTCTTCGGTAAACGAAAGCACAATTACGCCCAGATCTCTTTGCTCCCGATCAATGTGAAGACTTGCAAATACATTTGAATCGATATTATTTTCAATGTAATCATTGATAGTTAACACTACTTCGGTATGGTTCGGATCAATTCCTTGTTCTTCCCATTCCTCTAGCTTTTCTAGAAAGTCATCCTCCATATCAACACTTGCAAAAACAGGTATGAATCCCATAAAGCAAACAGAAAAAAACAACACAATTCCTATCATCACTTTCATGTACAGTCTCATTTAAAAACTCCTTCCAAACAGGTCTCTATACATAAGACGACCACTTCTACATAAATGTTTCATTCATTCTAGATTCGAAATTCGAAGTTCGAGGAGTGCCTGTCACTTGTCGAATTTCGACAAGTGACAGGCACTCCTCGTTTATGATACGATCAATTTTAATGATAGCTTTGTGAGGGGGAGTAGTATTGAAGATTTTAGCGATTGAACCAACACCAAGCCCATATTCTATGAAGATTATTGTAGATGAACGATTAGCTGATGGTAATACAGAAAACTATAAACGTGATGATGACCTTTCAGGTGCCCCTAATTATGTTAAAGAACTGTTTGATATCAACGGGGTAAAGGGGTTATATCGAGTTATCGACTTTATCGCCCTGGAAAGAGACCCACGAGTTGCCTGGGAACAAATATTACCGGAAGTACAAGAGCTATTTGGCGCGTCAAAAGATGAATCGCTAGACGATCCAGCTAATTCCGTAGACGAGCACTTTGGAGAAGTTAAGGTATTTATTCAAATGTTTCGGAATATCCCCATGCAAGTCAAACTTGAAGAAGGGGATAAAGAGCATCGATTTGGACTTCCTGATCAGTTCATGAATGCAGTAATAGAAGCCTCGACTGTTTCAGATAATATGCTTGAAGAACGTAAATGGGTAGAACAAAGCCCACGATATGGTGCACCAGAAGAAATCGGTCCAGAGGTTGTTGAAGAGATTACTGCAAGTTATCATGAAGAACGATTATCCAATCTAATAAGGCTAGCTTCCGAGTCGAAGCAGTTTGAAGAAAACCGCCCATGGAAAAAGGTAACGTTAGAAATGCTAGATAACCCGAACTGGAAGGAACGGTATGCAGCACTAGATCGTATGGATCCAACACTTGAAGACCTACCTGTTTTAGATAAAGCATTAGATGATGAAAAGGCATCAATCCGCAGACTTGCTACTGCATATTTAGGAATGATTGAAGATCAAGCAGTACTTCCATATCTTTATAAAGCATTAAATGATAAGGCTGTAAACGTACGTCGTACAGCAGGAGATTGTCTTTCCGACCTTGGATTTACAGAAGCCATTCCCAAAATGATTCAAACATTAGAAGATCCCAGTAGACTGGTTCGATGGCGGGCAGCTATGTTTTTATATGAAATAGGAGATGAAACAGCAATTTCTGCTTTAAAAAATGCTCTTAATGATCCAGAATTTGAAGTCCGTATGCAAGCAAAAATGGCTTTAACACGAATACAAGGCGGAGAAGAAGCAAAAGGATCCATTTGGCATCAAATGACAGAAGCAACTAAAAAGAAATAACCACTTCTCTTACTATCATCGACAATTCGATGGTAGTTTTTATTTTTTTACTACACACAAATACGCCCCTAGACCTACTCACATTTATTTCTTAAGTATGTTCCACCTAATCATTAATCCCTGTACTATAGAAAATAATTGTTGTCGTTTTACTTTTGCATACATTGAAATGATTGAAGGTGATATTCATGAACGATGAAAGAAAAATATATTTACTTCTTACAGATACAGGTACACTTTTCACAAAGATAATAAAATTATTTACAAACGCACCATATAATCATGCCTCCATTTCATTCGATCATGATTTATTTGATGTGTACAGCTTTGGAAGAAAGAGGAAGAGAAATCCATTTATTGGTGGATTTGTGAGGGAGGATGTTCGATCTAGTTTATTTAAACATGCAGATTGTGTCGTTTATTCACATTCCATTACAGAAATTCAGTATCAAAAAATGAAACGCTATATTCAAGAAATAGATGAGCAGCAAGATTTGTACCGCTATAATTTTTTAGGTTTATTTGGATTCCTGTTTCGTAAGCCTATAAATAGAACCAATGCACTCTTCTGTTCACAATTTGTAGCTTCTGTATTGGCGGAAGGTGGTATATTAGACATAGAAAAACCTTTACCACTAGTGGCTCCTTACGACTTAAAGGAAAATGGTAATTTTCAATTAATCTATCAAGGAAAACTCGCCCATCTTATCAATCATCAAGAAACAAAATCCAAACCAAATTTATTTCTTCAAATAAAGAAATTTGCACTTATTTTTCAATACTTTTCGCAGTACTAAAATACAAAAACAGCTTGATTCAAGCTGTTTTTAATTTCATCCAACTATTCTCTTATCTCGACATCCTTTTATCGCTTCCCTCAAGTGATGATCGTCAAAATCTGGAAAGAACACATCACTGAAATATAACCGTGACATAGATGACTGCCACAACAAGAAATTACTTACTCTTTTTTCTCCTCCAGTACGAATGATTAAATCTGGATCTGGCAAGTCTCGAGTATACAAATATCGGTTAAACATTTCTTCATCCATATTTTCGATATCTAGATTATTTTGCTTTGCTTCTTTAAGTATGGCACACACTGCCTGTAAAATATCATCCCTACCACCATAATTAAAGGCAAAGTTAACAATTAACCCATCATTATACTTCGTTTTTTCTACCGCTCTTTCAAGTGCTTGTTTCGTATTTTTGGGTAATGATTCCATATTACCTGAAATTCGAATTTGACAATTTCTTCGAATAAATTCAGGAAGCTTTTGATTAAAAAATTTCACTGGTAACCGCATCAAATAATTTACCTCGTCCTTTGGTCGTGACCAATTCTCTGAAGAAAACGCATATAATGTTAATATTTCAATCCCCAATTCTATACTTCCGTCAATGACTTTCTCCATTGCCTGCGCACCAGCATAATGACCTTCACTACGAGTAAGTCCTCTGCTTTTTCCCCATCTACCATTCCCATCCATAATAATGGCTACATGCTTCGGTATATTTGAATTCATTAGAATTCCTCCATTTCTAAGTTGATGGTAAAGCAATGATTAATTACGTAAATCTAATTCTTCCATCCTTTTCGTAACCCTTTGTTTCATAAAGTTAAAGGATTGCCAAGAATCTTCACCTTCATTTTTCAAAACGCTTTTTTGCTCTACAAGTAACTCTTTTAGCTCTGGAATATCTGGATCAGCTTCATAAAGGTCCACTAGTCCATCTAGTCCTGTATACGATAAATGACTTAAATAATAAATATCAATTTTCCCCGTAGCTTCATAACGTTCTATGTTATTATCCACTACGATCTTTTCTAAACTAATTGCATTTAAACCAGTATAAAATACCAAACCGATAATTAGATAAAAATGCAGAATTGATAAACGTTCAAGTAGCACACGAACAAATGTATAAGCAAATATTACCATTAAGAAAATCATAAATGCATGTGCTAATACACGATCTAAAGTAAATCCATAAGCAGCTTCATAAAGACTTAAACGTTGGTATGCAGAGGTAAGCATCACACCACTAACAATAATTAGTAGTGAATACATAATCTTTAAAGCAACTTTTAACGGACGTCTATCTTCTTTTACTAGCTTTAAAAAACTAATTAATATACTCCAGTTAATTAGTGTCACAAAAATTAATTCAAAAAAACCTCTTCTTGCATATTCTGCGTACGTATACCCTGATTGTAATCCATCATTAAAGAAATATTTAAATTGGATAACGGTAAATAATACATACACTGCATTCAGTAAAGCCAAGATCGTAATGGCAATAATACTATCCCATTTAACCGTTGTTTTTTCATTAACTAATCCAACATTCTCTTTTGTTTTTGGACGAACATGTAATACTTGAAAAACACCAAAAAATAACAAAGCGAACAATATAGCGAGTATAAATCTAAACGTACCTTCTAAAAAATTCAGTTCTAATACAAATTCAGGTAATCGTAAAACTATATCTTGAAATACAGCATCAGCAGACATTAGTAATCCAGTAATTATAAACAATAACGGGACTCCAATTACTAAACCAATTACAATTCGCTTGATGGTTTGTGCTGCTTGATCATCCATATTTTTAAATACTTTTTTTAAACTTAGCTTACAAAATTTTGAGCTATATTGAATTGCTTGCTCGAGCTTCTTTATCAACAAAACTACAAAAGCAGGCTTACTCCAATTAATATTATTTGGACTTGTAATTAAGACAATATGGAAAAATACAAGTACTGGAATCAAAAGAAAATTTAAGCTGCGAAATAGTACATTATCATAAAAAGCATAAGACCCTGCTAATAGCCATATAGCTACCATTAATAGCAAGCCAATTCTCCGATTATTAAAAGATAGCTTATACCGTCCAAAAAGCACAGCATAGAATCCTGTTATAAAAGCTAAATATGAAACACCGATTCGCCCATGAAAAAAGCTAAGTTCTGCTAATACCCCTAATCCAACACATATAAGTAAAAAAATGATATCTTGACGCCTCATGCTAAGCTCCACTATTATCCCCCTTACTAGGTAATTCTATATACATCGAAATTCTATGTATATAGGCAAAAAATAAAATCGAACTGGGACTGAACCTATTATTGAACAGTCCTAATTTATACAGAAGCCTTCCTTCCCCACCTATATCCAATCCAGCTTACTGGGTACAGGAATGCTGTAAGAACAATACAAGCAACCATGAAAGGTACATTTAATAACGGTTGAAACCATTCATGTGGAATTAATTTAAAAATAATTAAGTACATAAACACAAAATTTGGAATCACAGAAATAAAGAATGTCTTTCGTAACAATTCACGTCCACGATGCCCAAATTCCCTTCCAATCTCATACCCTAATAGACCCCAAAACAGGATGTATATGAGCATGATGATAATCGAAATATCGGTTAAACTCGCCCACAACCATTCAATCCAATTCCAGTCTAGAACATTGTAGCTTAGAGTCAATATACCTCCACCTATAAATAACAAGGAGTTCAGTATGACAAATAGCCACTGTGTTTTTCTAGGTGTTATACGTGATTCTTGCTTCCACATACTAGCAATTTCTTTAGGTGTACCTAATCTTATTAGTAACTGTTCGTACACTTGATCTGTTGGAATAGACTCTTCTTGAATTAGGTCAGAAATATGTACCTCATACTCTTCAAGAATGGAAAGCTTTTCAGGATGGTTGCCAATTTCTTTTGCTAATTCCTGTAGAAATTGTTGACCACCATCCGTCATGATTCACTTCTCCCGATTAAATTGTTCATCACTTGAACATATCGGTGCCATTCACTCGTTTTTTCTTCTAGAATTTCTTGCCCCTGTGCTGTAATACGATAATACTTACGGGCAGGTCCTTTTTCTTGATTTTTCCAATAGCACTCAATGTACTCCTGTTTTTCAAGCTTGTGTAAAGCAGGATATAAAGTCCCTTCCTTCATTTGAAGATGGTGTTCACTTCGTTTATCCATTTCCTTTACAAGTTCATAGCCGTACATATCACGCTCATTTAATAGCTGTAAAACAAGAAGTGATGTACTACCTTTTATGAGTTCTCGGTTAAACATTTTTTCACCTACCTAGAATTATTAGGTATCTATACTATAGAAAATAAATTCTCATTTGTAAAGTCTTATGAAAAATTTTATTTTAAAAAGTTCAATAGTTGGAGATCTACAGGATCATAGGCAGGTAGCTCTTCCTGTTGATCCCATAGCTTTATTTGATTTGTTTCATTATTTTTTCGAAATGGCTGTAAATTCACTACTCGTTTAACGTATACCGGATTGTATTTTATTATTTCACTCTTTACATCTTTCACTTTAAGTAATCCTTTAAAATTCATATCCTTCACTACTTGACCAGTTTCCTCATACAATTCCCGAATTGCACATTCCTTCGATGTTTCACATTTTTCCTTTCGACCAGCAGGAAGCTCCCACTGCTCTCGCCATTTGTTATAACACAAAAGGTATTTATTTTCACAAATTAGAGCCGCAAATGATCCAGCTATAGGTTTGTAGGCTTCCATTTCATGTTCTTCCATATATATAAAATCTAAGAACACACGACCATGATCATTTTTTTTCATGGAATCTCCCCTTCACTAGTTAGTGACTTTTGCATATACACAAGTATCTCGAAGTTCCTTCCCATCAACCGAAAGATCTTCATTCCTCAAAATACCTTCTAATTCAAAGCCTAACCGCTCAGGAACAGCACGACTTTTTACATTTTTCGCGTCACATCTTATTTCAATTCTATTAGCTTTAAGTTCTTCAAAGGCAAAGTTTGTAATCCCCTCCACTGCTTCCGTTACATACCCTTTACCTTTATGGCGTGAATCAACCCAGTAACCAATCTCAAACTTACGAACATCCCAATCCATTCGATGCAATCCAGAGGATGCAATATGTTCTCCAGTTTCCTTATGGAAAACTAGTAATCTCATGTCTTCTCTTTTAAGAAATTTAATATGCGCCTCTCGAATATTCACCTCTACCTCTTCTTCACTTTGCTCATGCTGCGCAAAAGGCAACCAGGGACGTAATTCATTGATAGATGCATGAATAGATTCATAAACCACTTTTCCATCCCCTGGTTGAGGCATTCTAATAACTAGGCGCTCTGTTTCAAATTTATGCGGGAAATCTAATAATATCGGATTCATAGTAGTAACTCCTTCTCTAACAATTGTAATATGGCTGATTTATAACTGTAATAGACTCCTTAATCTTCCATCTAAGCTCTTGGTTTTGCTCTACATGATCTAATAGAAAATACAAAGCCTGTAAATATTGCTTCACAATAACGACAAATTAATTGTGATCGTTCATCACTAGAAAAGTTAGTATATAAGTCCTTAGAAACCTCCTCGATTCGATTTATCAATACTTTATCATCTGACCCCCGACTTAAAATTGTCATTGTAGGAATTGCCATTCGCTCATTCTCTTCAAATAGAAAATAGTCTTCATTGAAACTCATTTTATCCATGATCGCTACAAGTAATGTCTCAAGTTCTTTGGATGTTAGGTCTTGTTGCTTTGCTAATTCATCTATTGCGTCAGCCACATGAGCGATACTGTGCGCCCATCCACTCCCTTCTATTAACCCTCGTACGTCTACTTCTCTCTCTAAATATACGAGAAGCAGATTAGATAATCTTCTCAATTCATTTATAGATAAAAACTTTCTTTTAAGGTTTACATGTAATATTAAAGCTATGAGGAGCGTAGAAAAAGAGCGGGTAAATACGCTATTGTCACCCTTTTCCCCTAGTCCGTAAAAGAGATAATCCTTCGTTAAAACATTCTCCAATAAGCCTTTTAAATCATCATCTGAATAATAATCATGAACAATTAAATACGTAAAAGAGTTATAAATCAATGTATCTCTTAATTTGGAATCTGGATCTCCAATATGCTTAAGCATCGCATTCGTTAATGTTGAAAGCTCTATCTCATCTAGATCTTGATAGTTATGTTTTCTCAGTTCTATTAGTCGTTTCTTTAATTTACTACGATTCATATCTTCACCTAATTTTCTTCTCTACTATTAACATAATCTCACTTAGATCATCTATTATATAATCGGAATCGGCACATTCAGTTCTATCTACTCTCTTCCAGATACCTTCCATCCCTACTTGCTTTGCTGCTATAATATCGTTTTCTAAATGGTCACGACAGATCGATCACGATCCAATAATGTTCGATCTAAGTCAAATAACATGGCATGTATCAAACACTCACCCCATTTTTATGGTGCTACAATCTCCACTTTTATACGGTCTGGATCTTCAAAATAAACCGCATAATGTTCTCGGCCACCGGCAAATGGGTGCTTATCTTCGTATAAGATTGTAACTCCTTGTTCTTTTAGACTAGCTGTAATTAGATCTACATGCTCTCTTGAGTCTGCATAAAAAGCCAAATGATTTAATCCAACCCGAGAACGGTGATACGGAACATCAAGGAATCGCTCCTCCGTTTGAACAAAAACAATGTACGTATCATCTAATATCCAACTTTGACCTTTTTCCCATGTTTGAAATCGCTCATATCCTAATTCTTCTAATAACCAACTCCAAAAATTAATGCTAGACTTAAGGTTAGAAACATTTATTTCAAGATGATGCAATAATCCTTTTTTCAACTTAATTCCTCCAGAAAATCCATTTAGACTGCTACAATTTTTTTACGAAACCTTATAATTCCTAAGTGAACATTCCTACAAAGTACTAGTATTGATTACCTAGCACTTTGTAGCAAAGAAACTATTGATCTTGCATCACCATCAACATATTCCCATCTAAATCCTTAAATACAAAAAAATGACCATGCTGAATGTCTGTCACAAGCTCCACACCATTTGCTTCCATAAACCGATAGGAAGCTTCAATATCATCTGTAACGAATTGCACTGCCGGTGCTTGAAATGGAGTAATATCTTCTCCCTTCTTTCTCCATGCTGGCATTTCATCTAAAACCAGCCCTGTACCTTTCATACTAGCAACAAACAAATGATCATGCATGACCTCACCACTTACACCTAATATGGTTGAATACCAATCACTTGCTTTTTTAATATCTCTAACAGGTACAAATACGGTATTAATTTTGTTCTTTATTGGACTGCTCAATTTCATTCCTCCTCATTTTTTATCCCAATCTACCGGGAATTTATGAAGCTGCGGTTTCATTCCTAACTCATTTGCTGCAGCTACAATAAATTCTTTTCTAAAATAATAGCTTCGGTGAAATACAATCTTTCCATTTTCAACTTCCTGGTACTGTATGTCATGAATTAGTGGACCATTTTCACTTTCTGCAATAATAATAATAACCTTTCTACCCCACAGCCAATGCTCTTGGGCTCGGTATCCAGGTAATCCATGGAGCATAGATCCTTTTTGTACATCGCCTTTTGAAAACTCTTGAAAACCAAGAGATGCTTCATTATGGAGGTGATCACTTACTATATCAAATAAAGCATCTAAATCTCCTTCATTTATCGCTTTAATATAAGACTGAATAACTTCTTTTTGAGTTTCATCGATTTCGGGGTTATTCGTTTCTACAATTAAACCTTCCTTCTCCCATAACTTCTTTTCCATTCTTCTTATCGTTGCATAGATTGCTCCACGGGTAGTTTTAACAATACTTGCAACCTCCTCAGCTTTAAACTTGAATACTTGAACCATTAAAAATACAGCAACTTGTCGTGGTGTAAAAAGATAGACTAGATGCTCCAAAGCGTATTCAAGTTCTAGGCTATCAGAAAATTCTTCTGATGGTTCATTTGATTCTTCAAGTGTACCCACTATCTTTTTTTCTCTCCGACAGTGATCAATCCATGTATTTGTTGCAACACGGTATAAGTACGACTTTGGATTAACCGGCTGCCACACTTGATAAAACCCTCCAAAAGCTTTTAGCATTGTCTCTTGAAAAACATCCTCTCCATCCCATGGTGAACCGGTTAAATACCGGCAATAGTCCCACAAATCTTCCCGAAAATCAATAATGAGTTGACTGAACTCTTCTCTTAATTCTCGAGATTTTTCATTAAACATTTGAGCTTTTTTCTCAATTGAAGTCATATTTAACCTCCTTTATCATCGCTACCTTTACAACGGATTAGGAGCCAAAAATTATACGATTAATATACTACCTTTTTATTTTCTATTTTTACTAAATTCTACATTATTCACCAAAACCCTTTATTCTATCTTTTTTTCTATTTAGAATCTTCATGTTATAATAGATTAACAGATACATGTAAGTGCTTACTTTTCTGATTAAAAAGGTGGGATATTCATGTTTAAGAAGATTCTCTTTGCAGCGGATGGCTCTGAACACTCGATCCGTGCTGGTGAAAAGGCATTTGAATTAGCTAGTTATAATACTGAATCAAGAGTAGATATTTTATATGTTGTTGATCCTAAGCACTCTAAAGATGAAGTGATCAATAGCTGGGGGAAAGATGCCGCCGATTTACGTAAAGAAAAACTAGAACTTATTGTCCAAAAAGCAAAACAATCAAACGTAGATTTTGAAGTTGTTTTTTTACATGGAGATCCTGGTCCCACCATTGTTGACTACGCAAACAAACATGCATTTGATGCTGTTGTCATCGGCAGTCGAGGGTTAAATGCATTTCAAGAAATGGTTCTTGGAAGTGTTAGTCACAAAGTAGCAAAACGAGCAAATTGTCCAGTGATGATAGTGAAATAAAGCGAATCTTCAATTAGCAGGCACCTCACGTGTGGGGCTTACTACCCGTTACATGCAGATAAAACGTTCGAATCCAAACTCCCATAAACTGGGAGTTTTTTATTTTTAAGTTGCATATACATATCATAAATCCGAGTTATTTGGTATGATTAATATATATTGAAATGTGAGGGATCTAACTATGACTAAAAAAATTTATATCATTCATGAGAATAGTGAATGGACCGACCATTTAACCAAACGCTTAGACGAACTACGTCTACCATACGAAGAGTGGTTTTTAGATCAAGGTACTGTTAATTTAACAACTACTCCACCTGAAGGTGTTTTTTATAACCGCATTAGTGCATCTTCTCATACAAGAGACCATCGTTATGCACCCGAATTAACGGAAGCAGTACTCGCATGGTTAGAGCAAAATGGTAGGAAGGTCAATAATGGTAGTCGCGCATTACGACTTGAAGTTAGTAAAGTTAATCAATATATGGCACTAAACAATGCAAATATACGTACACCAAAAACGATTGCAGCTGTTGGAAAAGAGGAAATAATTAAAGCTGCTAAAGAGCTGAATCTACCTTCCTTTATCACCAAACACAATCGTGCAGGTAAAGGTCTAGGTGTTCAATTATTTCATTCCATTGAGGCATTACAAGCATATGTAGAAGGGCCAACCTTTGAGCCTTCTATCGACGGAATCACATTAATCCAAGAATATATTCAGGCACCTGAGCCATATATTATTCGTTGTGAATTTGTTGGTGGAAAATTCATCTACGCTGTTCGTGTGGATACTTCAGAAGGATTTGAACTATGCCCAGCTGATGCATGTACCATTGACGATTTATTCTGCCCAGTCGGTGAGGAAGTAGAAGAAAAGCCAAAGTTTGAAATTATGGAAGACTTCGATGATCCAATTATCTACAAGTACGAAAAATTTCTTAAAGAAAATCATATTGATGTTGCTGGAATTGAGTTTATTCGTAATCAAAATGGGGATATTTATACCTATGATGTCAACACAAATACAAACTATAATTCAGACGCAGAAGCTAAGGCAGGAAAATATGGTATGTTGGAGTTAGCAAAATTTCTTGGTAGTCAACTAGATTAAGATAAAGTGAATCTTCAATCAGCGGGGGTTATCTCCACCCCCACTTAACCTCCTTGGTTTCGAATTGAGGGTTTTACTGCCCGTTATATGTGGGATAACAAGCACCTAACTCCCGATTACGAGATTTAGGTGCCTCCTATTATTCTATGTAACTTTCTCCCTACTCCGTAACATTCGCATTGCCTCTTCCATATCCACATCCTTTTCAAAATGCTTAGGCGTCCATGGGATGTATATATCTGGTTTTATACCTGGATCTGTTAAAACTTCACGATGATCTAGCTGATCTAATCGAGAAGTTGGATAAGCGAATTCAAATTGATTATCCCATTTTTTCACGATCAAATTTGAATAATCATTTAATCCCCATGTTGGCCTTCCGATAACTGTTACTTTCGGAGATTTTTTACATAGGTAGACAAAAATATCTCCTGCACTACCACAATAGTTGTCACATAACACGATAATATTTTTCGGTTTGTCACTACCGGTTATCTCAACTTTCTCATCATGTGAATCAAATGAAGTAAATCCTTTTCCTCTGTTATCTATCCAAGCTTGTTCAAACCGTTCTAGACCTTTCCGTGTCTCCTCATCAGCTATAAGATGAATTTCTTGGTTGATCGATTCTACTAGAATATCCGTATTCCTTTTCGTACAATTAAATTTCATTGCATAGTCGTTAAAATTTATTGTCATCGATTTGCTTGGAAAAAGATATTTCTCAAGGCAAGAATAGGCTAGCGTGCTTCCACCATAATTCACTCTAACATCGATGATTACATTTTTTATTTCACTTAACTCATCGCGATATTCTTTCTCTAGTTTTTGTATCGTATCCGGATCAAAAAAGTCAGTTAATGTCATACACAATGTATCTGAATCTACCCTAGTTACCGTATGTTTAGGTACATACTCCGCTTTTTCATATTTTTTTAGATCTATGGAGCGAGTCTCTCCCTCGTTATTAATTACTGTAGCCACACTATATTTCTTAATGATTGCTCTCCAATCTTCTCTCTCCGCTTTCGTTTCCATTAACTCTCGTTGATGTTTTTTAACCAATTCGGGTACAGTAGTGTTATCTAGGTGAGTAATCACATTCCCTGGTTTTAATCGTTCTTCCCTCCCAACAGAAATTATATATAAATGGTCTTCATAACGTCTCACACGAAAGCCATTATCATATTCTTTTTGTTGATCAGATTTGACTAAGGTAAAATTCATGTGATGATCTTTAAAATCTAACAAGTAATCCTGTACGATTTCGACAAATGTCTCTGCAGTTAATTCACCTTTTTTCTCCAAATACCTTATATTTTCTTCATATTTTTCAGGACGATCCCATCCCTTTTTATCTATCCAACCTGCATAATCATGATGCATGATATCAACTACTTCTTGAAAAATGGATATATACAATCCTCACACCTCTATTCGAATTTTCTTACGATTATTTTAATGTAAATATATCAACACATTAATGCGCTTAAGAAGGAATGATCCTGTCTTCAGTCGGAGAGCTCTTACTAATTTGCAAGTGGATAATTGAAAGATGTTACGATTATTGTTAAAATAGTAAAAATAGTAAAAACAGTCAGGAGATGTAATGATGAAACGTATAGGAATACTTATGTTTCTACTTGCAATATTATTAGTTGGTTGTTTTAGTGAGGATTCTGCTAAAGAGGAATCACCTTCTAAACCACCCGAAACTCAAAATAAAAACCTTACCCCTCCTCATTTCCAGCCCCATACAGGAGTAGATTCAGCCGCGGGAATTCTTGACAAATACTGCTGGGAAAACGATGAAAAAAACTGTTCCATTGAACCGAATCCACCAGATGAAGTACTACTTGATCGTCAGTTGAGTCCTATGAAGGTAGTACCAGAGGAAGAAATATCTCTAAGCGTATCAACATCCGACATACCTCAAAACAATGATATTTTTAATCCAACTCAAATAGAATTAATTGAACACAAAACACAAGAAAAAACGGAAGTAAGTTTAACCGACATGACAATGACAGCTCCATCTGAAAAAGGAAGATATTATTATACAGCCATTCTCCGGTGGGATAATTCTTTACAAGGAGAAGCTGCTTATGCATTTGAGATTTTAGTGCAATAATATTAAGCAAATAACGTCACTACCAATAATAGTGGGAGTGACGTTATTATTTAATCGACTTTACTAGATTTTATTTTCTGTCTTGCAATCACGTAACAAATTATAGTCATCAATAAAATCACTGGTATCCCCTGATACCAAACACGATCATTCTGATACATTATCATGTCTTGTGGTCGTAAGTACTGAAAGGGATTGAACCAAGCAAAGGTCTCCCAGGATATAAATGTGGTTAATGCATAACCCGCTAGCAATGTCGCAAGTAATACAAATAGAGTCGAAAGTGTATGCTTGAAAAAAAGACTATACAATAAAGCGAGAGAAATAATCAAGAAAACCGTCACAGAAGCAACAACTAATGCTAGGATCATATATTCCCAAACCGTCATAAATGTAATGACATTATTTTTTTCCATCACCATTGGATAATCAAATGTACCTTTTTCACCAAATATCAACCCAACAATCATTACTGTCCCTAAAATAAGCCCTACTGTTACAAGATAAGAAACGATAGAAGTCCAAAATTTACTCGTTAAAATATGCGTTCGTTGCAATGGTTGCATAAATAATAGCTGTATTGAACGATTCTCAAACTCTGATGACATGATATCCCCTACTAGAAGAAGTATGATGATAATTGTCCCAAAGTTGACCAGTAAATTAATAACCATCTTCATAAAATTAGGCAACGTTTTGCTGTATGTATCATGCTCTGGTCGAACATCCTCTTCCAACAGCTTCTCATGTAAAGCAAACTGATGGTCAATTTCTTTGTAGGTTAATGGGAAATCTCCTCCTTCTTCTTTATACTCTTTAATATATTCGAGTGCATCATTTTCCACCGTTAATTTATATTGCCAATCCTCTGTCGTTACAAGCATCCTTAATTCATATAGTCTATCAAGCAACGGGGCATTGATTTGCTGTAACTTCTGAACCTCTTCATTCTCAGGATCTTGAGCCAATGTCTGTTGATGCATTCTAAAATTCGATTGACTCGCTTGTACTAGGCTTTCAATACGTTGACGTTCTTCTTTTTCCACATAGGATTCGAAAATCACATTTCGTAAAAACAACAATACAACCCCTGCTACAAGAAGAAGCATTAAATAAAAGAGCTTTTTACTAAAAAGCATCTTTTTCAACTCAAACGGTAGTAGCTTCATGAGGATAACTCCTCTTCAAATAACTCCCGATAGCGCTTTTCTGCACCTATTTTTTGGTCTTCAACCGCTTTTATCATAATATCATTTTCATTCATTAGATTGATAAATGTCTGTAGGTCCACTTCTGTTTCGTCAAACCCAATTTGTCCTTCATCGTTTTCTGTAAAAAGAATGTTTTGTTCCTTCAAAATTCCGATTGCCTTATCCCTGTCACTAACTTGAATATAATATCGTTTGGTCGCAAAATCTTGAAGTGACTCTTTTAGTAACGCACCATCCTTCATGAAATAAATCGTGTTGGTCAGCCTATCGATTTCATCTAGATTATGAGAAGAAATAATAATCGTTGTCCCCTCTTCATATAATTCTAGTAAAATCTTCCGCATATTAATCGCACTTGTTGGATCCAATCCATTTAACGGCTCATCCATTAATAGAAGCCTCGGCTCATTCATAATCACCATTGCTAGTAATAAATGCTGCTTCATACCAAGCGAATAGTTCCGTACTCTTTTCTTTA
Organism: Ornithinibacillus caprae; assembly: GCF_009728145.1. GTDB lineage: Bacteria > Bacillota > Bacilli > Bacillales > Amphibacillaceae > Ornithinibacillus > Ornithinibacillus caprae. The sequence goes on along the minus strand of NZ_WOCA01000011.1, from coordinate 20,444 downwards.
CATAGCTCTCCATACCAACTCGCTTTGTAACTTCTTTAATCTTTGAAATCGGTATTTTTTGTACGTTACAGATGAACTTCAAATGATCATACCCTGTCAAACTCCCATATAATAACCGGTTATCCTGCAAATAAGACAGATCGTAAAAAAGTGATGTATCCGTATGTTTTTTCCCCAACAAACTTACCTCCCCTTCCTGAAAGAAAAGTAAGTTTGTCATACAGTTAAGTAACGTTGTCTTCCCAGATCCATTAGGTCCCACCAATGCAATGATTTGTGGGGTTTCTACTTGAATATCAATACCTTTTAGAACTTCTTGTTTTTTATATCTCTTTTTTAGACCTTTTACCTCAACAATCATGTCCCACTCCTCCTCTAAGTTATTACTTCATATATCAGTTGCTATATTTAGACTGCACAACGAAAATAACAAACGTCATAAATAAAACACCTAAGCTAACTACCCCAAATGAAATCATCCCATTAGCAAATGAAAACGTAAAATCCTCCAAGGTGACCGCCAATTCATTCGTAATTACCTCTCCCACAGAAAAATAATGAAATGGGATGTACGGTGCAAAACTAGACAGTACAGACTCCTTACTCCAAGTGATTCCAATAATTATCGTAGCAAGTGTTAACCCAAGCGCAATCAACGTCTTCTTGGTAATAACCGAAAACAGAAATAATATAGAATAACAGAATAATAGAATCATGAAGAACAACCCAAATGATTGAAGTAAGTATGTACCTAAATTCATATAGGTAAAGGTACGTTCTTCTCCATAAATTAGTACTGGGTAATCCCAATCCCCTAAACGGTCAAAAATAACACCAAGCATGATAGAAAGAATTGCAGTAATTAATAATGTCATGAAAGATACAATAATAACCGTCATAAATTTGCTAACTAAAATCTTCTGTCGATGTATAGGCTGTGTTTTTAAGAGGTGAATCGGCCCATTTCTCCCTAGCCCTTCTTTTGTAACAACATCTGCAAACAAGAAAAGAAATAATATAGCCCCGATTAAGCTAAAAAGCATCTGGAACACGGATTTAAGAAAATGAACTCCTGCAGAAGAGTACTTAATGCTATTTTCTTTTACTATTTCCTCTCCGATAGGGTCATCAAACACTTCATCATAAGCCGTCTTCCAAGCAAACTCTTCGATACGTAGTACTGGAGTTATTTCCCTATCCCTGATCCACTTATATTGTGCTAAAAGAGTTTCTTTACTAAAAAAAGTCGGCCAAGTGTAGACATTTTGATACGGGTCATTTCTTAGCATTTCTACTCCCGGCTCGTATTGTTCAATTTCTAGTTCCATAATTGTCGTCCAATCTTCTTCTTCGTATGCTTGCAACAATTTGCTATCTCTTTCTTGAAACCTTTCCCATGTTTCAATAGATTGTTCCGTCTCACGGTCACTTTCACCCTCATTAGATTCAAGTACGTCATATAACTCCTGAAGATGCTGTTCCTGCGTAAACATCATACTCTCTAGATTTATAATCAGATCATCTGCTCGAACTGTATTAATGTAAACATAAGTGAAATACGTTAATATAAAAAGTAAAAATCCAATCATCATGATTCGAAAAAAAGTAGATTTACATATCTTTATAATTTCAAATTGTATTAGCCTTAACATGTTATCACCCCCATTAAAATGGACTATATGTATAATATTGTAAATCATTAGTTTAAAAATTAAAACTATTTTTGCAATAAGAGGGATAATAATAATTAAAATAGCTATGTTAAAATGATGAAGAATTTAAAATCATTTAAATGGAACAGTAATGATAGAGAGTTAAGGATGTGACATTCATGGATACGACCACCAAACCTGCAGTTGAATTTAGGAATGTGAATTATTCCGCTGATGAACTACATATTTTAAAAAACATTACAGGTACATTTCCAGAAGGTAAAATCACTACTCTTGTTGGTCCTTCTGGTGCGGGAAAATCAACATTGTTCAAGCTTTGTAATGGATTGAGATCACCACAATCTGGTGACATCTTGATAAAAAATAAATCAATAAATGATTACGACCCTGTGGAACTACGCAGAAATGTAGGAATCGCCCTCCAAAGTGCTACCATGATTAAAGGTAGTGTTTTAGAAAACCTGGAGCTCCCACTAGCATTACAAAGCAAAAGCATTGATCATGATTTCGCCGAAGAGCTACTACACGATGTTGGATTACAAGGAGATTTTTTACATCGCAATGCAAAAGATTTATCGGGTGGTCAGCGACAAAAACTATCCATTGCCCGAACACTAGTCAATCGACCGAAGATTTTACTACTAGATGAAATTACCTCTTCACTTGACCGAGTTTCACAGCATGATATTGAGGAATTAATTGAAAAAATTAATGAAAAATACGGGACAACAATGATTTGGATAACACATAATTTAAAACAAGCGTTAGATATTGGCCACTATACATGGGTAATGATGAATGGAGAAGTGATAGAAACTGGGGAAAGTTCCATATTACATTCACCTAAAAATGAACGGGTACAACAATTTGTAAAGGGGGAATTGGAATGAGCTATCTAACTTTATCCATTACTCTCGTATTTGTTTTAATCCCCCTCGTTTTATCTAAAACCCTCAACTTGGGGTTGGAGAAAGATACAATTATCGCTACGGTAAGATCGATTATCCAATTGCTTGCAGTCGGATATGTATTGCAATATGTATTTGATGCGGAGCATTTTATTTTTATCACCTTGATGATTCTGCTAATGATTGGAGCTGCTACACAAAATGCCCGTAGAAAAGGGGCTTCCATAAAAGGGATTACATGGAAATTAATCGTAACATTCATCTTTATTGAAGTATTAACTCAAGGAATATTGCTAGGACTAAATATTACTCCACCAACTGCTCAATACATTATTCCCATTAGTGGAATGGTAATTGGTAATTCCATGGTTCTTGGAATATTGTTTTTAAATCGATTTACATCAGAAATAGAAACTCATCAAGATGAGACAGAGCTAATTCTTTCGCTAGGTGGGACACCAAAGCAAGCAATTCATAATCAGTTGATTGCGTCCATCAAGGCGAGTACCATCCCAACAATTGAAAGTCAAAAAACCATTGGATTAGTACAGCTTCCTGGAATGATGAGTGGACAAATCATTGCTGGAGCTGACCCAGTTCAGGCTGTACAATTTCAATTGCTCATTTTATTTTTACTTTTGACTACAGCTGTAGTCACTAGTATTATGCTTGGATTTTTGTCGTACCCAACATTATTCAATGAACGGATGCAGTTTTTGAAGTTAAAAGATGGAGAAAGCTAAGAACACATGAAGTTAATGTGTGCTTTTTAACATAAGTTGGTTTGTTGAATTGTTTCTTATCAACGATTTTTACCGTCGCATCCTCATTACGTCAAACCAGTTATTTGTTTTGCTCCCTCCGATCAATTAATATTTTATATAACAGATTAGTTTTAAGGAGGATTAACATGACCCAAAAAGTACAAATTGGTAATACAGATCTTTATGTTAACCCAATTGGTCTCGGCGCCAACGCTGTCGGAGGACATAATCTTTACCCTAATACAGATGATCTTGCCGGTAAAGAACTAGTTAAAGCATCCATTAATGCCGGGCTGGACTATATCGATACTGCATTCAGCTATGGGATTGGAAGATCAGAAGAGTTAGTTGGTAAAGCAATAAAAGAAATTGGAAAACGCCATGATGTTGTAATCGCTACTAAAGGAGCACAGAAATTTATTAATGATGAAAAAATCATTGATAATTCTCCAAAGTTTTTACAGCAAACGGTTGAAGAAAGTCTTAGCCGTCTACAAACTGATTATATTGATTTATTTTATATCCATTATCCAGACGAAAAGACTCCAAAATATGAGGCAATTGGTACCCTAAAGGAATTAAAAGATGCTGGTAAAATTAGAGCGATCGGTGTTTCTAATTTCTCACTTGATCAATTAAAAGAAGCCAACCGGGATGGGTATGTCGATGTTATTCAAGGGCATTATAACTTACTACATCGTGATGCGGAAAAAGACTATTTCCCATATACACTAGCTCACAATATTTCATTTGTTCCGTATTTCCCATTTGCTTCTGGCTTGCTCGCTGGAACGTACACAAAACACACAACATTTAACGATTTCCGCGCCAACATGCCTCATCTAAAAGGAGAAGCATTTGAACGAAACCTTGCTAAAGTGGAGAAACTACGAGAAATTGCATATGCTAAACAAGCAGAAGTTGCCCATGTTGTATTAGCGTGGTACTTAACACAAGCGGCAATAGATACTGTTATACCAGGAGCGAAAAAACCCGAACAAGTTTTCAACAATCTAAAAGCGTTAGATATTCAGCTGACAGAAAAAGAAATACAGGAGATTGGTAAAATTTTCACCTATTAATTAGATAGCCTGCGATTGTTGGCAGGCTATCATTAAAAAGCAATAAGGAGAGCAAAGAAACATAAGCAAAATGCTGAAATTCGACAAAATTTCGCTGAAAAACGATTACAATCCACTGATTTACCCAACTGATAAGAGAAAAATCTACATAACCCCCTCCCATTTGACATATCAACCAAACAACGTTAAAATTATACTTAATTAATAATACTTTAATTCAAAATAAATCATGTTAACTGAGGTGCGTATTATGAGCGAAAACTTATCATTAAAGGCCTTCGTCGTGTTAATGAAAGCATCTAAATCAATACAAGAAAAAGTGAAAAAAGACATTAGCGACCACGGCATGAAGACATCAGACTTCGCTGTACTGGAAGCTTTGTATCATAAAGGAAGACAAACCGTTAGAGAAATATCCCAGGCCGTCCTTATCAATACCGGTTCCATCACCTATGTTATTGATAAATTAGAAACAAAAGGCTATCTCGAGCGAAGCAACTGTCAAGAAGATCGTCGAGTAGTTTATATACAAATTACCGATCAAGGGAAACAACTAATGGATGAAATTTTTCCGAAGCATCAAAAGGTTATTGATCAACTATTTGCAGATGTTACAGATGAAGAAAAAGTGAACTTAATTGATATCCTGAAACGAGCAGGAAAACAGTCAGACACAGGAGGACAATAACATGAAGCATATCTTTCAAAAAGGAAATGACCAAGATAAACCAACATTATTATTACTACACGGAACCGGTGGTACGGAACAAGACCTGCTTCCACTTGCTGAAAAAATTGACTCCGATGCAAATGTACTAAGCGTACGTGGGAATATTCTTGAGAATGGCATGCCTCGCTTTTTCAAACGCCTAGCAGAAGGTGTCTTTGATGAAGAGGATTTAATTTTTCGAACAAAAGAATTAAATGAATTCCTGAATGAAGCAGCAGAGAAATATGAATTTGACCGCAATAATATCATTGCCATTGGCTATTCGAATGGAGCGAATATTGCTTCTAGCTTAATGTTCCATTATAAAGATGCTTTAAGAGCAGCTATTCTTCATCATCCAATGGTACCAAGAAGAGGTATAGACCTACCAGACCTTACTGGTAAACATGTATTTATTGCAGCTGGTACAAACGATCCGATCTGTCCTGCACAAGAATCAGAGGATCTAAAATCACTACTAGAAAATGCAGGAGCAAGAGTTGTTCTTCATTGGGAAAGCATGGGGCATCAATTAACATATAATGAGGTAGAAACTGCTGGAAAATGGTATAAGAGCTTGTAGTAAAGGACCCCCGTTCATTGAACCAATTGAACGGGGGTCTTTTTTAATTCCTGATAATAACATAGATTAGGTAACCAATATACGAAAGCACAAGGATAAGTCCTTCTGATTTTCCAACCTTATATTTTGTCCTCGAGAAAATTAGCAATAATACAGTCAAGATAATCATTGCTTTTATATCAAAGAATACCTTTGTATTAACAGGTAATGGAGTAATGACGGATGTAATTCCTAATACAAAAAGGATATTAAAAATATTACTTCCAACAATATTTCCAAGGGCAATTTCACTTTCTTTTTTGAGAGCTGCCATTACAGAAGTCACTAACTCTGGAAGCGATGTACCCACTGCAATAATCGTTAACCCAACTAATGTTTCACTCATTCCCCACGAGTAAGCGATTTTGGTTCCGTTATCTACAACTAATTCTCCACCTATTACAATTCCCGCCAGTCCAAGTAATGAAAAAAATATACTTTTCCCCCACTTTATGTTTTCAGGAATTGTTTCAACTGTAGAACTCTTTCTGCTTTTCATGGCTACCTCAAAAACATAATACATAAAAATAACTAAGAACAATAATAGTATGAACCCATCAGCACGTGTAATTAAATTGGTATTGAAGCCTTGTAACGCAAGATCACTTATTACAACTAATAACGCCACACTAGCTAATAATGTAAAAGGGATTTCCTTACGAATGGTTTCATTTTCTACCTTTAATGGGTAGATCATTGCCGCTATACCGACTACAAGGGTTAAATTAAATATATTACTCCCAATTATGTTACCTAACGAAACCTCTGCTGTACCTTCTACAGCAGCAATAATACTCACTGTTGCCTCCGGGGAACTAGTACCCAACGACACAATCGTTAAACCAATGAGTATAGTCGGTATACGGAGTAATCGGGCAATATTCGATGAGCCATCAACAAATAGATCTGCTCCTTTAATTAATAATGCAAATCCGATAATCAATAATAAATATGCCATAGATTCCTTCCTTTTTAGACAACTTTGCTTAACTACTACCCTACATGAACACGTAGATAACTACTTTCTTTAATGTGTTACCAATTCCAATTCATCATGCACGTCACACAATAGTATTACGTAACCAAGCCAAAAAAGTTGCGTATAAAATTTTTATATACTAAAAAGAGGTGTCAAATTCCAGTTTCGACAACCCCTTCCATCTAAATCACGAGTCTAATTACATTTCCTGATGGATCTTTCACCTCAAAGTTTTTGGTTACCTTAGAACCAATTTCACCTAATCGATCCACTGCTTTGTTTCTCGATTCCTCATCTGGGAAAACGAGAGCAAACCAATTAAGACCTACACTATTTTTAGCAGGGGCTTTGGCACCAACTCCATTCCACACATTCAACCCAATGTGATGGTGATAACCACCAGTAGAAGCAAATAATGCACCAGAATATCTTGTAACGATATCAAAGCCCAAACCATTCACAAAAAATTTCTCTGTTTCTTCTAAATCAGAAACATGTAAATGAATATGCCCCATTATCGTTTCTTTTGGCATACTACCCCATTCTTTATTACTCTCAGCCACTAGGCTATCTCCATCTAATGGTTCAGTTGCCATAGCCACCTGGCCATCTGTCCAACTCCATTCAGCTGAAGGACGATCTCGGTATACTTCAATACCATTTCCATCCGGATCATTAAAATATAGAGCTTCACTTACATAATGATCAGAAGCACCTAATTGAACACCAGCCCGTATGATATGTTTTACAAAAGAAGAAAGATCTGCACGTGATGGTAAGAGAATAGCAAAATGATAGAGACCTGTTGTTCTTGGTTGCTTAGGTGTAACATCAATTGGCTGCTCTAATGATAATAATGGTGTTTTACCATCTGCTGTAAGAACAGCACTAGAATCAGATTGTTCTAATACCGTAAACCCTAAAATGTTTTGATAAAAATGAAGGGCTTTTTTTAAGTTAGTGACATTTATATTTACTTCTCCAACATAAACAGTTGGTTTCTGAAAAAACTTCTTCTCCATGAAATGATCTCCCTTTAATAATTTTATATAAATTACTTTTTAAAAGAAAGTTACTTTATGTAACTATTGTAATTTCTTTCATTATATCTGTCAACTTAACTTCATGAGTAACAAACACATCCTATGGAAACCTTAAGATAAAATAGCACAATGAGACATAGTTAACGTGAGAAAACAATATATTATTTCGAACACTATTTCTTATGCTTACCAGCTCAAGTCATTTTTACGTTATACTAGACATGGCTTCAGTAGAAAGCACGTGGTTCGAAACCATCCCACGTTAAAAAACTAAGGAGAGATTTAAATGAAAAATAGAACATTAGTAGTCAATGCTTTAATCGCAGCGTTATATATTGCGGTATCTGCACTTATTGTGCCTTTTGGATTCACAAATATCCAATTTCGTATTTCTGAAGTATTTAATCATTTAATTGTTTTTAATAAGAAGTACTTCTTTGGAATCGTGCTAGGTGTATTTTTGTATAACGTCATGTTTTCCCCACTTGGGTGGTATGATATGGTATTTGGAGTTGCGCACTCTGCCATTTCATTAGGAATCATTATTTTACTAGCAAGATATATAAAAAATGTGTTAATACTGTTAATTGCAAACACAGTTGTATTTACATTTAATATGTTTATTATTGCGTTTGAACTTAATCTTGCACTTGGTTTACCATTCTTTCTTACATGGCTAACTACAGCTGCTGGTGAACTAGCAGTTTTAGCTGTTGGAATTCCAATTATGTATGCTTTAAATAAACGTGTACAGTTTGGTAAACTAATATAATATGATACTTATTGAAGCCAAAACTTCACGATCTGCACCATTAAACAAGCAAATCGTGAAGTTTTTATCTTTATAAAGGGGTGCTTTTCATGATTGTAAGAGAACGAAAAGATGATTTCATAATGATCGAACAGCATAATCACGCACAAATCTCTGGGGACATCATGTCCAATTGGCAGGACTCCTTATACATTGGGGAATCACTTCGGAAATCAGTTGATTATGCTATTTACATGCATGACTATGGATGGAAGGAATTTGATAAACAACCTTTTTGGAATGATCAAACACAAACACCATACACATTTTCCGACTTCCCAACTTACCCTAAGATTGTATTATATAAGCACGGAATTAATGAGGTCGAAAAAGAAGACCCCTATGCTGCACTATTATGTAGTGAACATTACACTAGATTTTTGCTTAATCATACCTCAGTAGAAGCACAAACCTTTATAAGAGAAGAAAAAACTCGCCAAAAAGCAATTTGGGACCATATAAAAAACATAGATAATCGTCTATTCAACTTTCATTATGGATTACTTCAATTAGGAGACAATTTATCATTATACCTATGCCTTAATGAACCATGTACAATAAAAGAAAATGAACATCCCTTTTTTAGTAAAGGTATTCCTCTCGCTTCAGCTTTAATAGGATTTCAACAGCCAACACTAGATATAAAATGGAAAGATCAAGATACCATACAAATTCATGAATTTCCCTTTAAGCATCCATTTCTAGTTACTATTAAACAAAAAACTGTAAGCAAAGAAGCAATTCATCAAAAAGGTCTAATTGAAGCATATGAATACACACCATTTGAAGAGGTGTCCATTAAAATTCAATCATAGTAGCTTGGCTTTTACTCATCCATTAAAAGGCTAAGCTACACTTGCAGATAATTATATTCTGGAATGTAAAAAATCACCGTTACGGTGATTTTTAATTTCCTTTTATCTTCTCTTGTAAATCAATAAACTCTTTGTTCAGTTTATTCATCATTGTTTCCATTCCCTCTCTTTTAGACTCGTCTTCTGGAAGAAGGATCGGCTCTCCATAGATTAATTTTGGTTTAACACGTTTAAACAAATCACTAAAATTATTCGGACCCACATATGCTGCAGGGATGATCGGCACATTAGAGTTGGCAGCAATCGTAACTGCCCCTTTTTTTAATGGCACCTCTTCACTCGTACGAGTTCCACTCGGGAAAATTCCAACAACTTTCCCTTCCTTTAATAATTTTCGTGGAATTTTAATCGTACTCGGCCCTGGATTTTCACGATCAACTGGAAAGGCATGTAAGCTATTCATCAACCATTTCAAGAAACCCGATTGAAATAACTCTTTCTTTGCCATATAATGTATTTTCGTAGGTAGAGTGGCAACCCCTAACCATAATATATCTACCCAACCAGTATGCGTACAGGCTATAACATACCCCCCTGATTTAGGAAGGTTTTCTTTTTGGTACACTTTTATTCGTCCAAATAAACTTAATAATATCTTCAATACATTGGCTGCAAATATATACATCATTGTATCTCCTTTATTTAAAACTCTTTATTTATATTTTACCACAAACTATTAATACCTAGTACTAAACTTTGAGGAAAAAGAAGAAAAGCCAACAGCCTTTCTTCCAAAGATCATTATGATTCTTGGTTCATCATTTTTCCGCCATGTTCATCAGTATTTGAATCTACAAAAAGACGTCTACTTGGAATTGCGATTGAGACACCTTCTCTTTCAATAATATCTAATATTTTCAGATTGATATCTTCACGAATATTTAAAAATTCTCCCCATACCGTAGTATTTGTAAAAAAGTATAAGAATACATCCAACCCATTTTCCTTATATTGGTCTAGATTAACAAAAATCGTTTCCTGGTGAACACCTGGATGACTATGAAGTAGCTCCTTAATTTGATGCACTACATTTTCAATTTTATGTCGAGGCGTATCATATGTTATACGAATATTGAAGGTTATTTGGCGCTTCCCCATCTTACTCCAGTTGGTAATCGATTCATTTGCTAATGTAGAATTAGGTACCGTTACTAAGGCATCAGCAAACGTCCTAACTCTAGTACTCCGAAAGGTAATGTCCTCAACCGTTCCTTCGACACTAGGGGTCATGATCCAATCACCAATAGTAAATGGTTTTTCCGTAATAATGATAACTCCACCAAACATATTAGCTAGAGCATCTTTTGCGGCTAGTGAGAAAGCCAATCCACCTAGACCTAATCCAGCAACAAGTCCATCGATTTGATAACCGAACTGCTGTAAAATCACACTAAGACTAATAGCCAAAACGATAAATTGCACTGTTCTTGAAAGTAACGGAATAAGTATTTCATCTATTTGGATATTTGTTTTTTCATTTATCTTTTCAAAAATTTGCGAAGAAGATGATGCTAATTGGAATAATCCCCATGTTACTAGAATGATCATGATAACCTTAAAAGCATTTAAAAAAGCAGCATTATCAATATCAAAATAAGGATAATACGTTATCGCAAAAAACACACCAAGGATAATAAAGATCCATTGCATTGGTTTTTCAAAGGCTTGTAATATATAGGATAAAATCGTAATTCTTGTTTTCTTGAAAAAACGCATTAAAATTGCAAAAATATACTTTGTAAATAGCTTCCTAAACACTAAAAAAAGCAGAAAGATACCTACTGCAATTCCAAGATCCACTAAGTGGACATATGAAAAAATAAATTCCCAATTCATATGTTCTACCTCCTGACTAGGATATATCATACCATATCTACGCACAATATGAACAATCTCTAATCTAGATCTTGAATAAAGGTAATCAGTCTCCCTGCTTCTTTAAAACCAATCGATTTATGTAATTTATAGCTTACTTTATTATCAAATTCTATATCCGAACCAACCTGTTTACATTCCTTCTCAATAAACCACTTCTTGGCTACATCGAATAACTTTTTGGAAATCCCCTTCCTCCTAAACGCTGGTTTTACATATATTCCTTCAATATATCCAGTTGGTGAGCTGGTTGATCCTTCCACATAATCTGTACGAATGGACACGTACATAAAAGCAACCGCCTTATCCTTTTCATAATAAAGGAGGACATGATTTTTATCAGATTCCATACACTCCATAAATTCTTTCCTTAGTTCGTTATAATCATGTCCTGACCATAAATCCATTGCTAAGTTAGTTACTTCATCAACTTGATTCCTGGTTGCTGCCATAATTTCCGCCATTATTTCTCCTCTTCCTATGTATAGAGCCTTAAAATACGATGGAAGGCCCTATAAGATTAACCTACTTTACGAATTCGAAATGACTGTATAGATTGATTATTTTTATTTTGCTTAAGCTTACGATCTTCTTTTTTCATACGTTTGGTTTTTGAATATGTTTCCTTTTCATACGTCATTTTCTTCAATTGTTCCAATTTCGCTTTTACAAGACTTTTTCGGATCTCATAATCATAATACATAATAATTCCTCCTTTTTAAACTCAACAAATCCATTTTATTCACAACCGTAAAATTTGTTCATCACAATTAACCAATTTTTCTAGCGTTAAAGAAAGGGATTCGATTGCCTTTTTTTCTTTTTATCTTGTTTTGCTTTTTCTGTTTTTCTTTTGCAATAAACTCATTCTCCCGTATCACTTGTTTAACTTCTTCTCTCTTCCTATCCACCATACTTTTATATACTTCTAATTCATAACTCATGTTATTTCCTCCTTCATTTTGTAACTTACAATACTTATCATACTGTCCAGTTCCCTTTTTGGCTTCGGCTTATCGGCTGAACTTTGCACACAAAAAAACCCTACTTCCACTGTAGGGTTTCTAAGTCCAAGGTCCGATAACCAAGCCTAGATGGTAGATTCTTTTAATTGATAAAAGTGATGTAATGTGGGTACGATCATCTTTTCTTTTAACATAGAATTATATGTATCTTCATTAACCCATTTGGCATCAATCACTTCATCTTCTTGAAATGTTAGATCTTCGATAGTAGCATTAGAACGAAATAGCCAAACATCCAAATGATGCGTTTGCCGCAATTGACTATATAGCAATTTCCCAATTTTAGCATCTAGGGTTAAGCCTATTTCTTCCTGGGTCTCCCTCAAAGCTCCTTGTAAACTTGTTTCACCTGTTAGAACAGAACCACCAGTGCATTCCCAAAGTCCACCGTATGATTTATGAGGATGGCGTTTCGATAATAGAACATCACCATTATCATTTTCAACCCAAACATGAACAACTAAATGATATAATTCTTCTGGTAGGGGTACACCTCTAACATGTGTTTTACCCGTCTTGTTTCGTTTGCTATCGTATAAGTCCCAAACTTCCATTAGTGTACAGCTCCATTCCTATACTGTTTAAACCAATTATCAACTAGGTTAAAATACTGTTCATCTTTCCATAACAGTACCGTATTTATTTCCCCAAATTTATGAATAAAATCTTGGAACATACAATCAGCTATAAAATAGGCTAATCGAGTATAACCAAATCGCATACCTCCATTGATCGAAAACCATTCTTTAAAGATATCTCCAGATGTCTTTTTAACATTGTCTATATCATCGAAAAAGGAACGAATAATTTCCACTTTATGATTGTTCGCATAGTCAAACCATTCCTCTCCTTTTAGATCATAGGAAAAATAGATTGATGGATGTAAATCTGGAACGATTTCTTTTGAAAAATGTGTTGCTGCTCCCTCCTGTAACAACCAAATATAAGGATGTTCCCAGTGCATGTTTTTCCAATTTAAATGGTGTTGATCCGTTATGATGTTATGTGTTGCATGTCCAAATTCATGAGCAATAATCACCTTCAACGGATCCTTTTCAAACGTTAATCGCTCCATAGCAAATGTAATATTGGGGATGATTTGTCGATGTGTATATGCATTTGAACCATACGCACCAACAATCAGATTCACGTCAATAGGAAATGTTACTCCGTACTTTTTACCGTATACATGCACCACTTTCTCGATCAATTCACTTATTTGATAATGAACCCTCTGTATCGAGTCAACATCTTCTTCATAACGAGTCAAAGCTTTTAACAGCTTCTCATCTTTATTTTTGCAGTGATATGTAAAATAAACATCAAATATATCAGGATATTTAGCATAATATTCCTGCAATCGTTCTTTTGAAGGTTGTATTGGAAAATCTGGATACGTATCAATTATTTGCAAGCTAGGTCCCCCTTCCCGCCTCATAATAAAATTCGCCATTTCTCATATAAACTCCTACCAAAAATCAGATTATTTTTGGTATTAATGGGAAACTTATGGATAGTAATTTAGAAATTACTTCATTAATTTTCTTTAAGAAAGGAATGTAAAGAGTGACAGATAATCAATCAAATAACCCCGAAACAAATATTGAAAATGATGATACGTTAACGACTAGACAAGGACATCCGGTCACGAACAACCAAAATATAAGAACAGTTGGAAATCGCGGACCTGCAACACTAGAGAACTATGATTTTATTGAGAAAATCAGTCATTTTGATCGGGAAAAAGTTCCAGAACGAATTGTTCATGCACGTGGTGCTGGTGCACATGGTTATTTTGAAACATATGGAACGGTCGGAGATGAACCTGTTTCTAAATATACAAGAGCAAAAGTATTTCAGGAAAAAGGAAAGCAAACTCCTGTATTCGTTCGCTTCTCTACCGTAGTACATGGGAATCACTCTCCAGAAACTGTACGAGACCCACGCGGATTCGCTGTTAAATTTTACACAGAAGATGGAAATTGGGACTTAGTAGGGAATAACTTAAAAATCTTTTTTATCAGAGATGCAATGAAATTCCCTGATATGATTCACGCATTTCGACCAGATCCGGTAACAAACGTCCAGAACCCTGAACGATTCTTTGACTTTTGTGCAAATTCTCCGGAATCCTTCCACATGGTAACATTTGTTTATTCACCTTGGGGAATTCCTGCTAACTATCGTATGATGCAAGGATCTGGTGTTAATACGTACAAATGGGTTAATAGTGAAGGAAAAGCTGTATTAGTTAAGTATCACTGGGAACCTAAACAAGGAATTAAAAACTTAACCGTTAAAGAAGCTGAAGAAATCCAAGGGAAAAACTTTAACCACGCTACACAAGATTTATATGAGGCAATTGAACGTGGTGAATATCCAGAGTGGGAGCTTTTTGTTCAAATTATGGAGGATGAACCACATCCCGAATTAGATTTTGATCCATTAGACGATACAAAGCTCTGGCCTGAGGATCAATTCCCATGGTTACCGGTTGGGAAAATGGTATTAAATAAAAACCCAGAAAACTATCATACGGAAGTAGAGCAAGCTGCCTTTGGAACAGGTGTATTAGTTGATGGTTTGGATTTTTCAGATGATAAAATGTTACAAGGTAGAACTTTCTCCTATTCTGACACTCAGCGTTACCGTGTAGGTGCAAATTACTTACAAGTTCCGATAAATGCTGCCAAAAAGCGTGTTGCAACGAATCAGGAAGGTGGCCAGTTACGATATGAAAATGATAAAGCACCTGGTCAAAATCCACATATAAATTATGAACCGTCTATCCTTGGTGGGTTAAAGGAAGCTGAACAAGTTGGGAAAGAACATACTCCTCATGTTGAAGGTAATCTCGTTCGTGAATCCATTGATCGTCAAAGTAATACAAAGCAGGCTGGTGAAACATACCGCAGATTTGAACAATGGGAAAAAGACGAACTTATTAATAACCTCGTAAACGACCTTGCAATATGTGATAAACGACTACAGGATAAAATGATTGCACTTGCTGAAGAAGCAGATGAAGAATATGGTCGTCGTTTACGCGAAGGTTTAGAACAGAAGAGCAAAGAAATGGGTAATATGAAAATGGAAGCCGGAGAAGAAATGCACCCTCTTGGAGCGAAAGATGCACATAAAGCTGTTAAAGATGCGATTGAAAAGGGACATAATGCAGACCCATATTAATTTTACTCTTATACGGTGTTGCCAAGCTTTGGCACACCGTATTTATATGAAGTAAAGTTCCTAAGTATTAATGAGTTCGTACCCATTTTTATCGTTTTATTGTATACTGTTACTTATAGTAAAGTTTATAATTTGAGGCATTGAGAAAGGGTGAATCTAATGCCTATTCCTACGGATCATTCGAAACCTATTCGAAAAACAGCTAAAGAGAACGCATACAATCAACTATTACATTGGATTATCGATGGAACGTTACATCCTTTAGAAAAACTGAATGACACAGAGCTTGCACAGGCATTAGGTGTCAGCAGAACTCCAATACGAGAATCTCTGCAGTTACTTGAATCTCAAGGCTTTGTAAAAATGTACCCTGGTAAGGCTACCCAAGTTACTGAAGTAGAGAAGGAATCGATGAAAGATCTACTTCCACCATTAGCAGTACTTCAAGCCTTATCTACAGAACTCGCAATTAACCATTTAACACCTGATATACTCACTAAGCTGTCAACTACTAATGAGGATTTTCGTGAAGCACTCTTAGCTCAAGATTATCGTACTGCGTTAACTATTGACGAGCAGTTTCACCAATTTATCGTAGACACTTCTAACAATAAATACATCCATGATGTCATAGAAAAACTACAAGCACACGTTAGAAGATTATTTTTTCATCATTCTCTCATTCTTACAATCGAATCCTATGATGAACATAACCAGATCATTGAATTAATGGAAGCTAAAGATATTGAACAGGCTTCCGTTTTGATGAAACAAAACTGGCTTCGTATTATGCATGAATTTGATTTTTACGCTGCACATTAAAAAAGTCGGTATTCTACTAAAAAAGAATACCGACTTTTATTATGCTTCAACGGGTTCTGAAGCTCTAATTATTCTAGTATAAATACCTGTAACGATTATCACGATGATTACTGGCACAAGCCATCCTAGGCCATCACTATAGAAAGGAAGTGTTTCTTCATAGAACGTAACAATTGGTTGTAGCCATCCGTAACCCTCTATTCCAAGTGAGTTATATAACGTTTTAGCCCCATCAACAATACTAATTAAAAACGTCACTGCGATCGTTGATACATATACAATGCGTGCATGATGGAATAATGGTGATAAAAATGTTAATAACATTAATACAATAGCTAGTGGATATAGAAACATTAATACTGGTATGGAATACGTAATAATATTAGAAAGTCCAAAGTTAGCAAACACAAATGTAATAGTTGTGAAGAACGTAACCAGCGTTTTATAGCTAAATTTAGGAAATAATTTGTTAAAGTATTCACCACAGGCTGTCATTAATCCAATATTAGTTGTTAAACATGCCAAGATGAAAACAATGGATAATAAAATCGATCCAAAGGTACCGAAATAGTATTCTGCGGCACCACTTAGAACTGCACCACCGGTATCAAGTATTCCAAAAGCTTCCGTGCTAACTGCTCCTAAATATGCTATTGCTGCATATAGTGCCCCAAGAAGTATTGTCGCAATTAATCCAGTCTTAACTGTTGCAGCCATAATACCTTTCTTAGTCGTCACACCCATGGAGCGAATAGCGTTAATGACAATGATACCAAACACAAGTGACGCTAACGCATCCATTGTATTATATCCCTCTAAAAACCCCGCTGTAAAAGCTCCACTTTGATACGTTTCTACTGGGGATTGGATCATTCCGATTGGGTTCAAAATAGCCGTAAATAATAATATAACTAATAATACTACAATTCCTGGTGCTAATACTTTACCGACATTCTCTACAATCTTCGCTGGGTTCAATGATAGCCACAGGGATACCGCGAAAAAAATGACCGTAAACATAAACAAGGCAATTTGCGATGATCCTTCACCAAGGTATGGTGCAATCCCAACATCAAATGCTACCGCTCCAGTTCTAGGAGCTGCAAAAAATGGACCTATTGTTAGATATAACAATGATGTGAAAAGTATTGCATAAACAGAATTCACCCTACTTGCAAGCTCCTGTAGATTTTTGCTACCCGAATATCCCATTGCCAGGATTCCAAGAAGTGGTAAGCCAACTCCTGTAATTAAAAACCCTATCACCGCTGGGCAAAGATGTGTACCCGAAGCTTGTCCAAGCTGTGCAGGAAAAATTAAGTTACCAGCTCCAAAAAATAATGCAAATAACATAAAACCAATAACTACGTATGTTGAAAATGATAGTTTCTCCTTCATGGAATCCTCCTCTTAGCTGTTCATTCTAAAAAAATTATTTTCAATATGCAATATGCAATATATCGGAGAAATTCATCATACTACCTTAAATAGAAAAATGCAATATATTACGACAAAATTTTTAGATTTTTTAGACTGTACCATATGAAGAATTACCAACGTAATGTGTTTTGACTTCCTATACATTGCTTTTCCATTAAAAAAAGGCAAGGAAAAAATAATGCATTTCCTTTGCCTCTTTATTTAATGATGATGTCCCATTTTAGAGACCGTCCACTGATTATACGTAGTGTGTGAAATGGATAAACCCCAAGATAATAAATATTTTGTACATAAGGTTAATAAAGGTAGTTTAAATGTAAACTTTTTTAGGCAAAAGGAGGAGAAATCAAGAAATACAAAAAGATTAGCAACTGTGATTACACTACAACTTGGATTGAGAATAAGCGAAATAATAACGATTGAAACCGGATGCTTAGATGAAATTGGTGGAGAAACAATGATTGATTGTAGTACAGGGAAACTACATTCTGAACGCATTGAGGTCCTAAAGCCAGCGAATGAACTTGTTATTGAGGCTATTAACAAACTTTAGGAGTATTCAAAACCATTAAGGGAAGAGTCTGGATTATCCTATTTGTTTTTAAATAGGAAAAAAAATGAAAAAGGTTATCCAGTTGCACTTGTCAACCATCCTAATTGGAATAAGAATTTTTTAAGACCTTGGCTTAGAGAACATAAATTATTTGATTCAAATGATAAATTAATAGATTTTACATCTCATACGCTTAGACATGCATTTGCCACCTATGCTTTAAAAGGTGGAGCCTCAATAGAAGTAATTTCCGGAATTATGAATCATAAAACAATACGTGGAACACAGCATTATACTCATCCAATTCAAGAAGAGGTAAAGAGACGCTTTAATGAAGTTCTAAATGAAGATGCTATATTATCTGGTAAAAAGGCACTCCAAATTAAAGATAAATTAAAGGAGAATAACCCGTTTAAGGGCAAAACGGTTGATCAGGTGGATAAACTTCGTAGAGCTATGAAAATCCAAGTTTTATCACATGGTTTGTGCCTACACCATCCAATGCGTAATGAACCCTGTGCTGGTGATGGAGTTTGTTTGGGGTGTCGAAACTTTTTAACAACACCTGAATTTCTTAATGTGCATAAAGGACGGTTGGAAAGAGTGCGAAATGAATTGTCAAAAACTCCAAATGAAGGCCCGTATGAAAGCAAATTAAGAAAGATAGAGAATTACTTAGTGGATATTATAGCAGATCTCGAAAAGCAAATGAGTTATTCTGGGGAAAAGGATAATGCAGAATATAAAGACCCTGCTATAATTGGGGGTTAATATAATGACAATTGATAAACAACAGGAGATGCTTAATAGAATAGATCAAGCTATTTCCAATCTTAGACGTGGAAAAAAGAAACTATCAATCTCTAAAATTGCAGAAAAGGCTGGAATAGCAAGAAAGACTATATACAACCGTCCAGAAATTAAACAACGTTGTGACCAAGCCATACTCATTCAAGATGAGCAAAGTAAAGCAGAACAAGAGGTTGCAGCCAGTTCGGTTCCCCAAGTTGAAAATAGGCCACTAACTGGTAGGAAACTTTTAGAAGAACGATATAGAAAGTCAAGGGAAGACCTAAAATTAGAACGTGAAAAAAATGCAAAGTTGTTAGAGAATAATAGGGAGCTTGTGTTAGAAAAAGCCGAATTAAAGAACAGAATTCAGATGTTACAACAGCAAATGGAAAGGCTTAAAGCTCAAAAGGTAAAACCTTTAAAATAAATAGATTCACATAAATCAAGGGAAGTTAGCATATTTGTAGACCATTGAATAGTCTACTAAAATTAGGACCAGATGAAGAAGATAAAATGAGGATACTGTCGATTAAGTAATGGTCGGGACATTCAGATCCATACCAACAACAAAGGAAAAAGAAAATGGTGGAATCTTCTAATAAAGCGACATGGAGGAACTGCCATTTTCTTTTCAAAATTAAGGAGTCTGAAATATACTATGATGTGTTAAACTAAATATAAATCGAGAGTAGGGATAACCCTAAGTCGCCAAACTTGTTCTGTTCTGTTATCCTTATCTGTCGTTCTTAGCATCTTTTAAGAGAATTGCTAAGACAACCAATCCCCAGATGCTTAGAGCAACTTCCATCTTTTCACCTCCTGTTATATGGCTTGTCTTAATTATACATCAATAAAGATGTTCAAGTGAACGTTCCAATGAGTTTAATAATGTATCTATAGCCTGTTTCTCATAATTTCTAAAAGTACTGCGGACGGATGAGCCAGTGTTGAGTTTGAGCCACTATATTCGGGCAATTGATCTGTGAGTGCTGCGTGGGCCACCAGTAAAGTGTTTCTTTACAATTAGACAATTAAAATATGCTTATTTTATATTGCCAATAAAAAATCAAGCAAAATATTGCTTGATTCAGGCTGTCGAAAAACCCTCGCCAGCCTGTTTTTTATTTAGAATACTTTAACAATTCACCGCGTAATTTTGTTATAATATAAGTAACAATATAAGGCGGTGGTAACTGTGTTTCATACTAGAAATAATACTCAAAATGAAGTGGAATTTGTAAGTATAGAAGACTTAGTACCCCAAGATCATTTACTTCGTAAG
>NZ_WOCA01000010.1 GCF_009728145.1 Ornithinibacillus caprae | reverse complement strand
AGATGAGACTTCCCATCACTTCGAGTGAGTAAGATCCCTCAGAGACTATGAGGTTGATAGGTCCGAGGTGGAAGCGTGGTGACACGTGGAGCTGACGGATACTAATCGATCGAGGACTTAACTAACACATTTTTGATTCGTTGTTTACTTCTTATTTAGTTTTTAGGGTACAAACTCTTTTAACATGAATGACATATATGTGTATGTCTGGTAGCGATAGCGAGAAGGTCACACCTGTTCCCATGCCGAACACAGAAGTTAAGCTTCTCAGCGCCGATGGTAGTTGGGGCTTTGCCCCTGTGAGAGTAGGACGCCGCCAGGCATATTTTCTATATGTATATTTATTTTAAAATATGATAAAATACATTTACCAATAAATTTAGATAGCTAATACCTTTAGATTATGAATATGATAAGTGACTTTGGTAATAATATAAAAGGTCACTACTTTAATATTACCTTTATTATTATTCCACAGTAGCTCAGTGGTAGAGCAACAAGCAATACTTCCACCGAATATGCTACGAGTAACCCCGAAGCACAATGCTTCCTGAATAATCTAGAAGATGTAGGGGTAAGGAATAGCGTAAAGAAACATACTTATATTATATATTCCACAGTAGCTCAGTGGTAGAGCAATCGGCTGTTAACCGATCGGTCGTAGGTTCGAATCCTACCTGTGGAGCCATTTTTTTGTATTAATGAATATGCTTCCATAGCTCAGTCGGTAGAGCACCACCATGGTAAGGTGGGGGTCAGCGGTTCAAGTCCGCTTGGAAGCTTTTAGAATCAAAAGGATTGAGGAATTACCTCAATCCTTTTTTATAATTCTTAGGTTTTCAAAATAATGACCTCTATGGTATATACGTACCATTATTTTGTAGATACCTAACTGTAATAAGAAAAATCCTAAACCAATTAAACAAAGGTTAACATAATAACATAAACCTACTCCTAGAAACTCTAAAGGAGTGTTTGCTGACGGTGATTTTGCGAGGAATAAGAAATTTGCATTAAATAATGGATTAACGAGAAAACCTATAATGCCTGCATAAACGAACAAATAGGTGTAGATTTCTAATGTGATTTTTAATGATATATTTACATTATTAGTTACAACAAGAAAGATACCAGCCCAAGAGAGAACTAAATGATGAATAAAGAATTGCCAAAAACGGAAGTGTGGAAAACCATGAAATAACTCAGGTGTGATTACGGCTAAAAATGCAGGGAAAATAGCTATAAAAAACGTAATTTGAATTAACTTTTGGTTTTGGGTTAATAAGGCTAAAATAGCTATTACCCCGGAAATGCTACATAGCTGCAATGGTAGGAATTCCCTAGGATTCCAAGCTTCATTATATATTCCCCAAGTTTGATAACTTAGTTCAGAAAAAATTAATAAAAAGAATAATCCCCATCGAATGATGTAAATGGTTTTTATAGGAAGTTTTTTCACAAAAACCAATAAAATAATGATGCCAAGTATATGAGTAACAATAATAATGATATGACTTAAGCTAAAAAGTTCAAAAGGATATTGAGATACATTTTCAAACCACTTTTGCAAAAAATCCAATCCCTTCTATACTAAAACAGACGCTTACAAAAGGTAAAATGTAAGCGTCTGTTACTTTTATGTCCACTATGAAATTAAATTAACCGCCAATTATATTAAATCCAGAATCAACATGTAGAACTTCACCAGTTATTCCTCTTGAAAGATCACTAATAAAGAACATTGTTGCATCTCCAACCTGATCTTGGTCTACATTTCTACGTAATGGAGCTTTTTCTTCTACAATACCCATTTTTTCATTAAATCCAGATACACCTTTAGCTGCTAATGTGCGTATTGGACCTGCAGAAATTGCATTAACACGAATTCCGTATTTACCTACATCTTCCGCTAGGTATCTTACACTGGCCTCGAGGGAAGCTTTTGCTACACCCATGACATTATAATTAGGAATTACTCGTTCTGCACCTAGGTAGGTTTGAGTAACGATACTTCCTCCTTCAGTCATTAATTCTTTTGCAGCTTTTGTAACAGCTACAAGTGAATAAGCGCTTATTTCTTGTGCTAAAAGGAATCCTTCACGTGAAGTGTCGGCATATTCTCCTTTAAGCTCATCACGATTAGCAAATGCAACAGCATGCACTAAACCATGTATTACACCAACGTTTTCCTTAATTTCATTAAAGGCAGAGGCAATACTTTCATCACTAGCTACATCACATGTCACGATTAACTTTGCATCTATTTCATTTTTTTCTAGTAGCTTTAGTAATTTATTATAAGATCTTTCCTGTCTATTTGTAAAAATTAGATTTGCGCCAGCATTATGTAGAGATTTTGTAATTCCCCAGGCAATACTTCGTTCGTTAGCAACACCCATTACTACAATATTTTTACCTTGTAATAATCCAGACATTATTACACCTCCAACTAGTTTTCATTATCCATTATAACCTAACATGTTTCGTTGAAGAAACCAATATCTTATTTTCGACATAATCTAACAATAAATTATAATATTCCTGTCGAATATTAGGAACTTTTGTATTCTTTCGACAAATAGCAGGAGTTAATCCATTATATGTTGAATATCTGTTGTTAAGGCAAAACGCAAAAGGTGGTAGGTCTTATTATAAAGTAGTTTTCTAAGTTATATTTTTTATCTTAGTAATATGAACAGTGATCTTATAATAAGCTAGTTTAAAGGTCAAAAAGAGATATCGATGCAGCAAAGGGGGGCGTATTAGGTTGACAGAGGAAATATTGAAAATAAAAGATCTACATACTCACTTTTTTACAGATAATGGTGAGATTCCGGCGGTAGATGGGGTAAGTCTTTCGATTAAAAAGGGAGAAGTGGTCGGAATTGTTGGTGAGTCTGGGTGTGGAAAAAGTGTTACTTCCTTGTCAATTATGCAGTTAATTCCAAGTCCACCTGGAAAAATTGTAAGTGGGACAATTGATTTTAAGGGAGAAAACCTTGTTCATGCCTCAAATAAACGGATAAAACAAATACGAGGCAATGAAATTTCTATGATTTTTCAAGAGCCTATGACTTCGTTAGATCCATTATTTACAATTGGAAATCAAATAAGAGAAGCTATTCGAATACATCAAAAAGTTTCCAAAAAGGAAGCAAATCAAAAGTCGGTTGAAATGTTAAAACTAGTGGGAATTCCAAGAGCAGAAGAGGTAATGAATGATTATCCTCATCAATTATCTGGAGGAATGAGACAGCGTGTAATGATTGCTATCGCAATGGCTTGTGATCCCGAAATATTAATTGCTGATGAACCGACAACGGCTTTAGATGTGACTATTCAAGCGCAAATTTTAGACCTTATGAAAAAGTTAAATGAGGAAAAAGAGACAGCGGTTCTATTAATTACTCATGACTTAGGAGTTGTTGCTGAAATCTGTGACCGAGTCGTTGTTATGTACGCAGGTCAGGTAGTAGAGGAAGGTACCACAAGAGAAATATTAAAGGATCCTAGACATCCCTATTCCCAAGGTTTAATACGATCATTACCCAAATTACATGAAAAGGATCAAAAGCTATATTCGATCCCAGGAACGGTTCCTAAACCTAAAATGGGAATGGTAGGTTGCCGCTTCCGTGATCGTTGTCGTTTTGTTCATGAACGCTGTTATCAGGAAAATCCAGAGCTATTTTCCTTAGAAAATAATCGTCTAAGTCGTTGTTTCTTATCTGACGATGCAGAAGGGAAGGTAGTTAAAGATGCAGAAGCCAATATTGGAAGTTAATGGACTAAAAAAATATTTTGATATAAAGGGTGGCGTTTTTGGCAGAAAGATAGGAGAGGTAAAGGCTGTCGATGACGTATCTTTCTCTGTTATGTCTGGTGAGATATTAGGAATTGTTGGGGAGTCAGGTTGTGGAAAATCTACTACGGGAAAGTCTATTTTACGATTGATTGAACCTTCAGAGGGAGAAGTAAAATTTGAGGATCAGGAAATCACGAAATTAAGTGATGAGGAGATGCGGAAATTAAGACGCAATATGCAAATAATTTTTCAAGATCCTTATGCTTCCTTAAACCCTAGACATACTGTTGAAAAAATAATTAGTGAACCACTTCTAATACATGGTATGAAAAATACGAAGGAACGTAAAGAGCGGGTTAAAGAGCTTTTGGAAGTTGTAGGTCTAAGTGGTTATCATGCTTCGAGGTATCCTCACCAATTTAGTGGAGGGCAAAGACAACGAATTGGAATTGCTAGAGCATTAGCTAATAACCCGAAACTAATTATTTGTGATGAACCGGTCTCGGCCCTAGATGTTTCTGTTCAGTCTCAAATTTTAAATCTAATGGAAGATTTACGAGATCAATTCAACTTAACTTATGTATTTATTGCCCACGATCTGAGTGTTGTTAAACATATTAGTGACCGGGTAGGAGTTATGTACTTAGGTAGAATGGTCGAATTAACCGATAAAGATAAACTGTATGATGACCCTAAGCATCCTTATACAAGAGCTTTATTATCGGCTGTACCACTTCCAGATCCAGATGTTGAGAAAGATAGAATGATTTTAAAAGGAGATGTTCCAAGTCCATCGAATCCACCTTCAGGTTGTGCATTTCATACAAGGTGTCCGTTAGCGATGGATGTCTGTAAGGAAGTTAGACCACAATTTGAAGAAATTGAAGATAATCATTTTGTTGCCTGTCATTTATATGGCCCGGCAGTGCAATAAAATATTAAATATTATTCATCCAAAAATAAGGGGGAAAAAGCATGAAATTGAAATTTTCTTTTTTAATCACTTTATTACTAGCACTTATTTTAGTTCTAGGTGCATGTAGTGGTGATGGTTCAGCAACAGGAGGAGAGACAGACGATGAACCAACTGAAAATGGTTCTGAAACAGAGGACATTGATGAATCAGATGCTACAGAAGATGACGGGGAAGAACAAGTATTAATCTTTGCTCGTGGTGGGGATTCTGAAAGTTTAGATCCTGGTAGTACAACCGATGGGGAATCCTCTAGGGTTACAAGACAGGTTTTAGAAAGCTTACTAGAGTTTGACAAGGAGTCTTTCGAAGTAAAACCTGCATTAGCACATGACTGGGATGTGTCAGAAGATGGATTAACATACACATTCTATTTAGAGGAAGGTGTAACCTTCCATGATGGAACTGACTTCAATGCTGAAGCTGTAAAAGTTAACTTCGAACGTTGGTCAGATCCAGAACATGAATATGCATTTACTGATGATGGTTATGTATATTCGATGTATGGAACCATGTTTGGTGGCTTTAAAGGTGATGAGGGTCATGTTATTCAAGAAATTAATGTAGTAAGCGATCATGAAATTGAGTTCGTTCTTAGTCGTCCATTAGGATTCTTCCTGCAAAATATGGCGATGACATATTTTGCAATAACTTCTCCAGCAGCTCTTGAAGAGTATGGAGCAGCAATTAATGAAAATCCAGTAGGTACTGGTCCATTCAAATTTGTGAACTGGAGTAAAGATGATTCTTTAACACTAGAAAAATTTGAAGATTACCGAGTTGAAGGTCTTCCAAAGCTTGATCGAGTAGTATTCGAAGTAATACCTGATAATGCAGCACGTTTGATTTCTTTACGTTCTGGAGAAATAGATATCATGGATGGTTTGAATCCAGATGATGCAGTTGGCGTGGAATCTGATGATAGTTTAGTATTGCATACTCGTGCAGAGAACAATTTCGGATATGTTGGATTTAATGTACAAAAAGAGCCGTTAGATCAACTAGAAGTTCGCCAAGCAATTAATCATGCTATCGATCGTGAAGCAATAGCTGAAGCGTTATATGCTGGATATGCAAATCCTGCAAAGAATCCACTACCACCAAGCTATATGGGGTATAACGATGAAGTGGTTGAATATGAATATGACCTAGACAGAGCAAAAGAATTATTGGCTGAAGCGGGTTATGAAGATGGTTTAGAGATTGAATTATGGACAATGCCTGTAGCTCGTCCATATATGCCCGACCCTGAAACAGTGGCAGAAATTGTTCAAAGTAACTTAGCGGATATTGGTATAGAAGTAAAAATTGTACGTGAGGAATGGGCTCCGTATTTAGAAAAAACCTTACAAGGTGAACAACAAATGTTTATGCTTGGTTGGTCTGGTACAAATGGAGATCCGGATTATTTCTTAAGCAGTCTTTTACATGGAAGTAATGTCGGAAGTAGTAACCGTACTTTCTATGAAAATGATGAAGTTGATGAATTGTTAGATCAAGCTAAAGTAGCAATTGATCAAGATGAAAGAGCGGAATTTTATAAGCAAGCACAAGAACTTATTGCAGAAGATTCACCAATGGTAACTCTAGTTCATTCTACACCTGTATTAGCAACAACAAGTTCTGTAGTGAACTATGTACCACATCCATCTACAAGTGAATCATTAGCTGAAGTAGAGCTTCAAAACTAATGAATTAAAAATTGAGGGTAGTAGTCTTTCTACTACCCTTCCATTTTAAAAGGCAGCGATAACATAAAAGAACTGGGGTGAAAATATGTTTGCCTATACGATGCGACGCTTACTCATGCTCATTCCAGTACTAATTGGAATGACCTTAATAACATTCTCCATTGTACATTTAATACCTGGTAATCCTGCTCAGGTTATTCTAGGGGAAACAGCTACTGCAACAGCTATACAGGACTTAGAGGAGAGTATGGGTTTAAATAAACCGTATCCTGTACAGTACACCATTTATATAACGGATTTACTCCAAGGAGATTTAGGGACGTCTTTACGGTCAAAGTCACCTATCTCTAGTGAAATTTGGCCATACATAGCAGCTACTTTCGAGTTAACAATTTTCGCCATGTTATTTGCTGTATTCATAGGTGTAAATGCAGGAATTATTAGTGCATGGAAACAAAATTCTTGGTTTGACTTTTTAGCTATGTTATTTGCATTAATCGGGGTATCTATGCCGGTATTTTGGCTTGCATTAATGGAACAGTGGATATTTGCGCAACAATTGGACTGGTTCCCATCTAGTGGAAGACAAAATAATCGGGACCCAATGGAGCCAATTACGTATTTTTATGTGTTAGACTCACTAATTCATTTAGATTTTGCAAGAACAATTACAAACCTCAAACACTTAGTGTTACCTAGTATTGCATTAGGTACGATTCCGATGGCGATCATTGCAAGGATGACTCGTTCAAGCATGCTTGAGGTAATGAAATCGGATTACATTCGTACTGTAAGGGCAAAAGGATCTGGTCAATTTCTTGTTATTTATAAACATGCATTAAAAAATGCTCTAATTCCAGTGTTAACAGTAATAGGGCTGCAAACAGGAGTTCTATTAGGTGGAGCGATATTAACTGAAACTATTTTTAGTTGGCCAGGTATAGGACGCTATGTATATGAAGCAATTTCCTACCGAGACTATCCGGTGATTCAATCTGGAATATTAGTAATTGCATTCATATTTGTCATGATTAATCTAATTGTGGATTTGCTATATAAATATATTGATCCAAGGATTAAATATTAGGGGGTGCCGAACTTGAGTATTAAAGAAAAAGACAAGCAATCAGTGGATGAACAGTCTAACCCTAGTAAAGCAAATCAACAATTTGATCAAGAGGATATGAAAGTGATATCTCCTTGGAGAGATTCATTTCGCCAATTAAGGAAAAATCGATTTGCGCTTTTTGGATTTGGTATTATAGTGTTTTTTATACTATTAGGATTACTAGCTCCATTACTCACGTCTTATTCATATGATGCAACAGATCCTGTCAATCGTTTACAGCCACCGTCAGCAGAAAATTGGTTGGGAACAGATGATATTGGAAGAGATATCTTTACCCGTATTGCCTATGGTGCAAGAGTTTCACTTCAAGTTGGATTTTTTGCCGTTACTGGAGCACTTATATTTGGAACAATATTAGGTATTGTAGCAGGTTATTTTGGCCGTTGGATTGACATGATAATCTCGCGGATATTTGATATTTTACTTGCCTTTCCTAGTATTTTGTTGGCAATTGCAATTGTAGCAATCTTAGGACCATCATTAGAAAATGCTTTAATAGCTATAGCAATTATTAACATACCGATATTTGGTAGGTTGGTACGTTCAAAAGTAATTAGTCTAAGAGAAGAAGAATTTGTTATGGCTGCAAAAGCCCAAGGCATGAAGAATGGCCGATTAATCTTTCATCATATATTACCAAATAGTATTGCGCCAATTATTGTGCAAGCAACGTTAGGTTTTGGTACCGCTATTTTAGAAGCGGCAGCTCTTGGGTTTTTAGGTTTAGGAGCGCAACCACCAACTCCTGAGTGGGGAGCAATGCTAGCAAGTTCACGTGCCTTTATTCAGTTAGCACCATGGACATTAATTGTACCTGGGGTATCAATTATGCTGGTTGTTTTAGGTTTTAACTTAATTGGAGATGGCCTAAGGGATGCTCTTGATCCTAAAATGAAAAATTAATAAAATTATTAGCTCGAACTCTAATATGAAGGGTTCGGGCTTTTAAAAGGTATTAAAAACAAATACTTGTTGATAATAGGTGAGATGGAATTGGTTATTCCAATTTATGGGAAGTGGTTCGGGTAATAAATTTACCTTGCTGTAAGTCAGTTATATCAAGGGTTGTAGGCATTGAAAATTTTTTAAAAAAAATATCGATTTTCTCTTTACAAAGGGAGAGAATCTGTATATAATAAAATTCGTTGACTGAAACAAGCCTATTTACAATGGCCCGTTGGTCAAGCGGTTAAGACACCGCCCTTTCACGGCGGTAACACGGGTTCGAATCCCGTACGGGTCACCATGATGGAGGATTAGCTCAGCTGGGAGAGCACTTGCCTTACAAGCAAGGGGTCACAGGTTCGAGCCCTGTATCCTCCACCATTTATGCCGGCCTAGCTCAATTGGTAGAGCAACTGACTTGTAATCAGTAGGTTGGGGGTTCAAGTCCTCTGGCCGGCACCATTTTTTATGTATAATATTTATAAATCTGTTTAAACTTTATACGGAGGGGTAGCGAAGTGGCTAAACGCGGCGGACTGTAAATCCGCTCCCTCAGGGTTCGGCAGTTCGAATCTGCCCCCCTCCACCATTTGATTGTTGGGCTATAGCCAAGCGGTAAGGCAACGGGTTTTGATCCCGTGATTCCCAGGTTCGAATCCTGGTAGCCCAGCCATTTTTTTTTGCTTAAAAACATGTGTTAAAAGATACCATTGATAGTATGAGCCATTAGCTAGCCGCTAACATCACTGAAAAGCTACCATGTGCAGGCTTGCGAGGAGTGCTACATCACAGAATATGCTAATAACACGACGAGCACAATAGTCGGTAGAGCAACGAGCAATACTTCCACCGAATAAGCTACGAGTAACCCCGAAGTACATAACATCTCTGAATAAGCTTGTAGATGTAGGGGTTGTCGTGAACACATACTAACTTAGAGAACTCATTATTATATGAGCCATTAGCTCAGTCGGTAGAGCATCTGACTTTTAATCAGAGGGTCGAAGGTTCGAATCCTTCATGGCTCACCATCTTTTTATAAATATAAAAATTAATACATAGAATGTTTAGGAAAACAAGGTTGTAATATATTTGCAACCTTGTTTTATTTGCATTTTAGGCATTTTTTTAACATAATAGATAAAGTAAATTAAGTATACTAAAATATATTTGTTACGATATAATTATATTAACTTCGATCTTTTTTAATAGATGCTATAAAGGATGGTATAAATGAATTCTTCTAGAATACCTGGTTTCTATAATAAAACTGTAGAAGAACGGAGAGAACTATTAGCAAATAAAAATATGTTAACTGATGAAGACATAGAAAGTTTATTCACTAGTGATCCGTTACCACTTGAAACAGCTGATAAGATGATAGAGAACGTTATAGGAACATTTCCACTTCCGTTAGGTTTAGGATTGAACTTTTTAATAAACGGGAAAGAATATGTAGTACCAATGGCAATTGAGGAACCTTCTGTTGTTGCATCAGCTAGTTATATGGCAAAGATTATTCGAGAAGCTGGGGGCTTTACTACAGAATCAACAGACCGAGTAATGATTGGTCAGATTCAAGTTGTCGGTTGTCCGAATTTTCAATTAGCCAAAGAAGTACTTTTAAACCATAAACAACAATTAATTGATATAGCAAACGCTGCACATCCTAGTATGTTGGCTAGAGGTGGAGGAGCAGAGGACATCGAAGTACGTATATTGAATGAAGAATCAACATCTGCCTATGGGCAAATGCTTGTTTTACATGCTTATATAAACACTTGTGATGCAATGGGAGCAAATGTAATTAATACAATGGTAGAAGCATTGGCTCCCACTGTTGAAGAGCTTACGAATGGAAAAGTTTATTTAAGAATATTATCCAATTATGCAGACCGCTGTTTGGCTAAGGCAACCTGTGTAATTCCTCCACAATTATTAGAGAGTAAGGGTTTTTCGGGTGAAGAAGTACGTGATGGAATCGTTCACGCTTATGAATTTGCGGCGTCAGATCCTTATCGCGCGGTTACCCATAATAAGGGGATAATGAATGGGATTGACCCGATCGTAATTGCTACTGGAAACGACTGGCGGGCGGTAGAGGCGGGAGCACATGCTTATGCGTCTCGTTATGGACATTATGGATCGATGACTACATGGTCAGTTGATGACCATGGAAATTTAGTTGGAGAACTAGAGCTTCCAATGTCCGTTGGAACTGTAGGAGGATCAATACGAGTGCATCCAATTTCTAAGGTTGCGCATAGTATATTAAATGTAGATTCAGCTCAAGAGCTCGCTGAGGTTATTGTTGCTGTGGGATTAGCACAGAACCTTGGTGCTTTAAAAGCATTAGTAACTGATGGTATCCAAAAAGGTCATATGGCTTTACATTCACGCTCTGTTGCAATTGCAGCAGGTGCTACTGGGGAGATGATCGATATTATAGCTGAAAAATTAGTAGAAGCAAAAGAAATCCGTGTGGGCAAAGCTAAAGAATTGGTGGAACAATATACAAAATGAGTATAGAAAAAGTTACAACAACGGAAAAAACAGCTATTGGTATAGCTCATAGTAAACTAATTCTGATTGGGGAACATGCAGTTGTACACGGACAACCTGCTATCGCTATCCCTTTTCCATTAGTTGGGGTTGAATCAGTTATCGAACGAGTTTCTGGTCCAATTACCTTTGACAGTACCTTTTATCAAGGTCCAATGGACTCTGCTCCAATTACACTGGAGGGAATTGTTAATAGTATTGAGGCAACATTAGAGCATCTCGAATTACCTAAAAGAGATCTCGTAATTCGTGTGAAATCATCGATACCACCTGGTAAAGGATTAGGTTCTAGTGCCTCTGTTGCTATTGCGATTATTCGTTCATTATTTGCGTATGCTGATGTTAGCTATACAGAAAAAGAATTACTGCATTTTGCTGATATCGCAGAAACATTTGCGCATGGTTCACCGAGTGGAATTGATACATTAACCATTACCTCAGAATCACCAGTGTGGTTTGAAAAGGATTCACCAATCCATTATATAAAACCAGGATCTGATTTTCATTTTATTGTTGCAGACTCTGGAAGAATTGGAGATACTCGCTCAGCAGTTGAGTCGGTAGCTCATTTATTAAAAACGGCACCGAAGCGAATTCATGCAAAGATGGAGCGTATTGGTGAACTAACTCATTCTGCTAAATACGCATTGGAAAAGGCTGGTAAGAACTTTCTAGGACAGATGCTAAATGAGGCACAAAAAGAACTAGAAACACTTGGGGTTAGTGATGCGGGCTTAAATAAGCTTATTCAATTTGCACGTCAAGAAGGTGCCTTAGGGGCGAAATTAACGGGCGGTGGAAATGGCGGTTGTATTATTGCATTAGCTCAAAATGAAATGCATTCTAGGCAGCTTGCAGAAAAGCTAAAGAAATTTGGCGCCCATGCTGTTTGGCCATTTGTCCTTAGAAAACAGGATTAAATTACAGCGGAATTAGAAGAGGAGATTTACATGAAGGCGACCGCAAAAGCACATACAAATATTGCATTAATTAAATATTGGGGAAAACGCGACGAAAAATTAATTTTGCCTACTAATAATAGTCTTTCTTTAACATTGGATGGTTTTTATACAAAAACTACGGTTGAATTTCGCGAAGATTTAACCGAGGATATATTTTACCTGAATGATAAACTTGTCTCGGATCAGCAATTTAATCGTGTTACGGCATTCCTGGATCTTATACGCGACTATGCTCAAAAGAACACATTGTTTGCTGAGGTTCGTTCAATCAATGAAGTGCCTACCGCAGCGGGATTTGCTTCTTCTGCGTCAGGGTTTGCTGCATTAGCAGCAGCGGCAACGCGTGCACTACAATTGAACATAACTGATCAGGAATTGTCTCGCTTAACTCGTCAGGGATCAGGATCAGCCTGTCGTTCCATATATGGTGGGTTTGCAGAGTGGGAAAAAGGTACACAACAAGATGGTTCAGACTCTTTTGCGGTACCTGTAGCACCGAAAGATCACTGGGATATTCGAGTGGCAGCTGTCGTGTTGTCTGCAAAGATGAAAAAGGTATCTAGTCGAGAAGGGATGAGGCGGACGGTCGAAACATCTCCATTCTTTTCTAGCTGGGTAGATAGTATTCCTAATGATTTAACAGAAATTAAACAAGGAATTAAGGACCGTGATTTTGAAAAAGTAGGTAGAATTGCAGAGGCTAACTGTTTAAAGATGCATGCAACTACATTAGGCGCAAATCCACCGTTTACCTATTGGCACGATACAACGTTAGCAGTTATGCAAACAGTACAAAAGCTAAGGGATAATGGGATTCCTGCGTATTTTACAATTGATGCGGGCCCAAATGTTAAAGTGCTTTACTTACCAGAGAATGAAGAAAAATTACAACAAACACTCCGTGAAATACCTGGTGTTACCGACGTCATATTAAGTCGTTCAGGGCAAGGAGTAACCTATCTATAGGGGGCTGAATGTTTTGCCAAATACGTCTATGACGGTTAAAGTACCAGGTAAATTAATGATAGCTGGTGAATTTGCAGTTTTAGAACCTTATCATAAGCTAGCTGTAATGGCGGTAGACCGCTACGTATATGCATCCATTCAAGATAACGACAAAAATCTACTAACACTTGAAAATTTCGGGATAGAAAAGATAGAGTGGAATTTTGACGGTCAAAAGATAGCGGTTAGATCGGATGATGCGCGAACAGAGTTTGTGGCAAATGCTATGGCTATTGCTTTAAGATATTTAAAAGAATGTTCTGTTGTTCCAGAGAAATTTATATTGACGATCAATAGTGAGTTAGATGATGACGGTGTAAAATACGGGCTTGGTTCTAGTGCAGCAGTAGTTACATCCGTTATCTCTTCAATTCTAGAAAGGTATCTTCTAACTAAACCAGATGCGGACTTACTATTTAAGTTAGCTGCTATTACACATGCGGCGACACAGGGGAATGGTTCTGGTGCAGATGTTGCTGCATCTAGTTATGGTGGGATACTAGAATATTCCTCTTTTCAGGCGTATTGGTTAAAAGAAAAATATGATCAGTCTGAGACATTAACAGAGTTGTTAGAAATGGATTGGACCTTTTTATCGATTCAACCTTTACCTGCTCCAAAGGATTTGCATATTTGTATTGGGTGGACAGGTAAACCTGCTTCAACGAAGAAGCTCGTCAATGAACTCCTTAAACTAAAAGAAGATAATCCTTTAAAATATGAAGTATTTCTTACGAAAAGCGAAGCGGCAGTTCATAACTATTTAATTGGAATGAAGGATGCTAACTTATCATTGCTTTTAAAAGGTATAAAGCAAAATCGTCAGGCGCTAGCAGATGTAGGAAAAAGCGCTAATGTAGAAATTGAGACACCGTTACTTCGTAAATTATGTGATATTGCTGAGCAATATGGTGGAGCTGGAAAGCCTTCAGGAGCAGGTGGTGGTGATTGTGGAATAGCATTTATGCCATCTGAAGAAAAAGCTTTACTCGTAAAGCAAGCATGGGAAAAAGTAGGTATTAAGGTATTAGATTTAACAGTATCGACTATTGGTGCTACTTCAATAAAATGAAATCGGGCTTGATAGAAAATAGGGCTATCGCCTGATTTTTTTTGTTCAGTAGAACTAAATGCATATATATACATTTTAATGTTCAGTTGAGTCGTTTCTTATTTTTAGCTAAAATATAGTAGGTTGAAACGGGAATGCTAATAGAAAAAATAGTGGAAATTAGCATTAGTACATAATCGTGGAGGTGCAATAAAATGAAAAAAAAGATATCTATGATAGGTGTGCCAATGGATTTAGGGCAAAGCCGTCGCGGAGTAGACATGGGTCCAAGTGCAATTCGCTACGCAGGGGCAATAGAAAAACTACAAGAGTTAAAATATGAAATTCATGACCTTGGTGATATACCAATTAATAGACCGGATCAAAAAATAAATTATAACGATGGAACAAATTTAAAGAACTTAGATCAAGTTATTGAAGCTAATGATCAATTAGCGAGAATGATCGATGAAGAAATTCAAAAGGATCGTTTTCCACTCATTCTTGGTGGTGATCATAGTATTGCTATTGGTACTTTAGCTGGAACCTCTAAGTATTATGAAAACTTAGGTGTTATCTGGTATGATGCGCATGGTGACCTAAATACTGGAGAGACTTCTCCATCGGGCAATATTCACGGTATGCCACTTGCTGTAAGCTTAGGAATTGGTCATGAAAAATTGACGAATATTTTTGGTTATGCTCCAAAAGTGAAACCAGAGAATATTGTTATAGTTGGTGCGCGTTCTCTTGATCCGGGTGAAAGAGAACTGATACGTGAAAAAGGAATAAAAGTCTTTACGATGCATGAAATAGATCGAAATGGAATGGCTTATGTAATGGAAGAGACGATTAACTATTTGAAAAATAAAACAGATGGTGTCCATTTAAGCCTTGACCTTGACGGATTAGATCCAACAGAAGCACCAGGTGTAGGTACTCCAGTAATGGGGGGCATGACTTATCGTGAAAGTCATTTAGCGATGGAAATGCTTGCTGATTCGGATCTATTAACATCTGCGGAATTCGTAGAGGTTAACCCAATATTAGATGAGAAAAATAAAACAGCTGATATGGCTGTTGGATTAATGGGATCGTTATTTGGAGAAAAATTAAAATAATAACTTTTGAATCTAAAAAAAGACTTAACTTTCCATATGAAAGTTAAGTCTTTTTTTACCCTATTACTTATGTTAGTACCATGGAAGTGTTAGCAGTTATCCTACTTTTTTTCGTTGGTATTCATTAAGAAGTGCGTCTAATCTTTTGCTAGTCTGAACAACTGCTTCGGATGTTAATCCGTGAGAGAAACTTAAAGCAATCATTTCTCTGCGACATTTCTCGATTTTCTTTAGTAAGATATTTTCCACTTTCCCATATCCTCCATTTTAGTCTATCCATTATACTATAATATGTAAAAATACCTATTATTTCAATAATAAATGTAAAATTTTTTAATTTATTTTGAAAATAGTAATATTTTCCTATTTGGAAATAAAAAAACTTTCATTGTAATGAAACCTATTGTAGTATAGATTCGTAGTATAAATACCGCATCCTTAGCGGAGGTACGAGAAATGGATCTAATGATAAGAGAGAAAATCAAACAAGTGAAAAAAGGGGATCAAGCTGCATATGAAGATGTAGTGATGTATTATCAAGATAAAATCTTTCAGCATTGTTACCGAATGCTTGGAAATGCACATGAGGCGGAGGATATAGCGCAGGAGGCATTTATCCGTGCATATGTTAATATCCATTCCTATGATGAAAAGCGTAAGTTTTCTACTTGGTTGTATCGAATAGCTACTAATCTAACGATAGACCGAATTCGAAAACGAAAGCCAGATTATTATCTCGATGCGGAAGTAAAAGGGACGGATGGATTAGATATGTATTCTCAACTGGCAACTAATGAAAGGTTACCAGAGGAAGAAGTTCAGGGAATGGAACTACAAAGCTATATTCAAGATGAAATTTCAAATCTTCCTCCAAAATATCGCAGTATTATTATGTTGCGTTATTTAGAAGAGTTTTCCCTTCAGGAAATTAGTGACATCTTAGATATACCACTAGGTACAGTTAAAACTAGAATCCATCGGGGAAGGGAAGCTTTGCGCAAGAAGCTTCGCCACGTGTAAAGGAGTGATCCACTTGAAATGTGATAAAGATGTTGTCAATTTGATGCATGGATATTTAGATGACGACTTAACGAAAGAAGATGAAACGAAGCTAAGAAACCACTTGGAAGATTGTGAAGCCTGCCAAAAGCATTTTCATGAGCTCAAACGTTCCATTACGTTGTTAAAGAGTGTGGAACAAGTAAAAGCACCCGAGAATTTTACGAAACAGGTAATGCAAAACCTCCCAACAGAAAAGAAGCATAAGAAATATGTCAGATGGTTTAAAATGCATCCTGTTGTAACTGCAGCAGCTATCTTTTTTGTTTTAATGTTTAGTGGCCTATTCACTGCTTGGGAACAGGATTCGCAATTAACAGTATCTAAGCAAGAAGATATTATTATAAAAGGGGATACTGTAATAGTTCCTGAGGGAGTTACAGTGGAAGGCGATCTAGTCGTTAAAAATGGAAATCTAAAAATAGAAGGTACTGTCGAAGGGGATGTTACCTTAATTAACGGTAAACTTCTTAAAAAAGAAGAATCAATGAATGGTGATGTTTTATTAGCCTCAGCTGGAGATATAAATGGTGAATTTAAACAAGTAAATCAAATTTTTGATTGGATCCTATATCATTTAAATAACTTCTTCAAAAGTATATTTTCATTAGGGGAATAAAAACCTGGTTAATAGCCAGGTTTTTTGTTCATGTTAATAATAATTATTCTTTGATTGGCTAACATGTTACAATATAAGATATGATATAATATATAAGGTTATTATTTATAGACGGGATGAAAAAGTACATGAATAAAAGGGTGTGTGAACATGCTTGATGGGGGAATAAATGTATTAGACCTATTGCGAATAGGCGTGGATATTGCTCTCATCTGGTATGTTTTGTATAAATTAATCATGCTAATACGAGGTACAAAGGCAATCCAACTATTAAAAGGTATTGTTGTTGTCTTAATTGTACGAATGCTTAGTATGGTTCTAGGATTACCAACAATTGAATGGTTAACAAGTGAAGCTATTACGTGGTTTTTTCTAGTAATAGTCATCTTATTTCAACCAGAGCTTAGGAGAGCACTTGAAACACTAGGTAGAGGAAACTTTTTCACTAGAAGTACAAAATCAGAAGAAGAAGAACTAGAAAAAATGATTACAGATATTGTTCAATCATGTAATTACATGGGAAAGCGTCGGATAGGTGCACTTATTACGATTGAACGTGAAACAGGAATAGCAGATTATGCAGAAACAGGTATTCCGATTAATGGAAAGTTAACACACCAATTACTAACAAACATTTTCACTCCAAACACACCGCTACATGATGGTGCTGTTATCATTAAGGGAGATGAAATAATTGCTGCAGCTTGTTATTTACCATTATCGGAGAGCCCGTTTATTTCAAAGGAGTTAGGAACAAGACACCGTGCTGCTATGGGGATTAGTGAAGTAACAGATGCACTTACAATTATTGTATCAGAGGAAACTGGTAGTATATCATGTACAAAAAACGGAGAACTAAGAAGAGAATTAACCTTGGATGAATTACGTAAATACTTACAAGAGAATTTATCACCAAATTTGAGAACCCCTGAAAGAAAAACATTAAAGATAAGGGGGAAGAATAATGGATAAATGGTTTAATAGTAAGTGGTTTGTCCGTGGGATATCCTTAGCTTTTGCAATCATGTTGTACGTTTTTGTTGCGATGGAGCAAGCTGGTACAGATAATGAAAATAAGATATTCTTCCCAGGTGCATCTCCTCAAGCGGAAACGGTTGAAAATGTTCCTGTAGACATTCGAATTGATAATGAAAAGTATGTCGTAAGCGGTGTTCCAGAATTTGTGAATGTTACGTTTGAGGGTACAAGTACCAGTATATTAAATGCAACAGTTCGAGGGCGTAATTTTGATGTATTTGTGAACCTAGAAGGGCTTGGTGAAGGAGAACACACCGTTGAATTACAATATGAAAATGTGCCTACAGAATTAGATGCCACAATCGATCCTAGTACTATTGATGTAACAATTGAAGAGCGAGCTACCAAGGAATTTAATGTGACTGTTGATATTCTTAATGAAGACCAGCTTCCAGCAGGATATGAACTTGGAGAAGTTACTGTTAATCCAGGTACTGTTAAGATAACTAGTTCAAAAAGTGTCATTGATCAAATAGGTATTGTTAAAGCGTTTATAAATGTAGCTGGTCTAACGGAATCTGTTGAGGATCAGCAAGTGCCTGTTAATGTTTATGATGGTCAAGGAAATGAATTAAGAGTCAGAGTAGAACCTGAAAATGTTAGTGTATCAGCTGAAGTTGATAATCCGAGTAAATCTGTTTCGGTTAGTGTTTCTACCTCGGGAACACTACCGGAGGGCTACTCCCTAATATCAATAGAGCCAAGTATTGAAGAGATTGAAGTATTTGCAACTAGCCAAATACTTGCTGATATTGAGGAAGTGACAACAGAGGAAATTGACTTATCTGAAATAACTGAGTCTGGTACAATTTCTGTTAACTTAGCCTTACCAGAAGGTGTACAGATACCAAACGTGGAACAAATTGATGTAGCAATAGAGCTCGAACAAACAAGAATAATAGAAGCAGTAACCATTGAGGTTGAGAATCTTGCAGATGGACAAGCTATCTCGTTTGTTGAACCAAATGAAGAACAGATGAGTATAACCGTAGTAGGAAATGAACAAGATGTTAGTAACTTAAGCGCAGATGACTTTCGATTAGCTATTGATGTAGAAGGGCTTGATGAGGGAGAGCATCGAGTTCCAGTTTTGATTGAGGGTCCTGATAACATAACAATTGATGGTGAATATGAAGAAATACTAATTGAAATAACGTAAACAATGCTCTCAAGATGGTTAATAGGATAGAAGGAGAGGTACTTATGGGTAAATATTTTGGAACAGATGGGGTACGAGGAGTAGCAAATAAAGATCTCACTCCAGAACTAGCTTTTAAGCTAGGTCGATTTGGAGGATATGTCTTAACAAAAGAAACAAGTAGACCACGAATTTTGATAGGTCGTGATACAAGAATTTCTGGAAATATGCTGGAAGGAGCACTTGTTGCTGGGTTACTTTCAATCGGTGCAGAGGTAATGCGACTAGGTGTCATTTCAACTCCAGGTGTTGCGTATTTAACAAAGGCAACCAGCTCACAGGCTGGGGTAATGATTTCAGCTTCACATAATCCAGTTGAAGATAACGGTATTAAGTTTTTTGGTCCAGATGGTTTCAAGTTATTGGATGAACAAGAACAAGAAATTGAAGAATTGATGGAAGGGGAAGATAATCTACCACGTCCAGTTGGTGGGGATATAGGGGTTGTAAATGACTTCTTTGAGGCAGGTCAGAAGTACCTCTCTTTCCTAAAAGGATCTGTAGATAATGATTTTGAAGGACTACAAATAGCTTTAGATTGTGCGCACGGAGCAACTTCAAGCCTGGCAACACATCTATTTGCAGATTTGGAAGCGGATGTTTATACCATTGGTTCATCACCGGATGGACTAAATATAAATGAGGGTGTTGGATCAACACATCCGGAAAAATTACAAGCTTATGTGGTTGAAAAAGGTGCAGATGTTGGACTAGCTTTTGATGGAGATGGTGACCGATTAATCGCTGTTGATGAAAAAGGAAATATTGTTGATGGTGATCAAATTATGTTCATATGTGCGAAATATATGAACGATAAAGGCTTCCTTCGTCATAATACAGTAGTTTCGACTGTAATGAGTAATATAGGTTTCTATAAAGCGTTAGAAGAAAATGGAATGCGTAGTGATAAGACAGCAGTTGGTGACCGCTATGTTATGGAGGAGATGCGTAAAGGCGGATATAATCTAGGTGGTGAGCAATCTGGTCATATCATTTTCCTAGATTACAGTACAACTGGTGACGGAATGTTATCTGCGATTCAATTAGTGAACGTGATGAAAGAAACTGGTAAACCATTATCTGAATTAGCAAGTGAAATGACGATTTTCCCACAAGTACTGAAAAACGTAAAAGTAGTAGATAAACAAAAAGCATTATCAGACTCTAGAATATTAAGTGAAATTAATGCTGTTGAACAACATCTTGGAGATCAAGGTCGAGTACTTGTTCGCCCATCAGGTACCGAGCCGTTAGTTCGTGTTATGGTTGAGGCTCCAACGAAAGAAGAATGTGAAAAATACGCTGATCAAGTTGTGAGACTAATTGATAACTTGTTAGGGTTAAAGGAATAATACAGAGCATGCTTCCTAATTATGGAAGCATGTTTTTTTAATCAGACTTAAGTCGAAGATAGAAACCATCTATAGTCGATTTTGACATCCTCCCCCAACCTAAAATCTTAACGGATTTTTGAGGAAGGAGTCTTGTCG
The DNA here is from genome assembly GCF_009728145.1 of Ornithinibacillus caprae. Lineage (GTDB taxonomy): Bacteria > Bacillota > Bacilli > Bacillales > Amphibacillaceae > Ornithinibacillus > Ornithinibacillus caprae. The sequence goes on along the minus strand of NZ_WOCA01000010.1, from coordinate 111,261 downwards.
CCCAAGTGCGATAAAAAGAGATATAAACAATATAATGGAATATAACAACATGATTTTTGGTGCCTTATTATGTCAGAATAGTTCAAAATAAGTTATACTATTCATAGTAGAATTATTCCAAAGGTTACAAAAATCATTAAATTTAGGGGGAATACAATGATAACTTTTTCAAAACCGACGGTGGAACAATTTTTCCGTACGTATGTTATTACTAATTTCTCAGTTAGTAATGATGAGAAGAAGCTTATTTTTAGTGCAAATCTGAATGGGAAAATGAATTTATGGGCAATGGATTTACCTGATACGTACCCTTACTTATTTGCTCATCATGATGAATCAAACAGCTTTATTAAAATTGATCCGGAAAACCGATATGTGTTGGCTGGATTTGATAAAGACGGAGATGAGAATCATCAGATTTATGCTATTGCAAATGAAGGTGGGCTACCACAACCGCTCATTACTGGAGATCCATCAGAAAAATTTTTCTTAAGTCACTTAAGTGAAGATGGACAACGGATTTATTATATGACATCTGAAGGAAATCCGAGCTTCCTGAATACAAGGGTACGTAACTTAGAAGATAATTCCGATGAGATAATTCATGTGGGAGAAGTTTCTCCAACTAATCTTACTGCTGTTTCTGATGACGAGAAAAAGTTTGTTTATTTACGATCTTTTGCAAATACATATGTTACAGGGTTTGTAAAAGTTGGTAATGAAACATATAGTTTAACACCAGATCCGAATAAAGTTCATGTTACTTTTGAGCCAGTTTTCGTTGATGAGACCATTTATTTTGTTACAGACTACGATAGTGAGTACAGTTATGTGGCAAAATTTGACCTTAATACAAAGGAATTTTCTCAAGTGTTAAGTATCGATAATGAAAGTATCAATTCACTTGAATGGGATAAAACAAATAAACTATTTTATTTATTAACAGAAAACGGAGTACAGGATAATTTATATAAATATAATTTATCTTCTGAAAAACTGGAAAAATTATCTACTCCAGTGGATGTTATAGAAAAAGTTCAAGTAGTTAAATCTGGAAGTGTCTATATTCTAGGGAGAAGTGCAACTATTCCACATAATATCTTTCAATCAGCAGATGGAAGTGGATGGGAGCAATTGACGAATAACCGTGTGCTAGGTTTGAGCACTGAGGATATGGTGGAGCCTGATGTTGTATCTTACAAATCGTTTGATGGTATGGAGATTGAGGCTTTATTATTTAAGGCCAAACCAGAGAATGATAATGGGCATACAATTTTTTGGCCACACGGTGGACCACAGGCATCTGAGCGTAAATTCTTCCGCTCCATGTTCCAATGTTTCTTGAATCGAGGCTATACTATTTTTGCGCCTAACTTCCGTGGATCAACGGGTTATGGTTCCTCCTTTGTTAAATTAGTGGAACAAGATTGGGGTGAAGGACCAAGACTTGATTGTGTAGCTGCAATTGAATGGCTATTTGAGAACAACATAACTGACCGTGAGAAGCTTTTCCTCGTTGGTGGTAGTTATGGAGGATATATGGCGTTATTATTACATGGACGTCATGCAGAGTATTTTAAAGCAGTTGTAGATATTTTTGGTCCTTCTGATTTATTTACATTTGTAAACTCCGTTCCTGCCCACTGGAAGCCAATTATGGATCGTTGGTTAGGTGATCCAGAACGTGATAAGGAGCGCTTTATTAAGGACTCTCCAGTAACGTATTTAGATGGAATGGTAAAACCGATGCTTGTTATTCAAGGAGCTAAAGATCCTCGTGTAGTAAAAGAGGAATCGGATCAAATTGTTGAAAAATTAACAGCGGAGGGAAGAGAAGTAGAATACCTCTTGTTAGAAGATGAGGGTCATGGTTTCTCGAAAAAAGAAAATGAAATCAGGGTATATTCCAGAATGCTTGAGTTTTTAGAAAAGCATCAAGGGTAATTTATTGAATGCGTATGGACTGTTGTCTGTACGCTTTCTTATTCTGTTTAATGATCTTAAGGAACATATACTCGTTTCAGACATATACTATAAACATCACCCATTAAAAAAGTAATTGACCAGATAAACATTTATCGGTTACAATATGGTGTACCCTGTACAGTTTTTACCATTGATAAGGGTGAACTTATTCAAGAATAGAAAGGAGCATAGAGGTATTATTTAATATTTATAAGCGCCAGGACTATTTTCTGATCGGAAATGAAAATAGTTGACGAGGTTGAAGGTTATCGAATTTATCGGCGGGTGCCTTCCGGTTGTACATCTCAATCGTAAGCTTTTCCACTAAAACAATGAGGTAACTTATTGCACAAAGGGGAGAAGCAAGAGGTGATCAAACAATCACGAGAAAGGGGCAACAAACAAAAGCCCCTATTCAATAATGAATGTCAAGGTCGTTTGTTGCCCCTTTAATTAGAGGAGGAACAGCGATATGTGCGGAATTGTAGGATATATCGGACAAAATGATACAAAAGAAGTTTTACTAAATGGACTTGAGAAATTAGAATATCGAGGCTATGACTCAGCTGGAATAGCGATTTTAAATGATGATGGATTAAATCTTTTCAAAGTAAAGGGTCGTATTGCTACGCTTAGAGAAAGTGTAGATCACTCCATTCATGCAACTATGGGTATTGGTCATACTCGTTGGGCTACACACGGGGAACCAAGTGAGAGTAATGCTCACCCACATCAAAGTACGTCAAAAAGATTTACCCTTGTTCATAATGGTGTTATTGAGAATTATCAGGAATTAAAAAGGGAATATCTTTCGGATGTAAACTTTGCTAGTGAAACGGATACAGAGGTCGTTGTCCAGTTAATTGAAATGTTTTATGAGCAGCATCATGATACTGCTGAAGCGTTTCGTCAAGTTATGGGATTATTAAAAGGTTCTTATGCAATTGCGCTTATTGATCTAGAGGACCAAGATACGCTATATGTAGCGAAAAATAAAAGTCCCTTATTAGTCGGTCTAGGTGACGGATTCAATGTGGTTGCTAGTGACGCTATGGCAACATTAAAAGTGACGGATCAATATTTGGAAATTTACGATCAAGAAGTTGTATTAGTTAACCGAAACTTTGTTGAAGTTCAAAAGTTAGATGGAGCAGTTGTGGAACGTAAACCATATACTGCACAAATTGATGCAAGTGACATTGAAAAAGGTACGTATTCACATTTCATGCTGAAAGAAATTGATGAGCAGCCAATAGTGATGCGTAAAATCATTAACGAGTACCAAAATGAAAATAATGAGCTAAAGCTTGATGGAGATATTCGTCAAGCAATGAAAGCTGCTGACCGAATTTATATCATTGCAGCTGGAACGAGTTACCATGCTGGTTTAGTTGGTAAGGAATTTATTGAAAAATTAGCTAAGATTCCAGTTGAAGTCCATGTAGCAAGTGAATTTTCGTATAATATGCCATTGTTATCAGAAAAACCATTATTTATCTTTATTTCTCAAAGTGGGGAAACAGCTGATAGCCGTGCCGTATTAGTAAAAATAAAAGAAATGGGATACCCAGCACTGACAATTACTAATGTGCCAGGATCTACCCTTTCTCGTGAAGCGGATTATACCCTGCATCTCCATGCAGGCCCAGAGATCGCTGTAGCATCTACCAAAGCATATACTGCACAAATTGCAGTGTTAGCTATATTAGCGGTTGATACAGCAAACGCAAAAGGCATTGAATTAGACTTTGATCCAATGCAGGAATTAGCTATAGTTGCAAATGCGATGGAAGTACTAACCGCTCAAAAAGAAACAATTGAGCAGTTAACTAGAGATTATTTAGCAACAACACGTAATGCATTCTTTATCGGTCGAAGTGCAGACTATAACGTTTCGTTAGAAGGTGCATTAAAATTAAAAGAGATTTCCTATATCCAAGCAGAAGGATTTGCTGGTGGGGAGTTGAAGCACGGGACAATTGCCTTAATCGAAGAAGGTACACCTGTTATTGCATTAGCTACACAGGAAAATGTAAATTATTCAATTCGTGGTAATGTCCAAGAAGTTGTTGCCCGTGGCGCAAATGCTATGGTAATTAGCATGAAAGGTTTAGAACAGGATGAAGATGCATTTGTATTACCTCACGTGCACGAATTGTTAACACCACTTGTTAGTGTGGTACCTTTACAGCTATTAGCATACTACGCTGCATTGCACCGAGATTGTGATGTTGATAAGCCACGTAATTTGGCTAAGAGTGTTACAGTGGAGTAAAGTGTTGTTTTGTAGACTAAGTGTTTGTGAATTTTAATGTATTATGTCACGGTTTGTAGTATAATATGTCATAAGATTTTAAGAAGATCGTCATAATATTTTCAGCTAACTGTAGTGGGAAATGCTACTACAGTTAGCTCTAATAAATGTTCTTTAAATAAAAAATTAACAGAAACAGAAAAAGCTATTACTTAATATGTTTGTAATTTTTCAAAGTTTCTTTTGAAACATAAGTGCACCACTATATGGAAAAAATAAAGTTAGATAATGTAGAAAAATACTTAAAGCGGTGAAGAAATGAATATTGTTTTATTTTTTCTCAATAGAATACACTTTTTTAAAAACTCCTTCCGTTCTCGGGAGGAGTTTTTATTATATATAACTTCATAAAATTCTTCTTTGATGAAGTTATTTTAGTTTTGTCTAAATAGTAGGAGGAGATAAAGTTGGATTGGCTACAAAAGAAAAATTGGTTTAAAGAGGATGAGGAATTCTCTCCGAAACGTGAAGTGAATAATAAAAAGAGTAAGTTCATGCATCATAGTACAGGACATGTTTATAGTCGAAAGATGAAAAGGCACGTAGGGTATGAGTCACTTTGGGGGGAGTGTTTGTTTTATTATTTTTTAGAACTTGATCCATTGACGGTACGGTTCTATGAGCAACCAGTTGAAATTCCAATAAGGTATTTTAATGAAAATAATATCTTAGAAAGCTGGATACATGTGCCGGATGTATTAGTTTTTAGGCAAGGATTTAAGCCTCACTTATATCAAATTAAAATTGAGGGTTATGATGAAAAAACAAAAGATGTTGTAATTAATAAAGCTTGTGAAAAGTATTCAGAAAAAAGAAATTGGGATTATTCACTTTTAAAAACAAAGGAAGGAATCCCGGATGTTATCATTTCAAATGTTTTCTTATTAACAAATTTTTTAAAACCTCGAAAACACTATGAAAAGTACATTCCTGAAATTATTAACAAGATGAAGTATGTTGAACAAATAACAGTAATAGAACTTGCAAAAAGTTTTTCAGCCAAAGCTGATTTTCGTTTTGTCTTACCGATTGTTTATCATTTGATTGGAATTGGAAGGCTTCGAACAAATTTATATGAGACTATCAATGAAAAAAGTGAAGTTCAGTTAGGAAGTAACTTGGATGATGTGTTTTTATTATTTGAGAAGAAAAAGGTGAAATAAATGAAACAATTTAGATTAAACGTTAATGACTACTTTTCGTACTTAGGGGCGAAATATTACGTGCATTCGATAGAACCACCTAAGTTGCTTTTTATGAGAATAGATCATGAGGACAAGAGGGTACATGAAATAGAGTATATCAAATTAATTACTGACCCTACATTTAAACCAAATAATAAAGCTCATAAATTGTTGAAAAAGGAAGAAAAAAAGGAAGAGAAACGGCATAGATCTATACTGGATTCATTAAGTGAGAAACATAGGGAATCTGTTTCAGAAAAATTTATAATGATCAAACCAATTTTAGTTTATGAAAGAGCAAAAGACGGGGACTATGTTTCAATTCTCAAATTTAATGATTCATATGGAGATTTAATAAAGGATGGAGAAATGGTCCTAGATATTTCAAAAGAAGAACTTTACAAAAGGCTATCCGATAAATACGGAAAATCTAAGAGACAATTACAACGATATGTCCAAAGGTATTATCAAGTTGAAAATCAATTAACTAACCATGGAATTGAAGGACTTGTGAGAAAATCTATAAAAGAACCAAAAATACGAGAAGATGAAAAGCTAATAGAAATTTGTCATCCTAAAAACAAAGATGAAGTTTTAGCGGTAATTCGCATTAGAAAGGAAAAAGAATATGCGTCAATAATCAAAGATGGCATAGAAAAACACTATTTAAGTAAAGTAAAACCTTCAATAGCTCATGTTCATCAAATGATGGAAATTGCCTGTGATGACAAGGGATTGGAAAGGATTGGGTATGATACGGTCTATTATTTGATTACAAATAGGTTAGAACCGGAAATAAAGGATCGATTCAGAATGGGGGAAATAGCTAGCCAAAAATATGATCCTATCCTAAGGGGGATTTCTAACGAAATAGCGAAGGCACCTTTACATATAGTACAAATAGATCATACTCAATTGGATATGGATGTTATTGACGAGGACAGTGGATTTAACATTGGACGACCATGGATCACTATGGGTATAGATGTATTTACCAGAATGATTTGGTGTTTGCATGTTTCAATGGAAGATCCCTCTGGAAATAAAGTAAGAAAGGCAATCGAACACGGTATCTTTTTAAAAAAATCCAGGGAAAGATTTAATACTATTAATGAATGGGACATACATGGAATACCATCTATTATTTATCTGGATAATGGCCCGGATTTTAAAAGTGCAGCCGTAAAACGAATGATAGAAGAAACCCTTGAGGCGGAGGTTCGCTATCGTCCAGTGGGTACTCCTAAATACGGGGCTATAATTGAGAGAGTTTTTGGTACGATTAATAAAAACTTTATACATAACCAAATAGGTAATCGAAAAAGTAATCCAAAAGAATTAGGGGAATATGATGCAGAAAAAGAAGCTATTTTAACCTTAAGTGATATAACAGAAATATTAACTATGTACATCACTGATATTTACCATCATAAAGTTCATTCTTCATTACCATTGGATTATCCGACACCAACTGCCCGTTATTACCAAGCTCTAGAGGTACTAGGATTTCCGAATTATATTGAGGAAGAGGATGAGGATTATTACCGATTAGAGCTTCTTCCTATAACGAAAAGGAAATTGTCAAGAGACGGTATTAGATTTGAGAATGTCTATTATTCGTCTAGTAACTTAAATAATATACCAAAGAATAAAAGACATAAAATCAAGTTTGATCCGGATGATATGTCTCGAATTTATATTTTGGATCAATCTAAACATGAATATATCCAAGTTGCTGCATATAACCCCCCTGCAAAAGATTTACAAGGGATGAGCATAAAAACATACAAAATTATCCGGAAAATATTAAAAGATATAGGAGAATTAGTAACTAATCAAATACCTGGATCAAAGCTTATTGTTAAGGCGAAGAAAATACTAGTAGATAAGATTAACCAAAAAATAAAAAAGAATAAATCGGTGCGAAAACAAGCATTAAATTCAGGATTATCATTAACAGCAGTTCCAACCGAACAGCTTAAACCACAAAATACTAATACTTCAAAGAGTCAACTAGAAGAATTAGTGGAGAGGTTAAATAACGAAAAGGCAGAAAAGAGAGGACAATCTTGAAGAATGAATATACAGAGTTTCAAAAAAGAGTCATTAATCTTTATATAGAGCATCCAGAAGTGAAAAAGTTATGGGAAATCTTTGATAGAAAAAGGTTGTATAGGAGATTGGGTGCAGAACAAGATTCTGAAGAAGGTCAGCTACATTTATTTGTTAAAGGTAATTCAAGAGTTGGAAAATCTCAAATGATGAAGAAATATAAAAAACTTAACAAGGGGTATGAACATATCAAAGAGGATGGTACTGAAATTGATATAGTACCAGTCGCATATATGAACTGCCCTGCGCCATTTACAAAAAAAGGTTTGTACAACCAAATCATAAAGTCGTTAGGTGCAACAAAAATGTCAGGCGATGTAGAAACAATAAAGGATAGAGCGTATTTTTTATTAAAGGAACAAAAGTGCGAAATGCTAATTATTGATGAGTTAGATTATTTGCTTTCATCAACTTATGTAAGTCGTAAAGAATCTATGGAATTAATAAAAGGTATTACAAATGAAACGGATGTTTGTTTAATTCTGGTTGGTACTCATGAAACAGATAAATTAAGAAAGTTGGACCAACAGTACAAAGGAAGATTTCCGCCAAGAACAATCCCGGTATTTCAGACCTGTGATCAAAGTTTTATCGATTTATTGATTTCTATCGAGGAACAATTAGCAATACCAGACTATTCGTTGGAATTAGGAAATGCAGATAGTGCATTTCCAGAGCTGCTACATCAATTAAGTGGAGGTCTTTTAGGTTGGCTAACACCAATATTACGGGAAGCTTTCGCTATAGTAGGTGTATTTGAGCCAGACTTTAAAGATTTTTCAATTTTAAACAATATTGATGGAAACGTTCTAATTCAAGCTCGGGAAAACGTGCTAGGGGAAATAACTGAAGAGGATTTTGATGATGTAACGACTAATAAGATCTAAGACAACTAAAGCCTTAAATAATAAATATAAATTCTCTAGATAAAATTGGAAACAATATTATTTGGAGGTGTATATTTATATGAACCGGTTTACGGTAAGAATTAAACCTTATCTTGGAGAAGCTCTATCTAGCTTTTTATTCCGTCTATCTAAAGCAAACAGATTACAACTTATATCATTATTAAATAATTTTAAAGTAACTAAAGCACATTACATACAAAGAAATGATATAAATTTATTAGATTTCTCACCTTATAGCTTAGTTGATTTAAAAAGATTATCTGAAATGAACAACATACAGGAAAAAGAGATGCTTCAATTATCTTTTTACTTTTTCCTTAAAAAATTCCGTTCAGAAAAAGAAATTCAAAGAGCCCGCTTTATTTCCGGTATGGTTCGGGATCATTTTTGCTATTGTCCGAAATGTCTACTAGAGAAGCAGTATTTTCCGCTATTGTGGAAAATTGAAAATATAATTGTGTGCACTAAGCATGGAATTCCATTAGTAGATTCATGTGCAACTTGTAATAAAGAAGTTAAGCTAGAAAATCAATATGATTTAAGTTTATGTCCAAACTGCAGTTATCCATTAACAGATACTCTAAATGAACTTTCAATATTTGATGAGACTTTAAAGTATCAAGTTTGGTTGGAGCAGTCATGGAATATTTTATTTAATTCTACAGGATACAACTTGGATTCAGAGGATATTGCCATTAGAGTTTTGTATATATTAAATTCATATCAGCCTAAATTTCACAGAGGTATTGTAGAGTCGAATATGAAAGAGCCAAAATCATTACCAACACTATTACAACATGCAAGAGGAACATTATCACAAGAAAGAACTCTTCATCTATCCTACATCTTAAGAATACTTTACGAAAATGACATTTCAATGGAGAAATTTTTAGGGTTGAGTGTTAAAGAATCTTTTATAAATTCTATAAGAGGTAAGACAGTCTTGAAAAGTGACCAATTTTCATGTATGGCTCCTTGGTGCGCTAATTATGGAAAGTTAGGCTTAATGATTAAAACAGGTACCTCTTTTAAACGACTAGATTCGGGAGAAATATTGACTTACTATTTAGCCTGTTTAGAATGTGGATGTGAATATGCAGTAAATCAATTTAATGAATTAGAAGAGCGGACAAGCTTTATTGAAGGATACAGAATGCTAAAGGATATAGTTGATAAAACCAGTATTAACAAATTATCGAGAAAAACTGGTTTACCTGGGGATAAAGTAAAAAGGCATTTAGCTTATTTTCACTCAAGAGGTATTATTGAGTATCCCAGTCTTTTTTCAAACATAAGTGATGATTTCGTGAAGGCTTTTATTAATGGTATAAGAAATTACAAAACCATAAAACATATACAGGCGTGGGAATGCTGGAAAAGTTACTCTCATTTTCTATTACATCGTTATCACCCAGATGTAATGCGAGAAATTATAGAAACGAAGCGTCCTAGACAGTCTAAAAAGAGCAGTAATAATAGTCAAGTAAAGGTTCAGCACATAGTGGATCAGCTATTTAATGCCGATAAAGAAATAACTATTGCTGCTGTATCTGAAATTGCTGAAGTGTGCCCAGAAACTTTAAGAAATTGGGGCTGTAATCCATATATTGCAAAGAAATGCAGAAAGAATACAGGTTATCAATAATGAAAGAAAAAATTTATGAAGAAGTTGAATTATTTATAGAAAAAAATGAAAAAGTTGATTCCAGCTCATTGTATAAGTATATAGGAATAGGTAGGACAGTTTTGTGGAGAAAAGCTCCAGAATTAACTGCTTATATAAATGAAAGAATTAAAATACAAAATGATAAAGAGAAATTTTTATAGAACTTGTATTGAGGGGGTTCATTATGGGAAATAGGTTAACCATTAGACCAAAGCCCTTTGAGTATGAAAGTCTGAGTACTTATGTTTTGAGAGTTGCAAAAGCAAATTGCCTAAGTATTACAGACATCGCTTCATTAATTTACTCAAAGTATGAGATACAATATTTTTATAAATCAAAGTATCGATTAGATTTATATAAGACATTTGATATTACAAAATTAGGAGAAATTCTAAAAAAATCCGAGAAACAATTATTAAACAAAACGTTTATTCCTTTGTTGACAAAATTATCAATTATATATAATTGGGAAAATGGAAGCAGTCCAATAACTCGTGTTCTCATAGAAACCCGGAATAGGAAATACTGTCCAGATTGCTTAAGTGAGTTTGGTTATTATAATCTTATATGGCAATTTAATGATATAGATCTGTGTAATATTCATTTGAAAAAGTTAAGAAATACTTGCCCGTATTGTCATAAAGAACAAAGATATTTTTCTGAGACCTTAGTAAACATGAAGTGTCATGATTGTGGAGGGGACCTAACTTATGTCTCTAATGAAAATACGAAAACGAAATCAAAAGAATATATAATTTCCCAAAATAGGATTTATGATGATTATAAATTTTTGTTAAATACAATGGAGAATAATATTGTTTCAAGTATAAAAGGGTTCTCTCTTGAACAATCGATTTGTATAAAGTTGCTTTATCTTATTCAATATGGGCAAAAGGTAAAAAGTGAAAACATATATGATGACTTGATGATTAGAGGGAAACTTGGTTCTAAATATACAAAAGCAATCCTACGAATTATAAATGGAGACATTAAGTACGTAAATGTAAGTTTTCCTTATGTTATGAAAGTTTTACACTCTATGAATATGAGTGTTGAACAATTATTTTATGCAGAAGTTAGTGAATATTATATCGAATCTATATTTAATTTTCTTAGAAGAAATTCTCATAAAAGGGTATGCCTAACACCCTGGTGTTCTTCATATCAAAAATCTTTTAAGTTAAAAGGGCTTGAGAAGAAATACAAAATTGATAAGGGTATTAAATATGGAACCCCAGCTGTTTGTACGGGTTGCTTCATCACTTATGGAGTCAATATTACCAAAAATGAGTGGGAAGAAGTCGGTGAGAAAGTTAATCTATTAGAAAGAGTAATTGAATTAGATAATAAAGGATACAGCCAGAATAGTATTTTAAGAGAGTTATCAATTTCTAATTTATTGTTAATTAGATGTAAAGGTTATCTATTAAACCATAATTTAATAGAAGATAATAAAAATGTTATTACTAACTTAAGATATTCAGAAAAAGAAATCATAGATGGTTTTGTCTGCTCTATGTCCCAAACGACGGATAGCTCTAGAGATATTAGACGAAGATATCAATTATCTATTGCTCAATATTTCTATTTTTTATATTCAGATGCAGTTCAATATTATTTACACTTTAATGTTCAGAAAAGTAATCAGTTGGACAATAATAATGCAGCTATAAGAAATGCAATATTAATAGATTTGAAAAAATTACACAAGAAATAAATAGATTAATAGATAATGATGGGGATATTTCATTTTCGACTATTTCGAGGAACTTAAAATATCCTCGCAAAAAGTTAGCTAAAGATGGGGAAGCCAGACTGTTAATAGAAACGGGTATTGAAAAACATAGAAACTTTCGTAAATCAAAATCAATCAAAGAATTAAAACACAAGGCAGAGCTGTTTATTCAAAAAAAGCAACAAAGTGGTGAAAAAGTAACTGGAAAATTAATATACAGAAGTATTGGAAAAAGTAGAGATACAGTAAGAACTCAGTATCCAGTTTTAGCTAGATGGATTTCAAAACAAGTTGAATTAGATGAATTAAAATGGAGAGAGATGAAGATACAAAACTATATAGGTGATGATTGAGAATAATAGATAGAGGAATAAATGATGGGAAAATTCCGTCGATAAGAACAATTGCTAAACAATTGAATCTTAATGGGAAGCTTTATACAAGATATAGGTCGGTTTTAAATGCATTAAAAGAAAAGATTGATACTTTAAATTAAAATATCTTGTGTTCAATTAATTAAATTATAAATAATTTATGAAACACATAGATCGTATAGTTTTATTGATGTTATAGGGAAGTATAAATTAAGTATTTTTTATGATAAAATAATACTATTAGAAAATTACTAAAAGAGAAAAAATATATAATTGTAGTAAATAATCATATTAAATATATTCAAACATCTCTATTAATCTAGTTCTAATTAATAAAATATTGTACAAATTATAATCAGCTAATTAATTCCTAAATTCAAGGATTATAAAATAAATATAAAAACAAATTATCGGAAGTAATTATATTTTGTGTTTAAGGCAACTAGGAAGATCGGGAGGGGCTGGGAAACCATTTTAATTTTTCTTTCTTGTTGTCTTTCTTTTATAAAATAGAATTAAAAATTTAGCTAGGTAAATCGTTATGAAAGTAAGGGGTTGAAAGAAAATGTTAACTGAAACATATGAACAAATAAAGATATTAAAGTCAGGTGAGCAAAGTAATTCTGAAGTTGTCAAAATTAAGGATATATCAACTAAAAAACACTATGTAATGAAAATTATTAAGGGGATAAACACACCACTATACAATGTGCTTTTTGAGCGGGAGGTGGGGGCTTTAACAAAACTTAGAACATGTAAACACATTGTAAGATTAGAAAATTTTGATACTTACAACGATAAAAAGTATGGGAAGTGTGGAAGAGTATTTTTAGAATACATTGAAGGGGAAACCCTAAAAAATATTGATGTAATGGACTTAAATAATCCTCAGAAGTTTAATATAATTCAACAGCTAATCAATGCAGTTCAAGTAGCCCATGAGAATTCTATTATTCATAGAGATATTAACCCAAAAAATATTATGATCACTCAAGATTATCAAGTAAAGTTAATTGATTTTGGAATTAGTAAAATCAAAGATATGGTAAATACAGATACAACATATCAATTTGCTACAAATATATACGCAGCTCCAGAAGTGCATAAACATAGTGAAAATGCAACTGAAAAGAGTGATATTTATTCTTTAGGAGTTGTATTGTATTATCTATTTACCGGTGGAGAGCCTCCGAACTCGGAGTATATAGAAAGTGATATATACAAGACTGGAGGAATTGATATTGAATTGAAAGAAATAATAGTAAAAATGGTCAAAAATAATCCAAAAGATAGATATGAAAATATATTTGATGTTAAAAAATCATTACTAAAATTATTTGGAAGATATAGTAAAACAAATAAAACATTCGTATTTTCTCTTTCAACAGGAAAAATTGATCATATGAGGAACCTTTCGCTAATCCCCAAAAATGGTAAATACGATGAAATTGTTTCAAATATATATGAAGAATTTTTAGAATCCTATATAGCAGTTGAAAATGAAAACACAAATGAAGAGAAATTTTATCTCTATGGGCAACATTACTATTTCTTGTGTTTATATGATGATAGGAAACAGATATTTGATGTGGCTAAGGTTTTTAAACTACAACCGTTTAAAAAAGAGCAAATAAAGAAAAAAGCTATGTTTGTTAATGGGGATGTAAGAATTGTATTGTCTGGAAACAATACGCCTGGGAAAAATAATAATTTCGAATTAACTATAAATTCCAGAGACCAAAAAAAGGAGTATCTATCTTCTTTAAATGTGAACAATGAATATTCAAAGAATTTTTTTGCTTGGCATAAGTTATTAGAAATAATAGAGGATGAGTATAAAAGAAATGTACTAAGATTTAATTATTACTCTGTTAAGGTAGAAAATAATTATTGTATTTTTTCTATTCAAGAGGAAGATTATCACAATCTTGAAGAAAATAAAAATGAAGAAATAATGTTTATCTATGAAAACGGGGATGGTAAGAAAATTAGTATAATTGAAATTGGCTTTCTTAATAAATTTTACACGGTAAAAGGCCGATTTTACTTAAAGATTAAACTATCAACTAATAAAATCAGATTGCCGAGAAAAGGTGTTATTTGCGAAGATTACAGGAGAAATTTGTCGTTAATAAGTAGAGAAATGAAGGCGCTTAAATCTTTTAATAATGAGGATTATGCGAGTCCCTCAAATTTGAAAAGTATTTTCTCGGGAATAGAAACATCGAGTTATTTTAATGCACCTGATAGTCTAAGTTTTTTTAATAAGAATTTAGATGCAGCACAGAAAAGAGCTGTTACAAAAGCACTGAACTCTCAAGATATTTCCCTTATCCAAGGACCTCCAGGAACAGGAAAAACCAATGTTATTATTGAAATATTACGTCAAATACTAAATAAAAATAAGAACGGTCAAATTTTTAAACAAAATATACTACTTGTTTCACAGGCACATGCAGCTGTTGATAAAATGCTAGAAGATTTAGATGAATATTCAGATGACCATAATAAAGTAATTAGAATCGGCAGAGATGAAAATCTTAGTGAGATTGTTCGAAAAAAATACTCTGTAGATTATGCACAATCAAAATGGGTTAAAAAAATTATTAATAATAGTAATAGCTTTGCAAAGAGATTATTGGATTCTATGGATATAAATATAGGGGATTTTGATAGATACTGTGAAGCTTTTAGTGAATTGAAGTTTTCCAAGGAAAAGGAAAGTGATTTCAATAAAGAAGCTAAATCCTTTGTCAATTATTTTGAAAAAAAATATAGAGATCATTTGTTAAAAAAAGACTTTAAATCTTTAATGATTCAAAGAGAATGGGTTAGTCGAATTGTAGGAAGGATGGACATTCAACAACACTTCATTAAAAATGCAGTAATCGTTTCAGGAACTTGTACGGGCGTAGTTTCCAATTATATTATTAAAGATATGGTATTTGATTTTGTGATCATTGATGAAGCAGCAAAAGCAACTTTCCCTGAATTACTTGTCTCAATTATTAGGGCTAAAAAGATAATTATGGTTGGAGACCATAAACAGCTACCTCCAATTTTGGATGACAAATTGATAATGAATAGTAAGCAAGCATTTGATGAAAGCAAATTAGATTACAAAACATTATATGATAGCATATTTATGAAGCTTTTTAATCATTTACCGAAAGAAAACAAACAAATATTAAATACTCAATATAGAATGCACCCTGCAATTGGAACAATGATAAGTCAGTTGTTTTATGAAAACCATATTTCAAATGGCGTCCCTATAGCTAAAAGAATACATAATATTGAATTATATAAAGGTAAAGCAATTGTATGGATAGATACGTCAAGTTCACCGGAAAGAGCTGAAGAAAAAATCTTAAAAACTTATACAAATTTATTAGAAGCAAATATAGTTAAGGAACAGTTGAAAACTATTAATAATAACTTAAACGGAGAGACGTGTGATGTTGGGGTCATTACACCATATAGTGGACAAAAAAATTTAATCCGTAATGAAATACAACAAACAGTTTATGAGAATATTCATGGGAATGTTGTGGTCAATTCAGTGGATGCTTTTCAAGGTGGGCAAAAAGATATTATTATTTATTCTACGGTTAGGAGTAGTAATGACCATAAAAAAATAGGATTTTTAAAATCTGAAGAGAGATTAAATGTGGCATTTTCAAGAGCGAAGAAACTTTTAATTATAGTCGGAGATGCTAAGTTTTTATCTGAAATAACTATTGAAGAAAATAAGTTTCCTCAAATAATAAAGTATATAAAAGAAAATGAAAAGTACTGTGAAATCATTGATTATATTTCAATGCAAAAACACAGAATAGGGGAGGCGAAATAAATGTGGGATATCACATATGACTTAAACAGATTAATTGCACCTGAAAAAAATGGATATGATTTTATCAAAAAAATAAAGTTATATATACCATATAGAGAAATTGGTCTTAATACTTTAATTAGATCAGAGCAATCACTCCCTTTTTTTTATGAAGTGATTATGAAATTAGTTGAAAATAAATGTAATGAGATTGTTAATATTTCTGAATTAACAGGTGTTGAAGAAGAAATTTTAAATGATGTAGTTGGTGAAATGTCTATATTAGACCTAGTTTTTGTGAAAAGTAATGTACTAAATTTGACTGTTAAGGGTAAAGAAACTTTAAAGGAGTTAACACAGACTGTTATCGAAAGAGAAGAAATAAATCAAATATATGTTAACACTATTAATGGGAAGATAGTTGATTTAGAGCAACAATTTAAAAAGCCAGAAAATTACAGTGCTTCATTAGATGAGGTAATACGGGTTTCAGAAGAATATATTCATAATCGTTTTAATGATTTTAATGATTATTATCTAAAAAGACAAGAAGAGTATGCTTTAAAAGATTTAAACTTTAAAAAAGAGATATTCCAAATTTTAGGTAAGGAATATGAGCGGTTATGTTATATCGAGAAGATAGTATATGTATATAGAAATAATAAAGATAATGATTTGATTTATCATTGTGAAGATGATGAAGACAATATATACGCAACAACATTGGCAAGGCAAATTAACTATTTGCCTTCTGCAAGGAATTTTCTAGACAATCCATTTAATTGCGCTAAGCATTTGGGTACGAATTTAGAAATAAATAAAGAGATGAAAGAAAATACCGAAAAATTAGTTGTATTAATTGAAAATAGTGGCGGGCGAAATATAAGAGACTATTCTAAAGAATTGACAGATTACTATTTTGCAAATCGTTATTTATTAGATAAGGAGTATATCGAGATATTATTATTGTTATCTAGAAATATAAGACCTTCAGAAATAATCATTTCTTCCAGTCATTTAGAGGAAATACTGAATCATAATGTAATTACTGAACTACAGGTAAGCTTAGACCACACTAAAGTTACTATTTTTTGTGATTCTAATGGAAAAAGAAATAATCACTTAAAATCCAAGGTGATGAATTTTAAGAGTAAAAATAAAAAGAAAAATAAGATCCTATGGGTTGAGGGAAAAGCTATTAATCAAACAAACATTGTATTGTATCCTCAATGTGCCATTACAATAAATTATATGCCAATTCCAGTGGGTAATGATTATTTAATTCAAGAAATAGCAGAAATAACATTTGAACCAGAAGAAGTATATAAAACAAAAAAACTTTTCGATGTTAAAACATATGAGAAGCAGGTATTATAAAAAGTCCAATTCCGCTCTCACGAAAGCATTTCAGAACTATTTCAAATAGTATTGATTATGGCAGAAAAATACTCGCGAATCGATAAAATTTATAGTAAATATAAAGTCTATAAGAAGGGGCATAACATATTGTTATGTTCCTTATGAAATTGTATTTGGATCAGCAGGATTTTGTATTTAAAAGTAAATTTAATAATATTGTATCAAAAAAAGCGAGTAGTTAAGGACAAACCCGCTCGCTTTAAGAAAACAATTAATAACTTGTCGATTAGATTATATTAATCATATAAACTCTTGATTTGATGTAGATGATCAATATAATTATTATAATCTTTATTGCCTCTTAAACTTTCTATACTTGATACGGAATTTAATTTTACAAAATAAGTTTCTAAAATTAAATTTAACTGTTTACCGTAGTTATATTTTCTTCTACCTATTCTTTTTTCATTCATTAAGATATGAGGTTTAATCTGAAGCATTTTTATAAATTTTTGTTTTGATAACTGCCCCTCAAAAATTGAGCGAAAGAATTTTTCCACAATTAAATTACTTCCCGTATACATTACCGTTGAGGGACTATTTCTCTTGAAGAAACCTTCAATGCTAAGGCTGTCTGTTACATATATGTCATCGCTATCTAAGTCTTCCCCTATAGGAACATTAGTTAATATTATTTTATATACTTTACATTTAGTAGGATCAACTTTAAAGGTATCTGACAATAATTCATTTGAATTACTTAAAAAGTGGTTTGAATTTCTTCTTAGTTGAGTTTTGGCTTTTTCTATTTCTAATAAAAACCTTTTATATTCTTTATATGTTTGAGGTTGTGGAAGATTTTTTAATTCAAATATAAATAAATCTCCATCTAGAGAAAATACTATATCACATTCATAGTTTTCACCTTTAATATTATCTTTTAAGTTTTTGCAAATGATGTCATTTTTGCTTATTAATGATCTAATTTCTTTTTCAAATTTAGTTCCTTTAATCGATACGTTTACTCCCTTCGCGGTTAGATTTGATAATAATGCCCTAGAACAATCAATTAGAAAAGTAGCCGAAGGGAGCACAAGTAATTTATCTTCAAATGGAATTAAAGGGCAATCAAATAAGTCCCGAGAATTCTTTTTAAAGGTTAATCTTCCTAGGATTTGGGTTATGTTCTGTTTGCTAACGCCATACTTCTCAAAAATTCTTTTCCACTCGTTGATATCTTTGATTAAGCACCATTTATTTAGTTGCATAGAGATTTTGTTAACTTTTAGGTTTCTTTTTTCACGAAAATCATTTGCAAAAACAGCAATTATAGAATACGCGCGAATCCATTCTTTTATAGGAATACCGTCTAGTTTTATAGTTAGATCATTTATATAAAAATATTCTTCTATAAATTCGCAGGCTAACTTTTCATGCTGATTTAAATATTGTGTTGGGGGAAGATTAGAGATATTTTTGTTTATTAATATCGGATGTACATTTTCAGCAAAAGCGCTATAAGCCATTTTAGCGTCTCTTATATTCTGAAATAGTAGTTGGGTTATGAAAAAGCCCTTACTGGATTTATTTAAAGAGTTCAAAGCAAAATTTCCATCATGTGTTATAAAGCCTGTATTAAAGTAACTCCATAAATCTTTCACAGTTTCAATAATTACTCTCAAGTCCCCAAATTCAATATGCTTCTGTGCAATATTTAAATCTGAACTTCTGATAATCTTGTTTGAGCCATTAACAGGAAATTTTTTGTAATTGAAGTATTTTAATATAAGACTAGCATTTTCTATGATGTTTTCATACATTGCACTTGAAGTATTGGAATCTTCTTTTTGAATTATTTCATGTAATGTTAACTCTAAAACTAGTAAAAATGCTGGGAAATGTATATTATCTTGTATTTCTTTTTCAATATCATTTGATATTTTTTTATTTAATTCAGTGTAGAAATTATTTATTATTTTAATCTCGTTAATAAACTTACTCAATATTTCTTTATTTGGATCCACTTCAATTAAGTAGTTAATCAGATTTGATAGAATTTTATTATATGTTAATGTACCCAATTTATTTATAGCAATGTTGGACATCTTAATATAACTAATTGCTGATTGAATACCGTTTTTATGATACTCATTTTTAATATTTTCTATCAATTTATCTGGATTATTTCTGGCCATACTTTCTAGTTTGTATAATTCCAATTAAATAACCTACCTTCTAATGTAATTTATATATCTTACTTTAATAGAATTATAGTAAGATATATAAATTTATTTGTAAAACTGTGAAATCACTCTGTTATACTTCACTATTTTTAGATGGCGTCTAGCATTTGTATTATTTTAATTTGTTATTTACTGCTAAAAATTAAAGACAGTGAAATAAAGTATCCCTTAAACTATAATAAGATTAGCAATAAACTGTAAATAACTAAGTGAGAATTACCTTATCAAAAATTATGTGGATTAAAATTCCGTGGTAGTAATCATAAATAGATATGAAAGGATTGTAGCTATGTGGATAACAAAGGATATTAATCTTCCTGATGAGATAATAGACGCACAAAAAAAGGGTGAGCTAGTTATATTCGCTGGTGCAGGAGTGTCTATGCCACCCCCATCAAATCTTCCTAGTTTTGAAAAATTAGCAATTCAAATATCTCAAGGACTTATTGCTTATAACGATACTATCCCTATTGATACATTCTTAGGTAAGCTTCAGAATAGAGGGATAAGAGTACATGAGAAGGCGGTTGAATTATTAATTTCACCAAACTCTAAGCCGAGCTCTTATCACAAAAACCTACTTAGATTGTTTCAAAGTGATCAACCTAAAATAGTAACAACAAATTTTGATGATCATTTTAGAACAGCAGCGGGGAATAATCAAGGTATTTCTTATTATTCTGCTCCAGCGCTTCCACTTGGACGAGATTTTACTGGTGTAGTTCAATTGCACGGTAGTGTAAGGAATAGACCAAGGGATTTAGTATTAACAGATAGTGACTTTGGTAAAGCGTATTTTACAGATGGTTGGGCAACCACCTTTTTAAGAGATTTGTTTGCTAACTATGTTGTATTATTTGTTGGTTTTAGTGTAAATGATCCAGTAATGAAATATATAGCCCGGGGGTTAGGTTCAAATAATAGAAATAGATATGCATTTACAGAAGAAGGAAATAGTGACCATTGGAATCATCTCCAAATTATAAATATTGAGTATCCAAAAAATAGACATGATTTATTAGAAAAATCAATAGAGGCATGGGTAGAGAAATCTCAAATGGGTGCTTTTGAACAAAGAAAATTAATTAAGGAGATAGTTGAAAAGCCTCCAGCACACAATGAGGTTGAAGAGAGTTATATTTTAGAACAACTAAAAAGTGAAATAGGGTCGCAACATTATTTTGACTTTGCAAATGACTTTAAATGGGTTGAATGGATGAACAAACATAAGAAGTTAGACTCATTATTTTTCAATGAAAATAAAATAAATCCATTTAATCACAATTTAGCATCGTGGCTTGCTAGTTTCTTTCAGGAAAACTCTGAAGGTTTGTTCCGATTAATCATGGAAAGTGGCAGTCTTAGTGATTATCTTAAAAGATATTTAGTTAGAGAAGTATACAGAAAAATAAATGATTCTTCAACAAAAAATATAGGAAAAGGCATACCAGTATATTTGGGGCATGTTAATCATAGAAAGAAGGAGGACAACTTAGAGTTCCTTTTAAATGGTTTAAAGCATCCAGAAAATAAGGAAATTATTCTTATTTTGTTAGAGTGTCTAACAAGGCCGTTTACAAGTTATAAAAAGAAATTTTCTATTTATGAAAATGATGAGGAACAAGTCGAAGTTAATGTGGATATAAAGGGTGATGCATATTGGTTAAGAAAAGTATGGAATGGGACTATATTACCAAATTTAGATTTCTATGCAATTCCTCTAATAAATATTTTTATTAATCACCTTCAGTTAACAACGTACTATTATAAGGTTACAAGAGAAGGAGATTGGGATCCTATTAGTTTCAGTCGTTCAGCGATTGAGCCTCATGAGCAGGACAAATATCCTAAAGATATAGACTTTTTAATAGATGGGTGTAGGGAGATTCTTGAATTCCTAATTAGAAATAATAGTAAGCTGGCCTTGGGATATATTGAACAATGTTTACAAAGCGATAGTAAGATACTAAACAGATTATCAATACATAGTTATAAGATGATCAATGAAGTAAGTTTCAAACAAAAAATTAACTGGCTTATTAATAACGACCTTTTGTTTAAGAACGATTATAAACATGAAGTGTTTCAGTTTATTAAAGAGGTATATCCTAATTTGGAACCTGAGAGTAGAGATGCACTTTTAAATATTATAAGTAATGAAAGTGAAAAAAGGAGAAATGAGGATTCGGACCTTTTAGATACAGAAACAATAGATTATGAGGAATTTAACCTATATTACTGGTTAACTCTTTGTGATCAGGAATGTGTTTTAGCGAAGGAGCATTTTGAAAAAGCAAGAGAAAGAAACGGGCATTTTCAAGTTAGAGATTATCCGGATCTCTCACATTGGTCTTCTAGAATTGATTTTTCTACTATAACTAGAGAAGTAACCACTGATGAAATATTATCAAAGAATCCAGATCACAATGAGGATTTTAACTGGCTTATGACTTATAAAGAAGAGGATAACCCTTTTGACAAGAGGGAGAGATTCTTAACTGTAATTACCTCATCAATAGAGAAAGATAACATATGGGGATGGAGCTTGTTAAAGAATATGACAGTTTCTGAAACAGAGTCTTCTGATCTTTGGTCTGCAGTTTTGAAAGGATTTAGTGTAGTTTCTCTTGATGATAAAGGGTTTCAGGAGATATCTTACGCTATACTAAATCATTGTGATCTTTATAACTATCGTTATTATATCTGTTATTTTTTTGAGAGTGTAGCTGATAAATTAGATTGCAATGATATTAAGTTTAGTATTGATATTGTCATTGAAATCTTTGAAAAAATTCTCGAATCTTTGAGTAGCTCGGATGACAGTTTAATGGAAGAAGATAGTTATACTCAAGCAATAAATCATCCAATTGGTAGACTAACAAGATTTTTCTCTGTTTTTTATAGCAAGATGTTTTACGATGGGAATAAAAACGACGAAATATTGGCTGCTGTAAAACAAAAAGTGTTTTTAAGATTGTTATCTGAAAACGATGGACAATCTTTATTGGGTAAAATGATTTTAACAAATCGGCTAAATATTATAATGAGTATAGATGAAGAATGGGCTGTAAAAGAATTAGTGCCACTTTTTGATGCTGAAATCGATGTTGAGTTGGCAAAGAAAGCATGGAATTCTTATGTGTATGGCGGAAAATTGAATGAAAGAAGCTTGAAATTCTTGTATGAAAAACTGGAGTCTATTATACCTTATATAAATGAGCTTAATGAAGTTTCCAAAAAAGGTATTTTCCAGTACTGCGCTTCCATACTATTTTTCTCTGCGGAATACAACAATCCATTATTAAATTTTCTAAAGAATAAAGGAAATGAACAACACTTTGAACTGCTAATTACCCAAATATTTGATACCTTAACACAACTTAAAGCACCTGCAATAACTAAAGCTTGGAAAGATTGGTTAAAAGATTTCTTAACTCTACGTTTGTATAATTTACCGGTAGAAATGGGTAGTAAAGAAATGGAGAGAGTAGTAGAATTAATTATTGTATTAGAACCAGTCATAAAAGATTATATAGAATTAATAGTTAATAGTAATATAAACGTTAAATTACACAGTGATTATGTATTTTATGGATTAAGTAGAGAAAAGATAGGAACAAATTTTCCACATTTGCTATTAAGCTATTTAAAGATAATATTAATAGATAATCAATTGTATTCTTATTCTGAAGAAGTCTTTGAGGTCATGAAGCAGATTTGCGAATCATTAGATAATGAAGATGAGAATTTTGCAGTGGTTTGCGAGTATTTAATGACCGTTAATATTCAATTGGCTGAAGAAGTAATAAATTTATATAGAGATAAATTTAAATAGTAATATATAGATCTTATTCAATTGAAGGTTTTAAAGAAAAATATTTAATTAGGTTTTAGAATTATCCATGGAGATAAGCAAAAACTTATATTTAGACTCAGATTACTTTATTACTTCTGAGGACTTATTTCATCCAAAATAATGGATGAAATAGTTTAAGAGATACTTTATCTTATTTGTCGAGATTATGAATATAATAATATAATGATTTTCGTTTTCCTCTCTTTATGTGGCGGGGAAAATGCTGAATATCTCTTAATGTTTTTTATGTATTGCACAGATAAAATGAAAAAATCTTGGTCTAATGAACTCAATAGAAATATAATATAGTTTTTAAAGTAAAGCTATAAACTACAGAGAGCTTAAAAAGGCTCTCTTTTTATGTGCATTTTATAATTGGATATGTATGGTAAAATTATCTGTATAGAGAATTTTGGGGAGGATATGATGAATAAATACTTAGACTTGGAATTCATTTTAAATAGTGAAATTGAAACTCTTAGAAACACAAATAATAATTTAAATGGAGTAGTAACAAATACACCAAAAGTAATTAATACACTAGTTAAATTACCTTATTACACAGGGGAACTAGAATCTGTTGACAAAACGTATGGTGCTTTTCAAGGCTATTGTAAAGAACATTATCTTCAATCCCCATATACCTTTCTTTCAATTTATGAGTCATGGAAAAAAGGTTATTACTTGGAGAGTGTTATTTTATATAGACATTTACTTGAAGTGTATGTTCAAATGAGATACTTTGAGAAAAATCATAAAAGATTGGAAGGATATTTAACTGGAACAGATAGAATTAGAATGGTTAATATGTTTGATGAGTTTTCTCAGGGGTTTTATCATGATTTTTATGGAAGACAATTATCAACAATAACGCATGGTAAAATAGGAAAATCACTTTTTAGGATTATAAGAACTTCTCCTGAAAAGGGAAGGGTAATCATGGGATGTGAGTATAATGAATTTTTAGCGTCTTATGTAATGAATATATATGTGCCGTTAATTTTTGGATATATTAATTTCTTTAACATTTTCTTCCCTAATAATACGTTAGATGGAGATATATTGATAGAAATAAAAGAATCAAAAGATTGGCTTGAAATGTTTATGAATGAACATAAAAAGGCATATCCAAAGTCAATTGAACCATTTTATAGACATTTTGATAAATACATATACTCATAAATTTAATTTTAATTATCCTTTTTATCTTGTAATTAGGAGGGGAAAGATGGAATCTCATCAATTTATAAATGGAAGTTTTACTTGGAGAGAGCTTGTCATGTTAATTGGAGTACTTGCGACGCTCTTGGTAGGGCTTTGGAATGTGTTAATAAATTATACAAAAAACAAAAAAGAGTTATTTGTAAATGCAATTACTACTGAGCGGGTCAAATGGATGTCAAAGCTAAGGGAACTATCTTCAGAGTATATCTCACTCACAAAAATTCATAATCATAAAGAAGCTTTTGAAAAAGACCTAACTAAAAGAGCTCAGTATTTAGATAAGATTGTTCGAGTAAGCTCAGAATTAAAATTACATTTAAATTACAAAGATGATTCAGATAATGAAATCATAACAATTATGGATGAGATTAGTAGTCATGTTTTTGAATTATATGATGTTATAGATTTATTAAAAATGACTGATGAAGAAAAACTAAAGGTTTTAACTGAACCGAGTAATAAGCCTTTTATGAAAGAAATGTATTTAAAAGCACTAAGAGAAGTAGCAAAGAAAGAAAAGATCATAGAGTGGGACGAAACTAAACTTATTAAGAAAGCTCCTCGTTTGCATAGCGAAACGAATAAGCAATTAAATGAATTATTTAAGAAGAGATACGGATATGAAGGACAAACAACTCTCATGAAAAATATAGAAAATTTTAGTAGTTTATTAAGAGTTTATTTAAAAAATGAATGGGAGAGAGTAAAGGCAGAAGCAGAAAAAGGAAATTTGAAGCAACATAGAAATAAAACAATAAACAAGAATAGCGTAATATCAAAAATAAGTGCTGTAATTGCAATTATATTATTAACTTATCTTAGTTCTAATATGTTGGATAGATTTCCTGATGAAAATAATATAAACAGCCTAAAACTATACCAATATTACTTGTTAACACTTTATGGACTGTTAATTGGTGTATTACTAGAATTTAAAAGTATAAAAGGTATAATCAGGGGTCATGTAAAAATTAGCTGGACTTTATTCCCATCTATAATACTTTTAGTTATTGTGCTTATTCCTGATTACTTATGGGTTACATGGTACGGGAAGGATGGACCTTGGTATATTAATCCATTACTATATCCAGGGACGCAGATGTCTTTGGATATTATAGTGGGAGTATTACTAGCTCGTTCGTTTGCTATGAGGAATTAAAGCAAAAAATAAAATAATTAAAATAAGTAATTACTCAGGAGTGGCTCTATGAAATGGATAAAAGAAAAAGAACCAATGTGGAACGAATCTAGAGAAAATATTATTGGTAATAATCCATGTGCATTTAATTTATCTAAAATAGAAATGGAAGCCCCATTATCAGGAGATTGGTGGACCTTACTTAATGATACTAATGAGACTTTAGGTTACGGATGGATAAAATATGAAGAAAATGATGCAGAGTTATCAATATCAATCCATAAAAACCATCAAAATAAAGGCGTTGGAACTGAGATTTTAAGGAAATTAGAGATAGAAGCATTAAACAAAGGATTTAAAAAAACAGTAACAGTCGTACGAGAGTGTAACCCCACTGGGAAAGAGGCTATTAACTGGTTGTATAAGCAAGATTATAAAGCAATATGGCCGGGTATTAATAGCTACTTATCGAAAGAAATTGCGTGTAAGTACTTATCTATAACTAACATAACTTTGGAAAAGGAATTAAAATAGATAAAATAGTAAAGATCTTATTTTTTGTGACATAATTAATTTGAGTTCACGTGAGTTATATTAAATACTGTCATATAAAATAATTAACTTTGACTTAGTTTAATAATATCAATGGCATAACAAATGAAACCTTGATATAGCAAAAGTAACCGGCTATATCAAGGTTTTTACTTTATTAAGAACATTGTACAAATAAATAAGAACATGAAGAAACTTCATATAAGAGTAAATGCAATTGTTTGAAATAATTATTCATATTTAATAATAAAGTTTGATTGAAAATTATCTCTTCGGTATGATATCCGTAAGAGATAATTTTATATTTTTCTGAAAAAACGGGTAAAAAAAAGAAGTTTAGTGGTCTCTTACTAACAATAGAAAGATGCAAGAAATATTTGTATATTTATATACTAAGCAGCTAAAATACAGTCTGGGTTTATAGATAATAAGCCCTTGGTTAGAACTCTAGATGTTCTTCATTAGGTCGTACAACTTGTTTAAATATAGATGGAAATAATGAGCATAGAGCTAGAAAAACAAAGAGAAAATAATTATAAAGTAGATATTGAAGGTGGGGGTTTGATTGTTAGAAGTTACACCACAAGACATTTCTTCATTAACCGATACTGATTTACGATTATTAATAGGTTATTTGTGTGAAGCTGAAGTTTCTAGTAAGGGTTTAACTACTCATGGAGTAACCTATGGTGGTCATCAGAATGCTAAAGATGGCGGAATAGATGTGAGGGTTAATTACGATGAAGATAGTTGGAAACAAGGGTTCATACCTAGAAAGAATACTGGATTTCAAGTTAAAAAACCAAAAATGCCTGCATCAGAAATTCCAAAAGAAATGGCACCTAAAGAAATATTAAGAGAATCGATTAGGAGTTTAGTTCAAAGAAATGGTGCATATATAATAATTAGTAGCCAGAGTTCTACGGCAGAAGGTGCGTTAAATGCCAGAAGAAAAGCTATGAGAAAAGTGATTGACAACTATATTCCAGAATCCGATATATTTTTAGATTTTTATGATAGCCAAAGGACTGCCACATGGGTAAATACATATCCATCATTGGTTGCATGGGTAAGAAAAAAAGTTGGAAGAGTTATAGAAGGCTGGAAAGGATACGAAAATTGGGCGTATTGTCCAATGGGAATTGAAGAAGAGTATCTTTTAGATGAAAATGTTAGATTTTCAAATAAGGGTAGCAACTCACAATCTATCTCTATTGAAGAGGGATTAAATAAATTAAGATTAGAATTAGAAGATTCAAAAACAATAATACGATTAGTAGGGCTTTCAGGAGTCGGTAAAACTCGTTTCGTTCAAGCTTTATTTGATGAAAGAGTAGGCAAAAATGCTTTGGAGAAATCATTAGTTCTATATACAGATATAGGAGATAACCCGAATCCTTCACCTAAACAGATGTTAGAACAACTAATTAGGAAGAAAACTAAAACGTACTTATTTATAGATAATTGTCCTCCAGAATTACATAAAGAATTAACAAGCATTCTCAAAACTGCAAGCACAGATAATATTAGTCTACTGACTATTGAATATGATGTTAAGGATGAAACGAAAGAGGAAACAGAAGTATACCATTTAGAAAGTGCTTCTGAAAATGTAATATCGCAGTTGATTTTGGAAAGATACGAACATATAGATCATAGTAGTGCAAGACATATAGCTAAGTTATCTGGAGGGAATTTTAGAATTGCAAATGCTTTGGCAAGTGTTGTTAATAGAGGTGAAAATGTATCGTCATTACCCGATAAAACAATATTTAGTCGATTATTTAAACAACGAAATGAAGAAAATAATAATCTAGAAATCGTTGCCGAAGTATGTTCATTAGTTTACTCGTTTAATATTGATACAAGCTCACCAGAAAATTTGGAGATTAGACTTTTAAGTGATTTGGCTGGAATAACAATTAGAGAGTTTTTAAGAAATGTCAACGAACTAGAATCTAGAGATTTAATTCAAAAACGTGGAGTCTATAGAGCTTTTTTACCGCATGCCTTAGCGAATAAATTGGCGATAAATGCATTAGAGAATATTCCATTTTATGAATTGAAGAATGTTTTTGAGAATAAAGCAGAGTGGAGATTATATAGATCGTTTACAAAACGTTTAAGTTACCTTCATTTTTCGGAGAAGGCCAAAAAATTTGCTGAAGAGTGGATTGAAAATAGTGGATTAATAGAAGATGTATCTAATATGGATGAAAAGAAAATGCATTTGTTAGAGTGTGTCGCCCCTTTGAATATTGAATTAACATTGAAAACTCTCGAAGAAATTAATCAAAAAGAGTATGCTGATTACTTTTTTTCAAGGGAGAATCCTCAATATAGCCGATTAAGTAGGTTGCTTATTCATCTTGCATACGATCAAGAATATTTCACAAGAAGTGTACAGTTACTAATAAAGATGGCATTAAAAGAAACAGTAAGAGAAAATGTCAATTCTACTAGGGACTTACTAAAAAAACTATTTCATCTTTATCTATCTCATACACATGCTACTATTGAACAAAGGTTAGAAATAATTGAGCGTTTGCTTTTATCAAAACAGGAAAAAGAACAAGCATTAGGACTAAATCTTTTAGACGAAATGATGGAAGCAGGAAGTTTTTCGGGATATGGCCTATCTAATTTTGGAGGCCATATTAGAGATTTAGGTTATCTTCCTAAACTAGGTAGTGAAATAGAGCAATGGTATAGAAAAGTAGCTGAATTTTGTTTGGACAAACATTCGACTGAAAATATATCAAATGAAATTTCAACAATTATAGCAAAGAACCTAAGAAGTATATGGTCTCAAAGATACTGTTTTAAAGTAGTTGAATTTATATGCTTAAGTATGCATAATAGAGGTTTTTGGGTAGAAGGTTGGATAAGTATAAAGCTTATTCTAAAATATGATAGCAAAAGAATGGATCAGTCATTAATAGACAGATTAGAAATATTGGAAGCTAAATTACGACCGAATAGTCTGGAGGAACGTTTACAAATATTTTTAACTTCAAATAGATTATATCTAGAATTGTTCGAGGTATTTGAAGAAAGTGAAGACGCAACAGTATCTGAAACCGATAATATAATCATATTTCAATCACTCAAAATAGGTGAGTTTCTAAGTGAAGAAAAAAGTATATTAATTAAGTATTTTCCAGATCTATTGGAAAAGCAGAATAGGTACCTTGAAACAATAGGTAGTGTATTAAGTAAAAACTATAATGACAAACAAGAATTATGGTTTTTGATTAAGGGAAATCTAGATGTAATTAATAGAAAAGAAGGTTATAGGCCTTTTTTAATAGGTGCTATATCTCAATTTAGTAAATCATTAGTAAACGAAGTCTTTGATGAACTAGTTGAGTCAAACTATATAAATGTTCTTATGTGTTTACAGAACTTTTTATTTACGGATTCAGAAGGGATAAACAGACTTATACAGCTGATTAAAGATAAATTTTTTCCTCAAAACTATATTTTCTCCTTAAGGAATTTGAGGCTAAATGATGAAATTAATCCAGAAAAATATTTAGAGTTATTAAATGAAATCAAGAATTCATATGGTGATTTTGATATAATTGCACATTTTCTATATGAATTAATCTTCATTATGAAAGAGAAGTTATCAGGAAATGAACCAATAATAGAATTGATGCATGAATCCTTAATGACTATATTCTCAAAAGAAATAAAATCTAGGTTATTCGATAGCTATGAGTATAGCAAAATCATTAGATTTGTCTATTCATTACCGAATTCAAATGAAAAATTTATCGAGTTATTATCTATAATATTAGCTGGGATTAATAGTTTAAGAATTTATGAGTTTAATATTGAAGAGATTTTGGAAGCCTTAGCTATTGTTAAGCCGCATGATTTTTTAAAGTCAACACTAGATGCTTATTCAGAAGAAGGCTTTACATTTAGATATGATTTTGGGAATAATCCTTTATGTAATATTGGCGAGGAGTTACTGATAAATTGGATTGAGGGTGTAGAACTTGAGAAGCGATATATTAGAGTAAAGATGCTGTTAGAAAATGTAAAGTTATACAGAAAAACTGAAAGTAAATATCATTGGTCAAAGTTAGGGATATATATTATAGATAACTTTTATAAAAATGAGGATATCTTAAATTATATTAAATTAAATCTATTTAGTTACACTAGTCTAGGAGGAGTGCATTCGGGGTCAATGGCAAGTATTTTTGATGAACGAAGAAGTTTAGTTATTAAATTTCTTGATGAAGAAAAACAGGAATTAAGTAGTTGGGCAAAAATATTAAATGAGGAACAAATTAAAAGAATTGAACAGATGAGAAAAGAAGAGTTAGAAAGTGATAGGAGAATGGAGCACTTTGAATATTGATAATTATTTTTAGTTTAGTACAGAGGTAAAGTGGGAGGATATATGTATAGAGCTTTAGAAGAATCACAGTGGCTTTATGAACATGTATTAAATGAATATCAAAAACAAGTAGTAAGTGAGACGATTACGGAAATAGATAATAAAGAAAAAAAGTATTCATTAGATGCCTTTTGGAAAGTAGATGAAGAAATTGGTGGTCTAGGTGGTTATAACTTACCAAAACATCCTGCTAATAACCCTTTTCCTTATGGTATTAAGCGTAGTATTTTTAGACCTTTACAATATGCATCGAGTGAGATGGATATACGAGATATAAGATATGGATCTAGGTATGTTGTTCAATATGCTGGTATGCATTTAGAAGCAACAACAAGGTTTTATCTAATTGTGAATCAAAAACTAAGGAAATTGAGGAACTTCAATTCAACTCTGGGAAAAGTAGTACATCAATTAGGCCAGATGCAATTACTAGATAAAAAAACAATCGAAAGTTTGTATGTATTTATAAAACTGTTTAATAAATCAAAACATGAAGTGAATCAGGATAGAGCAAGACAAAGACTATTTACTGTATCAGATGCTCTAGTTGTGTATTTAACAGTGCGAATTTTAGGTAACCGAATATTACAAGAGATTGACCCTGGTGAATTAGAATCAACTGTGGAATTATAAAGATTATCTTACAGATTTACAAAAACTCTTTTATATTTAGCATATTATAGATTCAAACTAATTCTACTGGAGGGAAGTTTAATGAATTTTGGGATAGAAATACCTAGAATTGAAAATGAAGAAATGTTTGAGAAATTATGTTTAGATTTAGTTAAGCAAACAGGTCAATATGAAAATGTTAATAGAAATGGACGAAGAGGGCAAAGACAAGATGGTGTGGATATTTTTGCGCGTATTAAACAGAGTTCTGAGTGGATAGGAATTCAATGCAAAGTAAAAAAAAACGGAAGTATTAAGGAAGAAGAGATAAAAAACGAAATAAAGAAAGCCTATGGTTTTAACCCGAACCTTTCACATTATATATTTTATACCACCGCAGAAAGAGATAGTAAGATTCAAGCTTATGTTCGTTCTTTATCTGATGAGAATATAAATAAGAATTTGTTTAACGTTGATATTTTATTTTGGGAGGACATTGAAGATTTATTAAGAGAAGATAAATATAACTCTGTTCATTATAAATATTATCGGGATTTCTATACTCAAATAGAGGATGACGGATTTGCTTTTGGTAAATTAATATCATTAAATATAGGACATAGACAGCTCGATTCTGTTTATCCGTTGTTGATTGGCAAAACATATCGTAAAGACACAAAGAAAAATAAAAATATTAATTATTGGAAAGGTGTTTACTTTATAGTTAACTTCAATGAGAGGACATCTGAAACTTTTCCTATTCCATGTTTTCCAACTGATTTAGAGGAGGTGTTTCAGTTTCGAAGAGATAGATATATAATATCAAAATTTATTAATACTATTCCCAATATAGATAAATTTATTAAGTCCGAGGAATCTAATTACGAGCTGTTATTAACGGATAAGGAATATGAGGAATTTTTGAAATTGTATAGAGGAGTTTAAAAGCAATGAGTAGAAAGAAATTTCTAAGGGGATTTTTAGTTCACTATAAAAATAAGTAAGTTAACATAGAATCTAAAATTATAGAGAAAAGACTATGGATAATTATCTTCAATTTAAAAGGGGGGAATAAATTGGACCATCAAACAATAGCAAGTTTAATTCAGATTGAAGATAACGTAGAAGATATTTTTGATTATTATTTATCTGAGGCTATTCGTTCTACCTTAACGGATAGAAGCTATGAAATAGTAAGTACTCGTTTAGGCATTACTGATGGACAACCATTAACCCTTGAAGAAATAGGAGATCGGTTTGGTGTTACACGCGAGAGAATAAGACAAATTGAATCGAAATCTTTTCAAGAACTCAGCAAATTATTTAAAAAAGAGTCAACTATTGCTTTGAAAAACTTACGCTCATTATTATCAATCTGGATTACACCAAATCAGGAAGCAAATCCAATTAATATAGCATCGTTATTACTACGCATGAATAAACCACATTACTTAAATCTTTTTGTTTCTTTATTTTATTCTAGTAGCGAGTATAAACAAAAGACTAAGGAAGTTCGTTCTGTTTTCCGACAAGCTCTTATTGAACAAAATAATTTAAATAAAAGTAATGAGACCCAGAAGCAAATATTTGATAGATTATTCAACGACGTTGCATGGCCGGAAACCATATCGAAAATAGATCCTGATGAGTTCAAGTTAATTGAACCTAAAAGGTTAGTTAATAGGGATAACAATGCGATAACAGGTCAATTTTTTAGCAATAAGAATGAACGTACTATAGAATATGAATCTAATATTGAATATAAATTCTGTATGTATTTAGAATCTTTGAAGGATGTAAAAGGCTATGTTCAACAGCCTGTTAAAATCTCTTATAAAATAAACGAGTTTCACAGGTTCTATTACCCTGATTTTCTAGTGTTGTTCGAGGATGGCCGTTGTGTCTTGGTTGAAATTAAAGCTAGAAGTCAAATGATGCTATATCATAACATCATTAAATATATCGCATTACAAAGGTACTGTATTAATAAAGGATTTGGTTATTTAATTGGTGAAAATTATAGTTCAATAAATCGATTAATTTATTATAATATAGATAATGCCAAATTAGAGGCAATAAAAAGTAAAGTCTATAGAAATCGGATTAATTGGTCACAATTTAGAACTATAAGAGAAGAATTGTCCCTAACAGTTACTGAGACTAACGCTTTAATACTTCATAGTGACCTAAAACTATTAACCGTTCCTTATTCTATATCAAAGTCTAATGTTTCTTTTCAAAAATTTATAAAACTCCATAAAGATATGACAAATAACTTTCATGATATAGAGGGTAAGGGACCAGTTACATCCCCTAATAAGTCTATGAAAATAAATAAGGAATCAGTAGCAAAAAAAAATCAATTAAGGGGAAGACCATTAAATGATTATACACGTTGGACAAAGAAAGAAGAAGAAATACTAATTAACAATTTTAAAAATGGAATGACTATTGACCAATTGTCTTCATTTCACAGAAGAGGAGAAAAAGGCATAAGAAAAAGGTTAATAAAACACAACTTACTAACAAGTAATAAAGACAATGTTTATTCAACTGTAAATGGAAAAATTTATAATAGTATTGAATTAATAAATAAATTAAAAGAAGTAAACAAATACAAATCCGAGATTGCTTACAATTCTAGTCAAAAGAAAATAATAGACCGTAAAAATAAATTAGGCTTACCTATTAACTCTCATATTAAATGGACAATTGAAGAAGAGGAATTATTAATTAAGAGGTTCAATGAAAATTTGTCAATTAAGGAAATAGCTGAGTTACATGCAAGGAACCCAGGAGGAATTAGAGCAAGACTAAAGAAATTAGGACTAATTAAAGACTAATGTTTTATATAGGGCATAAGAGAAGGATTATCTTGTCGGGTAATAAAACTGGATATTTTGGAAAACGCCATAATAAACAAAAGATAAAAGTTAATTTTTGTCATTGTACATTAAAAAAACAACTACTTATGACAAAAAAAGATAAGGAATATGACTTTTTTATGTTCAAAAATCCCCTATAATAGGGGGCTTTTTGTGTCAAAACATATTAAAATTCACAGTGTTTGTGACCTATCCTTATAAATGAGACTTAAAATAATTATACTTGAGACAATCTATAATTAAATTTGATACTTGATTTTATGCCTCGCCCTAATTAATTATTAGGACGGGGTTTTTATTTAATTGGCAAAAAATTCTTTGGATAGTTTATCCCAAATATATAAAAATATGGTAACGTGAGGTTTGAAAATCAAATGATAATATATTTTGATACAAAAAATGGTAGGAGCTGAAAAAATGAGGTGGAACTATAAAAAATGGGATGAAGAGGACAAACTATATTCACCAAAGAGAAGAGTTAATAATAAAATGAGTCGCAAAATACACCATATTATTGGCAGTTTTTATAGTCAAAAGATGGCTCGTGCAGTTGAGTATGAATCGTTAAATGAACGATTATTTTATTCTTTTTTGGAGCTGGATTCTTCGACGATTCGTTATTATGTTCAACCAGTTGAAATCCCCGTAACAGCACGAAATTCGACCAATGAAATTAAAAAATGGTTACATATTCCTGATGTGCTTGTATTTAGACAAGGCCAGAGCCCAATATTGTATCAAATAAAATTTGACTCAAAACAAATAACCCCTATATTTGAAAAAAATAATGAGGCATGTAGAAGGTATGCTGAAAAACTGGGGTGGATATATCAAGTTATTTACCCTTCACAATTACCACACTTACTTTCGAGAAATATACGATTCTTAAAAAACTATTTAACCCCACGAGAATATTACTATAATTGGATTCCCCAAGTGAAATATCGTTTGGAATGTATTGGAGAAACGACAATATCAAATTTAGCTGATTCATTTAAATATCAAATTGATCCATTATTGCTTCTTCCATTAATTTATTTTCTTGTTGCTCATGGAATATTCCATATTGATGTGAATAGTGAAATAAGTAGAGATAGCATTGTTAGCCTTAATGAGTTAGAGCCCAACATTATTGGGAATTTGATTGGAAAGGATGAAAATAATGCTCAATCGAATTGAAATTAATTCTAAATTTATGTTGCATGGAAAAAGCCATAAGGTAATTTCAATTAGTCGATTCTTGTGATATTGAAATTCATGTAGGAAATCAAAGAGATTTAGATAATGGTTTTCTTGCTACAGTCATTATTAGTGCAAAACAAGACGGTGTAGGTACTACTAATTTCTTAGAAGAAATCGCTACAATAGTTTTTAATAATTATATAAACGAAAAATCTATTCGAGTTGAACATACTTCTTTACATGATAAAGTTAGATGGATTGAAAGAAACCATTTTCCAAAAGAAAGATATGATTTAGTACAATTTGAATGGATTGAGAACGATTCACGATATGATGATCCTGATTGGTACAAGCTATCAGAAGATGATTGGTGGTCTTCTTCTCTTTTTCTTTTTGTAAAGCTGGAATCTATTATATGTCTGCTATATTGCTATATCTTGGGGCTATAACAAATTAGGTTGTTATTATATTTTCCCAAGTATAGAATCGATATTATAAAATATTCATGTTAGAATTAAAACAAAATTTAAGCAATACTGTTATTTAGCAAATCGTCCTGATTAGATTGGGGGTGTACCAGTTGAAAAGAATATTAACTTTTATTTTACTTGTTGTCATTCTAGGAGCATGTGATGAAAACAACAACCAAAACACATCTAATGAAGAAAGAGACGAAGGTATCATTGTTAATATAAAGAAGAAGACTGCTGATGAGAATTACTACCTCATATTAAATTTACCAAGTGTAGAAGGCATTAACATTTCAGATAAAACAAGAGATGAATTGATTGAATTAGCAATAGAAAATGATGGTGCTTTTTATAGAGTCACCCAAGAAAAGTACGAAGAATTGAACTTAGAAATAGGTCAACGAATAGTCGGTTACTATAGTGATGTTGGAGAATCCCAACCCCCTGTATTTTTTACTAATAAAATAGAAATAATCTCAGAACAGGATTAAGTAGCTAACACGCAGCTGCTTAAGTGTAATTAAAAGAATAAAAAAATTCAAAAAAATGGTTCCGGTGATCTTAAAAGATGATTGGAACCGTTTTTAGTTATATTCGTTAGATATGCTTTAGCTTCTTTTTTGTTAATTCATTGTCCAATATGCAGATAAAAATTGGAACACTGAGTCGGTGAACAGACATAGGTAACCAATCTAGTACTAAATAACTATTTTTTTGAATCAAATCAAATGTGTTTGAATAATTAATTTTATCTGATAATATCGAAATATATTAATAGAATCTAGGGAGTGATAGATGATACCAATAAAAGAAATGGGTAAGTAAGATTTATAGAGAGTTTATCCTCAAAACAGATTTGAGACTAGTAGAATTTTAAACGTCTGAGATTTCCTACTGAATGTAGAAATGAATATTTATAATGATACTGTTTTTGTTAGCATTAGGCTTCTTTACGACATCAATTTCAGCAGAAAGCCTATCTATTGAATCAAGTTCTTTCGAATCTGAAAAAGTTATTACAATAAAGAATTCACCTGCTGAACATCCACAACTTGAGGAGTTGAAACGTTCAGCTGAACGTAACGGTATTACCTTTGAAAAAGCTGTAGAAAATTACATTTCAGAATTAAGCAAGAATAACAAAGGAATTTATTCTGAAACCGTTACCACACTCCCTTCAGATGTTACTATCGATGGGATCACCTTGTCTGAATTAGAAGACCTTAATACTATCGCAAAAACTAAAGGGATAAGCTTGGAGGAATCTATCAAGCGTTATGCTTGGCAAACAGAGTTTCTTGAGGTTGCCGATAAATTAGAAAAATCATATCCTAATACATTTGCAGGTGCTGTCTTTGAATTTGATGGTAGTGGAGCTTGGTTCGCATTCAAAAACGATATACCTAAACAAGCTTTAGAAAATGCTTCTGACTTACCTGCGACTATTAAACTATATGGAAACCGTGGTTTTTCTGTAAAGGAATTAATATCAACATTGAATTCTGTTCATGATAAACTCTATATGCACGAAGATATCGTTGACGCGTCAAGTTATTATGATATTGAAACAGGTAAAATTACCGTTGAAGCTCAGCCAAACGAGAAAATCAGTGCAAATGCAAAAGAAAAAATGAAGTCTCAAGTCCTACAAACTACTTCACAAAATAACTCGATTAATGTAGAGGTTAAATTCGTTGATGAAATTGAGAACGTTGATGAAATTGAGAACGTTGATGAAATTGATAATTATTTACGTGGGGGTACAAACCTAGGAACTTGTACAGCTGCCTTTACTCTTCGAAACAACGTTGGTAGTGTAGGACTTTCCACAGCAGGTCATTGTGGTGCTTCTAAATCTTCACGTACGTACTCAGATAGAACTATGAGCGGTACCCATACAGTTTATAGTCTTTATGTACATGAAGGCTCTTACGGTGACTTGGCTATGTATACTAACGCTCAATTAAATGCTGTTCCGTTTTTCTACTATAATACCAGTGCTGGTCGTAATACAACAGGTGTATATAACCCTCGTATCGGAGTAAATGTTTGTAACTTTGGGAAAGAAACAGGTTACAAATGTAGACAAGTGCATAAAACCGGTTTGAAACTTGGAGGCTACGGCAACCAGGTTGTAGTAACGGCACATGTAACAACCGAGGGAGACAGTGGGGGACCTTGGTTCTATGGCAATAGTGCAGTTGGTGTTCATAGCGGGAAGAGCACAGTAGATGGAGTTGCGCGAAGTAGGTTCACAAATGTAAACTATATATCCTCTGCTCTTAATGGTTTTAGAATTTATGTCCAATGACAAATAATAATTTAGACGAAGAAGACTTCTTTGAACTACCTAAATACATCGTGGCAGATGCAGGGTACGGTAGTGAACAAAACTATGAAGATATTATGAGAAAACGAAATCGAACGCCGTTAATTACATATAATCAGTATCGAAAGGAGAAGAAAAAGAAACACAAAAATAAAGTTTTTCATGTAGACAATTGGGAATACAATGAAGTGGAAGATACATTCACGTGCCCTAATGGAAAGAAAGTGTTGTTCAGTCATATATCTCATCGAACAGATAAGTATGGATTTACCCGAGAGTTCAAGGGATATGAATGCGAAGATTGTTCGGGATGTCCTTTACGATCCATGTGTACAAAGGCAAAAGAGAGAAACAATCGCAAAGTATTCCGAAATGAAAAGTGGGAATCCCAAAAAGAATATGTCAGAGAGAAGCTTTCGGACGAGAAAACTGGTGAAATTTACGGGAAGCGTAAAATTTATGTGGAGCCAGTCTTCGGATTTCTGAAGGCTAATTTGGGTTTCACTCGAATGTCCGTCAGGGGCAAAGAAAAAGTGAATAATGAATTAGGGTTTGTGTTTATGGCGGTAAACTTGAGGAAGTATACCGCCAATAACTACAAATCAAGACTAGAAAACGAAAATGATTTCATTAAAAAAGGTTCCAAGCGAATTTTATTCGCTTGGAACCTTTTTTTTAATTACTTTTTGGCTAGTTTTGTCCCAGCCTCTTTCTTTTTTTTGGGTGTTATTGGTGGCGAAGGATTATGAACGTGAATTTCCACTTTCCGAAGTAAAGCGAAAATAAAGGCACATTATTTCAGTTTATCTTCTGTATGATTTTGAGAAAGAGGGACTGGAATAATGTGCCCGTTTACAGTAATGTTGAAGAAACATTACTTAATTTTTATTCATATATAGTTAAAATTTGGAAGGTAATAATTTAAAAGGGAGAGAAAATAATGGGACAATCACTAATATTTGATATGGATGGAACACTATTTCAAACAGATAAGATACTTGAATTATCACTGGATGATGCTTTTAGCCGCTTACGGTCATTAAATAAATGGGATAAGGAAACGCCTATTGATAAATACCGTGAAATTATGGGGGTTCCTTTACCGAGAGTATGGGAAACTTTATTACCTAATCATTCCGTTGAGGAAAGAGAACAAACGGATGCTTATTTTCTAGAAAGACTAATTGAAAATATAAGCATTGGTAAAGGTGATTTATATCCTAATGTAAAGGAAGTCTTTAGTTATTTAAAAGAGAATGATTGTTCAATATACATAGCAAGCAATGGTTTAACTGAATATTTAAAAGCGATTGTCAGTTATTATCATTTGGATGAATTGGTTACGGAAACATTTAGTATTCAAAAAATAAAATCGTTGAATAAATCGGATTTAGTCCAAAGTATTATAAAAAAATACGGTATCACTAATGGAGCAGTGGTTGGAGACCGACTTTCAGATATAAATGCAGCCAAAGATAATGGTTTAGTTTCAATTGGATGCAACTTTGATTTTGCACGAGAAGATGAACTTTCTCAAGCTGATATCGTAATTGACGATTTGGCAGAGCTACAAACAATATTATTTAAATTACACAAATAGCTTATTGAACTAATGGGTGCAATACTTAAAGAAGGTGATCCAAGAAGGTCACCTTTTTCTTGTGGTTAAAATCAAAAAAATAATTTTTGAATTTTATGTTAGTATTGAGGTGGAAGTTATTGTGCTAACGGGGCAGTATAGTTGAAATTATTAAGGAGCTGAATCTTTTTTGGAAAGAAAAAATCTAAAGATATTCACTAAAATCTCAATCTTTACAGCACTGGCTACGATTATTGTTATACCAACCTGCACATACATATCATCAAGAACTTCGAACGAGAGTGCAGAATCTATCCTACAAGCCTTTATATCACTTGCGTTTTTTGCTTCCGTGTTTGGCACTCCTTTAAGTATTATATCAATGTTCAGCAAAGAAAACTTAGCTAAAAGAATTTTTTCTTTAATTGTAAATTTATCACCTATCACCATTGTTGTATATGCTCTAATTTTTGAATTTATAGATGAATTCCTTCGATCTGCACCTTAAAAAAAGGTTGAAAATAGTCTGTAGCTCAAGTTTCCTCTTCAACAAACGGGTGCGTTAATAAAATATTGCGAACATAGATAATAAAGTGGGAGGAGTTGATAATATAAACGTCCAATGTGCAGGATTTTTTAGTAAGTATAGAGAAGTTTATGATTATCAAGAATATGAAATGAAGGAGGTTTCAGAATGAAAAAGGCTATTTTAGTTTTTTTTATAATCAGTTTCACTTTGATTTTAGGTTCGTGTGGTCACGATGGAGGATTGCTTTTTGAAGGAAAAGGCAAAGATTGGACAGCCAAATTAGTAGCTACATATGACATTTGGGGTAAAGAAAACCAAAGTATAAAAGTAACTTATGTAGGTGATAAGTTAAATGAATTTAGTGATTTTGATATTTTCGTTGAAAGCCCCGACTTTCTGGGGTGGGGATTAGAAGACCTTGAATTAGATGAAAACGGAGATTATTTTAGTGAGAGAGTGTTTATGTTAGACGAGAAAACCCCATCCACCACAGATATAACATTAAGAATTGAGGGAGAAGTACCTGAAACGATAAAATTGACTACGGCTTCATTACAATAGGATTTTTTCAAAACTAAATATCTTCTTCAACTAAAGGGGGCGTTAACGAAATAAAAGATCATCATGATGATGGTCTTTATTATTGGGATAAACATTTTAAATATTATGTTATTGTCTAAATATAAGACATTGTGCTAACCGAGCAAGATTATTGAACAATGGAGATTTATTATAAAAGTGCCTGGTTATCAAAATAATGGAGGGAAATTTTCAGATGTCAAACCTTGAAAACGAAAAGAGGTTAACAGGAGGAAATGTCTCAAACGTATATCGATCGGGAGAAACTATCCGACGAGAATTAAAGGGAGAGAGTACCAAAATCCACAAACTATTAAAGCATCTGGAAAACAAAGGTTTTAGTTATGCACCTAAGTTTTTGGGCATAGATGAAAAAGGTAGAGAGATATTATCATTTATTGAAGGAGAAGCAGGGAATTATCCTTTAAAAGAATACATGTGGTCTAATGATGTTTTAAAACAAATAGCGGAGATGCTCCGCCTTTACCATGATTCTGTAAGTGATTTTTCAATTGAAGGAAGTTGGCAATCAATAGATAACACTCCCCAACCATTTGAAGTAATCTGCCATAATGATTTTGCTATATACAATATTATTTTTAATCATAAGAGACCAGTCGGTATTATTGATTTTGATGTTGCTGGTCCTGGTCCAAGACTTTGGGACATTGCTTATACTATTTACACCTGTGTCCCTTTAAGTAGAGTTTATCATTCTGAATCAGGTGAGGCAGTTTATTATAATTCATTACAACATGCCGACCGAATAAGTCAAAGAGTTAAATTATTTTTTGAATCTTATGGTATGGGAATAGAAGCAGATTATTTGGAAATGGTATTGCTACGTTTAGAATGCTTATGTAAGACAATTAAAAGAAAAGCCAAAGAAGGCAATATTGCATTTCAAAAAATGTTAGATGAAGGACATCTTGAACATTATCAAAAAGATATTAAATTCATTCGAAAACATGGAAAAGAGTGGATTTAATGGGAATACCTTTTCGAATTAAAGGGGGCAAGAGTTAAACAAGGTGATCTTCAGTTGGTCACCTTTTTCTGTTTGATAAGATCTAACATAATATTATTGGAATATTATGTTAGTATTGCAGTATGGAATATCAAGCTAATGCAGTAGTTCAGTTGACGAAGGAACTTTTGAAATAGAATTATCATCTACATAAGAGGAGGTTACAAATTGAAATGGACCATTAGAAGTTAACGAGGATAAATTAAAATTCTTTGATAATTATTGTCAAAGTGAGGAATCAGACGAGTTTATTATAGTTTCTAATAATAATATGTTTTATAAAAATTATACAGACACTAAAGAACCGATCCAACTTAATTCTTTGACAAAAGTATTTGCGGGAACTGCTGTTGGGTTATTATTAGACGAAGGTTATATTACCACTTTACACACACCAATTGGATCAATTTTTCCATCATTAAATAATGATCTTAAGAAAGATATAACCATTTGGCCATATTCTAACTCATACCTCAGGTATAAAAACTTTAGGTCACGACAACGAACTCAGTAATGCAGAGAATTGTGTTAAGTGGTGAACCATTGGACGAATATCTATCAAATCGAATTTTTAAACCATTGGGAATTAGTAATTGGATCTGGGGAGGATTTTAGGTGTATCCAAGGGCAAATACATTAGGAATAATTACTAAAGATAATTATATTTTATTAGAAGAAAAGGAAGGAAAACATGCCAAAGGAGAAGGTCTTTATTACCGCCCAATTGGAGGTACAATTGAACTTGGAGAAAGGTCAGATGAGACGTTAATAAGAGAATTCAATGAAGAGTTAGGCATAGAAATTCTTATTACACGATATATCTCATGCATAGAAAACATTTTTATGATAGATAAGAACATTGGACATGAAATAACTCAG
This sequence comes from Ornithinibacillus caprae, assembly GCF_009728145.1. Taxonomy (GTDB): domain Bacteria; phylum Bacillota; class Bacilli; order Bacillales; family Amphibacillaceae; genus Ornithinibacillus; species Ornithinibacillus caprae. The sequence goes on along the minus strand of NZ_WOCA01000010.1, from coordinate 68,314 downwards.
ATATATTTAACAGAATTTAAGGATGAAAGTCTATATCATAAAGAAGTTTTTGCTATAACAGAAGGAAATAGAACAACTAAAGCAAAGTGGATTCTAAAAGAAGAACTATTTTCAGGAGAAAAAGTGCTTTACCCAAATGGATTAACTAAATTATTGAAACAAGAACTTTAACATTACTTATTCGACTATAGGGTGCAAAACTTAAGAAGGTGATCCAAGAAGGTCGCCTTTTTCTTATGGGTAAATTTCTAATATTATATTTGGAATATTATGTTAGTATTGAGGTAGAAGGTGTTCTAACGGGGCAGGATGCTTGAAGAAAGAGTTTGAAAAATGGGGGAGTTACTTTTGACACATAACTTAGCTGGTGGGGTTGTAGTAGTTAAGGATAATAAAGTTCTGTTGATTAAAGATAAAAATGGTTGGAGTCTGCCAAAAGGTTCAACGGAATTGGGTGAAACCTTTTTATCAACTGCTAAAAGAGAAGGACTTGAAGAGACTGGTTATCATCTTATTATTGAAGATGTTGCTTTTATAACTGAATATACTACAAAGAAATTTGGACAGTATTTACAGGTCTATTATAGTGGAGAAATTATATCGAAAATAGATACTCAAGACCCAGACCAAGATGTAATTGAAATTAAATTTATTCCAACTGATAAGATACGAGATTATTTAAAGTTCCGTCCTTGGATAATACCTTTAGAAAATTGGCTTAAAGATAGGAATTTAAAATACTACTGTTTTGACTTGGATAAAGAAGGCTTTGAAATATAAAAGCTCTGGCCTTTGACTAATCAACCCTTTGTCCATATTTTATTGTGCTAACGGCTGCGTGAGTTATATTAAATCAAGCGAGATTTCTTATAAGTAATTTCACCAAAATTAGTATTGTGAGAAAAGAGGATTGATAAATGATATTTAGAAAAGGTATAGTTTCAGTACTTTCTGCACTAATTCTTTCTTTATCTTTAGCTCTTTTGGAATATACACCAGAAGCAGAGCAACAAACTGGAGTTGGTTATTTCTCTTTTGGAGGGCTATTTTTCATATATTTAATTTTTTCTTTGCCTGTATATTTAATAGGTGGAAGCCTCTACTCTATAGTTGTAGATGTATTTTTAGGTCGAATTCAGTTTGGTAATAAACTTCTAAAATACGTTACTGAGTTGATCATCTATGTAGCAGGTGGTTTGTTAATTATGGGAATAATAATTTTGATGTTAACCTTACCTGATGGGAATAATGGTGGATTATATATAAATAGGGTCTTTATATTAGGTGCCGTGGCATCATTACTATTTTTCCACATCTCGCTTTTGTGGAGAAAAAAATGGAATTCTTTGCGAGATAAAGTATGATTTTCTTCTTCACTAACGGGGTGCTTTACTTCAATAGGAAGAGGGCTTTCTTATTGCGTTAACGGTTAGTTTAAGAAGAAAAACCGAATACATAATGTTAAATTTTTGTACATAATTTTAGGGAGGTAAATATGAAATACTTTGAAGAGGCTAAAAATATATGGATAAACGAGGTTCCAAAGAGTGGTCAAGCAGATACCGTTGAAGGTGAATTGATAAGGGCAATTGAAAGACTTCGGTATGAAGCACAAAATAATGGAAACGGTAATTGGGATGACGGTTTTGAACGGTTTTGCCAGTACCTTTGGGGGATTTTAAACGATCAAAAGACTTTTGATAATAATGTAATAAATGAAATTAAAATAGATATAGATACCCTCCTTAATTTTGAACAACCTTATCTTGATGATGATCTATACGATAGAATTACAGACCATATTATTGAATGGAGTTTTGTTCATAAAGGTCCAGTTAAAAGGGAGAAGGACCCAAATCAATATAGATAATCATATTCAGGGGCAGGCTAGTTTAGGAGAATTTAGGTATTTAAAAAAATCGAATTCCTTTATTAAACCAAGGAGGTAATGTATTGGATAAAAAAATAAGTCTAATTTTAGGCTCTGTATTCCATTTTAACCAGTGGACTAATTTTTACGATTGAAAGGTTAAGTAGATACGTCTATTGGTCAGCACAAATAAACACTGGACAGTTTGCAACTAATCCAAAAACAATACCATTATTAGATAACCTTTTTATAGCGTTATTCTTCCTTATTGGAATTATCTTTATTATCGTGTCTTTCAAAAAGGAAAGTCATTAAACTAAGGGTGCTTTAGTTTAACAAGTCAATATAGACAATACAGTTTTAAGAATTATAAGTTTGGTAAATAAAGGGAACATAGTATAGAACTTTTTTAATGTCTATATAATGTAGTTCCAATAACTGTAAAAAGAGTATAAAACTTTTTTATGATATCGCTCTAGAATGGGAACGGTATTGTGCGTTAGAAGAGCATTATAGTATAGAACTATTTTTGCATATCTTCAATCAGAATCGGGAGCGTACTGTTGGTACGTCTTCTCGGTTCTTTTTTGTTTTGAGAAAAGACTGATAAAGTAAGCGTGACAAGGAGTGGGTGGATGTAAGGATAATGGTTATTGTGGAACGAAGCGTTTGTACTAAAAAGCGCACATCATTATCAACTAATTAAAAGCCACCTCACTTCAATTTTTAATGAGATGGCTACTGTTTATATTTGATTGAATTATAGTGACTGAATAATATGGTCATTGACAAATGCTTTTATGAAAAATAATTCATTATCATTAGGCTCCCTTTTATTTTCTGCCTTAAAGGACTCTATCGCATTTTCTAGTGAAGCGGACATTACAACTTGACTTGCTGTTGTTAACTCTTCCCAATATATATTCATTTCATTTAAGTCACATATAGATTCATGACCAAGTAGGAACATTTCCGCATCATATTTTTGAATATCTTTAATCATAGGCAATAATAGTGATTGCTTGTAATGAAATAAAGAATTTGTGGTTGTACCATATGCACAATCACCTAAAAAAATAACTTTTTCATCAGGAATATAAATGATAGTAGAGTCATCTGTATGAGTACTTTTGATAATTTCGAGAGTGCAAACTTTATTACCTAGATCAATAGTTAATTTATTTTCAAAGATTACATCTGGAGATTTCAACTTAAAACTGTCCCTGTTTGGCATATCGGTTTGTATAATTTTCATACAGATAGCACTCATTTGATTAGTAGTCACATACTTTTGTAATGAACTATCGTCATAGGACAAACTTTGCCATTTTTTTATCATTTCGTTTGTTTTACTATTAACTATAACTGTTGCATCAAATTCATTCATTCCTAGGAAATGATCCCAATGTGCATGGGTAATAACAACATATTTAACTGGTGGTACATTTAGGTTCTCGATTTCTAGTAAAAAGTCCCGAGCATGCTGAGGAGAATTACCAGAATCTATTATTAGACTATATCGATCACCAACTACCAGTCCTAATGTTGGTCGTTCTCTATCATCTTGATAGGATGAATAATAAATAGTATCACTTAGTTTATTTAACATGTTATTTTCCTCTCTTCTATATATTCATTCTTTGAAAGAGAAAATCTACATGTTTATTCTAAAGTTATTAAAATAATTTAAGATTTTCTCTTATTATTTTTTTACCATTGGACTTGTACCTCCTTGATTCACTAAAGAAAAGTATATCATAACCCAAACAATATATTAGGAAATTTCTAAATATTAATTGTGTTTATTTCAGTTATTTATAGTTCGTAGTTCGAAAATTATTTGTAATAGTATTTTTTGGATATATATATTTGAATATTATGTTAATATTTAACTATTGTGAATATATTGTGCTAAACCAGCTACTTTAAGAAGGATTATTATATTTAAAAAGAGTAATTTTAACTAATGAGTAGGGAGGTTGGGGGTTTTGAAACTTAGACAAATGGCTGTTGCTTTTCTTTTAAATGAGGAGCAAGAAGTATTATTTCTTCAAAAGAAACCAAAGGATACATTCCTTGGGGGATTATTAGTCCCAATAGGCGGGCATATTGAAGGTAATGAAATCAGTCAACCGAAAGGAGCGTGTTTAAGGGAGATAGAAGAAGAAACAGGTCTAAAGAGGGATTACATAAATGATTTAACGCTTCGGTATGTTGTACTTAGAGCAAAAGAAAATAAAGAAATCCGAATTCAATTTGTATTTTTTGGAACTGTATCGAAAAATTTTACTTTAATCGAAAGTGATGAAGGTTCTTTAAAATGGGTTAAATTTCAAGAAATTGCAAACCAAAATGTTTCAGCCACTACAATTGAAATAGTTAAACATTACAAAGATTTTGGGGAATCTATGGAAAACGTATATGTAGGTTCAATGAAATCTTTAAAAGGAAAACCAACAATTACTTGGGGACTCTTAGAAGATTGGGAAATGCCTATTTTAAACGGGGGCAATAGCTAAGTAAAGCAGTCTTAAAGATTGTCTTTTTCTTTTTCTTATCGATAAAATCCATAATAGAACGTTAGTTAACGAAGCAGTTTAGTCGAACAATATCATTAGCTTTTTTTCAATAATTGGGCCATTTAATAGAGTGAGATTTTAGAACAAAATTGGATTAATTGTTGTTTAGAATTTTAGGAGAAAATTTCTATCTAAAGAAGCAGAACAAAATAAATGGATTTTTGTGGTGATGTAGAGGTAGATTGATAAAGGGAGATGCGCAAATGAAAAATATTTTTAATCAATTGCATTCAGAGGAAATTTTAAACCGTATTGACAAATTAATACCAAGTTCAAAACCCGAATGGGGTAAAATGGATGTTGCCCAAATGCTAGCACATTGCTCCTACTTTCAAGACATTGCAATGGGACATTCTTTTCCAGCGAGAGGTTGGCTGGGAATGTTAATAGGAAACTTTGTGAAACCAATTTTTTATAACGACAAGCCATATGCCCAAAATATGTCTACAATTCCAACCATTTTGATTGTAGATGAAAAAGAATTTGAAACAGAGAAGGAAAAACTGAAACAAAAAATTATAACTTTCCAAAATAATGGTCCAGAGAAGTGTACGACTCATCCACATCCTTTTTTCGGTAAACTTACTTCCGAACAATGGGGAAAAGGAATATATAAGCACCTTGACCATCACTTAAAACAGTTTGGAGTTTAGTTAGTCACACAAGGTTTTAATCAACCTACATGTTAGTTATATGATTTGGAGGTCTTTTTAACTTACGATGCAGAATTAATATACATACAAGGAAGTGTAAAGCATGAAAAAAAGTTCCATTGTTGTTTTGTTAGCATTAATACGTTGATGTTTGGAGCTTGTTCTAAATCCACGGATGAAAGTATTGATACATTTAAAACTTCATCAAGCACAGATAAACAAGAAGAAAATATTAAGGCTGCTTTTGACATAAATAAAACAGAATATCTCTGCTTAGATTCGAAGAAGAATTATAACTTGTCTTCTAGTTTTATACTCAGGTAAAAAAATGGATAACTGCTAAATAGTTGATTTCGTAACGACAATGAAACGAACAGGAGCAGCGTGAACTAATATATAGATCGATGGTTTTCAATCATCACCCAGTAGGATTTTCTATTCTCAATTTAATATAAATCCGGGCTGGATCCAATAGAGGTCCAGTCCGTTTCTTTTTGTCCAATAATGATTAATCCTTTACCGATAGTGGTTTCATATAGCTTCAGAATCTTTCCCTCGCCAAATCAATCAACGGAAATTCAATCCCTCATTTATATTATTCACATTGAATTATTTGACTGTATCATTTATGATAATATTATATAATATCCAAATATTGAATAATTGCATAAAGGGGTGATGTGAATGGAAAGAGATTTTTTTATACTTACATATCCACAAACGAAATTGAACATAAAGGAATCTTTAGGAGTAAGTATCTTTACAAATATTCAATTACTTGATTACTTTTTAAATAACTCTACAATCCAATCAGAATGGATCAAAGATTTATCTAATAGATTACCTGATAGTGTAAAAGAAGATTTACGAATATTAAGGACGTTATTTGCTCATGGAGTGATTTTACGTGATTTTTACATCAAAAGAAATGACCATCTTAGTCAAGATTGGGATGTCTTTATTGATTGGTGGAAAGAGTTAAGTGAACAGGAAGTGTTGGAGTTAGTTATTTACGGTATAAGGGAGATAATGGATTATTATTATAAATACTTACCAACTATTCCTTCAGTAGAAAAGACGATGATGGAAGTTAGTTTGGAAGTAGACCAATTAAAAGATGCAAAAAATCGCGAAAATGCTATAAAAGCAGTTTTAGAAAGTTGGTCCGTAGAGAGAATTGATGAAATACTGCCATTATATAATGATTTAACTGAAATTAAAGAACGAATTATTTGTTTAGTAAATGGATTTTGGGAAGCGGGATTTAAAGAACATTGGGAAAGTAAGAAGAGAAGCTTATCTGAATGGAAATTAAAGAATATGACACAAACGTCTAAATCCTTTGGAACGAATGAAGAAGCTATTTTTAACATTACTGGCTTATATCCAGATACAAGCGAAATTGAAATAATAAACAGAGCACACTGTTTAACATTTATACCTGTTCCTAATATGGGGAGACTTCTTTCTTTTGTTGAAATAGACAAACATGGTTATCTCATGTTCGATCCTTTTTTAGAGGATAGTGGAAAAAATCTAAATGACATAAAAGTTAAGGAATTTAGTTTGGCATTTGAAGGTTTGGGTGATTTTACTAGGCTTCAAATAATCAATTTATTAGCTGAGAACAAGGAAATGTTTGCTCAGCAAATTGTAACGAAATTAAAAATGAAGCAAAGTACGATTTCACGTCACTTAAATCAATTACACCAATCAAATCTTGTAAACATACGACAAGATGGAAATACTAAATATTTTTCAATAAATAAAGATGAGATTAAAAAAGTTATGAACGTATTAGAGACTTTTTTAAAATAAAAGAAAAGAGGGATTTGTTTATGGCTGATTTTCAGATTGAAAGGCTTAATACTGTTATTGTTCCAGTAAAAGATTTAGAAAGATCCATGCATTTTTACAATCATGTACTTCAGTTACATAGAGGATTTGTAGATAAAAGTATGGCATATTTTTCTATTGGATCTGATGAGAATCAAACGACGATATTGCTACACATTATTGATAAACCTGAACCTGTTGAGAAGGGAATGGTTATTGAGTTATTGGTGGATGATGTACAGTCAGCAGTTTCTTCAATTAAGAAAGCTGGTGGTGAAATTGTACAAGAACCTATTAATCGTGAATGGGGAGTAAAAGAAGCGGTTATAGCAGATCCAGATGGGTATAAAATTTGGATAGTACAAAACTTGAGATGAATTAAATAGAAGGTAAAAATTACTTATTAATTTGTGTTCTTAGGAATCGTAGTACTATTTTTTGAATTAGCTAATCCATAACTAGTTTAGGAGGTGTTGAACATTAATACTTCAATAGTTAAGGCAGCACCAGAACATACAAAAGAAATTAGTAGAATTTGTTCAATAGGTTGGCAGCAAACAGTCCAAGGTATCTATAGCGAGGAATATCAGCTTAAAAATGTAGAATATTGGTATAACCATAATCGAGTTATGGAGGATATTGTCAAAGGTATATACACTCACGTAGCATTGGTAGATGAGAAAGTCGTAGGAACGATTGGAGGAGCTATGATTGAACAAGGTGTTAGTGAGATTTATGTATTTTATGTAGATGAATTGTTCAGATATAAAGGGATTGGTGGAAGACTCCTAGATGCCTTTACTAAGGTACATATAAAGAAGGGAGCTACTGAACAATATGTATCTGTACAAGAAGGGAATGAACTTGGTATACCCTTTTACAAATCTAGGGGATTTCAACAAAAGGGGCAAAACAAACGCTATTGGAGACAGATTACTAATTAAAAAATGGTTTTCTAGAAAAATTGCTTTCACTGTCGGAGATTTAGAGCTAAATAACAAACTAATTTTAATAGACTAGCCAAAAGTTTTGTGAAAGAAAAAGTTGATTAGGATAGGTATAGTCGTCCCTTGGAATTATGAAGGGAATTAAGAATATAGTTACACCGTTTTACCCATTTAGATAGGTTTATCTGAATGTTTTTTTTTCGAAACATTGATCAAAGCTAATACGTATTGCATGATGTAATTATAAATATGAATGAAAAGGGTTGATTTTTATGTTATGGATCATTACACAAAATAAACAAAGCTTGGTAAATGTAAAAGAAGTTACTGTAAAGGGGAAAAATATAGAAGGGATTATTGGCAGTTCGAATTTGGATTGGAGTAAATCTTTGGGAAAGTATGAATCAAACGAAAGAGCATTAGAAATTGTTAATGAGATATTTACAAAAGTTGAAGAAAGCAATGGTATTTCTGTGACATTCACCATGCCCGAAAAATAAGCACTTGTCCAATGAAAGGGCTATTGTGGAAGATCGAAGACAGAGGTTGATCAATCTCTGTTAGTCGTTTTTACTTATTTTATCGCCAAACTCAGGATGGAAGGAATATCAAAGTAACAACTAACGGTGTTTCATAATTTTGAAAGATGCCTAGTATAGTTGATTATATTGATTAGAATTCGGAACATACAATCCATAGGAATTTTATATTTAAAAAAGGGGATGTTTTTTAAAATGTTTAAAAGGTTTTTTATGGTATTTGTAACTTTAATTTTAGCTGTTGTAGCAGTTTTACTAGCTGCTAAACATCCAACAGGTCCTAACACTATTTCATATGATGAACCAATTGGTTTGTGGCTATCTATTGGGATGATAGTAATTCTATTTTTACCACCTTTAATTTTATCGCTATTTACTAGTCGTGTAGTGAGAGTTGTATCTGCAGTTTATCAAGCGTTCATAGTTATTTCATTTTTAGGAGTTATACCAATTGGTTTTCTTTTTTCTAATCAAGTTGGGGTAAGCGTTATTGCAGTTTTAGGATCTTTAGTTAGTATAGCTAGTGTCGTTGTAACTTTAAGAACTAATTCAAATAAAGAAGTACATATTTGATTTTAAAATATCTCAATTAGGACGCTTTCTTGAGCTAGTTTAGAACAGTTTTATAATGCAAACGCATTAGAGGAATTTCATGAGGCGATTTGGTTGAGGGAATGGTAATTCAATTGAACAATTGTGCTTTTCTTAATGGAATCGTGTTTATTTCTTATTAAATGATGTAAGATAAACATTAACAAAAAATGAATTTGTAAGAAGATTTACCGATTCTTACTCTTAATGATGGATATCGTTAATTGTACTTGAGCAAAAGAAGATTAAGAACAAGGCCAATCCAAAAATTACTTGTTTGTAAGTCTTTGGGATTAGCCTTTTGTCAGAATTCATTATGCGACATCAATTTCAACAAATATAAAAACATAACTAGTACAATATCCAATCTTTTAACTCTTGATCCTATCAACACTATTTTTTTCAAAAAAATTCGTTTCCATTATCCTTTACTATACGTCCATTACTTCGTGGTCAATTAATAAATTCAATATCTTTACTTGGGGAAACATTAGCAAAAAAACGCAATACGCGATTATGATGGTTAATTATTTGTTGTGCTGTTATTTCACGTGAATGAAATGTGCTATGTGCATCAGAAACTAAAGTAATCTTATACTCCATACTGAATGCTCTTCTGCCAGTGCAACGCTCTCCCAGCTGAGCTAATGCCCCGTAATGTACAATAGTTTAAGACGTATTGACCATCTTACATTAAATTTTCTTACTTAATTGTAATATGGTCAATAAATATAGTCAACATAACTTTTTTAGAGCCCTCATTTTTAAAGAATAAGTGAAAATAGTAGATTGTTATTCGTATTTCTTATAATTATCCTATTATTTCCATTTTAAATACAGTATTATATTATTAAAGTGGAATAACTTGGGGGGATATTTATGAAAACAAACAAAGCTTCATTAGGATATTTCATAGATTATAATACTTGGAAGGATAGTTATAATTTACAAGAAGAAACAATAAAGTTGAGCAAGAAAAACCCCCATTTTGTAACGTTTAATATAAACTACTTTAATAATATAAAAAAATCATTAAGAAGACTTGTATCCTTAAATTGTTATTTTAATAGTAGGATAAGTAATAATATTTTTTATGATTTAAATAAAGAATATTTTATTAAGAAATATGCTATACCTAAGAATGTATATAGTATTCGAAACTTTTCCTTTATTTCTTATGGGTTAAATATGATACATAATTCTATTGGTTTGTATCTACTAAAGATTTCTGATGATTTCATTTTTAACTACTATAAAAAGATTGAAACCATTAATACATTTTATGGAGGGAATATTAGGTATCAAAATAACAGTATAAAATTTACCCAGAATAATATTTATTACAAAAATGAGTATAAAAAATTTAGAAATAACCTTACAACCCATACCAAAGATAAAAACGATTCAATTGTCATTAGATTAGACATCCAGAATTATTTTGATAACCTTCCAGTAGAAAAGTTACTCAAATTCTTGCAAGATACTATTAAACCCAATGACAAGTTGGAGCATAACTTTGATGAAAATACGATAAAAGAAATAGAAACCTTTTATAAGTTCTTGATGGATAATAAAAAGGGAATACCACAAATAGACAATAGTATAATATCTTCATTTATTGGTTATTTATATCTTTGTTTTTTAGATTTGAGAATAGATAGTCTAATGAAATCTCTCGAGTATGAAGAGTATAGTATAATTAGATATTTAGATGATATTTATATTCCTTTTAAGCCTAATAACAATTCTGATAATAGCCAACCTATAAAAGAAGCTGTTGAAATTTTAGCTAAAATAAAGGATATTGCTTTCTATGATTTTCAACTTAACATTAACAATAAGACAAAAATATATAATTTAGGAAGTCCAAACGAGAAAGAAGAATTTTTTAAGGACAGTAAGAATGAATCTGTAATTGAATTTCTAGATGTTCCGATTGATACAGGTGATAATACCCAAGAGGAAGAAAGTCATGAAGTAATAATTGAAAAAATAATAGATGAATTAGAACGAATTAAGAATGGTGGGGTTAATTTAGAAAGAAATAATAGTGAGATTAACCAATACATTCTTCACAAGATTTTTGATAAGGATATCTCAAATCTATTGAATAAGGGAGAAAATAAGACAAAACTTGAATCAATATTTGAGGATTTTAACTTTGATTTGTTAAGTGTAAGTCCTTTGGTATTAACCATTTTAGTGATGAAAAGTGACAAAACAAAAGAGAAATACATTAATTATTTGCTATCAAAGGATGTTTCCACATCTAATGCAAGACTTCTCGTAATTGAAGCGTTACGTCAATTTAATTTTAATCATGAAAAGCTATTTCAAAAGCTATACGAAGATAAACACTTTAACGAAGTCCTAGAGCTTTATAAGATAACTGAATTTGATTACAAAAATCCTGGATATTTTGATTTAAGCATGGAATATATTTATTACTTACTGAATAATAACCCTTTAATTATAAAGCAGATGGAGCTTAGGGTGTTAAATGAAATGAGAGGAGATTATTCAGTTGCCCTAAACCATCTTGTAAATGAATTCCAATCAATTTGTTATTCGCTGGATACAATAAAATCTCAGAACTACAATGCTAATTCTATTGAAGTATTTTTAAAAAAACAAAGTATAGAACATTTTATTTGTATTAAATTAAGAAATATGTTTGATAGAAGAAATAATAATTTAGTATCCCATTCTGGAGATGAGAATGTTCAAGGCTCTGCAGTGACTAAACGTGAGTATGATTATTACAAGAGTGCTGTATCATTGTGTTTAAAACAACTTGAAACAGCTAACTAGGAAGGTAAGGGTTACAAGGTACCTCAGTTTAGTATTAATATAAGAATAAATTTTCCCTAAAAAGACTACATAACAGAAAGTAATGTAGTCTTTTTACTTTTTAATAGTTAATAAGAAGTAAATTAACCTAACTAGGGGATGGTTTAAAGGAATTTTTACTTTTACTCAGATTGTGCTCCGTGTAAGCACTTATAATCATAAATCCGTAAGCGGAATTCTACGATACGAATTAATCAAATGTCATTTTCTTGAAAATTTGCACACAAATTACAATTCTAAATAGAGTATATAACAAAGCCATATTTTCTTCTCAATAATGATTTAGCTAAAACAATGTATTATATTTACCTTAATGCATTTTATTTATGAAGGTCGAATTTTTAACTCCTAATCTTTTGTTAGGTTTTTTTTATGTTATTACATCACTTAAACGTAAAAAAAGTGGGATAAATATTGAATGATAATGTTACTAAGCACTAAGTATGTGTTAAACATAGTTCTTCTATACATTCATTCCTAGCAGTATAGGATTATCTAAGGAACATCTAAGTCGATAGTTAAACAACAGTAGAATGTAATTTCTTACGAGTTAAAGAAAAAATATATTTTTAGGGAGAAATGCTAATATGAATTCAACAATCAATGTAGTAGACGTGCCCTGTGGATATGGAAAAACATCTTGGGCAATACAATAATGAGTGAGTGAAATGGATAGAGACACACATCAATTCATATATGTGACACCCTTCTTGGAAGAAGTAAAGAGGGTTAAGCACTCCGTTACATCTAGAGAATCCTTTGAGCCCTTAGCAAGGAATGGAGAAACCAAATTAGACGACGTCCATAAGTTATTAGGGGAAGGAAAAGATATTTGCACAACTCATGCATTGTTTCAAATGGCAACTGCTGAAACCCTGGAGTTGATAAGGGTGAATAATTATACTCTAATATTTGATGAAGTATTAAATATTATTGTACAAGTTCCATTAAGAAAAAGTGATTTAACTCTTCTGCTAGAAGCGGAAGCTATTTAAATAGATGAAAAAGAAACTGGTTTAAAATATATAAAATGGAACGAGTCAAAAAAAGATTATGGATAAAGCAAAAGGCTTTAACTAACAATTTCATGTACTGTGATAATTCAGCACTCATTTGGAATTTCCCGTGTGAGGTTTTTTCATCATTTCAAAATACCTTTATATTGACGTATCTATTCAAGGGGCAAATACAAAAAGCTTACTATGACTTGCACGGAATTAAATATAGGTATCTATCTGTTATTAGTGAAAATAAGAGATTTTACCTAATTCCATATAAGGATAGGAAACCTTATAACAAAGAAAAGGTTAAAGAAAATAGATATTTATGGTGGAAGTCTGAATAAAATAGGTGATAATACTTTTGCATTGTCTAAAAGTTGGTTTGATAAAACTAAGAATAAGGATTTAATAATAAAGCTTAGAAATAATGCTAGAAATCACTTAGGTAACATTTGTGGTGAGAAAGTTAACAATGTTATGTGGACTACTGTGAAAGGTGATAAAGAAAAAATATAGAAAAAAGTGTCTCCAAAGGGTTTTGTGGGAGGATTTGTTCCCATGACTTCACGTGCAACAAATGATTATAGTCATAGGGAGTGTCTAGCATATTTAGTAAATAGGTTTCTTAATCCTATCGAAAAGAAATTCTTCGAACAGTATGGGGATGAAATCGATCAAGATACATGGGCTCTGTCAGAGTTAATTCAATGGGTATGGAGAAGTAGAATACGAAATGAATTATCTATTAGAATCTATATACCAAGCAGTAGGATGAGAGGTTTATTGAATCAATACTTAAATAGTGATGTATTTGAAGAGGCTCCAAAAGAAGCAATCATTACGGAACCACCTAGCGACTGGCATTTGTGATTCTAGGAAAAACAGTTGCCTAAGAGGGTGTTGAAAACCCAATAAAATCAAGGTGTTTTTGAAAAATCTCTTAAGAGAAGAGTGATTTAAATCAATAATTATGAAATAAAAATAGACGAGTTGAAAGCTTGCTTTCAACTCGTAGACAAGGACAAAGCGAAGCGTGTCCGCGGCAGTAAGTACTGAACTAAGAACCCTTTTTATTATTCTCTATAATCAAAGATTTTAATAGTTTATAATCTATTATTACAATACAAGGGGAATCTGGTTGGGATTGCTTTAAATTTAGTTAACGAATTAAAGAATTAGAGCAAGTTTGAGCTAGCCAGGACTTAACTCAATAATGTTATAATTCTATGACAAACTCATTTTTATTAAATATAGATTTATTTCCTTCCACGAGAAAGTCATTTACTAATTCGAATTTTTTTGAGTCGAGGTTATATTTGTTCTCTACCACTATTTTAATTCGATATTTCCCGTCATATAAAGGTGAGCTAATATAATTTATTAGTTCGAATCTTTTTCTTAAAACAGTTTGTTGTTTTCTGAAATCAAAGGATGCTATTGCCTCTTTGTCTTCATTACTACTCAATAGATGCTTTGATGATGTCTCAAGTACACTATAAGAGCTTTCATAGAAGTCCTTTCTAGGGATTGTAATATCATTAATTAGAACCCCATTATCACCTTTTAATTCGAAAAGGTAAATTTTTATATTTTCTATTTCAAAATTTGTAAATTCTATATCAATAGGTAGGCTACTTTCATCTTGAAAATTAACCTCTATTGTTTGTCCATAATTAGAAGATAGAACGGTTGAACTAAATGCCAGTATAATTAATAAAAATAAGATATAAAACCAAGAACTAAGCTGTTTCATTCTTAATTTTACAAAGCTGTATAATTTCTTAGAAAATGCAATGAAATTTCTTCTGGTATCTCTAATAATTAAAAGAATAATAATTGCTATAACAAAAGTGACATAAACACCTTTTAAGAATACATTAGAATTAAAAAGGGTTGTTTCCAAGATAATCACAAAAACAATTGAAAGAATGATTAAAGTAAGGTTAACTTTCAACATGACAAATATATCGTTAAAATTGTTGTTTGCTACTTTTTTTGCTTCTAAAAATAAAGATTCATCGTCAAACTGCTTTAAGGTCTTTAATTCAGAGTAAACATACTTTACTCCACTTACTAAGATTGATACAAACACACAAACAAAGACTAACGCAATAAAGTGTTCTGAACTATAAATACTATTAAGATATAACTTTTGCGAAAAAATGGTTAATAAAAGGTCTAAAGCCTTTAAAAGGACGTACCATATAACACCTAGAATTGTTAGAGTTACTCCTAACCTTGAAACTCTATCTATTTGTTTTGAATCCTTCACATGTTAGCCTCTTTTCTATTTATATTATGTTGCGTTTGGAATTACTAACCAACAATAGCTCCTGTAATATCACCTAAAAGAAACGCTATAGCTACTTTACCACTAAAATTATGACATCTGGTACAATATTACTATTTTTATCGTTAATCTATTTAACTTTAAATAGAATAATTGTTTTATTTAGTGTGTGTTCAGCTCGTTGAAAAACACTATAGGTTTTCTAGGATAATGTATTAATAACTTTTGGGGAGTTGCTGGGAAGCTTAAGTATGTAAACTATCCCTCCTCTAGACAGCAGTACACACTGTTATGTGGTCTATCCAGAAAGAAGGTTTCTTTTTTAAAATACTTTGCTGTTTATTACTTCTAGTAACCTTTTATTTCTTCGATAAAATTAAAGTAAAAGTGATAAGAGTCCTTATTTATTTTAATTTCTTTGGTGGATTCGTTAATTATCCTACATAAGAGTGATTTATCTAAACCTATAAGATGATAAAGAAACTCTTCAGGAGCATCAATGTGATTTTCATCGTGAACCATTTCAAGAATTTTGTAGAATTGAGTACTTAACTGTTCTCTGTATTCTTCAAATTTTTCGTCGGATAGGTCTTCGAGTAACTTAAATAAAATTCTTTCTCCTCTAGGTTCAAAGGTACCTTTTAATGAAATTTCTTCTCTTTTTGGTCTGTCCCTCCTAATAAATCTGGTAAAAATAATAGTTTCTTTTGCTAGGGTCTTAAAGTAATCCGAGAAAAAATCTTTTTCATTAATATTTAAAAGATAATCTTTATTATCTACCTTATCTACAATGGAGAAATTAACCAATGGGTTTTGCCAAATAGGATATCTTAAATAAATAGTTGGTCTAAAGAAAAAATCATTTGGTAAATCAAACATTAACGTTATACGTAAAAGTTGTTCTAAAGTTGGAAATGATTTTCCTTCAAAATGGTCATCTATTTTCGTCTCCTCAATACCCACTATCCTCGCAAATTCAAGTTTATTATACTTAGAGGGAATGAAGTTAAATATTTCATTTAGCTTCATAGAATATGTATTCGAGTTAAACGAAAAATTGTCCCTAAAATAGTCAACTAAAATCTTATGCATACCAACATAATGCCTTTGGTTCCGCTTAATAACTTGTAAATCATGTTCTTTAAATCTATAACTTCCTTTTAAGTTAATCTTACTTTTTATTGTTTCAAGGTCTTCACTGTTAGCTTCTACACTTCTAGTATTTCTCCTTACATATATTGCATTTTCTCTTACTATTATCCCCTTATTCCCATTTAAAGATTTAGGTGACACTCGAATTTTCTCTGATTTTGGAATAGATAATATGCCCAGTTTCATCTCGTTATCATCAATGTTATGATTAAAATATAATAACTTAATATCAATAGCATAACCCAATATAGATTCTATTTTACCTCCTAAATTAGCTTCATCTAACTCTTCTTCCACTCCTGTTAGATTGCCATTGTTATCGACGCCTAATAATAAATACCCACCCTTTGAATTAGAGAAAGCCAGAATATCTTTTATCAATTCATTAAATTTTTCTTTTGGCTTTATTGACATCTCTTTTTTAAAATCCCAACAGTTATCTTCTCGTCCACTCTGTACTAGTTCCAAGAACTTTGCTTTGCTAACTTCCATATCTCTATACCCCCTTAATTGGTAATTATTAGATTTTAGTATGCTATAATAGCTACACCATATTATGAAGAAGGTGTAACGTGTTGGAAACGAGTTATGAATCTTTGAAAACTAATCTAATAAAACACGATTTAACAAAATCTGTACAACAGTTAATGTTATTATACCTTGAAGATAGTGAATCTTTCATTAGAAACATACTCCTCAGTGAAGTATTATTTGAACCGATTACCTTAGGAGTTAAGGAAAAAGATATTCAGTTTATGAATAGGGTGTTTATTACTGCATTTAAGGTTATAGAAGAAAATAGCATGGAAGAGAAATATAATAATTTCGTTAAAGAATCTACAAGTTTGATAAATTCGATTAATATTATCTATCAAGCTATAAAAGAAAATAACGAATTACTATTAAAAAACGAATTTTTGGAAATTCCATTTAAAAAGCAAGTCCAGATGTATTGTACATTTATAGAGAGTCAAGCTATGTATGCACACAGAAATCTTAAAGACAAAATGAATCAAAAAAAATACCTTACAGGCTTAGAAGAGGTAGTAACGGAGGATGGTAAAAAACACTCAGTTAGTGATAATCTTGAAGCGATTATTGATTTATTTGATACTTTAATTAGATTGCTTCATTATAATTCAAAAGGGAAAATTGATGGGCAATTACACAATACATACTCTGATGTATCACCTTATCTTATTCCGAGTTTAGAAATGATTATGCATTTAACCTCTCATAAGCAAACGCTCGATATTTTGTGGGAAAAGATAAAGTATAGGGATTGGAATTTTTTACGTTATAAATCCCAAGGTGGTAACGTTTTTTACTATGTACCAAGAAATGATTACAATTTTAAACTTTAAAAAGCTGCCATTCTAAGGTACAGGTATAAGGAATTTTTAGATTTTATAACTAATCTCGATTTTAAAATTGCCAACACAGCTGTAGAAGAGGTTCAAAATAACATCAAGTTCTCGGTCAATAAACCTGAAGAAGTATTTAGCGTGGACTCTAAGTTACTTAATTTATGTTATCAAATCTTTAAACCAAGGATAAACTCGTCTATTGAGAAAATGAAAGATAAATTAGGAGATAGATTTCTAACAATAAGAATTGGTCACTCCAAGACTATTTCTCTATCCAACTTGTATAATTGTTTTAGTTATCTATTATCCATAGGGTTTGCCTATAGCAATAACTCTTCTCGTTATTTTAACGACTCTGATTTTTCTTTCTTAACTCCTGTTTTTGATATTAATTACTTTGTTGAGGGGTTTATTAAAAATTATGATATTGAAATAGAAAAGGCAAATGAGTTAATTGAGTTATTTATATTTAAGCCTAAGTTTATGAAGAAAAGCTTAGACATTTTCTCCCAACCGCTTATTTACGTTGGTGATAATCAGGTTGTGTTTTGTCCTCATCTAATAGAACAAATGAATTTAGAAAGAATAGTAGAAAAACATTTAAACGCTTTTAAGATACAACTTTCATCTAAAGGAACTAATTTAGAGAATAAATTAATTTCAATTATGAATTTTGCTCCATTTTTTAAGGTTAATAACACAAAGGTTAAGTTTATAGCTTACGACCAAAAACAAGTAGAATATGACATGATAGGTGTTATGGGTGACAAAATATTGTTAATTGAAATGAAATGTCTAACTCGTCCCTATTCAGAATATGAAATCCATGAAAAAGAAAGAGAAATCTTAAATGGGGTTGAACAAGTCAATAGAAGAGAAAAAATACTAATTAATCAACCCGAAAAGGTACAAAAATACATGGATATTAAATTACCTACAAGCTCACCTACCAAAGATGATATTATAAAGATAGTCTGTACTGATATTTTCGACTTCACTGGAAGAACTGAAGGGGATGTTTATATAACTGATACGTCAGTTTTTATGAGATTTTTCCTAGACCCTAATTTTGAGCAAATTGAAGTTCATGGTGAGGAACATACCGTAATCAACGTTGAAAGTTTATATAATGAAAAGCCTAGTTCTATGGAACTTATAGAATATTTAAAATTACCTTTTGCAGTTAAACCTTATTTTTCTAACTTAGTTGAAGAACCACAACAACTCCTGATGTTAAGTGAACATTCTAACAGGATTGCATTCAAGGATTATATAATACGTAAAAATCCTTTTGAAAAATCTAGTAGAATAAAACCTTCTACTAAGAAGATTGGTCGAAATGATATGTGTCCTTGTGATAGCGGGAAGAAATATAAAAGGTGTTGTGGTAGGTAACTGACTTCCTTTAATAATAAGGAAGTCAGTTTTTTAGGTTTTTCCACCGCAATAACTACTACAACCCTACTTTTTCGATAAAAGGTATATCTAAACTAACCCTCTTAGTGGGTCATGTTCATCCAATACTTTTTTCAACTCATACTGAAAATAGCCAATATATTGCCTAGTAACATCAATCTTTGAATGTCTCGCTAATAACTGTATTTCTCTTAGATTAGCTTTATTCATCAATATGCGTTTAATAAACACATTTCTCATAGCATGGGGAGAAAAGTCTCCTTCAATCCCTAAATCCCGCTTTAATCGCTTAATAAATAACTGTACACCATTCTTAGTAAGCCTTTGTCCCATACGATTAACAAATACAGCAGTAGGCTTTTCATTATATTTGTTATCGACATATTCTTTCCAAGAACTTAACTCTTTAGCTAGTGTTTCTGAAAGAGGAACTGACCCTTGCTTTCGGCTCTTACTTTTCCTGATTGTTACAGTGAAATCTATATCATTCCAATCTAGACTAACTAACTCATTTATCCTTAATCCAGTACCAATAAGAGTCATCATAATAGTGTAGTTTCGAATAAAATAAAAACTATCTTCACGACGTTTCTTTCTTCTTAAATGTCTAAGTGCCAGTTGAATGTCTTCCTCACGTACAAGTTTATTACCTTTACAAATATCCTTGTCAATTATCTCTTCCTCAAGCATCCACCTAGTCCATGCTCGTAACAACTTTATTTTAGAGTTAATGGTCTTGGGTTTATTCCCTTTTTCCATAAATTCTCGTAAGAACGACTTTATCACTTGAGTAGATAAATCTTGTGTATGCTCAATTCCTTGTTCTTTAACCCAGTCACCAAATACATTAAATAGATTCTCATAGGATTTTATGCTATTTTCCGTTAAGCTACTGGTGTCTGACTAGAACGTGCTTGAGCTATTAAATCTTTTAGATTTTGCAGCAATCTTTCTCCATTGTGTACTGCATTTTCTTCTTGAAACATGTCATTTTGAACATCAATAACTAAAAGCGCTTTCTTCATTATTCTCCCCCTTTTTTCTGAAACGTACGTTCCTATATGACTAGTATACACTATTTATATCGAGTGTTGTAAAAAACTGAAGATTTATGAAAAAAGTGTTTTTTTAGTGTTATTGTTATTATCCTCTTATTCTAGGCAAATATTAAAGAGTGTTCTCTTTGTTTTTCAATTTTTCCATTTTGTGTAATGTATGTTTTGTTCCCCACTCATGCATCATTTCTAAGATGGGTTGCAGGCTACGACCATATTCTGTAATGGAGTATTCTACCTTTGGGGGAACTTGAGGATATACTACTCGTTCAATAATATCCTCGCTTTCTAATTCTCGTAATTGTTTGGTTAGCATTTTCTGGGTAATTCCGGGCATACTCCTTTTTAATTCACTAAATCGCTGCGTGCCCTCCTTTAATAAATGAAGTAAAATAATTGGTTTCCATTTGCCTACTAATATTCCTAAGGCATCCTCTACACGGCATAATTCCGGCTCTATTTTCATTGTATTCCCTCCTATAGTATCTTTTTGTATACTATGGTTCATAAAAGTGCGTACTTATGTGATTTATTATTATGTTCTATAATAGCATTACACATGAAAAAGTAAATAATAATGATATAAATTAATAGTTATATTTTAGAAAGAAGGGTGTAAATCGTTATGGAAAAATACCGTATTGATCCGAGTAAAGGTCTTGAATTTGGACTTTATACATTAGGAGATCATATACCTGACCCAAATACAGGGGAGCGTATTTCTGCGCAGCAGCGTTTAAAGGAAATTATTGAGTTAGCTCAGTTAGCAGAGCAAGCAGGAATTGATTTTTTTAGTGTTGGAGAAAGCCACCAGGATTATTTTACAACTCAGGCACATAGTGTCGTACTAGCAGCAATTGCACAGGCGACTGAAAAAATAAAAGTTTCCAGTTCATCAACCATTATAAGCACTTCAGATCCTGTTCGTGTTTATGAAGATTTTGCTACGATTGACTTAATATCTAACGGACGAGCGGAAATAGTTGCAGGACGTGCATCTAGAATAGGGTTGTTTGATTTACTAGGCTATGATGTTCACGATTACGAAGAATTATTCGAAGAAAAGTTTGACTTGCTCTTAAAAATAAACGAAGAAGAAGTTATTAATTGGAGTGGACAATATCGAGCTCCATTAAATAATGCCAAAGTTCTACCACGCCCGAAAAATGGTTCATTACCTATCTGGCGTGCAGTTGGAGGGACACCTGCTTCTGCGATCAAAGCGGGGTATGCTGGTGTTCCAATGTATCTAGCTCACTTAGGTGGACCAGTTTCGGTGTTTAAACGTTCCATTGATGCGTACCGAGAAGCCTTAAGACAGCGTGGGTTTGATCCAGCGGAATTCCCTGTTTCGACAGCAGGTTTTTTCTATGCTGCAGAAACGACTCAACAGGCACAGCGCGAAACATATCCTTATATTAACGAAGGAATGAAGCTTACAAACGGACGTGGGTTTCCAAAGCAGCATTTTGCACAAGGAGCAGACCCTCGTGATGTAATGAATATAGGTAGTCCACAGCAGATTATTGAAAAAATACTTTATCAACATGAACAGTTTGGGCACCAGCGTTATATTGCCCAAATGGATTTTGGTGGTGTTTCGTTTGACAAATTAAAGAAGAATATTGAATTAATTGGAACAGAAATTCTGCCAGCAATAAAAAAACATACAGCCATAGACTAGGGGGGAGAATAGATGAAGATTGTTGGATTGTCCGGATCAAAGGTCGGATCTAAAACAAGAACTGCGATGAACTATACAGTTAATTCAATCAAGGAGAACTATCCGGATGTTGATGTTACCTTAATTGATTTAGCTGAATATGATGTCCAATTTAGTGATGGACGTAATTATTTGGAATATGACGGGGATACGGGATATGTAGCACAAACTATTATGGATGCGGATGCGATTATAATAGGAACCCCTATTTTTCAAGCATCAATCCCTGCTACTTTAAAAAATATATTTGATTTACTTCCAGAAAAAGCATTTCAAGATAAAGTAGTTAGTATGCTTGTTACTGCAGGATCACCAAAGCATTTTTTAATCGTAGAACAGCAGTTGAAACCCATTTTATCTTATATGAAAGCACAAATTGTTCAAACGTATGTGTTTATTGAGGAAAAGGACTTTTATCGAAAAGAGATTACGAATGAAGATGTGATCTTCCGTATCGATCGATTAGTAGAAGATACCGTTGTATTAACAGAAACGTACGGAAAAATTCGCCAAGCAAAAGACGAAGAGTACGGATTTTAATTATCGACAAAATCCGACAAGTGACAGGCACCTGCAGTAATCAACAATAATCGACAATAATCGACAAGTGACAGGCACCGCAATTAAATTCACCTTGACATATTTCGGTTCATACTATATTCTAATTCTTAATATTAATCGGTTAAAATTCGTTGACGAGAACGAGTATGCAGGAGTCCTGATCCACAGAGAGTTGGCATTTGGTGGAAGCCAATGATCAGTTCGTGCAGAAAATCCTCTCCGAGAAGGAAAACTGAAAACTTATTTAAGTTTTCCCGGGTATCCGCCGTTAAAAGGATCGCGTATGCTTGTACGTTGGTTGAGTGCTAGAAGTCGTAATGTAAAAACGACTTCCTAGAATCAGGGTGGTAACACGGGTAGAACTCGTCCCTATTATAGGGGCGGGTTTTTTGTATGTTAAGAGAAAAAAGGAGGAAAGAAGTATGAAAAGAGTAGAAGGTAATGAGTCAGCACTGCAGCGAGAGAACCGCATAAAAGGAATTTGGGAACAGGAAGGTACCTTTAAGGCATCGATTGAAAATCGAGAAGGAAGTGAGACATTTGTATTTTATGAAGGTCCACCAACTGCAAATGGACTTCCACATGCAGGACATGTTTTAGGAAGAGTCATCAAAGATTTTATCGGGCGTTATAAAACAATGCAAGGTTATCAGGTTGTCAGAAAAGCAGGGTGGGATACACATGGTCTGCCAGTAGAACTAGGTGTTGAGAAGAAAATAGGCATCTCTGGGAAACAACAAATTGAAGCATACGGTGTAGAAAAATTTATTGAAGAGTGCAAGAATAGTGTGTTTAATTATGAACGGGAATGGCGTATTTTTACCGAGGCAATTGGATATTGGGTAGATATGGATGATCCTTATGTGACGCTTCGTAATGAATACATCGAAAGTGTTTGGTATATCCTCTCAACTATTCATGAAAAAGGTTTATTAGACCGTGGACATCGGGTAACGCCATACTGCCCAAGCTGCCAAACATCGCTTAGTTCGCATGAAGTAGCGCAAGGATATAAAGACGTAAAAGATTTGTCTGTTACGACTAAATTCAAAGTAGATGGTTCCAATAATGAGTACTTTTTAGGGTGGACGACAACGCCCTGGACCTTGCCAGCTAATGTCGCACTGGCTGTTCATAAGGATTTGGAATATGTCAAAGTCAAAAGCCAGGGAGAAGTATATATTTTAGCGAAAAAATTGGTCGATAAGGTAATGACAGAGCCATATGACGTATTAAGTACTCATCATGGAGATGAGTTTGTTGGTCTATCTTATCAACCACCTTTTGATTTTCTTAAGTTAGAAAAAGGTCATCAAGTAATTGCTGCTGATTTTGTAACCGATACAAGTGGTACGGGGATTGTTCATTTAGCACCAGCACATGGAGAAGATGATTATCATGCGATCAAAGCTAGTGGTTTAGATTTTGTGAATGTAGTCGATCAAACTGGTCGTTACACAGAACAGGTAGGACCACTGGAGGGGGAATTTGCCAAAGAATCGGATGTTCGTATTATAAAAATGTTAGCCGATCATAATCTATTATTTGCCAAAGAAAAATATGAACATAGTTATCCCCATTGTTGGCGCTGTGATTCTCCACTTATCTATTATGCAATGGAAGGTTGGTTTATTAAAACCACAGAAATTAAAGATAAAATAATAGAAAATAATGAGACAGTTCATTGGCATCCGGAGCATATGAAGCATGGTCGATTTGGAAACTTCCTTGAAAATATGGTTGATTGGAATATTGGGCGTAATCGTTATTGGGGTACACCACTAAATGTGTGGGTTTGTAAGAGTTGCAACCATCAATATTCTCCCAAAAGTATCCAGGACTTGAAATCTCATGCTAAACATGCAGTTGCAGATGATTTGGAGCTGCATAAGCCATATGTAGACAACGTTGTACTTGAATGTCCTGCCTGTCAAGGAGAGATGAATCGAACAAAAGAAGTAATCGATGTTTGGTTTGATAGTGGCTCTATGCCATTTGCTCAGTACCATTACCCATTTGAAAATCAAGATGTATTTGAAAAACAATTTCCTGCAGACGTGGTTGTTGAGGGAGTGGATCAAACAAGAGGTTGGTTCTATAGCTTACTAACAGTCTCTTCTTTATTTACTGGTAAACCTTCTTATAAACGAGTATTGTCATTAGGACATATTCTTGATGAAGAGGGACGGAAAATGTCGAAGAGTAAGGGAAATGTTATTAATCCGATGGATCTCGTTAAGGAATATGGAGCTGATGCACTAAGGTGGTCGTTACTTGTAGATAGTGCACCATGGAATAATAAACGATTTTCTGCCAAGATCGTGAGTCAGGCTAAATCTAAACTAGTGGACACATTAACAAATATCCATTCCTTTTTTACGATGTATGCGGAAATTGACAATTTTGATCCTTTTATGGACGGAAACGGTGAAAAGACTTTACTCGACAGATGGGTTTTATCCCGCCTCCATACCGTAACGATGAATGTAACGAAACACTTAGATGATTATGCATTTAACCCGGCAGCCAGGGAGTTAGCTAGCTACGTAGAAGAAGTAAGTAATTGGTATATCAGAAGGTCACGAGATCGTTTTTGGAGCGAGGAAAAGAATGAAACCAAATTAGGAGCGTATCAAACATTATACGAGGTACTAACCACATTAAGTAAGCTACTTGCCCCATTTACACCATTCATTGCAGAAGATATTTATCGAAACCTAACGGGAAAAAGTGTACATTTGGCTGATTATCCGAAAGTAGATGAGAAACAAATCGATGAACAGCTTGAATTAGATATGGATGGCGTACTGCAAGTAGTGGAGCTTGCTAGGCATACACGTAATGCAGCAAATATCAAAACGAAACAACCCTTGTCGGAGTTAACGATAGTTGGGGAACGAGCAAAATCATTAGCGAAATATAGCTATATCGTTGAAGATGAAATCAATGTAAAGCAAGTTCAGTTTCAGGTCGAGAATGATCATGCGGTGCAATATGAACTTCAATTGAATTTTCCAACTGCTGGGCCGAAACTAGGAAAACAAGTTTCTGTTGCTCAAGAGGCGTTAAAAAAGTTATCTGCTGAAGGAGCTTTAAAGGTAGTTAACGAAGGCAATTTTGAATTTGAGACTGATTCTGGTGAATTGATTAGCGTCGGCTTGGAGGATCTACAAGTCAAGCGGACAACAACACCGGGCCTAGAGATGTCAGGAAATGAATCCTTTACGGTGCTATTAAACACAAGGGTCACAGAAGCATTGCGTAGTGAAGGATTAGCTAGAGAGCTCGTTCGGGCAGTCCAGGTTTATCGGAAAGAACTCAATTTACCTGTTGAGCAGCGTGTGACTGTCACATTTGACGTAAGTAACTTTATGAGGCAAGTGATTAAACAACACCAAGAAATGATCGAAAGCAATCTATTAGTTAAACAAATTAATTTTGCTCAAAAAGAATCAATGAAATACGTTGAAATCGAAGGAGAAAAAATAGGGATAAACATCGAAACATGAACATTCGACAAATTTCGACGAGTGACAGGCACTTGTCATGATATAATAAGGTATCATTGTTAAGAGAGTGTGTGTTGTATGGCTGTTTTTGTGGGGAGAGAGAAATTGGTACAGGGGTTTTGGGAGGCGGAGTTAGAGGTTGGTGATGTACTCTGCAGGATTCTGCCAGATGATACGTATATCATTGCCCAACCAAATATTGGGGAGAAGCTTCCCGATTTCTTAGTTATTTCTCCAACGTATGGTTTTCGTATTATCGAAGTAAAGAACTTGACTATTTCTTCTATAGAAGACGTGTTTTCAAACGGTCTCCTTCAAACAAAGTATGGAAACAAAAATCCGTTTGCTCAAGTAAAGTCGTATGCTGTAGCTTGGAAAAACTACCTGTTGTCTAATCACAGAAATATGGGATTAGATGATCCGTTTAGAAATATTGGCTATGTAGTGATTCATAAAGGTTTTTCAAAATTAGAGTTTGAATATAAATTCGGACGTCAAATTCATACATGGGCTACAGGTGATGCCGATAACTATTATAAGTATCATTTCTGTTTTGATGAATTGGACAGTAGCTTTAATGAATTGTTAGCTGAGGCAACTAGATTTAGAAGCTATTCCAATTCATTAAAAAATTATCAAATTAAAGAGATAGTTGAGCATTTAAAGATATCACCTAGTAAACAAACTGATGATCCCGCACTATATAACGAGCAGAACAAAATAACGGATAAGGGAGCGGAACATCAGCCAAAAAAATCCTCACGTAAAAAATGGCTTGTTAATTTAATTCTAATAGCCCTAATCATTATCAGTATTTTTTCAGTCATAAAATTTTCAGGGTATATTCATGTTGGATCAAAAAGTAGCTCAACGGGATCTATTAGCAGCCTTATAGAGAATGAAGAACAAACAGAGGCAATCATTGAAATAACGGCAACGGTTGAGCGATTCTTCTATGATTCAGATAATGATACGAAGTTTATCACTCTAACGGATCATACCGGAAATATGGAAGCAGTTATTTTTAGTGATGTTGACGTACCAATTATCGAAGAAGGGGAAACTTATATCTTTAAAGGGTATATTCAACCATCTGAAGATGAGGAGAAAATGGAATTGAATGTAACGGATGTCGATGAACCTAATCAAAAAAACTCTGATGACTAATTTGCATCAGAGTTTTTTTCGGCCTTATACTGATAAGAATAATTAAGAATTGGCAAAAGCCTAGGAATTATTAAATGTTTGTGATATCTCTTTTTCTGCAATTACTTCATTAGCAGCTTCTAACTTTTTATGTTCTTTTACCGAATCTCCGGTTATCTTATTCATAGAATCAAATGGATAGTTTTCTTTTATTCCACTATGCATGCTGATATTTCCTTGTCGATTGGCTTGAGTAGGCATATCAAATGTTTCTTTTTTGTCTTGTTTCTTCATTTTCTTCTCACCTCTAATATAGCTTTTGTTTTCAACTGGTTTTTATGCCAAAAAATAATGAATGAACATCATCATATTCGGAATACAATAAGTCTAAGTGCTATAATAGTAGTGAAGGATAATATAATAATTAGTTACAAAAGGTTTAATTCTAGTAACACTTTTTAATAATCGAAACTCGAACAAAAAAGGAGAGGATTATAATGAAAAGTACGTTTAAAAAAGGATTGGCTTTAGGACTTGGTTTAGCTCTAACAACGAAAGAGCAAGCAGAAAAAATTGTAGATGAGTTAGTTGAAAAAGGGGAATTAAGTAAGCAGGAATCCAAGGAATTTTTTAATGAATTACTTCAAAAAGGGAAAGAAAAACAAGAAGAACTTGATGATAAAATGAATGAAAAACTAAATCAACTATTAAGTGAACTCGATTTAGCTAAGAAAGAAGAGCTTCAAGAATTAAAAGAACGTATTACGGAATTAGAGAAGAAGCTAGCTCAAAGTGAGAAGTAATACGTGAAGATAACTAAGCGATTTAATTGAAATACAGCTTATGAAGGGGGGGATTACTGATCTTCGAAAAACAAATTCGTCACATACAACGATATCGCGATATTGTAATTGCATTTTCCAGGTATGGCTTTGGATTCCTCGCAATGGAATTGGGTCTACATGACCTTTTGTCATTACCCAAACGCATGTTCATGAAAAGCTCGAAACAAAACCGTACCAAAACAACTGGAGAACGGGTTCGTTTATTTATGGAAGAGCTAGGTCCTACCTTTGTAAAGCTCGGCCAATTTGCTAGCACGAGGTCGGATATTCTACCTAGTGATATTATTATAGAGTTGGAAAAACTTCAAGATCATGTCCCGCCTTTTCCAACGAGAGATGTAAGAAATATTATAGAGGATGAACTTGGAGAACCAATTGATAATGCTTTTTCTGAGTTTCAGGAATCTCCCCTTGCAGCTGCTTCGATTGGACAAGTTCATCGAGCTGTCTTAACGTCAGGGGAAGCCGTAGCAATCAAAATTCAACGACCCAATATTAAAGATAAAATTAGAACAGATTTGGAAATACTTAAGGATATTGCAATATTGGCGGAAAAGCGGCTAGAATGGGCTGCGAGATATCATGTAAAGGATATCATTGATGAGTTTGCTAAATCATTGTTAGCAGAATTAGATTATCGAAATGAAGGACGAAATGCAGAAAGAATTAGTAAACAATTTAATGGAAAAAAGAAGATTTATGTGCCTAAAGTGTATTGGGGCCAAACAACGGAAAAAGTGTTAACCATGGAGTTTGTAGAAGGTATCAAATTACATGATAAAAATGAGCTAATGAATAAAGGTTATAATCCAAGTATATTAGCTGAGCGTGTCGTAAAAGCAATGTTTCATCAAATATTTATAGAGGGATTTTTCCATGGCGATCCCCATCCAGGAAATATCTTAGCATTACCAGAGGAGAAAGTTGTTTTTGTAGATTTTGGATTGGTTGGAAGAGTTACTTCTGAAATGAAAGGTCATCTCTCTATGTTTGTTATTGCTTTAATGCGTCAAAATACAGATGGCATGATTAAAGCAATCAATCGCATGGGGATGATTCCAGATGATGTAGACATGCAAGAATTAAGAAGTGATGTTGAGCTACTTAGAGAGAAGTATTATGATGTACCATTAAGTCAGGTTAGCCTTGGCGAATCAGTAAATGATCTATTTTCAGTTGCTTATCGTCATCATATTCGAATTCCTGCTGATTTAACCTTGCTCGGAAAAACACTTCTAACCATTGAAGGAATCGTTGAGAAATTAGATCCTGAGCTAAGTATTATAAAACTAGCTGAGCCATTTGGAAGAGAATTACTAAAAGAACGATTTCATCCGAAGAACGTAGCTGATAAAGCTTTTAAAGATCTATCTGAATATGGAGAAATGCTTTCAGAATTACCGAAGAATATTCAAGATCTGAAATCTGTCATCAAAAAAGGAAAAGTTAGATTGGAAATTTCCATGCCAAAATTAGACGAATCCTTAAGAAAGCTTGATCGAATTAGTAATCGTCTCTCTTTTAGTATTGTATTACTTTCCTTTAGTATCATCATGACAGGATTAATTATAGGATCAGCATTAGTTAGTCAATCGACACCACTGTGGGATATTCCAGTTATTGAACTAGGTTTTATCGTAGCGATCTTAATGTTTCTATGGATTTTATTTGCGATATTCCGATCGGGATGGTTTTAGTAACGGATTCAAGAAAAATTATACGTCCATGAATAAAGCCATCAACATTAGGTGGCTTTATTTATTTTTTTAAAATACATTGAATACTATACTGGGGTATACTATAATATGGTATAAATACATCTTTAAAGGGGAAGAAAACAACGTGCAAACGAAAAAGTATATTCCGTTGGCTGTCAATGGAGGTATTGGTTATGGTGCAAAGTTAAAACCAAAGCAATTGGCTGTTTTAGGGCAATATTTAGAAGAAGAATCAGAAATAGAGTTGACAACATTACAGCAGCTGATTGTTCAAATACCTGAAGAAGAATTAGATGAGGTAAAACGTCGGTTTGATGAAGTTGGACTCTCTTATTATAAGGTTGGAAAGTTTGTAAAAAACATTCGAACGTGTAACTTCTGCAAGGGAGAAGAGGAAGAGGGAATGCCTGTTGCTAAGGAGTTGAACAGGAGAATTGCTGGGCAAGAAGTGCCATTTACATTGCGTCCAGCTTATACAGGCTGTCCGATAGGATGTGGCGAACCTTTAATTAATGATATCGGTATAATGAAGGATCAAGATACCTACGAATTGTATATTGGTGGTCTGTCTAAAGGAAGAGATGCAAGGCCTGGAAAATTGGTAAGAGCAAACCTTGAACCAGAAGAATTATATGATTTAGTAGATAGAATTTTAGATATTTATCGAGAAAATGGAAAGAAAAGAGAGAAGTTCTATCGATTTGTTGACCGATTTGGCTTTGAAAAAATTATTGAAGAACTTGAGGCTGTATAATATAAGAAGAAAAAAACGCTTGATACAACTTGTATTCAAGCTTTTTTTCATGGAAGCGAAAGCATAAACTTTCCTATCCTGCATAAGTGAAACGAAGGCATTCACCATAAGAGTTTGGCGAATGCCAAGTTAAGAACTATTTTACTATTAATTTGGCTGTCATTTCACTGTGTCCCTGACCACAAGGGATACTGCAATATATGGTATATTCTCCTGGTTCATCTGGTGTAAATGTAGCCTCACCTTCTCCTTCAATGTTTACATCAAATTCATCAATGGAAATACCGTGCATTCCTTCTTCATTCGTTAATGTTATTTTAACTTCTTCACCAGCATTTACGGTGTATTCTGCTTGGTCAAATTCGAAATTTGTTGCTGTTAGATCAACTAGTTGGTTAGTGCTAGAAGACTCGTTTGATGTATTACTTGCCTCTTGATCTACATCATTACCACCACAAGCTGCAAGGATTAATATGAAACTAAATAAGATTGTCACTAATAAACCTTTTTTCACTATAATTACCTCCTATATGGTTATTACTTACACTTTCAATAGTAATTCGTAAATATCGAGTTTCTGTGCAGATAAAAAGGAGAAAATATGAATGTTTAAAGATCTAAAAAATGTTACGTGCAACTAACAATATTATTTCAAGTTTACAACTTTCATATTTTCTGCAAAATTATACTTTACAATTAACAAGACAACCTTTGTCAGATGACAATTTGTAAGAAGATATTACACAAGTAGGTGATCATGTGAAGAAAGAGATATTCTTATTTATTATTATTTTCATCATGGCTACAACCATTCCATTTGAAAAGAGTGCACACCTCAATTCAAATCCTCCCAGTTTGGTTAGTGAATCCGCAATTGTAATTGATGCAAAAACTGGTGAAATTATTTATGAGAAAAATATAGATAGCAACATGTATCCAGCTAGTATCACTAAAATTGCAACAGCAATTTATGCGATAGAAAATGGAAATTTAGATGAAGTTGTAACAATAAGTGAAAATGCAAGAAATACAGGCGGATCCAGTGTCTACCTTGAAGAAGGAGAACAAGTACCCCTTAAAAAACTCATTCAAGGACTGTTAATCAACTCGGGAAATGATGCAGGTGTGGCAATTGCAGAGCATCTTAGTGGAAATATAGAACAATTCTCTTCTGATATAAATCAGTACTTAGAAGAAAAAGTGGGAACTAAGCATACTAATTTTGAAAATCCACATGGTTTGTATGACCCAAACCATCTCACAACAGCAGAAGATTTAGCAACGATCACTCAATATGCTATGGAAAATGAAGTGTTTAGAGAAATCAATGCTACCATCGAGTTGGATTGGGAGGGGGAAACGTGGGATACAACTCTAATTAATCATCATAAGCTAATGCGTGAAATACCATATGAGGGTATTACGGGTGGAAAGACTGGTTTTACTGGGCAATCCGGTTTTACATTAGCAACAACAGCGGAAAGAGAAAATTTAAGTGTAATTGTTATTACGCTAAAGAGTTATTCACAGGAGGCTTCATACACGGACACTATGAATCTATTAGACTATGCTTTTGAAAATTTCCAAACTACTAGTATATCTAAAGGGACAACTTTTTCTACAGGAGATGTTGATTATGAGGTAACGAAGGATATCTTTTATACCCACAAAACTGATGTTGAAGTGGAAGAAAAAATAAATGAAGAAGGTATCTTAAACGTACTAAACAAAAATGATGATACATTGATTGCTACTTTTCAGCTAGATCAAGTGGATTCAGAAGCTAATGATCGGAGTTTAGCGAATAAGGAAACGGAACATGTAGAATTGGCCGAAAAGAAAATGACTTTATTTGAGAGTTATATTATTGAAATTACTTTTGTCTCCATTTTTATATTAGTTTTAATGGGTATTATAAATCGTAAGCGCTGGAAGTTATTTTAAGCAACGTTAATCCATACTCCCCATCTGCTTTAATTACCTAACTTATAAATTAATGAGTTTTATCGGTTGACAGTTATACGTTAGGGGGGTATAGTATAAATATAAAGTAAAGGAAGTGATTAATTTGGATAAATTCCTTCATGATCACCCATCAACACCTAGAACAAAGGATGAAAAACAAGCGGTTATCAATCGATTAAAGCGAATAGAAGGTCAAGTTCGCGGGATTCAAAAAATGGTTGAAGAAGACCGTTATTGTGTAGACATTTTAGTGCAGATAAGTGCAATAAGTGCGGCACTAAAGAAAGTAGGGTTCTCTGTAACAGAGCGTCATATTAAGCATTGTGTTAGTGATGCAATAAAGTCGGGTGAAGGTAATGAAACCATAGAAGAACTAATGGAAGTTATGAAGCAATTCTCCAAGTGAGGGGGGTATTAAAATGAGTGAATCAAAACATGTTACTGTTGGTGTAACAGGAATGACTTGTGCTGCTTGTTCCAATCGAATTGAAAAAGTATTGAACAAAATGAATGGTGTAGAGGCACAAGTAAATTTGACTACAGAAAAGGCTAGTGTAGACTATGACCCAACTTCGACCAACATAGATGATATTACAGCAAAAATACAAAAATTAGGATATGGTGTACAAACAGAGAAGGTTGAGTTTGATGTTACTGGAATGACTTGTGCTGCTTGTTCGAACCGAATTGAAAAAGTATTAAATAAACAAGAAGGCGTAAAGCAAGCACATGTAAATTTGGCTACAGAAAGTGCTACGATTGAATATAATCCCGGTTTAGTTGAAGAGTTAGATTTGATTGGTAAAATTCAAAAGCTAGGCTACGATGCTAAACGGAAGGCAGAAGAAAAAGAAAAACAATCACAAAAAGAGAAACAACTGAAGCAAATGAAAATGAAGTTGCTTGTTTCTGCAGTACTTTCTGCTCCATTACTAGTAACGATGCTCGTTCATTTGTTTGGTGTTGACGTTCCACATATTTTTATGAATCCGTGGTTCCAGCTAGTGTTGGCAACACCTGTTCAATTTATTATTGGCTGGCAGTTTTACGTAGGTGCATATAAAAACTTACGTAATGGTGCAGCCAATATGGATGTATTAGTTGCATTAGGGACTAGTGCCGCTTACTTCTATAGTTTGTATGAAGGGCTGAAAACAATCGGAAACCCACATTATATGCCGCATCTTTATTTTGAAACAAGTGCCATTATCATTACGCTTATTTTATTCGGTAAATACTTGGAGACAAGTGCAAAAAGTAAAACGACTTTAGCTATTTCTAAATTGCTTAACTTACAAGCTAAACAAGCGCGCGTAATTCGAAATGGTGAAGAGGTTATGGTCCCAGTTGAAGAAGTAACAGTTGGAGAGCGAATGGTTGTAAAACCGGGTGAAAAAATACCGGTTGATGGTATCGTTGTAAAAGGTAGAACATCAGTAGATGAATCTATGATCACCGGTGAGTCGATTCCAATTGAGAAGGATGCAGAGTCTACTGTAATAGGCTCTACGTTAAATAAAAATGGTACGATTGAGATGGAAGCAACAAAAGTCGGTAAAGATACAGCATTAGCATCCATTATTAAAGTAGTGGAGGATGCACAAGGATCCAAAGCACCAATCCAACGACTAGCAGATGTTATTTCAGGATATTTTGTTCCAATAGTTGTAGTAATTGCTGTATTAACATTTATTGTTTGGGTAGCTTTTGTTACTCCTGGAAACGTGGAGCCAGCACTAATTGCTGCAATTGCGGTTTTAGTAATAGCTTGTCCATGTGCATTGGGATTAGCAACCCCTACTTCTATTGTGGTAGGAACTGGGAAGGCTGCAGAGAATGGTATTCTGTTTAAGGGTGGAGAGCATTTAGAGCGCACTCACCAACTCGATGCGATTATTTTAGATAAAACTGGAACCATTACTAAAGGAAAGCCAGAGGTAACGGATTTTACTGGTGATGATGAAACACTACAATTGTTAGCAAGTGCCGAAAAGGGATCTGAACACCCACTTGCAGAAGCAATTGTAGCGTATGCGACGGAGAAAGAAATCAGTTTATTAGAAACGGATGAATTTTCTGCTATACCAGGTCACGGTATTCAAGCTACGATTTCTGGAGAACAAATTCTGGTCGGTACTAGAAAGTTAATGAATGACCATAATATTGATGTGAACCATGTAGAAGATGAGCTACTTGATTATGAAACAAATGGTAAAACAGCGATGTTAATTGCAGTTAATAGTGAGTATCGTGGTATTGTTGCCGTCGCAGACACAATCAAAGAAACTGCAGTAGAAGCAATAAGCCAGCTGAAAGATCTAGGGTTAGACGTTATTATGCTCACAGGGGATAATCAACGAACTGCCCAAGCAATTGCAAAACAAGTAGGAATTGATCAAGTTATTGCGCAAGTGTTACCGGAAGAAAAAGCTAACAAGGTAAAAGAAGTACAGTTACAAGGGAAGAAGGTTGCGATGGTTGGTGATGGTATTAACGATGCGCCAGCTCTTGCGATTGCAGATATTGGAATTGCTATCGGTACTGGAACAGAAGTTGCAATTGAAGCGGCTGATGTTACCTTACTTGGCGGAGAGCTGTTACTTATACCAAAAGCCATTAAATTAAGTAAAGCAACGATCAAAAACATTCGACAAAACCTGTTCTGGGCATTTGCGTATAACAGTGCGGGGATTCCGATTGCAGCATTAGGATTGCTTGCACCATGGATTGCTGGTGCTGCAATGGCATTTAGTTCTGTAAGTGTTGTTTCTAACTCCCTTCGTTTGAAGCGAGTTAAGATATAAAGGAATCTTACCTTATTGGGGACGGATTCTCCCCAATAAGGTAAGTCACCAAAAAAATCTCGAAAGGGGAAATAGATGATGCAAACTAGTTTAGATGTAAGAGGAATGACTTGTGGCCACTGCAAAATGTCTGTAGAGGGCGCATTAAATGAATTAGAAGGTGTATCAAGCGTAGAAGTAGACCTAGGAACTGGAAAAGTTCAAGTTACTTATGACGAATCAAAAGTAACACTAGAACAACTACAAGAAGCAGTAGAAGACCAAGGCTACGACGTAGCATAACAAAAATCGAGGGGTGCCTGTCACTCCTCGATTTTTGTCTTTTTATGTCGAATTA
This sequence comes from Ornithinibacillus caprae, assembly GCF_009728145.1. Lineage (GTDB taxonomy): Bacteria > Bacillota > Bacilli > Bacillales > Amphibacillaceae > Ornithinibacillus > Ornithinibacillus caprae. The sequence continues at coordinate 32,806 of NZ_WOCA01000010.1, read as the reverse complement.
CTTTCTCTCTTTTAATATGTCTTGGATTATTTCGGTATGGAAGGCTGCCCATGCTTTCTCACGGAAATGTAGGACTAAACTAATGGTTAATACAGTTAGGTAAACAAAACTAAATATAACCCAATTTTTACTTCCTGATTGGAATAAGAAATCTTGTAAGTGGCTGGAAAATAAAAAAAGCAACCATGGAATTGCTGTAGCAAAAATAGGAATAATCCCAGATCCATTTTTCTCTTTAACCATCCGATAATAAATTAATTGTAGTGTGTCCGAGTCAAGCGATTGATAAAACTTTTGAATTTCTTGTGTTTCTTTAAGATAGCCAATGCTTCTGACCTTACCAGGTGACTTTTTTGCGTGAAGATATATTTTATGCGCATCACCGCGAAATGAAAACATTGAATACACCCTTTAATAGTAGATCATTTCATACAACATAGTATTAGTCATATGATACTCCAACAAAAAAATACCCCCAATATATGAGGAGGTATTGTACGAAGTTAGGATACCGATTTATTACTTGGTATATTTTTTGCTAATTGATTCACAGCCTGTTCTCCAACTTCTTCCCACTTGGATTTATGTTGAATCTGTCCATCCTTATCGAGGGGTTCCTGGAATTGATTAATTCCTGTAGCAGCTAATAAGGAGTTTTCACCTTGATCTAAACCGATATGTACAACATGCTTAATGACAAACGGCCGTTTAAATTCAAGCAGTGCATCTGGTCTATCAAGCTGACCTTTTAACACGTGAAACGGAATTCTTACATAAATTGTTTCACCGCCTTCTCGCCATATAATGGAATCGAAAAAACCACCATCATATTCCCAGCTTCCACATAATCCAAAGCCATTGTGCCTAGCAATACTCATCATTTCACCAAAATGGGCAGTTCTACCTTCAATTTCTGTTTCTAACTCTAACAATTATCTCACTCCTATATATATATGATCTTTATTAGCTTTTACTATAAATGGAATAAAATACCTAACAACATATTTCTTTATAGAAATATGTTGGGGGAATAGTATAGGTAAGGAGGTTGATAGGTAATGCCTTACAAAGGGAAAAATCAATATAAAGTGACTTTGGGTGAATATAAAAATAAAACTGGTGGATTAGCGTTTGGCTATGAATACACGAGTGGAAATCGAACCAAACAACAGCAAAAACCTAAAAATAATAACCATTAAATTATAAAAAGCACCTGAAATTTGAGGTGCTTTTTTTAAATATAAATTAATTTAAAATCTTTGCTAAACCATAAAATTAGTGATATATTTTCATATGTATTTCTCCTTCATTTCCCCTTTTTCCTCATTTAATTTTCCTCTATTCAACATAGTATGATCAACAAGGTGGTGTTACGTAAGCGTGGTTAAACATTTTTTTCAACATGTTTACTATGGTTGGTTTATTGTATTTATTGCTGCGCTCGGGGTATTTTTCTCCGGACCAGGTCAAGCGTATTCAATTCAGCATTTATTGACCAATACATAAATGATTTTGGTTGGTCACGGTCACAAGTTTCTGGGATTTATTCTGCAGCAACTTTAATAGCAGGGTTAATTATGATGTTTGTTGGAAGGTCTATTGATAAATATGGACAGCGTGCAATGATGGTGACAATTGGAACACTATTTGCACTAGCTTGTTTTTTTAATAGCATGGTGTCTAGTATTTGGATGCTTGCTATTGGTTTTTTTCTTGTAAGACTACTTGGTCAAGGAAGTATGAGTTTAATTCCAAATACGTTGGTCGCACAATGGTTTGAGAAAAAGAGAGGCGTTGCTTTCAGTATAATGACACTAGGAAGCTTTGCGAGTGCAATGATGTTTCCAATTGTTAACACATGGATGATTGAAACGTGGGATTGGCGATTTGCGTGGCAGGTTTGGGGCGTTTTGCTGTTGGTAATATTTGTTCCAGCGGCACTCTTAGTTGTCCGCAATAAGCCAGAAGACGTAGGATTAGAACCAGATGGATTCGTTGTAAAAAATGAGGGAAAAAATCAACCAATAATGGCTACCAAGCTATTAGAGGCTGAACAGGATTGGACACTTAGTGAAGCGAGAAAGACAAAAGCCTTTTGGGCAATTTTAATATGTGTTGGAATACCAGCAATGGTAAATACGGGGATCACATTCCATATTATCTCCATTTTTGGATCGAATCAGTTATCCCCAGAAATTTCAGCAATCGTATTAAGTTTAATGGCTGTAGTAGGTATCCCAATGTCATTTGTTTCTGGATTTATTACAGATAAAATTCAAACCAATTATTTGCTTGTGGTTATCTTTTTGATTGAGATAGTATTGCTCTTAATGTTGTTAATAACTAATAATATACTTATGGCAATCTTATTTGGAACGCTATGGGGAATTGCAAATGGTCTCGAGCGGATTGGATTAAATGTTATTTGGCCAAACTATTTTGGCAGAAAATATATCGGTAGTATTAATGGAGTTGGTGTTACGATGGGAGTGATTGGTTCATCGTTAGGCCCTCTTCCATTTGGAGTAGGTTATGACCTTTTTCAAAGCTATACACCTGTACTTTTAGCGACATTGATGTTTCCCGTTATTGGTGTAATCTGTTCTTTAATTGCTAAAAAGCCAGATAAATCCCAATTAGCAGGTTAGTATATATTGTTCTCAAGTGTTAAAATGAAACTAAAATTGAAGCGGTGAATTTGATGTTAAAGGATACTGGGGAACGCGTTATTCCTGAAAAAATGAAAATATTAAATGGACTATTACTAGAACATATTGCAAGGTATCATTTTGCTACTCATTACGTATATGGTAGGGTTCTAGATTTTGCAAGTGGCTCAGGTTATGGTTCACATATTATTGCAAAATCTTGTAAGAAAAAAATAGACGAAATAATTGGTGTTGATTATGACAATGATACGATCGAATATGCTAAGGGGAAATATTATCATCCGTTATCAACATTTTTGGTAGGAGACGTAACCGACCCAGAGATTCCAAAAAAATTAGGAACGTTCGATTGTATTCTTAGCTTTGAAACAATTGAACATATAGGTGATGAGGAACGATTTTTAAAAAATGTGTACCAACTGTTAAAACCAGGGGGGACATTAATTCTCTCGACGCCCTTTGGTGAAGGTAGAGGTAAGCCTAGTGGACAGGAGTTTCATGTCCATCAATTAACTGTAGATGAATTTAAACATTTATTTGGTGATTATCAATCTACATCATTCTATTTTCAAAAAGGTGTCGTGATTGAACCAGCATGTGCTGCCGAAAATAAGGATTATCCGCTAGGGATAGCTTTATGTAAAAAATAAAAGGGTATGTAGGAGTCAGCGATGAAAGAATATTACTATGATAAATTATTAAACATCCGTACAACTGGAAAGGGACCTACAAATAATACTACAAATTACCATCCTTATGAACCGACACCATATAGTGCGCTTGAAGAATTATTCGCTAACTATGAGGTGAAGCCTACGGACTATTTTGTAGACTTTGGTTGTGGAAAAGGTAGGTTGAACTTTTTTATACACTATTATTATCAAACTACGGTGACTGGAATAGATTTCAATCAAACATTTTATCGTCAAGCAATGGAAAACCTTCAACGATATAAAACAAAGACGAAAACCAGTGTAGAGAATGTGAAATTTCAATGTAGTAAAGCTGAACAATATATTATTAACCCAAAAGATAATCGTTTTTATTTTTTTAACCCATTTTCTGTACAAATTTTTATGAGTGTTATTCATAATATTCTAAAGTCTATGGAGCAATATAACAGAGCGGTTGATTTGATTTTATATTACCCATCGAAGGAATATATCTTCTATTTAGAGCATCACACAACCTTCGAACTGAAAGATGAAATATTATTACCATATGCTTATGAAAAAGATTCCTCCGAGAGATTTTTAATATACCACTTAGCTATATCATGAGAATAACAAAATTCGAGGAGTGCCTGTCACTCCTCGAAATTTTGTCGAATTATGGCAGTGTTTTGCGTATTAATTTGTTAAGTTTTTCGATTTCAATGGTATTTATTTGCTGGTGATCGATAGTATAGTTTTGTTTTAATTCTAATATTCTAGTTACACTTTCATTAATTCTTTCTTCTGTTATTATGCCTTTTTTGACTACTTGCTTTATGGAATTAATGGTGTTTACTACATTTTGGTACTCATGAGCTACTAGCAATATATCACTCCCAGCATGAATGGATTGAACGGCAGCATCTCCTAATTCATAATTATTTTCAATTGCATCCATTGTCATATCATCGGTAATGATGACCCCATCAAAATTTAATTCTTCCCTTAAGATGTCTGACATAATGTTTTTGGATAGGCTGGCAGGATATTGGGAATCGATCTTCGTTAAAAGTATATGAGCAACCATGACAACATCAGCCCCATTTCGAATGGCATGTATAAATGGTTTTAATTCTAGTTCATGAAGCTCTTGAATATGTTTATCTACTATTGGTAATTCCAAATGTGAATCGACCGACGTGTCACCATGACCAGGGAAGTGTTTGACCACTGAAATGATGTTTTGTGATTGGATTCCTTTCATTGTTTGTATTCCTAGTTCACTTACAATATCAGGATTATTTCCGAATGAACGGTTGTTAATAACGGGGTTATTAGGGTTACTATTCGTATCAAGTACCGGTGCGAAATTAAGGTTCATTCCAAACTCGGTTAATTGTTTTCCTAATATGACTCCGATTTTATAGGATAGTTCTACATCATGAATATCCCCAATTTCCTCATTTGTGGGTAGTTTTTCCAGGTTACCAGGTAGTCGATTAATTCGTCCACCTTCTTGGTCGACACTTAAAAAGAGAGGGATATCATTACTGGCATTCTCTGCTTTAATTTCGTTTATAAGCTTCTTTGTTTGCTCTACCGTAGTTAGATTTTTAGGATAGAAGATGAAACCTCCTACTTTATAATCTTGAATAAGCTCTTTTGTATCAGTTGTTATTTCTGTACCGGAAATTCCTGCGATAACCATCTGTCCAATCTTTTCATCTAAGGTCATTGTTTCAATTTGAGATAAATAATCTTGATCACTAACATTTTGGTGAGAAACTAACGATATATGGTGAACGGTAGGATTAGGGATGGACTCTGTAGGTTTTGGTAGTACCCATTTCAAATCATAGGATTCTCCAATACGGTATACAAGTATAACTTGATCATATTGTTCATCCTTGTAGTAACGTTCCTCATCTGGCTCTCCTTTGATAGTTAAAATATCCTTCATATGTATTTGACTTAATTCTTCATGGTAGGAACGTATATCGTATATGATTGAATCAGAATACCCGATAGTTATATGGTGTTCGGAATACTCACTATACGTACGGTTATTCGTTTCTGCTGAGTGATTAGATTTTCCCCATAGGCTCACTAGCTGATCTATTTTTGTTTCGCCGGCAATAATAGGGACGTCCTTTATTCTACCTTCTTTTGCCTTTTGAAAGATAGACTCAATAGTTGCGTGTGATAATTGCGGTACATTCTCTTTCATTATCGGGGTGTGTATGGACTTAGGAACGGTCTTGAAAAGATAGGTCTGTTCTGTTGGTTTATATACATTTCCAAATACGATCATTCCAAGAATACATAGTATCCCTAAAATAACACTTAACTTAATTTTAATTCTCATGGTTAATCTCCTATATTAGATTATGTATCCATTGTATTAGACGAATTAGATTTTAATGTTGTTTCAATCCATAAATAGGAGAAAAAGATGGAGAACAATTACTACAACTGTTCTCCATCTTTTTTAGCAATAGGAATGTTTAAACTTTCCTACCCTGTTTGTATAAATACAACTAAGGCATACACTATAATGGCTTGTCGAATACCTAGTTCTACTATTATTAATTATTAAACTGATTATAAGCACCATGCATAACTGGTCCTACATATTGATTTAGCTTCCAGCCATGAGAAATTGCTGCTGTAACGAATTCCTTTGCAGCTTCTACTGATTCTTTCACTGATTTCCCGTTTGCTAAATTAGCAGTGATAGCTGCGGCAAAGGTACATCCGGCACCATGATTATAAGTTGTATCAACTTTCTCTTTTTCTAAAAGAATAAATTCTGTGCCATCATAGAATAGGTCAACTGCTTTTTCATGATCTAACGCTTTTCCGCCCTTAATGACTACATTTTTAGCACCAAGCTCAAGTATTTTTTCAGCTGCTTCTTTCATTCCCTCTACTGTTTTAATTGGACCGGTTTTTGCAAGCTGTCCAGCTTCAAAAAGGTTAGGTGTTGTAATGATCGCACGTGGAAGTAGAAATTCACGCATCGCATCTGTGTTTTCCGGTTGTAATACTTCATCTTCCCCTTTACACACCATAACAGGGTCAAGTACATATTTATCTAAGTTATATTCGTCAATTTTTTTAGCGCCAAGCTCAATAATGTCCACAGATCCAAGCATTCCCGTTTTCATTGCATCAATTCCAACGGATAGAATCGTATTCAATTGCCTTTCAACTATAGCCACATCTATTGGATCTACATGATGGTTCCAGTTGTTTTCTGGATCCATTGCCACAATAGAAGTTAATGCGGTCATCCCGTACACACCGTGTTCTTGAAATGTTTTTAAATCTGCTTGTATACCTGCGCCGCCGCTAGAGTCAGAACCAGCGAGGGTTAAAGTTTTTTTCAATGTCATTGGTGTTACCCCCTTACGTTATTTTTCATTCCTTCTATAGAATATAACAATTCATATAAGAAAAAAAGAATTAAACCTTACCTATTAAGTCGGAAATATATAAGCAACTAGTTGGACATTCCTATAAATCATGCCTTATACTAAAAATATCTTGAATTCAAGATAAAGTGAATCTCCATTCGGTGGAGGCTATTCCCCCTACTGATTAGTAGCACTGTAAGGATTTGACCAAAAGGATTCTAGACGAACTGGACATATACGGGAAGCTGATCCTCGCTTATCCTTATGAGTCACCTCAAATCATAAGGTGAACCAACTGTTTGTAAACATGCGGGATAAATAATTGGAAGGGCTGAAGAAGATGAACCCAGCTAAAAAGGAAAAAGACAGTGATTTATCTGTTAAGTTATTTGTTGTTCTAACTCGTGCATTACAATCTGTAGAAAAACAGGTAGTAAAGGATATTAAAAGTCACGGACTTAACTTAACGGAGTTTTCGGTTCTTGAACTGTTATATCATAAAGGTGATCAGCCCATCCAAATAATTGGACAAAAAGTATTATTAGCGAGTAGTAGTATTACGTATGTTGTTGATAAATTAGAAGAGAAAGAATTTCTAAAAAGAAGAGCATGTCCAAGTGATCGCCGTGTAACGTATGCAACTATTTCAGAAAAGGGAGAAACTCTAATGGATGATATTTTTCCCAAACATAAAGAAGCGATGCGTGAAATTATGGGTGGATTAGAAGCAGAAGAAAAAGAGCTAGTTATAGGTTATCTAAAGAAACTAGGGCTTTATGCACAAGGTTTATAGAAAAATACCATTTTTTATCCTGTCTTTCGTGTTCTATAATAATTATCTCTATTTCGTGATATTTGATTTCAAAATAATTTGTTTTAAATTGGATTATGTCCATTTTTTATATGGGAATTGGAGTTTCCCGCCAAAATATTTCATACAACTAGGAGGAGTTAAATGATGCTAAAAATAGGTATTGTATTAGGGAGTGTACGTCAAGGACGTAACGGAGAAGCTGTATCTAACTGGATCTATGATTTTGCTACAAAACGTAATGATGAAAATGTAGAATATGAATTAGTGGATCTAGCTAACTATAATTTACCGATGTTAGGTGCAGAAGTGCCTGAATCACAAAAACTAGAGGCAGAAGCAGCTATTAAAGGCTGGTCTGAAAAAATTGCTTCGTTTGATGGCTATATTTTCGTTGTACCAGAATATAATCATGCAGTAGGTGGAGCGTTCAAAAACGCTACAGATTACCTAAAAGCAGAGGTTCATAACAAAGCTGCTGGTTTTGTTGGGTATGGTAGCTTAGGTGGTACACGTGCACATGAAAACTTACGTTTAATTCTTGGTGAGTTACAAGTTGCTGACGTTCGTACTGCTGTTACATTCTCATTAATGTCTGATTTTGAAAACTTTACAGAATTCAAACCAGCTGACTACCATGAGAATAACGCTAATGAAATGCTTGATCAAGTGATTTCATGGAGTCGCGCTCTACAAACTGTTAGAGGATAATATATTAAACCTCACCACAAATTGGTGAGGTTTTTTCATGAAGAGATATTGTCTTGAAAATAATAGCTTTGGTCTGAATTCTTTAAAAAACGCTGTAAATCTTTTAATTTATTTTCTGCCTCTTCATATCCTTGCATGTATAGCAATCGTAATTTGTCCTTGTTCCTTTCAATTCTACTTGCCTTTAAAGGCTTTTGTGGTTGTATGATAAATACTTCTCCCTGTTGTTCCATTTTTAGTAACATTTGCATCGTTTGGTTATAGAGATTGTGCCTTGTCTTAAGTAGATTTATGAAATTTGGATAGTCTTTAAAAACACGCTTAAATAACCAATGAAGGTTACTTGGTTTTTTGACATACCCTTGATTCCTGGTAAGAACAACAACATGTTTTGGTGTACCACTAGCTATTGAAGGATTGATTGGGATAGCATCTGAGATACCTCCGTCCATTAATTCTTTATTTTTATAACTTACACTTGGGGCAAGAACAGGTAATGAACAAGAGGCGCGAATAAGATTTAATAAATCAGATTTTGTTTCATAATGATCAAAATAAAAAGGCTTCCCGGTATTCATATCAGTAGTTCCTATAACGAACTTGGTTGGGGTTTTTGATAATGTGTCGAAGTCAATTGGGAATGAGTCATTTGATAATGTATTGAATATAAAGTCCATACTAAATAATTCCTTATGTTGAAGCATACGTAGAAAGGATATGGATTGACTATTTTTCCAAATTTGTTCAAGAATCTTGTAATTTCTTCCACGCTGTTTTGCAATATAGGAACTACCAACTAATGCTGCAGAAGAGGTCGAAGTTACAAGCGGAAATTCAATTCCCTGATCATGAAAGAAGTCAAGTACCCCGGCTGTATATGCCCCTCTCATTCCACCACCTTCTAACACAAGATTTGCATTGTATTTCAATAGTTACACGTCCTTTATTTGTTGTTACTTTGAAAGTAGAACGATAGAAAAAATAAAACCTCACTACTATTATAGCGTGCTATAGCGAGGATCTTTAATAGTATTGTAAATCCTTTTTAACATCTTGCAAAGTTCGAAGTACAATCATGTTTTATACGACCTTATCAAAACGTATATGCGGTATCTATGATTCCTATTCATCAGTATATGAGCTACGTATTAGTTGAATATTAAAATAATGGAGTTTACTACTTATCATATGCGGGATAAAAATGAAGAAAGAAGGGAAGCTAAAGCCACCCTTCTTTCACGTTTTAATAAATAATGGTAATAAATATATACTAAAATAAACCGAGTTGAAATGTTTACATAATAATGGTATTATAAATAAGTTACGAAGAATAATTAAACTATAATATAACTATCCAATTATATTATAGCATCCTGGATTAACAAAGTCAACAATAAAGATTAGAATGGGGTTGATCGGATGAGTAATAAAGCTAATAATCGTGCTGCAGAACAACAACGCGTGGATAATGTGATCCATGAAATCAACCAGAAAGCACAGCAATTGCATGCAAAGGCAAAGGGCATAAAAGATGATGTCATTGATTTACGAAAGACGTTTTGGGACGATGTAAAGGTAAATTTAGACGAACCAGACGATATCATTGAAACGGAGGCAAGTCTGAAGCAACAAGCAGAACTGTTATCCCAAAGAGAACGAAGTCATGGAAAAATTGATGAACAGCTAAAAATATTAAAACGGTTAAAAGAATCACCATATTTCGGACGAATTGATTTTGTCGAAAGTGGTGAAAAGGAAGCGGAACCAATCTATATTGGAATTGCGTCCTTGATGGATCGTGATGAGGAAGATTTTCTAGTTTACGACTGGAGAGCTCCTATCTCTAGCTTATATTATGACTATTCTCCTGGTAAAGCTGCATATGAAATAATAGATGGAAAAATAACTGGTGAAATTACGTTGAAGAGACAGTTTATTATTCGTCATGGCTTAATTAAAGGTATGTTTGATACCGGTGTAACCATCGGTGATGAGCTATTACAACAAGCTCTTGGAAACAATGCTAGTTCTACTATGAAAAATATTGTTGCTACCATACAAAAGGAGCAAAATAGAATCATACGGAACGAACGGAGCAATTTATTGATTGTTCAAGGAGTGGCAGGAAGTGGAAAAACCTCTGCTGCACTGCAACGAATTGCTTACTTAATGTATCGATACCGTGAGGAGTTACATGCTGAAAATGTCGTCATGTTTTCACCGAATCCATTGTTCTCAAGCTATATAGCAAATGTACTTCCTGAGTTGGGTGAAACCAATGTAAGGCAAACTACGTTTTTAGACTATTTAAGGGAACGAACCATAGACTCTGTTACCATTGAATCGCCTTTTGAACAGATGGAATATGTGTTAACGAAAAAGGATGATGAAGACTATAGAATTCGGTTATTAGGTATGGATTATAAATCAAGTCAGGAGTATATGGAACTTATAGATGAGTATATTTCTAGCCTAGAAAACGGTGGGATTCGTTTTAAAAATATTACATTTCAGAAGCGGATTTTAATTTCTAAAGAAGAGATTGCGAATTACTTTTATTCTTTGGATAAAGAAATTGCGATACCAAATAAGATTGAACTTGTAACGAAGTGGTTATTGGAGAAAATACGTGAACATCAAAAGACAGAGATTGATCAGGACTGGGTGATGGAGCAAGTAGAATTACTAGATAAAGAAGAATATTTAAAAGCATATTATAAGGATAATGAATTTGAAAATGATGTAAGTATGGAAGAGGAGATACTACGTAAAGAGATTGTGAGACGATTTTTCTCTCGTATTAAAAAACAGATCAGAAATTTAGAGTATGTTAACGTTCTTGCAACATTCTATAGGTTCTTTTTGGAGTGGGAGTCAAAAGGAAATACACCGCCAAGCTGGACCGCAATCGCTAAACAAACAGCTTCATATCTGAAAAAAAGATTTCTAACGTGGGAGGATGCTACTCCGTATGTATACTTTCAAGAAAGGATACTTGGGGATAATTTGGACCGTTCTGTAAGGCATTTATTTATAGATGAGGCTCAGGATTATTCTGCTTTCCAATATGCATTTATTAAAAGAGTGTTTCCGTATACAAGAATGACTTTACTAGGTGATATTAATCAAGCAATTTATACTCAAGTAACGAAAGAAAATCCGCTTATACCAGAGGAAGTGGAAGGGAATCATGAGCGAATTACATTGAATAAAAGCTATCGCTCCACAAAGCAAATTGTTGAATTTACAAGTTATTTTGCTCCTGGAGAAGAGGTCATCGAACCATTTGAACGAGAAGGCGAATTACCGAAAATTGTTCAATCTTTAAATGGAAAAGATATAGTGGAAACATTAGTGAATCAAGTTACTGAACTTCAGGAAAAAGGCAATGAAACGATCGCAATAATATGCAAGACAATGAGTGAAACTAATAAGCTTTATGAACAATTAAAGGATATGCTTCCGATCAGCATTATTCATGAAGAAACGTATACATTTCAAAAGGGATTATTGATACTACCAGTCTATTTAGCAAAAGGTATTGAATTCGACGCGGTAATTATTCCAGATGCCTCTGCTCAAGGTTATGTGGAATCAGATCGAACACTTTTTTATACTGCATGCACACGTGCGATGCACGAGTTGGCTATGGTGGTTACTGGTAGTGCCTGCCAATTTATAGATGAAGTTCCTAAGGATAAATATGAAGTAATATCTCGTTAGTTTTAGAGCGCTTAATAAAACAACGGTTTATGTAATGGATAAAATGCTGAATTATGGCCGAGAAGTACTGAATTAATGGATAAAATGCTGAATTATGGCCGAGAAGTACTGAATTAATCGATAAAATGCTGAATTATCCCCGATAAATGCTGAGTCAACTTTATCCTAAATACACCAAAAGGACGTTCCGCTATCTTAGTCGGAACGTCCTTCTTTTATACTTACTTTAAAACGTTCATAAAATTTGCCCAATCAACAATTCGAGGTAATTCTAGCTCCTGATTATAGGACTGATCCTTTACGAATAATTTTACATCTGTTTCTGATAATGTCTCTAATACAGCAGGTTTATCGTCTACATAATAATCTAGTTTAAGGTCTTGAATGATATGAATCTTTTCATCATCCTTCATTCCATAAAAGAAGTAATCATTTTGAATAGGAAATCCTTGTTGCTTCATCCATTCTTTCGTACGTTCTCCATGCTCCTTTGGCCGTGCGGTAATATAGTATATTTCATGCCTGTCTCGTTGAAGTTTACGCAGTGTTTCAACAGCATCGGGAAAAGGAGGGCAATCCGTATAGTAAATTTCTTCTAAAGAGCTATCCCACATTTCCTTTCCTTCTACGTCAGATAACCCAAATGGTTCATGAATCTCTACTCGTTTAATCGCTAGAAAATCATCACGTGATAGCTGTTGATTGAGCTTCCTTTTATATAGATTAAAAGCATGCTCTCTTAAGTTAATTAATGTATCATCAATATCAAAACCAAATTTCATATTATCCCTCTATTGTATGTGTAGAATGATCGTATCCATTCGTATCCGCAATTTTTACTCTGTATCAAGTTTATATATGGGATACCCAATAAATTTAAAGTCGCTTCCAATCCGCACAATATCTGTATCTCTTAATTCGACAGCTTCTTTCATGAGCTCGAAACCTGTTCCTTCTAAGAATGTTGGTGCATCTTTTCCGCCGATCAATTTTGGCGCGAAATATAAGACAACTTTATCAACAAGTTTATTTTCTAAAAATGATGCATGGATATTTCCGCCACCTTCAATGAAAACAGATGATACTAATTTTTCGCCAAGGATCGTTACTACTTCGTTGGGATCCACAGTTGAAGCTCGGTTTGTTACAAATACCGAAACACCTGCATCAACAAGTGCCCGTTTTTTATCTGAATCATGCTGTTGGCTAGTAAATATCCATGTTTCTGCTTCTTGATCTGTCACCACTTTAGCATCCAATGGAATTCTTAATTTTGAGTCTAAAACCACTCGAATTGGATTACGACCATTAGGTATTCGTGATGTCAACGAAGGGTCATCCTCTATTACTGTATTAATCCCTACTAGAATAGCCATGTTTTCACTTCTTAACTGATGAACATCCAACCGAGATTCCTCTGAAGTGATCCATTTGCTATTTCGTGTACGGGTGGCAACTTTTCCGTCTAAAGTTGTTCCGGCCTTCATCGTGACAAAAGGCTTCTTCTCAACAATAAACTTGTTGAAGACTTCATTCATATGTTTAGATTCTTCTTCACCTATCCCCACTTCTACTTCAATTCCGGCGTTCTCTAAGATTTTGACGCCATTACCAGCTACTATTGGATTTGGATCTAGCGTAGCAATGACGACTTTCTTCAAACCGGCTTCTACAATAGCTTCAGCACATGGACCTGTTCTACCATGGTGAGAACAAGGCTCTAGTGTCACATAAATGGTACCGCCTTTTGCTTGCTCTTTGGCCATTCGTAGTGCGTGGATTTCAGCATGAGGTTCTCCAGCTTTTAAATGTGTACCTATCCCTACAATACGATTATCGTTAACAATAACAGATCCAACTAATGGATTTGGATCTGTTTGACCTTTTGTTGCTTTAGCGTTTTGTATAGCCAAATCCATATAAAATTCATGGCTAGTCATTGGAGCAAGTCCTCTCCTCTTCAAGGTGACCAGACTTTGTTATTTTAGTTTGTAGATATTTTTCATTGTATTCGGAGATATCGCCCCATAGTGGAACTCTACCTGATACAGGTAACCCTGCATTTTGTAATGCCTCTAATTTTAATGGGTTATTTGTAATCAAGGTTACTGGCTTAGAACGAAGTCTTTGAAGTACTCTTATTGCATCATCATAGTTTCTAGAGTCATTCACAAAGCCTAGATTTTCATTTGCTTCTACTGTGTCGTAGCCATTTTCCTGTAGAACATACGCCATAGCTTTTGAGAATAAACCAATACCCCTGCCTTCATGATTTGCTAAGTAAAAAATCGCCCCCGCTCCATGCTCCTTAACCTTTTTCATCGATTCTTTTAATTGAAAACCACAGTCACATCGTTTACTCCCAAAGATATCTCCTGTATGACAAATTGAATGCATGCGAATTAATGCATCATCACTATTTTCGAAATCCCCGTAAACGAGTACACTAGATTGTTGATTTTCAGCTAAGTTTTTGGATGATAAATTATCGATAATTTGCTGATAATCATCGGTAACGGTCTCACAATTTAACCAACAATACCAATTGAATTCTACTGTTTCCCCGTATAAATTAACTGGAAGCTTAACTGGCCCCACTAAATATATTGCACCATCCGTTGTTTGAATGGATTGGATTTTGTCTTTTAATATCGATAAAACTTTTGATTCTAGCTTCATTTGTCCCATATTGTTAAACTCCTTTCATTTCATTTAGTATAAATAAAAAAATCAATGTCATCAATTTATCTTTCTTGTAGGGAATCTTAGTATAGTGATTAGAGTATTTTTCTTATCGTATGTGCGTTGTTAATTATTGTTTAAATATACTTGACTCATTAAGATAGTCTTGTTATTATATCGGTATACGATATATCGAGTTACGATATAGTTAGGCGGTGAAGATTCATGTCGAAACAGCCAGAGGAGTTTCTACCTTTATCCCAAGCAACGTATTATATCTTATTATCCTTAAGAGAAATACGTCATGGCTATGGAATTATAAAGGATGTTGAAGAGATCAGCCGAGGAGAAGTAATAATGGGGCCAGGGACGTTGTATGGTGCTTTAAGTAAACTTGAAAAGCAGAACATCATTACAAAAGCAAAAAATGACGATGATGATCGACGCAAGTATTATGAATTAACTAATTTAGGCATACAAGTTCTACAATTGGAATTTAGTCGGTTGAAATCACTGGTAGAAAATGCAAAATATATAATGAAAAATATGGAGGGATAAATATGACTGTTAAAAAGTTTAGAGTGTTCCTTGCATCTAATCTAGAGAAAGAAGAGCAATGGTTAACTGAAATGTCGAGGAAAGGGCTGCATTTAAAGAAATATCGATTCTGTATGTATTATTTCGATGAAAATCTAAATGAATCCTATATATATCAAACAGATTTTCGGCCAGATGCAGAAGAAGAATATTTTCAGTTATACCGTGATGCTGGTTGGCAACATGTAGGGAATGCATTAAATCTATTCCATTATTTTCGTACGGAAGCAGATCAGTCTGGAATAAAGAAATTATACTCGGATGCTGAGTCCATTAAAGATTCGTATAAACGAATGATCTCATTTTATATTACTTTATTTTTATTACTTTTAGTGAGTCAAATTGGAATTATTGCAACTTGGAATGGTTATGTTCTGCAGTATATTTCCTTGTCTATTGTAAGTTTAGTGATTTTATTATACCTCTATATGTTTTGGTCATTCCGAAACAGGATGAAATTTTATAAGAAATAAAATGTAAGAGCACGGGATAGCAAGTAGCTATTTCCGTGCTTTAACTAATTATTAAATAGTACCTTGCAATAAACAGTAGTGTGTGTTAAATTGTAGTTGTAAGGTATAATTTTTATCACAGTACTATACAATGTATAGTACTCATCCTTTTCGTGAGGTGGAATCAATCGTGAATGTACAATTTAAAAAAGGTGTTTTAGAGTTATGTGTTCTCGTCTTGTTAGATAAACAGGATCGGTATGGATATGAGTTAGTACAAAGGATATCAGATCGGATTGCAATTTCTGAGGGATCCGTATACCCATTATTAAGACGTTTAACCAAAGACGGGTATTTCACAACTTATTTAAAGGAGTCAACTGAAGGGCCATCCCGCAAATACTACAAGTTAACCGATGAGGGAAGAAGGTACTTGGATGAACTTCTTCAAGAATGGGAGACTTTTACGAATGGAGTAAATCAATTAATAGAAGAAGGTGTTAATCGTGAATAAGAAAGAATTTATGGATAACCTAAATGCAACATTAGGCAAGCTACCAGTTGAGGAACGAAATGATATTTTACAGGATTTTGAGGAACATTTTACTTTTGGCTTAGAGGAAGGAAAGACGGAAGCTCAGATTGTGGAGTCGCTTGGTTCACCAAACCATATTGCTAAAGAATTGGTTGCTACTTACCACGTGGACCAAGTAGAAGGAAGTATTACCGCTGGAAATATACTCCGTGCAGTTTGGGCGGTAATTGGCCTTGGATTTTTCAACTTGGTTATTGTATTAGGTCCTTTTATTGCATTGGTAGCTATCGTAGTCTCAGGCTGGGCGGTAGCGGTCTCTTTTATTGCTTCCCCGCTGTTAGTTCTTGTTAATATGACGATTGCACTAGATCATTTTGTGTTGTTTGATTTATTCTTTTCACTTTTACTAGCGGGACTTGGTTTGTTAATTGCTATTGGAATGTTCTATGTGACAAAAGTATTAATGAATGCTTTTGTTCGTTATTTGACATATAATGTGAATCTTGTAAAAGGAGGCATGAAGAATGCCTAAGAAGAAGTTATTAATAACGATTGCAGTTGGTTTAATCATTATAGGTGGCGTAGGAAGTATGTTAACGTTTCGCACGGCTTTCGCATCGGAGCCGATAACAAAAGAAGAATCTTTCGATGATCAAGATATTATAAATATCAACATTGAGTCAGATAATTCCAGTGTGGAAATCTTACCAACGAACGAAAAGAACACAACAGTAGAATTCATTTCCTCTGAAGGAAGGAATAAAAAGTATAACTTTAAAGCTGAAGTCGAAAATGACTCTCTTTACGTAGAATTGAAGGAAAAAAGGTTTTTCAATTTTATTAGTTTCGATTTTAGTTTTTCAGGGCCATCGTTAAAAGTTTATGTACCTGAAAAACAATATGAAGCATTAACTATTGATGTTATAAATGGAAAAATCAACGTAAATGATTTACATGTAAATCATGCGGAAGTTGAGTCAGTAAATGGTGCTATACAATTACGAAATATGGAAACTAATACAACAAATGTGAGTTCAGAGAATGGGAAAATTTTACTTCAACATGTTAATGGTGACATCTCTAGTAATGTGACCAATGGAAGCATTAATCTAGTCGTGGATCATTTGGATCGTCCCATGGATTTAGAGTCTGTTAATGGAAAAATTAGTATCCAAACAGATCAAGAACCTACGAATGCTACGATAGATGTTGAGGTTGTCAATGGAAAAGTCGATATTCTGGGGAATGATTCTAGACATACTGTTATAGGCGACGGTGAGAATTTAATTAAGCTACAAACGGTGAATGGGAGTATCAAAGTTTCTAAATAATTGATTTAAAAGAGGTAACATCTATGTTCTTAGATGCTACCTTTTTTTATTTGGAAAAAAATTACCGAACTAACATTGACCACCCTGGTCTAAAATGTTAAACTAAAATCGACCGATGTGGTCTAAAAATAGATGGAGATAAATAAACTCTTGATGAGAGGTGATTTAAGATTAATCAAACATTTTACAACCTCGATAAAGATAAACAAGAAAGAATCATAAATGCAGCACTATTAGAATTTGCTGAAAATGGATATGAGAAGGCTTCGACAAACCGAATAGTAAAATGTGCTGGTATTGGTAAAGGGATGCTCTTTTATTATTTTAAGAATAAAAAAGAACTATACCATTACCTTGTGGAATTTAGTTTAGATACTATCTTAAGTGAATTTTTCGACAAAATTGATATGAATGAAACTGACTTTATAGAACGCTTAAGACAAATCGCAAGAATTAAATTTGAATTCAATAAAAGATACCCAAATGTGCTTAGTTTTCTAGCAAACATTTTTATTAAAGAAGAATCGGATATTTCACGAGATTTGAAACAACGACATGAAAAAGTTATGCAAATGGGTTATTCCATGTTATATGAAAATATTGATACCACGCTATTTCGTAGCGATGTTGATCCAGAAAAAGCGTTTAAGCTTATCAGGTGGTCCATTGAAGGTTACCAAAATGAACTAATTAATCACTTTAAACAGCAAAACTTGGTTACTACGAATATGGATCCTTACTGGGATGAGTTTTATGACTATCTAGAAGTGTTAAAAACCATTTATTACACGGACAGGAAAGAATGATTTTTTTGACAGATAAGAAAGTATAAGCTTTCTTTACTGGATAAGTGCAACGAAAGCTTTCGCTCTGAATTAAGGATAAGCAGGCTTTCTAACAAAAAAGGGAGGGAATAGAATGAGTGTGTTACAAGTGTATAACCTGAAAAAAGAATTTGGGAAGTTTAAAGCATTGGATGGGGTTGATTTAGAAGTAAAGAAAGGGGAAGTATTTGGATTTATTGGTCCAAATGGTGCAGGGAAATCGACAACTATTAGAATACTGTTAGGGATCTTAAAAGCAACCGAAGGGAAGGCAAGAATTTTTGGAAGAGATGTTTGGTCTGATGCTGTTGAAATTCATAAACGTATTGCTTATGTACCTGGAGATGTTAACCTATGGCCAAACCTAACAGGTGGAGAAGTTATTGATTTATTTGTGAAATTACGTGGGGGAAATAATAAGAACAGACGTGAAGAACTAATTAAACGATTTAACTTAGATCCATCAAAAAAATGCCGCACCTATTCAAAAGGTAATCGTCAAAAGGTTGCACTTGTAGCAGCATTCTCATCGGATGCAGACCTTTATATCTTGGATGAACCAACATCAGGGTTAGACCCATTGATGGAACAAGTATTCCAAGAATGTGTTATGGAAGCAAAGGAAGCAGGGAAAAGTGTGCTTCTATCCAGTCATATTTTATCAGAAGTTGAAAAGTTATGTGATCGTGTAGGCATTATTCGTCAAGGGAAAATAATTGAAACAGGTTCATTAAGTGAGTTACGTCATTTAACGCGAACCAACTTACTTGTTGAAACGAATAAACCTATTACTGGATTACCAGAATTAAATGGTGTTCATGAGGTGGAAAAAAGAGATCAAGCACTAGCATTCCAAGTAGATACAGAGGAATTAGATGCAGTGATTAAACATGTTAGTCAGTTTGGAATCGTGAAATTGGAAAGTGCACCACCAACGCTTGAAGATTTATTCATGCGTCACTATGAAGGAAAAGGGCAAACGGAGTCAGGAGCAGGGGGGAGATCCTAATGGCTAATCCGATTTACAAACGAACTGGCCGTCTTGCCAGGTTAATTTTGAGACGGGACCGTATTCGTATTCCACTGTGGCTAATCGGTATCTGTTTCTTTACATTTATCGTACCAATAGCTTTCTTGGGTTTATATGAATCCCAACAAGATCGCGATGTCATGGCAGAAACGATGGAAAACCCAGCTATGATTGCGATGGTTGGCCCTCATGATTTAAGTAATTATACTCTCGGTGTTATGACAGCACATCAAATGTTACTTTTAACTGCAGTTGTTGTAGGATTAATGAGTATCTTACTTGTCACTCGTCATACTAGAGCTGATGAAGAAGATGGACGTATTGAAATGATACGATCGTTACCAGTAGGGCGTTTATCTAATTTAAATGCAACACTAGTGGTTTATACGATAACTCATATTCTTTTAGCTTTAATTGTAGGGTTTGGCTTATATGCATTAAATATAGAAAGTATGGATTTAGAAGGATCCTTACTTTACGGAGCTGCTTTAGGTGGAACTGGAATTGTTTTTGTAGGGGTTACCGCATTTTTTGCACAACTAACCGAGAGCTCACGTGGAACAATTGGGTTTTCGATAGCAGCCCTACTTATTGCTTATTTGGTACGAGGAATTACGGATGTAAGTAATGAATCACTAAGTTGGTTATCTCCGCTAGGGTGGGTAACGAAAACAGAGGCTTATGGCGTAAATAATTGGTGGCCAATTCTATTAATGTTAGGTGTATCTATCATTTTATTTATTATTGCAAATTACTTAAATGCAATTAGGGATTTGGAGGCGGGATTTCTTCCATCAAGACCTGGTAAGAAGCATGCATCTTCCTTTTTGCAATCTCCAATTGGGCTTGCGTTACGACTTCAACGTACAGGCATCATCTCGTGGGCAATTGGGATGTTTGTTATGGGGGCATCCTATGGTTCTGTTTTAGGTGATATGGATTCCTTTTTTGAAGGTAATGAAATGATGATGCAAATATTAGCATCATCAGGAGAAGGGCACTCGTTTACGGAACAATTCTTACCAATGTTAATGATTGTTATGGGTATTCTAGCAACTGTTCCTCCGGTTATGGCAATGAATAAATTGTATGGGGAAGAGAAAAAGAATCATGTGGAACATTTGTTAGGAAGAGCTGTTTCTCGGACTAAATTAATGGCAAGCTATCTAGTAATCTCTGTTATTAATGGATTTGTGATGATTTCATTAGCTGCTATAGGGTTATGGGCGGCTGGTGTGTCTGTCATGGATGAACCATTTGAATTTGGTACGATTTATGGTATGGCGTTAGCTTACTATCCAGCGATTCTAGTGATGATCAGTGTTTCCGTATTATTCATAGGGTATTTGCCAAGGTTGACGAGTCTAATTTGGTTTTATATATTTTACTCGTTTATGGTGCTTTACCTGGGAGGAATTTTCCAGTTAGATGATTGGGTTGGCCAATTATCACCTTTCGGCCATGTTCCACAATTACCAGTTGAGGATATGACTTGGATGCCAATTGGAATATTAACTTTGATTGCTATTGTTATAACGGCAATTGGTTTTGTGGGTTATAATAGAAGAGATATACACGGATAATAATTGTAACCTCGAATTCCATAATGAAGGAGTTCGAGGTTTTATTTTATGCTAGAATAAAGTGATGAAAATGATTAGGAAGGAGGGTTGAAATGAATAAAGAACCGTCTAAAAATGCCTCATTAAAAACTCGTTTATTCGCTTTCCTCTTAGATTATCTCCTCATTATCTTATATGGTGTTTTGGTGATAGGAACGGTTTCCGTTTTTTTTCGTCCACTGATGACATCGTTATTCACTGAATCGGTGGTTACTGCACAACTTACAGGATTTCTAATGATGACTCTACCAGTTTCCCTGTACTTCATTATAGGTGAGTGTTCCAAAAGACAAGGGACATGGGGGAAGCAAAAGGTAGGGATTCGTGTTGTAGATCGGCAAGGAAATCGTATTGGCTTCGTGCGTTCTGTTTTAAGGACGGGGGTAAAATTTTTACCCTGGGAACTGGCTCATTTCGGGGTGTATCGTTTGATGTTACCAACCATCTTATCAGATTCAACGGTACTTATTATACTTACTTCTGTTAACGTCGCAATTTTAATCTATGTTTTAATGCCGTTAACTAATCCAAGTAGAAAGTCCGTATATGATTTTGTGGCTGGAACGGAAGTTGTTCGAAGTTAAAATATGTGGTAATTTCATGAAGGAACATTGTTGAATACAAATGCGTTTTGATTATAGGATGTACAAACATCATGAAAATACACCGAAAGGAAGTTTCTAGATGAATGCAAAACTAAATGTTAAGCCGTTATCTCCACAGTTTGATCCATGGGAGGCATATATGGATGTGGAAGAGCACGGAAAAATGACCTTATCTAATATTGAATTTACTACTACATATCTCTGTAATATGCGATGTGCGCATTGTGCGGTTGGGTATACGCTGCAACACCAAGATCCAGCTGCATTGCCAATTGACTTGATACTCAATCGTTTAGAAGAAATTCCACATTTACGTACACTAAGTATTACTGGTGGAGAGCCAATGATGAATAAAAAGTCAATCAGAGAATATGTGGTACCCCTGCTTAAATATGCACATGAACGAGGAGTAAGAACACAAATTAATTCTAATTTAACGCTTCCTTTTCAACGCTATGAAGCTATAATTCCATATCTCGATGTTTTACATATTTCACATAACTGGGGAACTGAAGAAGAGTTTGCAGAAACTGGTTTTGCACGTATGGAGCGTAAACCTTCTGAGGAAAATCGAAAAAAGTATTTTGCGAGAATGGTAGAAAATTCGCAAGCACTCGCTGGAGAAGGTGTTATGGTATCAGCAGAGACAATGTTAAATAGACGAACTTACCCCTATTTAGAGAAAATTCATGATCATGTTTTGGAAATGGGTTGTACTCGACATGAAATACATCCGATGTATCCAGTTGATTTTGCTAGTAATTTAGAAACATTACATCTAGATGAAATTAGATTGGCGATTACAAGATTACTAGATCATCGAAAAAAAGATTTATGGATGCTGTTTGGGACATTGCCGTTTTATGCATGTAACTCGAATCAAGAAGATTTAGCACTTCTAAAGCGAATTTATCAGGAGAAAAATGTAACGGTTCGAAATGATCCAGATGGTCGTTCACGGCTAAATGTGAATATATTTACTGGAGAGGTAATCGTGACAGATTTTGGCGATGAGGAGCCTTCTGTTGGAAATATTCAAGACACTTCCCTACCAGAAGCATATTCTCGATGGTTAGAAACGAGTACAGCAAAACAGTTAAATTGTCATTGTCCAGCTGTTAAGTGTTTAGGACCGAATCTATTGGTGAAAAACGCCTATTATAAGGATGTTGATTTTAATAATAGGACAGCAGCTATTAGTTTGAAATAAGGTTTATTAAACCACCGCGTATTTACCCAATGTAAATATTCGGTGGTTTAATTTTATCATGCATCCACCGTCCATCTTATACTAAGTCTAGTACTTCACATAATTTGTACAATTCACAGATGCCATGGAATTGATTGCGGTTTTGGAAATTAATATTTTCAAGTGCTTCTTTTGTTGCTTTCTTGGCTTCTTCTATATTATTATGTTCGATTTCTTTTACAATATTTTTCATGATTTCTAAATAGTGAACGGTCCTTCTGAGTGCTCGAATAACAAGGATTTGACGAAGGTGCATTTGATTGAATAATCGGTACCCATTTTCTGGGTCTCGTTCTGGCGTAATTAACCCTTCCTTTTCCCAATGTCGAATAGCAGAAGCTGGAACATCTGCTAGTTTGGAAATATATCCTATGGTCATTTTTTCTTTACTAAAAGTCTCAGGAAGGGTGGAGACAAATGATTCTTGTAATAGTTCATGGGTTTGGTCAGTTAGTACTTTCTCCTGTTGTAGTTTAGCTTGTTCTTTATTTACCGTCCAGAAGGCTTCAGCTGTTTTATTATCCTGAATATATTTCATTACGGTTCTAGTAATGTCCATACCGAACCCAGGATACATCGCTCGAATACATCGAAAGTATGCAACATGTTCTTCGGTATATAAGCGATAGCCGTTCTTCTTTCGTTTAGGAGCGGGGACAATCCCCCATGCTTCATAATGACGTAGTGCACTAGGGGTTATGTCAAGTGATCTTGCAATTTCAATTGGTTTATAATACATCGCTTCACCCTCTTTATTAACTTTTCTAAAGAACATCATAAACTATTACCCAAACATTAACAATAAACATTAAAGTATTGTGACGGATTTTTTAGATGAAATACCGTTATCAAAGGATCAATTTTATTCGAATAGGGTCTTGCATTAGTGTTGTATGATGAATTTGTAAAGCTTTTAATAAAGAGGAGGTTGGTTATGTGAAGGATGTCATAACAATTAAAGGTGCTTATGAAAATAATTTGAAGCATGTATCTGTAGATATCCCAAAAAACAAATTAGTTGTACTAACGGGTCCTTCTGGATCAGGGAAGTCGACGTTAGCAATGGATATTCTACAACAAGAGTGTCAAAGGCATTATATGGAGTCCAGTGGCATGATTTCTTCTTGGTTCACCAAGCCAAAGGTTCAATCTATCAGTGGATTATCACCATCCATTAGTGTTGGCCAGCATATAACAAATCGCAATCCCCGGTCTACAGTAGGAACTGTGACGGATATGTATACCTATTTGAGAATGATTTATGAAAAGTTAGGTGAACGTACATGCCCGAGCTGTCAGACAAAATTTTCACCTCTAATCGATACCAACAAAGAAGTAACTCACATGGAAGAATCTCATCATGATACGGAATATATCAATTGCCCTACCTGTAATTATGAAATGGAGAGATTAACAAGCTCCCATTTTTCCTTCAATACGATAGCTGGAGCATGTGAAACATGTAGTGGTTTAGGAGAAGTAGCTGAGATAAATACCCGAGCAGTATTTAATGAGGAACTTAGTTTACGAGATGGAGCAGTTCGCATTTGGTACGATTCATATGCAGCCTATCAAATAAGCACATTAGAAGCTGCTGCTTCCTTTTATGGGCTTCATTTTAATGCTGATCTTCCGTTAAAGGATTATGATGATGTTCTTTGCGATCTGTTGTATTATGGCGTTGAAAGTGACCATTTTATGAAGCATTTCCCAGATAAGAAGCCACCTAAAAAGGTTAGTGATGGGAAGTTTGAAGGTGTACTTACAGGGATGTGGAGAAGGTACAAAAAAAAAGCTGGAGATACTAGTGAAGCGGTATACTTTTATAAACAGCCATGTAACGTATGCTACGGGGAACGTTTAAAAGAGGAAAGTAGGCTTGTTAAAGTAGGAGGGGCTCGGATTACGGACATCACTCGATCTTCTTTAACGGAATTTCTTGACTGGCTGAAGGTTTTACAAGAAAAACATGCTCAAGATGAAGATTCACTTATGGAAACAATCCTTCATGATTTAATAAATAAAGTTACAAGAGTAGTTAATGTGGGGTTAGGTTATCTATCAATGGATAGACAAGCTATTTCTTTGTCTGGAGGAGAGTCACAACGTTTACGCTTAGCCTCTATTCTAGGTTCAGGCTTAACAGGTGTACTCTATATACTTGATGAGCCTACTGCTGGACTACACCCGAAAGACACGAAAGGTTTAATCAATGTGTTGAAGCAGTTACGTGATTTAGGCAATACAGTTTTAGTTATTGAACATAATATCCATGTGATGGAAGAAGCAGATCATATTATAGACATGGGACCGGGTGCAGGTCAATTAGGTGGAAGTATTGTAGGAGAAGGAACATTACATCAATTAGTAGAACAAGCAGAATCAGTTACTGGAGCTTTTCTAAAAGAAAACTACTTCCAACCAAAACCTCGTCGAGAAGGTAATGGACAATTTGTAACTATTCACCAGGCAACAAAGCATAATTTAAAAAATGTTACAGTATCCTTCCCATTAGGTTCCTTTATAACGGTAACAGGTGTATCGGGGTCAGGAAAATCTACCCTAGTGTACGACATACTTGCAGAAGGGATAGCAGGGAATCCTGTAAAAGGATACGAGCAACTGACTGGATTAGAGGAAATTAAGGAAAAAATAACGGTTGATCAGTCTCCGTTAAGTCGGATGAGGCGTTCCAATGTAGCTACTTATACGGATGCTTTCACTTTAATTAGAAATTTATTTGCTAAATTGCCTGAGGCGAAACAGCAAAAGCTAACCGCTAAAAACTTCTCTTTTAACACAACTGGTGGAAGATGTGAAAAATGTGAAGGTCTTGGGACTGTTGCAGTAGATATGTACTTTTTACCGGACTTAGAAGTAAGGTGCCCTACTTGTAAAGGAAAACGATTTAAGGAAGAAATTTTGGCTGTGAAAATGCAGGGTTATTCCATTTCCGATATTCTTCATATGAGTATTGAAGATAGCTTGCCGTTGTTTCAAGATCAAAAGAAAATGTCAACCATCATTCATTTATTATGTGAAGTTGGACTTGGTTATTTAAAATGGGGTCAATCACTTACAACCTTATCTGGTGGAGAGGGGCAGCGACTAAAATTAGCCAAGGAGCTAAATAAATCTAACGCAGGACATACCTTATATGTTTTGGATGAACCGTCAACAGGCTTGCATCTGAGTGATGTGAAAAATCTGTTGTTATTATTAAATAAATTGGTAGATGCAGGAAATACAGTCATCGTGGTCGAACATAATAGTGATATTATTCGAGATTCGGATTGGGTGATTGATATGGGTCCCAATGGTGGAGAAGAAGGAGGAAAAATTATTGCCGAAGGGACACCAGAACATGTTGCTGCAATAAGAGAATCCTATACTGGTGCTTTTCTTGATTTGAAGTAAAGCTTTGTTAGAGACAGGAGAATTCATATGAAAAAACAAGATAATGGCATGAAACCTTTTATATCTTTAATTTTATCTACCAACATACCTAAATTGGCACTTACGATAGGATCAATAGGTAGTATTATTACAATGCTTGTCGGACTTTCCATTCCACTACTTACGAGAGAACTAGTGGATGGATTCTCCGTTGAAGCATTGAGTACAACCCTAATCATTATCATTCTAGTTGTCTTTATTTTACAGGCCGTAGTAGATGGGGTATCTACGTATTTATTATCAGCTGTCGGCCAGAAGATTGTAGCTAGATTGCGTGAGATGATGTGGTTAAAACTGATCCGTCTACCGGTTAGTTATTTTGATAAACAACCGAGTGGTGAATCTGTGAGCCGTGTTGTTAATGATACGGGAATCGTAAAAAACTTAATCTCACAACATTTTCCTCAATTCATTACTGGGCTGATTACGATTGTCGGAGCGATCGTAATTTTGCTCATTATGGATTGGAAGATGACGTTATTAATGTTACTAGCTGTACCCGTTACGTTCATGATCATGATTCCACTGGGCAGCCGCATGGCGAAGGTGTCAAAAGGGTTACAGGATGAAACCGCAACTTTTACGGGTAATATTCAACAAACATTAAGTGAAATTAGGTTAATGAAATCTTCGACAGCTGAACATGTAGAAGAGAAAAAAGGAACTACTGGAATTGGGAAGTTATATGATTATGGATTAAAAGAAGCTCGGATTTTTGCGCTTATCGGTCCATTTATGTACACCGTAGTCATGTTTGTTATTGTGGTTATTATTGGCTATGGTGGAATCCGGGTTGCAGAAGGAACGATGTCAACAGGGTCCCTAGTTGCGTTTTTGCTCTATCTTTTCCAAATTATTTACCCCATTACATCGTTTGCTATGTTTTTCACAGAATTACAAAAAGCTAAAGGTGCTACAGAGCGAATTATTCGTATTTTAGAGGTACCTGGGGAAATGGGACAGGATGGAATCGAAAAAAATATAACCAATGAACCTGTTCATGTTTCCAATGTTTCTTTCTCCTATGAAGAGGGAGAGTCGGTCCTAAAAGACGTAACGTTTACTGCTAATCCCGGTGAAATGATCGCATTTGCTGGACCAAGTGGGGGAGGAAAAACGACGTTATTCTCCCTGCTAGAACGATATTATGAACCAGATCGTGGTGAAATAAGAGTAGGTAACACTCCTATTCAAAAGCTGTCTTTAAAGTCATGGCGAAGTCAAATCGGATATGTCTCTCAGGAAAGTGCAATGATGGCTGGAACCATTCGTGAAAACCTAACATATGGATTACCAAATGTAGATTTGATTCCAGATCAAAGATTATGGGAAGTAACAAAGATGGCCTATGCGGATGAGTTTATTCGATCGTTTGATAAAGGATTAGATACAGAGGTTGGGGAGCGAGGTGTAAAGCTTTCAGGTGGGCAACGCCAACGGATTAATATCGCTCGTGCCTTTTTACGAGATCCTAAAATTCTCATGATGGATGAAGCGACAGCTAGTTTGGATAGTCAATCAGAGGGTATTGTCCAGCAAGCTTTGACAAGACTAATGGAGGGAAGGACCACATTTGTTATAGCGCATCGATTATCCACCATTGTTGATGCGGATAAAATTATTTTTATCGATAAGGGAAGAGTAACAGGAAACGGGACCCATCAGGAATTAATTGAAACTCATGAACTATACCGTGAATTTGCCCAACAGCAGTTAACATAAAGTAATCTTCAATCAGTAGCAGTTTCATCATCCCCACTTTACTACATAGGATCCCCTTGTAGGTTTGAAGTGGGGGTTTTACCACGTGTTATATGTATGGATAAATTAATGGAACATTGTAAAGAGGAAAGGTATGATAATGTGTATAAAGATCGATATCGATAATAAGGGTGAATTCAATGAATGAGTATGAATCGCGTATATATGAAGATATACAAGCTTGGCGTGTGAAAATTCTTAAACGTGCAGGTTTGGTCAATCGTCTTTCGAAAAAAGCGCAGAATAAAATAAATAGTATGATTCCAGAGAAGGCCCATCAAGTAATTACAGAAGCTATTAAAAATATGGTGAAGGCTACGTTGGTTGGATCAAATATAACTACTAAAAAGCGACAAACAGGATTGAGTTTATATGAACGGGACGAACTTGTTAAGGAGAAGTTGTCAGCTTATCGCAAAACGGCAACCGTAGAAGGAGCAGGTACCGGTGCCGGTGGAATCTTTCTTGGGCTAGCAGATTTTCCGTTGCTGCTTTCAATTAAGATGAAATTTTTGTTTGATGCAGCTAATGTTTATGGATTCGACACAGATAAATATGAAGAGCGTTTGTTTATTCTACATATCTTTCAACTTGCTTTTTCCAATGACGAAAAAAGGCGAGAGACGTTTTTTATTATCGACAATTGGGAAGAACAGAAGGAAAAGCTTGTCGACATGGATTGGCATGTTTTTCAACAAGAATATCGCGATTACATCGATCTGGTTAAAATGCTACAATTAGTACCTGGCTTTGGTGCAATTGTCGGAGCATATGCAAATTATAATCTGATGGATCAATTAGGTGAAACTGCAATGAATGCCTTTCGCTTGCGGTTGTTAAAAGAATCTCCCAAGGATTATTAATTGTTTTTTGTTTTCAAAAGTGGAACAATAAGAAGGAATTCACTTGGATAGGAGATTAGATAGATGAAATGCAAAATAAATAGAAATGCTGCTAAAGTATTGAAAAAGATGCTGGAAACAGATGAAGCAGACGGGAAAATGATTCGTGTATTTGTAACTCATATACACGGGGATCATGCACACTATGATATTGAATTAGATACACCAACAGAAAATGATGAGGTGGTTCATACTGACAAGGATATTAATATTATTCTAGAAAAGGGTAATGAATATCTTGACGGTATATGGATTCAGTATTTTTATGTTCCACAGGAAGAAATGATTATTACTAACCCTAAAATGGTAATTATGTCCTCCGTTCAGTGTGTAAACGGACATAAAACCTTCTAAAATGTTACTTTGTGTGTGTCTTATATAAAAAGTGTGTAAATTCGTTTGTGTGTGTACTTATAATAATTACTAAATAATACACCGATGTCAACGTTGAAAGGACAAGTTTTTAATTTGAAACATAGATTGAATTTATTATCTATCTTAAATCGATGTGACAATAAATGTCAGTAATCCTTACTTCTTTTCATTTAAAAGTCCGTACTATCTTAAAAATGGAAAAATATATATTAAACCAAGCGGACTAGAGAGACAGAGATATATGAGGAGAATATCCTTCTGTATAATTTAGATTACATGCAAAAAACATTTAATAATACAGAATGTCATGGATAATAGACGAAGAATAAATGAGAGAATGCCACGGATTGGCGGTATCTAAATGATTTCTGAATAAGTAAATCACCGAACGGCAAGGTATTTCTTCAAATCTATTTTTACTTAATAACGGAATAATGAAAAAATAACCTAAACTCTATATAGAACTTAGGTTATTTTTATAAAAAAGTATTATAATCTACTTTCAAGCAAAATCATAAAATCTCCAAATAGAACCTGTTGGTGAACTACAAACGTAGGCTTCTTTATAATCAGGACTAAACCTAATACATGTTGGAAAATTCAATCCCTGTACAATTGGTGGAGTAAATCTATAATCTTTACTCTCGAATGGATTGATTTCCATTACAGTCCCTTTTCTTGGCTGCGTAACATATAACATAAGGTTATCTTTATTTTGAATCATCCCACCCATTAAATCTAAACCAGTAGCAATTGGCTCGACCATATCAACTAGGTCTAAGAATGGAGCTGGTATATCTGGGTCATAAACGATAGTCCCCATAACAGAGCTACTAGAAAGAGAATGAATCTTACCTTCCCTATCTAGCATAGTGGTTTTCCAACCAGAGCAACCAGAATACAGGAACCAGTTCTCTCTAAAATTGTCATTAAATTGTTTTGTAGGTAGCAATCCTTCTAAACCAGGTAATGGTAAAGCTGGGATATGAGTTATTTTTTTAGAAATATCGCCATTTTCCATGTTGACTTTAACTACTCTATTTGAAAAGTTTGATTCTCTTTCAACAACTTCTAAGTTGCCATCCTTTACAACTATACTGTAAGGGCGGTTGAAATTATCAAAATTCAACTCTTCATTATCGCTATCCTTACCTATATTCGTTACTCTATTTGCAAAGGTTTCACAAACGTATATTCTTCCATCCTCTAAAGGAGCAATACTTGAAGGCCCATTTAAACCATCAAAAACAATATTGTCCTCTGTAATTTTTCCGCCATTGGTAACATCACTTACTCTTCCTGCACTAGTTTCGGAAACTAATAATCTACCGCCTTTTGTCCATTCCATATGCGAAGGTGTCTGTAAATTAGTTGCAAATACTTCAACTTTACCCTTTGATAAATCCAACTTAGTATTTAGCATTAATACCATTCCCTTCTTCAATTTTTAGACTTAGACTTTTCCAAACGTTACCGAGTGATCTTTATTAATTATATTAGTACTTTTATAAATCACCTCCTAATTTTTTACTTATTTACCTCATGTTAGAATATATAATAGTTAAATTATTAAGTCAACTCTTTTTATTAAATATTTTGAAAGAAGAAAAAATTTTGCACATAATTATAGAAATATGTATATTTGTAATTAGAATAATATCTGGAGGGGTTAAAAATGTGGAGAAATAAAAACTTCATTATGTTATTTAGTGGACAAATAATATCATTTATAGGGATTGCTTTATTTTCAACCTCCCTGCCTTTTCTAATCATCTACCTGGATGGTCAAGCAAGTGACATCAGTGCAACTCAAAGTATGTTTATTATACCTCAACTCTTTATTCTTCTTTTTGGCGGCATGCTCGTAGATCAACTCCCTAAAAAATTTCTGATTGTAGTCATTAATATAATGAGAGGTATTGCCCTTTTACTTATTACCTATCTAATAATAAGCGGCAATATACTTATTTGGCATATTTACTTACTTACCTTTTTCTTGGGAGCATTGAATACTTTATATCGACCAACATTAAAAGCGATATTGCCAAGTATTGTTGATAGACAACATCTGGTTAAAGCGAATTCCTATAGATCGATGGCACAACAAGTTTTGGAAATGGCGGGGCCAGTTCTAGCCGCCTATTTAGTTGCGACTTTTGGCATATTTATAACCTTTGGAATAAATGGTTTATCATTTTTGCTTGCCGCCTTTGCCTTTGCATTTATTTTTTTAGAAAAAAAACCGCAATTAGAGTCTAAAAAATCAATGTTCCTACAATTTAAGGAAGGATTTCAGGTTCTATTTAAACATAAGTGGTTAGGTTTAAGTATCTTGATTGGTTCCATAGTTAACATAGGTATTGCTTCATTTGATGTTATCATCCTCCCAATCTATGCAAATGAATACTTCAAAGGAATTGAAAGTTTTGGTTGGTTTTTGAGTAGCATGGCTTTAGGGGCATTTTTAGGAGCATGGTTAATTAGTAGACAATCAGAAGTTTCCAAGAGCTTCAAAAAATACTATATATTTATGTTTAGTTTGGGGCTATTAATATTGTTTTTGTCATTTTCTAAGTATTTTCTAATATCTTTAATAATCATGTTTGGTATAGGATTTTCCATTACATCATTTGTAATTATATGGGATAGTACCGTTCAAGAATTAATTGAAGAAGAATATCTCGGTCGTGTTACAAGTCTGCAAATGTTTGGTGGTCTTTTGTTTTTACCAATCGGTTACTATATATTTGGATTTATGATAGATCACATAAATATTCGGTTTGCTACGATTTTAAGTGGTTTAATTATTATATCGGCATCTCTCGTAGGAGTTTTAAATGATAAGTTTAATCGTAGACAATATTAAAATAAATATCTTTAGTAAGTATTAATTTTAATAATTAACTGGCATCAGTAAAGCTAGTTGTTAATTAATAGAAAAAATCAAGCAATATTTTGCTTGATTCAGCTTGTAGAGAAAGTAGGTGTTTTTTCTCTACAAGCTTTTTTAATTCTGTCATAACTATTTCATTAAGTAAGAAATTTTTAATGAAAATAAACTCCCACACACCTAGCCTAGCTTTGCTAGGTGTGTGGCAATCTTCTTCATGTTCTGGCACGCTGCTGTGAGTAGTACTTGCTCACTCGCATTGTGCAATCCCCTTAACCTGCAGTAGCGAAGCCCATGCAGTTCTTTCGAATCTGCGAAGCTCCGCTCAACTTTTTCTTTTCTATATTTATAAAGCATTTTTCCAGATTGTGATAACCTATTCAATCTAACTTTTTCCTTGAATTCTTCCCAAAGATGCCGAGTTATTACTTTTTGATGGTTCTTCGATCTTGTACATTGGTCTAATAATGGGCAACTTGCACACAATTTGGGGTCTGATTTATATTCCCTGT